>NZ_JAAEDL010000004.1 GCF_018129005.1 Neoroseomonas eburnea
TCTTGTTGCTCGCGGTGCGCGGCAGGCTGTCCACGAAGGCAAACTCCCGCGGGACCTTGTAGGCTGCCATCTCCCCACGCGCCCAGGATGACAGGCCCGCGGCATCGATCTTTGCGCCACGCCGTAGCACAATATATGCCTTCACCGCCTCACCTCGGCACGGATCGCGGATGCCGATCACGCAGCATTCCTGCACGGCCGGGTGGCGATAGAAGGCAGCTTCGCATTCGGCAGGCCAAACCTTGAATCCGCTCACGTTGATCATCCGCTTCAGCCGGTCCGTGGCGAAGAAGTAGCCTTCCTGGTCGACGCGGCCGAGATCTCCCGTGCGGAGGAAGCGCCGACCATCGCGGTCGAGGAACACCGCTGCCGTTTCCTCCCGCCGATTCCAGTACCCCTTCATGATCTGCGGGCCGGCGATGATGATCTCGCCGACCTCGCCACTCGGTACGTCGTCCAGCGTATCGGGATCGATCACATGCGCGATCGTTTCCTGGATCGGGATGCCGAGACACTGCGGCTTCGGACGATTGAGCGGATTGAGGTGCGTGGCGCAGACGGCTTCGCTCAGCCCGTAACCTTCGATGAAGCGAAGGCCCCAGCGGCGCTCCAGCCGCTCGGCGACGGCAGCCGGCATCGGCGCGCCGCCGCCCGTCAGCACGCGCAGCCGCGCGAAGGCCTGCTCGTCGAAATCGGGCGCGGAGAGCACATCCACCACCATCGTCGGTGCCGCGCTCCAGATCGTCACGCCGTGACGCAGGAACAGCGGGGCGACCAGGTCCCTGTCCCAGCGCGTCATCACAACCACCGTGGCCCCGGCATAGAGACCCCCATTCATCGAGACCTGCATGCCCGCGACATGGAACATCGGCATGAAGCCGGTGATGACCGTGTCGTCGTCGTAGCCGTACCAGCGATGCTGCGCAAAGACATTGAACAGCGTGCCGGCATGGGTGTGCATGCAGGCCTTGGGCGCCCCCGTGGTGCCGGAGGTGTAAGGCAGCATGCAGAGGTCCTCCGGCGCCGCGTCGTCCGGACGGGGCGGGCGCGGTTCGGCCAACGCCTCGGCCCAGGCGATGGCGCACGGCGGCAAGCGTGCCGGCAGGACGCTGTCCGCCATCACTGCCGGCAGGCGGAAAGGCGAGGGGACGGCGACCTCGTCCGCATAGGCAGCGACGACGACAAGCCTCAGCGGTGCCGGCATCAGCGATACGAACCGCTCGAGCAGTTCGGCGCCGACCAGAGCGACCTCGGCGCCGCTGTCCTCGCAGAGATAGGCAAGCTCGGGCGTGGTGTTCATCGGATTGACCGGCACCACGACCGCGCCGGCCCGCACCACGGCCTGGAAGGCGATGATGTACTGCGGTGAATTCTGCATCGCCACCAGCACGCGATCGCCCCGGGCAACCCCGGCCCGATGCTGAAGGAAAGCCGCGAGTCGTTCCACACGGCTCAGCAGCTCCGCGTAGGTGATCTCCGTGCCGTAGTAGGCGAGCGCGACGTGCTCCGGGCGGCGCGATGTCGCCTGGCGCAGCGCCTCGCCCATGCTGCGTGGCAGCGGCCCGACGCGTGGCGGGACGCCTGCCGGCCAGAATGGCGATCGGCCGCTCATGCCGTGCGCGCGGCTGGGTCGTAGGCCCAGGCCTTGCTCACGATGCGCCAGCCCTGCGGGTACCTCACCAGCAGGAGCTCATCCACGAAGCGGTTGGGCAGCAGCGCGTCGCGCACCCGGACATGCGCCGTGGTCGGGCTCGGCTGCGTCAGGGAGACGACCTCGTCGTGCCGGGTGTCTCCGCGCGAGGCCGGCGCCGGCCGACCGGCGACGCGGGCCATGTACGCCTCGAATCCCAGCGCCTCCGTTACGCCTCCCTCGGCGCTGAAGAGTTGCGCCTGCGGGTGGAACACCTCGCGGAAACGCGCGACGCTGCCCTCGTAGAGTGCGTCGAAATAGCCGTGGACCGTGGCCAGGATTGCGTCGCGGTCGGTGCTCATGCCTGCGTCTCCATCATTGCGTTGTGCTCGCGGTCGGCGATGCCGAGGCTCTCGTCGAGGATGGCCAGCAGGGTTTCGGATTCGGCCTCGGAGATCACCAGCGGCGGCGCCAGGAACAGCGACGTCTGCTCGCCGCTGGTGCCGATCACCGCGCCGAGCTCCAGGGCGCGCCCAGCGACACGGGAGGCGACCGGCGCCTCCGCCGTATCGGCCAGCCAGTTGCGCCAGTCCGGCCCGTGCAGCTCGATCGTCCAGTGCAGGCCCTGTCCCGCGACGCGACAAACGCTGGGATGGCGGCGGGCAATCTCGGTCAGGCGCCGTGCGTAGAAGGGCTCCAGCGCCGAAACCCGGTGGAGCAAGGCCTCGTCGCGCAGAATGCGCAGATAGGCGCTGACCGCAGCCATGGCGAGGGGATGGCCGCGCAGCGTCCCGTAGTTCTGCCAGGCGCAGCCTTCCATCGCGGCGACGATGTCGCGCGAGAGAATGACCGCCGCGACCGCGACGGAGCCGCCGCCAAGCCCTTTGCCGAGCGTGACGATGTCCGGCCGGCTGGTACCACCCTGGAAGGCGAAGGTACGGCCGGCACGGCCCAGGCCCGTGACGACCTCGTCCGCGATCCAAAGGGCGCCCTGCTGCCGCGCGATCCCCGCTACAGCGTCCTGGTAAGCGCCATCGTGGTAGAAGCCGCCCTGGGTGTAGTCGAGGATCACCGCCGAGGATTGCGCAAGCATCGCCGGCGCCTCATCGAGCCGGAGCGCGGCCGGCCGTCCACGGCCAGTTGCGCTGTCGTAGGTCAAGCCGTCGGGCGCCGGCAGCACATGCACCGGCGCGCAGGGAAAGGGTCGCCGCGTGTAGCCCTGCGCGGCAAGGCCGCCGTGCCAGTGTGGTTGGACGGTAGCGTCGCGCGACAGGCCAACCAGCCCATGGTAGGCGCGTTCCCGCGTCGCAATCGCCTGGCGCCCGGTCAGCGTCTGCGAGAGCGAAAGGGCGATGTCGTTCGCCTCGCTGCCGCTCAGGCAGAAGCGCACCGCACCGGCCCAGGAATCCTCGCCGGCCAAGCCGATCTCGAACAGATTCTCCGCCGCTTGATCCCGGCCGTGCCAGGACCAGCCTTCGCTGACCATGGGGAGGCTGACCGCCTCGCGCAGCGCCTCGACCATGCGGGGATGGCCATGGCCGAGCGGGCCGCCGGTGTTGCTCCCGTCCAGCACGCGCCGCCCGTCGGCGAGATGGAAATGCACACCGCCCCCACCTACGACGCGTGGCGCCTCGGTGCCTGCATTCAGCCCAGTCCGCAGCAGCCTTTGCATGCTGTCCTTCGCCCTTCCGGCCGTCATCGTGTGATACCGCCGAGCCGTGCTGCCGACCTGTCGGCGGCGAGGCGCGGCGGTATCGCGCAGGGTTGGTGTGGCGGCTGCGCGCGAAACAAGGCGCTCATACCGAGTCAGCCGAAAGGCTGGCCGGTATGAGCCTAGGGCGCACCCTTAGGGGCGACAGCGCCAGCTGTCCGCGTTTGCTGTGGGCCAGTCCCGTCATCGGGCACCGCCACTGCGCGCCCGGCGTATGACGGCGGTCATCCGCGCAGCAGCGCCGCGACGGCAGCGAGCCGCGGCCGAGCCTCCTCCGTCGGCAGCCGGCCGAAGCCGATGACGAGCCCCTGCCGGTCGGGCACCCCAACGTAGCATTGCGACAGCGGCTGAATGAAGTTTCCGGCCCTGCGGCTGCGCGCGGAGGCCTCTCGGTCGGTCAGCCGGGCGGCAAGGCGCGGCGTGAACAGGCCGGTGAGATGCAGGCCGGCGCCGCTTGGCGCGACCTCCAGCTCCTCCGGCAGCAGCGCCTGGAGCGCGTCGAGCACGGCTTGCTTGCGCGCCGCATAGACCGGCCGCATGCGCCGCAGGTAGCGCAGCAAATGGCCTTCGCGGAGGAACTCGGCCAGCGCGGGCTGCGCGGTGCCGGCGGTATGGACATCGATGCGTGCGCGGCCGCGGCCGAAGGCTTCGACGAAGGCGGTGCTCGCCACCAGGTACCCGATGCGCAGGCTCGGCAGCATCACCTTGGAGAAGGTGCCGAGGTAGATGACGTGCCCCGCGCGGTCGAGCGACTTCAGCGAGGCCGCCATGCTGTCGCGGTGGCGGAATTCGGAGTTGTAGTCGTCCTCGATGATCCAGGCGCCCTGCGCCTGCGCCCAGTCGAGCAGTTCGAGCCGCCGGTCGAGGCTCATGGCGACGCCGAGCGGGAACTGGTGGGAGGGCGTGACGACGGCCAACTTTGCGCGCGGCGCGCGGCGGACGCCTTCGGCCACGACCAGGCCCTTGGAGTCGACCGGCACGGGCACCAGGCGCGCGCCGGCGGCCTGCAGCGCCCAGCGCGCCTCGATGAAGCCGGGCTCCTCCACCCAGACCTCGTCGCCCGGGTCGATCAGCATGCGGCAGCACAGGTCCAGCGCGCCGGCGCTCGCCGGGGTGATGACGACCTCCTCGGGCCGGCACAGCAGGCCGCGCACCGTGCCGAGGAATTCCGCCGTCGCCTCGCGCAGTGGCCGCCAGCCGAGCGGCGACATGTCCGTGCAGGCGGAGCGGGGCGCATGGCGCCAGGCCTGGCGCAGCAGTCGCGCCCAGGTGTCGAAGGGGAAGTCCGCGATGTCGGGCGTGCCGGTGCTGAAGGGTGAGGCCAGGTCGAAGGCGTAGTCGATGGCGAGCACCGATCGCCAGCGATGCGACAGGCGCGAGGGCTCGATATCCGCCCGCGGCGGCGGCGCATCCGGGGCGACCTTGCGGCCGAGGGCGGCGACGCGCACCCCGCCGCGCGGCACGGAGAGGAGGTAGCCCTCAGCGTAGAGCAGCTCGAGCGCGGCCAGCACGATGACGCGGGAGCAACCGAGCTCCCGCGCAATCTCCCGCGAGCCGATCAGCCGCGACCCGGCCGGCAGCCCGCCATCGAGGATGCGGTCGCGCAGATGCGCCGCGACCTGCTGGTAGAGCGGCATGTCGGCCGCACGGTCGAGATGCATGCCGGCGACCGAGAGGCGTCGCGCGGTCGAGGCGCGCGGCGCTCCGGCGCGGCTAGCCCGCTGCGGGCGGTCCGTAGCCGCCGCCACCGCAGCTCTCCATCGTGACCAGATCCCCCTGTTGCAGCAGCATGTTCGTCTTGCCGGGCACAGTGCTCCGCTCGCCGCCGCGCTCCAGCGTGATGCGGAAGGGCAGGCCGGGCTCGCCACCCGCGAGGCCATAGGGCGGCACCCGTGTCCGCTCGACGCAGGAGGTCAGCCACATGCTGGGCGAGAGGATACGGTAGCTGCGCACCACGCCATCACCGCCGCGATGCCGGCCCGCGCCGCCCGAGCCGCGCCGGATCGACTGCTCCCCGATCCGCACGGCGTAGTTCGCTTCGATCACCTCGACCGGCGTGTTGGAAGTATTCGTCAGGTGCACGCGCGTGGCGGGCGAGCCGGGGCGGTCATGCCGCGCCCCCTCCCCGCCGCCATGCACCTCGTAGAGCATGCGCCAGGTGTCGCCGGGGCGCGGCTCCGCGAAGGCAAGCAGGCCGGACGTGGCAGGCCCACCGGCCGAGAGACGCTCCGGGATCACCTGCTCCATGGCGCGGAACACGGCATCGACGATGCGCATCGAGGTCTCATGGTTGCCCGCCGCGACCGCCGCATTCCAGCCTGGCTCGAAGACCGAGCCCGGCCGGGTGATGATATTGAAGGGCCGCAGCGCGCCGGCATTCTGCTGCATGTCGCGGCCGCTCAAGATGCGTGCAGCATAGCAGACCGCGGAACGCGCGATGAAGGGCGTGGTGTTGCAGAAATTGGTGACGCGATCAGTGCTGCCGGACAGGTCGAAGGTCGCCGTCTCGCCGCTGATCGCGATGCGGACATGGATGCGCGCGGGCGCGCCGCCCGGGCCGCCATCGTCGAGGAAATCCTCGCCCTCATAGACGCCGTCGGGCAGGTCGCCGAGGGCGGCGCGCATCTCGGCTTCCGAGAGGTCGTGCAGCCGCGCCAGCGTTTCAAGGAAGACATCCGTGCCGTGCTGGGCGCAGAGTTCGTGGATGCGCCGCTCCGCCGCCTGGGTGGCGGCGACCTGCGCCATGAGGTCGCCCTCGCAGGACACCGGGTCGCGCACATTGGCGAGGATGAAGTCCAGCACCGGGCGGTTCACGCCTTCGGTCGAGACAATCGGCATCGGCGGGATGCGCATCGCCTCCTGGAAGGTATCGACCGCCTGGGCGAGATAGGACCCCGGCCAAGTGCCACCGACATCGGGCCAATGGGCGAGGCTGATCGCGAAGGCGACGATGCGCCCATCCACAAAGACCGGCCGCACCACCTTCACGTCGTTGAGGTGATTCCCGCCCAGCGCGCCGAGATTGTAGATGACGGCATCACCTTCGCGGAACCGCTCGGCCGGCCAGACGTTCAGCAGTTCCGGCACGGTGTAGGCCATGGCGCCGAGGTGGATGGGGATGTCGCGCCCCTGGCCGACCAGCCCGCCGGCTGCATCCGTCAGCGCGGAAGAGAGGTCGCCTGCTTCCCGGAGCAGCGGCGAGCGGGCGGAGCGCGTCATCACCAGGCTCATCTCCTCCGCGGCAGCGGAGAGGCCGTGACGGATGACCTCGACGACGAAGGGATCGAGCGGGATCATGCCGTACTCCTGGTCAGGAACAGGTTGCCCGCATCATCGCCGCGCGCCTGCCAGCCTGGCGGCACGATGACGGTGGACCAGGCATCCTCGATGATGGCGGGTCCGTTGACACTGCCACCGAGGGTTTCGCGCGGGAGTATGGATGTGTCGGTCGCGCCGATACCCGGGAAGACGCAGCGCCGCGACCGCGCCGGACGTGCGGGCCGGCCGACATTCGGGCGCGCCATGGGTATGATCGAAGGCTTGCGTGCCTGCACACGCAGGGATTCCACCACGCAGTGCTCTTCGGTCGCGTAGCCGAAAAGCATGTGATGGCGGCGGTGGAATTCCTGCACGATCGCCTGCGGATCGAAGGGCAGAGCGAAGGGAACCGGCAGCGAATCGCTCTGCGCGGCGTAGCGCATCAGGGCGACATGCTCGATGGCGATCTCCCGCGCCGGAATGCCGTTGGCGATCAACGGTGCGATGGCGTCGTGGGTGAGTTCCACGAGACGCTCCTCGAAGACCTTGCGGGCGAAACCGTCGAGCGGCAGGCGTACGGTGCGCTGCTGCAGGAAGGAGAAATCCGCCGTGAGGCAGCCGAGCGCCGAGAAGGCGCTGGAGGCGGCCGGCACGATCACTTCCTTCAACCCATACAGATCCGCGAGGCCCGCCGCGTGCATCGGTCCGCCGCCGCCGAAGGCGAGCAGCGTGCAGTCGCGCCCATCCACGCCGCGTTCCACGGTGACGCGACGCAGCGCGCGCGCCATGGCCGCATTGGCGACGCGCAGGATGCCGAGCGCCGTCTCCGTGACGCCGAGTCCGAGCTCTGCCGCGATCGGCGCGACGGCTCTCTCCGCGGCTGCGATGTCGAGGGTGATCGTATCGCCGAGCTTCACCTCCGGATCGAGGTAGCCGAGGATGGCATTGGCATCGGTGATGGTCGGCCGCTGCCCGCCGCGCCCGTAGCAGGCGGGCCCAGGCTCGGAGCCGGCGCTTTCCGGACCGACCGACAGGCCGCCGGGACCGAGCTTCACGATCGACCCGCCACCGGCGCCGATCGAATGCACGGCGAGCATGGGCTGCCGCAACGGACGGCCGCCGATCATGCGCGTATCGGTCATCTCCGCCTGGCCATCGACGATCAGGCAGACATCGGTGGTGGTGCCACCCATGTCGAAGGTCAGCACGCGCGGCCGGCCGAGTTCCCGCGCCATGCGGGCCGAGGCCGAAACGCCAGCGGCCGGCCCCGATGCGGCCATGACCAGCGGACGGCGCTTGGCGGCCGGCACCGGAACCATCGCGCCGGCGGAGTGGAAGACCTGCAGGCCAGAGCCGAGGGGCAGCTTCGCCTCCAGTTCACTGAGGTACTCCACCGCGATCGGCATGGCTGCCGCGTTGAAGGCGGTGGAGGAAGCGCGTTCGTATTCCCGCGCTTCCGGGTTCACCTCGTGGGAGACGCAGAGATGCGGCACGTGCGGGGCGAGGGCCTCGGCCAACATGCGCTCATGTACCGGGTTGGCGTAGCTGTGCAGCAGGCAGATGGCGACGCTCTCGGCGCCGGTCTCCTTCAGCCAGGCAATGGCACGCGCGATCTCCGCTTCCGTCAGCCCTTCCAGTATCGCGCCGGTATGGTCCAGGCGTTCGCGCAGGCCGAAGCAGCGCTCGTGCGGCACCAGCGGCCGCGGCTTCGGTGGGACATCGAGGCGGTAGAGATCCTCTCGCCGGTAGCGGCCCACCTCCAGCACGTCCTCGAAGCCCGCGGTGGCGATCAGCGCGACCTTGGGCAGCCGCTCCTCCACCAGGGCGTTGGTGACGCGCGTGGTGCCGTGCACGAAGCGCCGGACCTCCCCCGGCGCCAGCCCCACCGCGGCAATCGCTTCCAGCATCGCGCGTACCGGTGCGGTGGGGCGCGACGGCACCTTCGCGATCCGCGCCTCCTGCGTGCCGGCATGCACGGCCAGGATGTCCGTGAAGGTGCCGCCGATGTCGGTTCCGATGTCCCAACCGGTATCCTGCAACAGATGCGTCTCCCCGAGGTGTCGCTCAGCCGGCCAATGCCGGGGCGGGATCGAAATGCGGAATGGCGGCGAGCAGCTCGCGCGTGTAGTCCGCGCATGGCGCGGCAAAGAGCGCGCGGCTGTCGCCCTCCTCAATGATACGGCCCTGCTGAAGGACGATGGTGCGCTCGCACATCATGCGTACGACATTCAGGTCGTGGCTGACGAACAGGAACGCCAGCCCCTCCTCCCGCCGCAGATCATCGAGCAGTTTCAGGATCACCGCCTGCACCGAGACGTCGAGTGCCGCCGTCGGCTCGTCCAGCACCAGCAGTTTCGGGCGCGCGGCGATCGCGCGGGCGATTCCGATACGCGCCTTCTGGCCGCCCGAGAGCTGATGCGGAAAGCGCGTGAGCAGTTCGGTCGGCAGCCCGGCGCGGCGCGCGCACTCCTCGACCCGCGCGCGCAGCTTCGCGCCGTCCCTCAGGCCCAGCATGCGCTTCAGTGGATGTGCGATGCAGTCGAATGCGTTGTAGCGCGGGTTCAGGCTGTCATGCGGATCCTGAAACACGATCTGGATCTCCCGCCGTAGCGGGTTGGCATGGAAGTCTCGCGCCGGGATGCCACCGACATCCTGCCCATCGAACAGGATCGTCCCCTCGCTTCTGTCGATCAGTCGGCAGATGAGACGGGAGATCGTGCTCTTGCCGGAACCGGACTCGCCGACCAGGCCGAGGCTCTCGCCCGGGCGAATACTGAAGGAGACACCGTCCACCGCGGCGAAGCCGGCGTATCGCTTGACGAGGTCGCGCACCTCGAGGAGCAGCGGCGTGCCAGCCGCCTGCGGGCGTGGTGGCGGTGGCGGACGGGGCGGCTCGCCGACCAGGTCTTGCACGGTCGAGCGCGGCGTCGGCGAGGCCGCCACCAGGCGCCGCGTATAGGCGTGGCGTGGGGCGCGGAACAGTGTCGCAGCCGGTGCGCGCTCCACCACCTGGCCTTCCTGCATCACGGCCACGTCGCCGCAGTACTGCACGGCAAGGCCCAGATCGTGGGTGATGAGGATCATGCCCATGTTGCGCTCGGCCGTCAGGCGCGCGAGCAGGTCCATCACGGTCTTTTGCGTGGTGACGTCAAGGCCGGTCGTGGGCTCGTCCGCGATCAGCAGTGCCGGATCGCAGGCGACGGCCATGGCGATCATCACCCGCTGGCACATGCCGCCGGAGAGTTCATGCGGGTAGGCCTCGAAGCGGCGCTCCGGGTCACGGATCAGGACGTCCCGCAGCAGATCGAGCGCGCGATCGCGGCGTTCGCGCCCCGAGAGGTCCTGGTGCGCCCCCAGCGCATCCATCAATTGCCGTCCCACGCTGCGGATCGGATTCAGCGCGGAGCGCGGGTTCTGGAAGATCATGGAAATGGCGCCGCCGCGCAGTGCGCGCATGTCGCCCTCGCTGGCTCGCGTCAGGTCCTGGTCGCGGAACAGGATGCGCCCCGAGGAGATGCGCCCCGCGCGGTCAAGCAGCCGCGTCACGGCATAGGCGGTGACGGACTTGCCTGACCCGCTTTCCCCCACGATCCCAAGCGTGGCGCCGGGCAGCAGGTCGAGCGAGACGCCGCGCACCGCCTGCACCCGCCCACGCCGCGTCGCGAATTCGACGTGCAGGTCCTCGACCTGCAGCAGAGGGGGGATCACGTGCGCATCCGCGGGTCGAGGATGTCCCTCAGCCCATCCCCCAGCAGGTTGAAGCAGAGCACGGCCAGCATCAGCGTGAAGCCGGGGAAGGCGACCAGCCACCACTGGCCGGAGGTGATGAAGCGCGCGCCCTCCGCCACCATGATCCCCCATTCCGGCGTCGGCGCCGTGACGCCGAGGCCGAGGAAGGACAGCCCCGCCGCATTCAGGATCGCCCAGCCGAGGTTGAGCGAGATCTGCACGGCCATCGCCGGAAGGATGTTGGGCAGGAGGAAGCGAAGCACGACGGACAGGTGGCTGTCACCACAGGCACGCGCCGCTTCCACCCATCCGGCGTCGCGGCGGACGTTCACCTCGGCGCGGGCGAAACGGATGTAGAAAGGCAGGTTGATGAAGGCCGTGGCGATGATGATGTTCTCGACGCGATTTCCGAGCGCCGCGACCATCGCCATGGCGAGCACGAATAGTGGGAACGCCATCAGCACGTCGACAAGGCGCCCGACCACACGGTCCATCCTGCCCCCGGCGTAACCGCAAAGGCTTCCGATCACCGCCCCCGCGGCGAAGGAGATCGACACAGCCGAGATGGCGATGGCCAGATCCAACCGTGTCGCGGCGATGAGCCGGCTGAGGATGTCGCGGCCGAGTTGATCGGTGCCCGCCCAATTGGCCGCGGAGGGCGGCTGGAGCGCGTTCCGCACATTGGATGCGATCGGGTCGTAGGGCTGGATCCACGGCGCGAAGATCGCGAGCACAGCCAGCAGCAACACACCGGTGGCGGCGACGGCCGTGATCGGATTGCCGCGCAGCACCCATCCGGCATGGCGAAGGGTTGCGCTCATTCGATCGAAACCCGCGGATCCGCGATGCCGTACAGCGTGTCGATGACCAGGTTCACGATCACGAAGGCGCTCGCCATCAGCAGCACGAAGCCCTGGACCGGCGCATAGTCCGAGCCCAGCAGCGCATCGAGCGCGTAGGAGCCGACGCCCGGCCAGGAGAAGACCTTCTCGACCAGCACATTGGCGCCAAGCATGGTCGAGAACACGATGCCGGTGATGGTGATGACAGGCAGCAGCGCATTTCGCAGCGCATAGACGAGGACCACGCGCCCGCGCCCGAGGCCGATGGATTTCGCAGTGCGGACGAAGTCGCTGCCGAGCACGGCAAGCATCGACGCCCGCGTCATGCGCGCGAGCGGCGCCAGGGTGAAGAGCGCCATGGTGGCTGCCGGCAGCACGAGCTGCGCGGCCGCGGCCCGCCAGCCTTCCATGTCGCCGACCAGCAGGAAGTCGACCAGCAGGAAGCCGGTGATGTCGGGTGGCGAGGCGGCGAAGATGTCCAGCCGCCCGGTCGGATCCGGCGCGATGCCGAGCACGACGTAGAAGACGTAGATCAGCAGCAGCCCGGACACGAAGGTCGGCACGCAGACGCCGAGCGAGCAGACCAGACGTACGCCATGGTCAAGCAGGGATCCCGGCCGCAGCGCGGCCAGGATGCCGAGCGGCAGGGCAAGGCCAAGTGCGAGGATCAGCGCCGTCACCGTCAGTTCCAGCGATGCCGGCAACCGTTCCGTGAGGTCGCGCAGCACAGGCTGCCCCGTGGTGAGCGACCGCCCGAGATTGCCCGTGCCGACGTCGTAGAGGTAGTGCGCGAGCTGCACCGGTATGGGCCTGTCCAGCCCGAGCACCCGGCGCAGCTCGTCGATCTCCTCCTGCCCCGCATTCGGGCCGGAGGCGAAGAACACTGCCGGATCGCCGGGCAGGACCCGCATCAGCAGAAAGGTGAAGACCACCACGCCGAGCAGGGCCGGCGCGGAGGCGACCAGCCGGCGCCCGACGCGACGGCCGACCGCTCGCAGTGCGCGCATCCTCAGCCCCGCTTCAGGTCCCGGAAGTCCGCCTGCCGATGGAACCAGTAGGTGTAGCCGGAGATGTCCTTGGCCATCACCGCGTCCTGGTTCGCCTGCCAGACCATCGCCATCGGCACGTTCTCGGCGACGAGGTTGATCATGCGTTTCACCGCCGCCTCGTACTTCGCCGGATCGGTTTCGAAGCGCGCGGTCTGGGTCAGCGCGGCGACCTCCGGATTGTTCCAGCCGCTGTAGTTCCAGCGATGCGTGCCGGTGAAGTAGGTGCGCATGAAGTAGTCGGGCGCGGGCAGCCAGGCCGAGCCGATATCCGTGAAGAAGGGCAGGCGTCGCTCCACCACCATGGTCGAGATCTGCGCATCCGGCATCTTCTGCACGGTGACCTCGACACCGATGCGTGCGAGGGATTCCTTGATCAGCGCGGCCATCGGCTCGGCGAAGGCGGTCATGCTGTTGGCGAAGGTGAAAGTGGTGGCAAAGCCGTTGGGATGGCCCGCTTCCGCCAGCAGCGCCTTGGCACGGTCGATGTCGAGATTGAGCGGCATGGTGCGCGGGAAGGCGGCATCCGGCACCTCGGCCCAGCGCGCGCCGAACAGGATGCGGCCGCGGCCGAACTGCGCGGCCTGGAACATCGCTTCGTAGGGCAGCGCCGCGGCCAACGCCTGGCGGACCTTCGGGTTGTCGAAGGGTGCCATCTGCGTGTTGAAGACGATGGTCTGGAAGGCGTTGGTCTGCGGGATGGAGACCACCTTCACGCGGCCCCGGCTCTCGATCGCCGGGACATCGCTGGCCGCGAGGTCGATGGCGAGGTCGGCATCGCCGCGCTCGACCAGGCTCGCGCGGGTGGAGGCCTCCGGCACGGTCTGCAGGATGACGCGACGGAAGAAGGGCGGCGTGCCGCCCTCTCCGTTCTTCCAGGCGTCGTTCCGTCGCAGCACCACCTGCTGGCCGGGCCGGTTCGTCTCGACGATGTAGGCGCCGCCGGCGGCCGTGTTCTCCTTGAGCCAGTTCATCGCCCAGGGATCGTCCGCCGTGGCATGCCGCTTCGCGAGCGTGCTGTTGATCATCATCGCGAAGGGGATGCAGAGATTGCCGAGCGCGAGGCGGTCCGGACGGGGCAGCTTCACCTCGACCTGCCGTTCGCCCACCACCTTGAACTGCTCCGGTGAGGTCAGCGATCCGCTGGACAGCTGCGGCGGCGCGAGGCTGCGCGCCGAGACTGCACGGTCGAGCGACCACTTCACGTCAGCCGCCGTCACCGGCGTGCCGTCGTGCCAGGTCGCCCCCTGGCGGATATGGAAGGTCAGCGTCAGCCCGTCCGGAGAGCGATCGATGCGCTCGGCCAGCTCGCCACGGATATTGTCCATGTCGAAGGTCATGCCGCCTTCGCCGGGCTTGCGGCCGAAGGAGGCGAGCCGGTCGTAGATGTTCATGGCGAGGCCGAAATTCTCGCGCGTGCCGCCCGGGGTGGTGGGATCGAGGGAGTTGATGACCCCGCCCATGACCTGGCGCAGCGTTTCCGCCCGCGTCTGCGCGGCGGCTTCGCGCCCGGCCGTGGCGGCCCCGAGCGTTCCGCCGGCCGCGACGCCCAGGAGGCCCTGGAGCCCCTGCCTGCGATTGAACTCCATCTCTGCATCCCCCGTCTGCTGGCCGTGGCGCCGTCGTGCCGTCCCTGTCGGTCTTCGTCTTCTGGTCCGATCGGACCCTTCAAATCGGGTCCAGGTGAAGGTCCAGATTGCACCCGAAGCCCTGGGCCAGATGGCATCGCCTATCGCGGCCGAACCCCGCACGAGCCTTGAGCGTGGCGACGTGAAGGGCCCGCGCGCAAGGCCGATAGCGCCGCCAAGAAGCGCCGCGAAGCAGTAGTTGCCCTTCGAGCGGGCGCGCCATGCCCATGCTGCGGGCAACCGCCGTCGCGGTCCGGCCTGGGCGGTCAGGCCGGTGCGGCCGCGTGGAGGAGGCGGGCGGGGTCGATCTCGACCTGCTTCTGCCCGTAGCTGCGCAGGTCGGCGTAGAGGCGGGGCAGGTCGGCCTCGAACAGGCCGCGCGTGACGCCGGCAGCGACGCGCGGCGCGCTGATCGACATTGCATTGATCGAACTGCCGGAGGGCCCGAAGCTCATCGTCGTGCCGATCCCGAAGAGGTGGATATCCCCGATCCAGGGGGTCTCGCCGGGGCGCCGCTCCAGGAAGGCGCTGTCGGCGTTCAGGTAGGGATACTGGCCGAGACGCTCATTCGCTTCCTCCGGCGGCGGCGTGTAGCGGTCCTGCCATCGCGCGATGTTGTCCGCGCAATGCGTGAGCTCGGGACAGAGCCTGGGGTCCATGCGAACGCCGGTGCCGGCGATGCAGTAGTCGGCGACAAAGGGGCCCGCCGGCGTGGTCAGCACCACGCGCCCGCCCTCGACGCGGGCGGCCTCCCACTCGCGCCCGACATGCATGTGGAAATTCGCGTGGCGGATGACGCGGTCGTAGTGGTCCTGCGCGAAGCCTTCCCGCAGGCCGAGGATGTAGGACATGAAACGCCAGCGCCATTCGTCCGGCATCTCCCCCATGTGGCGCAGGAAGCCCGCGAAGGTGAGCCAGCGATAGGGCTGCACGACCATGGGTTCGGCGCGGCGGCAGAACAGGTGCACCTCGGCTGCGCCGTGCTCGAGTGCAACGGCCGCGTTGTCGAAGGCGGAGGCGCCGGCGCCGAGCACGGCGACGACCTTGTCGCGCAGTGCCGCGAAGTCGATCATCTCATTGGTGTGGGCGCGGAAGGTCCGCGGCAGCGCCGCGATCTGCGGCGGCATCCACCAGCCGCCGATGCCTTCCTGCCCCGTGGCCAGCACGACCTTGCGCGCGAACATCGCGCCGTCGCTGGTCTCGATGCGCAGCGCCGGCAGGCCGTCATCCGTGGCGATCGGGGATATGGCGCCAGCCGCGACGCCGTTGCGCACCGGAATGCCCGTGACACGTCGGAACCACAGCAGGTAGTCGTTCCACAGCTCCTTCGGAATCCAGCGCATCCGCGCCCAGTTCTCCGTACCGAAGCTCGCTTCGTGCCAGGCCTGGTAGGTGAGGGAGGGCAGTCGCAGATCGGGACCTGTCTGGTCCTTGAGAGAGCGCAGCGCCTTCATGCGGCCGTAGGTGACCCAAGGACCCTCCCGGCCGTAGGTTGCACGGTCGATGACCAGCAGGTTGTCCACCTTGTCGCGCTTGAGCGCATGCGCAACGGCGATGCCGCATTGGCCTGCGCCGATGACCAGCGCATCGAGGACCGGTGCGCCGTCGGCGGTCTTCGCCGCCAGCCAGGGCGCGCGAGGATGCGCGACCAGTTCGAGGTCCCGGCTGACATCCTGTTCCAGTTCAAGCAGCGTGCGTGGGGCGGGCAAGGTCACCGACTCCGGTCTGTCCTGCGGCCTTTCAAGCAGGCGGCGTGCCGGTCGTCGACCGGCGGCCGGGGCGAGAGGTGCCGATCGTCGGCACCCGGATCGGCCGGGCAGGCATGGCATCACCACAAGACGGACCGGCCGGGCGGCGACGCGGCTGACTTGCGCCGCACTTCCTTGCTTAGATGCGGCTCAGTTCCGGAGGGTGGATGCGTCAGCCTGTGGCCGAGACGCGAAATGTGCCGAAGGGCGGCTCATTGTGGTCCGCGGCGGTCGCGACTGCCTCGACCTTTCCGCCGCCCGGTCTGTTCGCCCAGGATGCCGGGACGATCGCCGCAATCATGGCGCGCCCGGATGTCTCGCCTGGCGGCCTGGGCGCTGCCATCCGGATGGTGACCTTCTTCATCAATCGTGGCGGACGTGCCATATCCGCATCCCGGCGCGCGGAACTCACACGCGCAAAGCGCCTGCTGCGGGCGCAACTGAAGATCGCTCCCGTGCTTCCACCCGGTGCGCGGCGTGCGGGTCGCTACCGCCACGTCGCTCTCGGCGCGGTGCGTGTCGTCCGTCGCGGCCGCATCTGGCAGATGCTCCGCGGCGATGGTGCACCGCCGATCCCGCTCGGGCCCGACGGCTGGCGCTACCTGCGCGCCGCATGACGATGCCGTGCCGGTACCGGCTTGTTCAGGCCGGATCACTGCTCGCCAGATACCAGGCTGCTATGTCGTCCCCTTGCAGGAAGGCGATCCGCGGATCGGCAGCCAGCTCGGCGTACAGGGCTTCGAGCGCCGCGATCCGGTGCGGCACACCGGTGATGTAGGGGTGGATCGCGATGCACATCACCTTCACACCCGCGGAGGCTTCGGCCTCCTGCAACAGCCGTGCCGCTTGCAGGCGCGCGCGGCGGGGCAGTTCCCGCTCGTCCTGGTGCTGGATCATCACGACGGGGATGTCGTTGAGCTCCACGCTGTACGGCATCGCGAGCAGCGTGCCGTGCGCGGTGGCGATGCGCGCCGGCAGGTCGTCCACCACGAAGTCGCCTGTCCAGCGGAGGCCCGCCTCGGCGAGCAGACCGGGTGTATCCGTCGTCTCCGTCAGTCCGGGTCCCAGCCAGCCCGTGCAGGGCCGGCCGGTAAATTCCAGGATCGCCTGCGCGGTGCGGGCGATCATGCCGCGCTGGTCCTCGATGCGATGCGTCGGCTCCTGGAACCAGCCATGGCCCATGAATTCCCAGCCGGCGTCGCGCGCGGCCGCCGCGACCCGTGGATAAGCGTCGATGACGCTGCCATTGACCGAGAGCGTCGGGCGGATGCCGAGACGCTCGAACAGCGCATGGAAGCGCCAGAAGCCGACGCGCATCCCGTATTCGTGCCAGGCCCAGTTCGGCACGTCCGGCTGCAGCGCGGCGCCGGTCGGCGCCACGAGCACCTGGCGGGGCATCGGGTTCTCGATCAGCCAGTTCTCGACGTTCACCACCGGCCAGACGATCAGCTTCGCGCCGCCTGGTCCTTCGTGGCGCGGCCGATCGGCGGGAGTGGTGTAGCGCAGGCGCTCAACCGGCCGCATCTCAGGCTTCCTTGCGGGCAATGGCGGCGACCGGCCCGCCGCCATCCGGTCCCTGGTGCTCGGCGCCGCCGGAGATGAAGAGGTCCGTCCGTCCGACCGCCGCCGCGGCCACCCCGCAGACCAGCGCGCGCGCATGGCGCGTCGCGTTGATGTCGCTGTCGTCGTTCATGATGTGCCGGTTCCCTCGAATGCGCCCGCTGCTGGAGGGTTCCGCCTTTGCCAGCAGCGCAACGAGCCGCGCACAGTGATCGGGCGCGAGTTGGCCCGCGCCGGGGTCGAGCCCGGCGCCGCGCAGGGCCGCGTGGATCGCCGGCAGGTCGATGCCGTCCTGCATCACGGCGTGCGCGATCGTCAGATCCCCGGCCCAGGACGCGCTATTGCCGAGCACGACGATCTCGTTGCGGGTGAGTTCGACGCCGGCGGAGGCGCTGGCGCGGTGCGAGAACAACGTGGTGTCCTGCCCGATCACGGCATCCGACAGCGCCCCGGCCGGAACCTCGCCCAGGGCCAGGGCGACGACGAGCGCGGAGGCCCCCCGCGACAGGCCCATGGAGGCATAGGTGTCGTGCGTGGCGACCGTCGCGCCGCGCGCCTCGGCCGCTGCGATCCGCTCGCTGGTCAGCAGCGGGCACTTGATCTGCACGTAGTGGACGTCGGCCGGCGAGGTCAACGCGGCGTCCGCCATGGCGGCACGCACCGCGGCGGCGGTCGCCTCGAGCTGGGGCATGCGGCCGATCTCCTCCGGCGCGAAGTCGCGCGTGAAGGCAGTGCCCATGGCGAGGGCCCCGGTCGCGGCCGCGTCCGTCGTGCGCACGCTGAAGACCAGGAAATGAGGGCTGAGGCCGCCTTCGGTCCCGCCCGACATCACCATGGCGATGCGCGCGGCAACCGCCTCCGGTGTCAGTGCCAGCCGTCCGGCCAGCATCACCGACAGCGCCTGCACCGCATAGGCGCGAGTGAAGTCGTTGACGCAGCCATTGCCCTCGGTCTTTCCGAGGATCGCCACGATATCCGCCGGGTCCAGCGCGCCTGCATCGAGCAGGGCCGCAACGCCGGACACGTCGCCGGGATGGCGCATCGGCACCCGATGCACCGTCGCGATCCGGGCCATCGGCGTCAGGCAGCCTTGCGCGCGTGGTGGCTGTGCAGCCGGGCGGAGAGATCCCGCCGGACCTCGTTGAATTCGGGCGAGGCGACGTCACGCGGCCGCGGCAGGGCGATCCCGTGCTCGCTGGCGATACGGCCGGGGCCGGGCTCCATCACCACCACCCGATCGGCGAGGAAGATCGCCTCCTCGATTGAGTGCGTCACGAAAAGCACCGTCAGTCTGGTTCGCTGCCAGATATCGAGCAGCTCATCCTGCAGGCGTTCCCGCGTCATGGCGTCAAGCGCGCCGAAGGGTTCGTCCATCAGCACCATCTCGGCGTCGTTGGCCAGCACGCGCGCGATGGCGACGCGCTGCTTCATCCCGCCTGAGAGCTGGTGCGGCCAGGCGTCGGCGAAGCGGGTGAGCCCGACCATGTTGACGAACCGCTCGACCGTGTCGCGCACCTCGGATCTCGGCAGGCCGCGGGACGCCGGCCCGAAGCCGATGTTCTGCCGCACCGTCAACCAGGGAAAGAGGCCGTAGTCCTGGAACACCATGCCGCGATCCGGCGCCGGACCGCCCACCGGCTTGTCCCACATCAGCGCCTCGCCGGAAGTTGGTACCTCGAACCCCGCGACGATCCGCAGCAGCGTGGACTTGCCGCAGCCGGAGGCGCCGATCAGGCAGACGAACTCGCCTTTCCTCACCACCAGGTTGGCGTCGCGCAGCGCCTCGATCTTCTGGCCGTTCAGCTCGTAGATCTTGCCCACGCCGCGGATGTCGAGGATCGGCAGCTCAGCCATGGTGGGACGGGCTCCAGCGCAGCAGGCGGTTCATGATCGTCACGACGACGCGGTCGGAGAGGTAGCCGGCGATGCCGATCACGATCATGCCGCAGATCACGAGCTCGGTGCGGGACAGCGTGCGGCCGTCCATGATCACGGCGCCGAGCCCCTGCGGCACGCCGGTCATCTCGCCGACGACGATGACGAACCAGGCGAGCCCGAGGCCGAGCCGCAGCCCGGTGAAGATCGAGGGCAGCGCGGCCGGCAGCACCACGCGGAAGAACTGCGCCGACCCGGTGCAGCCGAGCATGGAGGCGGCCTCGAACAGGCGCTTCTCCACGCTGCGCACGCCGAACACCGTATTGAGCAGGATCGGGTAGAAGGCGCCGAGGAACACCAGGAAGAAGGCCGAACGCGCCCCAAGCCCGAACAGGATCATCGACAGCGGCAGCCAGGCGGTGACCGGGACCGGGCGCATGAGCTGCAGGAAGGGATCGAGCACGGCCCGGACCGTCTCGTTCCGCCCGATCAGGATGCCGAGCGGCACCGCAACCAGGGCGGCGAGGGCGAAGCCACCGTAGACGCGGCTCATCGACGCCAGCAGGTGGATGTGCAGCGTCGCGGAGAAGGCATCGTCCCAGATGCCGCCGACCGCGAAGTCGACCATGTACTCGGCGACCTCGGCCGGGGAGGGGATGAGCCGCGTCATCCCCGCCTTCACCGCGACGTGCCAGAAGGCCAGCAGGGCGAGCGGAACGATCAGCGCCAGGCCGAAGGCCTTGAACCGCGCGGGCCATCGGCTCGCGGGGCGTGCCGCATTCGCCGGCTCGGCCGCGGCGGCGGCGGTGGTGACGCTCATCGTGCCATCCTCCCCGACCGTGTCAGGACGTCGCGACCTCGTTCGAGAAGCGCGGGTTGAGGAACTTGTCGAAGCTCGGCAGGGCGCGGATCTGCCGTAGGCTCAACATGTGTTCGGCATAGGTGCGCGACTGCCGCAGCACGGTGTCGTCCAGCTTCCAGGTGTATTCGACGTTGTCGGCGCCGAGCGCCTGATCCACCGCGGCGCGTGGCGCGCCAAGCACGCGGACGGTGGTTTCGGCGACCTCCGCCTTGTTGGCCATCATGTGCTCGGTGGCCCGGCGATGGATGGTCAGCATGGTCCGCACCAGCGCCGGATCCTGTGCGATCACCTGCTCGGAGGTGCCGAGGATCATGTTCAACCCGCCCATGGCGGTGCCGTAGGGGTATTCCACGAGCTCGCCGACACCGGAGGAGATGGAGAGGCCCGGCCCGGGCTCGGCGCCCACATAGGCGTCGATGTCACCGCGGGCGAGCATGGCGTGCATCTCGCCGAAGGGCACGCGCACGGGGGTGATGTCGCGCACGCTCATGCCCGTCATGCGCAGGCGCTCCAGGATGAAGACCTCCTGCGTCGATCCCGGCCAGATGCCGATGCGCTTGCCGCGCAGCCCGGCGATATCGGCGATGCCGGATCCCTTCCTGGCGATGACACCCATGCCCTTGTTGCAGAAGGCGCCGACCACCACCACGGGCTCGCCCGCCGCGGCACCCAAGGTGGCCGCGGCAATGCCGAAGCCGCCAAAGGCGACGCTGCCCGTGACCACCGCGTTCTTGCCGTCGGTCGGGCTGTCGAAGGTGATGACCTCGATGGTCAGGCCGGCCGGCGCGAAGCGCTGATAGAAGTGCGGCGTCATCGAGTGGATGAGGCGCAGGGACCCCATCTTCACGGTGCGCGCCGCCTGGGCCTTCGCCGCATGCGGCGCGGTGAGGGGCACGAGGGCGGCGGCAACAAGCAGGTCTCGGCGGCGGATCATCGTCGTTCTCCTTGTCGGGAAGCCTCAGGCGGTGGTGGGTGCGGCGACGGCGGCGAGGAAGGCGCGCCATCCGCCAAAGCGGGTGATGTCCTCGGCGCCGTGCAGGCCCTCGGGTTCCACCAGGAAGCCCTTGGGCGCGGTGCCGTCGGCGAGCAGCAGCGTGCCGATGCACAGCGGGCCCGGGATGGCGGCGACGAAGCGCCCGAAGCCTTCCTCCGGCAGCGCCCAGACCTCGGCGGCGATGGAGGCACCTTCGCGCGGGGCGACGCGCAGCAGCCCCGGGCGTCGCGGCGGCCCGCCCGCGAGGGCAAAGAGCCGGTAGCAGGGGCGGGTGCCGGTGGCGCGCAGGAAGGTGCCGCCGAGCGCGACCAGCTCATGGTTCAGTGGCAGGCCGGTCAGATGGGCGCCGACGACGGCGATCTCGATCATGCGGCCCGTCCCTCCTGTGCTCCGGCTGCGCGCGCGATGAAATCGACACCGAGCGCGGCGAGCGCCGCATCCGACCCGCGCGGGCCGATGAGGGTGATGCCGGCGGGCAAGCCGTCCGGCCGTGCCGGGCCGGGTACGGCGAGCGCCGCCAGGTCGAGCAGGTTGACGAAGTTGGTGTAGGTGCCGAGCCGTGCATTCGGCCCGATGGGGTCGGCTTCGAGTTCCGCCAGCGTCGGGAAGCAGGGCACGGAAGGCACCGCCAGCACGTCGAAGGCGGCGAAGAAATCCTCTGCCGCGCGGCGATGTTCTGCGAGCCGGTACATGCCGCGGAAGGCATCGACGGCGGTGAAGCGGGCGGCGCCATCCAGGATCTGCTGCGTCACCGGATGGAGCGCGCCCGGGTGCGCAGCGGCGAAGTCGCCGAAGGCGGCGGCGCGCTCGGCGATCCAGGGGCCATCGTAGAGCAGCTTCGCAGTGTCGAGCAGTTCGGTGATGCCGGCCTCGCGTGCCTCCGGCAGCAGCCCCCGTGCTGCGGCCCAGGCGGCCTGCGCCGCCGCATCGTCCAGGTGAAGGTCGGTCGCCACCGGCACGGCGACGCGCGGCGGCGGCGCGGCGGGCTCCCGCCAGGCGATCGGCCGGCTGAACGGATCGGCGCGGTCCTCTCCGGCGATTGCCCGGAAGGCGCTCCAGGCGTCCTCGACGCACGACGCGAAGACCGAAATGCAGTCGAGGCTGCGGCACGCCGGCAGCATGCCGCGCGAGGAGACGGCGCCGACCGACGGCTTCAGCCCGACGATGCCGTTCAGGGCTGCGGGCACGCGTCCCGACCCTGCCGTGTCCGTGCCGAGCGCGACCGCCACGATGCCACGCGCGACCGCGACCGCGGAGCCCGAGGAGGATCCGCCCGGCACACGCGCCGGATCTGCCGTGTTGCGCGGTACGGGGTAGGGCGTGCGCACGCCGACGAGGCCCGTGGCGAACTGATCGAGATTGGTCTTGCCGAGAATGAGTGCCCCCGCCGCGCGCAGGCGGGCGACGGCTTCGGCATCCTCGGCAGGGACATGGGTGAAGGCGGGGCAGGCGGCGGTCATCGGCCGGCCGGCGACGGCGATGTTGTCCTTCACCGCCGTCGGGATGCCCCACAGCGGGTAGCGCCCGGGGTCGAAGGGCGGCAGGGCGGCAGCCTGTGCCTGGGCGGCTTCGAGCGGCACGATATCGAGGAAGATGCCGGGATCCGCGGCCTCGGCGAGGCGGCGATGCGCCTCCACGACCACGGCGTCGACCGTCAGGCCCCTGGCATAGGCCGCGTGCAGTTCGGCAAGGCGGAAGGGCAGGCGGGTGAGATCCATCACCCGAGCGAACAGCAAGCCG
This sequence comes from Neoroseomonas eburnea, assembly GCF_018129005.1. Taxonomy (GTDB): domain Bacteria; phylum Pseudomonadota; class Alphaproteobacteria; order Acetobacterales; family Acetobacteraceae; genus Neoroseomonas; species Neoroseomonas eburnea. The sequence continues at coordinate 22,624 of NZ_JAAEDL010000004.1, forward strand.
CGTGCCGCGCCGCCGACGCCCGTTCAGTGGCGAATTGTATACAATACTGCATGCAGTGTGGGCGGCGGAGCTGGGCAATTGCCGCCCGGGCGAGCACGCGCCGCCCGCCTGCCCGACCTCAGCCCAATCGGCGGGGGGGCTGGCCGGCCATCATGCCCCAGGCCCCCTCGGTCGCCGCGAGATGGGCCCTGACCGCCGCCGCCGCCGCCGCGGGGTCGCCGGCCAGGATCGCCGCCACGATCGCCCCATGTTCGGCATGCGAGGCGGCCAACCGGTCCCGGCCGCCGAGCTGGGCGGCGCGGAACGGTGCCAGCCGCCGCCGCGTGGCCCCGGCCAGTTCCGCGAGATAGCCGTTGCCGGCGCCGGCGTAGATCGCCTCATGGAAGGCCACGTTGGCCTCACGATACGCTTCGAGATGGCCGGTCTGTGCCAGTTGCTCCATCGCGGCGTGCCGGCTGGCGAGCCTCGCCTTCGCAGCCTTGCTCATCGCCTTGGTGCAGAGCGAGGCGCAACTCGCCTCGAGCTCCGCCATGGCCTGGAACATCTCGGCGAGCCTGTGGGGCTCCGGCCGTGCCACCACTGCCCCGCGCCGCGGGCGCTGTTCCACCAACCCCGTCGAAGCGAGCAGGCGCAATGCCTCCCGGACCGGGGTGCGCGAAACGCCGTGGGCGGCGGCGAGGCGCTCCTCCTCGAGCGCAGTTCCGGGTGGCAGCCGGCCATCCGTGATGGCGCGGGCCAGTTCGGCGGAGAGCGCTTCCGCGCGGGTCGGGCGCCGGCTGGCATCAGCGAGGGAGGCGTCAGTATCGTAAGGCATCTGTTGATCTTGGCATTTCATTGCTTGGCGGGCACGGATTGCTTCGGCCCATCCATGTCCTGCACGTGGCGTGCCGCCGTCGGCGTCGCCTCGCATGGGCGACCGCGCGGGGCAGTCGAGGCTTGCCCGGGTGTGGTGTCGATTCCGTTACACGCGCCGCCCGGATCGCTGCGTGGGTTCGCGGTTTGTCGCATTGCATTTGCGCATGACCGGGCAAGTTTCCCTGCTCTAGAAGCGCATGACAAAGGATCAGCCGGACAATCGACGTGGCCTCACCCCGCAGGACCTGGAGCACGATCGCCAAGGCGACGCTGCTCGTTTCCCTCGCCGTTGCGGCATTCTTCGCGTGGCAATATCTCCAACCGGCGCAGCTTCCCACGGGGATCGCCCGCGGCAATGGCCGCATCGAGGCCGTCGAGATCGACGTGGCCTCGAAGATTGCCGGGCGGATTGCCGAGATCCTCGTCGATGAAGGGGATCTCGTGACCGCCGGCCAGGTCGTTGCGCGGATGGATACCGCTGTTCTCGAAGCTCAGCTGCGGGAGGCGGAGGCCCAGCTCCAGCGTGCATTGATCGCGATCGAGACCGCGAACACGCAGGTTGCCCAGCGCCAGGCCGAGAAGACGGCTGCCGAAGCGGTGGTCGCCCAGCGTGAAGCGCAGGTAGACGCGGCACGCCGGCGACTGGCGCGGACCGAGGAACTCGCGGCACGCGGCAACGCCCCCTTGCAGACGCTCGATGACGACCGCGCCACCTTCGAGGGCGCGCGCGCCGCGCTCGCCGCGGCCCGGGCGCAGGTCGCGGCCGCAGAGGCGGCGATCGGCTCCGCTCGGTCCCAGGTGGTCGGCGCACAGGCTGCCGCCGAGGCCGCGCGCGCGACGATCCAGCGCATCCAGGTCGACATCGACGACAGCGCGCTCAAGGCGCCGCGGGGCGGGCGCGTGCAGTATCGCGTCGCGCAGGCGGGCGAGGTCGTCGCGGCGGGCGGCCGCGTGCTGAACATCGTCGATCTCACCGACGTCTACATGACGTTCTTCCTGCCCACGGCCGATGCCGGGCGCATCGCGCTGGGCACGGAGGTTCGCCTCGTCCTCGACGCCGCGCCGAACTTCGTGATCCCGGCACAGATCTCTCTGGTGGCCGATGTGGCGCAGTTCACGCCGAGGACGGTGGAGACCGCGGAGGAAAGGCTGAAGCTGATGTTCCGCGTCCGCGCGCGGGTCAGCGCCGATCTCCTGCGCGAGCATGTGAACCAGGTGAAGACCGGGCTTCCCGGCGTGGCCTATGTGCGTGTGGACCCCCGGGCCGAATGGCCGGCGCAGCTGCAGATCAGGCTGCCGGAATGAGCGGGCCTGTCGGCCGCCTGCACGAGGTCGGCCTGCGCTATGGCAAGACCATCGCGCTCGATGAGGTGACGCTCGACCTGCCCGGCGGCTGCATGGCCGGGCTGATCGGGCCGGACGGCGTCGGCAAGTCGAGTCTGCTCGCCCTCGTCGCCGGCGCCCGGGCGGTCCAGTCCGGGCATGTCGAGGTGCTGGGCGGCGACATGGCGGATGCGCGGCACCGCAGCCGGATCGGTCCGCGCATCGCCTACATGCCGCAGGGCCTCGGCAAGAATCTCTACCCGACCCTGTCGGTGTTCGAGAACATCGACTTCTTCGGCCGCCTCTTCGGCCATGATCGCGCCGAGCGCGAGCGACGCATCGCGGAGCTCGTCGAGGCGACCGGCCTCGCGCGCTTCACGGACCGCCCGGCGGGCAAGCTCTCGGGGGGGATGAAGCAGAAGCTCAGCCTGTGCTGCGCGCTGATCCACGACCCCGAGCTGCTGATCCTGGATGAGCCGACGACCGGCGTGGACCCGCTCTCCCGCCGCCAGTTCTGGGAGCTGATCGCGCACATCCGTGCCGGCAGGCCGGGCATGAGCGTGCTGGTCGCGACCGCCTACATGGAGGAGGCGGCGCGCTTCGACTGGCTCGCGGCGATGGATGCCGGGCGCCTCCTCGCGACCGGAACGCCGCAGGAACTGCTCGCGCGCACCGGCACGACCTCGCTGGAGGCCGCCTTCATCGCACTGCTGCCGGAGGAGAAGCGCGCCGGCCACCGGCCGGTCGATATCCGCCCCTTTGAGGCGCTGGACGGTGACGAGACCGCGATCGAGGCGCGCGACCTGACCAAGCGCTTCGGCGACTTCACCGCGGTGGATCGCGTCAGCTTCCGCATCCGGCGGGGCGAGATCTTCGGCTTCCTCGGTTCCAACGGCTGCGGCAAGACGACGACGATGAAGATGCTGACCGGGCTGCTGCCGGCCACGGAAGGCCAGGCCTGGCTGTTCGGGCAGGAGGTGGATGCCGCCAACATCGAGACGCGCCGCCGCGTCGGCTACATGTCGCAGAGCTTCTCGCTCTATGCCGAACTCACCGTCCGGCAGAATCTCGAGCTGCATGCGCGCCTGTTCAGCCTGCCCGCCGCGACCATCCCCGGCCGCATCGAGGAGATGGCACGGCGTTTCGAACTGACCGCCATCATGGACGCCCTGCCGGATTCGCTGCCGCTCGGCCAGCGGCAGCGTCTTTCGCTCGCGGTGGCGATGATCCACGGGCCGGAGATGCTGATCCTCGACGAGCCGACCTCCGGCGTGGATCCGGTCGCGCGCGACGGCTTCTGGCGCATCCTGATCGAGCTCGCGCGGCGTGACAGGGTGACAATCTTCATCTCCACCCATTTCATGAACGAGGCCGAGCGCTGCGATCGCATCTCCCTGATGCATGCGGGCCGCGTCCTGGTCAGCGACACGCCCGCGTCCCTCGTGGCGAAGCGCGGCGTGCCGACGCTGGAACAGGCCTTCATCGGCTACCTCGAGGAGGCCGCCGCCGACGGGACCCCGGCGGCACCCACCCAGGCCGCCCCCGCTGCCCCCGCGCCAGCCCATGAGCCACGCCGTGGCTTCGATGTCCGGCGCATGCTGTCCTATTCCCGGCGCGAGGCCCTGGAACTGCGGCGCGATCCCATCCGCGCGACGCTGGCGCTGCTCGGCAGCGTGATCCTGATGATCATCATGGGCTACGGCATCACCCTGGATGTCGAGGACCTGACCTTCGCCGTGCTCGACCGCGACCAGACCGTGACCAGCCGGGACTACACGCTCAACATCGCAGGATCGCGCTACTTCACCGAACGCGCGCCGATCACCGACCATGCCGAGCTCGACCGGCGCATGCAGTCCGGCGAGATCACGCTCGCGATCGAGATCCCGCCGGGTTTCGGGCGCGATATCGCGCGCGGACGGCCGGTGCAGGTCGGCGCCTGGATCGACGGCGCGATGCCATCGCGCGCTCAGACCGTCCGCGGCTACGTGCAGGGGATGCACGCGCAGTGGCTGGCGCAGCGCGCCGCGCATGCCTCCTCAGGCGGTGCCGCGGCGCTGTTCAGCATCGAGACACGCTACCGCTACAATCCCGACGTCCGCAGCCTGGTCGCCATGGTGCCGGCGGTGATCCCCATCCTGCTCATGCTCATCCCGGCGATGCTCACCGCCCTCAGCGTGGTGCGGGAGAAGGAACTCGGTTCGATCGTCAACCTCTACGTCACGCCGGTGACCAGGTTCGAGTTCCTCGTGGGCAAGCAGCTCCCCTACATCCTCCTTGGCATGCTGAACTTCCTGATGCTGGTGCTGCTGGCCATCACGCTGTTCGGTGTTCCGCTGAAGGGCAGTTTCCTCACGCTTGCCGCCGCGACTGCGCTGTATCTTTGCGCCGCCACCGCCCTTGGCCTGCTGGCCTCGACCTTCCTCAGGAGCCAGGTCGCGGCCATGTTCGGCACCGCGGTCATGACCATCCTGCCGGCGGTGCAGTTCTCGGGCGTGATCAATCCCGTCTCCTCGCTCGAAGGCGTCGGTGCGCTGATCGGGCAGATCTATCCGACCGCGCACTATGTCACGATCGCGCGCGGGACCTTTTCGAAGGCGTTGGACTATGCCGACCTGCAGGCCTCGTTCCTGCCTCTTCTGATCACGGGTCCCTTGCTGATCGCGCTGAGCACGGCGCTGCTCAAGAAGCAGGAGCGTTGAGGCATGCGCCTGGCCCACATCGCGACCCTCGGCGTGAAGGAACTGCGCAGCCTGGTGCGCGATCCGATGATGCTTGTGCTGATCGTCTATTCCTTCACCATCGCCATCTACTCGGCGGCAACGGCGATGCCGGAGACGCTCAGCCGCGCTGCCATCTCCATCGTGGACGAAGACCGCTCGCCTGTTTCCGCGCGGATCTCCGCCGCGTTCTACCCGCCCTACTTCATGCCGCCCTCCTTCATCACGCAGTCTGAGATGGATGCGCGGATGGATGCCGGGCTGGACACCTTCGCGATCGACATCCCGCCGAACTTCCAGCGCGACCTGCTGGCCGGCCGTCGGCCCGCCATCCAATTGAACGTCGATGCCACCCGCATGAGCCAGGCCTTCACGGGCAGCGGCTACATCCAGACCATCATCAGCGACGAGGTGACGGCCTTCGCCCTGCGCTATCGTGCGGTCGAGACACCGGCGGTCGACCTCATGCTGCGTGCCCGCTTCAACCCGGTGCTTAAGGAAGCCTGGTTCGGGGCGGTGATGGAGGTGATCAACCAGATCACCATGCTTTCGATCATCCTTGCCGGCGCTGCGTTGATCCGCGAACGCGAGCACGGCACGATCGAGCACCTGCTCGTCATGCCGGTGACACCCTTCGAGATCATGACCGCCAAGGTCTGGGCCATGGCACTGGTGGTGCTGGTCGCGACAGCGATCGCCATCACCGTCGTCGTGCAGGGTGCGCTGGGCGTGCCGATCCAGGGTTCCGTGGCGCTGTTCCTGGCAGGGGCCGGCGTGCATGTTTTCGCGACCACGTCCATGGGCATCTTCCTCGGTACTGTGGCGCGCTCGATGCCGCAGTTCGGCCTGCTGCTGATGCTGATCCTGCTGCCGCTCGAAATGCTCTCCGGCGGCACTACGCCGCGGGAGAGCATGCCGGTGATCGTGCAGTTCGTGATGCTCGCCGCGCCGACGACACATTTCGTCATGCTGGCGCAGGCCATTCTCTATCGCGGAGCCGGCTTTTCGGTGGTCTGGCCGCAATTCGCGGCCCTGGCGGTGATCGGCGCGGCATTGTTCGGCTACGCCTGGATGCGGTTCCGCTCGACGATCGGCGCGATGGCCTGAACGAGGCCCGGCGTGTCCCGGCATGCCGCCCATGGGTGCCCCGGCGGGGGCGGGCACGGCCTGTCCGGCCGAGATGTCCTGCGCCTCCCATTCTTCCGCCCGGGAAAGGGCGCTGCTAGACAGCGGACCGGCCGCCCCTCGGGGCGCACAGCACCCAGGTCGCGCAGGATGGAAGGCACAGGATGTCGGATCGCCGCAAGGTCGCCCTGATCACCGGCATCACCGGTCAGGACGGGTCCTACCTGGCCGAGCTCCTGCTCGCGAAGGGCTACGTCGTCCATGGCATCAAGCGCCGGTCATCGTCCTTCAACACCGCCCGCGTCGACCACCTCTACCACGATCGGCACGACCCCGGCGTCGGCTTCTACCTGCACTACGGCGACCTGACGGATGCGACCAACCTGATCCGCATCCTCGCAGAGGTTCAGCCGGACGAGATCTACAACCTCGGCGCCCAGAGCCACGTCGCCGTGTCTTTCGAGACGCCGGAATACACCGCGAATTCCGACGCCCTCGGCACGTTGCGGCTGCTCGAGGCGATCCGCATCCTCGGCCTGGAGAAGCGCACGCGCTTCTACCAGGCTTCGACCAGCGAGCTGTACGGCAAGGTGCGGGCCGTGCCGCAGGATGAAACGACGCCCTTCTACCCGCGCAGCCCCTACGGCGTGGCCAAGCTCTACGCCTACTGGATCGTGGTGAACTACCGGGAGGCCTACGGCCTGCACGCCTCCAATGGCGTGCTCTTCAACCACGAGAGCCCCCGCCGCGGAGAAACCTTCGTCACCCGCAAGATCACCCGGGCGGCGGCGGCGATCAGCCTAGGCAAGCAGGAATGTCTCTGGCTGGGCAATCTCGATGCGCAGCGCGATTGGGGTCATGCGCGCGACTTCGTCGAGGGCATGTGGCGCATCCTCCAGCAGGAGACGCCGGACGACTACGTGCTCGCGACCGGGGAGACGCACACCGTCCGCCGCTTCGCCGAGCTCGCCTTCGCGGAGGCCGGCATCGTGCTGGAATGGCACGGCGCCGGCGTGGAGGAGGTCGGCGTGGACCGTGCCTCCGGCCGCACCGTGGTGCGCATCGATCCAGAGTACTTCCGCCCGACTGAGGTCGACCTGCTGATCGGCAATGCCGCCAAGGCCCGCAATGTGCTCGGCTGGACGCACACGGTGAGGCTGCCGGAACTGGTCGCGGAGATGGTCGCTAGCGACATCGCCCTGATGCGCGACGAGGCCCCGGCGGTGCCTGGGCAGCGCGCCTATGGTTGAGACAATGCCGGCCGAGGTTTTTCGCCTGCGAGGCGCGCGCGTTTATGTCGCGGGCCATCGCGGCATGGTCGGTTCGGCCTGCGTCCGGCGGCTGGAAGCGGAGGGCTGCGAGATCATCATCGCCGACCGTCTCCGCGCCGACCTTCGCCGCCAGGCCGAAGTCGAGGCCTTCATGGAAGGAACGCGCCCGGATGCCGTGGTGGTCGCCGCCGCCAAGGTCGGCGGCATCCTCGCCAACGACACGCTGCCGGCCGAGTTCCTCTACGACAACCTGATGATCGAGGCGAACCTCATCGAGGCGGCGCACCGCGCCGGGGTGAACCGCCTGCTCTTCCTCGGTTCCTCCTGTATCTACCCGCGGGAGGCGCCGAACCCGATCGCGGAGGACGCGCTGCTGACCGGGCCGCTGGAACCGACCAACCAGTGGTACGCGGTGGCCAAGATCGCCGGCATCAAGCTCTGCCAGGCGTATCGGCGGCAATACGGGCGCGACTACATCTCCGCCATGCCGTGCAACCTCTACGGCCCGGGCGACTATTTCCACCCGGAGCGCAGCCACGTGATCCCGGCGCTGCTGCAGCGCTTCCACGCTGCGGCGCAGGAGAATGCGGAGGTCGTCACCTGCTGGGGCAGCGGCACGCCGCGGCGCGAATTCATGCATGTCGACGACGTCGCCGACGCCTGCGCCTTCCTGCTGCGGCACTACTCCGGCGAGAGCCATCTCAATATCGGCACCGGGACGGACATCACCATCGCCGAGCTGGCGCAGGAGATCGCCCGCGTCACCGGCTTCGCCGGCCGCATCGCCTGGGATGCCTCGAAGCCCGACGGGACCATGCTGAAGCGCATGGACGTCTCGCGCCTGGCGGCGATCGGGTGGCGCGCCCGGATCGGCTTCCGGGAAGGGCTGGAGGGCACCTATCGCTGGTTCCTCGGCCAGGCGGCACTGCGGCGCTGAGTGGTCAGGCCGGCGGACCCCATGCCCTGTGTGGTATTTTGTGCACCGCAGCGTCGATGGGTCGCATGTCTAGATGCTGCCGCTATTCTGCCCTAGACCCTCGCCTCTCTTCCTCCCGAAACCGCGGACAACCTCGGCATGACCCTTCTGATCACTGGCGGCCTGGGCTTCATCGGCTCGGCGGTGGTGCGCCGGCTGCTCTCCACCACCGAAGAGGTGGTGGTGAACGTCGATCGCATGACCTATGCGGCCAGCCCCGAGAGCCTCGGCGACTGGCTGCGCAGCCCGCGCCATGTCCATGTCCGCGCGGATATCTGCGACGTGGCGGCGATGCGCGACGTCTTCGCGACGCATCGTCCCTCCCGCATCATGCACCTCGCGGCCGAGAGCCACGTCGATCGCTCGATCGACGGACCGGCGGAGTTCATCCGTACCAACGTCGTCGGCACCCAGGTGCTGCTGGAGGCGGCGCGGGAATACTGGACCTCGCTCGAAGGCGAGGCGAAGGCCGGCTTCCGCTTCCACCACGTCTCGACGGACGAGGTCTTCGGCTCGCTCGAGAGCCGCGACGAGCCGCCCTTCGACGAGAACACCCGCTACGATCCGCGCAGCCCGTACTCGGCCTCGAAGGCGGCGTCCGACCACTTGGTGCGCGCCTGGCAGCACACCTACGGGATGCCGACCTTCGTCTCCAACACGACGAACAACTACGGGCCGTGGCAGTTCCCGGAGAAGCTGATCCCGCTGGTGACGCTGAACGCCCTCGAAGGCCGGACGCTGCCGGTCTATGGCGACGGTTCCAACATCCGCGACTGGATCCATGTCGAGGACCATGCGGAGGCGCTCTGCCTCGCGCTGTTCCGGGGCGAACCCGGCGCGACCTACTGCCTCGGCCCGCGGCAGGAACGCACCAACCTCGAGGTCGTCCGCGCCATCTGCGCGACGCTCGACCGGCTGCGCCCCGATCCGTCGGGGCCGCGGGAACGGCTGATCACCTACGTGAAGGACCGGCCGGGCCATGATTTCCGCTACGCCATGGACCCGTCCGGGGCCGAAGCGGCACTTGGCTGGCGCGCGAAGCACGATTTCGAATCCGGTCTCGCGCAGACCATAGCCTGGTATCTCGACAACGAAGCCTGGTGGCGCCCGATCCGGGACAAGCGCTACGCGGGCCAGCGCCTGGGTGGGGTGAAGGCATGAAGGGCATACTGCTCGCCGGCGGTTCCGGCACGCGGCTGCATCCGATGACGCTGGCGGCGTCGAAGCAACTGCTCCCGGTCTATGACAAGCCGATGGTCTACTACCCGCTCGGCACGCTGATGCTGGCGGGCATCCGCGACATCCTGCTGATCTCGACGCCGGCCGACCTGCCGCAGTTCAAGCGCCTGCTGGGCGACGGCAGCCAGTTCGGCGTGACCATCACCTATGCCGAGCAGCCCAAGCCCGAAGGCATTGCCCAGGCCTTTCACATCGGCGCCGACTGGATCGGCGGAGAGGCCTGCGCCCTCGCGCTCGGTGACAACATCATCTACGGCCATGGCCTGGTCGAGCAGCTCCGTGCCGCCGCGCGCCGCGCCGAGGCCGGCGAGGCGACGGTGTTCGGCTATCGCGTGGCGGATCCCGAACGCTACGGCGTGGCGGAGTTCGATGCCGAAGGCCGCGTCCTCACGCTCGAGGAGAAGCCGGCGAAGCCCAGGTCGGACTGGGCGGTGATCGGCCTCTACTTCTACGACAGGCGGGTCACGCAGCTCGCGCGCGACCTGGCGCCCTCGGCGCGCGGGGAGCTCGAGATCACCGACCTCAACAAGGTCTACCTCGAACTCGGCGAACTGAGGGCGGAGCAACTCGGCCGCGGCTGCGCCTGGCTCGATGCCGGCACGCCGGGGTCTCTGCTGCAGGCGGCGCTCTTCGTGCAGACGGTGCAGGAACGCCAGGGGCTGCAGGTCGGCTGCCCCGAGGAGATCGCCTTCCGCATGGGCTTCATCGATGCCAATGCGCTGCTGAAGCAGGGCAAGGCGCTCGGCAAGACGGCTTATGGCGGCTACCTCATCGAACTCGCGGAGGGCAAGCACCAGTGAAGGTCGAACGCTGCGCCATCCCCGAGGTCCTGTTGATCGAGCCCGTCCGTCACGGCGACGCGCGCGGCTTCTTCAGCGAGGTCTGGTCGCGCCGCGCGCTCGCCGCGCAGGGCTTCGACGTCGACTTCGTGCAGGACAACCATGCCTTCTCCGCTCAGAAGGGCGTGCTCCGCGGGCTGCACTTCCAGCGGCCGCCCACGGCTCAGGGCAAGCTCGTGCGCGTCGCGCGCGGCGCCATCCTCGATGTGGCGGTCGATGTCCGGCAGGGCTCGCCGACCTATGGGCAGCACGTGGCGGTCGAGCTCAGCGCGGCGAACTGGCGGCAGCTCTGGGTGCCGCGCGGCTTCGCCCACGGCTATTGTACGCTCGAGCCCGATACCGAGGTGCTCTACAAGACCGACGCCTATTTTGACCGTGCGACCGATGCGGGCATCGCCTGGGACGATCCGGCGCTCGGCATCACCTGGCCGGTCGATGCAGCCACAGCGATACTCTCCGACAAGGACCGCAATGCGCCGCGGCTTGCGGACATTCCGCCGCCCTTCCCGCAGGGGACCTGGTGATGCGGCGCGTCCTCGTCACCGGTCGTGGCGGGCAGCTCGCCACCGGCCTTGAGGCTGCCCTGCCGGCCCAGGGCTTCGAGGCCATCCTCGTCGGCCAGCCGGAGTTCGAGTTCGATCGGCCCGAGACGGTCGCCGTCGCCTTCGCCGTGGCCCGGCCCGATGCGGTAGTGAACTGCGCTGCCTGGACCGCGGTGGATGCGGCGGAAGACAACGAGGCCGCCGCCTTCCGCGCCAATGCGCTGGGGCCTGCCCTGATCGCGCGGCATTGCGCCACGCTCGGCATCCCGCTGATCCAGATCTCCACCGACTACGTCTTCGACGGCCTCAAGGGTACGCCCTATTCCGAGGAGGACGCGCCGAATCCGCTCGGCGCCTATGGGCGGACGAAGCTCGCGGGGGAATGGGCGGCGCTCGCCGGCAACCCGTGCACCACGGTGCTGCGGACCGCCTGGGTCTTCGCGCCCATGGGCAACAACTTCGTACGCACGATGCTGCGCGTCGGCGCGGAGCGGCCCGAACTGCGCGTGGTGGCGGATCAGCGCGGCAGCCCGACGGCGGCTCCGGATCTCGCGGACGCCATCGCCGGCGTGCTGGCACGGATGCGCGAGACCGGCTGGCGGGAGGCCTATCGCGGGGTCTTCCACGCCGTCGCCTCCGGCACCACGACCTGGCACGCCTTCGCCGAGGCGATCTTCGAGGCCGCCGCCCCGTTCAACGGGCCGCGGCCCAGGGTGCATGCCATCACCACGGCGGAATACCCGACCAAGGCGGTGCGTCCGGCCGATGGAAGGCTGGACACGGCGAAGCTTGCCGCGACCTTCGGTGTCACGCTGCCGCCCTGGAGGGCGGGTCTGGACCGCGTTGTGCAGGCGTTGCACGGGGCGTAGTCCGGCGCCGGCGCGGTCACGTCACCAGCGCGATAGCCTTCCTCGCCCACTCGGCGGATGTAGGACCGCAGCCGGGCGACGTCGCGCCCCGGGGTGATGAGCGGTCGAGAACCCTGTCACCGCCTTCACAGGCCAGGCACGATGCAATCATCCGCCGCCCGCGGCTCTGGCCGGCTGGATGCGTTGCGATCCCGTGCATATCCTTCCTGCGCGAGGGAGCGATTGGAAACCTTTGGTGTCCTGGAGTTGAATGAATTTTAACGATTTCGTGATTCGACGCCCGCTCCGCGCGGCGTGTCGCGGAGGATGCGATGCTGGATGGGCTGACGGCGAAGGCTGCAGGAGCTTTGCCGCTGTATGCCGTGCGGGCGGACGGCTACGCGGCCTTTCTTGACGGCCTGCCCGCCTCCTCCGCCGGATTCCTGCGCGCCACGGGCTTTGGAGCGAAGGCGGGAGAGTACGCGCTGTTGCCGGGCCCGGAGGGGCTGGCCGGTGCGGTCGTGGGCTTGGCGCCGGACGGGAGTCCCTGGGCCTTCGGCGGTCTTGCCCGCGGCCTGCCGTCGGGCACCGCCTGGCGCCTGGCGCCGGGGCCGCAGGATGCCGTCAGCGCGACGCTGGGCTGGGCGCTCGGCGCCTACAGGCCGGGGCGGCACAAGGCTGCCGGCCTCGCGCCAGCCATGCTTGAGATCCCGGAGGGCGCGGCCGAGGCGGTGATGATGGCCGAGGCGATCTGCGCCGCCCGCGACCTGATCAACGCACCGGCAGCCGATCTGGGGCCGGCGGAACTCGCCGGCGCCGTGGCCACGCTCGCCGCCCGCCACGGCGGGACCTGCACAATCGTCGAGGGCGAGGACCTCGCACGGGAATTCCCGGCGGTGGCGGCGGTAGGTGGCGGCAGCCCGCGCGCCCCGCAGGTTGCGATGCTGCACTGGAGCGGGGCGGATGACGGTCCGCTTATCGTGCTCTGCGGCAAGGGCGTTTGCTTCGACAGTGGTGGCCTCCACCTCAAGCCGCCTGCCGGCATGCTTCGCATGAAGAAGGACATGGGTGGCGCCGCCGTGGTCCTCGCCGCTGCCGAAATGGTGATGCGCAGCGCCCTGCCGGTGCGGCTGCTGGTGCTCGTCGGCGCGGTGGAGAACGCCATCTCCGGCACGGCGATGCGGCCGATGGACGTGCTGCGCACGCGAAAGGGCCTGAGGGTCGAGGTCGGCAACACCGACGCCGAAGGCCGGCTCGTGCTGTGCGACCTGCTTGCCTACGCCGCGGAGCAGTCGCCTGCGGTCATCTTCGACTGCGCTACCCTGACCGGCGCGGCGCGCACTGCGCTCGGTCCGGATCTCCCGGCACTGTTCTGCAATGACGATGCGCTCGCCGCGCAATTCCTCGCGGCCGGGGCGGCCGTGCACGATCCGATGTGGCGGCTTCCGCTGCACGCCGGCTACGAGTCCTGGCTGGACAGCCCCTTCGCCGATCTTTCCAACGTCGCCCAGAAGCCGATGGCCGGCGCGGTCATTGCGGCGCTGTTCCTGCGCCGCTTCGTGCCGGCCGGGATCCCCTGGGCCCATCTCGATCTCTACGCATGGAATGATTCGACGCGGCCCGGACGGCCGGAAGGCGGGGAAGCCCAGTGCGCTCGGTCCTTGTATGCAATCATTGTAAAGATTTGTCGAGTTTCCCCCGAAGCTGCGGGCGGATGACGCGCGCGCGACTATTGTGAGCATGTCCGGCATCGAAATGGCGGTCGCGCCGCCGAAGAGTCCTACGAAGGAAGACGAATAGGATGACCACTAACACCAACCCCGACCAGCAGATCGGTATCCTTCGGGAAACCATCGTCGCGCTGGTGCGCAGCGACGGGCCCGACCTGTCCGCGCGCCAGCTCGCGGTTCTGCTGACGGTCTATCTCGGCGAAGGACCGCACACGGTTCGCGGCCTTGCCGCCGACCTCAACGTGTCGAAGCCGGCGATTACGCGTGCGCTCGATCGCCTCGGCGAACTCGATCTGGCGCGCCGCAAGGTCGACCCGGCGGACCGCCGCAGCGTGCTGGTGCAGCGCACCACGAAGGGCACGACCTTCCTGCGCGACCTGCGCAGCGTGATGACGGAAGCCACCAAGGCGACGACCGACGCGCGGCTGCTGTCGGCGCCGGTCAACCCCGAACCAGCGCTTCGCGTGGTCTGATTTCCGTTCGCGCGAGGGCGATGCGAATCGTCCTCGTCGCCGCCGGGCCTCAATAGCCCGCGGAGAAGTCCACTAGGTTGACCAGCGGGCGGCCGGCGCGGGCGTTGTGGATATTCTCCACGACCTGCGGCGCGGCGCTGGACGGGATGGTGATGCTCGCCGCATGCGGCGTCAGGATCACCTTGGGATGCACCCAGAAGGGGCTGTCGGACGGCAGGGGTTCGGGCTCGAAGACATCGAGCGCGGCACCGGCCAGTTGGCCCGAATCGAGCGCCGCCAGCACATCGGCCGCCACCATGTGACCGCCTCGGGCGGCGTTGATCAGATAGCCGCCAGGCTTCATCGCGCCGAGCAGCTTCGCGTCTAGCACGCCGCGCGTCTCCGGCGTCAGCGGCAGCAGGCAGACCAGCATGTCGGCCTTCGCCGCCATGGCGGCAAGGCCATCGGCACCGTTGAAAGTCTCGATGCCCTCCAGCGCCTTCGGGCGGCGCGACCAGCCCATCACCGGGAAGCCAAGGCCGTGCAGCACCCGTGCCGCGTCGCTGCCGAGTTCTCCGAGGCCGAGGATGCCGATCCGCCGGGCAGAGGTTTCGGGCGCGGGCAGCTCTTCCCAGATCTTCGCTGCCTGCAGCGCGCGGTAGTCCGGGTCCTGCCGGTGGAAGCGCAGCACGTTGAGCAGCACCCATTCCGTCATGCCCTGGGTCAGCCGCGTGTCCACCAGCCGCGCCACCGGCACGCCCGGCGGCGGCCCGGGCGGGCGGAACAGGTGATCTACGCCCGCACCCATGGAGACGATCAGCCGCAGGTTGGGGTAGCGGCGCAGCTCCATCATGTCATGCGCCGTCCAGACCACAGCGGCCTCGATCTCCGCCGGCTCCCCGGTATCGGGGAACAGGCGGATCTCCAGCGACGGATCGACGGCCAGCAGCGCCGCCTTCCAGTCCTGCATGGTGTGGGCCTTGGTGGAGAGCAGCACCGCCATCAGCGGGGTTCCTTCAGCAATTCATCGATGCCGGCGACGAAGCCGCGCCAGTCGTCCTTGTGCGTCGCCGCGCGCTCCGAGCCGTCCGGCAGCTTCGCATAGAGACTCAACACGCCCTTCGACCACAGCGCATCGAAGTGGCCGGGTGATTGCAGGGCGAAGGCGGCGCTGCGCTCGAACACGCCGTCCTTCACCTTCGGCATCACCTTCGCGATCCACCACCAGCAGCCGAGTGCAAGCACGATGGTCCCCGCCCAGGCCCCGGCCTGCCCGATGCCGAGCGCGTCCAGCGGCGCCCCGCCCCACCTCAGCGCGATGAAGGAGGCGGCGAGGATCAGCCCCGCCGGCCAGATATTCTCCCAGGAGCGATAGACCGGCGAGCCCGGCGAATTCATCTTGCGGATGTGGACGCCGAGCTTCACCTGCCCGGCATCCAGCAGCGCCTTTAGGCGTTCCAACTCGTTCACGTCCGCAATCCCGGCGCCTCCGCGGCCCGCAGGTCGAATGCCGCGGCCATCAAGGCGCGGGTGTAGGCTTCCCGCGGGGCGGCGACAACCTGTCCGGCCTCGCCTTCCTCGACCACCTGGCCATCCTTCAGCACGATGATCCGGTGTGCCATCGCGCGCACCACGCGCAGGTCGTGGGAGATGAAGAGGTAGGCGAGCCGATGCTTCGCCTGCAGCGCACGCAGCAGTTCCACCACCTGCGCCTGCACGCTGACATCGAGCGCGGAGGTCGGCTCATCCAGCACCAGGAAGCGGGGCTTCAGCACCAGGGCGCGGGCGATGGCGATGCGCTGGCGCTGTCCGCCGGAGAATTCATGCGGGTAGCGCTCGGTCATGGTCGGCTGCAGCCCGACCTCCTCCAGCGCCGCTGCGACCGCTTCCGCGCGCTGCGCGCGGCTCAGGCCGGGCTCATGGACGGCGAGGCCCTCGCCGACGATCTCGCCCACGCTCATGCGCGGGGAAAGTGCACCGAAGGGATCCTGGAAGACGATCTGCATGCGCCGGCGCAGCGGCCGCAGCGCGCTGCGTTCCAACCTCTCGATCGCGGTCCCTTCGAAGCGGATGGCGCCGTCGCTATCCTCCAGCCGCAGCAGTGCCAAGCCAAGCGTCGTCTTGCCCGAGCCGGATTCACCGACCAGCCCGACCGTCTCGCCTTCCCGCACGGCGACGGAGACGCCGTCCACCGCCTTCACCTCGGCGACCACGCGGCGCATCAGGCCGCGTCGGATGGGGAAGCGGACCCTGATCGCCTCGCCATGCATGACCTCCGGCGCGTCGTCGGCCACCGGCGCCGGCTGGCCACGGGGTTCGGTCGTCAGCAGCATGCGGGTGTAGTCGTGCGACGGCGCGGCGAAGACATCGGCGACACGGCCCTGCTCCACCGCGTGCCCATCCTTCATCACCACGACGCGGTCGGCGTGCTTCCTCACGATGTTCAGGTCGTGGGTGATGAGCAGCAGCGCCATGCCGAGCTCGCGCTTCAGCCGTTCCAGCAGTTCGAGGATCTGTGCCTGGATCGTGACGTCGAGCGCGGTGGTGGGCTCGTCCGCGATCAGCAGCTTCGGATCGTTCGCCAGCGCGGCGGCGATCATCACGCGCTGCCGCTGACCACCGGAGAGCTGGTGCGGATAGGCGCCGAGCCGATCCTCCGCCTTCGGAAAGCCGGCGCGGCGCAGCAATTCGACGACGCGGGCACGCAACGCCGCGCCGGCGAGCGGCTGGTGCAGGGTGATCGCCTCGGAAACCTGGCGCTCCACCGTGTGCAGCGGGTTGAGCGAGGTCATCGGCTCCTGGAACACCATCCCCGCCACGCCGCCGCGCAACCGGCGCAGGTCGGCGTCCGGCGCGGTCAGCACCTCGGTCCCGTCCAGCAGGATGCGCCCCGCCGGATTGCCGCCCGCGCCCGGCAGCAGCCGCAGGCAGGACAGCGCGGTGACTGACTTGCCGGACCCGGATTCGCCGACCAGCGCGACGGTCTCCCCGCGTTCGACGGTGAAGGAGACGTCCTCGACCACCCGCTTGCCGCGGAAGGCGACGGCGAGTTTCTCGACCTCCAGCAGCGGCCCATTCGTCGGGCGCGGCCGATTCAGCTCTTCGCGCCCTTCGGCGCGCCGACCATCGGACGCGCTCATCGCGATCCCCCCGGCAGTTTTCGCGGGTCGAAGGCGTCGCGCACGCCTTCGCCCACGAAGATCAGCAGTGTCAGCATCCCGCCCAACACCACGAAGCCGGTCATCGCCAGCCACGGCGCCGTCAGGTTGTTCTTGCCCTGGTTCACCAGCTCCCCCAGCGAGGGCGAGCCCGGCGGCAGGCCGAAGCCGAGGAAGTCGAGGCTGGCCAGCACCGTCACCGACCCGCTGAGGATGAAGGGCAGGAAGGTCAGCGTCGCCACCATCGCGTTCGGCAGGATGTGACGGAACATCACCACCACGTCCGACACGCCGAGCGCCTTGGCCGCGCGCACGTAGTCGAAGTTGCGCCCTCGCAGGAATTCCGCCCGCACCACGCCGGTCAGCCCCATCCAGGAGAACAGCAGCAGGAAGACCAGCAGCACCCAGAAGGTCGGCTCGATGACGCTCGCCAGGATAATCAGCAGGTAGAGCTGCGGCATGCCCGACCAGATCTCAATGAAGCGCTGGAACAGCAGGTCCGTCAGCCCGCCGTAGAAGCCCTGCACCGCGCCGGCCGCGATGCCCACCACCGAACTCACGATCGTCAGCGAGAAGCCGAACAGCACGGAGATGCGGAACCCATAGATCACCCGCGCCAGCACGTCCCGCGCTTGGTCGTCGGTGCCGAGCCAGTTGCGTGCCGAAGGCGGAGAGGGCGCCGGCTGGCCGAGGTCGCGCACCACGGTGCGGTAGGAATACGGTACCAGTGGCCAGACCATCCAGCCGCCCTTGGCCTCGAATTCCTCGCGGAAGCCGCGGTCGTGCCAGTCCACCAGGGTCGGCAGGCCGTCCTCGATCACGTCGGCTTCGGCGTAGTCGGTCAGCACCGGGACGAACCAGCGGCCGTCCACCTTGGCGACGAGTGGGCGGTCATTGGCGATGAACTCCGCGAACAGGGTGACGAAGAACAGGAAGCCGAAGATCACCAGCGACCAATAGCCGCGCCGGTTCGCACGAAAATTCGCCAGGCGGCGGCGAGTGATGGGGGAGAGCGTCATGGCGCGGCGCGTCCGCGGGAGGGCTCGGCCCTCCCGTACCCACCCGCCAAGGGCCTAAGGGCCCCTGGAATCCGCGAAATGCCCGGCGCGGTGGAGAGGCGTGATGCGCCCCTCATCCAGGTCGCGCGCTTGAGCCTCTCCACCCCGCCGGCCATTTCCCTGGAGTCCGGAGGCCCTTCGGCCGCCGTCGGGTGGTGCACGGGGGTGGCGCCCCCGTGCGGCGCCACAGCGGCCCTGGCGATCCCCCGCATCATCGCCGCGCCTCGAAGTCGATCCGCGGGTCCACCAGCGTGTAGGTGAAGTCACCCACGATTTGCATGACCAGGCCGAGCAGCGTGAAGATGTAGAGCGTGGCGAACATCACCGGATAGTCGCGCCGGATCGCGCTTTCGAACCCGAGCAGGCCGAGACCGTCGAGGGAGAACACGATCTCCGTCAGCAGCGCGCCGGTGAACAGGATGCCGATGAAGGCCGCCGGAAACCCGGCGATGATCAGCAGCATCGCGTTGCGGAAGACATGCCCGTAAAGGATGCGCTGCTCGGTGTTGCCCTTGGCGCGCGCGGTGACCGTGTACTGCTTGCCGATCTCGTCCAGGAAGGCGTTCTTGGTCAGCATGGTCAGCCCGGCGAAGCCGCCGATCACCAGGGTCAGCGTCGGCAGCGCCATGTGCCAGGCATAATCCAGCGCGCGCTCGAAGAAAGGCAGGTCGGCCGCGCCGGGGCTCGCCAGCCCACGGAGCGGGAACCACTGCAGGAAGGACCCGCCGGCGAAGAACACCACCAGCAAGATGGCGAAGAGGAAGCCCGGGATGGCGTAGCCCACCAGCACCACGCCGGAGGTTGCGATATCGAAGCGCGACCCGTCCCGCACCGCCTTGCGGATGCCGAGGGGGATCGACACCAGGTAGATGATCAGCGTCGACCACAGGCCGAGCGAAACCGAGACGGGCATCTTCTCGAGGATGAGGTCCACCACCGGGCGGTCGCGGAACAGGGACCGCCCGAAGTCGAAGCGCAGATAGCTCACCATCATCTCGAAGAAGCGGACGATGGCCGGCTTGTCGAAGCCGAAGGTGCGCTCGATCTCGGCGACGATGGCCGGATCGAGCCCCTGCGCGCCGCGATAGCTGCCGACCGGTCCCTGTCCGGCACCGCCGGCACTGCCGCGGGCCTCGGCGGCATTGCGCGTGCGCACCTCGCCGCCGCCTTCGCCGGTGATGCGGCCGAGGGTCTGTCCCTCTCCGCGCAGCTCGGCGAGCATCTGCTCCACAGGGCCGCCCGGGGCGAACTGCACGACGGTGAAGTTGACGATGATGATGCCGAGCAGCGTCGGCACCACCAGCAACAGCCGGCGGAGGAGGTAGGCACCCATGCCGCGGCTACGCGCGCCGCGCTTCGGTGAGAGCGCGGTCCCGCGCGGGGTCCAGCCACCAGGCGGTGGGGAAGGCGAGCCCGTAGCGCGGGTTGCGGTCCGGCCGGCCGAACTTGTCCCAGAAGGCGATGCGGAAGGTGCGGCTGTGCCAGTGCGGAATGACGAAGTCGTGATGCTGCAGCACGCGGTCGAGGGCGCGCGTGCGCGCGACCAGCTCGTCATAGTCCGGAGCGGCGATCACCAGCTCCACCAACTCGTCGATCGCCGGGTCGCAGATGCCCGCGACGTTCTGGCTGCCGTTCTCCCGTGCCTTGGCGCAGGTCCAGTAGTCCCGCTGCTCGTTCCCCGGGGAGAAGCCCTGGCCCTGGCCGTCCACCGTCATGTCGTAGTCGAAGGCATCGATGCGGACCTGGTACTGGGCAGGATCGACGGTGCGCACGCGCGCCGCGATGCCGAGCCGTTCCAGCCACTGCACGTAGGGCAGCGCCACGCGTTCGAAGGTGGCGCCCTGCAGCAGGATCTCGAACTCGAAGGGCTGCCCCTGGGCGTTCACCAGGCGGCGGTCGCGCACGGTCCAACCTGCCTCCCGCAGCAGCGCCAGCGCGCGGCGCAGCCCGGCGCGGTTGTTGCCGGAGCCGTCGGTGACCGGAAGCTTGTATTCCTCGGTGAAGACGGCATCCGGGACGCGGCCGCGGAAGCCCTCCAGGATCGTGCGTTCGCGCCCCTCCGGCAGGCCGCGCGCGGCGAAATCGGAATTGGAGAAGAAGGAGGAGGTCCGCGTATAGGCGCCGTAGAACAGGTTCGCGTTCATCCATTCGAAGTCGAAGATCTCGATCAGCGCCCGGCGCACCCGGGCATTCTGGAACAGCGGGCGGCGCAGGTTCACGGCGAAGCACTGCATGCCGGTCGGGATCTGGTGTGGGATCTCCTCCCGCTTCACGAGGTTGCGGCGCGCGGCGGGGAAGTCGTAGCCGGTCGCCCAGTCGCGGGCGACGTTCTCCTGCCGGAAATCGGTCTGGCCGGCCTTGAAGGCCTCGAAGGCGACGGTGGTGTCGCGGAAGTACTCGTAGCGGATGGTGTCGAAATTGTTCAGGCCGCGCCGCACGCCGAGGTCGCGCGCCCAGTAGTCCTCGACGCGGCGGTACACCGTGCTGCGGTTTGGCTCGAAGCGCTCCAGGCGATAGGGCCCCGAGCCCAGCGGCGTGTCCAGCGACGGCCGCGCGAAATCCCGCCCTTCCCACCAGTGCTTTGGCAGCACCGGCATGTCGCCGAGAATCTGCGCCAGTTCGCGGTTGCCGGCATCGCGGAAGCGGAAGGTGACCCGGCGCGGCGATTCGGCCACCACCTCCGCCACATCGGCCCAGTAGGCGCGGTAGAAAGGCCGTCCCTGGGTGCGCAGCGCGTTGAAGGTGAAGACCACGTCCTCGGCCGTCACGGGCTTGCCGTCGTGCCAGCGCGCAGCTTCGCGCAGCTCGAAGGAAACGCCCTTGCGGTCGGCCGGCAGCTCCACCGTCTCGGCGAGCAGGCCGTATTCGGCGGTCGCCTCGTCCGGATTGCCCGCCATCAGCGTGTCGTAGATCAGCCCGATGCCGGGGTCCGAGGTGCCGCGCAGGATGAAGGGGTTGAAGCTGTCGAAGGAACCGAGGCGGGACAGCACCACCTCCCCACCCTTCGGCGCTGCCGGATTGGCCCAGGGCCAATGGGGGAAGTCGCGCGGCAGGCTGGGTTCGGCCAGCAGGGACAGGGCGTGGGTGCGCACCACCTCCCCGGGCTTGTCGCCGCCTGCGGGCACCAAGGCGCGGGCGCCGCGCGGCAGGGCGGGAAGGGCGGCCAGGGCGCCGAGCGCCAGGAGATTACGTCGCAGCATGCTTCGCAGGATGGGGGTTCGCCCCCCGTGCGGCAACGTCCGTGAGGCTACCGATCGGTAAGCAGGGCCACAGCCTCTGGCAGCAGGGCCGGGTCGCCCACCGCCAGGACCCGGCCATCGGCCTCGGCGGTCAGGACTTCGCCGCGCCAGCCGGTAACGCGCCCGCCTGCGCCTTCCACCACCGGCACCAGCGCCGCCCAGTCCCAGATTTTCATCGTGGCGTCCACCACGATGTCCACCAGACCGATCGCCAGCAGGCCGTAGGAATAGCAGTCGCCGCCCCAGGTCACGCGGCGAGCGGCGGCGCGCAGGCGCTCGAATCCCGGCCGGTCGGGCGGGAGGAACATGTCGGGACTGGTGCAGGACAGCTCGGCCTCCTCCACCGCGGCGCAGGGGCGGCAGGCAGCGGTGCCGCCGAGCGGGGCGCGGAAGCGGGTCGGCTGCCCGGCCACGCCGAGCCAGCGCTCCCCGGTGACCGGCTGGTCGATGATGCCGAGCACCGGCCGGCCCCGGTGCAGCAGGGCGATCAGGCTGCCGAAGAGTGGCCGGCCGGTCACGAAGGCCCGGGTTCCGTCGATCGGGTCCACAACCCAGACCCATTCGGCGTCCGGGCGGTCGGCGCCGTGCTCCTCCCCGATCACGCCATGGCCGGGGAAGCGGGCGGCAATCAGGGCGCGGATCGCCTCCTCGGCCTCCTTGTCGGCGCGGGTGACGGGGCTGGCATCGCCCTTCGCCTCGACCAGCAGGGCGGAGCGGAACAGCGGCCGGATCACCGTGCCGGCCGCGTGGGCCGCGGCCTCCGCGGCCTGGATCAGGTCTTCGCCGATCAGGGTCACGCTGCGGGCCTCCGCCAAGCCGGGGTCAGGCCGGCTGCTCCGGGCAGCCGGCGAGGGGCTGCCCCGGTCAGGGCGCCGGCGCGTTCGGGGAGATCGACCGCAGATAGGCGATCAGGTCGGCCCGCTGCTGTGCGTTGGACATGCCCGCGAAGGACATGCGGTTGCCCGGCGCATAAGTGCGCGGGCTGGCGATCCAGGCGTTCAGCTCCTCATAGGTCCAGGTCTTCTCCGCCATGCCGCGGATGGCGCCGGAATAGTTGAAGCCGTCCGCATGCGCGTGCTTCGTGCCGACGATGCCGAACAGGTTCGGCCCGACGCGGTTCGCCCCGCCCTCGTTGAAGGTGTGGCAGGACGCGCACTGGCGCTGCGCGAGGACCTGCCCGTTCTGCACATTGGCATTGGCGAGCAGCGGCGTGATCGGTTCGAGCGCCGGGGCTGCCGCAGGGGCCGCGGCCTGCTGCACGGCTTCGCCACCCATGGCGATGGCGGGCTCATGCGGCATCCTCGGATGCACCAGCAGCCCGCCGATCACCCCCGCCAAGCCGAAGGTGACACCCGCGGTCAGCACCGCCGCGACGATCTTGTTGCCTTCCAGACTGTGCATGCCCGTCGTAGCCCTTCGTGCCGCTCACCCGGGCGCGTTTGCGCCCCAGGACCGCCTTGCCTAAAACGCCGCGGACCATAGTGCCCGAGTTTCCGCCCGACAAGCAGCCGGAGCCGCCTTCTTGCGCCCCATCCTCGTCATTCCGGCCCGCATGGCGGCCACCCGCCTGCCCGGCAAGCCTCTCGCCGATATCCACGGCCGCCCGATGATCGCCCATGTCCTCGACCGCGCGCGGGAGGCTGGGATCGGCCCCGTTGCCGTCGCCGCGGGGGAGCCCGAGATCGCCGCCGCCGCCCGCGCCGCCGGCGCCGAGGCCGTGCTGGTGACCGAGGACGTGCCTTCCGGCACGGACCGGGTCCATCGCGCCATGGCGGGCCTCGACCCCGAGGGCCGTTACGATGTCGTGGTGAACCTGCAGGGCGACTTCCCGACCATCGCCCCCGAGACCCTGCGCGCCGTGCTGGAGCCCCTCGCGGACCCGGCCGTGGACATCGGCACCCTGGTCTGCCCGATCGCGAATGAGGAGGAGGCCAACACCGCCTCCTTCGTCAAATGCGCCTGCGCCTTCGAGGGCGAATCGCGCGTCGCGCCGGCGCTGTATTTCTCTCGGCTGCCGATCCCCTGGGGGGAGGGGCCGCGCTGGCATCATATCGGCGTCTATGCCTATCGCCGGGCGGCGCTGGACCGCTTCGTCGCCTTGCCGGCGAGCCCGCTCGAACAGCGCGAGAAGCTCGAGCAGCTTCGCGCCCTCGAGGCCGGCATGCGGATCGCCGCCGCGCGCGTCGAGCACGGCCCCTTCGGCGTGGACACGCCGCACGACCTCGACCGCGCGCGCAGCCTGCTGGCGCCCTGAACGGATAGCCCCATGCCGACCAAGACCATCGCCTTCCAGGGCCTGCCCGGCGCCTATTCGGACCTCGCCTGCCGCGCCGCCTATCCCGGCTGGACGACGCTGCCCTCGCCTTCCTTCGAGGCGGCGATGGTGGCCCTGCGGGAAGGGCGCTGCGACCTCGCGATGCTGCCCTGCGAGAATTCGCTCGCCGGCCGGGTACCCGACATCCACCGGCTGCTGCCGCAGTCCGGGTTGTTCGTCGTGGGCGAGCACTTCCAGCGCGTCGAGCATTGCCTGCTGGCGCCGAAGGGAGCGACGCTCGCCACGCTGAAGCGCGCGCACAGCCATCCGGTCGCCCTCGGCCAGGTGCTGCGGCTGCTGAAGGAGATGGACCTGCAGCCGGTGATCGAGGCCGACACAGCCGGTGCGGCCCACCTGGTCGCCGAGCGCGGCGGCGTCGAGGACGCGGCCATCGCATCGGAACTCGCCGCCGAGATCTACGGCCTCGAGATCCTGAAGCGGAACGTCGAGGACGAGGCGCACAACACCACGCGCTTCTATGTCATGGCGCGCGAACGCCGCGACCCGCCGGTGAGCGCACCCGACACCGTCACCACCTTCGTCTTCCGCGTCCGCAACATCCCCGCGGCGCTCTACAAGGCGCTCGGCGGCTTCGCGACCAACGGCGTGAACATGACGAAGCTCGAATCCTACATGCTCAACGGGCATTTCTCGGCCACCCAGTTCCTCTGCGACGTGGATGGCCACCCGGACAGCCCGCCGCTGCGGCGCGCCTTCGAGGAGCTGGAATTCTTCTCACGCGAATTCCGCATCCTCGGGAGCTATCCGGCGCATCCCTACCGGCTGGAACAGGCCGCCGCCACCGACTGATCGCGAGTCGGCCCGATGCGGCGCATCGGGCCGGGAGCGAGCAGCGCGACCGCACCCGGACCAACAGCCGCGCCCGGCCGGTCGGAACGCGGTGCAAAGGCCAGGTCGCTGGATGGCGCGGCCCGCGCCTGGCGCACACGCATACCCGTCAGCCTGTCGGCTGCACCGGTATGAGAGTCCTGGTCCGGCGCGCAGCCGCTACACCAAAGCTGCGCGCGATACCGTTCGCCTCGCCGATCATGACGTCATCGGCAAGTCTCGACGGCATCAGACTCCACGGGTCGCTTACGGCGGACCTGTGGGATCATGCGCGGATCCAGGTCTCCGAGAAGGCCAGCATCGCCGTCGAGATGCGCTGCCCCGCGATGTCGCGCGGGATCGGCGCGCCCGGCCGGATGCGGCCGTTCACCGTGATGCTCGCCGTCTCGCAGCCGACGAAGAGCGTCGGCATGTGGTGCTTCCCGGTTGCGGAATTCTCCGGCGGCAGCGCGAAGCAGAAGGGCCTGCCGAGGCCCGACCAGGTCAGCGCCACCGTCATGTCGGTACCGCGCACCGTCTCGCTGTAGGTCGAGATCGCGTCGCCGCTGGTCTTCACGCTGTCGAGCCTGCGGTACTGCAGGCCCGCCAGCCCAGGCTGCCCGCGCCAAGCGCCGAAATGGGAGACGTAGTCGGCGACCAGCCAGCGCGCGAGCGTCTCGTTGTCCGTCAGGCAGATGTTCGGCCGGTCCGCCGGCGGCGATGCCTCCTGCGGCGAGAGCAGCAGCACCAGCGCATGCCCGCGCCCATGGGGGGAAAGCACGACGCGGAAGAAGGAAGCCAGCGTCGTGAAGGGCCCCGACGGGTCCTCCTTCAGCGAAATCCCGGGGTTCTCGCCCGACCACTCGACGGTGCCGGGAAAGAGCAGCGTATCGGCCATGAATGCGTCTCCGTTGGGGCGCGCAGGGTGCGGCGCCCGCCCCTCAGGATCAATGGCCGACGGGCGGTACGAGCAGCACGTAGTCGCCCTCGGCTGAAGGATGCCCCTCGGCCGCCGCGGCGAGGCCACGCGCCAGCCGTTCGGCGATGCCGATGCGGTAGTGCTGCGGGTCCCAGTAATGTGTGTCCTCGCGCGTGATCGGGCTCGGGATCATGAAGTCCGCCAGCGCCGTGCCCGGGCGCGCTTTCGCGATGCGCGTGATGGCGGCGCGACAGGCTTCCATGCGCTGTTCGTCCAGCGTGCCGGGCCGGGGCTGCAACGAGACGTGGTACGGCACGAAGAACAGCACCGCCCGCGTCACCGCGGGCAGCGCGGCGAGCCTTTCGGCCAGCAGCGCATGCTGCGGGAATTCGAAGGCCGGATCCGCGGCAGCAGGCGCGGCCGGCGGTGGCACCAGGGACTGCGCCGCGCGCGCGGCGTCGTAGCGCGCATCGTTCGGCAGGAAGTCGGCATAGCCGTCCCGTCCATAGCGCGGCCTCGCCAGGCGCAACATGGCGAGCGCCTGCTTGCCGGCTTCCTCCGCCGCGAAGGGGTTCAGGATCTCCCCGTAGCCGCGCCACGGATTTCCGCCATACATCCATTCAGGGAAGGGCCGCGGGGTCAGGCGCCGCAGCGGCCCGCTCTCGCACCACTCCTTGTCGAGCCCGACCATCACCACGCGCGGCGCCGGGTGTCTTCGGGTGAACAGGGCAAGCAGTTGCGCCTGCTCCCACGCCGTGCCGCTGTTCATCGACAGGTTCGCGAAGCGCGCGCCGAACAGCTCGTCGAGCTGTGCGGGCCGCAGCAGTCTGCTCGTGGAGGTGCCGACCACCACCGAATCGAAGCGCGGGTCTTGCGCGATCATCGGATAGGAGAAGCGCTGGTTGGTCGTCACCGTCTCGCGCCGCAGCGGCAGGGAGAGCGGCAGCATCCCCCACGGATCGACCAGCGCGATGAAGGCATAGGCGATCGCCGCCGGCACCGCGGCGAAGAGCAGCAGCAGCCGGAGGAACCGCGCCCACGCCGCGGTGGGCTCAGAACTGGAAGTAGATGAACTCATTCGGGACCCGTCCGCCGATCAGCAGCAGCATCAGGAACAGCACCACGCCTGCCGCGGCGCCGGCCCATGGCCTCGGGCGCAGGCGTTCCAGCGCGAAGACCTGCGAGGCCGGGCCGAATACTGCCGTCACGCAGCCCGCGAGCAGCGCGACGGTCTGCGTCGTGTCCATCGCAACGGCGCCGCCGCCGGTCCAGGGTGGGCCGGCCATCGTCGCGAACATGCGTGCCGCGGTGGCGAAATCCGGCGCGCGGAACAGCACCCAGCCAAGCATGACGAAGGCCAGCGTCAGCGCCCAGCCGATCACCCACGGCATGCGCAGGCCGGCCCGCGCCCAGGCGCCATTCACCGCCAGAGCGATCCCGTGCAGCCCGCCCCAGACCACGAAGGTCCAGGCCGCGCCGTGCCACAGCCCCGCCAGCAGCATGGTGACGACGACGTTCACCGCCTGCCGCGCCGCGCCGGACCGGTTGCCGCCGAGCGGGATGTAGAGGTAGTCGCGCAGGAAGCGCGACAGCGTCATGTGCCAGCGCCGCCAGAATTCGCGGATCGAGGCCGAGCGATAGGGTGCGTCGAAATTGGCCGGCAACCGCAGCCCGAACATCAGCGCGAGGCCGAGCGCCATGTCGGAATAGCCGGAGAAGTCGAAATAGATCTGCAGGGTGTAGGCCAGGGTGCCGAGCCAGGCATCGCCGGCCCCCAGCGCCTGCGCCGCCGCCGCGCGGCCGAAGACGGCGTCCGCGACCGGCGCGACGGTGTCCGCGATCGCCACCTTCTTCACCAGGCCGATGGTGAACAGCACCAGGCCGCGCGCCAGGTTCTCCGTCATCTCCGGCCGGCGCGGGTCGAGCGCGAACTGCCAGATCACCTCGTTGTGCCGCACCAGCGGACCGGCGACGAGCTGCGGGAAGAAGGTGACGAAGAGGAAGAAGTCCGAAAGCCTGTAGATCTTCGCCTGCCCGCGCTTCAGGTCGATCAGGTAGGAGACCTTCTGGAAGACGTAGAAGGACACGCCGAGCGGCAGGATGATGTTCCACTGTTCGTGCCGTCCGCCCAGCGCCCACGCCACGTTGTCCGCGATGAAGTTCGCGTACTTCACCCAGCCGAGCACGCCGAGATTCATGGCGATGCCGATATCCGCCCACCATCCGCGCGGAGCGCCTGCATGGGCGCGCGCCACCACCCAGTTGAGCAGCGTCAGCCCGACCAGCACCGGCACGAAGCGCGGGTCCCAGAAGGCGTAGAACACCAGGGAGGCAAGCACGACCCAGGCCTGCCGCGCGTCGCGCGTCGGCGCCAGGTACCAGCCGGCGAGGGCGAGCGGCAGCAGGCCGAGGATCAGCGCCTGGGAATTGAACAGCATGGGCTGGTGTCGTGTCCCGTCCTCAGCGCCGCGAGCTGCGGTCCGAATAGCAGGGGTTGCGCCGCGCGGTGTCGCGCAGATCCGGCGGCAGGGGTGCCATGCTGCCGCTCTCCATCCGGGCGCGGGCCGAGCTGGACCACTGCGCCGGCAGGATGTCAGGGTTGGAGAAGGACCCGCTCACCCGCACCGGGATGTCGAGGGCGAAGAAGTTCGTCGTCTCGCGCTGGCTGCCGATGATGAGATCCACCCATTCGCGGTTGAGGTCGAAGCTCGCCAGGCCGCTGACCGTCCCGGTGCCGGCGCGGATGCGCACCGGGGCCGCTTCGCCGCGCCCCGCGCGCACGTCCACCGCCGCCAGCAGGCAGGAGACGCGCGTCATCCCGCGCGATGTGCGGAACAGCGCCCGCACATCGGTGGAGGCCATCTCGATCACCTCCCGCGCGATGCTGCCGCTGGTCATCGCCGCGACGACCGAGATGCGCGCCCGGGCGGTCGCCGCATTCAGTGTCGTGGCCTCCGCCGCGACCGCCGCATGCGCCTCGATCTGCCCGGCGAGCGGCAGGCGCGGCAATCCGAAGGCACGGCGCAGCGTATCGACGTCGCCCTGCGTCATGCGCGCCGTGGCGCTGATGCCGGCACCGCCGCCTTCGGCCGGAAGCAGTTCGCCGGAGGCGTCGAAGCGCGCGCCGAAGGCGACGAGGCCGAGCGATTCCACGGCGATCCGCGCCGGCGCCATCTCCGCCTTCATCCGCACATCGGTGGCGCGCAGCCGCGCGTAGACAAGCTCCTGCACGCCGAGCTCCGCCCGCAGCAGAGGGTCGGGCATCTCCGGCACCACCAGCGGCAGGTCGGCGTCGCCGCTGGCCTGGTTGCTGCCCTGCGGCCGCGCACCGAGCAGCCGGTTCACATCCAGCCGCGTGAAATCCATCGTCACCACGATCGCATCCGGCTGCCCCCGGCCGCCCTCGGTCAGTTCGAGCAGCGGGGCGGCGAAGGGCGCGCCGTCGAGCGCGCCCTCGGCCTCGGTCAGCCGCCAGACATCGCCGCTGCGCGTCGCCCGGCCGGAGAGCGCGATCGGCACCGGCGGCACCTCCGTCCCGCCCGCCCCGGCCATGGCGAGGATCGCCGCCGGCGTCGCCGCCGAGAACCGGATGCTGCCCGCCGCGCCGTCCACGTTCAGCGGGTCGGTGGCGGTGCCCCGGAAGGTCAGCGTGGTCTCCGCCGAGGAGGCCGCGTTCAGCTCAATGGGGAAGGGGATGCGCGCGTCGCGCAGCGTCGCGATGCTGCCGAGCGTCGCCTCCATCGTCACCGGCACGTCGCTGTAGCTGCCGGCGGCGGTCAGCCGGGCCGGCTGGTCCAGCGCGTCGGCGGTGATGGCGGCGGTGTCGAGCCGCGTGCGCAGCTCCTTCCCGCTGGTCGTGCGGAAGACGATCTCGCTGCCGGTCAGACGCAGGTCGTGGATCATCGGCAGCCCGCTGCGGTCGGGCGGCGTGGCGGCGGCCGGCGGCGGGGTGGCGGGCCGTTCCCCGAAATGCCAGTTGGCGCGCCGGTCGGCGGCGCGTTCCAGATAGAGGGTGAAGCCGTCCATCGCGGCGCGGCGGAGCACCACCTCGCCCCGCAGCAGCGGCAGCAGATCCAGCGTGGCGCTCAGGCTCGCCACCTCGGCCATGGCCGGCCGGCTGCCGCCCTCGATGTTGTCGAGTTGCGCATCGCGGAGTTCGACCCCGAGCGACAGGCCCGGGGAGACGCGCAGGCTCCCGATCGTCACCTTGCGCCCGAGTGCCACCGTCGCCCGCCCGGCCGCCATCGGCGCCAGTTCGATCGCCGGCAGCACCAGGACGGCCGTCGCCACCGCCAGCATGGGGATGCCGGCGAGGATGCCGAGGATGATCTTGGTCCGGCGACCCATTCGCACGACCTCCAACCTGTGGTGGGCGCTTACACCACCCGGCCCGGCCCGTGAAACCCGCGGGTGGACCCCCTGTCAGCCCGAACCGGGTGCCTCGAAGGATATTCCGAGAGGGAAGCGGATGGCGGTCCAGGTGGCCCGGCCACCTGGCGGGGGGGGGTCGGGGGCGGCGCCCCCGACCGGAGCGCGAGGCGGAGTCTCGCTATGAGCCCGTGGCGTCTGTACCGTCGCCACTCGGCTCCGGCGGCACCAGCGCCGCGACCAATCCGTGCAGCGCCTCGGCCAGGCCCTCGGCCCGCATGCGCGGATCCTCACTTGCCACCGCCAGGGCACGCACGGCCACCGGGGCGCCGAAGGCGATACGCACCGGGTGGCGGCGGGGCAGGCGGGCGTCGCGCGGCATGGCTTCGAAGGCACCGCTGATGAAGGCGGGCACGACGGTAACGTCGTCCATGCCGTCCAGCACCACGCCGATGCCGGGCAGGAAGCGTTGCAGCCGGCCGTCGGGCGACCGCCAGGATTCCGGGAACCACACCAGCCCCTGGCCGCGCTCCAGCACCGCGCGCGCCATCGCGACCGCCTGCGCCGGCATCCGCTCATCCACCGGGAAGACCTGGAAGGTATGGGCGAAGCCGCGTGCCACGGCGTTGGCGAAAAGGCGCTCCACCGCGCCGCTCCACCACAGGCGGCGTGCCGCGGCGAAGGGCAGGGATGCCGCGACCAGCCCGGGGTCGAGGTCGCTGACATGGTTGGCGACGATGACGAAGGGACCCTCGCGGGGCACGTTCTCCACCCCGGTGGCGCGCAGGTCGAACATCACGCGGCCGATGCCCCGCGCTGCCGCCCAGCCGCCCGCGCGCAGCGGCCAGAGCAGCGGCGAGCGCGGGGCGGTGGCGCGCGTCACCTCGGCGGCAAGCTCCTCGGCGCTGCGGTGCGGCACCGTGACGACGGCGGCACCACCCGCCGCGCGCCGCAGCAGGGCGCGCACCGTCGCCATCTCGGCCATCTCGTGCTCGGTCAGTCGCATTCCCGTGCGCTGCTCGATCTCGAGCGCCAGGGAGATCCATTCCAGGCTGTCGATGCCGAGGTCGAGCGCCGGGTTCGCCTCGGGCGAGAGCGGTTTGCCGGCGTAGCGCGCCTGCAGGATCTCCCACACCTCGCGCGCGCCGGGTGTGGCGACCAAGGCGGCGTCCTCCTCGCTCAGCGGTGCGGGGGCCTGCGGCGCGCGGCCTTCCAGAAGTTCCTCGTAGAGCCTGGCCAGGCGGAAACGCTGCACCTTGCCCAGGCGCGTGCGCGGCAGCGGCTCCCGCGCCAGCACGTAGCCGGCGAGCCTCTGGTAGGACGGCAGGTCCTGTGCCGCCGCCGTCAGGGCGACCCGCACCACATCCTCGACGCGCGTATTGCCGCCGGCGCGGATCGCGGCGAGGTCCGGCAGCACCACCGCGACCAGCGCGCCGGCGCGCTCGAGCACCGCGATCTCCTTGATCGCCGGATGCGCGCCGTAGGCCTCCTCCACCTCCTCCGGCATCACGTTCTTGCCGCCGCCGAGGACGATCAGTTCCTTGCTGCGCCCGGTGACATAGAGGAAGCCGTCCGTGTCCAGGCGTCCGAGGTCGCCGGTGCGGAACCAGCCATCCGCGGTGAAGGCGGCGGCATTGGCTTCCGGGTTGTTGCGGTAGCCGGCGAAGACATTGGGCCCGCGCAGCAGGATCTCCCCGATGCCGAGCACGTCGGGTGCGTCGATGCGGATCTGGGTGCCGGCAGCGATCGGCCGGCCTTCCGATCCGATCCGCTGCGCCCCTGGCGTGTTGCCGGTGAAGAGAGAGGCCGTCTCTGCCAGGCCGTAGCCGCTGGCGACCTTCCAGCCGAGCGCCTCCAGCATCCAGGTGGCCTCCGGGTCGAGCTTCGCCCCTCCCGAGACCATCAGGCGCAGGTCCGGCGCCATCTGCGCATGCAGCGAGCCGAACAGCCGCCGCCCGATGTCGATGCCGCCCCGCCGCAGGCTGGTGGCGAATTCGAGCAGCGCGCCGAACACCATCCGCGCGGCGCGCCCGCGCGCCGCGACCCGCGCCTGGAGCCCGGCCAGCAGCGCGACATAGAGGCGCGGCACGCCGACCATGATGGTGGCGCGCGCGGACTTCAGTGCCTGCACGATCTGCGGGCCCGTCACCGCTTCCGGCAGCACGACCGTCGCGCCGGCGGCGAAGGGCGTCATCAGCCCGACGAGGAAGGGATAGACATGGTGCAGCGGCAGCGGCACCAGCATCCGGTCGCCCGGGCCGATGAGGCCCTGCGCCAGCACGCCCGTCAGGTTGGCGGTCAGGTTCGCATGCGTCAGGGTGAACAGCTTCGGCGCGCCGGTGGTGCCGGAGGTGGCGACGATCAGCGCGTCCTCGTCGGGCCGCAACTCCGGCAGCGGGCCGGGGTCGGCGCCGCGCAGCGCGTGCCAGCCCTCGGGGGCGTCCGGCTCGTCCACCAGCACGATGCGCAGCCCGTCGCGGCGCGGCATCGCGGCGGCGGCATGGGCGGCGGAGGCGAAAAGCCAGCGGCAGCCGGCATCGGCAATGATCGCCTCGGCCTCATGCGCGCCGGACAGGTCGTCGATCGCCAGCGGCAGTGCGCCCGTCGCGGCGACCGCGAGCCGCACCACGATCCAGTGCGGCGAGTTGGGGGCATGGATCGCGACGGGTTCCCCGCGCGCCATCCCGGCCGCGATCAGCCCGCCGGCCAGGCGCGCCGCCTCGTTTGCGATCGTGGCGGCGGCCCAGGGGATGGGCGTCTCGCCGGCCATGGTCACGACCGCCGGTGCGTTGCCGCGCGCGGCAAGCGCGGCGATCAGCCGCGCCGGCGTCCAGCATGTCGTGTCCGCACCCGGTATCGCGTCCATGCCCGGCTCCCTGTTCCGGGACCGATCATGGCCCGCCCGCGCTGTGTCGCCAAAGGCCGGAGTGTCCGTGCCGCCGTCCGGCACAGCCTGGGCATGCCGGCACCGGAACCGAGAATGCACCATTCGGCACATTCTCGGGCGGTCTCAGATCCAGCGGCCGGTCCGCCTCACCTGGGAGGGTGTCAGCCCCATCGGGGAAGGGCCGATGTCGCCACCGAGCGTCAGCACGCGGCCCGCCGCATCCCGCCAGGTGGTCGCGACGGTGATGTCGGGGTTGTTGGTGATCCCCGGCTTGTCGCGGCAGCACAGCCAGTAGACTTCGTCGGCGATCGCTCCACCGCTGCTGCCGCCGCCGATGATGTCCGACAGTCGCTTCTCCGAGCCGTCCGGGACCGGGATGACGAGGCCGGCGCCGGAATCCTCGCCGACCAGGTAGACGCCGCTGGGGTCGCGGAAATCGTTGGTGCCGAAGCAGACGTAGTTCGGAATGGTGCTGTAGGCGGTCTTCACTTCCGTCGCGGCGGCGCGGACGGTCGCCTCGTCCGGGGCCTGGCGGCACAGCAGATCCATCAGCGGATCCGACGCCTCCGAATTCAGCAACTGGCCATCACGCGTGAAGAAGTAGATGGTCACTCCGGGTGGCACGAGATAGGTGCCGAAGGACGTCCCGGGGCCGCGGCCGCCATGGCCGGTCACGACCACACCCGTCATGCTCGCCTCCTGTCGCATCGTGTCGAGGGGGCTGCATCTCAAGCGCCCGTCCAACCGGCCAAGGCCTCTGCTCCGCCTTGCCAGGGGCCGCTTCTCCGAGGGCCCGATGCTGTGAACCCCACAATATCGGAATCATAGCTGGCGCCAAACGTTGGTTGCAAGATGCCCGGCAAATACGCCCATCGCGTGTGTTACTGCCGCGCCGCATGAACGCATGGCGATGGGGGGCTGTCGCGCCGCAGCCATGGGCATGGCATCCTGCCAGCCTTGCGGAGGAACGCCATGCCCGAGACCAACCTGCAGATCCTGCTGAAACGGCGCCCTGTCGGCGCCCCGGTGCCAGAGGATTTTGCCGTCGTCGAGACACCCGTGCCCGAGCCCGGCGACGGCCAGGTGCTGGTGCGGGCACGCTTCCTTTCGCTCGACCCCTACATGCGGGGGCGGATGGCCGATGCGAAATCCTATGCCAAGCCGGTTGCGCTCGGCGCGGTGATGGAAGGGCAGACCGCGGGCGAGGTCGTGGCGTCCCGCCATCCGGATTTTGCGCCGGGCGATGTCGTGCTCGGCGGCTATGGCTGGCAGCGCTTCTCGGTCGTCGGGCCGGAGAGGTTGTTCAAGGTGCCGGCTGCCGACCCACCGCTGTCGAGCAGCCTCGGGGTGCTCGGTATGCCCGGGCTCACGGCCTGGGTAGGGCTGGAGGACATCGGCCAGCCCAAGGCTGGCGAGACGGTGGTGGTCTCAGCCGCTTCCGGCGCGGTCGGCCAAGTGGTCGGGCAGATCGCAAAGATCAGGGGCTGCAAGGTGGTCGGTATCGCCGGCGGCTCGAAGAAGTGCGACTTTGTGGTGAAGGAGCTCGGCTTCGACGCCTGTCTCGATCACCATGGCGATCTCGATGCGCAGCTCGATGCCGCGGTGCCCGAGGGCATCGACGTCTATTGGGAAAACGTCGGCGGCAAGGTGCAGGCCGCGGTCTTCCCCCGCTTCCGCGACTTCGGCCGCATGGTGATGTGCGGCATGATCGCCCAGTACAACGAGGCCCCGGGCGCCGACGCCGCCGGCGCACCGGCCGGCCCGAACCTTGGGCCGGTGGTGCGCAAGCGGCTGCGCATCCAGGGCTTCATCGTCAGCGACACCGGTTGGCCCCGCTACGGTACCTTCCGCGCTCAGATGGAGGGTTGGATCCGTGAAGGCCGCCTGCACTGGCGGGAAGATGTCGTGGACGGCCTGCGCAACGCTCCGACGGCCTTCATCGGCCTGCTGAAGGGCGAGAATTTCGGCAAGCTGGTGGTCCGGGTGGACTGATGTCGGTCAGCTTCCCTGCTGACCGGAACCAGAGCCCTGGTTTCGCGCCGGGCCGTCCCGCCGGCCCCGCGCGCAGCACCGCCGGGCCTTGCCGATGACGCCTTCGGCAAGGCCAGCCTGAACGATCGGCGCGGGCGCTGCGCGGAGCTGCCGCCTTCCGCGCGGCTGCGGCGCCGTCTCACGGCTGCGCTCGCCGTCTGCACCGGGCGGTCAATCAGCCGCCTGCGATGCCCGCGGAGCGGCGAAGCGCGGCGCCACCTTCTCCATGAAGAGGCGGATCGAGCGCGCGGCGACCTCCGCGGGCATCGGGCCGAGGCGGAAGGAACAGATCACGCCGCCGACCCCGGTCGCCTCGATTTCCGCCATGCACCGGGCGACCGTTGCGGGCGAGCCGGCGATCAGCGCGTGGTCGGGGTTCACACGGGCGGGCGGCGCCGTCTCCTTCCTCATGATGATGCCCTGCTCGGCATAGATCCTCTCCCGCAGTTCCTGGCGGTGTTCCTGCATCGCCTCGAAGGCGGGGATGCCGATACGCTCGGCCTCGGTGTCGGTCTCGGCGACGACGACGTTCCGCCACACCCAGGATTCGTCCATGCAACGCGCGACATGCGCGGCATCGAAGCCGGCCCCAGCCATGGCCGCGCGATAGAGTGCGAGCCGCCGCGCCGTCACCTCGTTCGACTGCACGTTCATCAGGAAGGGCAGGCCCCGGCGCGCGAGGTGCAACGCGC
Source organism: Neoroseomonas eburnea (assembly GCF_018129005.1). Classification (GTDB taxonomy): domain Bacteria; phylum Pseudomonadota; class Alphaproteobacteria; order Acetobacterales; family Acetobacteraceae; genus Neoroseomonas; species Neoroseomonas eburnea. The sequence continues at coordinate 58,038 of NZ_JAAEDL010000004.1, forward strand.
CTTCCTCCGAGGAGGCGGCGCGGATGACGTAGGGATGCGGCTTCGTGAAGGATGCCGGCCGCAGGCGCGGCACCTTGAGCGACCAGTGCCTGCCCTCATGCGTGAAGCCGTCCGGGCTGGTCCAGGCCTTGAGCATGATGCCCTCGGCTTCCTCGTAGCGTTCGAGCGCTTCCTCGTGCGGGATGCCGTAGCCCTGGTATTCGTAGACATTGTAGGCGGTGCCGCGGCCGAGCCCGACGATGACGCGCCCGCGGCCGAGATTGTCGAGCAGCGACATCTGCTCGGCCAGCCGCATCGGGTGGTGCAGCGAGACCTGCGCCACCGCGAAGCCCACCTTGATGTGCCTGGTTGCCGCGAGCACCGCGGCGGCGAAGGTCACCGGATCGACATAGGCGCAGTTGCCGTCGAAATGGTGCTCGGCGAGCCAGAGCACCTCGACGCCGAGCTCGTCGCAGAGCTTCGCCTCCGCCACGCAGTCGGCGATCACCTCCGCGTCGCGGTCCGGATCGCGGCTCTCGGGGAAGAGGAAATTGCTGAAGCGCAGCATCCGGGCTTCTCCGTGGTGGGCGCGGAAAGCCTAGCTGATCGCGGCAGTCACGCAACCTTCGCAGCTGCGGCATGACGTGCCGCCGGCCTGCTCAGGGCGCGAAGCGGATGTCGGTGCCGCCACCGCGGCTCCGAGGCGGATCCCGAGCGGGCGGAGACGCACGCAACAACAAGAGGTGGCAGTGGTTGCCGTGAGCCAAGGCGAACGGAAGCCGCTCTAGGCGCGGAACATCCCGCCACCATCCACGTCGACCACCGTGCCGTTGACATAGGTGCCGCGCGGCGAGGCAAGGAAGACAGCAAGGTCGGCGATCTCGGCGGCCTCGATCGGCCGTCCGAAGGGCAGGTTGGTCAGCATCTCCGCCCAACGCTCCTCGTCGCCGAACTTCAGCTTCGCGTTGGTGCGCGCCTGGGTCAGCATGCGGTCGGTCTTGGTGACCGCCGGATTGATGCCGACGACCTTCACGCCGCTCGCCTGCGCCGCCGCGCCGAGCGCGGAGGTGAAGGCGATCAGCGCCGCATTCCCGGCGCCACCGCAGATGTAGCCCGCGCGCGGCGCGCGGCCGGCCATGCCGATGATGTTGACGATGGCGCCCGCCTTCCGCGCTTCCATCGCCGGCAGATAGAGCTGGCAGAGATGCACATAGCCCAGCACCTTCAGGTCCCAGGCCTGTTTCCACCGCGCGATCGGGATGTCCTGCAGCCGGCCCGAGGGGATCGCGCCGGCGTTGTTCACCAGGATCTCGATGTCGGGGAAGGCGGCGTGCAGCCGCTCGCGCTCGGCCTCCTGCGAGAGGTCGGCGGCGAGCGTCTCCACGCGCACCTGCCGTGTCGCGCGCAGCTTGTCGGCGGCGGCGGCGAGTGCCGCCCCGTCGCGGGCGGCAAGGACGACGTCGCACCCCTCCGCCGCGAAGGCCGCGGCGCAGGCGAGGCCGATGCCCTTGGACCCGCCGGTGACGAGCACCCGCTTGCCGGCAAGCTGCATGTCCATGGTCAGATGACCAGCTCGATCAGGAACGGCCCCGGCCGCGCGAAGGACTGCGCCATCAGGTCGCCGACCTGATCGAGCGTCGTCGCCTGCGCCGCCTCGACGCCCATCGCCTCGGCCATCTTCACCCAGCCGATGTCCGGATTGCCGAGGTCGAGCATGTCCATCGCCGTGCGGCCCGGATTGGCGCCGACGTTCTGATACTCGCCAAGCAGGATCTGGTATTTGCGGTTGGCCAGGATGACGGTCGTCACCGGCAGCTTCTCCCGCGCCTGGGTCCACAGCGCCTGCACCGTGTACATGGCGGAACCGTCGGCCTGCAGGTTGATGACGCGGCGCCCGCCGCCGCCGATCGCGGCACCCGTGGCCAGCGGCAGTCCGCAGCCGATGGCGCCGCCGGTGATCTGCAGCCAGTCATGCTTCGGCGCGGCGAAGGTCTCGGGGAAGAAGCCACGGCCGAAGGACACGCTCTCATCGGCGATGATGGCGTTCTCCGGCATCAGGGCGGCGACGGTACGCGCGAGGCCTTCCGGCGTCGGGGCGCCGCGCGCGCGCTCCGGGCGCGGGCCGACATCGGGCATCGCCACGGCGGGGGCGCCGAGTTCTTCGCACAGCGCGCGCAGCGCCGCCTCGGCGTCCTGCTCGAAGCGCGTCAGCACATGGACTTCGGCATTCTCCGGGTAGTGCTTCGAAGGCATGCCCGGATAGGCGAAGAAGCCGACCGGCGCCTTGGCGTTGACCAGCACCAGGTGCTCGACCCAGGACAGCGCCTTGATGGCGACGTCGGCGGGGTAGGGCACGCGTTCCAGCGGCAGGCGCCCCTGGCCGCGCTGGGTACGGCCGTTGGAACCCTCGGCCAGCAGCTTCGCGCCGGTCGCCTGGGACGCCCGCCATGCGAGCGCCTGGGCGCCTTCCCGCAGCGCCTTGCCGCCGAGCAGTATCAGCACGTTCTTCTTCTCGCGCAGGATGCGCGCGACATTGCGGATGGCGAGAGCGTCCGCCGCCTGCGGCACCGGCACCGGCAGCGGGTCCGCGACCACGCCGCCCTCGTCCCAGCAGGTGTCGGAGGGCAGGATCATGGTCGCGACCTGCCCCGGAGAGGTGCGGGCCGCCTGCACCGCCGCGGCCGCGTCGGCACCGACATCCTTGGCCTTGGTCGAGGTCCGCATCCAGTGCGAGACGCCGCGCGCCCAGCCTTCGGTGTCAGCCGTCAGCGGCGCGTCGAAGGGGCGGTGATAGGTCGCCTGGTCGCCGACGCAGTTGACGATGCCCGACCGCGCGCGGCGCGCATTGTGCAGGTTGGCCAGGCCGTTCGCGAGGCCCGGGCCGCAATGCAGCAGGGTCGCCGCCGGCTTCTCCGTCATGCGCCAGTAGCCGTCGGCCATGCCGGTGACGACGTTCTCCTGCAGCCCGAGCACGCACCTCATGCCCGGAATCCGGTCCAGGGCTGCGACGAAATGCATTTCGCTCGTGCCGGGGTTGGCGAAGCACACCTCCACCCCCGACCGCAGCAGCGTATGGACCAGACTTTCCGCACCGTTCACCAGCATTCTCCCCACAGGCAAGGATGGCGCAGCCTGCGCGGGACCGGGCGCGGCGGCAAGGGCAGGGGGCCGCCGGCCTGCCATGCCGTCGCAATGCGCGCGACAGTGCGCGCCGGGGCCTCTCCGTGCGACACCCGCCCCTGGGCCTGGAGCAGACCCCGATCAGGCGGACGCACCTGATCGGGCGAAGATCCTCGCGGAAACAGTGGCGGGTGTGGTTGCGGTGCGACGAGGCGAACGGTGACCGCCCTGGGCATGAAGGCGCGACCGGTGCCCCCGGACGGGGCAACCTTTCCTTCACGCACATCATGCTTTCGTGGACCTGGATTGAGGAGCTGAGCCATTTCCCGGAGACCCGAGGCTCGCGGCCCCGAGGCCCGGCCCTGGGGTCCGCAGGGCGGGCTGTTGCGCCGCGCCATCACGAATGGCGCCCGCCTGCTCGGCGCGGCTGCGCCGGCGGACGAGCCGGCCGTCGCCGCGGCGCCGCCCCGACCGGTCGTCGCCCCGGCCCCGCCGGAGCCGGCCGCCCCGCGGACGACGCGGCAGGACTGGGCCGATCGACTGTGGGGGGAGGGCATGGCCATCCCCGGCGGGACGACCGAAGTGCTTCGCCTTGCCTCCCTGCTGCCCCTGGTGCCGGAGGCGACGCTGCTGCTGGCCGGCAGCGGCGCGCGCGCGGCCGGCGCCGTGGTGTCGGGTGCGCGCGGGTGCTTCGTCGCGGCCTTCGAACCCGGGGCGCCCGTCGCCGATGCCGTCGCGCCGCGCGTTCCCGGCCGCAAGGTCACGGCCACCCGGTTCGAGGCGGAAACCCCCGCCTTCCGGCGCGGCTACCACCACCACGCGCTGTTCCTCGAACCCTTCCGCAGCGGCGGGACTCCCGAGGGGCTGCTGCAGGCGGCGGCACAGGCGCTGCGCCCTGGCGGGCAGGTGGTGCTGCTCGACCTGGTTGCCCGCAACGCCCCGACCGGGACAGGCGAGACGCGATGGCTCGCGGCGGAGGGCCGCGCCGCCGCCCCGCCGGCCGAGGAGGCGGTGCCCGCGGCGCTGGAGCGCGCCGGCTTCGTCATCAACGTGGTGGAGGATGCCGGCCAGCGGCATTGCCGCGCGGTGGTCGAAGGCTGGCAGGCCCTGTTGATGGCGCTGCGCGAGCGGCCCGAGCGGCCATCGGCCCAGGCCGCCGGGGTCCTCGTGGCGGAGGCGGAAGCCTGGCTGCTGCGCCTGCGGCTGCTGCAGGACGGCAGGCTGCGGCTGCTGCGCTGGCATGCCTCGATGGTGCGGCCGCCGCGTTGAGGCTCGCGGCCCCTGCCGGGCAGAGCCGATCCTGGTCAGGCGGTATCACCCATCGGGGGAAGACGATCGCGACACCATGGGGGGCGCGGGCGCCGGCAGGCAAGGCTGGCGCAAGCCGCCCGCCCCCCCCCCGCGCGACGAAGGCCGAAACCGGCGGCCTCGATGTGCCCTATTCGGCGGCCTCGGCCGCAAGCCAGGGCCAACGCATCTTCACCACCGGGCTGGACGGTTCGTAGGCGAGGCAGGTCCCGATGATCTTCGGGCGTTCCCGCTTGCCGCCGGCGGCTTCCTTCGCGAGTTCCTTCTGCCGGCGCACCGGGTAGAGCGTCTGGTAGGCGACGGTCGCCATCTGGGCCAGCATTTCCCGCAGGTGGGTGCAGCCAAGCACGCCACCCACGCGTTCCTGCACCGCGCGGTTGAAGCCGGGCCCGATCTTCAGCCCGGCGAGCCGCGCGAAGTTCGGCGCCGCCTGCGGGCAGACGGAATAGGGCGTGTGGTCGGAGGCTGCTTCGCAGGCATGGATCAGCAGATCCTCATCCACCGTCAGCCGGATCCACATGCCGTGCAGCGGGGTGTCGGGCGCCATCCAGCCGCGCCCTTCCTGTTCAAAGCCGTAGGATTTCGTGTCGAGCAGATGCGCCTCGATGTCGTAGAGCCCATCCGCGCGCCGGTAGCCGTGCATGTCGATCTGCCGGCGGTGCATCGGTTCGCGGTCTATGGGGGCGGAAAGCGGCATGGCGGTCCCGGTCCTGAAGCGCGTGCCTTCCCGGTAACGCAGCCCTGCCCCGATGGCCAGACGTCCCGCCGCAGCCCTGCCACCTGTTCCGGGCGGGGTCCGGGGTCTGCCGCGGACCCCTGCGGAGCGCGAGGCGGAGCCTCGCATCCCGTTCAGCCCAGGGCGCCCTCGTCCCGCAGCAGCGCGGTGACCGCTTCGGCCGGCACGTCGGAACTGGTGAAGCAATCCCCCGCTCCGCGCATCAGCACGAACCGCATCCTTCCGTCGCGGTTCTTCTTGTCCTTGGACATGCGCCCCATCAGCGCCTCGATGGTGAAACGCCGCGGCAGGTCGGCGATCCGTGCCGGCAGCCCGACGGTCGTGAGATGCGCGATGACCCGCGATGGCCATTCCTGGCTGCAATGCCCGAGCCTGGCCGAGAGCGAGGCCGCGAGCCCGAGCCCGATCGCCACGGCTTCCCCATGCAGCACGGTGCCGTCGAAGCGGGCCTCGGCTTCCACCGCGTGCCCGAAGGTGTGGCCGAGGTTGAGCAGGGCGCGGCCGCCTTCGGCGCTTTCCTCCCGCTCATCCGCGGCGACGACGCTGGCCTTGAGCCGGCAGGATTCCAGCACGGCATGGGTCAGCGCGCCGGTTTCCCCGGCGACGGCGGCGGCGCCGTGCGTCTCGCACCAATCCCACAGCGGGCCATGCAGCAGCCCGTGCTTCGCCACCTCGGCGTAGCCGGCGCGCAGTTCCCGCAGCGGCAGGGTCGCCAGCGTATCGGTGTCGGCGAGGACGATGCGCGGCTGGTGGAATGCGCCGGCCAGGTTCTTGCCGGCCTTGAGGTTCACGCCGGTCTTGCCGCCGACGCTGGAATCGACCTGCGCGAGCAGCGTCGTCGGCACCTGCACGAAGGGCAGGCCGCGCATGGCGACGGCGGCGGCGAATCCCGCCAGGTCGCCGACCACGCCACCGCCCAGGGCAACGACCGCGGTGCGCCGGTCCACACCGGCGCCGAGCATGCCCTCCAGCACCTCCTGCAGGCGAGAGAAATCCTTGCTGGCCTCCCCTGGCGGGACGGCGATCTCGGCCAGGATGGCGATGCCGGCCGCCTCCAGCCCCGCGCGCAGCGCCGGCAGATGGAGCGGCGCTACCGCCGAATCGGTGACGACGACGACGCGGCGCGCCGGCAGCACCGGCCCGATCAGCCCGCCCGCGCGCGCGAGCAGTCCGGGGCCGACCACCACGTCGTAGGTGCGTTCGCCCAGCCCGACCGGCAGGCGACGCGGTGGCACGGTGGCGGCGAGCGTGTCCTGCACGCGGTGCGTGGTGACCTCGGGGCTCTCATCGGTGCAGGTCACGATCACGTCGGCCTCGGCATAGAAAGGGTGGCGCGCGGCCATCAGGCGCTGCAGCACCTCGGCCGGGTCGGCATTGAGGAACATCGGCCGGTGCTCCCGGCCGGCGACGCGCCGCAGCAGCGTCGGCAGGGAACAGCGCAGCCAGAGGGTGACGGCACCGCTCGCCTTGATGGCGGCGCGCGTCGCGGAATCGGCAAAGGCACCGCCGCCGGTCGCGAGGACCAAGGGCGGACCGGCCAGCAGCCGGGTGATGACGCGGCGTTCGCCGTCGCGGAAATGGGGCTCCCCGTAGCGGGCGAAGATTTCCGTGATGGGCATGCCGGCGGCAATCTCGATCTCGGCATCCGCATCGCGGAAGGGCAGGCCGAGACGGGCCGCCAGGCGCTTGCCGATCGCCGTCTTGCCGGCACCGGGCATGCCGACCAGCACGATGCTGCGCGCCGCCGCGTCGGGGGGCGACGGTTCGGCCGGTGCGGAGGGAAGGTCGTCTTCGTCGGGAAGATCGAGGGCGGAGTTGCGCGACACGGGGTCGAAGGCTAGCACAGAACCGCTGGTCCGTGAGGGAGCCGCCACGTCTGATGTCTCGCAGCCCGTTCCTGCTGCTCCTGTTGCTGGTCCTTGGCGCGCTCGCCGTGGGGTTGCTGGCGATCGGCGCCTTTCCGCCGGCCGTCACGCCCGAGCCGGTCGAGCGTACCTTGCCGAACGAACGGTTCCAGACGGGGCGGTGACGGCGTGGATCGAGGAGGCGGCGCCCCCTCGAACTCCCCCCCGCAGGGGACACGGTCCCCTGCCCCCCGCGGTGACTCAAAGTGATGGTTTCCAAAGGCCTTAAGCCTTTGGCGGGGTGAGTTTGAGAGGGGCAGAGCCCCTCTCAAGGCGTTCGCGCCGCGTCCCCGGGCATGGAAGCCGTCGTCCGGCGCGGAATCGTCATCTCCGCCTTGATGCGCCGCAAGCCGGCCCGGCGGGCCGGGCGATAGCCTCCGCGCGCCAACAGAACGGAGGGGCCAGGACCATGGCGCAGGTGATGAAGGCCGCGGTGTTCGTCGAACCGGGCAGGATCCAGCTGCAGGAGAAGAAGGTGCCGGAGGTGGGCCCGAACGACGCCCTGCTGCGCGTCACCACCACCACGATCTGCGGCACGGATGTCCATATCCTCAAGGGCGAATACCCGGTCGAGCGCGGCCTGACGATCGGCCATGAACCCGTCGGGGTGATCGAGCGCCTGGGTTCCGGCGTGAAGGGCTACCGGGAGGGCCAGCGCGCCATCGCCGGTGCCATCACGCCCTCCGGCTGGTCGAATGCCTGCCTGTGCGGCAAGTGCAGCCAGGACGGCGCCGGATCAAAGCATGGCTGGCGGCCGATGGGCGGCTGGCGCTTCGGCAACACGATCGACGGCTGCCAGGCGGAATACGTGCTGGTGCCGGACGCCATGGCCAACCTTGCCCCGGTGCCGGACAACCTCACGGACGAGCAGGTGCTGATGTGCCCCGACATCATGTCCACCGGCTTCTCGGGCGCCGAGAGCGGGGAGGTGCGCATCGGCGACACTGTCGCGGTCTTCGCCCAGGGGCCGATCGGCCTCTGCGCCACGGCCGGGGCGAAGCTGATGGGTGCGACCACGCTGATCGCGGTGGATCGCGTGCCGGAACGTCTCGCCATCGCGCAGAAGCTCGGTGCGACGCATGTGGTGGATTTCTCGAAGGTGAACCCGGTCGAGGAGATCATGCGCATCACCGACGGGCGCGGCTGCGACGTTTCGGTGGAAGCGCTCGGCACCCAGGCGACCTTCGAATCGGCGCTGCGGGTGCTGCGGCCGGGCGGGACGCTGTCGTCCCTCGGCGTCTATTCGACCGACCTGAAGATCCCCTACGACGCTTTCGCGGCGGGGCTGGGTGATCACAAGATCGTCACGACGCTCTGCCCTGGGGGCAAGGAGCGCATGCGGCGGCTGATGGAGGTGATCTCCTCCGGCCGCGCCGACCTGCGCGCCATGGTCACGCACCGCTTCAAGCTGGACCAGATCGAGGAAGCCTATGACCTGTTCAGCCACCAGCGCGACGGCGTGCTGAAGGTGGCGCTCACGCCGTGACGGGATGCGAGGGGGCGCCGCCCGCGCGGCGGGCGCTGCCATCTCGCCAAGAGAGGCGGCTCGTCGGCCCCGTGCCGATCATGTGCGCCTTCAGGCGTCGCCACGCGATACGAATGCAGTCGAGTTCGGGGACGCCTTTCTACAGACGGGCTTTTTCTTACTCGCTGGTGGCCGGTAACGTGCCCGGTGGCAGGGGGCGGGCCGGATGACGGTCCCGTACACGGCGATGGTTCGACCACGACCCGGGCGAAGACAGGCGTTGCTCGGCGCGTGTGCCATCGGAAGCGCGACTTTCGGCCGTCATGTGCCCGGCACCGCGCAGGCACAACTCATGTTCCCCGCGACGCCACCTAGCCAGTGGATAACTGACGGGGTTCGCTTTGTCGCAATCGGACCTCACCTGCGTGTGCAAGACCGGGTAAGTGGAGGGTGGCGGGGGCTAAGGGCCCCGATGATGAGCGGCGACCCTGAGCAGGCCGCCACCGATAGCCTGCTTCCAAACGACCTGGATGAGCGACCTTCGCGGCTCGGCGCGCAAGTCAACGCCGCCGTCGATCGTCTGCTCGGCGAGCCGCAGCACGGCCGCCGCGGAACAAGACCAATGCCTGTCAGGCTCGGCAGTAGGCTGGCCGACAGACCCATGACGCGCGAGGAACTGGACAACAACGTGCTGGCCGTTGGCATCCAGTTCCACATCCGCGATCTGGGCGAGGACCTGATCTTCCCGCCGCCCGGACGTGTGGCGAGCGTGATGCTGACGGAAATCCTTCTCTATCGGCGACCGGGCCTACGGCCAGCCGAATGGTATGTTGGCCCACGCCTCACTGTGCACACGGTGGTGCGGTCGCACGCCACCGAGTGGCTGATGGGGGAGCTCGATGCCGCGGTGACCCGCGTACTGGACCCTTTCACCTTCGAGTCCTGAGCACGGGGCTCCGGAAGCCCGGAGTTCCCGGCGCTACGGTTCCGCGGCCCCCGTGATGGGATTGCCCGGCGCGGCGATTCGCCCCCAGCTTCCGGCATGTCCGGCGCCCACTACGTCGAGTCCTTCCTGGAGATGCTGGCGGCCGAGCGCGGCGCCGCCCGCAACACGCTGGCGGCGTACCGGGCGGATCTCGACGATTTCGCCGGATTCGCAGTTCGACGCGGCTTCGCCGTGCACGCCGCCGATGCCGGGGCGCTGCGCGCCTGGGTCGCCGGCCTGGCCGCGGCCGGATTCGCCGCCCGCACACAGGCAAGGCGCCTGTCCGCCATACGCCAGTTCCACCGCTTCCTGGCGCGGGAGGGCATCCGCCCCGACGACCCGACCGAGTTGCTGGAAAGCCCGCGCCTGCCGGCGAGCCTGCCCAAGGCGCTCTCGGAAGCCGAGGTCGAAGCGCTGATCGCCGCCGCCGCCAGCCTGCCCGGCCGCAAGGGGGTGATCGCGGCGGCGGCGGTGGAGCTTCTCTACTGTTCCGGCCTGCGTGCCAGCGAGCTGGTCAGCCTGCCGGCCGGCGCGCTGCGCGCCGAGGAGGGCCTGGTGGCCGTGCGCGGCAAGGGCGGGAAGGAACGGCTCGTCCCGGTTTCGTCCCGCGCCCGGGAGCTGGCGCTGGCCGCGCGAGCCGAGGCGGCGGAGAAGGCCGGGCCGCGCGGGGCGCGCTGGCTGTTCCCCTCCCGCGCCGCCTCGGGGCATCTGACGCGGCAGTCCCTCGCCCTGCTGCTAAAGGAGGCGGCCCTTGTGGCCGGGCTCGATCCCGACCGCGTCAGCCCGCATGTGCTGCGGCATTCCTTCGCCTCCCACCTGCTCGCACGGGGGGCGGATCTGCGCAGCCTGCAGGTCCTGCTGGGCCATGCGGACATCGCGACGACCCAGATCTACACCAAGGTCCTGGAGGGGCGGCTCAAGGCCCTGGTGGAGGCGCACCATCCGCTGGCGCAATGATGGCGTGGCGACGCATCGCGCCGGGCCTGTGCGGCAGGGGGGTCGCGCCCCGCCCCGAATTCGGCTAACCCCCGGGCCCCATGCGCCACTTCCTGGACTTCGAGAAGCCGATCGCCGAGCTGGAAGGCAAGATCGAGGAGCTGCGTCGGACCACCGACGCCGGCGGGATCGATGTTGCCGACGAGGTCGGCAAGCTGCGCGACAAGGCGCAGGCCCTGCTCAGATCGACCTACGCCAAGCTTACGCCCTGGCAGAAGGCGCAGGTGGCCCGCCACCCGGACCGCCCGCACGCCAACGACTACATCACCGCGCTGATCGAGGATTTCACCCCGCTCGCCGGGGACCGCGCCTATGCGGACGACCTGGCGGTGGTGGGCGGCATGGGCCGCTTCCGCGGCCGGGCGGTGGTGGTGCTCGGCACCGAGCGCGGCAACGACACCGAAAGCCGCGTGAAGCACAATTTCGGCATGGCGCGGCCCGAAGGCTACCGCAAGGCGAAACGCCTGATGGAACTCGCCGGCCGCTTCGGCCTGCCGATCCTCTCCTTCGTGGACACGGCCGGCGCCTTCCCGGGCATCGAGGCCGAGGCGCGCGGCCAGGCCGAAGCCATCGCGCGGTCGATCGAGGCCGGGCTGGAAGCGCCCGTCCCCTTCATCGCGACCATTATCGGGGAAGGCGGTTCGGGCGGCGCCATCGCGCTCGCCGCGGCCGACCGTATCGTGATGCTGGAGCACGCGATCTATTCGGTGATCTCGCCGGAGGGCTGCGCCTCGATCCTGTGGCGCGACGCGGCGCAGGCCTCGACGGCGGCCGAGGCGCTGAAGCTGACGGCCGACGATCTGCGCCGGCTCAACCTGGTCGATGCGGTGGTGGCGGAACCGCTGGGCGGCGCGCATCGCGACCCGGAGGGGACCATCGCCGCCCTCGGCGACCGCATCGCGGAGCTGCTGGCGCCGCTGGTCGAACTCGACGGCGCGACGCTGCGCGCGCGGCGGCGGGAGAAGTTCCTGGAGATGGGGCGCAGCGGGGTGATCTGACGCGCCGGGGGAGACGCCGTCTCCCCCGGACCCCCTCTGCCGAGAGCCGAAAGGCCCTCGGAACCCATGGTTTCCAAAGGCCTTTCGGCCTTTGGCGGGAGGGGGCCGGGGAGGGCGGCGCCCTCCCCGAAGCGAGTGAGGGGTCCGGGCAGGTCTGCGCCCACCCCGCACGGGAGGCAGCGTGACCGAGGAACCCGCCGCCGAGATGCGTGCCCGCTTCCTGCGGGCCTTCCCCGGCATCGCGCTGACCATCTTCCTCTCCGCGGTCGACCAGACCATCGTCGCCACCGCGCTGCCCGCCATCGCCGCCGACATGGGCGGGATCGAGCGCGTCTCCTGGATCCTCGTCGCCTACCTGGTGGCCGCGACCTGCGCCGCGCCGGTCTTCGGCCAGCTCGGCGACGCCTTCGGGCGCAAGCGGCTGCTCGCGGTCGCGCTGGCGATCTTCGCCGCCGGCTGCCTGGGCTGCGTGCTGGCGCCGAGCCTGCCGGTGCTGGTTGCCGCGCGCATGGTGCAGGGCTTCGGCGGCGGCGCGTTGCTGACGCTCGCGCAGGCGCTGATCGGGGAGGTCCTGTCGCCGCGCGAACGCGGCCGCTACCAGGCCTGGATCGCGGGATCCTTCGCCTTCGCCTCGGCCTTCGGGCCGGTGGCGGGCGGCTACATGACGCAGGTCTTCGGCTGGCGGTCCGTCTTCGTGATGCTGCTGCCGCTGGCCTTGCTCTGTGCGGTGCTGGCGCGCCGCGTGCCGCGGGTGCCGCCGGCACGCCGCGGGGCGCGGCTGCATTTCGACTGGGCGGGGCTCGCGCTCTTCGTGGTGGCGGTGGCTGCGGCGCTGGTGGCGCTCGACCGCGCGCGGCGGCTCGATCCGACGCTGCTGCCGCTGGTGCTCGGGCTCGCGGTACTGGCCCTCGTCGCGACGCTGCTGCTGCTGCGCGCCGAGCGGGCGGCGCGCGACCCGCTGCTGCCGCTCGCCATGTTCGCCGAGCCTTCGATCTGGCGGTCCTACCTGCTGTCCTCGCTGGTCGTCGGGGCGCAGGTGGGCATGATCTCCTTCCTGCCGGTCTGGCTGCAGACGGTGCGCGGCCTGGCGCCGGGGCCTTCCGGGCTGATGCTGCTGGCGATGTCGCTCGGCGGGGCCTCAGGCGCGCTGTTCTCGGGGCGGATGGTGGCGCGGACCGGGCATGCGATGCGCTGGCCGGCGGTCTTCCTGCCGCTGGGCAGCGTGATCTGGTGCGCGATCGCGCTGACGGCACCCGGATTGCCGCTCGCAGTCTTCGTGCCGCTGCTGGCGATGGCTGCCTTCTGTTCCGGTACCTCCTTTCCGGTGGTTCAGGTGACGGTGCAGGCGGCGGCGGGGCGGGAGAGGCTGGGCGCGGCTTCGGCCGGCGTCGCCTTCTCCCGCAATCTGGGCGCCGCGGCGGGCACGGCGCTGGTGGCGGCGGTGGTTTTCGCGGCGGTCGGCCTGGTCGGCGCGGGGCCCGCCTTCCAGCGGCTCGTGGCTGAGGGGCCGGGCTTCCTGGCCGTGCTGGGGCCCGACGCGGCCATGGCGCTGCGTGCGGAACTGGCGGAGGCGTTTCGCGCGCTGTTCGTGACCGCCGCGGTGCTCACGGCCGCCGGCGGGGTGCTGGCGTGGCAGGTGCCGCTGCGCCGGTTCTGATGCTGGATCCGCGAAGGCCGTTCCTTCCTGCTGCCGGCATCTGCGCGTGCCATGCGCGCGTCTCCGCCGCCCCGCGCGCCATGGGCGAGACCCTGCTCGAGCGGTCGTGAGGCGCGCTACGCATGGACGACGCGGGTGCCCGGCACCGGGCGCGCGGGGTCGCCCCTCCGGCGCCGCGCTGCGCGGTGGCCTGCCGAGGGTGAAGCCTTCGTGGATGCGGCACCCTTATACCGGCGGCACGAGTTCTCGACGCGTGCCCAGGCCGCGAACGCGGCCCGCCGGTGGTCCGGCGAAGCCAAGCAAACCGCAGGTTTGCGCCCGGCGCGTGATACGAGCGGCACGAGTTCTTGCCTCGTGCCGAGGCCGCGAAAGCGGCCCGCCGGCAGTCCGGCGAAGCCAAGCAAACCGGAGGTTTGCGCCCGGCGTCTGAGGGCATGAAAGGGCGGGTACCAGCGGCCGCGAGTAGCGGCCGTTGGTATCAGAAGGCTTGGCACGGCAGCCCCCATTCCGAATGGTGACGGGACAGGAGGCTCCATGACCGATTCGCCCGCCCCGCGCGCCGCCAAGTTGCTCGGCTTCGCCGGGCTGGTCCCGAGCCTCACCATGGTTGCCGCGCTGGTGCTGCTGCCGGGCTACCGCGATGCCGCCGCGGTGATGGGCGTCGCCTATGGCGCGCTGATCGCGAGCTTCGTCGGCGGCGCCTGGTGGGGGCTGGTCTCGGCGCGGGCCGAGCCGACGGCGCAGCCGCGCATGCTGGTGCGGTCCGTCGTGCCGGCGCTGCTGGCCTGGCTCGCGCTGCTCGTCCCGCCGGCCTCGGGGTGTCTGCTGCTGGCGGCGATCTTCGCGAGCCTGCCGCCGATGGACCGGGATCTGTGCCGGCAGGGCGTGGCGCCGGCCTGGTGGTTCGGGCTGCGCCGGCCGCTGTCACTCGCCATGGCCGGGCTGCATGCGGCCGCGGCGGCGATCCTGGTGTTCAGCGCGGCGTAGCCGCCCCCTCCGTGCTGAGGCGCTTCAGACGGAAGCCAAGCGCCACCAGGATCACCCCCATCGCGACCGCCTCCAGCGCGACCAGCCAGACCAGGGCGATCAGCCCGGGCCCGGGGCGCGCCAGCAGCCAGGCGCCGAACAGCACCGTGACGGCGCCCAGCAGGCCGAGCAGCACGTCCGCGGCCCGGAAGGCGAGTACCAGCCGCGCCACGCCCACGGCGACGCCCCAGAAGCCGGCGATCAGCACCAGCATCACGGCCGAGAGGCCGGGCATGAACAGCAGGATCGCCGCCGCGGCGAGGGAGAGCAGCCCGTCGATCCATGTCCAGACGCCGTGCTCACCCTTGCCGGCGACAGCGACCCAGATGGTCGCCACCCCTTCCACCGCCAGCCAGGCGGCGAGGAAGGCGAGCAGCGTGACCAGGCCGAGGCCCGGGAAGACGAAGGCGAGCACGCCGAAGAGGATCGCCGCCGCGCCGCGCAGCACGAAGGCCCACCAGTGCCGTGCCATGCCGCGCAGGATCAGGACCTTCGCGTGGCCGGGCAGGCCGTGCGGCGATTCGGTCATGGCAGGACACTCCCCGAGATGCGCGGGGGAGCCTAGGCGAGGGCAGGTCGGCGGGGAAGCGTCGCGGGCGGTGGTGGAGCTGAGGGGAATCGAACCCCTGACCTCCTCATTGCGAACGAGGCGCTCTCCCAACTGAGCTACAGCCCCGACCCGCGCGAGGCGCGCTGAGTGCCCCACCCCGCGGGGGAAGTCAACCCGCCTTGCGCGCCCGCCTTGCCGGGCGAGGGGGCCGCCACTAGGTTGCGCCCGCTTTGCAGGAGGGCCCATGCGCGCGCTGTTCTGGCTGCTGGATACGGCGATCAGCCTCTATGTCTGGGCGCTGATCATCTCCGCCGTGCTGTCGCTGCTGCTCGCCTTCAACATCCTCGACACGCGCAACCGCTTCGTCTGGACGGTGGCGGATTTCTTCTACCGCGTGACCGAGCCCGTGCTGCGGCCGATTCGCCGGCGGCTGCCGAATTTCGGCGGCGTCGACCTCTCGCCGCTGGTGGTGATCCTGCTGCTGCAGGCGGCGCGCATCCTGCTCGCGGAAATCCAGGTCGGGCTGCTGCGCAACGGCATCGGCTGGTGAGCTTCTGGCGGGCCGAATCCGACGCCGTGCTGGTCCGCGTGAAGGTGCAGCCCAAGGCACGGCGGCGGGGCCTCGGTGGCGTGAAGCCGGCGGCGGATGGCCCGCGACTCGCCATTGCGGTCGCCGAGGCGCCGGAAGACGGTCGCGCCACCCGCGCCGCCTGCGAGGCGCTGGCTGGGGCACTTGGCGTCGCGCCGTCCTCCGTCGCGCTGGTGCAGGGCGCGGCGTCCCGGGAAAAGACCCTTCGCGTGGCCGGCGATCCGGCCGTTCTCGTTCCGAAACTGGAGGCGCTGGCATGAGCGCACGCATCCTCGACGGCAAGGCGATCGCCGCGCGCATCCGCGCCCGGCTCGCCGAGCGTGTCGCCACCCTGTCCTTCCGCCCGGGCCTGCGCGTCGTGCGGGTGGGGGAGGACCCGGCCTCCGGCGTCTATGTCCGCAACAAGGACAAGGCGGCGACCGCGGCCGGCTTCGACAGCGCCACCATCCACCTGCCCGCCGAAACCTCCGAGGCCGAGTTGCTGGCAACCATCGCGCGGTTGAACGCCGACCCGGCGGTGGACGGCATCCTGGTGCAGCTTCCCCTGCCGCCG
Organism: Neoroseomonas eburnea; assembly: GCF_018129005.1. Lineage (GTDB taxonomy): Bacteria > Pseudomonadota > Alphaproteobacteria > Acetobacterales > Acetobacteraceae > Neoroseomonas > Neoroseomonas eburnea. Next base: position 73,904 of record NZ_JAAEDL010000004.1, read on the forward strand.
CAGATCCGTACCGAGGCCGCCATCGCCGCCGTCGACCCGGCCAAGGACGTGGATGGCTTCCACCCGCTGAACGCCGGGCGCCTCGCCGCCGGCCAGCCGGGCCTGGTCCCCTGTACGCCACGCGGCGTCATGCACATCCTGGCGGAATCGGGCGTAGCGCTGCGCGGGGCACGGGCGGTGGTGCTCGGCCGCTCGCAGATCGTCGGGCGGCCGATGGCGCAGCTTCTGCTCGGCGCCGACTGCACCGTGACCATCGCCCATTCGCGCACGAAGGACCTCGCCGCCGAATGCCGCCGCGCGGAGGTGCTGGTCGCCGCCGTCGGCCGGCCCGGAATGGTCCGCGGGGACTGGATCGCGCCCGGCGCCGTGGTGATCGATGTCGGCATCAATCGCCTGCCGGACGGGCGCCTGGTCGGTGACGTCGCCTTCGCCGAGGCCGCCGCCGTCGCCGGCGCCATCACCCCCGTGCCGGGCGGCGTCGGGCCGATGACCATCGCCTGCCTGCTCGAGAACACGCTGGATGCGGCGCTGGCGCGCCGTGGCGCCGGATGAGCTGGCTCTACCGCTTCCTGCAGGTCTTCGGCGTGGCAGCGCTGCTGGCCTGCCTCCACCTCGCCTGGGGTGCGACGCCCTGGGGCGGGGCGGAATGGAGCCGCGCGCGGCTGCTCTATGCCGGGACCGGGATGGTGTCCGCGCTCACCCTGATCGCGATCGGGGCGCTCGGTGTGGCGGCGCGGGAGGCCCGCCAGCGGCTCGCCCGCATCGAGGCGATGCTCGAGGAACTGCGCGCGCCGCGCGGCTGATACCGGTGGCGCCGTGCTCCGCCGGTATCGCGCGCGGGGTTGGTGGGGCCGCCACGCGCCGGATCGAGAGCATATGGGGGGCGACCTTGCCCCATGGGTCAATCCTCGCCGCCGCCCGCACGGGACGGCGCCCCGGTCAGGCGCCCCGCATCGCCGCGGCCGCCTCGCGGTCCCGGGCATCCTCGCTCGCGGACAGGCCTGCGATGACGCCGTCGCGGTCGGCCTCGCTGCGGTTCTGGCTGAGCTTGCGCTTGCCGATCAGTGTCTCGATGCGCAGCGCGATCCCGACGATGCCCTTCAACTGGCCGGCCACGAAGGGCTCCGGCGCGTCGTTGACGGCCCAGGGATCCGCCCGCCCTGCCTCGCGCTGGTCGGTCAGGCGGGAGACGATCGCGTGCAGCCGTGCGGCGTCCTCGATGACCTCGACCGGGCCGATGGCATGCACGGCGACGTAGTTCCAGGTCGGCACCACCCGCCCATGCTCCTGCTTCGAGGCATAGAGGGAGGGCGACACATAGGCCTCCGGCCCGGTGAAGACGGCGCGCGCGCTGCCCCCGCCGGCGAGGCTCCGCCAATGCGGGTTGGCCTTGGCGACGTGGCCGTAGAGCGTGCCCTGCGGGCCGTCCGCTTCGTCCAGCACCAGCGGCAGGTGCGTCGCCTCCGGCACCCCGCCATCCGCCGCCGCGCTGACCAGCAGCGCCAGGCGCGCCGCGCGCATGATCTCCCGCAGGATCTCGGGGCGGTCCTCCCGGAAGTGCGGCGGGTTGTACATGGCGCGATGCTCCTTTCGGGTGCAGGCTAGCCGCCCGCGCGACCGTTGCGGAAGCGTCGCGCCCGGCACGGGAGGCATGCGATGGACGAGGACCGCTTCAACATGGAACTGCGGAAATTCCTCAAGCACGTGGGCGTCACCTCCCAGCGCGAGATCGAGCGCGTCGTGCGGGAGCACGCGGGCGCAACGGCGCGCGAGGGCGCCGGCCGCACCAGGATGCTGCGCGTGAAGATGGCGCTCACCTCGCCCGATGCGCCTGGGCTGAACCACGTGGTCGAAGCGGAGATCCCGCTCGAGTGACGTGCCGGCGGGCGGTGCTACGGCGAAGGCGCCGGCTGACGTGGCCGCAGGCGGCGCCGCATGCCCGCCCGGCAGAGGTTTCACCACTTGCCCGCAGGTATCGCGCAAGCGGGGGGGCAGCCGCGCACGAAGCCGGTCTGCCGATGCCGGCCTCACGAAGGCAATTGTACCAGCGGCACGAGTCAATGACTCGTGCCGAGGCCGCGAATGCGGCCCGCCGGCAGTCCGGCGAAGCCAAGCAAACCGAAGGTTTGCGCCCGGCGTCTGAGGGCAGGAAAGGGCGGCTACCAGCGGTCGCGAATGGCGGCCGTTGGTATTGCCCTGCGGAGGACCCGTCAAAGCGCGGCGTTGGTCGCGCGCAGGCGCTGGGCGAGTTCGTCCATCACGTACCAGACGAAATGCGGCACCTCCTCCACCGCGTAGCGGAAGGTGCGCGCATCCAGCACCGCGAGCTCGACATCGGTCACCGCGACCGCATCGGCGCTGCGGGTGCGGCCGTCGATGAGCGAGACGATGCCCAGCGCGTCGCCGGGCTGGATGGATTCGATGCTGCGGCCATGGCTTGCAATCTCCACGATCCCGCGCAGCACGACATACATGTCCCGCGCCGGATCCCCTTCGCGGAAGATCGCATCGCCCGCCCGGTAGGACATCACGGTGCCGAGCGAGCTGGCGATCCGGACGATGTCGAGATCGGCGATGTTGGTGACCGACATGCGGGCATCCTCCTGCGCCAGGAAATCGGCATGGAGTCTAACGGAATTGTTGACACGAATGTGTAATTTTCGACACGGGACGCGATCGGGGTGCCGACAATGACCGACCTTTCGCTCATCCGGCTCACCGCGACGGAGGCGGTGGCGCGGCTGCGCGCCGGGGAGATCACGCCGCTCGACCTCATCGACGCCGCCGCGGCGCGCATCGCGGCGGTCGAGCCGGCGGTGAACGCGCTGCCGACGCTCTGCCTCGACCGCGCGCGCGACCACGCGAAGGCTCTGATGAACGGCCGGCGGCGGGAGGCCGAAGGCGAAGCGGGATGGCTCGCCGGCCTGCCGGTCGCGATCAAGGACCTGACGGAGGTCGCCGGTGTGCGCACGACCTTCGGCAGCCCGATCTTCGCGGACTACGTCCCCGAGCGCAGCCACCCCATCGTCGAGCGCATCGAGCGCCGCGGTGGCATCGTCGTCGCGAAATCCAACACACCCGAGTTCGGCGCCGGCGGTTCGACCTTCAACGAGGTTTTCGGCCGCACCCGCAACCCGTGGAACACCGCGCTGACCTGCGGTGGCTCGACCGGTGGCGGCGCGGTGGCGCTGGCGACGGGGGAGGTTTGGCTGGCGCATGGCTCCGACCATGGCGGATCGCTGCGGCGCCCGGCGACCTATTGCTCCGTTGTCGGGCTGCGCCCCTCGCCTGGCCGCGTGACGCGAGGGGCGCAGGAGGATCTGTGGTCGCCGCTCTCCGTGCAGGGGCCGATGGCGCGCAACATCCGGGACCTGTCGCTGTTCCTCGACAGCATGGCGGGATGGGACCTCGACGACCCGCTGACCTATGACCCGCCGGCACGGTCCTACGCCGATGCTGTCACTGCCGCCGAGCGCGAGAAGCCTCTGCGCATCGCCTTCACCGCCGATTTCGGCGGCGCCATGGCGATGGACCGCGAGACGGCGGCGATCTGCGCGAGGGAAGTCCGCCGCTTCGAGCGCCTCGGCATCGTCATCGAGGAGGCGTTCCCCGACCTCGGAGACCTGATGGAGGCCTTCCTGGTGTTGCGCAGCCAGCATTTCGTGGTGGATCGGGAGGAATTGCTCGCGACGCGGCGCGACAGGCTCAAGCCCGACATCATCTGGCAGACCGAGCGCGGCCTGTCCGAGACGCCCTCTCGCCTCGCCTGGGCGGAGCACGAGCGCGCACGCTTCTTCCGCGCGATGCGCGACATCTTCCGCCGTTGCGACGTGCTGGTGACGCCGGGCGCTTCCACCCCCGCCTTCGACGTGATGTTGCGCGCGCCGGAGAAGATCGCGGGCAGGACGCTCGAGAACTACATGGGCGGGTCGCTGATCAACGCCTTCGCGACGCTTGCCGGCTGCCCTGCCGTCGCGGTTCCCTGCGGCTTCGACCAATACGGGCGTCCTGTCGGGCTGCAGGTCGTCGCGCCGCCGCGGCAGGATGCGCGCGCGTTGCAGGTGGCGGCGCTGTTCGAGATGATGACGGGCCTCGACCGGCAACTGCCGATCGACCCGCGGCCGGGCAGCGTGCCGCCCTATGAGTAGAAACTCGGGGGTGCAATGCCACCTTCGAATGGGCCGCCGCCGGCCCCGACGCCCAAGCCGGCGGTGTCGGGGCCGCTTCAGCGCCCGGTGATTGCGTTTCGAACGGCCCGGGCGCCGCGCCATCCCACGGCGAGCGGCGCCCGGACAACGCGCTTCAGCCTCGGCCGGCGGTCGAAGAAGGCGCGGAGGCGGTGAGTGACCCGCCAGGTGGTGCTCGTCTCAAGCGCCTGCAGGCGCTGGAGAATCGCCTGCTTCTCCCGTTCCGACGCGTCGAGCCGAGCGTTGGATTCCATCTCGTTGACCCGCAGGATGGCTTCCAGCTCGTTGACCCGCGCGATGATGGACGGATCCTGCATGTGAATGATCGGGGGCTTCATCCAGATCCCGCGCAGCAGCGCCACCGACTGCGCGCGCGGCAGTCCGGGCAGCGCATTGGCGAGCCTCAGCCAGCCGGGAAAATCCGGATAGGCCCTCAGCATCGATCCCTGCCTGATGCGATACAGGACGACTTCCTGCGGAATGACCCAGATGTCCTTCCCCGCGCCGGCCAGCCGGAGAAAGCACTCCCAATCCTCCCATTTCGCCTTCGATGTGGCGTTCCAGCCACCGATCTCGCGCAGCGCGGAAACCCGGTAGACGGCCAGGGCGTCGCCCAGCGTGTTCCGCCGCAGAGCCTCCCCCAAGTCGGCGCCGGTCGGGCGGTATGCCTCGCCCCAGGTCTCGGCCTGCCATTCGGTCCCGTCGTCGAAGTGCCGCAGCCAGCAGGTGACCGCGGCGACCTCCGGATTCTCGTCGAGGATTCGACAGGCGATCTGGAGGAAGCGGTTCAGGACGATGTTGTCGTTGTCGTGGGCGCAGAGATAGGGCGTCTCGGTCCGGGCCAGCCCGAGGTTGCGGGCGGCGGCGAGGCCGAGGTTCCGCTCATGGCGTATGATCTCGGTCGGGATGTCGCCGAAGCGCGCCGCGGCCGCCTGCAGCTCCGCGAAGTTCTCGGGCGTCGATCCGTCATCCACCAGCAGGATCTTCCGCGGGCGTTGGAAGGAGTTCCGCAGGCCGAGCGCGGCATCGGCGAGATGTTCGCGCCGGCCATTCAGGTTCGGCACCACCACGGTCACGGCGCCCGGCTCCGGCGCGGACGCCGCCGGCGCCGGGCCTTGCGTCAAGGCGGCCGTCACGGCCCGGTATTCCTCCGTGTGCTGCATATAGGCCTCGCGCACCAGTGCCCGTGTGCGCTCGACGAGGCGGCAGCGATCCCAGTGTGACAGCGACAGGGCGCGAGCCATCGCCGCTGCCAGCGCCGTGCCGTCGGGCGCGCAGAGGAGCATGTCGGCGAGCTCGCCCGGCAGGTGCTCCGGCACGCCGCCGATGTCGAAGGCGATGAACTGGCAATCCGCGTCAATCACCTCGAAGATCGACAGCGGGTGGTTGTCGCCCCGATAGGGCAGCACGAGGAGGCTGTCGGCGGCGAAGCGGCGGAGCATCGCGACTGCTTCCGCGCGGCTCCAGACGCCGTGCTCGACCGTGATGGGCAGATCCTTCAGCCGGGCGTCCGGTTCGGTCACGCCCATCAGCACGACGCGCTCCAGCCGGGCTGCCGTCGCGGCATGGCGGGGATCGGCGAAGAGCGCGCGCACCGCCTCGACGAAGTCGGGATATCCTTTCTGCGGGGTCTGCTTGCCGTAGAAGACCAGGGTCCGGATCGGCCCGCGCGACAGGTCGTCCAGCCCGTTCGGCGCCAGCCGGATCGGATAGGGCAGGAACCGCTCCGCGCGGGGCCGGAAGCCGCCCTTCTCGACATAGAGGTCTCGCAGGTAACGTGACGGAAAGAGCGCGACATCCGCGAGCTCAAGCGAGAGCCGTTCCCAGGCGTCGATGCTCGGCGAGCGGTCGGTGCCGACCTCGCCGGCGGCGGCATCGAGATAGAGCTGATTGCCATGGGCGTAGGCGACAACCGAGACGGACGGCGGCAGCAGCCCGGCGCGCTTCGCCTGCGCCACCCGGTAGCCGATGCCGAGATAGTCCTGATACTCGATGAGCCGCACCTCGTCGTAGAGGAACAGCGCCTGCATCGCGGCCGCGAGGATATCGTCGGGGTCCACGGCGGCGACGTCCCGCAGCGGCAGGCCTGACCGGCCGCACATGTCCGCGACATGGATCCATCCGCGCGCGCGGGCTGCCTCCCACCAGCGCTCCTCCGGCAGGCCCATGTTGCCGGCGAACAGGATCAGGCGCGGCTGGCGGTCCGCCTCCTCGGCGAGTTGGATGTAGGTCCCGATGCCGCCGGTCCGCTCGGCACGGGCATGCTCGGTCGTGAGCACCATGTGGGCCGCGGGCGGCGGCAATCCATGGTCGTGCAGCCAGCGGCGGCAATGTTCCGCCGTGCAGGCGAGCTCGGCGCAGATCGTGCGGGCGCAGGCATCCCAGGCGTTCTGCGGCAAGCGGCCGATGCGCCGGACGATGAAGCCCGCGGACATCATCGCCAGGCCGAACTCGTTCAGCGTCCATTGTCGGACATGGCCGCGGTTGTCGGGCAGGCCGTCGGCGCGCGCGCCGTCGACCCGCTCGCGGTCCGGCGTGGAGATCACGAGCCGATTGCCCGCATGCAGCTTCAGCAGGCGGCGCAATGTCCGCAGGAGCGGGCGCGGATCCTGCAGGTGCTCGATGACGTCGGAGAGGATGAAGAGCGTCGGTTCCCGCGGGTCGAGCGCAGCTTCCAGTCTTTCGAGGTCGCCGAACTCCTCGAGATTCACCGGGAGAAAGGAACCCATCGCCGCACCGTCCGGCAGCGGCATCCTGTCGTCGTGCCAGTCGGTCTGAAGCGTCGCCGCCGGATGGCCGGCAAAGCTCGATTGCAGCTTGACGCCCGATCCCGTGCCGATGTCGACGATGCGTGCCGGCCCGGTCTCGTCGGCGACCAGGCGCGCGAAGCGGTAGACGTCCTCCTGCCACACCACGGCGCTGTCGTCGTAATGGCGATCGATCTCGACCAGCCGCCGCGACTTGCCGCCTGCGAGGAAGTTTGCCCGCGGCGCGAAGTCGCGCGCCGACACCACGCCGCTCAACGTCGCTCCCTGCAGCATCAGGGTGTCTCCGCCGGCGGCGGCGCGGCCTCGTCAGGCAGGGGGCGCCGGAGCGCCACGTCGTTGTAGAGATGCGGATGGAGGGCGAAGTAGACGAAGCGGAAATCATGCGTGACCGAGAGTTCGCAGACGGCGTGCGGCACGCCGTAGTCCATGCATTCGGCCGGCGACCAGAGCGTGAAGTCGTTGAAGATCAGGAGGCCGCCCGGCTTGACCTTGGTCCGCGCGACGCGCGCGTCGCGCGAGGCGCCATCGTAGGAATGGTCGCCATCGATGTAGATCCAGTCGAAATGGTCGTCCGGAAAGCCGCCCAGCAATGTCGAGCTGTCACCCAGGTGCAGCTCCACCTCCTCGCGCGCCAGGAGGTTGGTGTCACGCGCGCGCAGGGGGGCGTCGTCGATGTCGAAGAGATGCAGCCTGGCGGGACGGACGATGTCGAGGATCTTCTCCGCAAAGAGGCCTTCCTGCGTTCCCACCTCGGCGCAGACGCCGCCTTTCGGCAGGCGCCTCAGGATCTCCTCGCGGTGCGGGAGAAGCACGCAGCCCTCAAGGCGATTGGCCGGCAGCGTCGGCAGCGCGGGAAAGAGCTGGCCGACGCCGTAGCCGGCGAAGGGCCGCATGACCCGGAGCCAATCCGCACGCATCCTGCCGAACCAGTCATTCTGCTCCGGCGTCATGATCATCGGCATCGGTCGTGCTGTGTCCTTCCTGTCGTCGTGCCCTGGCCAGCCGACGGTTCGGACGTCCCGGCAGCAGCATTCCTGGCGCACGGCTACCGATTTGACAAAGGGAATGCGCAGAAAACGATCGCGGCATATCGTGAAGTATTCGTAACAATTTGAATTAAATTTGCCGGGTGATGTATTTTTATTTCCATTCTGCCAATGATATTGCGTAGTATCCGAGTCGTTTGACAAATTGTGAAATGACTTTTGAGGAGTGGAGGTTATCATGCAAGTGATTGATCTGACAATCCGATATCGCGGCAAATGCGCAATGATTTTCATGAAAATCTAAATCATGTGCCGTGGAGCATTCGGAGGTTGAGGGGCGACAAGGCATGAAGGTCTGCATGACCGGGGCCGCGGGGCGAATCGGGCAGGTCTTCTGCGGCCTCGCATTGCGGCAACCGGGCCTGCAACTCCGCGTTCTGCTTTCCCCGGGCAGCCCGCGCCTGCCGGACCCGATCGAGGTGGTCGAAGGCGATCTCCTCCAACCCGAAAGCTGTGAGCGGCTGCTGCGTGGCCAGGACGCCCTGGTGCATCTGGCCTGGCGCGGCGTGCCGCTGGCCGGAAGCGGCTTCGGCGCCGGCCTGAACGACGGCCTGCTGCCCACGCTGAGCCTCCTCGACGCCGCGCGGCGGCATGAGGGCCTGCGGATCATCTTCCCATCTTCCGGCGGAACCGTCTACGCCGAGCGCGGCGCGCGCCGCCCGCACCGCGAGGAGGACCCCTGCCTGCCGAGAAGCCCCTACGCCATCCAGAAGCTGGCTGCCGAGCACTACATACAGGCGCTTTGCGCGGATGGCGGCGTGAGCGCGCGGATCCTGCGCATCTCCACCGCCTATGGCTGGCGCGCCGTCCCGGGCGCGTTGCAGGGCTTCATCGGCATCGCGCTCGCTTCGGCCGTGCGGGGCGAGCCCGTGCGGCTGGTGGGGGATCCGGCGAATGTGCGCGACTTCGTCCACCGTGACGATGTCGCCGAAGCTCTGCTGCTGGCGACGAACAGGCCGCTCGCCATGGGACAGGTGGAGGTGCTGAACATCGGCTCATGTGTCGGCACCTCGGTGCGGGAGGTGCTGGCGATGATCGAGCGCGAACTCGGCCGGCCGGTCGCGACCCGGCAGGAGCATTGGGACGCGGCGCGCAGCCTGCCCGGCTACGCCGTGCTGGACATTTCGCGGGCTCGCCAGGCGCTCGGCTGGCAGCCCCGGATCGCCCTGCGGGAAGGCATCCGCGCGGGATTGCACGAACTGCTTCACCTCGCGGCGTGACGCGGCCCGGCGCGGCGAAGGGCCGCTGCGCCGGGGAAGGGCAACCTTCTGCCGCGCCGCGGCTATTGTGGCCGGATCCCCGCCGCCCGTGCCGCCGCCCCCCATTTCTCCATCTCCGCCTGCACGAAGCTGCGCATCTCGTCGGGGGTGTTCGACACGATCTCCGCCCCCAGGGTCTTGTGCCGGTCCACCACCGTCTGGTTCCGCAGCGCCGCGCGGATGTCGGCGTTCAGCTTCGTCAGCACGGCGGGCGGCAGGTTGGCCGGGGCGATCACCATGCCCCAAGTCGCCGCCTCGAAATCCGGCAGCAGGCTCTCGGCGATCGTCGGCACGTCGGGAAGCTGCGGGCTGCGCCGCGCCCCCGTGGTCGCCAGGGCCTTCAGCGCGCCCGACTGGATGTGCGGCAGCGCCGCCGGCACCGTGTCGAACATGATGTTCACCCGGTTGGCGATGAGGTCCGGATGCGCCTGGGTGGAGCCGCGATAGGGCACGTATTCAAGCGTGATGCCGGTGCGCTGCGCGAAGAGCACCGGCGCCAACCGCACCACGCCTCCCGTGCCGGCGAAGGTCACGCCGGGATTGCGTTTCGCGTGGTCCACCAGCTCGGCCGGCGTGTTCGGCGCGAAGGCGCGCGGCGCGCAGAGCACCAGCGGCGTCGCCGTGGTCTGCGTGACGAAGGTGAAGTCGCGGATGGTGTCGAAGGGCAGCCGGTAGAACGCCGCGTTGACCGGATGCCCGACCGAGACGAGGCCGAGCGTGTAGCCATCCGCCGGGCTGCGCGCGACCGCCTCGGTGCCGATCACGCCATCGGCGCCGGCGCGGTTCTCGACCGGCACGGGCTGTCCCCAGGCGGCGGAGAGCGGCTCGGCGATCAGCCGCGCCGTGATGTCGGACACGCCGCCCGGCGTGTAGGGGACGATGATGCGCACGGCGCGGCTGGGGAACGGGCCCTGCGCGGCGGCCGGCAGGGCAGGCAGCGCAAGGGCCGCGGCACCCAGGGCCCGACGGGAGATGGACATGGCGTTTCCTTCCGTTGGCGGGCTCTCTGGCCCGGCGGGAAGCATCCTGGGCGCGAGCCGCTTGGCGCGGAAGCCCTCGCGGCGGGGCCCAATTCCGTCCGCGCCGGTTCTGCCGTAAAGCCGCGCGCATGAGGATCCTCGCCATCGAGGGCGCGCTTGCCCGCTGCTCCGCCGCCCTGCTGGCCGATGGCCAGGTGCTGGCGGCGGAGGAAGCCGAGGCACACCGCGGCCATCCGGCCCTGCTGCCGCCGATGGCCGCGGCGGTGCTGGCGCGCGCCGGCCTTCGCGCGACGGCGCTCGATGCCGTGGCGGTGGGTGTCGGGCCCGGTGGCTTCACCGGCCTGCGCGCGGCGATCGCGCTGGCGGAGGGCCTGGCGCGCGGGGCGGGCCGGCCGCTCATCGGCGTGACGACGGGCGAGGCGCTGGCGGCCGAGGCGCCGGCGACGGAGCGCGCGATCTGGGCCGCGGTCGACAACCGCCGCGGCCGCGTCGTGCTGGAGTGCTTCGCGCCGGGCGCCGTGGTTCCGGCCGCGCCGCTGGTCGCGCCGCTCGACGCCCTGCCCGAGGCCTTGGGCCCCGTGCTGGTGCTTGGCGATGCCGCCGCGGCGGTGGCGGCGGCGCTGATGGCGCGTGGCGATGTCGCCGAAGCCTTGCCCGGCATGCCGCGGGCCGTCGCCGTCGCCAGCGTTGCCGGGCGCCGCCTGGCCGGGGCGCTGCCGCCGCGCGGCGCGGCACCGCTTTACGCCGAACCGCCCGCCGTGCGCGCCCCGGGTGGCTGAGGCCGCGCCGATCGTCGCGCCGGCGGGTTCGGAGGCGGCCGCCCTGCTCGCCGAGCTGCACGCCGAAGCCTTTCCCCCGGCCCATCGCTGGAGCGGCGATGCGATCGGCCTGCTGATCGCCCTGCCGGGCCATTTCGCTCTGCTCGCCAGCGTGGGGGGAGAGCCGGTCGGCTTCGTGCTCGGCCGCGTGGCGGCGGAGGAGGCGGAGGTGCTGACGCTCGCGGTCCGTCCGGCCGGGCGCAGGGCCGGGGCGGGGCGGGCGCTGATGGGCGCGCTGATGGCGGAAGCGGCGCGGCGCGGCGCGGCGACCGTGTTCCTAGAAGTGGCGGAGGGCAACGCCGCCGCGCGTGCTCTCTATGCCGCGCTCGGGGCGGTGGAGGCCGGGAGGAGGCGGCGCTACTACCCGGACGGCTCGGACGCGCTGGTGCTCCGCCTGCCGCTCGGAGACCGCCTGGAAAGCCCGGCACCGACCCGCACCCCCACCCGGCCACCCATTCCAGGATGCTGACAGGGGTGGCCGGGCTGGGGTGGGCGGGTCGGTGCCGGACCCGGAAACGCGCCGCGAGGCGCGTTTCCAACCAGGCTCTCAGTCCTTCCGGCGCAGCAGCAGGCGGGTGACGCCGTCGGCGCGGTCCTCCTGCGCCAGCACGGCATGGCCCTGCTCGGCGGCGGTGCGGGGAACGTTGCGGCGGGGCTCGTCCCCTTTCATCAGGACTTCGAGCAGCGCCCCCGGCGATAGACGATCGAGTGCAAGACGGACGCGCACGAAGGTCATCGGGCAAGTCTCGGTGGTAATGTCCAGGGTGGAATTCGGGACGAATTCTTCGCGTGTCGATGGGAAGTTGCCGTCTGTCACAATTTTCACCCCTCCTGTGATTGCCGCGAATCGCCAAGATCGGTAGACAGCATGTTGCTGACGATACCAGGGGGCTGACATCGTGGCCGAAATCAATCCCAACGCCGAAATTCTTGGCCTGACGGCCCAGATCGTTTCGGCTCATGTCTCGCACAATCCTGTGCCCGCCTCGGAACTTCCGGGGCTGATCCAGGAAGTGTTCCGCACGCTTTCCGGCGTGGGTTCCGCTCCTGCGCCGGAGCCCGAGCGACCACAGCCCGCCGTGCCGATCAAGAAGTCCATCACGCCGGGCTACCTGATCTGCCTCGAGGACGGGAAGAAGTTGAAGATGCTGAAGCGGCATCTCAAGACCTCCTACAACATGTCGCCCGAACAGTATCGCGAGCGCTGGGGCCTTCCGGCGGACTACCCGATGGTGGCGCCGGACTACGCGAAGCACCGCTCCTCGCTCGCCAAGAAGATCGGCCTCGGCACCACACCGCGCGCGCGCGGCAAGGGCAGGGCTGGCTGAGAGACCTGCCGGCACCGGCCCACACCCTCCCCTCCGGCCCGCCCATCCGGGATGCTGTCGCCGGGTGGCCGGGCGGGCGGTGTGGGCGCCGGTGCAGCCATCGGGAATGCGCCGTTCGGCGCCTTCTCGAACGGGTTCCGAGACCCGTACCGCTGCGGCATTGGCCGCGCGGCCCGGGGCGGAGTATCCTGCCGGGCCGCGCCGCGACCGTCGCGGCATCAAACTGAGGTTCCGACGACCGCATGGACAGCCGCACCCGCCACCGCGCGGCAGAGCAGGCCCCGCCGCCCTCCCGGATCGAGAGGCTCTGCATCGAGCGGGGCCTCAAGATGACGGGGCAGCGACGCCTGATCGCGCGTGTTCTCAGTGAGGCCGAGGACCATCCGGACGTCGAGGACGTCTATCGCCGCGCGCTCGCGCTCGACAGCAAGGTGTCGATCGCGACCGTCTACCGCACCGTGCGCCTGCTCGAGGAGAACGGCATCCTCGAACGCCGCGACTTCGGCGGCGGCCGCGCGCGCTACGATCCCGCGGACCGCGGCCATCACCACCACCTGATCGACGTCGATACCGGCAAGGTGATCGAGTTCGCCGACGAGGAGTTCGAAGCCCTGGCGCGAATCATGGCGGGCAGGCTCGGCTTCTCCCTGGTCGGGCAGCGCCTCGAATTGTTCGGGCGGAAGGCGGAGGCGGAGCCGCCGCGCCCCGAGCTGCGTCGCCGCACCAAGGAGAAATCCTCGTGACGGAGGAGGACCCCGGCTTCGGGGAACTCCGTTCGGGCAATCTCGGTGTACGGCTGGCTGTGGGGGGGGCCGAGATCGACGCCGTGCAGGCGCTGCGCTACCGCGTCTTCTACGAGGAGATGGGTGCCCATGCCGATGCCGCGACGGCGGCCTCGCACCGTGACCGTGACGATTTCGATGCCGTTGCGGACCATCTGGTCGTGGTGGACCACGATCGCGGCGAGGGGCCGGAATCGGTCGTCGGCACCTACCGCCTGATCCGCCGGGGCGCCGCGGCGCGGCTTGGTCGCTGGTACTCGGCGGCGGAATACGACATCTCCCGCATCCTCGCCTTCGAGGGCGAGGTGCTCGAGTGCGGCCGATCCTGCGTCGATGCGGACTACCGCACGCGCGGCTCGATGCAACTGCTGTGGGGCGGCATCGCCGCCTACATCTTCAAGCACCGCGTCGCGATCCTGTTCGGCTGCGCCTCCCTGCCGGGGACGGATCTCGACGCGCTGGCGGACCAGCTCACTTACCTCGCCGCCAACCACATGGCGCCGGAGGCGATCCGGCCGCGCGCCCTGCCCGACCGCTATGTGGAGATGCGCCGGAAGGATCCGGCGACCATCGACGTCAAGCGGACGCTGGTGGACCTGCCGCCGCTGGTGAAGGGCTATCTGCGCCTCGGCGGCTTCGTCGGCGACGGCGCGGTGCTGGACCACCAGTTCAACACCACCGATGTCGCGGTGGTGGTGAAGACCGACCAGGTGACGGACAAGTACTACCGCCACTTCGAGCGCAAGGTCGCCGGGCGGGACTGATGCCAACGGCCGCTGTTCGCGACCGCTGGCATCCGCCTTTTCGTGCCCTCAGGCGCCGGGCGCAAACCTCCGGTTTGCTGGGCTTCGCCGGACCACCGGCGGGCCGCGTTCGCGGCCTCGGCACGAGTCATAGACTCGTAGCGCTGGTATGAGCCGATGCTGACCCTGTGGGGGCGGCGCAGCTCCTTCAACGTGCAGAAGGTGATGTGGCTGCTCGGCGAGCTCGGCCTGGCGTACCGCCACATCGAGGCCGGCGGGGCGCACGGCCTGCTCGACACGCCGGAATTCGGCGCCATGAACCCGCACCGCAAGGTGCCGGTACTCGAGGAGGACGGGCATGCCGTGTGGGAATCCCACGCCATCCTGCGCTACCTCGCCGCCCGCCACGGAGCGCCGCGCTTCTGGCACGAGGACCCGCGCGAGCGGTCCGAGGCCGATCGCTGGATGGACTGGTCGGCGACCAGCCTGCAGCCGGATGTCCTCAACGGCGTCTTCTGGGGCTTCTACCGGACGCCCGAGGACAGGCGGGACATGGCGGCGGTGAGGGCGGCGCTGGGGCGCTGCGCCGCGCACATGGCGGCGCTGGACCGGGTGCTGGCGACGCGGCCGTTTCTCGGCGGTGCGGAGCCGACGCTCGCCGACATTCCCGCTGGCACGGCGCTGTACCGCTGGTTCACGCTCGACATCCCGCGCCCACCGGCCCCGCATGTCGAGGCCTGGTATGCCCGGCTGCAGCAGCGCCCGGCCTATCGCGCGGGGGTGATGATCCCCTACGGGGAGCTTCGGGGCCGCCTCGACTACTGATCAGACTGTCTTGGCGAGCAGTCGCGGCAGGCGCCCGTCGATGGCTGCGAGCCCGGCGCCGATCATCGCCATGCCGAGGATATGCCGTGGTTCCAGTGCCTCCCCCAACACCAGCGTGCCGAGCAGGATGGCGCTGACCGGCACCAGGAAGGTCACCAGCAGCAGGTTCACCGCACCGGCCAGCGCCAGGATGCGGAAATAGAGCGCGTAGCCGAGCGCGGTGGAAAACAGTGCGAGGCCGACCACCGCCGCCAGGGCGCCGGCGGAGGGCGCCGGCAGCGTCCAGGGCGCCTCCACCGCCAGCGCGACCGGCAGCATCATCGCCGCGGAGGCCGTCACCTGGCCGACGGCCGCCTGCATGGGCGCGACGCCGAGGGCGCGGAAGCGCCGGCCGAAGACGCCGGCGCAGGCGTAGGAAAAGGTCGCCGCCAGCATGGCGACCGTCGCCGCCCCCGCCGCCGCGGCGCCGCCGAGGATGTCCGTGCCCATCATCGCTGCGACACCCCCGAAGCCGAGCACCACGCCGGCGACCTTGGCCGGCGTCGCCTTCTCCTCCTGCGTGGCCAGATGGGCCACGACAACGCCCCAGAGCGGGGTGGTGGCATTGAGGATGGCGGCCAGGCCCGAGGGCAGCGTCTGCTGCGACCAGACGATCAGCGTGAAGGGAATGGCGTTGTTGAGCAGCCCCATGACGGCGATCGCGCCCCAGGCGCGTGCCCCGCGCGGAGGCGCGACGCCGAGGAGCGGCAGCGCCGCCCAGAGCATCGCCGCCGCCAGCCCGACGCGTGCCGAGACGAGCGTGAGCGGCGGCACTTCGGTGATCGCGACACCGACGAAGAAGAAGGATCCGCCCCAGAGGATGGAGAGCAGGATGAGGAGGGACCAGGCGAGAGCTGACATGGGGCTGTGATGGAGCGAAGGCGGAGGTCGCGCCAGTCCGCGAATTGCTCTGGTAGCCGCGCGGGAGGAGGCGAGCTTCACTCGCGCCGCCTCGCTCTCGTCGGCGCCACCTTCGCGGTGCCGGCACCGTTACCGAGGTCCCAAGGAAGGTTGAGGAGGGCCGGGGGGAGAAGTTCCCTTCTCCCCCAGCCGTTCAGACTTCACGCCATTGCCGCCAAGGCTTCATTGCCCCGCCATGATGGGCGCGCTACCTCCGCCCTTCATGGAAGCCGTCGCACGCTCGCCCGAAGATGCCCTCCGGCCGCGCCGTCTGCGCCGCGCCAAGCCGCTGCGCTTCCGACCCTGGCTGCCCGGTGCCGCCTGGGGCGATGTGATGGAGCCCCGCCCGATGGGCGGCCGGGTACGCGCCATACGCCGCATCGTCGGCGCTGTGCTCTGGACGCTGATCGCCATTCCCATCCAGGCGGTGCTGATGCAGTTGCCGGGCCGCGCGAAGATCCGCTTCGCGCGGACCTACCACGCGATGCTCTGCCGGCTCATCGGGCTCAAGGTGCAGGTGGTGGGCACGCCGTCGCGCGGGCCTTCCGTCCTCTTCGTCTCGAACCATTCGTCCTGGCTCGATATCCTGGTCCTCGGCGGCGTGGTCGAGGCCGCCTTCGTCTCCAAGGATGAGGTCGGCAGGTGGCCGCTGGTCGGGACGGTGGCGCGGCTCGGTCGCACGGTTTTCGTCAGCCGCAAGCGCAACAGCACTGGCCGGGAAGCGAGCGAGATCCAGGCGCGGCTCGCCGACGGCGACAACATCATCCTTTTCCCCGAAGGCACCAGCAACGACGGCACGCGGGTGCTGCCCTTCCGGTCCTCCTTCCTCACGGTGGCGCAGGACGCGAAGCAGGTGCAGCCGGTCTCGCTGGTCTATGACCGGTTGGGGGGGCTGCCGGCCTGCCGGCGCGACCGTCCCTTCTTCGCCTGGTACGGCGACATGGACATCGCATCCCATTTCTGGCGGATCGCGCGGCGGTCCGGGGCGCGGGCGACGGTATTGCTGCACGAACCGGCCGACCCTGCCGCCTTCCCCGACCGCAAGACGCTTGCCGCGGCGACGAGCGACGTGGTCGCGGAAGGCGCGGCCCTGCTGCGGCAGAACCGCCCGGTCGAACCCCTTCGCCTGCGCCCGCCGGGCGGTTGAACGGCGGGGCGGGACAGGTCTGGCGAGCCCGGCCGACATCCCGCCCGCCTCCGGCATGGCGGCCATGACACGGTCGGCGCATCTGAGCCGCCCTGCCGCCGCATCCCGCGGGAATCCCTTGACCCGACGCGGAGCGGCCCGCCACCGTCCACGGCATGACGATCCGTCACGGGCCTCAGGTCGCTTGACCCGCGCCGTTCCGGTGCGCATTTCCCCCGCCTGCCTTCGCCGCGCTGCCCGCGGCGGAGCCGGCGGAGCCTGACCCCGAATGACCGAAAGCACCGCCCCGCGGAAGCGCCTGCTGATCCGCACCTGGGGCTGCCAGATGAACGTCTATGACAGCGCCCGCATGGCGGATGTGCTGGCCCCCCTCGGCTACGCGCCGACCGAGGTGGCGGAGGAGGCCGACATGGTCATCCTCAACACCTGCCATATCCGGGAAAAGGCGACGGAGAAGGTCTTTTCGGACCTCGGCCGCCTGCGGGAAGCGAAGCAGGCCCGCGGCGGCGACATGGTCATCGCCGTCGCCGGCTGCGTCGCCCAGGCGGAAGGTGCCGAGATCACCGCCCGGGCGCCCTGGGTGGACATCGTGCTCGGGCCGCAATCCTACCATCGGCTGCCGGAGATGGTCGCACGGGCGTCGCGCGCGGCCGGCGCGGTGATCGAGACCGAGTTCCCGCCCGAGGACAAGTTCGACCACCTGCCGGAACAGGCAGCGCCGCAGGGCGTCACGGCCTTCCTGACGGTGCAGGAAGGCTGCGACAAGTTCTGCTCCTTCTGCGTCGTGCCCTACACGCGTGGGGCGGAATACTCGCGCCCCGCCGAGGCGGTGATCGCCGAGGCGAAGCGCCTCGTCACGCTGGGCGCGCGGGAGATCACGCTGCTCGGCCAGAACGTGAACGCCTGGCACGGGGAGGGCCCGGACGGGCGCGCCTGGACGCTCGGGCGGCTGCTGCGGCAGCTTGCGGAGATCCCCGGCCTCGCGCGGCTGCGCTACACGACGTCGCATCCGCGCGACATGGACGACGATCTGATCGCCGCGCATGGCGACACGCCGGCGATCATGCCCTTCCTCCACCTGCCGGTGCAGTCGGGCAGCGACCGCATCCTGAAGATGATGAACCGCGGGCACACCGCCGACGACTACCGCCGGCTGGTCGATCGCCTGCGCAACGCGCGGCCGGACCTCGCCCTGTCAACCGACATCATCGCCGGCCATCCCGGCGAATCCGATGCCGACCACGCGGCGACCATGGCGCTGATCCGCGACACCGGCTTCGCCCAGGCCTTCTCCTTCAAGTATTCCGCCCGCCCCGGCACGCCGGCCGCGACCATGGCCGGCCAGGTGGCCGAGGAGGTCAAGGACGCCCGCCTGGGCGAGATCCAGGCCCTGCTGCGCGACCAGCAAACGGCGTTCAACCGCTCCCGCGCCGGGATGGTGGCGGAGGTGCTGGTCACCGGACCGGGGCGCCACGCCGGCCAGATGGCCGGTCGCACGCCCTGGCTGCAGCCGGTGCATTTCGATGGCCCCGCGCAGCTTTCCGGGCGCATCGTTGCGGTGAATATCCTCGCCGGACACCCCAATTCCCTATCGGGCGCAATGGTCGCGCCCGTGCACACCGAGCCCAGGGAGAGACCAGCCGCTTGACCGCCACCTCCAGCCTCGCCCTCCGCGCTTCCGACGCGCGCAGCCAGATCGAGCACCGCTCCGTCACGCTGCAATTCGACGACAACCTCCTGCTGCCGCTCCTCCATGGGGAGCACGACCGGCACCTGGCACGAATCGAGCAGGTGCTCGGCGTCAGGCTCTCCTCCCGGGGCAACCGGATCGCGATCTCCGGCGGCGCGGAACGGACGGAAATGGCGGAGGCGGCGCTGCTGGCGCTGTGGAAACGGCTGGAACAGGGGCAGCATGTCGGCACGGCCGAGGTCGAGGCGGCGTTGCGCCTGGCCGAAGGCGGCGCGGAGTTCGGCGAGCCCCGCCTGCCGCTCGCCGACCTGCCGGCCATCCGCACCCGCAAGGGCGCCATCGCCCCGCGCTCCCCGGCCCAGGGCGCCTACATCGAGATGCTGGCGCGGCGCGAGATGGTCTTCGGCGTCGGCCCGGCCGGCACGGGCAAGACCTACCTCGCGGTCGCGCAGGGCGTCGCCCTGCTGCAGTCCGGCCGGGTGGACCGCATCGTGCTCTCCCGCCCCGCCGTCGAGGCCGGCGAACGGCTCGGCTTCCTGCCCGGGGACATGAAGGAGAAGGTCGACCCCTATCTCAGGCCCCTCTATGACGCGCTGCACGACATGCTGCCGGCCGAGCAGGTCGCCCGCCGCATCGCCGCCGGCGAGATCGAGATCGCCCCGCTCGCCTTCATGCGCGGCCGGACGCTGGCCCATTGCTATGCGATCCTGGACGAGGCGCAGAACACCACCGCCGCCCAGATGAAGATGTTCCTCACCCGCATGGGCGAGGGCAGCCGCATGGTCATCACCGGCGACCCGACCCAGGTGGACCTGCCGGCCGGCCAGCCCTCCGGCCTGATCGAGGCGCTGCGCATCCTCGATGGCGTCGACGGCATCGGAGTTGCGCGCTTTGCGGAGCGGGATGTGGTAAGGCATCCCCTGGTGGCCCGGATCGTCGCCGCCTATGGGCGGGCCGACGACCAGACGCGGGCGAAGAAGGAGAAGGATGGAACCGGGAAGTAGCCGTCCCGGCCGCGGTCGCATATCCGGCGATCAGGCTGGGCTTCGGAACGGATCAGGGGAGATGCCGGACATCTCCGTGATCCTGGCGGCGCCGGGCTGGCGCGCCGCCGTCAAGCGGCCGGAGGAGGTGGCGCGCCGTGCCGCGATGGCCGCCTTGCAGGAGGCCGGCGCCACCGGCGCCATCACAGTGCTGCTGACCGACGATACCGAGGTCAAGCGCCTGAACGGCCAGCACCGAGCCAAGGTCAAGCCGACCAACGTGCTGTCCTTCCCGGCCGAGGTGCCGGGGCAGCTCGGCGACGTGGCGCTCGCGCTTGGGGTGGTACGCCGCGAAGCCCGGGATGCCGGGCGCAGGGCGGCCGAGCACCTTGCCCACCTGGTCGCCCATGGCGCGTTGCACCTCGCCGGCCATGACCACCTGGACGCCGGCGAGGCCCGCCGCATGGAGCGCGCGGAAGCGCGCATCATGCGCCGGCTCGGCCTGCCCAACCCGTGGAAGGAGGGTCGCGCCGCCGTGCGGACGCGGGGCGCGACATGAGCGACTTCTCCAACAAGCCCGGCCTGTTCTGGAAGCTGCAGGGGCTGCTGCGCCGCAAGGAGGCGGAATCGGTCCGCGACCGGGTCGAGGAACTGATCGAGCGGCACGAGGAAAAGCCCGGCAGCGAAGGCGCCGGGCCGGACACCAGCGACCTCGACACCCACGAACGCGCGCTGCTGTCCAACGTGCTGCGCCTGCGCGGCAAGACCGCCTATGACGTCATGGTGCCGCGCGCCGACATCATGGCGATGCCGGAGGACTTCACCCTGGAACAGGCGATCTCCCTGATCCAGAGGGACGGCCACAGCCGCTACCCGGTCTATCGCGAGAGCCTCGACGACATCGCGGGCATGGTCCACATCAAGGATGTGTTCTCCGCCGTCGGGCAGGCGGGGGCCTTCGACCTCAAGGCGATCCAGCGCAAGCCGCTCTTCGTCGTGCCCTCCATTCCGGTGCTCGACCTGCTGCTGCAGATGCGCCAGTCGCGCACGCACATGGCGCTGGTGGTGGACGAGTACGGCGGCATCGACGGGCTCGTCACCATCGAGGACCTGGTCGAGACCATCGTCGGCGACATCAGCGACGAGCATGACGAGGACCTCTCCCCGCACATGACGGAGCGGCCGGACGGGACGATCGAACTCGACGCCCGCACGCCGGTCGAAACCTTCGAGGCGAAACTCGGCCAGGTGCTGACCGACGAGGAACGCGCCGCGGATATCGACACCGTCGGCGGCCTGGTCTTCACGCTCGCAGGACGCGTGCCGGCGAAGGGCGAACTCGTGTCGCACCCGTCGGGGCTCGAATTCCGCATCCTCGAGGTGGATCCGCGCCGCATCCGCCGGCTGCGCGTGCGGCGGCCGGGGGCGACACCGAACCGCGAGGCGGCCGAATAGGCTGAAGGAGGGGAAGGCGCCGCAGGGGGGGCGCCGCCCCCCTGCACCCCCGCCAAAGGCCCCAGGCCTTTGGAAACCGTAAGATTCGTCGAGGATCCGGGGGAGCGGGCACATCGCCCCCTTCACGAAGGTCGTGGGTGTCGGCGCCCTCTCCGACATGCCGGATCACGTCCTGGTGTCCAGAGGCCTTTCGGCCTCTGGCGGGTGGGTCCGGGAGGGCAGGGCCCTCCCGGCGCGCGCCCTTCCCGGCCATAACCCTCCCTCTCGCCATTCAGGACCATCGCACATGTGGGAACGGTTGCTCGGGCATCTCGCCGCCCGGAGGGGTTGGCGGTTGTGGGTCACGGCGATCGGGCTCGGGGCCTTGGCGGCGCTCGCGCTGCCGCCCGTCCATGCGGTGCCGGTGCTGTTGCTGGCGATCCCCGGGCTCCTGGTCCTGGTGGGCGCCGCCGGGTCGTGGCGGCGCGCCTTCTGGGTCGGCTATGCCTGGGGCTGGGGCTATTTCGCCGCCGGGCTCTACTGGATCACGCATGCGATCCTGACCGAGGTGGAGCGGTTCTGGTGGCTGGTGCCGATCGCCGTGCCGGCGCTGGCGCTGCCCCTGGCGCTGTTCGTCGCCGGACCGGTGGCGCTGGCGTGGAAGGCGCGGGCCGGCTGGCCTCGGGTGCTGGTCTTCGGCGGCGCCTGGGTGCTGTTCGAGCTGCTGCGCGGCTGGGCCTTCACGGGCTTCCCGTGGAACCTGCTCGGAACGGTCTGGGCCTTCGGCGCGCTGCCGGTGCAGGCGGCGGCCTGGGTGGGCGTGCACGGGCTGTCGCTGGCGACGGTGATCATCGCCGCGACTCCCCTGCTCGGGCGGCGAGCCATGCTGGGCGGCGCGGCCGCGCTGGCCGGCTTCGCGCTGTTCGGCCTGGCGCGGTTGTGGCCGGAGGAGCCACCGCCGCAGCCGGTCGGCATCCTGATCGTGCAGGGCAACGTCGCGCAGGAGCTGAAGTGGCGGGAGGACCAGCGCATCCCGATCCTGCGGCGCTACATCGAAGCCACGCGGGAGGCGGCGCTCGCGGCGCTGCGCGACCTGCCAGAAGAACACAACCTCGTGGTGATCTGGCCGGAGACGGCGATCCCCTTCCTGCTCGCCGACGATCCGGAGGTGCGCCAGCTCGTCGCCGGCGCGCTGCCGCAGCGGGCGATGCTGCTCTCGGGCACGGTGCGGGCGGAATTCGGTCCCGACCGGCGCGCGCGCCGCGTCTTCAACAGCCTGGTCGCGGTGGATCCGGCGGGGGAAGTGCGTGGGATCACAGACAAGGTCCATCTCGTTCCCTTTGGTGAGTACATGCCGCTTGCTGGATTGCTGCCGGTGCGCATCGTCCAGGGCGGCATGGACTTCACCGCAGGGGCGGAACGGCTGGCGGTGCGCGCCGGCTGGGTTCCACCCTTCGGCGGGCTGATTTGCTACGAGGTCATCTTCCCCGGCGCGGTGGTGCCGAGGGAGCGGCCGGCTTGGCTGGTGAACGTCACCAATGATGCCTGGTTCGGCGTTTCCGCCGGCCCATGGCAGCATCTGGCGACGGCGCGGCTGAGGGCGGTGGAGGAAGGGCTGCCCCTCGCGCGGGCGGCGCAGACCGGCGTCTCGGCCGTGTTCGACGCGCGCGGGCGGGAGGTTGTCCGCACCGGCCTCGGCGAGACGGGGGTGCTGGTGGCGCCATTGCCCGCGGAGCGGGAGGCAACGCCATTCTCGCGGTTCGGGACGGCGATCACGGCATTTCTATCGCTGGTCATCTTCGCTTCTGGGTGGTGGAAGGGGACCATGGGGAATCGTCCAGCGTGAACTGGGCGAGGCGGCACCGGTTTCAGGACGTCTCAAAAAACGAGAAAGAGAAAAAGAGTTGACAAAGAGTGAATGGCCGCCTATTCCTGCGACAGCGAAGGCAAGCACGTCACGCGTTTGTGTATGCCGTTTTGGGGGCGGGCTTGATGCTTCGGACTGCGGAGGGCCTGATGCCGAGCGACGACACCATGGAGCGCGTTGAACGCGAGCATCGGGCCAGCCCGATCGATGTGCATGTCGGCACGCGCGTCCGCCTTCGCCGCACGCTGCTCGGCATGAGCCAGGAGAAGCTGGGAGAGGCCCTCGGCCTGACCTTCCAGCAGATCCAGAAATACGAACGCGGCGTGAATCGCATCGGCGCGAGCCGCCTTTTCG
Source organism: Neoroseomonas eburnea (assembly GCF_018129005.1). Taxonomy (GTDB): domain Bacteria; phylum Pseudomonadota; class Alphaproteobacteria; order Acetobacterales; family Acetobacteraceae; genus Neoroseomonas; species Neoroseomonas eburnea. The sequence goes on from NZ_JAAEDL010000004.1 coordinate 97,054, forward strand.
ACCTCGCCCGCGTGCTGGACGTGCCGATCGGCTTCTTCTTCGACGACATGTCGCCGGAACTCGGCGGCAATGCCGCGACGAGGTCCCGCGGCGCCGCCTTCGGCTTCGCCGAGGGGCAGGAAGGCTTCGAGGACGACACGCTGCACCGGCGGGAGACGCTGGAACTGGTGCGCGCCTATTACCGGATCACCGATCCTTCGGTCCGCAAGCGGGTCTTCGACCTGATCAAGACCCTGTCGCCGAGCGAGTAGCCGGCGGCTGCGCGGGCCCTACACGCCCCGCGCGCAGTGCAGCAGCACCACCGGCCGGCCTGGCGTGATCTGCAGGTCGATCTCGTCGGGCTGCGTCCAACCATATGAATCCGTCGACGTCACAGGGTCGCGCCCGCGTTCCTGGGGCTCGCCGAACAGTCGCATGAGTCGCGCGCGCAGCGCCGGTCCCTGCGCCGCATCCCCGCGCGCCGAGACGCAGACCAGCCCGCCGTTGCGCCCATCGAAGGCGAAGGCGACCGACAGGCGCAGCGTGCCCGAGCGGAACTCCCCTGCGGCGCGGTATTCCATGCGGGCCGCGGGCACCCGCCGCTGTTCCTCCGCGGGCATTGCGCGAACCGACCCGCGGGAGGCGGCGACGACCTGCTGCAGGCTCATGCCCCAGCGGGTGAACTCCCAGTGCGCGGCGGCGGGCGCCGGGGCGAGCGCCGCCGCCGCGACCAGCCAGGGCAGGGCCTGGGCGGTGTTCACACGCGCCCGTGGCAGGCCTTGAACTTCTTGCCCGACCCGCAGGGGCAGGGCGCGTTGCGCGGCGTGCGGTGCCAGGTGGAAGGATCGTTCGGATCGACGCCCTGCGCGATGGGCCGAGGCGCAGCCGTGCCGATCGCCATCGGCACCGCCTCGTAGCCCGTCCCGTTCCCGGCCATCTCCAGCTCCGCGGCCGCCATGGCCGGATCCGGGTGGCGCATGTCGAGGAAGCCGATGCCGTCCGGGGAAGGCGGCGGCGCCTCGGGGCGCAATTCTATGCGCAGCAGCAGCGACGTCACGCGTTCCCGCAGGTCGGTCAGCATGCCGTTGAACAGCGCGAAGGCCTCGGACTTGTATTCGTTCAGCGGGTCGCGCTGGCCGTAGGCGCGCAGCCCGATGCCCTGGCGCAGATGGTCGAGCGCCAGCAGGTGTTCCTTCCATACCTGGTCGAAGACCTGCAGCAGCAGGGATTTCTCGACCTGGCGCATGATTTCCGGGCCGACATTCGCCGCGCGCGCGGCGTAGGACCGGTCGGCAGCTTCCTCCAGCCGTTCGCGCACGATGTCGTCGTCGATGCCTTCCTCGCGCGCCCAGTCGGCGACCGGCACGTCGAGGTTCAGCACGTCCTGCACCTGGCGCTGCAGCGTCTCGAGGTCCCACTGCTCCGGATAGGCGTTCTCGGGGATGCAGCGGGCGACGAGCTCGGCGATCGTCTCGCGCCGCATTTCCTGGATGGTCTCGAGCACGTCGTCGGCCATCATGAAGGCGCGGCGCTGGGAATAGACCTCCTTGCGCTGGTCGTTCATGACGTCGTCGTACTTGAGAAGGTTCTTGCGCATGTCGAAGTTGCGCGCCTCGACCTTCTTCTGTGCCTTCTCGAGCGCCTTGTTGATCCAGGGATGGACGATCGCCTCGCCTTCCTTGAGGCCGAGCTTCTGCAGCATCCCGCCCATGCGCTCGGACCCGAAGATGCGCATCAGGTCGTCTTCGAGGGAGAGGAAGAAGCGCGACGCGCCCGGATCGCCCTGGCGGCCGGAGCGGCCGCGGAGCTGGTTGTCGATGCGCCGCGATTCATGCCGCTCGGTGCCGATGACGAAGAGGCCGCCGGCCTCCTTCACCTTCGGGCGCAGGGCCTCCACTTCGGCCTTGTGCCTCGCGAGCGCGGCCTCGTAGGCCTCGCCTTCCGAGGCGCCGGCTTCCTGGCGCGCCAGCATCTCGACATTGCCGCCGAGCTGGATGTCCGTGCCGCGGCCCGCCATGTTGGTGGCGATCGTCACCGCGCCGGGGCGGCCCGCCTGCGCGACGATGTAGGCCTCCTGCTCGTGGTAGCGGGCGTTCAGCACCTGGTGCGGGATGTTCTTCTTGTTGAGCAGGGCGGAGATCAGCTCGGACTTCTCGATGCTGGTGGTGCCGACCAGGCAGGGCTGGCCGCGGTCGCGCGCCTCGGCGATCAGCGCGGCGACCGCCTCGTACTTCTCCTGTGCGCTGCGATAGACCTCGTCATCCCCGTCTATGCGCGCCACCGGCACGTTGGTCGGGATCTCGACGACTTCCAGCTTGTAGATCTCGGCGAACTCGTCCGCTTCGGTCGCCGCCGTGCCGGTCATGCCGGCGAGCTTCGGATAGAGCCGGAAGTAGTTCTGGAAGGTGATGGAGGCGAGGGTCTGGTTCTCCGGCTGGACGGTGACGTGCTCCTTCGCCTCCAGCGCCTGGTGCAGCCCGTCCGAATAGCGCCGGCCCTCCATCATGCGGCCGGTGAACTCGTCGATGATGACGATCTTGTCCTGGCGGACGACGTATTCGACGTCGCGCTTGAACAGCGTGTGCGCGCGCACCGACTGGTTGACGTGGTGCACCAGCGTCACGTTGTGGATGTCGTAGAGATCGCCCTCGGTCAGCAGCCCGGCCGCCTTCAGCATCTCCTCGACACGCTCGCTGCCCGCTTCGGTCAGCGAGACGGCGCGCTGCTTCTCGTCCTTCTCATAGGTCTCGGGGTCCTGCACCAGGATCTTCACCACCTCGTCCACCCGGCGGTAGAGGTCGGAGGAATCCTCGGACGGTCCGCTGATGATGAGCGGCGTGCGCGCCTCATCGACCAGGATGCTGTCGACCTCGTCGACGATCGCGTAGGCGAAGTCCCGCTGGACCATGTCCTCCAGCCGGTACTTCATGTTGTCGCGCAGGTAGTCGAAGCCGTACTCGTTGTTGGTGCCGTAGGTGATGTCGCAGGCGTAGGCGTTGCGCCGTTCCTCGTCCGTCAGGCCATGGACGATCGTGCCGACGGTCAGGCCGAGGAAGCGGTACAGCCGGCCCATCCATTCCGCGTCGCGACTGGCGAGATAGTCGTTCACCGTGACGACATGCACGCCCTTGCCGGGCAGCGCGTTGAGGTAGACCGGCAGGGTCGCGACCAGCGTCTTGCCCTCGCCGGTCTTCATCTCGGCGATCTTGCCCTCATGGAGCACCATGCCGCCGATCATCTGCACGTCGAAGTGGCGCAGCCCGAGGACGCGACGGGCGGCCTCGCGCACGGTCGCGAAGGCTTCCGGCAGCAGGTCGTCCAGGGCTTCGCCCTTTTCGAGCCGCTCGCGGAAATGAGCGGTCTGGCCGGCCAGCGCCTCATCCGAGAGCGCCTGCATCCTCGGTTCGAAGGCGTTGATGGCCGGCACCCGCGACTGGAAGCGCTTGAGCGCGCGGTCGTTGGAGGTGCCGAAGATGGCGGCGGCGAGGCGGGCGAACATGAGGGGCGTCGGTCTCCGTCGGGCGGGCTGCCCGGTCGAGCACGCCCCCATTCAGGCGGATGGGGGGCGCAGACTCGGATCGCGCCGCGCCCGGCCGGACCGTTGGGGTCGGGGCGGGCTGCGGCGCGGCCCGGGCAGAGATAGGCGGGCGGGCAGGGCGGGTCAACGCCGATGCCCCGTGGCGCGGTGCCTTTGCCCCCGATGGCGGTGCCTTCTCCTTGTCATGCCACCTGTTGCGGTGCCCTCACCTTGTCGCCCCCAGGCGCATCGGCCATCTTCCAGCCCTTCCCCGCCCCCGAGGTTCCATGACTCCGCGCCGCCGCCACGCCCACCCCCTTCGCGCGGGCATCGCCCTGGCGATCGCGATCTGCGCCGCCCCGGCGCTGCACGCCCAGCCCGCGCCGGCGACCCCCCCGGGGGATCCGGTGGTGGCGCGGGTGGACGGCCAGCCGATCCTGCTCTCGGACCTTGCCGCCGCGGCCCGCGATCTGCCGGAGGAACTGCGCGGCGCGCCGCCGCAGATGCTCTATCCGCTGCTGCTCGACCAGCTCATCGCCGGGCGCGCGGTGACCGCCGCGGCCCGCCGCGCCGGGCTCGACCAGGATGAGGCGGTGCGCGCCCGCATCCGCCGCGCCGAGGAGCAGGAACTCCAGCAGGCCTGGCTGAGCCGCGAGATCGCGTCCCGCGTCACCGACGACGCGATCCGCGCCCGCTACGACCGCGACGTGGCGAACCGCCCGGCGGAGGAGGAGGTGCGCGCCCGCCACATCCTGGTGCCGACCGAATCCGAGGCCCGCGAGGCGCTCGCCGAGGTTCGCGGCGGCGCTGACTTCACCGCCGTCGCGCAGCGCCGCTCCACCGGCCCCGGGGCGCGGGAAGGGGGCGACCTCGGCTTCTTCCGCCGTGGCGACATGGTGCCCGAATTCGCCGAGGCCGCCTTCGCCCTGCAGGCCGGGCAGATCAGCGAGAACCCGGTCCGCTCCCCCTTCGGCTGGCACGTCATCAAGGTGGAGGAACGCCGCCGCGCCGCCGCGCCCGCCCTCGAGGAAGTGAGCAATGCCATCCGCCAGCAGCTTCTGGAGGCGGAGGTGACGGCAGCGGTGGATCGCGCCCGCGGCGAAGCGCGGATCGAGCGCTTCAACCTCGACGGTTCCGCCCCGCGCCCGACCGACGCGGCCGAGCCGCCGGCGCCCGCCGCGCCGGCCGCCCGTCCCGCCGCACCGATCCGGCGCTGACCACACGCCAGGCAAGAACAAGGACGCGCCCATGGCCCACCCTGTCTCCCCTCTCGCCCTCCCGCTGCCGGAGATGCCGCCCGTGCCGGGCGTGCAGGTCGCGACCGGCATGGCGGAGATCCGCTACCGCGCACGGGAGGACGTGATGGTCATGGCCTTCCCGGCCGGAACGACCGTGGCGGGTGTGTTCACCAAGAACCGCTGCCCCGGCGCGCCGGTGGAATGGAGCCGCGCGGCGCTCAAGGGCGGCAAGGCACGGGGCCTGGTCGTCACCTCCGGCAATTCCAACGTCTTCACCGGCAAGGCGGGGCGCGAGACCTGCGAGAAGACGGCCGCCGCCGCCGCCGGGCTGCTCGGCTGCAAGCCGCGTGAGGTCTTCCTCGCCTCCACCGGCGTGATCGGCGAACGCCTGCCGACCGAGAAGCTGGTCGGCGCGCTGCCCGGCGTCTTCGGCGCGGTGGAGGAAGCGGGCTTCGGCCCCGCCGCCCGCGCCATCATGACCACCGACACCTTCCCCAAGGGCGCGGTGCGCACGGCGACGATCGGCGAGACGACGGTGACCATCGCCGGCATCGCCAAGGGGTCGGGGATGATCGCGCCGGACATGGCGACGATGCTCTCCTTCCTCGCCACCGACGCGAAGATCCCGGCCGCCGCGCTGCAGGCGCTGCTCAAGAAGGGCTGCGACAGGTCCTTCAACTGCGTGACGGTCGATTCCGATACCTCCACCTCCGACACCGTGCTGCTCTTCGCGACGGGTGCCGCGAAGCATCCGCGCGTGCCGGCGGAAGGCGGCGCGATCCTCAAGGACTTCGCACGCGCGCTGAACGAGGTGCTGATGGACCTGGCGCTGATGGTCGCCCGCGACGGCGAGGGCGCCCAGAAGCTGATCCGCATCGATGTGACGGGCGCGACCACGGCGCGCTCGGCCCACAGGATCGGCATGAGCATCGCCAACTCGCCGCTGGTGAAGACCGCGATCGCCGGCGAGGACGCCAACTGGGGACGCATCGTCATGGCCGTCGGCAAGTCGGGCGAGCCGGCGGACCGCGACCTGCTCTCCATCGCCGTGGGCGGCGTATGGATGGCGAAGGACGGCGGCGTGGTGGACGGCTACGACGAGACGCCGGTCGTCGCCCACATGAAGGGGCGCGAGGTGGAGATCACCGTCGATATCGGGCTCGGCAAGGGCAAGGCGACGGTGTGGACCTGCGACCTGACGCACGGATACATCGACATCAACGGGTCGTACCGGAGCTAGTGCGGGCACGGACGGCAACGGGGAGGGCTCTGCCCTCCCCGGACCCCACCCGCCAAAGGCCGAAGGGCCTTTGGAAACCGTTACTTGAATCGGGGTTTCGGGGAGGGGGCGAAGCACTGCTTCGCCGTGAGGAGAGGGGCGGCGCCCCCCTCCGACGCCACCCGTGACCGTTCTGCTCGGCACGATCGCGCTGCTGGCGACGCTCGCCTGGCTGGCCGGCGTCGTCTGGTTCCTGCGCTTCTTCCGTCCCCCTGCCGTGGCCGCCGAGGGCCGTGTGACGCTGCTGCTCGCCGTGACGGGCCGCACCGATGGCCTGCCCCCGCTCTTCGCCGCGCTGGCCCGGCAGACGCTGCGCCCCCGGCGCATGCTGGTGGCGGTGGAATCCCAGGCCGACCCGGCCCACGCCCAAGTGCGCGAACTCGAACACCTGCTGCCCTTCCCGATCGAGATCGTCGTCGCCGGGATCGACGACACGCGCAGCCAGAAGGCGACGAACATGATCGCCGCCTGCACGCGCATCGACGCGCTGGATGATGCGCTGGTGCTGCTCGATGCGGACATCCTGCCGCAGGACACCTGGCTGTCCTGGCTGGCGACGCCGGCGCTGAACGGGGCGGCGGATGTGGTCACAGGCTATCGCTGGCACGCGCTGGATGGCGCCGGGCCGGGGCGGCATGTGGTGGCCTGGCTCGATCGCTCGCTCGCGCTCGGGCCGCGCTTCCTGGCTTCGGGGCTGGTCTGGGGCGGGTCGGTGGCGATCTCGCGCGGGGCGCTGGCGAAGATGGATCTGCCGGATGCGCTGTCCCGCACCTTCTCGACCGATGGCGCGATCAGCCGGCGGGCGCGGGCGCTCGGGATGCGGGTGCTGACACGGCGTGCTGTCCTGCTGCCGACGCCGCCCGAGGGCGGCGACCGGGAGGCGATCGCCTTCAAGAAGCGTCAGTTGCAGATCGTGCGGGTCTATGTGCCGACGCTGTGGGTGTGGCTCGGCGCGGCACTGCAGGCGGAGGCGCTGGCGCTGCCCCTGGGCCTGCTGGCGCTGGCCGGCAACGCGACGGCGGGGTGGTTCCTGGCCGGGGTGATGCTGGTGGGCGCCACGCGCGCCCTGCTGCACGACCGCGTCACCCGCGCGGTGGGGATCCGGGAAGGGATGGCCGCGCGCGCTGCGCAGGTCGTGCTGGGCGCGCTCGCGCCGATCACCGCGCCGGCGGTGGCCGCGCTGTTCTGGACCAGCGCCCGCACCCGCGTTATCCGCTGGCGCCACGTGGAATACGAGGTGTTGGGGCCGGAGAAGGTACGCGTGCTGCGCCGCCACGCCCCCGGCGGCGCCGCGTGACGCCGGGCCTCTGCCCGATCACCGGCGCGCCCGCCGCGCTGGTGCAGGAGGTTTCGGCCGGCCTGCTGCGCGGGCTATGGCGCCGCGCCTTCGGCGTGGCGCCGACGCCGCTGCCGCAGGGCCGGATCGGGATCTACCGTGCCCCCTGCGGCCTGGTGTTCTTCGCCCCCGCCGAGGAAGGCGACGGTGCCTTTTATGAGGCGCTGTACCGTCGCCTCGACGCCGGCGGGCGGGTACGAGCCGCCGGGCGGGACCGCGCCGAGTACCCGCATGCCGCGGCGCGCATCCGGGCGGGCGATGCCGTGCTGGAGGTGGGCGCCGGCGCCGGCGCCTTCGCACGCTTCATTCCGCATGCGCGCTATGTCGGGCTGGACCCCAACCCTGGCGCGTATGCGGCGCCGGCAGGCGAGGTCCGCTCGGAGAGCCTTGCCGGCCACGCCGCGGCGCATCAAGGCGCCTACGACACCGCCTGCGCCTTCCAGGTCATCGAGCATGTCGCCGACCCGGTGCGCCTCGCCGCGGACATGGTGCGCTGCCTGAAGCCGGGCGGGTTGCTGATGCTCGGCGCGCCGGTCTGGCCCTCGGCCATGACGGCGATCCCCGATTTCGTCTTCAACGCGCCGCCGCACCACCTCTCCTGGTGGAACGCCGGGGCGATGCAGGCGCTGGCGGATCGTCTCGGCCTCGTCGTCGAGGAGATCCGCCCCCTGCCGCCCGTCGCGGCCCAGCCGCTGATCCACTGGATGGGGCGGCTGTCGCCGGTGAAGACAGACCCCGACGGCCCCTGGTTCGCCGCGCGCCGGTCCTGGTACGCGGCGCTGGCGGCCGCCTTCGCGCTGGGGCGGGCGGCCTCGGCGATGCTGCCGTTTCCGCGCAACGCCGCGCCGATGTTCGTGCTGCTGGCGGCGCGCAAGCCTTGACGCGGGGGGCGGCCTCGCCGTTCCTGGCAGCCCGATGCCCGACTCCGTGACCGCCTTCGCACCGCTCGCCACCGAGCGTTTCCTGCTGCGGCCCCTGCGCGCGGAGGATGCGGCGGAGCTTCACCGCTTGGTCAATGACTGGGAGGTGGCGAAGACACTCGCCCGGGTGCCCTTTCCCTATCCGCGCGACTTGGCGGATGAATGGATCGGCTCCACCGCCGAACGGGTCGCGGCCGGGGAGGCCTACCACCTCGCGATCGCGCGGCGGGAGGACGACGTGCTGGTCGGCTGCGTTGGCCTGACCCTCGACGTCGCCGCGCGCAGCGCCGAGCTTGGCTACTGGGTCGGGCGGCGCCACTGGGGGCAGGGGATCGCGCCCGAGGCCGCCGGGCGGCTGTCCCGCTGGGCGCTGGCCAACCTCAACATCGACCGGCTGACGGCCAGTGCGCTGACCGACAATGCGCGCTCTGCCGCGGTGCTCACGCGCATCGGCTTTCGCGAGACGGGCGCGGGCGCGCAGGACTTCCTTTCCCGCGGCGGCGCCATGCCGGTGCGGCTCTTCGAGGCCGGGCGCGCGGATTTCGCGCCGCCGCCGGCTGCCCCCGCCGCCGCGCCGGAAGCCGCAGCCGACAGCAAGCCGATCCTGCTCGTCGCCGCCGTCGGGCTGATCGACGCCGACAACCGCGTGCTGCTGGCCCGTCGGCCGGAGGGCAAGCCGCTGGCGGGCCTGTGGGAGTTCCCCGGCGGCAAGGTGCATCCCGGCGAGACGCCGGAACGCGCCCTGATCCGCGAACTCAAGGAGGAACTCGGCATCGACGTGACCGAGGCCTGCCTGGCGCCCTTCGCCTTCGCCTCCCACGGCTACGAGGCCTTCCACCTGCTGATGCCGCTGTATCTCTGCCGCCGCTGGCAGGGGCAGGTGACGGCGATGGAGGGCCAGACGCTGGCCTGGGTGAGACCGATGCGGCTCGCCGACTACGCGATGCCGCCGGCGGACCGGCCGCTGGTCGCGCTGCTGCGGGACTTCTTGTAGGCGCCTCAAGCGCCGGCGCCGGCCCCCGCCGGCTCGGCTTCGCGCCGCGTACTGGCGCATCGGCGGCGGCTGCCGGTTTGGGCGCGGTCGCCCGTCGGGCTCCCGGCCCGAGGCAGGGCCCCCGGCCGCAGGGTGCTCCCCTCCGGCATTGGTCTGTGCCCGGCTCCCGCCTATCCTTGCGCATCCGAGGAGATGCCGATGCCCAACCCGACCGCCTGCCTGCTCATCATCGGCAACGAGGTGCTGTCGGGCCGCACCCAGGACGCCAACCTGAGGTACATCGCGACGCGCCTCGGCGAGATCGGCATCCCGCTGCGCGAGGCGCGCGTCATCCCCGACGTGCGGGAGACGATCGTCGCCACGGTGAACGAGGTACGGGCGAAGTACGACCATGTCTTCACCACCGGCGGGATCGGCCCGACGCATGACGACATCACCAGCGAATGCGTCGCCGAGGCCTTCGGCGTGCCCTGGGAGCCGCACCCGGAGGCATGGAGGCGGATGGAGGGGCACTATGCCCGCCAGACCCCGCCGGGCGACTTCAACCCGGCGCGCCAGCGCATGGCGACCATGCCGCGCGGTGCCGCGCTGATCGACAACATCATCTCCGTCGCACCCGGCTTCACCATGGGCAATGTCCATGTCATGGCCGGCGTGCCGCGCATCATGCAGGCGATGTTCGAGGCGCTGGCGCCGACCCTGCAGGGCGGTCCGCCGATCGTCTCCGCTGCCGTGCATGCCAACGGGCTGATGGAAGGCCGCATCGCCGAGGGCCTCGCCGACATCCAGAAGCGTTACCCGGAGGTCGATATCGGCTCCTACCCCTATTACCGTACGGGCGGCGGCGGGGTCGCGGTGGTGGCCAAGGGCATCGATGGAGCGGCGGTGAAGCAGGCTGCGCACGACGTGCTGGTCTTCATGCGCGCCTGCGGGGGACATCCGGTGGAAGGCGAGCCGAGCTGAAGCCGCCCGCGCCTCGGCGGGGAGTGATACGAGCGGCCCGTTGGAATGACCGGTGAGGGCGGGATCCGAGGGGAGGAGCCCCTCCAAGCCACCCCGCCAAAGGCCCGAGGCCCTTGGAAACCGTCATCTGGTGCCGCGTGGTTCAGACAGTCCAATCGCTTCGGGCGGATTTCGGCACTGATCCTGACAGTGGCGCACGGTGCCAGGTATCGGCTTCCAAAGGCCCTGGGCCTTTGGTGGGGAGAGCCCGAGAGGGGCAAAGCCCCTCTCGGTTCCACAGGTCAGGCAAACGGGCCGTTGGTATGATGCCGCATGACCTCATCGGTGCGGCTCGGCGGCTCGGCGGCGCGCGGGGCTGGCGGGGCGGCCGCGCGCGACACCGGGATCCTGATACTTGGTCAGCCGAAGGGCTGGCCGGCATGATGCCCGTTCACGCGACGGGCTGATCGGCCATCTCGAACAGCAGCATCAGGCTGCGCTGGAACAGGCTGTGGTTGTCGTCGGCGACGAGGGCGACCACCAGCCGCCCGTCGTGCCGCGCCACCGCGACGCCTTCGTAGTTCTCCGCCGGCACGACGGTGCCGTCGAGGCGGAGGATCTCCGCCCCTTCCAGCACCGCGCCGGGCCTGGCCGCGACGATCGCCCCGGCGGGCACGCGCGCCAGCCGCCCGGTGAAGCCGCCGAGCCAGGAGAAGGCGCGCTCCAGCACGAGCGCGCCGCCATCCGGCAAGCCGGCGGCGTCCACCGGCACCATGCCGGGTGCCGGGCGCCAGGCCAGCGCCACCCAGCCGCCCGGCCCGCCGAACCAAGCGCGGCGCAGTTCCGGGGCGCCTTCAGGCGCCAAGCCTTCGGCGATGGCGAAGAGGCGGCCATCCGCCAGCACCGTGAGCGATTCCAGCGCGGCATTGAACGGCGCGCGATCAAGCCCCGGCGGGGGCGCGACATAGGCGCCGGGGCCGTCGAGGCGGCGATAGGCCCGGATGCGGTGCCAGCGTTCGAAGCCGACCAGCCAGGTGCCGTCGGGCAGATGGGCGAGGGCCTCCGCATCGCCGGCATGGCCGGGCGGCAGGGCCTGGCCGGCGCCGTCGCCGAGCGGCCCCGACGCGATCGGCTCCAGCGCAGCGGCGCGCCCATCCCGCAGCAGGATGCGCGCCTGTGCCCAGCGCGCGCGGTCGTCGATCATCGTGGCGAGGAGGCTGTCGTCGAGATGGATGCCGGACAGGCCGCCGGCGCCGAGGCGCGCCGTGTCGATCTCGAAGCCGCCAAGGCTGCGCAACGCCCCGGTCAGCGGCACCGGCGGCAAGGCCGTCCCGGCCGAGCGCGGCTCCGGCCCCCAGGGCGTCCCCAGGCATCCGCTGGCCAAGACCCCCGCCGCGAGAACAGCGCGCCGCGTCGCCATGGGTCGCGCCTGCCCCTCCGGCGCGCCTTGCCGACCGCCAAAGGAAGGAGGGGGTCCGGGGGAGTTCCCTCCCCCGGCCTTCTTCACCACCGTTGCGCGGCGCACGCCCCGCCCCGGCCGCGCCTCACACCAGCACGGGCCCGCGTTCCGCGGCGGCCCTCTGCCATGCCTCGGCCGCGTCCTCGTCGAACAGCTCGGCGAGCTTCTTCATCATCGTGCCGCCGAGTTCCTCGGCATCCACGATCGTCACCGCCCGGCGGTAGTACCGCGTCACGTCATGGCCGATGCCGATGGCGATCAGCTCCACGTGATTGCGGCCTTCGATCTCGTGGATGACCTTGCGGAGGTGGCGCTCGAGGTAGTTGCCCGGGTTCACCGACAGGGTGCTGTCATCGACCGGGGCGCCGTCGCTGATCACCATCAGGATGCGCCGGTGCTCGGGACGGGTGGCGAGCCGCTTGTAGGCCCATTCCAGCGCCTCCCCATCGATGTTCTCCTTGAGCAGCCCTTCGCGCAGCATCAGGCCGAGATTCTTGCGCGCACGGCGCCACGGAGCATCGGCGGCCTTGTAGATGACATGGCGCAGGTCGTTGAGGCGGCCGGGATTGCGCGGCTTGCCTTCCTGCACCCAGCGCTCGCGGCTCTGCCCGCCCTTCCAGGCGCGCGTCGTGAAGCCGAGGATCTCGGTCTTCACCGCGCAGCGTTCCAGCGTGCGGGCGAGGATGTCGCAGCACATCGCCGCCACCGTGATCGGCCGCCCGCGCATCGAGCCGGAATTGTCGATCAGCAGGGAGACGACGGTGTCGCGGAAATCCGTGTCGCGCTCGTGCTTGTAGGACAGCGCATGCATCGGGTTGGTGACGACGCGCGTCAGCCGTGCCGCGTCGAGGATGCCTTCCTCGAGGTCGAAATCCCAGGCGCGCTGCTGCTGCGCGAGCAGCCGCCGCTGCAGCCGGTTGGCGAGCTTGGAGACGACGCCCTGCAGGTGGGAAAGCTGCTGGTCGAGCTGCTGGCGCAGCCGCGTCAGCTCGTCCGGGTCGCAGAGATCCTCGGCCGAAACCACCTCGTCGAACTGGGTGGTGAAGGCGTGGTAGCGGGTGGTGTCGTCGACCTGCGGCACCTCGCGGCGCTGCTGCGGGCCGCCGGGCTTGTCGTCCCCGTCGGCGGCGGCGCCGTCCTCCTCGGTCTCCTCGCCTTCCTCCTCGGCGGCCTCGCCCTGCATCTGCTCGGGCTGGGCGCCGAGCATCTGGTCTTCCTGCTCGGAGGAGGACTGGCCTTCGCCGGACTGGTCCTGCTGGGGGCTGCTCTCGCCGCCCTCCTCGCCTTCCTCGTCCTGCTGCTCGCTCTCGGCCTCCACCTCCGCCTCGGCGAGGTCGAGGGCGGTCAGCAGCTTGCGGGCGGCCTTGGCGAAGGCGACCTGGTCCTCGGCGGAGGCGGCCATCTCGGCCAGCGCCTCATCGGCCTTCTCGCCGAGCGTGTCGCGCCAGAGGTCGAGCACGCGATGTGCGACCTCGGGCGCGGCTTCCCCGGTCAGCTTCTCCCGCGCGATCATCGCGAGCGCTGCCGGCAGCGGAAGCTGGTCCTTCCGCGTCATCCGGTCGTAGCCCTCGGCTTCGCATTCCTCGGTCAGCTTGGCGCGCAGATTCGCGGCCACGCCGGCCATGTGCTTCGAGCCGACCGTCTCGACCCGCACCTGCTCCAGCGCATCGAACACCTCGCGCGCCTCGCGCTTGCCGGGCACGCGCTGGGCGTGCAGGGATTCGTCGTGGTGGCGCAGGCGCAGGGCGGCGGCATCGGCGGCGCCGCGCAGCTTGGCCATCTCGGCCGCCGGCAGGGCGCGGGTCGGCAGCGGCAGGCGCACGCGCTTGCCGGCGACGCCGGAGGGGCCTGGCTGGAAGGCCACCTGCACCTCGGGGTCGGCATGCGCGATGGCGCGCAGCGCGCCGGCGGTGGCACGCTTGAATTCTTCCTGCCGCGTCAGGTCCTGCTTGCCGGACATGATAGATGTAGCCTCCGCTTCGCTCCGGCGGGGCCGGCCTGATTCAGACTTCGCTCCTCGCGCCCGTGGCGCTGCGGGGCTCCGTCATCAGGACGGCCGTCTGCATTGCTGCGTGGTCGGCGTGGCCCGATCCCGCGCGGGAGGGGGCCACGCCCTGGCCTCACCCCGCCTTGCGCAGCAGCCCCGTCGAGACTTCCTCGTTGAAGCAGCGCTGGTAGTACTCGGCCACAGTCGCGCGCTCCGCCTCGTCGCACTTGTTGAGGAAGGTCAGCCGGAAGGCGAAGCCGACATCGCCGAAGATGCGCGCGTTCTCGGCCCAGGTGATGACGGTGCGCGGCGACATCACCGTCGAGATGTCGCCTGCGATGAAGCCGGCGCGCGTCAGGTCGGCGAGCGCCACCATCGCCTCCACCTGCTTCTTCATCCTGGCGTCGCCCTCGGCGCCCAGCTTCGCCAGCACGATCTCCGTCTCCTGCTTGTGCGGCAGGTAGTTGAGCGTGGCGACGATCGACCAGCGGTCCATCTGGCCCTGATTGATCTGCTGGGTGCCGTGATACAGGCCCGTGGTGTCGCCGAGGCCGACCGTGTTCGCCGTCGCGAACAGGCGGAAATACGGGTTCGGACGGATCACCTTGTTCTGGTCGAGCAGCGTCAGCTTGCCCTCGACCTCCAGCACGCGCTGGATCACGAACATCACGTCCGGACGGCCGGCGTCGTACTCGTCGAAGACCAGCGCGCAGGGGTGCTGCAGCGCCCAGGGGAGGATGCCCTCGCGGAATTCCGTCACCTGCTTGCCGTCCTTGAGGACGATCGCGTCCTTGCCGATCAGGTCGATGCGGCTGATGTGGCTGTCGAGGTTGACGCGGATGCAGGGCCAGTTGAGCCGTGCGGCCACCTGCTCGATGTGGGTCGACTTGCCGGTGCCGTGATAGCCCTGGATCATCACGCGGCGATTGAAGGTGAAGCCCGCGACGATGGCGAGCGTCGTCTCCTTGTCGAACCGGTAGGTGCTGTCGACCTCGGGCACGTGTTCCGTGCGGACCGAGAAGGCCGGGACCTCGAGATCGAGGTCGATCCCGAAGGCCTCGCGCGCCTTCACCGTGATGTCGGGAGCGTCGATCGCCGAGGTTGGGCGGATTTCGGCGAGTTGGGCGACCTTGTTCATCTCTAGTCCGGTTCCGTCTCTGTCATCAATCATTCTAGGACCGCCGGGGCGATCCGGCTACCCGGCGGCGGCGCCTTCCGCTTCGGCGGTGGCGCGCGCCCGGGCGGGTACGCGTCGCTTCAGCAGGCTGTAGGCGCGGTTGATGTCCTTCAGCCGCTCTTCCGCCTGGCGATCGCCGCCCGTCGCATCGGGATGATAGCGCTTCGCGAGCTCCTTGTATCGCGCGCGCAACTCACCCTGGTCGAGCGGCCAGACGAGGCCGAGCAGGTCGAGCGCCGCGCGCAGTTCCGGCGGCGCTTCATGCGTTTCGCGCGGGCGCCGGCGCGGGGTCGGCGCCTCCGCCCCCAGCACGCCGAGCGGGTCGCGCAGGATTTCCGGGTCGAAGCGGCCGGCGCCGCCGAGCCGCCCGAGCGGCCAGGTCGGCCGCTGCCAGGCCGTGTCGTCGCGCAGATGCGCCTCGATCTCGGCCGGGGCCATGCCTTTGTAATAGTCCCACGCCTTATTGTAGTCCCGCACATGCGGCAGGCAGAACCATAGGAAGTCACGCAGGGAACGGTCGCGCGGCGCGCGGAAAAGGCCGGCTTCCCCGCATCCGGGATGGTCGCAGCGGCGCAACGGCGCGGAGGCGCCGTGTTCTTCCGGCGCGTCCTTGCTGCCAGATTTGGGCATCCACACGTTATGGGCGGCGCCCGCGCGTCCCGCAAGGCGCGTTACGCCCTCTTGGCAGCGCGACGCAAAGACCGGAAAAGGCGGCAAATGTCACCAACTCGCGCAGACCGCATCCGCTCCGCCCTGGAGGCGGCCTTCGCCCCGGCCGAGGTCGCGGTGACGGACGACAGTGCGCGCCACGCCGGCCATGCCGGCGCGCGGCCGGAGGGCGAGACGCATTTTTCCGTCGCGGTCGTCTCCCCTGCCTTCGCGGGGCAGTCGCGCGTCGCCCGATCGCGCGCGGTGCACGATGTGCTGGCGGCGGAATTCGCCTCCGGCCTGCACGCCCTCGCCCTGCGGCTGACGACGCCCGAGGAGGCGGCCCGGCGCTGATGCCGCCAGCGAAGACGAGGGTCCTGTTCGAGGATCGCGAGATCCTCGTGCTGCACCGGCCGGGCGCGTCCGACTGGACGCTCGTGACCTTTGCCGACCTCACCTTCCGCCCCTCCGGCGCCGCCTTCTGGGCGCGCGGGGCGGCGGAGAAGCTGGACCTCGACGCCATCGGCTTCGTCGCCAAGCGCGAAAACTGGTACCCCGCCGCGTCGGTGGAGCGTGCGGCGCCGGCGGTTCACGCGGCACTCAAGCCGCGCAGCATCGCCTATGGCTACAGCATGGGCGCCTATGGCGCGCTGAAGCACGGACGCTGCCTCGGGCTCGCGGGGGCGATCGCCGTCGCGCCGCAGGTCAGCGTCTCGCCCGCCGACGTGCCCTGGGACACGCGCTTCCACCGACTCCATCAGCCGTCGCTGCACCAGGGAATGATCGTGACGGCGGCCGATCTCGCACCCTTCGTCGCGGTGCTTGCCGATCCCTATGACGGGCTCGACTGGCGCCATGCCAGGATGGCGGCGGCGACCGGCCGGGCGCACCTGCTGCGCGCGCCGATGACCGGGCACGGCGCCATCTGGCTGCTCGCGGGTTCGCGTGCCCTGGAGGAAATCCTCGCCCCCGCGCTGGCACACGACATCGCGGGCATGCGCGCGGTGCTGCGGGCCCGGCGGGCGCGGTCGGGGCATTGGTTCCGCCTCATGGGCCGCGCCGCTGCCCGCCATGGCCATGACCGACTTTCCGAGACGCTCTGGCAGCGCGCCGCCGAACTTGGCATGCCGGCCGCCCTGATTGAGGTCGAAAGGGCCGAGGCGATGGCCGACCGCGCCTACCGCCTGGTCGAGGCCGGCCGGCCGGCGGAGGCGGTCGCGCAATGCCGCCGGCTCGTCGCAATCGAGAACCGCCCGGCGGGGTCGATCGGCCGCGCCGGCCACGTCCTGCTGAAGGCGGGGGTCCCTGCCGAGGCAGAGGCCGCCTTCCGCCTCGCGCTGCGCGACCGCTCCGCCACGCCCGACCTGCATATCGGCCTCAGCCTCGCCCTTGGGCAGCAGGGCCGGGGACGGGAGGCGATCGAGGTGGCGCGGGCCGCGCACGCCGCGCTGCCACGCGACGCGGAGATCGCGACGCATCTCGGCCACCTGCTGATCGGTGCCGGCGGCGATCACCAGGCCGAGGCCGAGGCGGCGTTCCGTTCCGTGCTTGCGCGCCAGCCGGCCTCCGGCCAGGCGCTCTATGGGATGAGCGTGCTCACCGCCGGCCGCGGTGACCTGCCGAAAGCCCGGCTGCTGGCCCAGCGCGCGGTGTTCCGCATGCCGGGCAACCAGGACGCGCTGGCCTGGCTGGCGGAGCTGCAGCTCCGCCTCGGCGACGCGACACGGGCGGCGCGCCTGTTCCGCGGCGTGGTGCAGTCCGACCCCTCGCGGGCATCCGCGCATGCCGGGCTGTCGGAGGCCCTGACCGCGCTCGGGCGGCGGGAGGAGGCGGTCGCCGCCGTTCGGCGCGGCCTCGCGGCCCTGCCCGATGACCCCATGCTGCGGGCGCGGCTGCGCGCGCTGACCGGGCCGCGCTCGGTCCCGGCGCGGCTGGCGGCGCGGCTGCTGCGTAGCCTCCTCCCGCGGTTGGCTCAGTAGGCAAAGGGTACGCGGAGCCGTGCCCCGGGGGCGGGCTGGCGCAGCAGGCGGTCCTCCCGGGACTGGACGCTGTGGGGGTCGCTGGTGGCGCCGACACGCGGTTCGTTCGGGTCGATCAACGCCGGATCCAGACGGGGAGAAGTGGACGCCGAGCGATCGCGCGGCGCTTCGATGTCGGGATTCGGCACCGGTGCCGGTTCCCCGCGCGAGGCAGGGGCTGGCGGCGGCGGTGGGGGCGGCGCCGGCGACGCCGCCGGCCGGCGGCGTCGCCGCGGGGTTGCGGCCGGGGAAGGCTGCGCCGTGGCGAGACCCGGCAGAAGCAGGGCAGGCAGGCTCAGCACGGCGCGACGGCCACTCATGCCGGGCTTCCGGGCAGGGGGCGGATGCCGCGCCGGTCCTCGGGCGGGTTCAGCGCGACCTCGCCGGGCCGGCCATCCCGCCAGGCGCGCAGCGCCCAGCGGACGGAGGGGAAAGCAAGGTCGCCCCAGGGGATCTTGTCCCAGGCGAAGCGGCGGACCTCCAGGCTTTCCGGGCCGGCCTCGAAGCCGGGCTGCTCCAGCCTGGCGCGGAAGATGACCTGGACCTGGCCGAGCCGGGCGATGGAGTAGACGGCGAGCACGCCTTCGAGCGCGATGCGGGCGCGGGCTTCTTCCCACGCCTCGCGGCGGGCGCCTTCCTCCACCGTCTCGCCCATTTCCATGTAGCCGGCGGGGATGGTCCAGAAGCCCAGGCGTGGTTCGATCGCGCGGCGGCACAGGAGCACGGTGTCGCCCTCGGCGACGATGCTGCCGACGACGACCTTCGGATTCTCATAGGCCACATGCCCGCAATCGGGGCACATCAGGCGTTCGCGGTCATCGCCTTCGGGAATGCGCCGGACGAAGCGGGACATGTCGAGAATCATGGAGCGTCCCCCCGCGCCGTTGCAAGCGGTTGGGGGAAGTCATTGTTTGGCCCTCAGGCGCCGGGCGTCCCGCATCCGACGGCCTTGGCTTCGTGCCGTGTGCCGGCGCGGTCGCACTGCGCGTTCCCGGCCTGAGGCGGGCCCGGGTGCGAGGTCCGATGCGATCTTGCGATGACGCGGCAGGCCACCTGCCAGCGACGGATCAGACCCGCAGGTCGAGCAGCGAACCGCGCGGCAGGGTCTGGCCGGAGGGCAGGGCGCCCGCGGGCGGCACGGCGCCGAGGGTGCGCTGCGGCACCGCGCTGGCGGCACCGCGCGCCGCCGCCTCCGGTCGTTCGGACCCGCGCACCGGCTGGATGCCGGCGGAGCGCGTGACCTCCTGCGTGAAGGCGGCGAGGGAGTTGAGGCTGAGCATGCGGAGCATTGTCCAGCCGAGCCGTGAAGAATGGCTTAACCGGAGCGGGCCTCGCAGGCGGCGAACGGGAGCGATGCGCATGGCCTGAGCCTGCGCCCGGCGCCCGTTAACCTTCCAGCAACCATTGCGTGCAGGGCGGGCAGGAGGCCCGCCCTGATGTCACGATGCGGTGAGCGCCGCCACCCCTGGCAGCGTCTTGCCTTCCAGCCATTCCAGGAAGGCGCCGCCGGCGGTCGAGATGTAGGTCATCCGATCCGCCACCCCGGCATGGCGCAGCGCCGCCACCGTGTCCCCGCCGCCGCCGATCGACTTCAGCGCGCCCGACTGCGTGAGCGCCGCGACGATTTCCGCCACACCGACCGTCGCGGTGTCGAAGGGCGGCGTCTCGAAGGCGCCGAGCGGCCCATTCCAGACCAGCGTGGAGGCGCCGCGCAGCCGCGCCTCGATCGCCTGCTCGGTCTCCGGGCCGACATCAAGGGCCATGGAATCGGCCGGCACGGCATCGACGCCCACCGTGCGGGTCGGCGGGTTGGGCTCGAAGCGCTCGGCCACCACCAGGTCCGCGGGCAGCAGTATCTCGCAGTTCGACGCCTTCGCGTTCTCAAGGATGGCGCGCGCCGTGTCGTGCAACTCCGCTTCCTGCAGCGACCTGCCCATCGCATGCCCCTGGGCGGCGAGGAAGGTGTTGGCCATGGCGCCGCCGATGACCAGCACATCGACCTTTTTCGAAAGGTTCCCGAGCAGATCGAGCTTGGTCGAGACCTTGGCGCCGCCGACGATCGCCACCACTGGGCGCGACGGATTGCCGAGCGCGGCATCGAGCGCCTTGAGTTCCGCCTCCATCAGCCGGCCGGCATAGGCGGGCAGCAGGTGGGCAACGCCCTCGGTGCTCGCATGGGCACGGTGCGCCGCGGAAAAGGCATCGTTCACATAGGCGTCGGCGAGCTTCGCGAGCGCGGCCGCCATCGCCGGGTCGTTCTTTTCTTCCCCTGCGTGGTAGCGGGTGTTCTCGAGCAGCAGGATGTCGCCGTCCTGCAGCTTCGCGACCGCGGCCTCGGCCTCCGGCCCGATGCAGTCATCGGCCCAGGCGACCGGGCGGCGCAGCGCGGCCGAGAGCGCCTCGACCAGCGGCCTCAGCGACATCTCCGGCACGCGCTTGCCCTTGGGCCGGTCGAAATGGCTGCACAGGATGACGCGCGCGCCGGCATTGGCGAGTTCCGCGATGGTCGGGCACAGCCGCTCGATGCGTGTGCGGTCGGTGATCCGGCCGTCCTTCACCGGCACGTTGAGGTCGGCGCGGAGCAGCACCCGCTTGCCCTTGGCGTCCAGTGCGTCAATGGTTCGGTACGACATCGCGGCGATATTCCTGGCCTGGTGACGAGAAGGAGAAGGGTCGAATGGTCCGGTGGCTTGCGGTCTTCGTCCTTCTTCCGGTCCTAGCATCGGCGCAGGAGGCCTTCCAGTTGCCCTCGGGCAACATCCACTGCGCTGTCTATGACGGCGTGCTGCGCTGCGACGTGCTGAACTTCACCTATGCCCGTCCGCCGCGGCCCCCCGGCTGCCAGGAGGATTGGGGCGGGGCGCTGGAACTCGGCGGCAAGGGCGCGGCGCGCGTGATCTGCCACGGCGATACGGTCGCGAACCCGGGCAACCCGGTGCTCGGCTACGGGCGCGCCTGGCAGGGGCCGGGGATGGCCTGCACGGCGGCGCAGACGGGGCTGCGCTGCACGAACGGAGATGGAAGAGGGTTCGAGATGGCGAGGGCGCGGCTGCGCCTGTTCTGATCCGGCTCTGGCGCGGCATTTGCTTTCCTCTGCCGGTGCCACACAGCGCCAGGTCGCGCGGGAGATCGCACCCATGGAGTTCCTGCCCAGCCTTCTGACCCTCGCCGGGATGCATCTGCTGGTGGCCATGCTGCCCGGGCCCAACACCGTGGTCGTGAGTTGGCTCTCCGCCACCGTTTCGCGGGGCGACGGGCTGCGCGCCACTGCCGGCGTCGTGATCGCCTCGCTGGTGTGGGTGGTGTTGAGCCTCTTCGGCGTCGGCACGCTGCTGCTCGAGGCCGGGGCGCTCTATGCGGCGCTCCGCCTGCTGGGCGCGGCCTATCTGGCCTATGTGGGCATCCGGATGCTGCGGGCAGGCTGGCGCCCGGCGGCGCCGGGGGACGAATCCGCGCGTCCCGCGCTTGCCGGCCGGAGTCCCTTCGCGGCCGGGCTGCTGACGACGCTGAGCAACCCGAAATCGGCGGTGTTCTGGACCAGCGCCTTCCTGGTGGCTGTGCCGCCGCATGCGCCGGCCTGGCTCTATGCGGCGATCGTCGCCGTCATCGCGGTGCAGTCGGCGCTCTGGTACGGCGCGGTGGCGCTCCTGCTGTCCACGGGCGTGGCGAAGCGGTCCTATCTGCGCCTTGCGCGCTGGCTTGATATGGTGGCCGGCGGGGTGATGGTCGCGCTCGGCCTGAAGCTCGCGGACGAGGTCCGGCGGGAGATCGCGGTGCGCGCGGCGTCCTGAACCGTCAGGCCTTGTCGGACGGCAGCCGGATGGTGCGGCCGTCCACCGCGAACTTCCCCCAGCCCTGGTGGTGGATGGTCTTCGCGTCGCGCCGATCGGGATCGATCCAGGCCTGGACCACCTCCAGCACGAACATGCAGTAGGCGTTGACCATCCGCGTGTCGATCACGCGGCATTCCAGGTTGGCGAAGCAGTCGGGCAGCAACGGCGCCGCGACCTGGCGCGCGGGCTTCGTCGCGATGCCGAGCGTCGCGAACTTGTCGGTATCCGCCCCCGAGCAATTGCCGATCGCCACCACCGTCTTCGCATACTCCGCCGGCGGGATGGCGATGACGCATTCCTTCGTCCGCCGCAGCGCCGTGAAGGAGTGGTTCCGGTTGCTGACGATGCAGGCGATCTGCGGCGGCGTGAACTCGACCATCATGTGCCAGGACATGGCCATGACATTGGGCGTGCCGCGCAGGCTGGTGGCGACCAGCACCACCGGCCCCGGTTCGATGAGCTGGTACACCCGTTCCAGCGGGAACGACCGCAAATTCCGCTGTCCGGAGGCCTTTCGGCCTCCGGCGGGGTGGTCCGGAGGGGCGGCGCCCCTCCGGTTCATCACAGGCTGCCGAAGAGCGCCGCGGTGTCGCTCATGCGGTTCGAGAAGCCCCATTCGTTGTCGTACCAGGACAGCACGCGTACCAGGCCGCCATCGACCACCTGGGTCTGCGTCGCGTCGAAGGTGGACGACATCGGGTTGTGGTTGAAGTCGATCGAGACCAGCGGCGCCGTGTTGTAGCCGAGGATGCCCTTGAGCGGCCCGCTTTCGCTCGCTGCCTTCATCGCCGCGTTGACCGCTTCCTTCGTCACGCCTTCCTTGGCCGGCACGAAGTCGAGCGAGACGAGCGACACGTTCGGGGTCGGGATGCGGATGGCCGTGCCGTCCAGCTTGCCCTTCAGTTCCGGCATCACCAGGCCCACGGCCTTGGCCGCGCCGGTCGAGGTCGGGATGGCCGAGACCGCCGCCGCGCGCGCGCGGTGCAGGTCCTTGTGCAGCGTGTCGACCGTGTTCTGGTCGCCCGTATAGGCGTGGATCGTCACCATGTAGCCACGGACGATGCCGAAATTGTCGTGCAGCACCTTCGCCACCGGCGCGAGGCAGTTGGTGGTGCAGGAGGCGTTGGAGATGACGGTCATCTCCTTCGTCAGCGTCTGGTGGTTCACGCCGTAGACGATCGTCGCGTCGGCGTTGTCACCAGGAGCAGAGATGACGACCTTGCGCGCACCGGCGGTCAGCAGCGCGGAGGCCTTCTCCTTGCTGGTGAAGATGCCCGTGCATTCCATGGCGACGTCGACGCCCTCGAGCGGCAGCTTGGTCGGATCGCGCTCGGCGGTGATCTTGATGGGGCCCCAGGTCTTGCCCGCGTTCTTGATGGTGATGGTGTCGCCCTCGACGATCACCTCGCCGGGGAAGCGGCCATGCACGCTGTCGTAGCGGAACAGGTGGGCGTTCGCCTCGACCGAGCCGAGGTCGTTGATGGTGACGAATTCCAGGTCGTCGCGGCCGGCCTCGCAGGCGGCGCGCAGAACCAGACGACCGATGCGCCCGAACCCGTTGATGGAAACCTTCACCGCCATGGCGTTCGTATCCTTCCCGTCAGGAGAGTGAGTCGATCAGGCGAGGCGCTTCTTCACCGCCGCCGTCACGGCATCCGCCGTGATGCCGAAATGCTTGTAGAGGTCGTCCGCCGGCGCCGAGGCGCCGAAGCCGCACATGCCGACGAAGATGCCATCGCTGCCGAGCCAGCGGTCCCAGCCGAAGCCGATCGCGGCCTCGATGCCCACGCGCAGCCCGCTGCCGAGCACCTGCTCGCGGTAGGAGGCATCCTGCGCCGCGAAGATTTCCCAGCAGGGCAGGGAGACGACGGCGGTCGGGATGCCTTCGGCCTCCAGCGCATCCCGGGCGGCGAGCGCGAGGTGCACCTCCGAGCCGGTGGCGATCAGCGTCGCCCGGCGCGCGGCGGACGCCTCGGCCAGCACGTAGCCGCCGCGGGCGCAGCGGTTCTCGCCGGTATCGCTGCGCAGCGCCGGCAGGTTCTGGCGGGAGAGGGCGAGCAGCGACGGCCCGTCCGCCCGCTTCACCGCCAGTTCCCAGCACTCGGCCGTCTCCATCGCATCCGCCGGACGGAAGACGAAGACGTTGGGCATGGCGCGGAAGGAGGCGAGGTGCTCGACCGGCTGGTGCGTCGGCCCGTCCTCGCCGAGGCCGATGCTGTCATGCGTCAGCACGTGGATGACGCGCTGGCGCATCAGCGCGGCGAGCCGGATCGCCGGCCGCATGTAGTCGGAGAAGACCAGGAAGGTGCCGGAATAGGGGATGATGCCGCCATGCAGCGCCATGCCGTTCATGGCCGCGGCCATGCCGTGCTCGCGCACGCCCCAGTGGACGAAGCGGCCGGAGAAATTCCCCGGCGCGATCGGCGGGACGCCCTTCACATTGGTGTTGTTCGACCCGGTGAGGTCGGCCGAGCCGCCGACCATCTCCGGCACGCTCGGCACCAGGGCTTCGAGCGCCTTCTGGCTGGAGACGCGGGTGGCGAGCTTCGGCTTCTCCTCGGCGTGCTTCGCGCGCAGCGCGGCGAGGGCGTCGCGCCAGGTCTCCGGCAGCTTGCCGGCCATGGCCCGGTCGAATTCGGCCTGCTGCGGGTGCTTCGCCAGGCGCTTCAGCCAGGACCGGCGGGTCCCGGCGCCGCGGCGGCCGGCGGCCTCCCAGGCGGCCTTGATGTCCTCGGGCACGGTGAAGGGCGGGGCGGTCCAGCCCAGCAGCTCCTTCGCCGCCGCCGCTTCCGCCGCGCCGAGCGGGGAGCCGTGCGACCCGGCCGTGCCCGCCTTGGTCGGCGCGCCGAGGCCGATGATGGTGCGGCAGGCGATCAGCGTCGGCTTGCGGTTGCGCGTGGCCCAGGCCATCGCCGCCG
Organism: Neoroseomonas eburnea; assembly: GCF_018129005.1. Lineage (GTDB taxonomy): Bacteria > Pseudomonadota > Alphaproteobacteria > Acetobacterales > Acetobacteraceae > Neoroseomonas > Neoroseomonas eburnea. Next base: position 121,299 of record NZ_JAAEDL010000004.1, read on the forward strand.
CCAGCGCCTCCGGGTCATGGCCGTCGACACGGCGGGTTGCCCAGCCATAGGCCTGGAAGCGCTTCAGCGTGTCGTCGGTGAAGGACAGCGCGGTGTCGCCGTCGATCGAGATGTGGTTGTCGTCCCACAGCACGCAGAGCTTCGACAGGCCGTAGTGGCCGGCGAGCGAGGCGGCCTCGTGGCTCACGCCTTCCTGCAGGTCCCCGTCCGAGGCGATGACCCAGGTGCGGTGGTCGACCAGCGAGGCGCCGAAGCGCGCCGCCAGCATCCGCTCGGCCATCGCCATGCCGACCGCGGTCGCGATGCCCTGGCCGAGCGGGCCGGTGGTGGTCTCGATCCCCGGATGCTCGCCGAATTCGGGGTGCCCGGCGGCGGGGGAATGGAGCTGGCGGAAGCGCTTCAGCTCCTCCACGCCCATGCCGGCATGCCCGGTCAGGTGCAGCAGGGCATAGAGCAGCATCGAGCCGTGGCCGGCCGACAGCACGAAGCGGTCGCGGTCGGCCCAGCGCGGGTCGGCCGCGTCGTACTTCAGGAACCTCGTGAACAGCACGGTCGCGACATCGGCCATGCCCATCGGCATGCCGGGGTGGCCGGACTTCGCCTGCTCCACGGCGTCGATGGCGAGGGCGCGGATCGCATTGGCGAGCTCCCGCGCCTCCGAGGCCGGGCGGGCGAGGATTTCGGCCTGGGCGGCGAGCGCCGGGTTCGCGGAGGCGTCGGGCGTCGGGGCGATGCTGGCCAAGAGGAGGCACCTGCGGCTGCTGCGGGGGGTGCGGGCCGCTATAGAGGCGGGGGGGCCGGCGGGCAACCGGGTGGGACGGATGGCCCCCATGCGCGCCGGCCGCGGCCGGGATGAGGCTCCGCCCGGCCTCGCCGGCCGGTGCCTGGCCCGCCGGGCGGCGCCGGGTGCCGCGGAAGCGGCCGGCGCGGCGTGCCGCAGGCCGTTCGCGCATGCGCCGAACGGCGCATTCCCGGGCCGGTGCCGGCATTCTCCGACGGTTTCGCAGGGCGCAACGGAGGCCCCCCCGGGTCGCGGGAGGCGCCCCGAAGGATCAGGGCGCGAAGACGGAGAAGATGTAGCTCGCCGCCAGCACCAGGTGGACGATGCCACAGAGCAGGTTGGTCCGCCCGGTGCCGTAGGTGATGATCGCCACCGCGAAGGACAGCGCCAGCAGCACCGTCTGTCCGGCGGTGATGCCAAGCTGGAGCGGCTGCCCGATCCAGAAGGACACCGCGGCCACCAGCGGCACGGTCAGCCCGATGCAGGCCACCGCGCTGCCGAGCGCGAGGTTGATGCTGGATTGCAGGCGGTTCTGCGCGGCGGCGCGGATGGCGGCGGCGCTTTCGGGCATCAGCACGATGGCGGCGACGATGACGCCGACGATCGCGATCGGCGCGCCCACCGCCTGCACGCCTTCCTGCAGCGCGGGCGCGAGCGCCTTCGCCAGCATGACGACCGAGAGCAGCGCCATGCACATCAGCCCGAAGCAGGCCAGCGCGATCCGCGCCGAGGGCCGCGCATGCCCGTGCCCGGCAACCCCGCCCACCGGGAGGAAGAACTCCCGGTGCCAGTTGGTCTGAATGAACAGGAAGGCGGCATAGAGCGCGAGGCAGACGACGGAGACGAAGCCGAGCTGGACCGGCGAGAGATAGGGCCCGGGGACCGAGACCACGTGGTTCGGTGCGATCAGCACCAGCGTCGCCATCGGGATCAGCACCGCGAGGAAGGAATTGGCGCCCTCCACCCGGAATTCGGCGTTCCGGTGCCGCCAGGAGGCGACGACGATGCAGGCCCCGGCCAGCCCGTGCAGCACCAGCATCACCGCCGCATGCACCGAATCCCGCATCAGCCCGGGATTGGGATCACCGCCGAGCATGAGGGAGATGATCAGCCCGGCCTCGATCACAGTGACGGCGACGGCGAGGACCAGCGTGCCGAAGGGCTCGCCGACGCGCAGCGCCACCACCTCCGCGTGGTGCACCGCCGCCAGCACGCTGCCGAGCAGCACCACGGCGAGCAGCAGTGCGACCGGTCCGAGCCCCGCCTTGCCGATGGCGAGCCACGCCGCCACGCCGATCACCGGCAGCAGGATGGTGTGGAGCGGGATTCGATCGGTGGGTGCGCCGGCCATGCATCCTGCCTAGAACAGATCCCGATCAGGTGGAATCAGCCGATCGGGTCCAGTTGCGCGTGAAGACCGGAGGCTGGGGTGGTTGCCATCAGCCGACGCGAACGAAAGCCGCTCCGGACGGGCGGAACCTGCTCTTCAACCGAATGCGGTGCGCCGGGCGGGCGCTCGCCGGCATCCAGTTGCGACCCTGTCGCGGCCGCCCCGATGCGCTAGCCTTTCGCCCATGATCACGCAGCTGCAAGCCCCTGTCGCGGAAGCGCCGACCCGCGACGGCCTCTGGCCGATGCCACCGGGCCCGCCGCACGAGGAGAGCCACTTCGCCCAGGCCGCGGTGGTGCGCGACTTCGTGATCGGCGCGGCGGACGGGCTGGTCCTGCCCTTCGCCCTGGCGACCGGCCTCGTCGCCGCGGGGTTGGCGCATCCCCTCATCGTCGTCGCGGGCCTGGCCGTGATCGCGGCAGGCTGCGTCGCCATGGGCCTCGGCGGCTACCTCGCCGCACGCAGCGAGGCGGACCGCTATGCCTCCGAGCGGAAGCGCGAGGAGCACGAGACGGTCGAATACGCCGACCGCGAGCGCTGGGAGGTCGCCGCCATCCTGCACCGCTACGGCGTGCGCGGCGACGCGCTGCGCATGGCCGTCGATTCCGTCTGCGCCGAGAAGCGTCGCTGGGTCGATTTCATGATGCGCTTCGAACTCGACCTGAAGGAGCCGGAACCGCAGCGCGCGGGGCGCTCCGCCGTCGCGACGGGCAGCGGCCATGCGGCAGGCGGCCTGATACCGATCGCACCCTACATGCTCATGCCGGAGGCGGGCGGCGCGCTCGCGGTCTCCTCCGCGCTGACCGCCGGCGCGCTGGTGGCCTTCGGCTGGATGAAGGCGCGCGCCACCGGCCTGCCGCCGCTGCGTGGGGCGGCGCAGACGCTTGCCGTCGGCGCGGTCGCCGCGACAGTTGCCGCTATCCTGGCGCGGGCGGCCGGCGGCTGACCCGGGGCGCGGCAGGCCGACATGCCGCATGACATGCAGGTGCCCTGGCACGCCCTGCCGGCGAATGCCGCGCTCGCCGCCTTGGGGTCCGCGCCGGCCGGGCTGGATGCCGCCGAGGCGGCCGCACGCCTGGCGCGCCACGGCCCGAATGCGCTGCCCGAGCCGCCCCGCCCCGGCCTGTTCGCGCGCTTCCTCCGCCAGTTCGACGACCTGCTGATCCGCGTGCTGCTGGTGGCGGCGGGGCTGACGGCGTTCCTGGGCGAATGGGCGGACACGGCGGTCATCCTCGCGGTGGTGGTGATCAACGCCGGGGTCGGCCTGATGCAGGAAGGCCGCGCCGAGCGTGCGCTGGAGGCGATCGGCGGGCTGCTCGCCCCGCGTGCCGCCGTGCTGCGGGACGGCGTGCGGCGCACCCTGCCGGCGGAGCACCTGGTGCCCGGCGACATCGTGCTGCTCGAAGCCGGGGACCGCGTGCCGGCCGATCTCCGCCTGCTCGAGGCCGCCGCGCTGCGCGTGGAGGAGGCCGCGCTGACCGGCGAATCCGTGCCGGTGGAGAAATCCGCTGCGCCGGTCACCGCCGAGGCGCCGCTCGCCGAGCGCGCCGGCATGGCCTTCACCGGCACCCTCGTCGTGGCCGGCCAGGCCCGCGGCGTGGTGGTCGCGACCGGCGCGGCGACGGAGATCGGCCGCGTCGGGTCCATGTTGGCGGGGCTCGAGGCCGCGGAGACCCCCTTGCTGCGGCAGATGAAGCGGCTCGCGCGGGTGCTGACGGTGCTGGTGCTCGGCCTGTCGGCGGTGGTCTTCGCCATCGCCGTGATGCGCCACGGCATGCCGTTCGCCGGGGCGGTGCTGGTGGTGGTCAGCCTCGCCGTCTCGGCCATCCCGGAGGGCCTGCCGGCGGTGCTTTCGGTCACCCTCGCGCTCGGCGTGCGGCGCATGGCGGCGCGCAACGCCATCATCCGCCGGCTGCCGGCGGTGGAGACGCTCGGCGCCGTCAGCGTCATCTGCACCGACAAGACCGGCACGCTGACGACGAACGAGATGGCGGTGCGCAGCGCCGCCTGGCCGGGCGGCGAAGCGACCGTCGGCGGCGAAGGCTACGCGCCGATGGGCTGGCTCGCCGTACGGGGCGCGCCGCCGCCCGCGCGGCTCGCCGAGGTGGCGGTGCTCTGCAACGACGCCGCGTTGCGGGAAGGCCCGCGCGGCTGGGCGGTGGAAGGCGACCCGATGGAGGGCGCGCTGCTCGCCTTCGCCGCGCGCGCCGGCGCCGATGCCGATGCGCTGGAAGCCGAGCACCCGCGCCGTGCCGTACTGCCCTTCGACGCCGCGCATCGGCTGATGGCGACGCTGCACCCGGCCGGCGGCGGCGTGTTGCTGGCGGTGAAGGGGGCGCCGGAGGCCGTGTTGCCGCGCTGCGTCGCGCAGGCCGATGGCGGGCCCTTCGACGCCGCCGCATGGACCGCCTGCGCCGAGGCCATGGCCGCGCGCGGCCAGCGCGTGCTGGCGCTGGCGATGCGGGAGGACGCCGCGGCGCCGGCCGCGGTGCTCCACCTGCCAGAAGGGCTGACCCTGCTGGGCCTGCTCGGCCTCGCCGACCCGCCACGGCCGGAGGCGAGGACGGCCGTCGCCGAATGCCGCGCCGCCGGCATCCGCGTGGTGATGATCACCGGCGACCACGCCGCGACCGGCGCCGCCATCGCCGCCGAGCTCGGCATCGCCGAGGCGCCGCGCGCCCTGACCGGGGCCGAGCTGGACGCCCTCGACGAGGCCGCCTTCACCGAGGCCGTCACACGCACCGATGTCTTCGCCCGCGTCAGCCCCGGCCAGAAGCTGCGCCTGGTCGAGGCGCTGCAGCGCGACGGCACGGTGGTGGCGATGACCGGGGACGGGGTGAACGACGCCCCGGCGCTGAAGCGCGCCGATATCGGCATCGCCATGGGGCAGCGCGGCACGGAAGCCGCGAAGCAGGCGGCGCAGATGGTCCTCGCCGACGACAACTTCGCCTCCATCGCCGCGGCCGTGCGGGAAGGCCGCACCGTCTACGACAACCTGCGCAAGGTGATCGTGTGGAACCTGCCGACCGATGGCGGGGAGGCGCTGGTCATCGCCTTCGCGGTGGTCTTCGGCCTCGCCCTGCCGATGACGCCGCTGCAGGTGCTGTGGATCAACACCATCACCGCCACCGCCCTCGGCATGGCGCTGGCCTTCGAGCCGACCGAGCCCGGCACCATGCGCGAAGCGCCGCGCGACCCGCGGCGGCCGATGCTCTCGGGCTTCCTGCTCTGGCGCTTCCTGCTGGTCTCGGTGCTGATCGCCCTCGCCGCCTTCGGCATCTTCGACTGGGTCCTTGCGCGCGGCGTGGGGGAAGACGTGGCACGCACCGCGGTGGTCAACGCCATCGTGGCGCTCGAGATCGCCTATCTCTTCGCCGTGCGGCGGGGGCGGGGCGCGCTGATCACTTCGGCGCGACCGACGGCGGCGCTGTCGCTCGGCATCGCCGTCACCGCCGCCGGCCAGGTGCTTCTCACCTATGCGCCGCCGCTGCAGGCGGTGTTCGGCACGGCGGCGCTGGGCGTGGCGGAATGGGCCGGCGTCGCCACCGCCGCCGCGGTGTTCCTCGTGGTGCTGGAAGCCGAGAAGGCGCTGCGCCGACCGCGGGTTGATCGGAGGCCGGGAAGCGTATTGCGCGGATGACATGAAATTCATGTCCGCGCAGGATCGGGCGGATGCGTCGCCGTCGCCCTCGCACGCCATGTCACCCGGTGAAGTGCAGGCGCGTCTCGATGTGGGGGCGGAAGGACTGTCCGGCCCCGCCGCCGAGGAGCGGCTTCGCCGCCACGGCCCCAACCGGCTGCCGGAACCGCCGCGGCGCGGGGCGCTGCTGCGCTTCCTCGACCAGTTCCGCAACCTGCTGATCTACGTGCTGCTGGCAGCGGCGGCGGCGAGCGCGCTGCTCGGCCATCCGCTCGATGCCGCGGTCATCCTCGCCGTGGTGGTGCTGAACGCGATCGTCGGCTTCATCCAGGAAGGCAAGGCGGAGCAGGCGCTGGCCGCGATCCGTGACCTGCTCGCCCCGCGCGCCTCGGTGATCCGCGACGGCCGGCGCCAGGAGATCGACGCGCAGGAGGCGGTGCCCGGCGACATCGTCCTGCTCGAGGCCGGGGACCGCGTTCCCGCCGACCTGCGCATCCTCTCGGCGCGCGGCTTGCGGGCGGAGGAGGCGATGCTGACCGGGGAATCGGTCCCCGCCGACAAATCCGCCGACGCCGTGCCGGAGGAGGCGGCCCTCGGCGACCGGCGCTCCCTGCTGTTCTCCGGCACGCTGGTCGTCGCCGGCCAGGCGCGGGGCGTCGTCGTCGGCACCGGCGCGGCGACGGAGATCGGCAAGGTCAGCGCCATGCTCGCCGGCGTCGAGACGCTGGAGACGCCGCTGCTCCGCCGGATGGACCGCTTCGCCCGCCAGGTGACGCTGGCGGTCCTCGCACTCGCCGTCCTCGCCTTCGGCGTCGCGCTGCTGCGGGGCTGGCCCGCGGCCGAGGCCTTCATGGCCGTGGTCGGCCTCGCCGTCGCGGCCATCCCGGAGGGGCTGCCCGCCGTGCTGACGGTGACGCTGGCGATCGGCGTGCGCCGCATGGCGGCGCGCAACGCCATCATCCGCCGGCTGCCGGCGGTGGAGACGCTGGGCGCCGTCGGCGTCATCTGCTCCGACAAGACCGGCACCTTCACACGCAACGAGATGGTCGCCGGCGCGGTGGTCACCTCGGCCGGCGAACTCGCGATCGAGGGTGCGGGCTACGGGCCGAAGGCGAGCATCATGGCCGCCGAGGGCGGCGACCCCGACCCGGAGACGATCGGCCTGCTGCGCCGCCTGGCGCGCGCCGGTGCGCTCTGCAACGACGCCGCCCTGGCGCCCGGCGATGCCGGGCACTGGCAGGTGCTCGGGGACCCGATGGAGGGGGCGCTCATCGCGCTCGCGGCCCGGGCGGGGGTGGCGGCCGAAGAACCGCGGCTCGATGCCATCCCCTTCGACGCGCGCCATCGCTGGATGGCGACGCTGCACGAGGACGGGGAAGGCGGCCGGATCCTCGCCGTGAAGGGCGCGCCGGAGGCGCTCCTGCCGCTCTGCCGCCATGAGGCGGCGCCGGAGGGCGTGCGCGCGCTCGATCCCGCCGCCTGGGAGGCGGCGGCGCATCGCCTCGCGGACGGCGGATATCGCGTGCTTGCGCTGGCGGAGGCGCGGCTGCCGGACGATGCCGGCCTCGCCGATGCGCGGCTGCCGCGGCTGACCATGCTCGGCCTGGTCGGCCTCGTGGACCCGCCGCGGACGGAGGCGATCGCGGCGGTCGCCGCCTGCCGGTCGGCCGGGATCCGCGTGAAGATGATCACCGGCGACCACCCGGGGACGGCGCGCGCCATCGCCGGCGCGCTCGGCCTCGACGCGACGGGGCGTGCCCTGACCGGCGTGGATCTCGACAGCCTGGACGATGAGGCGCTCCAGGGCGCGGCGGCGGAGACCGACGTCTTCGCGCGCACGAGCCCGGAGCAGAAGCTGCGCCTGGTGACCGCGCTGCAGGCGGGCGGCGCGGTCGTCGCCATGACCGGGGACGGCGTGAACGACGCCCCCGCCCTGAAGCGCGCCGATGTCGGCGTGGCCATGGGCCGCAAGGGGACCGAGGCGGCCAAGGAGGCCGCCGACATGGTGCTCGCCGACGACAACTTCGCCTCGATCGCCGCCGCGGTGCGCGAAGGACGCACGGTCTACGACAACCTGCAGAAGGTCATCGCCTGGACGCTGCCCACCAATGGCGGGGAATCGCTGGTCGTGCTGGCGGCGATCGGGCTCGGCCTCGCCCTGCCGATGTCGCCGGTGCAGATCCTGTGGATCAACATGGTGACGGCGGTGGCGCTCGGCCTGACCCTCGCCTTCGAACCGCCCGAACGCGATGTGATGGGCCGTCCGCCGCGCGTGCCGGGAGCATCCCTCCTGCCGGCGGTGCTGGCCTGGCGCGTGGTCTTCGTCTCCGCGGTGATGGCGGGCTGCGCCTTCGCCCTGGATCTCTGGGCGACGGCACGCGGGCTCTCGGTCGAGGAATCGCGGACGCTGGTCGTCAACGCGATCGTGGCGATGGAGGTCGGCTACCTCTTCGCCGCGCGACAGTCGCGCGGCAGCGGCTTCTCCGCCGAGGGGTTCCGCGGCACGCCGGCGATCTGGACGGGCATTGCCATCACCTCGGCAGCGCAGGCGGCCATGACCTGGGCGCCGCCGCTGCAATGGACCTTCGGCACCGCATCGCTCGGTGTGACGGAGGTGCCGGCCTGTCTCGGCGCCGGCGCGCTGCTGCTGGTGCTGGTGGAGGCCGAGAAGGCGCTGCGCCGCGCGAGGTGAATCCTACCGCACCTGCGAAGCGCCCGTTTGACGCGGCGCTTCGCCTGGGCGCAGCAATTCGTCGCTGGGTTCTTCCGCCGATGAGGATTGCGCCATGTACGCGATGATCCGCAGCTACTCCGCCACCGGCTCGATCGAGGAGATCGTGCGCCGCGTCGAGGCGACGGTCCTGCCGATGCTGAAGGCGCATCCCGGCTTCCGAGGTTACTGGGCGGGGCGGAGCGAGGGCGGCGCCTTCTCGATCAGCCTCTTCGACAGCCAGGCGGAGGCGGAGGCGGCGCATGAGAAGGTGCGCGGCATCGTCGCCGCCAACCTGGCGGAACTGCTGCCGCAGCCGCCGGTGATCACCAAGGGCGAAGTGCTGGTGACGGCAGTGCCGTGAAGGGAATAGGAAGGCGCGGGGGAGGGGAACCTCCCCCGCGAACCCCCTCCCTTCCTTGGCTGTCGGCAGGGCGGCCCGGCGCGCCGGGCACGCCCATGCCGGTGGTCGGAAAAGGAGGGGGGAGTTCCCTCCCCCCGACCTTGCGGCCCCTGCTCAGGCCGGCCGGTTGGCGCGGGCCACCACGGCTTCGAACAACACCTGGCAGCCGGCCTCGGCCTCCTCGGGGAGGATGCTCTCGGCCTCGTTGTGCGACAGGCCGTCCTTGCACGGGGTGAAGATCATCGCCGTCGGCACCGAACGCGCCACATAGACGGCGTCGTGGCCGGCGCCGGAGATGATCTCGCGCGCCGAGAGGCCGAGCCGCTTCGTCGCCTGGCGCACCAGATCCACGCAGGACGGGTCGAAGGGCTGGGCCGGGATGAGGAACAGTTCCGCCAGGTCGAGCTGGCAGCCCGTCTCGGCGACGAGCTTGCGCGCCTGCTCGGGGAAGGTGTCGGCGAGCGTCCTGATCTCGGCGTCCAGCGGGTGGCGGAACTCGACGCTGAAGCGCACCTCGCCGGGCACCACGTTGCGGGAGGGGTGCATCACCTGCAGGAAGCCGACCGTGCCGCGGCCGTCCTCGCCGCGCGCGCGCATCAGCTCGTCGACCAGCGTGATCACCCGCGCCGCGGCGACCAGCGCATCCTTGCGCGCGGAGGGCGGCGTCGTGCCCGCATGGCTGTCCTGGCCGGTGATGACGGCGTCGTACCAGACCTGCGCCTGCGCGCCGGTGACGATGCCGATCTGCTTGCCCTCCTTCTCGAGGATCGGGCCCTGCTCGATGTGCAGCTCGAAATAGGCATCGGCCGGGAAGGGCTTCGCGGCATGCGTCCCCTTGTAGCCGATCTGGTCCAGCGCCTCGGAGACGGACATGCCGTCCACGTCCTTCAGGCCATAGGCCTTCTCCTGCGTGTAGATCCCGGCCCAGACGCCCGATCCCATCAGCGAATGGCCGAAGCGCGAGCCTTCCTCGTCGGTCCAGTTCACCAGCTCGATCGGCGCCTCGGTGACGATGTTGAGGTCGTTCAGCGAGCGCATCACCTCGAGCCCCGCGATGACGCCGAGCGCGCCGTCGAACTTGCCGCCGGTCGGCTGGCTGTCGAGGTGGCTGCCCATCAGCACCGGGAGGCGCTTGGGGTCACGACCTTCCCGGCGGGCGAACATGTTGCCGATGGCGTCCACGCGCACCGTCAGGCCGAGCGCCTCGCACCAGCCCTTGAAGCGGTCGCGCCCGGCCTTGTCGACATCGGAGAGGGTCAGGCGCTTCACGCCGCCCTTGGGCGTGGCGCCGATCTCGGCCATCGCCATCAGACTGTCCCAGAGGCGCTTGCCGTCGATCCGCTGGTTGGTACCGCTCATCGGTGTTCGTGCCCGTGCTGCTTTGGAGGGGGGCCGGTTCAGAGGCCGTTCGAGAAGGTCGGCACCGGCCCTCACCCCGGCCCGGCCCGGCCACCCAGTTCGGCATGGTGTCGTTGGGTGGCCGGGCCGGGGGCGGGGCGGTGCCGACATGAGAATGCGCCGGACGGTGCATTCTCAAGCGGGCTCTAAGCCCGCCGGCGGCCCCTGTCCACCGGCCGCGAGGCCGCCCCCGATGCCGCCTCCGCGCCGGCTCCGAATACAATGCTGATGCGCGTTAGTTCAATTGTGTTAGGAACAAGTCCTAATAGAAGGAAAGTTGTGATACTTGGCGAATAATTCAAATCGCCAGGAGCCTGCGAGGCAGTCGATGGCATTGATGTGACGTGCCGGCGGGTCGGGACTGTTGCGCTCGGCCGCGATTTGCTGCATGGCATGGATCGGCAGCTCCCCGGCTGCCGGCGAATTCACGCGTCATCTGCCCACTGGAGACCATCGCGCGCCGCCGGGCGCGCATCCCCCCGCAATGGCTCGCGCAGCCAGAACCGCCAAGGAGAGTCCCCCCATGGGGTTCCAACGCCATGCCCCCCACCCCTCTGCACGCTGTTCCGCCCCGGAGCGCATGTCAGGGGAGCCTCGGACCGGCCGAAGCGGCAGGTCCCGGACCACGGCCCTGCGGATCGCGGCGAGTTGCGCCGTGCTTGGCTTCTCCTCGATGACCATGGGCTGCGCCCAGTCGGTCCAGGGCAGCGCCCAGCCTGTCGCCGCGGCGACGGTGGAACAGCCCGCCGGGCCGCCGCAGGTCGGGACCGCCTCCTATTACGCGCGCCACTTCAACGGCCGGCGCATGGCGAACGGCAGCCGCTTCGATCCGTCTTCCGATACCATCGCGCACCGGACGCTGCCCTTCGGCACCGTCGTCCGCGTGACGAACCTCCACAACGGCCTGTCCGCGACCGGTACGGTGACCGACCGCGGTCCCTGGACCCGCGGCCGCATCGTCGACCTCAGCCCGCGGATCGCGCGCGACATCGACATGATCCGCAGCGGCGTCGCGCGGGTCGAGGTGGTGCCTGTCGTCGAGGTCGCCGAGGCCGCCGACTGACGCCGGGGCCGTTCCGGCCGTTTGGCCGGGACGGGTGGCGGGGCTTGCACGGATCGGGCTGCGGCCGGCCGGATGGCCCGGCGCGCGGCGCCGGCCGCGCGGTTCAGCGAATGAGCGGGCAGCCCCCCTCGGCCAGCGGGCGATAGGCTTCGTTGCCGGGGATGGCCTGCGCCACCTCCAGCAGGTCCCATTCCCCGCGCGCCTGGGACGGCTGCTTGGCGCGCATCAGGTACATGTCGCGGATGACGCGGCCATCGGCGCGGATGGTGCCGTTGGCCGTCATGAAGTCGTTGATCGGCGTCTCGCGCATCTTCGCCATCACCGCCGCTGCGGCATCGGTGCCCGCGGCCTGCACCGCCTTCAGGTAGTGCGTGACGGCCCCCCACATGCTGGCCTGGAACATGGTGGGCGGCCGGCCGTGGATGCGCTGGAACCGCTGCGCGTAGGCGCGCGTCGCGTCGTTCTGGTCCCAGTAGTAGGCCTCGGTGAAGACCATGCCCTGCGCCGTGTCGAGACCGATCGCCTTGATGTTCGTCAGCAGGCAGAGCAGCGCCGCCGGCTGGATGCCACGCCGGTTCAGCCCGAATTCGCCCATCTGCTTGACGATGTTGATGAGATCCGTGCCTGCCGCGGCGATGCCGACGACATTCGCCCCCGACCCCGCCGCGCGCACCAGGTGGGAGGAATAGTCCGTCTCCCCCAGCGGTGCGCGCGTGCTGCCCATCACCTGTCCGCCGAGTTGGCGGATCACCGCCGTCGCATTGGCTTCCAGCGAATGCCCGAAGGCGTAGTCCGAGGTGATGAAATACCAGCGGCGCCCGCCGCCCTGCATCACCGCGCCGACGGTGCCGCGCGACAAGGCGTAGTTGTCGTAGGTCCAGTGCACGCCGTAGGGCGAGCAGTCCTTGCCCGTCAGGTCCGTGGTGCCGGCGGCGATGACGATGTCGACCTTCTGCTTCTCCCGCGCCAGGTTCTGCACCGCGAGCGCGACGGCGGAATTGCCGAGGCCGAAGATGGCATCGACCTTCTCCTGGTCGTACCAGCGCCGCGCGATCGACATGCCGACATCGGCGCGGTTCTGCAGGTCGCCATGGACGAGCTCGATCGGCATGCCGTTCACGCGGCCGCCGAAATCCTCGATGGCGAGGCGGGCGGAGACGACGTCGCCCATGCCCTGCTGGTCGGCGAAGACGCCCGACATGTCGTCGAGCACGCCGATCTTCACCACGCCATCGGAGATGCCCGACTGCGCGCGCCCGGCGGAAGGGCGGATGGCGGCGAGCGGCACGGCGGCCGCGCCGGCCAGAAGGTGCCTGCGGTTCATGGTTCGGTTTCCCCCATTGGTGTCGTTCTTGAGCCGCATCATGCCACGCGGGCGTGATGTGGCCAGGGGGGGCGGAAAGCCCCATGCGCGCGAAGATGGGAGCCGGAGAGGGGCGGCGCCCCTCTCCGATCAGCAGCGCCGAACATCCGGCACGCATGGGGCAAAGCCCCTCCGCCCTTCATGCCCCGACCGCGGCGCCGCGTGCCAGCGCCCCTTCCCCCCGGCCCGCTACCCGACGAGCGCCGCGAGCTTCTCCCGCACCTTGCCGACGGCGCCTTCCCGGAAGCCGGCTTCGGGCAGGGCGCGGTACATCTGGTAGCTCTCGCGGATCAACCGCGGCAGCGGGATGTAGGTGGAATTCCCCAGCGGCGCGACCTGGCGCGTGATGCGCTTGAACATCATCCCGCCGGGCACGCCGTGCGCCTCGGCGATCTCCGGATAGACGGGCCAGATGGTGTCGCTCGCGAGCTGGTCGCAGGGCGGTGCGACATGCGGCGCATCGGCGGGCAGCAGCCCGGCGCGGATCGCCGCGGCGCGCGCCACGTCCGCGAGCACGAAGCCGCAGGGGTGGTTCATGGTGTGCATGAACGGCCCGCGCGCGTGCCACGCCTCGAACTCGGCCGCCATGTCGAGCCCGTACTTCGCCAGCTGGTCGAGCAGCAGCGTCCGGGCGCCGCCGAAGGCCGACACGTAGCCGAGCCGGTTGTAGACCAGCCGGTTGAACAGGGTCGGCACGTCGCCTTCGGCGAGGCCGAGCGAGAAGGCGGCGGCGACGATCGCCGAGTGATAGGCGCCGAGCGGCGAGCCCTGCACCTGCCCCTCCACCGTGAGGTAGGCCATGTCGGGGTGGTAGCCGCGGAAGGCGATCGCCGGCAGGCGGTGCAGCGGCGGGCCGTTTGCGGCCAGCATCCTGGTCTGCAGCTTGCCGAACTCCGGCCCGAAATCCTGGCTGAACACCGCGTCGAAGCCCCGCAGCAGCTCGACCGCGTTCGGCACGCGCTTGGCGTTGCGGATGACGGCGGCCTCGAAGGCCTCGACGTCCGCTTCCGGCAGCAGGTGCGCGAGCGCATGGGCATAGCCGTGCGCCTGGCAGTTCCCCAGCACCGCAAGCCGCATCACGCCGGCCCGCCGGGCGCGACGATCGCTTCCTCGTCGCAGATCACCCTGGTCAGCGCGGCGTAGTCGGCGGCCTCCTCGGCGCTGACCGCGGCGGTGGGCGCCGGCGGCGGGGCGGCGATGGCAGGCGGCGCGGCCGGCGCAGCGGCGGGCGCCGGCGCGTCGTCCAGCCCGTGGCGCGCGAAGAGTTCCATCACCTGCGCGACGCCTTCCGGCGTCACCTCGCGCAGGTCGTCGGCGAAGAAGCGCCCGCGCGCCTGTGGCCCGGTGATGATCTCGAAGGATGGGAAATAGGCGATGGCAGGGTCGCGCCGGCACAGCTCCTCGACCACGGCGCGCAGGATCGCCTTGCTCGCGACGGTGGAGACCAGCACGTGCCGGTCCTCATGCGTCGCGATGAGCGACACCGGGGAGACGGTGAGCATCACCCGCACCCGTGGATTGACGTCGCGCAGCCCCGCAAGGAAGGCCTCGAGCGCGGCGAGCGTCTCGGCGAAGCCGGCATTGACGAAGCGCCAGGCATCCGGCGGCGTCGCGACGCCGAGCACGCCGGGGTGCAGCGGCACGGCGAGCCCGTCCTCCGCCGCCACCCAGCCTTCCGTCAGGCCGAGCGTGAAGATGAAGACGTCGCAGCCTTCGAACATGCGGCGCACGGCGGCGAGGTGCCGGCGGCGGTCCTCCTCCAGCGCCTCGAGGCTCGGGAAGCCGCCGGCCTGGATGCGCGGGCGGCAGGGATCGACGAAGCCGCCGCCCGGCAGCGCCCAGGCCCGCGCCTTCGGCCGCATCAGCCCGTAGGCGCGCTCGAAGAGCTGGCGAAGCTGCAAGGTCGTGTAGATGTTGCCGAAGCGAGCCGGGAACACGCCGTAGCCTTCGTCCGGCGCAACGCCGCCGGGATGGCGCTCGGTGACCAGGCTGCGGAAGCCCGCGGCCGAGAGGTGCCGCGACAGGTGCTGCGCGAAGCAACTGCCCGCCGTCGCCACCGCGTCGGTACGGGAAATCCGGAAGGGCAGCGCGGTGACGGGGTCCACCCCGGTCGCATCGCGCCCGGAGACGGCCTGCCGCCAGAAGCAATGGTCGGGGCGGCCGCGATAGGGGTTGGTGCTCAGCATCTCGGTCGGCTTCGCGGCTCCGTCGTGACCTCGGCCGTCCGTCGATACAGCCTGCCCGGTTCGCCCGGCAACCCTGGCGGCGGACGGATTGCCCTCCGGCCGGGCATGCGCGAGTTTGTGCGCCTTCCGGGAAGGACGGAGATTCATGGCCCATGCCCTCGGCGCGCCCGCCGCGCCCGCCATCCTGCGCAACACCGAACTCGACGCCGATGCCGTGCGCCAGGCGCGCGTGGACCTCGCGGCCTGCTTCCGCATGGCGGCGCGGCTCGGCATGCATGAGGGCATCTGCAACCACTTCTCCTTCGTGGTGCCGGGGCGCGACGACCTCTTTCTCGTCAACCCCTATGGCTGGGCGTTCAGCGAGATCACCGCATCCCGCCTGCTGGTCTGCGACTTCAAGGGCAATGTGATCGCCGGCGACGGCGTGCCGGAGGCGACGGCCTTCTACATCCACGCGCGGGTCCACAAGAACGTGGCGCGCGCCAGGGCCGCGTTCCACACGCACATGCCGAACGCGACGGCGCTCGCCATGCTCGAAGGCCCGCCGCTGGTCTGGGCCGGGCAGACGGCGCTGAAGTTCTACGGCCGCACCGTGGTGGACGAGGAATATGGCGGCCTCGCCCTCGACGAGACGGAGGGCGACCGCATCGCCGCCAGCATCGGCGAGGCCGACATCGTCTTCATGAAGAACCACGGCGTGATGGTGGTGGGCCCCTCGGTCGCCGAGGCGTGGGACGACCTCTACTACCTCGAGCGCGCGGCGGAAGCGCAGCGGCTCGCCCTCTCCACGGGCCGGCCGCTCAAGCCCGTGCCGCACGAGATGGCGCAGCGCACCTACGAGCAGATGCGCGATGGCGACAGCGAGAGCGCGCGGCTGCACCTCGAAAGCGTCAAGCGCATCCTCGCGCGCGACGAGCCGGACTTCATGCATTGACCCTTCGCGCCGGCGGCGAGGCCGCGCTGCGTCCCGACGCGGCCGGGCTCGCGCTGCTGCTGGCGACGACGATCGGCTGGGGGCTCAACTGGCCGGCGATGAAGCTGCTGCTGGCCGAGCTGCCCGTGCTCTCGACCCGTTCGGCCGCCGGCGCGCTCGGGCTGCTCGTGCTGCTCGCGGTCGCGCGGCTGCGGGGCGAAAGCCTGGCGGTGCCGCTCGGCCTCTGGCCGCGGCTGATCCTCGCCTCGCTGCTGAACGTGACGGCCTGGATGGGTCTCGCCTCCTTCTCGCTGCTCTGGCTGGCGGCGGCGGAGGCGACCATCGTCTGCTACACCATGCCGGTCTGGGCCTCGCTGATGGCCTGGGCGATCCTCGGCGAACGCCCCGGCGCGGCGCGTGTCGCCGGGCTGATCCTGGCGCTGGCGGGACTCGCGCTGCTGGTGCTCGGCCGCGGCGTCGCGGTGGGGCTGGAGAAGCTGCCGGGCGTGGCCTTCGGCCTGGCCTCGGCCATCCTGTTCTCGCTCGGCACGGTGCTGTCGAAGCGCTGGCCGCTCGGGCTGCCGCCGACCAGCGGCGCGGCCTGGCAGGTGGGTCTCGGCATCGCGCCGCTCGGCATCGCGGCGGCCATGTTCGACCCGATGCGCTTCGGCACGCTGTCCGCCGGCGGCTGGGCGCTGATCGCCTATGGCGGCGTCTTCGCGCTCGGCCTCTGCTACCTCTCCTGGTTCGCGGCGCTGCGACGCCTGCCGGCCTCGCTCGCCTCGCTCGGCACGCTGATCACGCCGATGGTGGGCGTGGCGAGCGCGGCGATCGTGCTCGGCGAGCCCTTCGGCTGGCGGGAGGCGACGGCGCTGCTGCTTACCCTCGCCGGCATCGCGCTCGCCGTCCGGCGATAGGCGGCGCCTTCGCGACGCCGGACCGGCGCCTCGCCACGCACGGCATATCCGCTAGGCGCCCATTGTCCGGTCCCGGGCATGGCCGCGGGCGATAGCCTCACTTCAGGCGTTGCTGGCGGAGGCATGTGCATGGAGTTCGCCCTCTTCAACCTGATGTCGCTCAACCACGCCGGGGAGAGGCCAGCGGAGGTGATGGCGACGACCGTCGAGGCGGTGCAGCTCGCCGAGCGGACTGGCTTCGACGCCGCCTGGTTCGCCGAGCATCATTTCACCAGCGCTTCCATCTGCGCCTCCCCGCTGATGATGGTGGCGCATTGCGCGGCGGTGACGCGGCGCATCCGGCTCGGACCCGCGGTGGTGGTGCTGCCGCTGCACCATCCGCTGCGGGCGGTGCAGGAGATCGGCATGGCGCAGCTCATGGCGCCGGGCCGGCTGATCCTCGGCATCGGCACCGGCCATCAGCCGCACGAGTTCCGCAGCTACGGCATCGACCTCGGCGAGCGGACGACCATCCTGCACGAGGGCTGGGACATCCTCGAACAGGGCCTTGCCACCGGCCAGGTGGCGCTGGAGGGGAAGCACTACCGCATCCCGGCCTCGCCGATCTGCCTGCCTTCCGCCATGCCGCCGCTCTACCTCGCCGGCGGGGATGCCGGGCTCATCGGCCGGGCCGCGCGGGCGGGGGCAACGCTGCTGATCAGCCCCGGCCTGCGCTGGGGGGATGCCGCCCTGCCGGCGAAGGCGAAGGTGGAGGCCCCCTATCGCGCCGCCGGCTTCGCCGGAGCGGACATCCCGCTCGGCGTGCAGCGCTATGTCTTCGTCACCGAGGATCCCGCGGAGCAGCGCCGCGCCGCCGAGGGCCTGCTGGCGCTGTCGCGCAGCACGCTGGCGCTGCGCCTGCCCGACCCGCCCCGCCAGGGCGTGCTGCTGCAGGCCGTGCCCTTCGAGGGCGAGCCGAGCGTCGACTGGCTGCTCGAGCATGCGCCGATCGGCTCCGCCGAGAAGGTGGCGCGCATCCTGGCCGACGACCTGCGCGCGCTGCGCCCGACGCATGTCAGCCTCTATTCGGGCTTCTCGGGCCTGGGCCAGGGCCCTGTGCTGGCGGCCGTCGAGCGTCTCGGCCGCCACGTCCTGCCGGCGCTGCGCGGCGCGGCGCGGGCCCTCGCCGCCTGAACAATCATCCGGGAGGCGGAACGGCATCGCCCCACTCTCCGACCAGGCGTGCCAGCTCCCTGTTGCAGAGCGCACCTTCGCCCGATGCGGCGAACCCCCCTGGGATCCGTTCCCCTCCAGGCGGTCCAGGTGGCCCAGCCACCTGGCGGGGGTCTCGGGGGCGGCGCCCCTGAGCGGAGCCTCGCCCCCGCGCTACGTCCCCGGCACCCGCCCCTTCAGCGTTCCTGCCGCCGCCAGCCGCCGCACCTCCGCGCGCAGGAAGCGGATCACCGCATGGGCCGCGGTCGAGATCTGCCGATCCGCCGAGGTGGCGACGACGAAGCCGTGCAGCAGTTCCGGCGCACGGATGCGCGCCGCTGCGAGCAGCCCGGCGCGCAGTTCCCGCGCCATCGCGTCCCAGGCCAGGATGCCGTAGCCGAGCCTGCCGTCCAGCAGGCTCAGCAGGGCGGCGAGCGAGTCGACATCCGTCACCTTCCGTGCCGCGAGATCCTGTGCGGCGAGCGCGGCCTCGAATTCCCGGCGCATGCCGTGATGTCGTCCGGGCAGCAGGAGCGGGAGCGCGGCGACGTCGGCGAGGGCGATCTCCCCCGCCGCATCGAGGAGCGGCAGGACCACCGGATCCCCCGGCGGATAGGCCAGGTGGAGATGCGCGTCGAAGAGCGGCTCGGTGCGCAGCACGGCGCTGCGCCGATGGGTGTTGAGCACCGCGATGTCGACGCGCCCGGCGGTCAGCCACTCATGGAGTGTGCCGGTGAAGCCGTCGAGCAGATGCAGCTCGACCTCAGGTGATTCCGCTTGGAGGTGGCGCAGCAGGGCCGGTGCGAGCAGCGCGGCGACGGAAGGCGGCATCGCCAGGCTGACCCGGCCGCGCGGGATGCCGCGGGCGGCGAGGGTGCGGGAGCGCAGCGCCTCGAGCCCCTCCAGCATGGGCGCCAGTTCCTCCGCGAAGCGCTGGCCGTCCTCGGTGAGGGTGACGCCGCGGCCGTTGCGGTAGAGCAGGCTGGTGCCGAGCTCCTCCTCCAGCGCGCGGATGGCGCGGCTGAGAGCGGGCTGCGTCACGCCGAGCCGGGCTGCGGCGCGGGAGAAGCTGCCCTCGTCGATGACCCTGCGGAAGAGACGGAGCTGGCGGAGTTCCATGGGGAGGTATCGGGCGCGCTGGTCCGGGAGCGAGGGTGGGCGAATGCTGAGATGCTGGAGCGGAGCCGCCTCTCCAGACCACCCCGCCAAAGGCCGAGAGGTCTTTGGGAACCATGACTTTGGCACCGGGCCGGTGCGCGCGCATGGATTCTTGTGGGGGCCGGGGAACTCGGGAGAAGAGAGCTGCCCACGGGCGTTCCATTCATGTTGCAATGCAACATGAATGGGTTCCCGCAGTGAGGCTATCCCAGGGGCAGGTCCCCTCCGTCCGATCAGTTCACCCGCGCGCCGACACGTTCCACCACCGCCCGCCAGCGCGGCAGATCCTCCGCCAGCCGCCGGCGCATCGTCTCCCCATCCGCGACCGAGGGCGCGAAGCCCCATTCGATCACCTTCGCCTCGATCGCGGGCTCGCGCGCGATGCGGCCGAAGACATCGGCGAGGCGCGCGACGATCGGCGCGGGCGTGCGTGCGGGCACGACCAGCCCGTACCAGGTGGTGCTCTCGAAGCCGGGCATGTTGCAGGCTTCCGCGATGGTCGGCACCTCCGGCACCGCCGGGATGCGCGAGGAGGAGGTCACGCCAAGCAGGCGCACGCGGCCCTGGCGGTACATCTCGATCACCGGGCCGGTCTGGTAGAAGAAGACGTCCACATCGCCCTGCAGCAGCGCCGTCATCGCGAAGGGCCCGCCGCGATAGGGCACGTGCAGCAGGTCGATCCCCTGGACGGCGGCGAACTGCGCGCCGGCGAGATGCGTCGAGGCGCCGATCCCGGTGCTCGCGTAGTTGAGCCGCCCGGGCGCGGCGCGGGCGGCTTCGACGACGGCGCCGCAGGTGGTGAAGTTCGGCCGCTTCTCCGTGCTGACGGTCATGAAGTTCGGTGCCTCGAACAGCGTCATCAGCGGGATGAAGTCGGCCTGCGTGTTGACTGGCATGGCGGGCAGCACGGCCGGGTTGATCGCCAGCATGGCGGAGGTGGCGATCAGCACCGAATGGCCGTCCGGCGCGGCGCGCGCGGCGGCTTCCATGCCGATGTTGCCGGAGGCGCCGGAACGGATATCGATGACCATCGGGACGCCGAGTTCCTGCTGGACGCGTTCCTGGATCAGGCGGCCGTAGATGTCCATCGCGGTGCCGGCCGGGAAGGCGGTCATGAACATCAGAGGCCGGCCGCGCACGGGGAAGTCCTGCGCCATCGCCGCGCCCGCCCCGGCGACCAGGGACAGTGCCGCCAGGGCTGCCCGCCAGATTCGATTCATGCTCATGCCGCGCCTTCCGTCAGCAGATCGGATGGCCGTGCGCGGTCTGGGCTCTCCCGGCCCGGCGGGGCGCTTCAGCGCCCGCGCCGCGTTCCGCCGCTTCGTCCCGGCAGCGGACACGCGCGCAGGCTGCCATCGGCGCCCCCGGCCGGGCAATCGCCTTGGCCGGTGCGCGCCGGGCCTAACACCTATGCCGCCGGGGCATGTCCCGGCGTCAGCCGACCGGGATGTTGTCCAGCAGCCGCACCGTGCCGAGCCGCGCTGCGGCGATGAGCCGCATCGGGCCATCCGCGCGTCGCGCGGTCAGCGGCTTCAGCGTCTCGGCCTCGACCAGGGCGAGGTAGTCCGGCGCGAAGCCGGTGTCGCGCAGGGTTTCCAGGCCCTCGCCGAGGGCCGACGCGACCGGCGCGCCGGCGGCGATCGCCGCGGCGGCCTTCGTCATCGCCCGGTGCAGCACCGGCGCGGTGGCGCGTTCCTGCGCGGAGAGGAAGCGGTTGCGCGAGGACAGGGCGAGCCCGTCCGCCTCCCGCACCGTCTCCACCGGCAGGATGCGGATGGGGATGTCGAGGTCGCGCGCCATGCGGGTGACGACCTGGAGCTGCT
Organism: Neoroseomonas eburnea; assembly: GCF_018129005.1. Taxonomy (GTDB): domain Bacteria; phylum Pseudomonadota; class Alphaproteobacteria; order Acetobacterales; family Acetobacteraceae; genus Neoroseomonas; species Neoroseomonas eburnea. Next base: position 142,235 of record NZ_JAAEDL010000004.1, read on the forward strand.
GCCAGTCCTTCTCGCCGAAGGCGGCGACCTCCGCCTGGGTCTGCTGGAACAGCTTGCAGCAGACGGTGGCGACGCCGCGGAAATGGCCGGGGCGGGCATCGCCCTCCCAGCCGGCCGAGGGGCCGGCGACCTCGATCACGGTGGCGCTGCCGGGCGGGTACATCGCCTCCACCGGCGGCATCCATGCGAGGTCGCAGCCCGCCGCGCGCAGCTTGGCGAGGTCGCCTTCCTCGTCGCGCGGATAGCGCGCCAGGTCCTCGTTGGCCCCGAACTGCAGCGGATTGACGAAGATGGAGGCGGCGACGGCATCCGCCTCCCGCCGCCCGGCGGCGACGAGGGACAGGTGCCCCTCATGCAGCGCGCCCATGGTCGGCACGAGGGCGAGGCGCTTGCCGGCCGCGCGCAGGGCGGCAGTGGCGGCGCGGAGCGAGGGTAGGTCCCGGCAGATCTGCATGGGCGCACCGTAGCCTGCGCGCATGGACGGGCAAGCGCGGCATCGGCATGGTCCGCCATGCCATGACCGCATCCCAAGACCGCCCCCTGATCCGCCTGCTGCCCGGCCGCGACCGTCGCGTGAAGTCCGGCCACCCCTGGGCCTTCTCCAACGAGATCGCCATGACCCCGGCGGCGAAGGCGCTGCCGCCGGGCAGCGTGGTGCGTCTCGAAGGCGATGACGGCGTGAAGCACGGTGCCTGGCACTTCAACCCGCATTCGCTGATCGCGGCGCGCCGGCTTTCCGCCGACCCCGCCGCCGCCTGCGACGGCGCCTGGTACCGCGAGCGCCTCGCCGAGGCGCTCGCCCTGCGCGACCGCCTGTTCGACGCGCCGCAGTACCGACTGGTCCATGCCGAGGCCGATGGCCTGCCGGGCCTGGTGGTGGACCGCTACGGCGACGTCGTCGCGGTGCAGGCGAACACCGCCGGCATGGACGCGGCGACGCCGATGATCGTCGAGGCGCTGTCGGCGCTGGTCGCGCCGCGCGGCATCGTCGCGCGCAACGACAGCGGTGTGCGCAAGCTGGAAGGGCTGGAGGAGGAGGTGCGGCTGCTCGCCGGCGACGCCACAGGCGCCGTCGTGGAGGAGAACGGGCTGCGCTTCCCGGTCGATCTGCTCGGCGGCCAGAAGACCGGCTGGTTCTTCGACCAGCGCGAGCACCGCGCGCGCGTCGCCCGGCTGTCGAAGGGCGCCACCGTCCTCGATGCCTTCTGCCACACCGGCGGCTTCGGGATCGGCTGCGCGGTGGCCGGCGCGGCGCAGGTCACGCTGCTCGACCGCAGCGAACATGCGCTCATGACCGCGCAGCAGGCCGCGGCGATGAACGGCGTCGACGGGCGCGTCACGACGATGCGCGCCGAGGCGATGGAGGCGCTGGAACGCATGGTCGGCGAGGGCCGCCGCTTCGGCGTGGTGATCACCGACCCGCCGGCCTTCGCCAAGACGCGCAAGGACCAGCCGGCGGCGCTGCGCGCCTATGCGAAGCTCGCGCGCCTCGCCGCGACGCTGGTGGAACGCGGCGGCTTCCTCTTCATCGCGTCCTGTTCGCACCATGTCGCGCCGGGCGAATTCGCCGATGCCGTCGCCTGGGGCGCCCATCGGGCCCGGCGGGATGCGCGCATCCTGCACATGGGCGGCGCCGGGCCGGACCATCCGCTGCACCCGATGCTGCCGGAAAGCGCCTACCTCAAGGGCATGCTGCTGCACCTGGCATGACGCCGGCGCGCACCCTGCCGCATGTCCGCTTCGACCTGCCGGACCCGATCCCGGTCGGGCCGCGGCTTGCGCGCGGCTGGCGGATCACCTGCTATGAAGCGGCGGGCGCGACGATCCGGCTTGGCCGCCGGTCGCGCGGGATCGACCGTCTGCTCGGCGCCGCCGGCGTCCGGCATGGTGCTTTCGTCGGCGCCTGGAACCCGCTGAGCCGGCCGCATCCGGAATCGTGGAACCACACGCAACTCGACCGGCTGCGCAGGCTGGCGGGCCGCGCCGGCATCGCCTTCCTCGAAGGCGCCGGGCATGCCGCGCGGCCGCCCTGGGCGGAGCGGCACCTGCTGCTGCTCGCCGACTGGCGGCGCTGCGCCGTGCTCGCGCAACGCTTCCGGCAGCATGCCATCCTGCTGGTGCGGCTGCGCGCGCCGTCGCGGCTCCGCGTGCTGCGATGATGGCGGCGCTGCCCTTCCTTGCCGCGGTCTTTGCCGTGCGCGCGGCGCTCGGCGCGCTGTTCCAGGCGCCGGGCGCGGCGGCGGCCGTGCTGGTGCCGGAATTCGGGCTGGACTGGACGCGGTTCGGCACGCTGGTCGGGCTGTTCTGGTTCCCTGGCCTGGTGCTGGCCTTTCCGCTCGGACTGGCGGCGCGGCGGCTGGGGGACCGGGCGGGGGTGCTGCTCGGCCTCGCGCTGCTGGTGGCGGGCGCGCTTGGCGCGGCGGCCGGCGGATCCGTGCCGGCGCTGTTCGCCGGGCGCCTGCTGATGGGCGTGGGGACGGTGCTGGTGATCCTGCTGCTGACCAAGATGGTGCAGGACCGCTTCCATGGGCCGGACCTGTTTCCTGCCATGGCGGTCTATGTGCTCGGCTGGCCGATCGGCATCGCGGCGACGCAGGCGCTGTTGCCGGGCGTTGCGTTGGCGCTCGGCTGGCAGGCGCCGTTCCTGGTCGCGGCGGCGGCAGGGGGGCTGGCGTTCCTGGCACTCGCCCTTGCGGCCCGGCCCGTGCCGCGGGCGCCGGCGCCGCCCCCCGGCGCGGGCCGGCTGACGGGGCGGGAAGTGCGGCTGATGTGCCTCGCCGGCGCCTGCTGGGCGGCGGTCAACGGCACCTACATGGTGCTCGTCACTTTCGCTCCGGTGCTGCTGGCGGAACGTGGCCTCGGCGTCGCGGAGGCGGGATTCGCGACCTCGCTGATGTCCTGGGTGAACGTCGTCGCGGTGCCGGCGGGGGCGATGCTGGCGCGGCGGGCCGGCACGACGGTGCCGATGGCGCTCGCCTGCATCGGCGCGGCGGCGGCGCTCGCGGCCGCGCTGCCCTTCGCGCATACCGGCCTGGCGGCGCCGATCCTTGCCCTGCACGGGCTGCTCTATGCCCTGCCGATCACGGTCTTCTCGGCCCTGCCGGCGATCGCCGTGCCACCGGAGCGGCGGGCGCTGGGCCTCGGCGTGTACTTCGTGTGGTTCTACGCGGGGTGCACGGGCTTCCCGCCGCTCGCCGGGTGGCTGGCGGACCGCTCCGGCGGGGCGAGCGCGCCGGTGCTCTTCGCCGCCGCGCTGCTCGTGGTCGCGCTGGCGCTGTTCCTGCTGTTCCGCCGCGGCGTGGCGCGCTGAGGCGGGCACGATGCCTTCACCTTCGTGCGGTCCGCGTCAGTTCACGCCCACGGCGCCGCCCATCACCTCGCCGATGCCGTGGTGCACCACCAGGTCGGCGAGGTCGTCGAGCGGCGTCTCCTGCCGGTTCACGATCACCAGCCGCGCGCCGTTGCGCTTGGCGACCTCGGGGAAGCCCGCGGCCGGATAGACCACCAGCGAGGACCCGAGGACGACGAAGAGATCCGCCGCCAGCGTCTCGCGCCGCGCGCGTTCCATCGCGTTTTCCGGCATCGCCTGTCCGAAGCTGATCGTCGCGGTCTTCACCAGCCCGCCGCAGGCGACGCAGCCCGGCACTTCGCCGTCGCGTTCGAAGGCGGCGCGCAGGGCGCCGATCTCGTAACGCTTTCCGCAGTCGAGGCAATGCGCGTAGGTGGAATTGCCGTGCAGCTCGATCACCTGCGCTTCCGGCACGCCCGAAGCCTGGTGCAGCCCGTCGATGTTCTGGGTGATGACGGCCGAGGCCTTGCCCTGGCGCACCAGCAGCGCGACGGCGCGATGCCCGCGATTGGGCTGCGCGGCACGCATCACCGGCTCGCTGTCGAAGCGGCGGCGCCAGGCCTCGCGCCGCGCCTCGGCCGACGAGACGAAATCCTGGAACATGATCGGCTGCACGCGGGCCCAGGTGCCGCCCGGGCCACGGAAATCCGGGATGCCGGATTCGGTGCTGATGCCCGCGCCGGTGAAGACGACGACGCGACGCGCGCTGTCGAGCATCTGCCTGAGCGTGGCGGCGTCGCGGGCGGCGTCCATGCGGGAAGTCTGGCGAGGGGCGGGGTGGTTGTCGAGGAGGGGCGGGGGGAGAAGAGAACTTCTCCCCCCGCACCCCCCTCAACCTTCTTTGTCACCTGGGAACCGGCCTCCGAAGTCATACCAGCGGCACGAGTTCCTGACTTGTGCGGAGGCCGCGAATGCGGCCCGCCGGCAGTCCGGCGAAGCCAAGCAAACCGGAGGTTTGCGCCCGGCGCCTGAGGGCAGGAAAGGGCGGCTGCCAGCGGTCGCGAGTAGCGGCCGCCGGTATCAGTTCCCAGGTGCCAAAGAAGGGAGGGGGTTCGGGGGAGGTTCACCCTCCCCCGACCTTTTCACGCGACCCGCGCCAGCATGAACAGCCGCCGGAACGGCAGCAGCACCACCCCATCCGCCTGCGGCGGGTAGGCCGCCCGCATCGCCGCGCGGTAGGCTGCGAGGAAGCCCTCCCGCAACTCGCCCTCCAGCGCATCGAGGAAGGGCCGCAGGCTGCTCCCCATCGCCCACTGGACCACCGGGTCTTCCCCGCGCAGCACATGGACGTATTCCGTGATCCAGAATTCGAGCGCCGCGACGCGCGGCCGCAGCAGGTCGTAGTAGGCGCCGGGGTCGAGGATCGGCGGCGCGCTCGCCACGCCCGCGAGCTTCGCCGCCCAGGGCCCCTGCCGCGCGACGCGGTCCTGGTCCGCGCGCAGCGGCCGGTCGTGCATCGCCGGCATCTGCACCGCCAGCACGCCGCCCGGCGCGAGATGCGCCAGCAGGCGCGGGAACAGCGCCTCGTGCCCGCCAAGCCAATGCAGCGCCGCGTTGCTGAACAGCACGTCCACCGGGGCGGCGGGCGACCAGTTCGCGATATCCGCCTGCTCCGTGGCGAAGCCGCCGCCGGCCGCCTTGGCGAGCATCGCGGCGCTGCCGTCCACCCCGGTCACCGTCGCGCCGGGGAAGCGCGCGGCGAGCGCCGGCATGGCGTTGCCCGCGCCGCAGCCGAGGTCGACCACGCGCTTCGGCGAGGGGTGCGCGATGCGCCCCATCAGGTCGAGCGCCGGCCGCAGGCGCTCATCCTCGAAGCGCAGGTACTGCGTGGCGTCCCAGCTCGACGCGCTCACAGGAAGCGGGCCCGGATGTCGACGCTGCTCTCGCGGCCGAGCTTGTCGAAATGCTGGTCGAGCCATGCGTCGGCGGCCTCCCGTCCGTACTGCTTCAGCATGCAGAGGAAGTCCCAGTCGCCGTTGAACTTGGTGCTGAGCTTGAACTTGCGCATGCGGTCCTCGTCCTCGATCAGGTGGATGAAGAGACGTCGGTAGCGCGGCTGTTCCAGCCGCCCGCTGTCGAGCAGGCGCTGCACGAAGTCGATGGCGCGCATCTCCGCCATCAGCGACCCGTTGAAGGTGATCTCGTTCAGCCGGTTGACGATGTCGGAGGCCGAGGTCGGCGTCTCCTCGCGCACCGTGGGGTTGAGCTGGATCAGCACGATGTCCGGCGGCCCGCCCTGGTCATACAGGGGCCAGAGCGCCGGATTGCCGAGATAGCCGCCGTCCCAGTAGGGCTCGCCGTCGATCTCGACCGCCTTGAACACCTGCGGCAGGCAGGCCGAGGCGAGCAGCGCGTCGACCGTCAGCTCCTTGCGGGTGAAGACGCGGGGCTTGCCGGTGCGCACGCTGGTCGCGGAGACGAAGAGCCGCGGCGCCTTCGCCTCCATGCGCAGCCGGTCGAAGTCGATGCTGTCCACCAGCGCGTCGCGCAGCGGGTTGTAGCTGTAGGGGAAGGGATTGATCTGGTACGGCGAGAGCACGCGGGAGAGCGTGTCGAAGGTGCGGTAGGCGACCGACCAGGTCAGGTCGTGCCCCCAGACGAGCTTCTCCATCGGCGTCGACCGCAGCGGGCTGATCGCGAGATGCCCCGCGATCGAGCGCCAGAAGCGGTCGAGCGCGGAGATCGCCGCCGCCGGCCCGCCGTCGAGCAGCCCCTGCACCACCATCGCGCCGTTGATCGCGCCGGCGGAGGTGCCGGACAGCCCGTCCAGCTCCAGCCGGTCGTCCTCGAGCAGCCGCTCCAGCACGCCCCAGGTGAAGGCGCCATGCGTGCCCCCGCCCTGCAGCGCCAGGCTGATCCGGCGTCTCGCCGGCGGCTTGGCGACGGCGGGGGTGGCCGGGCCGGTCTGTGGCGTCGCCTCGCTCACGCCGCCGTCCAGCCGCCATCGACAGAGAGCGCCGCCCCGTTCACGCCGCCCGAGCCCGGGCCGCAGAGCCACAGCGCCATCCGCGCGACTTCCTCCACCTCGATCCAGCGCTTGGAGGGCTGCTTCTCGAGCAGGTAGTCGGTCAGCGCCTTCTCCTCGCTGACGCCGTGCTTCTCGGCCAGCGGCTTCACCTGTGCCTCGGCCAGCGGCGTGCGCACGAAGCCGGGGCAGATGGCGTTGCAGGTGATGGGCGTCTTCGCGACCTCGATCGCCACCACCTTGGTCATGCCGACCACGCCGTGCTTGGCGGCGACATAGGCGACCTTGAAGGGGCTCGCGACCAGGCCGTGGGCCGAGGCGACGTTGACGATCCGCCCCCAGTTCCGCCGGCGCATCCCCGGCAGCGCCGCCTTGATGGCGTGGAAGTTGGAGGAGAGGTTGATGGCGATGATCGCGTCCCAGCGCGCCTCGGGGAATTCCTCCACCGGGCTGACGAACTGGATGCCCGCGTTGTTGACCAGGATGTCGAGCCTGCCGAATGCCTTCTCGGCATCGGCCACCATGCCGCGCACCTCGTCGGGCTTCGACATGTCCGCGGCGGAATAGGGCGCGTCGCCCCCGCCCATGGCGGCGCCGACCTCGGCGCGGGCGGCGGCGATCTCCTCGGGCTTGCCGAAGCCGTTGAGCATGACCTTCGCCCCGGCCTGGGCCATGAGCAGCGCCATGCCGTGGCCGATGCCGGAGGTGGATCCGGTGATCAGGGCCGTTCGGCCCGCAAGTGTCTTTTCCATGTGACCAGCCCTGGAGAACGGACCGGCACTAAGGCTCAGGGCAGGCGATTGAGCAAGCCGACGATGCGCTTCGTGCCCGGGGCCAGGAATTTCGGGGTGTAGAACTCCGAGGCCGCCCGCTTCCCCGCCTCCTGCGCCGTCGGATAGGGCAGCACCGCCCCGGCCAGGGCCGACAGGGGCAGGCGCCGCCCGATCATCAGCGCGAACATCCCGGCCATGTCGCCGGCGCCGGGGCCCACCACGGAAGCGCCGAGCAGCCGTCCCTTGCGGTCGGTCACCAGCTTCACCAGCCCCTCCGCCCTGCCTTCCGCGACCAGGCGGTCATTCTCGGCGAGCGGCCAGCGCAGGATGGTGAGGTCCTCGCGCCCGGCGGCGCGCAGCTCGGCCTCGGTCGGGCCGATCTGGGCGATCTCGGGGTCGGTATAGGTGACGCGCGGCAGGGCGGCATAGGAGAGCTTCGCCGGCAGCCGGAACAGCATGGCCCGCGCGATGATGCCGGCGTGCTGCGAACAGACATGGGTGAAGGCGCGCGGCCCGAGCCCCTGCGGATCGGCGATGTCCCCCGCCGCCCAGACCCGGCGGTTGGAGACCGAACGCAACGCCAGGTCGGTCGTCACCCCGCGCGACGTGTGGGCGATGCCGGCGGCCTCCAGCCCCAGCCCGTCGAGCCGCGGGGCGCGCCCCACCGCGAGCAGAAGATGCGTCCCGGCGATGCGCGTGCCGTCCTCGAGCAGCACGGCGATGCCCTGTGCATCGGGTTCCGCCGCGACGATGCGGGCGCCCTCGTGCAGGGCGACGCCGTCCGCCTCCAGCGCCGCGCGCAGCGGCGGGAGGCATTCCGCCTCCTCCCGGCCGGCTATCCGGGCCGCTTCCAGCACCGTCACCCGGCAGCCGAGCCGGGCATGGGCCTGCGCCATCTCGAGCCCGATCGGCCCGCCGCCGAGGATGATAAGGTGGCCGGGCCGCTCGCGCAGGGAGAACAGGCTTTCATTGGTCAGGAACGGCAGGCCGGCGAGGCCCGGGATGGGCGGGACGACGGCGGCGGACCCTGCGGCCACCACGGCGCGGCGGAAGGTGAAGCGCCGGCCGCCGCCCTCGATCGTGTCGCGCGCGACGAAACGGGCGGTGGCGCGCACCACGGTCGCGCCCATGGCACGGAAGCGCTCCTCCGAATCATTGGGGGCGATCGTCGCGATGGCGCCGGCAACGTGTTCCCGCACCCCGTCCCAGTCGATCTCCGGTTCCGGCAGGCGGAGGCCAAAGCGGTGTGCGCGGCGGGCCTCGGCGGCGGCACGGGCGGCGGCGAGCAATGCCTTGGACGGCACGCAGCCGAAGTTCAGGCAGTCGCCCCCCATGGCGCCGCGCTCGAACAGCGCAACCTTCAGCCCGAGCCCGGCGGCGATCGCCGTGACCGAGAGCCCCGCCGCGCCCGCCCCGATCACCGCCACGTCCAGGTCAGGCATCGCGCGTCCTTTTCCGCCACCAGGCGCCGAGGAGGGAGAGCGCCGCCAGCCCCAGCAGCGGCAGCAGGATGGGAGGCGACAGGATCACCCCGAGATCGGGCCGCCGCCCCGCCGCCAGGACCTCGCCCAGCCCCGCGCCGATTCCCGCGAAGACCGCCGTGGCCGGGATGATGCCGATGGCGGTGGCCGCCGCATAGGCGCCGAAGGGCATGCCGACCAGCGCGGGGGCGAGGTTGACGAGCCAGAAGGGCACCACCGGGATCAGGCGGAGGGTCAGCAGGTAGAAGAAGCCGTCCCGTTCGAGCCCCGGCCGGATCCGGCCGACCAGCCTTGCCGCCCGCCCCGCCACCAGGGGCGCGAGCGCCGAGCGCGCGGCGAGGAACAGGGCGCAGGCGCCCAGCGTGGCGCCGACCACCGTGAGCGCCGCGCCGAGCCAGGTTCCGAACAGCAGCCCGCCCGCCAGTGTCATCACCACCCCGCCGGGCAGGGAGAGCGCCACCACCAGCACATAGGCGAGCACATAGGCCGCCGCCGCCGTCGCCGGCCGCGCCGCGACCCAGGCGGCGAGGGTGGCATGATGTTGGGCCAGGGCCTCGAAGGACAGCAGCCGCGTGGCCCCGGACGCCCAGGCGGCCGCCAGCAGCACCGCCAGCAGGAGCAGCGGCCAGAGGCGGCGGAGGGCGGAAGGGCGGGCGGGGCGATCCATCTTCGCTGCGGAATTCGGTGCGCGGCCGCTCCCGGTTACACTGTGTCGCGCCGCGCGCGGTTGACGCGTGGCGATCCCCCTCCCTATACCTCCGCCCCTTGCCGGGGCGCCGCTGTGAAAGGGGTGCCGCCGGCGCGTCTTGCTGGCGGCATGGTTCGCGCGCCGGCCCCGAGGTTCAGGAGACCTGTCGTGAAGCGTACCTACCAGCCCTCCAAGCTCGTCCGGAAGCGCCGGCACGGGTTCCGCTCCCGCATGGAGACGGTGGGCGGCCGCAAGGTGATCGCCAACCGCCGCGCCAAGGGCCGCAAGCGCCTTTCGGCCTGATCCCGTCCGCCGCGCGGAGCGTCGCATGTCGGGCAGCGCCGACCCGGCCGCGCCCCATGCGGGCGCACCCGCCGGACGGCTGAAGAAGCGCCGGGAATTCCTGCGCGCCGCCTCGCGCGGCAAGCGGGCCGCGCGCCCGGGCCTCGTGCTGCAGGCGGTGGCGGGAGAGCCCGGGCGGCTGCGCCTGGGCTTCACCGTGACCAAGAAGGTCGGCAACGCCGTGGTGCGCAACCGCGCCCGGCGGCGGCTGAAGGAAGCCGCGCGCCTGACCATGCCCGGCCTCGGCGCCGAGGGTTGGGATCTGGTGCTGATCGGGCGCGACGCCACCGGCACGCGCCCCTTCGCCCAGCTCATCGAGGACCTGCGCGGCGCGCTGCGCCAGGCCGGGGTGGTGCGATGACGCGCGCGATGACGCGCGCGGACGGAGTGCCTGCGGCCGAACCGCATGCGGTGATGGCGGCCGCCAGGGCGCCGGCGACGGCCGCCGCCACCGCGCTCAAGGGCTGCGTCCACGCCTATCGCTACACGCTGCGCGGCATCATCGGCAGCCATTGCCGTTTCTACCCCTCCTGCAGCGACTACGCGCTGGAGGCGCTGTCCGTGCACGGCGCGGCGCGCGGCACGCTGATGACCGCGAAGCGCATCCTGCGCTGCAACCCCTGGAACCCGGGCGGCTACGACCCGGTGCCCGGCCCCATCCCGCCGAAAGGCTGAGATACTTCCCGATGGACCAGAAGCGCCTCTTCGCCGCGATCGCGCTCTCGATCGGCATCCTGCTGATCTTCGACGTGTGGAATCGCACGAACCGCCCACCCGCGCCGCCGCCGGCGCAGGTGACCCAGTCCGCCCCGGCGGTGCCGGCACCCGTGCCGGCCGCCGGTGCGCCGGGGGTCGGCGTCGCGGCCCCGGCGACCGGGAGCGAGGCCGCACCCGCCGCCGCCCGCGCGCCCGCCGCGCGGCTCGAAATCCGCACCCCGCGCGTCGCCGGCAGCCTGAACCTGCGCGGCGCACGGCTCGACGACCTGGTCTTCACCACCTACCGGGAGACGCTGGCCCCCGATTCCCCCCAGGTGCGCCTGTTCGCCGCCCGCGACAGCCAGCAGCCCTATTTCGCCCAGTGGGGCTGGACGGCCGGGGACGGCCGCACCCGCGTGCCGGACAACGACACGGACTGGACAGCGACGGGCGGGCCGCTCGCGCCCGGCCAGCCCGTCACGCTGTCCTGGGACAACGGCCAGGGCCAGGTGTTCGAGATCGCCCTGTCGATCGACGAGCAGTACATGGTCTCGGCCCAGCAGCGCGTGCGGAACACCGGCAGCGAGCCGGCCTCCGTGCTGCCCTGGGTGCGCGTGCGCCGCGAGCACACGCCGACTGTCGCCGGCTTCTACATCCTGCATGAGGGCTTCACCGGCGTGCTCGGCGGGCGCCTGCGCGAGGTGACCTACAGCGACGCGAAGTCCGAGGCCGCGCGCCGGTCCGGCACCGCGCTCGAACAGGAAACCACCGGCGGCTGGGCCGGCTTCACCGACAAGTACTGGCTCGCCGCGGTCATGCCGACCGCGCCCGACCAGACGCTGCGTGCCTCCTACCGCCACGTGAACGAAGGCGGCGGCGCGGCAGGCGACCGCTGGCAGGTGGACATGGCGCCGCCGGCGCCACTGACGATCGCACCAGGCGCGACGGGCGAACTCGCCACCCGCCTGTTCGCCGGCGCGAAGGAGGTGCACCTCCTCGACGGCTACATGGACCGGCTGAACATCACCGACTTCGACAAGGCGATCGACTTCGGCTGGTTCTACTTCCTGGTGAAGCCGTTCTTCCTGGCGCTCGACTGGATCTTCCGGATGACCGGGAATTTCGGCGTCGCCATCCTGATCTTCACGGTGCTGATCAAGGCGGCCTTCTTCCCGCTGGCCAACAAGGCCTACCATTCGATGGCGCGGATGAAGGTGCTCGCGCCGAAGATGACGGAGATCAAGGAACGCTACAAGGACGACCCGCAGAAGGCGCAGGCCGAGATGATGGCGCTGTACCGGAGCGAGAAGGTCAACCCGGCCTCCGGCTGCCTGCCCATCCTGATCCAGATCCCGGTCTTCTTCGCCCTCTACAAGGCGCTGTTCGTCACCATCGAGATGCGGCACCAGCCCTTCTTCGGCTGGATCCACGACCTCTCGGCGCCGGACCCGACGAACCTGTTCAACCTGTTCGGCCTGCTGCCCTTCGACCCGGCGCAGTGGTCCACCTTCCTGCACATGCCGGCATGGGCGCTGATCATGGGCGTGACCATGTTCGTGCAGCAGAAGCTGAACCCGCCGCCGCCCGACCCCATCCAGGCCAAGATCTTCGCCTGGATGCCCATCATCTTCACCTTCATGCTGGCATCCTTCCCGGCCGGGCTGATCATCTACTGGGCCTGGAACAACACGCTGTCGGTGGCGCAGCAATACTACATCATGCGGCACGACCGGCGGGCGGCACGGGCGGCCAAGGTGAACGGCGCGGTGAGCAAGGCGAAGTGACAGGCAGCAGGGCGGGGGAGGGGAACCTCCCCCGGACCCCCTCCCTTTTCTGTCCGTTGCCGGCACGCGCCCGGCGCGGCGGGCCGGCCCGCGCGGCCGATGGTGGAAGATCATGACCGGACTGGCCGAAGCCCGCGATGACGCGGAACGCGCGGCGCTGATCGAGGCCGGAAGGCTGCTCTTCGCCCGGCCCTGCATCTTCTTCTACGCGGCGCAGAAATCCGATCAGCTGCCACCGCCAGGCCTGCCGGAGATCGCTTTCTGCGGGCGGTCCAACGTGGGCAAGTCTTCGCTGATCAACGCGCTGACGGGGCACAAGACGCTCGCGCGCGTGTCCCAGACGCCGGGGCGCACGCGACAACTCAACTTCTTCAACCTCGCCGAACGCCTCGTGCTCGTGGACCTGCCCGGCTACGGCTACGCCAAGGCGTCGAAGGACATGCAGCGCGACTGGCAGGGCGTCATGTTCGACTACCTGCGCGGCCGGCCGAACCTGATGCGCGTGATCCTGCTGCTGGATGCGCGGATCGAGACCAAATCCGCCGACCGCGCCGCGATGGACCTGCTGAACACCGCCGCCGTCGCCTTCCAGATCGTGCTGACCAAGGCGGATGATGTCGGGCCGCAGAAGCTCGCGGCACGGCTGAAGGAAGCCGAGGGCCTGGCCCGCAGCCACACCGCGGCGCACCCGCTGGTGCTGGTGACGAGCAGCGAGACCGGGCAGGGCATCCCGGAACTGCGCGCGGAGATCGCTTCGCTGGCTGCGTGAGGCGCGCGGAGGGCGCTGCCCTTCCCGGAGCCCCCGATCGATTCCTGGTGTCCAGGGAGCACGATTGGAAACGCGACTCGCGGCGCGTTTCCGGGTGCGGGCCGGCGCCGGACTTTCCAAGCGGTCTCATACCGCCGAGCCTTGCCGATGACCTCATCGGCGAGGTTCAGCGGTATGGCGCGTGGGGCTGACGGGGCGGCCGCGCGCGAAGCCAGGACTCTGATACCGAGTCTGCCGAAAGGCTGGCCGGTATCGGAGGCCTTCTGGCCTCTGGTGGGGTGAGGTGCGGAGTGGGGCAAGGCCCCCTTCCGCCATTCACGCCCGCGCCAGGTTCTCGCGCAGCGTCGCCCCCGCATATTCCTTCCGGAACAGCCCCCGCCGCTGCAGTTCCGGCACCACCAGCCGGCAGAATTCCTCGAACATCCGCGGGAACACCGTGGGCCAGATGATGAATCCGTCGCAGGCACCGCTGGTGAAATAGTCCTCGAGCTGATCCGCGACGGTCCGCGCCGTCCCCACCAGCAGCCCGCGCGGCTTCTGCGCAGCTTCGGCGAAGCTGATGCCTTCCTGCCGCATGAGCTGCATGACGCGGTCGGTCGATCCGCTGATGCCCTGGTGGCCCTGCGCCGCGGCCAGGGTCTCGGCGGTGCGGTGCTTCGACAGGTCCGCGCCGAGCAGCGCCGAGTGCACCATGAGCTGCGCCTCGGGATCGAGCAGGGATTGGAGATAGGCGTATTTCTCCTGCGCGATCGCGTCGGTCTCCCCGAGGACCACGGCGAAGCTCGGCATGATCTTGCAGGCGTCCGGGGGGCGGCCGAACTTCGCCATGCGTGCCTTGAGGTCGTCGTATATGGCGATGGCGTCCGCCTTGCCGTGGGGCGTGCAGAAGACCAGCTCGGCCCAGCGCGCGGCGAAGTCGCGCCCGCGGTCGGAGGACCCGGCCTGCATCAGGACCGGCCGCACCTGCGGCGTGCGCGGGATGCTGAGCGGCCCGCGCGTCTTCACCCATCTTCCCTCGAAATCCGTGTGGCGGACCTTGGACGGGTCGATGAAGACGCCCGCCTCGCGGTCCATCACGAAGGCGTCCTCCTGCCAGGATTCCCACAGGGCGATGCAGGCTTCCACCACCTCGTCGGCGCGGTCGTAGCGCTCGTCCTTGGCCGGGATGCCGTCCATCCCGAAGTTCCTCGCCTCGAGGTCGGTGGCGGAGGTCACGATGTTCCACGCCATCCGCCCGCCGGTCAGCAGGTCGAGCGACGCGAGCGTCCGCGCGAGGTGGTATGGATGCAGGAAGGTGGTGGACAGCGTCGCGCCGAGGCCGAGGTGCTTCGTCACCCGCGCCATCAGCGGCAGCACCACCAGCGGATCGAGGTAGGAGATCTGCCCGCCGAGCCGGAGATTGGCGCCGAAGCCCCCGCCATGGATGTCGGCCAGGCCGAAGAGGTCGGCAAAGAAACAGGCGTCGAAGCGTGCCTCCTCGAGCACGCGCGCGATGTGTTCGTAGCGTTCCGGCGCGAAGATGTCGTGCAGCGCCGCCTCTGGGTGGCGCCAGGCGCCGGGGTGGTTCGCGGTGGGCCCGGTCTTGAGATAGGCGACCAGGTGCATCCTGCGCTGGCTCAAGGGGTCATGCTCCGGCTGGGTGCGGGCGCGGCGGGGCGGGCCATGGGACCTCCGGGTCTCAAGGGGCCGTGAGGCATCGTCTGGCGCGTTGCCCGGACTATGCGAGTCGCGCCGTGGTGCGGCAAGGCACCGCGGCCGCATCGAATTGTCATGCAGCCGGGCGATTTCCAGCCGGCGCGATCTGCTCTAGAGGGTTTTCCGCCCGAAGGTGACCGTGGGCGGTGCCCGCGGCGAACCGCCTGCCTGGGCGCCGTCGGCCGGGTGCTACAGCCCGACCCGGCCACCGCCCCCGGGCCGCTTCCGGTCCAGTCCAGATCCACGAGCTGCCCATGAACGAAACGTCCGACACGCCCGACGCCATGCAGATCCTCGCTGGCGCGCTGCCCTTCCTGAAGCGCTACGACGACGCCACGGTGGTGGTGAAGTACGGCGGCCATGCGATGGGCGAGGAGGAGACGGCGCTGCGCTTCGGCCGCGACATCGCCCTGCTCGAGCAGGTCGGCGTGAACCCGGTGGTCGTGCATGGCGGCGGGCCGCAGATCAACGCCATGCTCAAGCGGCTGAACGTGAAGTCCACCTTCGTCCAGGGCCTGCGCGTGACGGATGAGGAGATGCTCGACGTGGTCGAGATGGTCCTCGCCGGCCCGGTGAACAAGCAGGTGGCGGAGGCGATCACACGCGCCGGCGTGCTCGCCGTCGGCATCTCCGGCAAGGATGGCGGGCTGATCCGCGCGCGCAAGCTGAACCGCACCTATCGCGACCCCGACAGCAACATCGAGAAGGTGCTCGACCTCGGCTATGTGGGCGAGCCGGCGAGCGTCGATCCCAAGGTGCTGCGCCTGCTGATCGGCGCCGACATAGTCCCCGTGGTGGCCCCGGTCGGCGTCGGCGAGGACGGCCAGACCTACAACATCAACGCCGACACGGCCGCCGGCGCGATCGCCGGCGCACTTTCGGCCGAACGCCTGCTGATGCTGACCGACGTGCCCGGCGTGCTGGACGTCGAGAAGCGCCTGATCCCGGAGATGACGGTCGCCGAGGTGAAGGCGGGCATCGAGGCCGGCTGGATCAACGGCGGCATGATCCCGAAGGTCGAGACCTGCATCTACGCCGTCGAGCGTGGCGTGAAGGGCGCGGTCATCCTGGACGGCCGCGTACCGCATGCAGTGCTGCGGGAACTGTTCACCGATGGCGGCGCGGGCACGCTGATCCGCGCCTGACGCCGCGCGAAGCTCTTCGCGCCTTGATGGCGCGCGGGGCTCTTCGGGCCTGACAGCGCGCGCGGGATCCTGCGCGCGCGACCGGCGCCGGCGGAAGACCGCTCCGCCGGCCTCAGCGCGCGGCGGCGCGCGCCAGCGCGTCCACCCGCCACTGCAACTCCCCGTCGCCCACCAGCACGGGCGCGACGGATGTCGAACCCGGGATGCCCGGCGCCAGAAGGCCGACCACGGCATCCGCGGTCGCGGATCCGAGCCCGGCCTGCCGGCACATCCCGGCGATCGACTTGGCGCAGCGCGTCGCCACCGCATGGTCCACCGCGCTGCGCGGCATGCGGCTCAGGCCGGCGAGGCCGGTGGTGACGAAGGCGATTTCTCCGCTGCGGGCAGCGCGCAGCATGACCGCGTCGGTCAGTGCGCCGGCGCCCTGCAGGATGGTGGCGCGGGTGGCGGCATCCTGTGCCGTCTCGCCCGGCCGGGCGGTGCCGGCGAGCCTGGTCGCGACGGCGGCCCGCAGCTGGGCGGCGGCCGCGGGCGGCAGGTCGCTGCGCTCGGCCAGCGGGGCGAGCAGGTGCTCGGCCACGAAGCCGGCCAGCGCGACCGCGGCGCGCGGCGGCAGGGCGGGGCGCCGCACCAGCGGTTCCTGCCAGGCGGTGACCTCGGCGGCCTGGACGACCAGCGCATCCAGCGTCCCTTCGCGGATCGCCGCGGTGCGGTTGCCGAGCAGCGCGCCGATCGCCAACGCGTCGCCGGTCGCGACCAGGGCATCGGCCACGGTTTCGCTGATCTCGGGGCGGCGGGCGATGGCGGTCAGGGTGGCCGTGGTCGGCGGCGCCGCGACGAGGCCGAGCAGATCCTCCTCGGTCAGCAGGGGCGACAGGCGCAGCACCGGCCCGCACACGCGGATGTCTCCATCCGCGGCGAGGGTCAGCACCAGCTCGCGCGGCGCGGCCGGCAATTCCTGCACCGCCTCGGCGATGGTGGCGCGAATCTCCGCGGCGGCGTCGGCAGCGAGCTGCGCCAGCGCCGTCCAGGCCATGTGCGCCAAGCGGTCCTGCTGCGGCGGCGGCAGGCCCGGCGCCAGCACCGCGAGCCGCCCGGCGAGGGCGGCGCGCACCGCGCATTCCCCATCCCCGGCGAGCACCGCGAAGCTCTGGTGCGGCGTGGCCGGGTTCGCCGCGACCGCGCGGCGCACCTCCGGATCCGCGTCGCCCATGAGGTAGTAGAGCGCTTCGGGCGGCGCGGTCGCGTCGATGGCCAACGCCAGCCGCGCTTCGGCCGGCCCGTCGTCGAGGATGCGGGCGGCGTCGCTCAGTTCCATGATGCCGGTGCCTCTGCCAGGCGCCATCCGCCGCGCCCATTGCGCTTGGCCTCGTAGAGTGCCGCATCGGCACGGGCGAGCAGCCGTGCGGGGAGTTCGCCCGAAGCCGGGTCCCAGGTGGCGATGCCAAGGCTGAACCGTGGCGCCCGCGCGGCGGGCATCGCATGGGCGCCCTGGATCAGCGCCGCGGCGCGCGCGGTCGCGATCGCGGCATCGGCGCCGTCGATCCAGAGGATGAACTCGTCGCCTCCGAAGCGCGCGGCGATGTCGTCCGGTCCCGCGGTTTCCCGCAGCAATCGGGCGGTGGCGCGCAACGCGGCGTCGCCGGCGTCATGCCCATGCTGGTCGTTCAGCGGCTTGAGGTTGTCGAGGTCGAGGAAGACCAGCGCGCCTGGTGCCGCCCGTCGCGGCACGAGACGCGCCTCCAGCGCATCGAGGAAGGCGCGGCGGTTGGCGAGGCCGGTGAGCGGATCGGTGCTGGCCTGGCGTTCGAGTTCCTGCTGCAGGCGGCCGAAGCCGAGCACGGCGCCGAGCGTCGCCGCCATGGAGCGGAGCACGGCGAGGTCCTCGGCATCCCAGGCGCGACCGCCGGGACTGCGCCAGGCGGCGAGCGCCGAGAGCGCGGGTGGCCGCCCGTGATGGTGCAGCAGCGCCGCCGGCTGGCCACCTTCGAGCGGCCCGAGCCAATCCTGTTCGGCGGCGAGGGCGAGGCCGGCGGCGGCGATCAGCCCGGCCGGCGGGTCGACGGTGCCGGCGGCGACCTCGGGGCCGGTGGCGGTCGGCACCATCATTGCCGTGCCGGCGCAGCCGAGCGCCTCGCGCAGGCCGGCGAGCCCGCGCGCGACCGCCTCGCTGGCGGTGCCGGCGTGGCGCACCGCCTCGGCCAGGGCATCGAGCATCGCGGCGCGGCGGAGGCCGGCGGCGGCGGTGGCGGCGGCGGTTTCCTCCTGAGTGACGTCGTGCGCCGCGCCCCGCAGCCCGGCGAAGCCGCCGCGCGCATCGCCGAGCGGCGCCAGGGAGAGCGAGAGGCAGCGCGGCTGCCCGGATGCATCCGCCACCCAGGCGCGGTGGTTGCGCACCGCCTGGCGCAGGTCGAAGGGGCTCGGCCCGGCGCCGAGCAACAGCGAATCCGCCCGCCGCCCGAGCAGCCCCGCGGAGCGGTGCCCGAGCACGGTTTCCGGCCAGAGGAAGGTGAAGCGCCCGGTATTGTCAGTTTCGAACACCAGGTCGGAGCCGAGGCCGGCAAGATCCTGCCAGCGCTGACGCGACTCCAGCAGCGCCCCGTGCAGCGCGGCAGAGGCCGCCGCAGCGGGCGGGACCATCACCGACCAGTCCTCCGGGCGCAGCGCCGTGTTCATGGCCGGCATGGAAGCGCCCCTCCGATGAATCCCTCGTTAGCGCCGCGACACGACGGCCGGGGCCGGCCCGATGCGGCCGGCATGTCGCGCGTTGACAGTCCCGCCTCCGGGCCTCAAGGAACCGCGCCGCCCAGGACAGCCGGAGAGAGCAGCGCCCATGGACACCATCGCCCTTCAGGCCCGGATCGAGTCGCTCTGGCAGGTCCGGGACAAGATCAATTCCGCGACCGCCGGCTCCGACCGCGCGGCGATCGAGGATGCGCTGGAGATGCTCGATTCCGGCAAGGCGCGCGTCGCCCAGCCGGACGGCAAGGGCAACTGGCATGTGAACCAGTGGCTCAAGCAGGCCGTGCTGCTGTCCTTTCGCCTGGTCGATTCCGCACCGATGGACACCGCCGCCGGTGCCTATGACAAGGTGCCGCTGAAGTTCGCCGGCTGGGGCGAGAACCGCTTCCGCGAGGCCGGCTTCCGCGCCGTGCCGGGCGCCGTGGTGCGCCGGTCCGCCTATATCGCGAAGAATGTCGTGTTGATGCCCTCCTTCGTGAATCTCGGCGCCTATGTCGATGAGGGCACGATGGTGGACACCTGGGCGACCGTCGGCTCCTGCGCGCAGATCGGCAGGAACGTGCACCTGTCGGGCGGCGTCGGCATCGGCGGCGTCCTCGAACCGCTGCAGGCCAATCCCGTGGTGATCGAGGACGACTGCTTCATCGGCGCCCGCTCCGAGGTCGCGGAAGGCGTGATCGTCGAGCGTGGCGCGGTGCTGTCGATGGGCGTCTTCCTCGGCGCCTCGACCAAGATCATCGACCGCGCGACCGGGGAGGTCTTCGTCGGCCGTGTGCCGTCCTACTCCGTGGTGGTGCCGGGCTCGCTGCCGGGCAAGCCGCTGCCGGACGGATCGCAGGGGCCCTCGCTCTACTGCGCCGTCATCGTCAAGCGCGTGGATGCGCAGACCCGCGCCAAGACCGCGATCAACGAGCTGCTGCGGGACTGAACGCGACATGGCCACGGACCCGCTGCCCATCGCCCAGGCGCTGATCCGCTGCCCCTCCGTCACGCCGGCCGATGCCGGCGCGCTCGACGTGGTGCAGCGGCTGCTGGAACCGCTTGGCTTCGGCTGCGAGCGGCTGGTCTTCGGCCCGGATGACTACCGGGTGGACAACCTGTTCGCCCGGCGCGGCAGCGGCGGCCCGCATTTCTGCTACTGCGGCCATACCGACGTGGTGCCGCCGGGCGACCTCGCCGCCTGGTCGGACGACCCCTTCGCCGCCGTGGTGCGCGACGGCGTCCTCTATGGCCGCGGCGCCTGCGACATGAAGGGCGGCGTCGCCGCCTTCATCGCCGGGCTGACCGACTACCTGGCTGCCAAGCCCGACCATCGCGGCTCGATCTCGCTGCTGATCACCGGCGACGAGGAAGCGCGCTCGGTGGACGGCACCGCCCGCGTGCTGGAATGGATGCAGCAGAACGGCCAGATCCCCGACATGGCGCTGGTGGGCGAGCCGACCAGCAGGCGCGTCCTCGGCGACACCATCAAGATCGGCCGGCGCGGCAGCCTCACCGCCTGGGTTAACGTGCACGGCAAGCAGGGCCACAGCGCCTATCCGGCCGGGGCGGACAACCCGATCCATCGCCTGGTCGCCGCGCTGGCGCCGCTGCTCGCCGCGCCGCTCGACAACGGCAGCGAGTTCTTCCCGCCGACCACCCTGCAGGTGACCGGCCTCGATGTCGGCAACACCACCTCGAACGTCATCCCGGCGGCGGCGCGGGCGATGATCAACATCCGCTTCAACGACCTGCACAGCTCCGCCGCGCTGACCGAACGGCTGCACGCCGCGCTGAAGGCCGCGGGGTGCCGCTACGAGATGCGCACCGAATGCTCGGGCGAGAGCTTCGTCACCCAGCCCGGCCCCTTCGTCGACGGGCTTTCCCGCGCCATCACCCGCGCGACGGGGGAAGTGCCGAAGCTCGACACCGGCGGCGGCACCTCGGATGCGCGCTTCATCGCCCGCTATTGCCCGGTCGCCGAATTCGGCGCGGTGGGCGAGACGCCGCACCAGGTGAATGAGCGTGCCTCGGTCGAGGAACTCCGCCGCCTCGCCGATGCCTACCGCATGATCCTCGAGGAGGCGCTCGGCTGAGCGGCTCCGCCCCGCCGCCGGCCGGCCCGGTCACCCGCGGCATCGCGGGCGTCCTGCTGCTGGCGCGTGGCCAGGCGGCCGGCGCGGCGGCCATTGCGCCGACGATGGAGGATGCGCGCGCCTCCTTCCTCTCCGCGGTGATCTGCCTGCCGCTCTTCCTGCTGCTGCGCACCTTCGCGGTCGGGGAGGCGGCGCCCGATCCGGCGCGCGCGCTGGTCGCCGACCTGCTCGCCTATGTCTGCTCCTGGGCCGGCTTCGCCCTGGCCTCGCTGCCGCTGGCGGAGGCGATGGGCCGGCGCGCCCAGTGGCCGCGCCTGATCGCGGCGTGGAACTGGGCGAACCTGGTGCAGTACGTGGTGCTCGCCGTGCTCATGGTGCCGTCGCTGCTCGGCCTGCCGGGCGCGGTGACGGATGCGCTGGGGCTGCTGGGCCTGGGCTATGCCTTCTGGCTGCAGTGGTTCGTGGCGCGGGCGACGCTCGGTGTCAGCGGACCACGGGCGGCGGCTTTCGTCGCGCTCGACCTCGGCATCGCGATCTTTCTCTCCGGGCTGGTCGTCCGGATGTCGGCGGGCTGAACCCGGCGCGTCGCGGCCGAAGGCGATCGGCCGCAGACGGAAGGACAGGGTGCCGCGGGCAGGATTCGAACCTGCGACGCGCGGCTCTTCAAACCGCCGCTCCACCTCTGGGCTACCCCGGCAATCCAGGGCAGGGACACTGGGCCGGCGCTCCCGCGAGCGTC
The DNA here is from genome assembly GCF_018129005.1 of Neoroseomonas eburnea. Classification (GTDB taxonomy): domain Bacteria; phylum Pseudomonadota; class Alphaproteobacteria; order Acetobacterales; family Acetobacteraceae; genus Neoroseomonas; species Neoroseomonas eburnea. Next base: position 163,478 of record NZ_JAAEDL010000004.1, read on the forward strand.
GGGCGTCAGTGTCCGGAGGCAAATCGCCGCATGATCACGGCCGCGTGCATGTCATCGGGGCGGAGCGGCATGCAAGCGCAACCGGCTCACCGCCAGTCGAGCGGTTCCGCGTAGCGCACGCCGGTGAGCACCAGCCCTTCCGGTGGTGCGGTCTGCCCGGCGCGGGTGCGGTCGCGGCCGTCGAGCACGCTGCGCGGCCAGGAGGCCGGGCGCTTGCCGAGGCCGACCTCCGCCAGCGTGCCGACCATGTTGCGCACCTGGTGATGGAGGAAGGAACGCGCCTCCGCGGTGATGACCACCTCATCCCCGAAGCGCGACACATCCAGCCGGTCGAGCGTGCGCAGCGCGGACTTCGCCTGGCAGGCGGCGGCGCGGTAGGCGGAGAAGTCATGCTTGCCGAGCAGCCCCTGTGCCGCTTCGTGCATCGCCCCGGCATCGAGCCGCCGCTGCACGTGCCACACGCGCCCGAGGTCGAGCGCCGGCCGCGCGCGGCGATTGAGGATGCGGTACCGGTAGGCGCGGCCGATGGCGGAGAAGCGTGCCGACCATTCCCCGGCCACCGGCGCCGCGCCGAGCACGGCGACCGGGTGCGGTCTGGTGTGGAAGTTCAGCGCTTCCCTGACACGTTCCGGCGGCAACTCGGCGGCGAGCGTCACCTGCGCCACCTGGCCTTCGGCGTGCACGCCGGCGTCGGTCCGGCCGGCGGCGGTGAAGGTCGGGACCTCGCCACCGTTCAGGTGCGCCGCGGCGTCCTCCAGCACCTGCTGGACCGACAGCCCCTCCGCCTGGCGCTGCCAGCCGATGAAGGGCGCGCCGTCGTATTCGAGCAGGAGCGCGTAGGTGGGCATCAGCCGAGCACGGTCCCGGCGGGCAGCGCGAAGCCGCGCAGGAAGGCATCGGCATCCATCGCCGCGCGGCCAGGGCGCTGCAGCCGCGTCAGGCGCAGCGCGCCATCCCCGCAGGCGACGAGCGCCGCATCGTCGAGCAAGACGCCCGGCGCGCCCGCACCGGCTTCGATGCGCGCGGCGAGGACGCGGATCTGCTCGCCCTGGTGCTGGAAGTAGGTGCCGGGCCAGGGGTTCAGCGCGCGTACGCGGCGTTCCAGCGCCGCGGCGCCCTGCGACCAGTCGAGCCGGCCGTCCTCCTTGGTCAGCTTGGGCGCGTAGGTGACGCCCTGTTCCGGCTGCGGCATGGCGGGCGGGTCCTCCGCCAGCGCGCGCAGGATCAGCCGCGCGCCGATCTCCGCCAGCGCGTCGTGCAGCGCCTGGACGGTGGTCTCCGGGCCAATCGGCGTCGCCTCCTTCAGCAGCATGGGGCCGGTGTCGAGGCCTTCCTCCATGCGCATGATCGTCACGCCGCTCTCGGCATCGCCGGCCAGGATGGCGGCATGGATCGGCGCCGCGCCGCGCCAGCGCGGCAGCAGGGACGCATGGATGTTGAGGCAGCCGCGCCGCGGCGCGTCGAGCATCGCCCTGGGCAGGATGAGCCCATAGGCGGCGACCACCGCGGCGTCGAGATCGAGCGCGGCGAAGGCCTCATGCTCGGCGATATCGCGCTTCAGCCGGGCGGGGGTGCGGATTTCGAGGCCGAGTTCCAGCGCGGCGCGATGCACCGGGCAGGGGGTTTCCTTCTGGCCACGACCGGCGGGGCGCGGCGGCTGGCAGTAGACCGCGACGATGTCGTGGCCGGCGGCGTGCAGGGCGCGCAGGGCCGGGACGGCGAAGTCCGGGCTGCCCATGAAAGCCAGGCGCATGCGTCACGCGCCGGAGAGGGGCGCCGCCCCTCTCCGGACCTCTTCCCGCCAAAGGCCTAAAGGCCTTTGGAAACCAGCAGCTGGGGCGCGCCACATCGGCTCGGTTGCTCCCGAAAAGGACGGTCTCCAAGGGCCTTGAGGCCTTTGGCCGGAGGGGTGCGGGGAGGGCGGAGCCCTCCCCGAGGCAGGCCGGGGTGCGGGGAGGGCGGAGCCCTCCGCGACAGCAGCGCCGCGGCACGGGGGCGCCGGATTTCCGTCAGTCCCGCTGCTTCGCCTTCAGCTCCTTCGCGAGCTTCCGCAGCAGCATGTTCCGCTTCAACGCGCTCAGGTAGTCCACGAACAGCACGCCATCGAGGTGGTCGATCTCGTGCTGCAGGCAGGCGGCCATCAGCCCTTCGCCCTCGATCTCGTGCCGCGCGCCCGTCAGGTCGCGGTAGCGCACCTTCACCACCGCCGGCCGCGTCACCTCGGCATACTGGCCGGGCAGGGACAGGCAGCCCTCCTCCCGCGTCGCCAGTTCCTTGCTCGCGGCCACGATCTCCGGGTTCACCAGCACGATCGGGTCCTGCTGCTCGTCCTTCTGGAGGTCGATGACGACAAGGCGCAGCAGTTCCCCCACCTGGGGGGCGGCAAGGCCGATGCCCGGCGCGGCGTACATCGCGGCCAGCATGCGCGGCGCAAGGGCGCGGACCCTGTCGGCGTCCGCCTCCGCCACCGGCTTCGCCTTGGCGCGCAGCCGCGGGTCGGGAACGAGCAGGATCGGCAGGTTCGGTGTGTCTGTCATGGCGGGAGGTGCGGGCATGTAGCCCTCGCGGCCCCCCCTTGCAACCGCCTCTCCGCCCGCCAAAATCACTGAGCGGCGGGGTGCTTCGGGTCCCGCCGACCGCTTCGCTCTCGAATGAGGAGGCCTTCTGCCGTGTCCCGCCAGTCGCTGTTCGGCTCGCCCCTGTTCCTCGGCTTCGACCACCTCGAGCAGATGCTCGACCGGGTCGGCAAGAACGCCGAGGGCTACCCCCCCTACAACATCGAGCAGATCGGCGAGAGCCGCCTGCGCATCACCCTCGCCGTCGCGGGCTTCGCGATGGACGACCTGCAGATCACGCAGGAGGACAACCAGCTCGTCATCCGCGGCCGGCAGAAGGACGATGCGGAAGGGCGCGTCTTCCTCCATCGCGGCATCGCCGCGCGCCAGTTCCAGCGCGCCTTCGTGATGGCCGAGGGGATGGAGGTGGAGGGTGCCTGGCTCGACAACGGCCTGCTGCACATCGAGCTGAAGCGCCCGCAGCCGGAAAGCCGGGTCAAGACGATCCGCATCGGCGCCAGGGGCAACGGCGCCACGACCGCGATCGTCGACGCCCGCACCGACAGGAGCTGAACCCTTTCATCGAAACCGGGCCCATTCGGGCCGGAATATCCGCACGGGCCTTCGGGACGTGTCGGAAGGAGACCACGCCATGACCGACAACGACATCGACCGGGACGAGGCCGAGCGCGACGCGGATGTGCTGCCGCCGGAGGCGCTGCGGTCCCTCTCCCCTCTCGCCTGGGCGCGCTACGGCGCGGCGAGCATCGCCTATGTCCGCCCCGTGGTGGTGAACGGCCAGCCGGCGGTGGCGATCCATGCCGCCGACGGCACGCCGATCGGCGCCGCGCCGACCCTGGCGCTGGCCACCGCGGCGATCCTGCAGCACGGCATGGGTGCGGCGCTGGTGCATTGAGCGGCCGCCGCCGCCGTTGCACAGTCTGCCCCTCCGGAATCCGTGAGGGGCATGGACTACACCGTACTCTACGATGACGACCATCTGCGCGTCGTGCATCGCCGGGGATCGTCGCACTTCACGCTGGCGACCTTCCCCGGCCTGGGAGTCTGGGCACGCGCCCGGCACATGTGGGCGGAGGGGCCGGTCGAGAAGCTCGACCTCGAGGCGGTGGGCTTCGTCTGCAAGCGCGGCAACTGGTACCCGATGGAGTCCGTCGAGCGCGCGGCGCCGGCGGTGCGCCGCGTCCTGCGCCCGGTTTCGGTCGGCTACGGCTACAGCATGGGCGGCTACGGCGTGCTCAAGCACGGGCGTCGCGTCGGGCTGAGCCATGTGGTGTCGCTCTCGCCGCAGATCTCGATCGACCCCGCCGATGTCCCGCAGGACACGCGCTTTCACAGCGCCTTCGACAGCGCGAAGCACGCGGGCATGCGGGTGGTTGCCGAGGACCTGCCGCCATGGGCGCTCATGGTCTACGATCCGGCCTTCGACGGCGACCGCATGCAGGCGGACCTGGTCGCCGGCATCCCCGGCCTCGCACGGTTCCGCTACCCCCATCTCAATCACGCGACGCTCGGCATGCTGGCCGGCACGGCCACGCTGGGCAGCTTCATCGACCTGGTCGTGCAGGGCGACATGGAGGCGGTGCACGCCTTCCTCCGTGCCCAGCGTCGGCAATCGGGCCACTGGTTCCACCATCTCGCCCGCGCCAATGCCCGGCGCGGCCGCTGGGAACGCGCTGACAAGCTCTGGGAGCGGGCCAGGGCGCTCGGCATGTCGGCGGCCGTGATCCGGCAGGATCGCGCCGCCCTGCTGCAGGCGGGCGCCGCCTCCGAGCCGCCCGCCGCCGCGCCGGAACGCGCCGCGCGCAGGCCGTCACCTCTCAATGCCCGGATCCTCGCCGCCGCCCGGAAGGGCGAGCACGATGCCGCGATCGACGCCGCGCGCGAACTGAGCCCGGAGGCGGCCGAGCCGCATGCCGTCCTGGCCGCGCTGGAGGCGGCGCTGGCACTGGGCGCGGACGAGGCGATCGGCGCCGCTGCGCGGCTTGCCATCGGCGCCGACATGCCGAAGGGCATGCGCGCCGCCTGTGCCCTGCGCCTTGCGCGGGCGGGGCATGGCGGGCTGGCGATCCAGTCCCTGCTCGCCGACCCCAAGGTGCTGGAGGAGGATGCCGGCCAGCCCGCCGTGCTCTTCGCCCTGCGGGTGATCGCGAGCCCGGCGGCCGGCGACGCGGCGGCGCGGGCGACGGCGCAGCACCTTCTGCGCCGCCTCCTCAATGCCGTGCCGGAGGAGCGCCTGCCCTCCCCCTTCGCCTTCGCCGGCGGATCGGTGGCGGGCCTCGCCGTGCCGCTCGGGCCCGAGGTGGTGCTCCACGTCGCGCCCGGTGTACCTGCCGCGCGGATCGCCGGGGTGCGCCGCGCCCTTTCCGCCCTGCCTTCCGAGCTCGAGCTGGCGCCGCCGCCCCGGGTCTGGATGCTCGAGGACGTCTTCGTGAACCGCCTCGGCCAGGTCTGGAACGCCGAAGGCGGCCTGCTGCGTCCGCAGCGCCTTCCCCTGCCGAAGGCGTCCTTCGCCGCCATGACCCGCGCGCCGATGGTCGAGGATGCGGTGCTCGCGCCGGATGCCGAGGGCAAGGCGCGAGGCTGGCTGGCCGAAGCTCTGCCCGCCTTGGCCTGGCGGCTCGACGGCGAGGGCGCGGATCTGCCCCTGGTGCTGCGGGAGGAGCCCGCGGCCGATGTCGCCGGCATCATGGCGCTCGCGGCGGCGGGCGCGCCGCCCGGACTCCTGTCCGCGGGCGACGCGCTGCGCGTGCGGCGGCTGCATTTCGGCGAGGTCGCCCTGCGGCAACTCGGGCATCATGCGGCGTTCCGGGGCCTGATCGCGCGGCTCACCGCGCGTACCGGCGGGGGCGGTGCCGGCGGCGCGGTCTGCCTCGCGTCCCGCGCGCCGGACGGCGGGCGGGAGCCGCCCTGGCGCGGGCTCCTGGCCGAGTTCGGCTTCCGCCTGCTGCTGCCCGAGGACCTGCCCCTGGCGACACTGTTGGCCGAGGTGAATTCCGCCGAAGCGATTCTCGCCGAACCCGGCGCTCCGCTCGGGCTGCTCGCGCTGGCCGCGTCGGGGCGGCGCGTGTTCGAGATGATCGAGCCATCGGGCGGCGTCATCGGGCGTCTCGGCCCCGCCCACCTCTCCCGCATCCGTGGTCATGAGCACCATCTCTGGCTCGCAGGCCCCGACGCGGCCGGCGGTCCGGCGATCGCCGCCCTGCGCGCCGCCATCGGCGAGTTCCTGGCGTCATGACACCCTGCCGCGCGATGGCGTTTCCGGCGGTTTCACCAATCGGTGCAAGAATGCGGGAGATGACGAACGATGGGTGACCGGACGGCCGTGGCGTCGGAGGTCGGCGATATCCTGGATCTCGTGCCGCATGCGGGGCCGGCGCCGGAGCGCGGCGCCCCGGCGCCGGCCGCTTCCCGCGCGCCTGCCGCTGCCCCCGCGCGCAGCCCGGCAGCGATGGCCGAGCGCGCCGTCGCCGACGGCACCGCCGAGACCGTGCGCGAGACCGCAACGCGTCTGATCCGCATGGAGATCGCCCCCGGGGCGCGCATCGCCAGTGCCCGCGTCTTCGCCCGGGCGGGGCGGGGCGAGGAGGCGCTCGCGGTGCTGCTCGCCGATCCGGCGACCTTCGGCAGCCCCGTCGCGGCGGTGGTCCTCGATCACGTGGTGCAGATCCAGGGCCTGCCGCGCCCCGTCGCCGCGCTGGCCTGGCACCTGCGCCGACGCCTGCGGGAGGAAGCGCGCCGCCGCAAGGCCGCGGCGGCGCCGTGAGCGCGGCCGCCTTGCCGCCGGCAAGGATCCTCTACGAGGATGAGCATGTCGTCGTGGTGCACCGTCCCGGTGTCTCGGCCTTCTCGCTGGTCACCTTCGGCGGCGTCGGCCAGCGCCCGGCCGGCATGTCGATCTGGGCGCAACGGCCGGTCGATGCGCTGGGCCTCGATGCGGTCGGCTTCCTGGGCAAGAGGTCGAACTGGTATCCGGCCGCCTCGGTGCATCGCGCGGCGGTCGCGGTGCGTGAGGTGCTGCGGGACGGCGCCATCGGCTACGGCTACAGCATGGGCGGCTATGCCGCGCTGAAATACGGCAGGCTCCTGGGGCTGAGGGCCGTGCTCGCGGCGGCGCCGCAGATCTCGATCGATCCCGCCGACATGCCGCGGGACCTGCGCTACCACCGCTTCTTCGACCCCGGCCTGCATGCGGGCATGCGCGTGGACGGCGGCGATCTCTGCGATCTCGCCGTGATCCTGGCCGATCCGTATTTCCGGCTCGACCGGATGCATGCCGACGCGCCCGGCCTGGGGGCGGCGGTGCGGCATGTCTGGCTGCCCTATCGGCGTCACGGCGCCATCCAGCCGTTGCTGGGCAGCCGGGTTGTCGGCAGGGTCCTGGATCTGCTGCGGGCAGGGGACGTCGCCGGCATCCGGGCTTTGATCCGGGCCCGGCGGCGTGGGTCGCGGGAGTGGTACGAAGCCGTGGCGACCGCCGCGATGCAGCGTGGCCGCATCGCGCAGGCCCAGGCGCTTTGGGCGCGCGCCGCCGAGCTCGGCGCCTCGCCCGCCGTGATCGACCGCCAAAGGGAACGCGCCGAGCAGGACCGCGACCGCATGCCGGTGATCCGCTGGCAACCTGCCGCGCGGCGCCGCATGGCTGGGCGGGTCCAGGCGGCGGCGAGGGCGGAGGACTGGCAGCGCGTCACCCGCACGGCAGCGCGCCTGTCGCCCTTGCCTGAAATCCCTCGCCTCGCCCAGGCGGCGACCAACGCCGCCCTTTCCCTCGGCTCCCGCGAGGCGCTGGCGGAGGCGACCTCCCTGGCGATCGGGGCCGAACTGCCGCGGGCGACGCGCTTCGTCGTCGCGGAACGCCTGGCCGCCACCGGCCATGGCCTTGAATCCATCGCGGTGCTGCTCGCCGATCCGGCCATCGCAGGCGACCGCGAGGCGCAGGCGCGCGCGGCGCCGATCCTCGCCCGGGCCCAGCGCGACGCCACTCTGTCCTGGCCCTGGCAGGCGCTGGCCGGGGCCCTGCAGCGCCGGCTGATGGGCGGCGCGGACGACGCGCATGACCGCCCGCCCCCGGAGCCATCGCCGCACGCATTCGCGCGCCCGGCGTCGAAGCCGGGCCCGCCCGGCCGGCATTGGGTGGGCGCCGCCCCGCGCCTGTCGCCCCATGTCGTGGAGGAGTTCCGGGCCACGCTCTCCGCCCCCCATGTGCAGCTTGCCGGCAGCGTCGCGCCCTCGGTTGTCTTGCTGCGCGACGTTTACGTGAACGCCCGCGGCCAGGTGTGGGGCCGGGACGGCCGGCTCCACCGATCGCTGGGCCGGCCGATCGCCGAAGCCTCGCTCGCCGCCATGGCGGCCGCCCCCGACCTGCCCGAGGCCGCCCTGGGGGTCGAGCCGCACGGGAACTTCTACCACTGGGTGATCGACACCCTGACGAGCCTGGCCTGGCGCCTCGACCCCGGACCCGAGGGCATGCCGGTGCTGCTGCGGGAGGACGCGCCGGCCTATGTCCGCGAATCGCTGGACATCGCCGCCGGCGCGCCGGTGCCGACGGCCGAGGCCGGGGCGGCGGTCCTGGTGCGGCGCCTGCACCTCGGCGACCGCGGGCTGCGGCACCTGGCGCCGCGCGGGGCGCATGCGACCCTGCTCGGCCGCTTCGCCGAGGCGGCGCGGCGGGAGGCGGTGCCGGCGGCGGAACGCCTCTATATCTCCCGGCGCGACAGCGGCATCCGCCGGATGCTGAATGAGGAGGAGATCGAGGCGGTCTTCGCCGAACGCGGCTTCGTCTGCACCACCTTCGGCGGCCAGCCGCTGCTGCGCCAGATCGGCCTGCTGCGCGGGGCGCAGGTCATCGCCGGGCCGCACGGTGCCGGCTTCGCGCACCTGCTGTTCTGCGACCCGGGGCGGCAGGTGTTCGAACTCCTGCCGGCCACCCTCGGCCATCTCGACCTGCGCGCCTGCTTCGCGACGCTCTCGCGCGTGTGCGGCCATCGCCACGGCATCTGGCTCGCGCCGTTCAACCAGACCTTCGGCGACTGGCGGGTTCCGGCCAAGCCGGCAGCCGCGGCACTGGACCGTTTCCTGGCGGGCCGCGCGGGCACGTAGTCGAGGGGGCGTCGCCCCCTCGAGCACCCCCAAGCAGGGGACACCGTCCCCTGCAGCCGGGGGGATAGTGGCGGCGCCGGCCTCCTATGCGATCCCGCCGACGTCGCCCGGATCGATCCAGCCGACATTCCCGTCGCCGCGCCGGTAGACCACGTTCAGCGCGCGCGTCGCCTTGTTGCGGAACATCAGCGCCGGCACATGCGCAAGATCCATGCGCATGACAGCCTCGCCCACCGTCAGCATGGCGATCTCGGCGGGGTGTTCGGCGATGATGGCGCCGTGATCGGCGCCATTGGGCACCGGCAGTTCCTCTTCCTCCTCGCCGGCCGGGCGCAGCACGCGTTCGAGCCCTGCGGGCGGGGTTTCCGCCGGCGGCTCGCGTCCGGGGGCGAAGGAGCGGGCATGTTCGTTCACGCGGCGGCGATAGCGCCGCAGGCGCTTGGCGAGGTGCTCGGCGGCTTCGTCGAAGGCCCGATGGGCGTCGGCGCCCTCTCCCTCGGCCCGCATGGTGAGCCCACGGCCGGCCTTAAGGTTGATGTCGCAGGCGAAATGCGCGCGGCTGCGGTGGAAGGTGACGTTCGCTTCCAGCGCGTGGTCGAAGTATTTGCGCGTGATGGCATCGAGGCCGTCGCGGACGTGGACTTTCAGCGCCTCGCCGGTTTCGACCTGCTTGCCTGCGACCGTGACATGCATGGGGCTTTGCCCTCCTTCCCGAGTGAAAGGGGAGGGGCCGCCCCGTGGTGGCGACCGGGCACCGGCCCGAGCCTCCGTTGCGGGCCGAACAGGCAGGTCGGATCAGGCCGGGACGGCCTTCTCCCGTTTGCGCTGCACCGATGATGGAATGTGCAGCGCATCGCGGTATTTGGCCACGGTCCGGCGGGCGATGTCCACGCCTTCCGCACGCAACCGGGCCACGATCGCATCATCCGAGAGCACGTCCTCGGCATCCTCGGCTTCCACCATGGCCTTGATGCGGTAGCGGACCGATTCCGCGCTGACGGATTCGCCGCCCGCGGTGCCGGCGATCGCCGTGGTGAAGAAGTATTTCAGCTCGAATGTGCCTCTCGGTGTCGCGATCGCCTTGTTGGAGGTGACGCGGGACACGGTGCTCTCGTGCATCCCCACCTCCTCGGCCACGTCGCGCAGGATCAGCGGGCGCAGATGGGCGATGCCGTGGCGGAAGAAGCCATCCTGCCGGCGCACGATCTCGGAGGCGACCTTGAGGATGGTGTTCGCCCGCTGCTCGAGCGACTTCACCAGCCAGGAGGCGGTCTGGTAGCGTTCGGCGACCCAGGCCTTCTCGTCGCGGGACTTCGCCCCCACCACGGCGCGCGCATGGAAGCCGCGGTTGACCAGCACGCGCGGCAGGGTGTCGGGGTTCAGCTCGACGATCCAGTGATCGCCGGGTCCGCGGCGCATCAGCACGTCGGGCACCAGCGTCGGCGCCGGCGGCGCGTCGAAGGAGGCGCCGGGCTTGGGGTCGAGGCGGCGCAACTCGGCCACCATCTCCGCCATGTCCTCGGCATCCACGCCGCAGACCTGCTGAAGCCCGCGCAGGTCGCGCCGCGCCAGCATCTCCAGGTTGTCGAGCAGCGCGGCCATCGCCGGGTCGAAGCGGTTGCGGTCCTGCAACTGGACCATCAGGCATTCGCGCAGGTCGGCGCAGAACATGCCGACCGGGTCGAAGCGCTGCATGCGCCTGCGGACGGCGGTGACCGCCGCCTCCTCGCAGCCGAGGGCGGCGGCGATGACGGCATCGCCCACCGCGAGCCGCCCCGCCGGATCGACCAGCGCGAGCAGGTTGGCGGCGATCATGCGTTCCTGGGGCGTGGCGAAGGTCAGGCGCACCTGCTCGCCGATATGCTCGCGCAGGTTGGGCGCCGGGGCGGCCATGGCCTCGATGCCGGAGAGGTCGTCCTCGAAATCGGCGCGGCCGCCGCGGCCGACGGGCAGGGCGCCGCTGTCGTAGACATTGTCCCACTCGGTATCGAGCGGCGCCGCGTTCTCGGATGGCAACGCGTCGGAACGCGCGGCCTCGGCGGCGTCGGGCGCCTCCGCCGCGGCGGGCAGGGGGTCCGTGCCGCGCCCGGCATCGGGGCCGGGCGGCTCGCGCTCGTCGCGTTCGAGCAGCGGGTTGCGTTCCAGTTCCTCCTCGACGAAGGCGGTCACCTCGAGGTTGGAGGATTGCAGCAGCTTGATGGCCTGCCGCAGCTGCGGCGTCATCACCAGCTGCTGCGAATGGCGCAGGTCGAGCCGCGGCGCGAGCGACATTATCGGCTTCCGCGCCGCGTCGCCGCGCGACGCCGCCATGTGCGCTGCCGCCATCCCAACCCTGCGTGCATGGCGGCGGGGACAGTCATGGCGGGCAAGCTAGAGACTGAACCTTTCGCCGAGGTAGACGCGGCGCACCCCCTCATGCGCGACGATGTCGCGGGGTGAGCCCTCCATCAGCACCTGGCCGTCGTGCAGGATGTAGGCGCGGTCGATGATCTCCAGCGTCTCGCGCACATTGTGGTCGGTGATCAGCACGCCGATGCCGCGGTCCTTCAGGTGCTTCACCAGGTCGCGGATCTCGCCGACCGCGATCGGGTCGATGCCGGCGAGCGGCTCGTCGAGCAGGATGTAGGCCGGGTGGGTCGCCAGCGCGCGGGCGATCTCGCAGCGCCGCCGCTCGCCGCCCGACAGCGCCAGCGCCGGCGCGCGGCGCAGGTGGGAGATGCCGAATTCGGCGAGCAACGCATCGAGCATCTGCTCGCGCCGGTCGCGCACCGGCTCGACCACCTCGAGCGCGGCGCGGATGTTGTCCTCGACGTTCAGGCCGCGGAAGATCGAGGCCTCCTGCGGCAGGTAGCCGAGGCCGAGCCGCGCGCGCCGGTACATCGGCAGCGTCGTGACGTCGTGGCCGTCGAGGAAGACCTGGCCCTCGTCCGGCTGGACGAGGCCGGTGATCATGTAGAAGGTCGTGGTCTTTCCGGCGCCGTTCGGCCCGAGCAGCCCGACCGCCTCGCCCCGCTTCACCGAGATCGAGACGTTCCGCACCACCGGCCGCTTCTTGTACCGCTTGCCGAGCCCCTTCGCGACAAGCCCGGCCGAGGCCGCACCGTCCAGCACGCGCAGCGCCTCGCTCATCGTGGCGCCTCCTGCTGCCGCGTGCCGCCGGGCCCGGGCAGGTCCTGGCCGCCCTGCGGCACCACCAGCCCTTGCACGCGCGCGCCCGGCGCGGAGACGAGCCGGGCGACGCCGGTCTGCATGTTCACGATCGCTTCCTGGCCGGTCAGAGTGTTCTCGCCGCGGGTGATGCGCACCTGGCCGAGCAGCCGCGCCATGCCCGAATTCGGGCTGTAGACGCCGCGGTCGCCGCGCACGACCTCCTCGGCCGTGCGGATCTCCACATTGCCGAAGGCCTCGACGCGGTCGATGGAGGAGGGTGCCGGGGTGCCGGGCGGCGTCGCCGCGGGCTGCGGCCGTTGGGCGCCGGGGGGCGGCGTCTCGGCGAAATGCGCCACGAGGGTGTCGGCGCGCACGCGGCGCCCGTCATTCGTCACCACCACGGCGTTGCCGCGCGCCACCGCCATGCGGCGGGCGGACCAGTATTCGACGCTGTCGCGCGCGGTCAGCGTGTTGTCCGGCGTCGTGAGCCGCAGCGCGCCGCCGGTCATCACCATCACCGCCTGGTCCATGTCGTAGACGGCGCGGTCGCCCTCGGCGCGGTCGGTCGCCGAGGTGACGACGACATTGCCCTCGGCCTCCAGCCGCCAGATCTCGCCGCCACCGGCCGGACCCTCGGCGGGGGCGCGGGCCTGGGTGGCGCCGGCGCCGCCGCGCGGTCGGTAGCGCGCCATCAGCCGGTCGGCCTCGACCGTCACGCCGCCGCGCGTCGCGCGCGCCTGGCCACGGGCGACCACCACCTGTTCCTGCTGGCGCCACTCGATGCCGTCGGTGGCGGTGACCTCGACCGGGCCGCCCTGGCTCAGGTCGATGCCCTGTGCGAATGCCGTGCCGCCAAGCAGCAGTACGGCGGCGGCGACGAAGCATGCTTTCACTGACCGCCCTCCAGCACCGCGCGGGCGCGGCCGGTGAACACCACGACCTGGCCGCGCTCGGTCAGGCGGAAGCCCTCGCTGACCAGCGTGCCGAAGGGGCCCTGCGCGGCGACCGGCCGGTCGCCCGATGCGGAGCCGTCGCCGAGCAGGACCTCGGCCGCCTCGGTCACCAGCATGTTGCCGCCATCCTGCCAGAGCGTGACATCGCCCGTCAGATCGAGCCGGTTGCGCCCCTTGTCGTAGCGCCCGGCCTGGCTTTCCAGCAGCACCCAGGACCCGTCGGTGAGCAGGATGTCGGCGCGCGGCTGGTCCAGCTCCACCACGTCCGGCGCGTCGGTCTGGGAGGCGATGGTGGCGGTCACGGTGAAGGGGCGGTTCTGCTCGTCGAGGCCCTGGTAGCGCGGCTGCACCACCCGCACCGCATCCGGCGCGGTCTGGATGACGCGGCGGAAGGAGACGCGGGCGCGGTCCTCCATCCGGTCGAGCTCCGGCCAGACGGCGATGCCGATCAGCAGCCCGACCCCGGCGATCGGGAAGACCCACTTGGCCAGCCGCACGAGGAAGCGCCGGCGCGCGATCTGCCCGGCGGAGGGCGCCCAGCGCCCGCGCGACGGCGGCAGCATGCGCCGCGGCGCCGCCGGCCCGCCGGTCGTGCGCAGCGGCACGGGCTGGGTCGGGCGGGGGTCCTCGCGGACGCTCATGCGACACCGGCTCGCAACAGGTCGTGGATGTGCAGGATGCCGACCGGGCGGCCTTCTCCGTCCACCACGAAAAGGGCGGTGATGGCACGCGCGTTCATCTCGTGCAGCGCCTCGGCTGCCAGGGTCTCGGGCGTCACGGTTCGGGGGGCGCGGGTCATGATCTCGGCCGCGCCACGCGCCATCAGCGCGGCACCGCCGCCGGCCTCGAGCGCACGCCGGAGGTCGCCGTCGGTGATGATGCCGAGCAGCTTCCCGTCCGCCCCCTGCACGCCGAGGCAGCCGAAGCGCCGCGCCGTCATGGCGACGATGGCGGCGTCCATGCGCGTCTCGGGCGGGGTGAGGGGGAGTTCCTCCGGCCCGTGCATCAGGTCCTTCACGCGGGACAGCCGCGCGCCGAGCTTGCCGCCCGGGTGGAAGACGCGGAAATCCGCCGCGGTGAAGCCCCGCCGCGTCAGCAGCGCCACCGCGATGGCATCGCCGAGGGCAAGCTGCATGGTGGTCGATGTGGTCGGTGCCAAGCCCATCGGGCAGGCCTCCGGCGCGTCGGGCAGCACCAGGGGGACGTCCGCGGCGCGGGCCAGCGTGCTGCCGGCGCGGCCGGTGATGCCGACCAGCGGCAGGCCGAAGCGCTTGGCGTGGCCGACCAGGTCGGCGAGCTCCGGCGTCTCCCCGGAATTGGACAGGGCCAGCACCGCATCGCCGGCGACGATCATGCCGAGGTCGCCGTGGGAGGCTTCGGCCGGATGGACGAAGAGCGCGGGCGTGCCGGTCGAGGCCAGGGTCGCCGCGATCTTGCGCGCGACGTGGCCGGACTTGCCCATGCCGCTGACCACGACGCGGCCGGTGGTGCCGGCGAGCATGGTGACGGCCTTGGCGAACCGGTCGTCCAGGCTGGCGGCGAGCGCGGTCAGCGCCTCGGATTCGAGGGCGAGCACATGCCGGGCGGCATCGAGGTCGGGATGGGAGGAAGGGGCGTTCACGCCGTCCTGTATGGTGCGGCGCGGCCGGGGGGTCAATAAAGGCGGCGGGTGGTCTTCCAAGAAGCGTGCCAACCGGCGCGGCGGGCGAGGCCGCAGCGGCAGGGGGGCGATCGGGGTCGGAGCGGGTGCCCGCCAAGGCCGAAGGGGCTTCGCCCCTCCGGGCCACCCCACCAAAGGCCGAAGGGCCTTTGGAAACCATCACCTGGCGCCGGGCGCCGCGGCCATTCCGGATCGACACGGCGACGGCTGCGCACAAGCGCGGCCTTCAGCGCCGTTCCCAACCTCGATGCATGGGGCCAAGTCTCGGTTTCCAAAGGCCTTTCGGCCTTTGGCGGGGTGGTTTGGAGGGGCGGTGCCCCTCCAATTCCTTTGCCCATCCCGGCATTGACCAGGACGCCGCTCCCTCCGGTTCCGCGCCCTCAGTGCGCGAGGATGTCCGGGTCCTCGTAGCCGAGCAGATCGAGCTTCCCGCGCGCCGGCAGGAAGCGGAAGCAGGCCTCGGCAAGGTCGAGCCGCCCTTCGCGCCGCAGCAGCCCCTCGAGCTTCGCCCACAGCGCGTGCAGATGCAGCACGTCCGACGCCGCGTAGGCGAGCTGGTCCGGCGACAGCTCCGGCGCACCCCAGTCCGAGGTCTGCTGCTGCTTCGACAGGTCGACGCCGAGCAGTTCCTTGCACAGGTCCTTGAGCCCGTGCCGGTCGGTGAAGGTGCGCACCAGCTTGGCGGCGACCTTGGTGCAGACCACCGGCGCGGTGGTGACGCCGAGCGCATGCCACAGCACCGCCACGTCGAACCGCGCGAAGTGGAACAGCTTGGTCACCGCCGGGTCGGCCAGCAGCTTCCTGAGGTTCGGCGCCGCATAGCCGAGCCCGCCGAGCGATGCGGGAATGAGCTGCACGAGATGCGCCGAGCCGTCGCCGGAAGAGAGCTGCACCAGGCACAGCCGGTCGCGATGCGGGTTCAGCCCCATCGTCTCGGTGTCGATGGCGACCATGCGGCCGAGGTCGAGCCCGTCCGGCAGGTCGTTGCGATGCAGCCGGATGGTCACGCCGGCGGGAGTGAAAAGGGTGGTACCCACGGGATGCGCCGTGCCTCGTCAGTAAAGTGGTGCCCAGGAAAGGACTCGAACCTTCACAGCCTTGCGGCCACAGGTACCTGAAACCTGCGCGTCTACCAATTCCGCCACCTGGGCAGGGGGCCGGCGCCTTGCGGCGAGGCCGGGCGTTTACGCGCCGGCGTGCGGGTCGTCAAGCGGGGCTGCGCATGCTTGAGGCGGCGGGGGGCGACCCATATCGTCGCCTGGGCTTCACGGATGGAGGGCGAGGCATGAACGGTCGTCGGGTGGCCACCGTGTTCGGGGGCGCGGGCTTCATCGGCCGCCATGTCGTCCAGCGACTCGCGAAGCTCGGCTTCATCGTCCGCGTCGCTGGGCGGGACGTGGAAAAGGCGGGCAGGCTACGCCCCCTCGGCGACGTCGCGCAGGTGGTGCCGGTGGCGGCCTCCATCACCGACGAGGCCTCGGTGGCGCGCGCCGTGGCCGGCGCGACAGTGGTGGTGAACCTGGTCGGCATCCTGTTCGAGCGGAAGCCCGGCGATTTCCAGCGCATCCATGCCGAGGGCGCCGGGCGCGTCGCGCGGCTCGCCGCCGCTGCCGGGGTCGAGCGGCTGGTGCACATCTCCGCGCTCGGCGCCGATGCCGCGAGCGAAAGCCTCTACGCCCGCACCAAGGCGGAAGGGGAGGCGGCGGTCCGGGGGGCCTTCGCGGCGGCGACCATCCTGCGCCCCTCTGTCGTCTTCGGCCCGGAGGATCAGTTCTTCAACCGCTTCGCGGCGATGGCGGCGCTGCTGCCGGTGATGCCGGTGGTCAGCGGCGCGACCAGGTTCCAGCCCGTCTATGTCGGTGACGTGGCGGATGCGGTGATGGCGGCGATCGCGCGCGACGACGCGCGGGGCCGCACCTACGAACTCGGCGGCCCGCGGGTGATGAGCATGCGGGAGGTGCTGGAGTTCGTGCTCGAGCACACCCGTCGCCGGCGCCCGCTGGTGCCGATGCCGATGGGCCTGGTGCGGCTCCAGGCGCGGCTCGGAGAGCTGCTGCCGACACCGCCGCTGACGCGCGACCAGGTGATCCTGCTCGGCAAGGACAATGTGGTGCAGGAGGGCGCGGCGGGCTTCGCGGCTCTCGGCATCGAGCCCAAGGCGGCGGAGGCGATCGCGCCGGCCTATCTGGCGCGTTATCGCGCCGGCGGCTCGCGGGCCGCGAGGGTCGCCGGATGATAAGTCCGTATCGGACATATTTGAGGGAAGAATTGTTGCGTGGAGTTGGTCGGCTGCGAGAGTGTCGCAGATATAGGACAAAAAAACTGACCTAACGGCGCAGAAAGGACTCGCGCGGCCCTTTCGCATGCCGTATGTGACCCGCCGCCAGGGGTCCGGCGACGGATCACGTGCGGCCCTGCGCCGCCCGCCTGTCCCCGGCATGACGACGCCGCCCAACGGGGGTCCGCATGGCCGAGAAGATGCTCCAGTTCGTCCGCCTGCAGCAGCGACAGCCGGAAAAGCGTGACGCCGGCGAGCGCCGCGCGGACTGGGACGAGGTGTATCGCCCCTTCGCGGCCGCGGCGGCCTCCCAGCAGGCCTCCCGCTGTTCGCAATGCGGCGTGCCCTTCTGCCAGGTGCACTGCCCGCTGAACAACAACATCCCCGACTGGCTGAAGCTGACCGCCGAGGGCCGGCTCGAGGAAGCCTACGAGGTCGCCGCCGCGACCAACACCTTCCCCGAGATCTGCGGCCGCGTCTGCCCGCAGGACCGCCTCTGCGAAGGCAATTGCGTCATCGAGAAGGGCTTCGAGTCCGTCACCATCGGCGCCGTCGAGAAGTACATCACCGACACCGCCTGGGAGCGCGGCTGGGTGAAGCCGCCCAAGGCGGTGCGCGAGCGGCGCGAGAGCGTCGGCATCATCGGCGCCGGCCCCGCCGGCATGGCCGCGGCCGAGCGCCTGCGCACCATGGGCTACCAGGTGACCGTCTATGACCGCCACGACCGCGCCGGCGGCCTGATGATCTACGGCATCCCCAACTTCAAGCTGGAGAAGGAGGTCGTGGTCCGCCGCTGGAAGCAGTACGTGATGGGCGGCATCCAGTTCCAGATGAACATCGCCGTCGGCCGCGACATCACCCTCGGCGAGCTGCGCCAGAAGCATGATGCGGTGCTGGTCGCGACCGGCGTCTACAAGGCGCGCGACATCACCTGCCCGGGCGCCGGGCTGACCGGCGTGGTCGCCGCGCTCGACTACCTGATCGCGTCGAACCGCAAGGGGCTTGGCGACGATGTGCCGGACTACGACAGCGGCGCGCTGAACGCCGAGGGCAAGCACGTGGTCGTCGTCGGCGGCGGCGACACCGCGATGGATTGCGTGCGCACCGCGGTGCGCCAGGGCGCGGCCTCCGTCACCTGCCTCTATCGCCGCGACAAGGCGAACATGCCGGGCTCCATGCGCGAGGTGAAGAACGCCGAGGAAGAAGGTGTGCGCTTCGAATGGCTCGCCGCGCCGGAGGCCTTCTTCGGCGAGGGCGCGGTCGAGGGCGTGCGCGCCCAGCGCATGCATCTCGGCCTGCCCGACGCCACCGGCCGCCAGCAGGTGGAACCCATCCCCGGCGCCCATTTCAACCTGCGCGCCGACCTGGTCATCAAGGCGCTCGGCTTCGACCCCGAGGACCTGCCCGCGCTGTTCAACGAGCCGGAACTGCCGGTCACGCGCTGGGGCACGCTGAAGGTCGACTACCGCACGATGATGACGACCCTGCCCGGCGTCTTCGCCGCGGGCGACATCGTGCGCGGCGCTTCCCTGGTGGTCTGGGGCATCCGCGACGGCCGCGACGTGGCCGAGCAGATCCATGCATTCATCTCGGCGCGGGGCGAGGCCTCGGCCATGGCGGCGGAGTGAACACCATGACGCAGCACGAGAACGGTTCCGCCTTCGCGCAATCCTACGTCGCCGGCCGCGACCTGCTCGCCTCCGCCGCGCATATCGACCTGACCGAGCACGATGCCTGCGGCGTCGGCCTGGTCGCCGCGCTGGACGGCAAGCCGCGGCGGGAGGTGGTGCAGGCCGGCATCGACGCGCTCAAGGCGGTGTGGCACCGCGGCGCCGTCGATGCCGACGGCAAGACCGGCGACGGCGCCGGCATCCATGTCGAGATCCCGCAGGACTTCTTCGCCGAGGTGGTCGAGCGCGGCGGCGACCGGCTGCGCCCGGGCCGCATCGCCGTGGGCATGGTCTTCCTGCCGAAGACCGACCTCGGCGCGCAGGAACGCTGCCGCCAGATCATCGAGACCGAGATCCTCAACGCCGGCTACTCCATCTACGGCTGGCGCCAGGTGCCGATCGACGTCGCCTGCATCGGGGAGAAGGCGAATGCGACGCGCCCCGAGATCGAACAGATCCTGATCTTCGACCCGGAGCAGCGTGAGGTCGCGATCGCCGAGCGCGACATGTACGTGATCCGCCGGCGCATCGAGAAGCAGGCGATCGCCGCGCAGATCCCTGAGCTCTATCTCTGCTCCCTCTCCACGCGCTCGATCATCTACAAGGGCATGTTCCTGGCGGAGAGCCTGACGGTCTTCTACCCGGACCTGCTCGACGCCCGCTTCGTGTCGCGCTTCGCCATCTACCACCAGCGCTACAGCACCAACACCTTCCCCACCTGGCGGCTGGCGCAGCCCTTCCGCATGCTCGCCCACAACGGCGAGATCAACACCGTCCACGGCAACATCAACTGGATGAAGAGCCACGAGACGCGGCTCGCCCATCCGCTGCTCGATCCCTTCATGGAGGACCTGAAGCCGGTCGTGCAGGCCGGCGGGTCCGACACCGCGACGCTCGACAACGTCTTCGAGCTGCTGGTGCGCGGCGGGCGCGACGCGCCCATGGCCAAGGCCATGCTGATCCCGGAAAGCGTCGGCAACAACGCGACCATGCCGGAGAACCACCGCGAGCTGTTCATGTACTGCAACGCGGTGATGGAACCCTGGGACGGCCCGGCGGCGATCGCCGCGACCGACGGCCGCTGGGTGATCGCCGGGCTCGACCGCAACGGCCTGCGCCCGATGCGCTACACCGTCACCGATGGCGGGCTGCTGATCGTCGGCTCCGAAACCGGCATGGTGAAGCTGCCGGAGGACCGCATCGTCCGCAAGGGCCGCGTCGGCCCGGGCCAGTGCATCGGCGTCGACCTCGAGGAAGCGCGCTTCTACGAGGACGGCGCGCTGAAGGACGCGCTCGCCGCCCGCAAGCCCTTCGGCCAGTGGACCGCGCGCACCACGCGCATCGACGAGATCGTCAAGGCCGAGGGCGACGAGCACGCCAACTTCGCCGGCGAGGAGCTGCGCCGCCGCCAGCTCGCCATGGGCTACACGCTGGAGGAGCTGGAAGGCATCCTCCACCCGATGGTCGAGGACGCCAACGAGGCGGTCGGCTCGATGGGCGACGACACGCCCATCGCGGTGCTGTCCTCCCAGTATCGCGGCCTGCACCACTATTTCCGCCAGACCTTCAGCCAGGTGACGAACCCGCCCATCGACTCGCTGCGCGAGACGCGGGTGATGACGCTGAAGACCCGGCTCGGGAACCTCGGCAACATCCTCGACGAGGACCCGACGCAGTGCGACATGCTGATGCTGGACAGCCCGGTGCTGTCCAACGCGCAGTTCGACGCCATGCGGGCCTATATGGGCAGCACCGTCTGCACGGTGGACTGCACATGGCCGGTCGAGGACGGTGAGGGCGGCCTGCGCCGCGCCATCGAGCGCATCCGCCGCGAGGCGGAAGAAGGCGTGCGCTCCGGCTGCGCCCACGTCATCCTGACCGACGAGGCGCAGTGCCGCGAACGCGCGGCGATCCCGATGATCCTCGCCGTCGGCGCGGTGCAGACGCATCTCGTCAGGCACGGGCTGCGCACCTTCACATCGCTGAACGTGCGCGCGGCGGAGTGCATGGACGTGCATTACGTCGCCGTGCTGATCGGCGCGGGCGCGACCACGGTGAACGCCTATCTCGCGCAGGAGAGCATCGCCGACCGGCACCGCCGCGGCCTGTTCGGCCAGATCTCGCTGCGCGATGCGGTCGCGCGCTACAAGAAGGCGGTGGACAAGGGCCTGCTGAAGGTCATGTCCAAGATGGGCATCGGCGTGCTGTCCTCCTATCGCGGCGGCATGAACTTCGAGGCGATCGGCCTGTCCCGCGCGCTGGTGGCGGAATTCTTCCCCGGCACGCCGTCGCGCATCTCCGGCATCGGGCTTTCCGGCATCGCGCGGCGCATCCTCGCGCTGCATGACAAGGCCTGGCAGGAAGGCGCGGTCGCGCTGCCGGTCGGCGGCCTCTACAAGCTGCGCCGCCGGGGCGAGGTGCATGCCTTCGACGGCTCGCTCATCCACACGCTGCAGAAGGCGGTGGAGACGGACAGCTACCAGACCTTCAAGCGTTACTCCGATGCGGTGCGCAAGCTGCCGCCGGTGGCACTTCGCGACCTGCTCGACTTCCGCACCGAGGGCCGCACCCCGGTGACGCTCGAGGAGGTCGAGAGCATCACCGAGATCCGCAAGCGGCTGGTCGCTCCCGGCATCTCGCTCGGCGCGCTGAGCCCCGAGGCGCATGAGACGCTGTCCATCGCCATGAACCGGATCGGTGCGCGCTCCGACAGCGGCGAGGGCGGCGAGGATCCCGTCCGCGCCCGCCCGCGCCCGAACGGCGACAACGCGAACTCGGCGATCAAGCAGATCGCCTCGGGCCGCTTCGGCGTGACGGCGGAATACCTCAACAACTGCCGCGAGATCGAGATCAAGGTCGCGCAAGGGGCGAAGCCCGGCGAGGGCGGCCAGCTTCCCGGCTTCAAGGTGACCGGGCTGATCGCCAAGCTGCGGCATTCGACGCCGGGGGTGATGCTGATCTCCCCGCCGCCGCACCACGACATCTACTCGATCGAGGATCTGGCGCAGCTCATCTACGACCTCAAGCAGATCAACCCGGATGCCTCGGTCTGCGTGAAGCTGGTCTCGCGGTCCGGGATCGGCACCATCGCCGCGGGCGTGGCCAAGGCGAAGGCGGATGCGATCCTGGTCTCCGGCCATTCCGGCGGCACCGGCGCGTCCCCGCAATCCAGCATCAAGTATGCCGGCCTGCCCTGGGAACTCGGCCTGTCCGAAACCCACCAGGTGCTGCTGCTGAACCGCCTGCGCCACCGCGTGCGGCTGCGCACCGACGGCGGCATCAAGACCGGGCGCGACGTGGTGATCGCGGCCATGCTCGGCGCCGAGGAATTCGGCATCGGCACGGCGAGCCTCGTGGCCATGGGCTGCATCATGGTCCGCCAGTGCCATTCCAACACCTGCCCGGTCGGCGTCTGCGTGCAGGACGAGGCGCTGCGCCAGAAGTTCACCGGCACGCCGGAGAAGGTGATCAACCTCTTCTCCTTCGTGGCGGAGGAGGTGCGCGAGATCCTCGCCTCCCTCGGCTTCCGCAGGCTGACCGACGTCATCGGCCGCACCGACCTGCTCCAGCAGGTCAGCCGCGGGTCGGAGGATCTCGACGACCTCGACCTCAACCCGTTGCTGGTGCAGGCCGATGCCGGCCCTCATGCGCCCTACTGCACCCTCGAAGGCCGCAACGAGGTGCCCGAGACGCTGGACGCGGAGATGATCCGCGATGCCGACGCGCTGTTCCGGCACGGCGAGAAGATGCAGCTCCAGTACAACATCCGGAACACGCATCGCGCGATCGGTACCAAGGTGTCTTCGCGCATCACGCGCCAGTTCGGGATGAGCGGGCTGCAACCGGGCCATCTGAACGTCCGCCTGCGCGGCTCGGCCGGGCAGTCGCTCGGCGCCTTCGGCGTGCGCGGGCTGAAGCTCGAAGTGTTCGGCGACGCCAACGACTATGTCGGCAAGGGGCTTTCGGGCGCGACCATCGTGGTGCGCCCGGCGCCTTCCTCGCCGCTGGTGTGGAACGACAACACCATCATCGGCAACACGGTGCTCTATGGCGCGACGGCGGGTGAGCTCTTCGCGGCCGGCCAGGCCGGCGAGCGCTTCGCGGTGCGCAATTCCGGCGCCACCGCGGTGGTCGAGGGCTGCGGCGCCAATGGATGCGAATACATGACCGGCGGCACGGTCGTGATCCTCGGGGCGGTCGGCGACAATTTCGGCGCCGGCTTCACCGGCGGCCAGGCCTTCATCTACGACGCCGACGACACCTTCGAACTGCGCATCAACCCCGAGACGCTGCTGTGGAGCCGCATCGCCCACCCGCATTGGGAAGGCGTGCTGTGTGATCTGATCGCCCGGCATGTGGCGGAAACCGGCAGCCGCTTCGCCGCCCGCCTGCTGAACGAATGGGCGACCGAGCGCGGCCGCTTCTGGCACGTCGTGCCGAAGGAATACGCGAAGTACCTGCCGGTCCCGATGGCCGAGACCGAGGCCGTGGCGGCCGAATGACTCCGGCCAGCGGGCGCTCCGGCGCGCCCGCTGGCGAAATCCTTCATGGCTCGCGCGCGCGCCATCTTCCGTTTGCGTGACGGAAAGGTAATCTTCGCCGCAGCGGCGGGGCGGCCGCGGCAGCGGAGGAGGTTTTCGGCGTGCGTATCCCGGCCATGGCCCTCGCGGCCCTCCTTGCTTTGGCTGCGCCGGCCTCGGCGCAGGTCCGCGACATCGCCAACGTCAACGGATGGCGCGCCTATGTGGCGCAATCCGACAACGGCCCGCTGTGCGGCATGGGCACGGACGCGAACCGTGTCGGCCGCTTCTTCTGGATCAAGGTCGAGCGCCTGCGCGGCCAACTCCACGGATTCGTGCAGGTGGGCGACCGATCCTGGAATGTTCGGCAGGAGGCGCGGGGGCGCATCATCATCGCGATCGACAACCGCCGTGCCGAATTGAACTACATCGGCACCACCCGCCCCGAGATGATCGAGGCCTCCTACCAGGGCGCCTTCAACAATTTCATCAATTTCGTCGAGGCCTTCGCCGCCGGCTACCGGATGCAGGTGATCTTTCCCGGGGAGCGCGTCGAACCCTGGTCCGCCGATCTGCGCGGCACCCGTGCCGTGACCGAGGCCTTCCTGGCCTGCGCGCGACGCATCTGAGAGCCCGCTTGAGAGCGCGCCGAATGGCGCATTCCCGAGGCCGGCCGTTCCCGGCATTCCCAATCGGGCTCATGCCCGCCGGCCTTTCGGCTCATCCGGCATGAGAGTCCCGGCCTGGCGCGCAGCCGCCACACCCGTCCTGCGCGCGATACCGTTCGCCTTGCCGATGACGAGGTCATCAGCAAGGCTCGGCGGTATCAGAGCGCGATGTGCAGCTTTGTGCGCAGCTTTCGCGACGGCTCGCGCGACGCTGATCGCTGCCGACCTTTGCGCCCCGCAAGGGGGGGTGGCATAAGCGGGCCATCGTGAGGCTGCTCTTCCACCTTCCCCTCTCTCCCTTCTCCCGCAAGGTGCGCCTGGCGCTCGGCGAAAAGCGCATCCCCTTCGACACGCGCATCGAGCGGGTGTGGGACCGTCGCGACGACTTCCTCGGCATGAATCCCGCCTGCACAGTGCCTGTGCTGCAGGAGGACAACGGCCTGACGATCGCGGATTCCAACGCAATCTGCGAGTACCTGGACGAGGCCTATCCCGACATTCCGCTGCTCGGGCGCACGCTCGCGGAACGGGTGGAGGTCCGCCGCCTGGTCGCCTGGTTCGACGGCAAGTTCCACGCCGAGGTCGGCATGAACCTGCTCTACGAGAAGCAGATGAAGCGGCTGATGGGGCGCGGCAATCCGGATGCGACGGCGATCCGTGCCGGCTATGCCAACCTTCGCCCGCATCTCGAATACATCGGCTGGCTGGCCGAGACGAGGCCCTGGCTCGCCGGGCCGATGCTGTCGCTGGCGGATCTGGCCGCGGCGGCGCATCTCTCGGCGCTCGACTACATCGGCGATATCGACTGGTCGCTGAACGAAGCGGCCAAGGACTGGTATGCGCGGATGAAGTCCCGCCCGTCCTTCCGCCCGCTGCTCGGCGACCGCGTGAGCGGCGTGACGCCGCCCGACCACTACGCCGACCTGGATTTCTGATACCGGCCAGCCCTTCGGCTGGTTCGGCATCGGAGTCCAATGAAGTGGTTTCCGTTCGCCTCGGTCCGCGGCGACCACTCCAGCCTCTTGCCTTCACGAGCATCCTCACCCGGTCGGTGATTCCGCTCGATCGGGATCCGTGCCGGCCGATGGGGGGTCATCGGCAGGGTCCGGTGACATATGCCTCTGGCGTGCGTGTCCTGGCTTCGCGCGTCGGGAGCAGCGCCGCCGGCAAGCGCCGGTCGCGCCGGCTGGTTCAGGCCCGAGGCCTTGCCGGGGGCCGCCGGTGCCCGTCCTTGACCGGCGGCTGGGCTACCGCCGCGCCGGGCCGGCCTCGATCAGCGCCATGTTCTGCGCCGCGAGATCCGCGGCCGCGCTGTCCGGCGAGAGTTCGATCACCCGTTCCCAGTCGGCCCGCGCCTCAGCGGCCTCGCCGCGAATCTGGCGGATGATGCCACGCTCCAGCAGGCCTTCCACATTGTCCGGGTCGAGGCGCAGCGCCTCGGCGACGCTCTCCACCGCCTCCCCGATGCGGTCCAGCCGGCGCAGCGCGGAGGCGCGCAGCACCCAGGCCTCCACCAGGGAGGCATCCGCCGCGACCGCGCGCTCCAGATCCTCCAGCGCCTCCGCCGGCCGGTTCAGCGCCAGCAGCGCCATGCCGCGCTCGGTCAGCAGGCTGGAATCGGCAGGCACCAGCGCGAGCGCCAAGGTCAGTGCCGCATGGGCGCGCTGCGGCTTGCCGGCGGCGATCCAGGCCTCGCCGGCCTGGCCGAACACCGCTGCGCGGGCGGCCATGCCGGCCTGGCTGCGCGCGGCGATGCGCTCCAGCGCCTCTGCCGCGCGTTCCGCTTCACCCAGGGTCAGCGCGGCGAGGGCGGCGCAATGGGCAGCCGCCTCGCCACCACCTTCCATTCCCCAGGAATCGGCAAGGCTGCGTGCGCCCTCCGGATCGTCCTCGAGCATATCGAGGCAGCGTTCATATTCCGGCGCATCAGTCAGCCTCGGCGGTTCCGGCGGCGTCGGCAGCGGATCCTCGGGCCCGCCCTCCAGGAACCACCAGGCGCCGCCACCGGCCGCGAGCAGCAGTACCGCCGCGCCGGCGATCAGGAGGCGGAGGGGGAACATGCCCGCAATCTAGAACAGATCGCGACCCTGTGGAATTGCGCGACCGGGTGATGATGCGGCCGGAACGCAGGGCTGCGCCGGTCGCTGTCGACCGGGGCGAACGGTGGGCGATCTGGTCGTCATCTCGCCGCCATGCCAGATGGCGATGGCGGAGGGTGCAATGCTGCTCGTGGCGGGGCTCGGGTTTGCGGGAATGGCGGCGGCGCGGCTGGCGGCGGCGGCGGGCTGGCGCGTCGCGGGCACGGCGCGCGATCCCGCCGCGAGCGCGGCGCCGCCGGGTGTCGAGCCTGTCGCCTTCGCCGCTGCCTCCGCGGCGATCGCGGAGGCCTCGCACCTGTTCGTGACGGCGCCGCCGAACGAAGCCGGCGATCCGGTGATCGGCGCGCACCGGCCGGCGCTCGAGGCCGCGCTCGCCGCCGGCACGCTGCGCTGGATCGGCTACCTCTCCACCACAGGCGTCTATGGCGACCACGGCGGCGCGAAGGTGGACGAGGCCACGCGCCCCACGCCCGGCCAGGAGCGCAGCCGCCGTCGCCTTGCCGCCGAGGAATCCTGGCGCAACCTTGCCGCCGGCCGCGCCGCGCTCGACATCTTCCGCGCCGGCGGCATCTATGGGCCGGGCCGCTCCGCCTTCGACGATCTGCGCGCCGGTACGGCGCGGCGCGTGGCGAAGCCCGGCCACGCCTTTTCCCGCATCCATCGCGACGACATCGCGCGGGCCGTGCTCGCCGCGATCGGCCAGGACCTGCCGCCCACGGTGCGCATCCTGCACCTGGTGGACGACGAGCCGGCGGAAAGCGCCGAGGTCGTCGCGCATGCCGCGCGCCTGCTCGGACTGGAACCTCCGCCGGCGATCCCCTTCGAGGCAGCTCGGGCGCGCATGTCGCCCATGGCGCTCTCCTTCTGGGCGGAGAACCGGCACGTCACCAATGCCTTGACCAAGGCCGCGCTCGGCATCGCCTGGCGCCATCCGACCTATCGCGAAGGGCTAGCCGCCATCCTGGAGGAGGAGCGGCGCCAGGGTCTCCCCCAGTAGCGCCAGATCCTGCGGCCGCGACAGGCGGTGGTCGCCGTCCTTGATCAGCGTCACATGCACGTCGCCGCCGGTCAGCGCCTCCGCGATGCGCAGCGCGTGGCGCCAGGGCACGTCCGGGTCCTGCTGGCCCTGCAGGATGCGCACCGGCGCCGCGATCGGCAGCGGGCCGCGCAGCAGCAGGTGCCGGCGCCCGTCCTCGATCAGCGCGCGGGTGATGGGGTAGGGGGCGCCGTATTCGCTCGGCCGCCGCCAGAGGCCGTCGCGCTCGATGGTGGCGCGCACCTCGGGCGGGAATTCCGCCCACATCAGGTCCTCGGTGAAGTCGGGGGCAGGGGCGATGCCGACCAGGGCATGCACCGCGATCCGTCGCGCCAGCAGCAGCGCGATCCAGCCACCCATGGAGGAACCGACCAGCACCTGCGGGCCGTCGGCCATCGCTTCGATGACGCAGGCCGCGTCGTCGGCCCAGCGGCCGATGGTGCCGTCCTCGAAGCGGCCGCCGGAGGTGCCGTGGCCGGAATAGTCGAAGCGCAGGAACGGCGTGCCGCGCGCCTCGCACCAGCCGGCGAGGAATTCCGCCTTGGTGCCGGTCATGTCGCTGTTGAAGCCGCCCAGGAAGACCACGCCCATGCCGCGGCCGGGCAGGCGCCGCCAAGCGAGGCGCACGCCGTCGCCGCGGTCGAGCGTGCCGTGCTGCTCCTTCATGGGGAGGGCGTTCCCGGGGAGGGCGCCGCCCTCCCCGGACCCCTCCCGCCAAAGGCCGAAAGGCCTTTGGAAACCGGGACTTGGTCAGGGGTGGCGGGGAGGGGGATGGCGCATCCGCGACGATGGCGACGGCGGTGAAGCCCATGCCCGAAGAATCTCATGGGTTCCGAGGGCCTTTCGGCCCTCGGCGGGGTGGTCCGGAGGGGCAGCGCCCCTCCGGGAAGCGCCCCACCCATCACGGCCGCGGCAGCCCGCGGCGCATCAGCGACGCGAACAGCGCCCGCGTGCCGAACACCCAGGGCGGGCATTCGTCGGTGCGGTCCACCTCGTTCACCAGCGCGCCGAGCCGCGGGCTGGCAATCCGCACGATGTCGCCTTCCTTGTGCGTGAAGCCCATCCCCGGCGCGCCGCGGTCCTTCGCCGGCGAGAACGGCGTGCCGAGATACAGCACCGCCCCGTCGGGATACTGGTGGTGCGCCCCGATCATCTGCCCGACGAGCTCCGCCGGATCGCGGCTGATCGCGCCGACCGCTCCGCGCTCGTCCAGCGTGAAGCCGTCGCGGCCGCTGATGGTCAGCGTGATCTCGGCGCGCCGCACATCCTCAAGCGTGAAGCCTTCGTCGAACAGCCGGATGATCGGCCCCAGCGCGGCCGAGGCGTTGTTGTCCTTCGCGCGCCCCAGCAGCAGCGCGCTGCGCCCTTCCACGTCGCGCAGGTTCACGTCGTTGCCGAGCGTCGCCCCCTGGATGCGGCCGCGGCTGTTGACCACCAGCACCGCCTCCGGCTGCGGGTTCGACCAGTGGGAGGCGGGATGCACGCCGACCTTCGCCCCGGTGCCCACTGCTGCCATCGGCGGGCATTTGGAGAAGATCTCCGCATCCGCGCCGATGCCGACCTCGAGGTACTGGCTCCACCAGCCCTTCTCGACCAGCGCCGCCTTGACCCGCATCGCCTCCGCGCTGCCCGGCACCAGCCTGGCGAGGTCGTCACCGATGATCTCCCTCACTTCGAGCCGCACGGCGGCGGCGGCCGATGCATCGCCGCGGCAGCGTTCCTCGATCACGCGTTCCAGCATGGAGCGCACATAGGTCACGCCGGCGGCCTTCACCGCCTGCAGGTCGATCGGCGCCAGCAGCCAGGGTTTCGCCGGATCGCGCGCATCATGCGCGGAATTGGCCATCAGCGCGTCGAGGTCGAGGGCGAGCGGAGCCCCGCGCGTGCGGATGGTGGCGGCGGGGTGTTCCTCCTCCATCCAGCGGGACATGGTGCCGTAGGCGCAGGTCATGTCGAAGGCGGCGCCGCCGATCATGCCGACGATGCAGGGGCCCTCGGCCGTCATGATGCGTGCGGCGAAGGCGCCGGCGGCGAGGTCCGCCGGCAGGCAGGTGCGGTCCAGCCGCATGCGTTCGTCACTCCCGGTGTCTGGCCCTCACAGGCTGACGGCGTGACGCGCCCCTGCCAAGGGGGGTCAACAGGCGGCGTGAAGCACCGTGCAGGGCGGCGGCGCGGGACGCGGTGCGAAGGGCGGCGGAAGGCTGCGTCCCGCACGCCAGGCTGCGTGCCGGGCGGCAATGGCGCGCACGAGGGCTTGGGGCGCGCGGGCATGGGCGGCGGCCAATGTCGGCGCATCCGGGGCACCGCTCTGCACGACGCCGAGATCCTCCTGCAGGTCGGATAATGCCTGCATGGTCCCTGCCTCCAGGGCATAGGCGAAGAGGGCGAGGTCCGGCCCGGCCGGCAGCTTTCCGGCACCCACCGGCGCCCAGACCATCTGGCGCAGGATCCGCGCCGCGGTATCGCGGCCGAGCCCGCGCAGCGCCGCGACATCGGCCGGCCCCCCGATCCAGACCGAGAGCAGCCCGAGCCCGATGCCGTGCGCGGCGGGCCCGCCCAGCAGCCGGTCGTGCGGGTTGAACGCACCGTGGGCCGTCATCACGGTCGCGGCGCAGGCGGCGAAACGGTCATCTACGGCGGGCATGACGCCACATTGGCGACATGGAGGTTAAGGAAGGCTTTCGCGACCTCTCACGGCGGCAAGCCCCGCTTCCACGGGTAACCCACGCTCGCCTTGCCGTAGCCGTAGTCGAACAGGGCGCGCAGATAGGCCATCGCGAAGGGCTCGGATTCCTCGGCGGTGAAGTCATCGTCGATGTGCGCGAGGTTGAAGGCGATGCCGTGGCGTTCCGCCGCGGCCTGGATGCGGAAGATGTCGCCCAGGCTGGCGGCGCTGATCAGGGTCGAGATGGCGCGGCCGGCGATGTCGATGGCGCGCCGCCGCACCGGCCCGCCCGGTGCCCTCAGCCGCCCGTTGCGCACCACATAGGCGGTGACCGAGGCCGGCGTCAGCCCCGCGCGGATGCGCGCCTCCCGGCTCTCGCCCAAGGCCGGCGGATAGAGATAGGCCTGTGCGTAGGTGCCGCCGTCGACATGCATTTCCTGGTGCGGCCGCCCGTTCACCGTGACGTCGATCATCACCGGCGGAAACAGGCCCGGAATGGCGGTCGAGGCGAGCAGCACCTGGCGCGCCAGATCGAGCGCGCGGGGATGCCCGCTCGCCGCGATGGCGCCGAGGTTCCAGCCGACCGGCCGCTGCGCATCGAGGTTGGTGGTGGCGATGATGAGCTGCCGCCCGTCGCGATAGCCTTCGGCGATCTCGGCCAGCAGGCCCTCGTTCATGTGTCGCGCGATGGCGCGCGCGAGCGGCGCGCTGTCCGCCACCGCATCGTCCAGCAGCGCCGCGAGCAGGCCGCGGCCTTCCAGCACGTCCGAGGCGGTGATGCCGGTATAGGCCTCGCGCAGCTCCGCATCGCGGTGCGGCCCGGCAAAGACCAGCGGCGCGGTCAGCGCGCCGGTGGAGATGCCGGTGACGACGTTGAAGGTCGGGCGCGTGCCGTGCGTCGTCCAGCCGCAGGCCAGGCCGGCCCCGAAGGCGCCGTTCTCTCCCCCGCCCGAGAAGGCGATGATCGAGGAAGGCGGCAGCGGTTCCCGCGGACCGAGGCCGAACCGCCGGCGCTGGCGGCGGCCGGCCTCGTTGAACTCCTCGACGATGCGCGGCAGGTCGATGGGATCGGTGACGCAGAAGCGCTCGTTCGGCAGGCCGAGGACGGTTGCCTCGCGGATCTCGTCCCGCGGCACGGGGGCGCCGCGCTCGGAGAAGGCGCATCCCGCAAGCGTGGCCGCACCTCCGGCGAGCAGGCTCCGCCGCAGGATCCGCTCGCTCGTCAGCATGTCCTCAGCGGGGGCCGTCATCCCCGGCCTCCATGGCGCGCGGCCATCCGTGCCGCCTCATGCCGGCGGGCGGCGCGCCCAGTCGTAGCCCCGGCGCCCCCGCTCGTAGCCATAGGCGAAGAGCGCGCGCATGTAGCCCTGGTCGAAGGGGGCAGGGAGCTGCTGGTCGAAATCGGTGCCGATGAAGGCGAGATGGAAGCCGATCCCGTCGCGCTGCGTGTTGCTGTAGATGCGCAGCACGTCGTTGTAGCCGCTGGCGGCGATCATGGTGGAGATGGCGCGGCCGGCGATGCCGAGCGTGCGCCGTTCCACATCCGCCCATTCGGGGTCGAGCCGCGCGTTGCGGATCACGTAGGCATCGGCGACCGCGGCGGCGGTGCCGCGACGGAGCCGCGCCCGCCGCCCCTCGCCGAGCGACGCCGGGTAGAGGAAGGCCTGGGCGAAGGCACCGCCGTCGACGTGCATCTCCTGCCGCGCCTCGCCGTCCAGCGTGACGTCGATCATCACCGGGGAGAAGGCGCCGGGGATGGCGGCCGAGGCGAGCAGGATGCGGCGCGTGAGGTCGAGCGCCCGCGGGTGGCCGCTGTCCGCGATGGCACCGATGTTCCAGATGACCGGAAGCTGCGCGTCGAGCTGCGTCGTGCCGATGAGCATCAGCCGCCCGCCCCGGTAGGCGCCGGCGATCGCCGCGAGCATCTCCTCGTTCATGTAGCGGGAGATGGTGCGGAAGAGCGGGGAATTGTCGGCGAGTCCATCGGCGAAGACCGCCCCCAGCAGGCCGCGCGAACGCGCGACGTCGGCGAGCGTGAGCTCCGTGTAGACGGAACGGAGCTGCGCGTCGTGGGCGCTGCCCAGGAAGGCGAAGGGCGCCGTCAGCGCGCCGGTGCTCACGCCGGTGACGAGGTTGAATTCCGGTCGCGTGCCCTGCTCGGTCCAGCCGCAGAGCAGGCCCGCGCCGAAGGCCCCGTTCTCCCCGCCGCCGGAGACCGCGAGCAGCTTGACCGGAGGCAGCGGCGTGCCCTGCCGCAGGCCAAGGCGCGCGCGGCTGCGCTCGCCCGCCGCGATGAACTCGGCTTCCAGCGCCTGGAGCCCCGCGCGGTTGAAGATGTTGAAGCGCTCATTGGTCAGACCCAGCACCTTGGCCTCGTCGGTCCGTCCCCGCGGGACGGCCGGCCCCCGGACAGGGAGTTCGCAGCCGGGCAGCGCAAGCGCGGCACCGAGCGCGAGGAAGGACCTCCGGGGAGCGATTGGTGCGGCCATGGCGAGCTCCGGCTGATGGGCACCGCAGCATAGACGAGGAAACGGCGCCGCGCGCAGCCCGCCGATTGCGGCCGCGGTGGTCAGGCGCCACTCTCGGGTCCAACGACCGGAAAGGGAGGGAGAACGTCATGACCATCACCCGCCGCAATGCCCTCGGTGCGCTTGCCGCCGCCGGCACCTTCGGCCTGCCTCGCCTCGCCCGCGCCGCCTGGCCGGCCGACCGCCCGATCGAGGTGATCGTGCCCTACCCGCCGGGGGGCGGGGTCGACACCATGGCGCGCGTGATCCTGCCGGCGGTGCAGAACCGGCTGCAGGGCGCCCGCTTCCTGGTGGTCAACCGCGCCGGCGCCGGCGGCCAGCTCGGCTGGGAGGCGGCCTTCGCCGCCGCGCCGGACGGCTTCACCCTCGCTGCCACCAGCGTGCCCGCCATGGTGACCTATCCGATGGAGCGCCAGGTCCGGTACCGGCCGCTCGACTTCACCTTCATCGCCAATGTGGTGGATGATCCGGGCGGCATCTTCGTCGCGGCGAATTCCCCGCTGCGGACGCTGGCCGACCTGGTGGCCGCGGCCAAGGCGCGGCCGGGGCAGATCTCCTACGGCTCCACCGGCATCGGCTCCGACGACCACCTGCTGGTCATCGCGCTCGAGGACCGCGCCGGGATGCCGCCGATGACGCATGTGCCCTTCAACGGCATGGCGCCGCTGTCGACCGCGCTGGTCGGCGGGCACATCCAGGTCGGCGCCTTCAACATGAGCGAGAGCCTGGCGCTGCTGCGCGACGGGCGGATCCGCTCCCTCGGGCAGGCGTCGCTGACGCGCTGGTCGGGCACGGCGGATGTGCCGACCTTCCGCGAGCAGGGGCAGAACCTGATCAGCGGGGCGACGCGCGGCATCGTCGCCCCGCCCGGCCTGCCTGCCGAGATCCGCGTGCGGCTGGAGGGCGCCTTCCGTGCCGCGCTCGCCGATCCTGACTTCGTGAAGGAGGCGGAGCGGCTGGGCCTGCCGCTCGCACCGCGCATCGGGGAGGAGTACCGCAGCGATGTGGTGGGGCTGGAGCGCGACCTGCGCGGCCTCTGGCAGCGGCGGCCCTGGCGCGAATCGTGAGCGGCCGCCCCTGGCGCGAATCGCCGAAGCGGTGCCTCGTGACGGTTCGCGCCGCCCCCGGCGCGAACCGCGAATGAGGCCGCCATGCTGAAGATCCATGCCGGGGCGCTGCGCGACCTGGTGCGTTCGATCGTCGCCGCCACCGGCAGCACGCAGGAGGAGGCGGAGGAAGTCGCCGCCCACCTCCTGGAAGCCAACCTGCAGGGGCATGACAGCCACGGCATCATGCTGCTGCCGCGCTACGTGGAGCATGTCCGGCAGGGCAAGCTGCACCCCAACGTCGCGCCGAAGGCGATCCGGCAGGAGGCGTCGCTGGCGCTGTTCGACGGCGGCATGGGCTACGGCCAGCGTGTCGGGCGCATCGCGATGGACTGGGCGATCAATGCGGCCCATGCGCATGGCCATGCGGTGATGGGGCTGCGCGACGTGCACCACCTCGGCCGCATCGGCACCTATGGGGAGCAGGCGGCGGCGGCGGGGATGATCTCCGTCCATTTCGTCAACGGCGTCTCCGGCCCGCCGGCGGTCGCACCCTTCGGCGGGTCCGACGGGCGGTTGTCCACCAACCCGGTCTGCATCACCGTGCCGGCGGCGCGCGCGGGCGATGCGCCGCTGGTGCTCGACTTCGCCACCTCGGCGATCGCGCTCGGCAAGTGCCGCGTCGCCTTCAATGCCGGACGGGCGGTGCCGGAAGGGTCGCTGGTGGATGCGAAGGGGCAGCCGACGACCGATCCCGGCGTGCTGTATCGGGACCAGCCGCGCGGGGCGCTGCTCTCCTTCGGGGCGCACAAGGGCTACGGCCTCGCGCTGGTGTGCGAGGTGCTGGCCGGCGCGCTGCTCGGCGGCGCCACCGCCTGGCGGCCGGAGCAGCGCGAGCGCGGCATCGTCAATTCCTGGCTCGCCTTCGTGCTGGACCCCGGGCGGTTCGGGGATCTCGACGCCTTCCGCGGCGAGCTCGCGGCGGTGATCGCGGACGTGAAGACCTCCCCGCCCGCGGACCCGGAGAACCCGGTGCTGGTGGCGGGGGAGAAGGAACGCATCACCCGCGCGAAGCGGCTGGCCGAG
The DNA here is from genome assembly GCF_018129005.1 of Neoroseomonas eburnea. Taxonomy (GTDB): domain Bacteria; phylum Pseudomonadota; class Alphaproteobacteria; order Acetobacterales; family Acetobacteraceae; genus Neoroseomonas; species Neoroseomonas eburnea. The sequence continues at coordinate 197,509 of NZ_JAAEDL010000004.1, forward strand.
GGTATTCCGGTCGATGCGACCACCTGGGGCAACCTGGTGGCGGCGGCGCGGAGCCTCGGGATCGCGGAGATTCCCGAGGCGCGCTGAAGCCGCGCCGTGTCGGGGGGCGGCATCTTGGCTGGCGTGATGGTCCGGTTCGGGTGACGCGAGGGGGCCACCCCATGTGTGCAAGCCTGTGGCGCTGGTGATCGGAGAAGGGCTCTGCCCCTCTCCGAGCCTCGCCCTGCCGGGGTGCAGTGCACCCTGGACCGGCCGATGCCTGGCGTTGGGGATGGCTGCCGCGCCGGAACGAGGAAGCGCGCTGCGTACACGACACCCGCGCAAGCATACGGGCTCCGGGCGCGGCGCTTCCTTCGTCGCCGCGGAACGCCTCCCCTGCCCGACGCCAGGTGATGGTTTCCAAAGGCCTTTCGGCCTTTGGTGGGGAGGCTTGGAGGGGCAATGCCCCTCCATTTCCCGTCCGCCGATCACCGCTTCATCACCAGGGCCCGATGGCATCACGCCTCGGCGAGGACCATCCAGCTCACGCCGAAGCGGTCCTGCACGACGCCGAAGGTGGCCGCGAAGAAGGTCTTCGCCATCGGCATCTGCACCTGTCCGCCTTCCGACAGGGTGGCGAAGGTGCGTTCGGCCTCACCGACCGAATCGGCTGTGAAGGCCAGCGAGAACCCGGCGAAGCTGGCCGCGCCCTCGGCGCAGCCGTCCGAGGCCAGGATTTCCGTCGCACCGACCTTGATCGACGCGTGCATGATCCTGTCCTCGCTGCCCGGCGGGATCTGCGATGGCTCGGGGTTGTCCCTGAAGCGCAGCACCATGCCCGGCGTGGCGCCGACGGCCTTCTGCCAGAAGGCGATCGCCTCCTCGCAGCGGCCGTTGAGGAAGAGATAGGGCTGGACCTGCATCGTGGTTTCCTCCGCTGGGCGGAGGAGACTTAACTAAATGGTTTATCTATTCGCAAGCGCGGCGTCGATCTGCCTAGCCGATCGGCACCCCCGCCACGTCCTTCGCGGTGCGGATGGTCTGCAGCGTCTGCACCCGCATGACGCTGGGCGCGCCGGTCAGTCGGGAGGTCAGCTCGTTTTCGTGCGCCGTGTCGCGCGCGACCAAACGCAACAGGAAATCGCCGCCGCCGCGGATCATGTGGCACTCGCGCACCTCGGACCAGGAGGTCGCCAGCGACTCGAAGGCATCGAGCACGGCCTGCTTCTGCGACTCGAGGCCGACCAGGGCGAAGAAGGTGATTTCCCAACCGAGGGCCACGGGGTCGATATCGGCATGGTAGCCGCGGATCACGCCGGCCTCCTCCAGCCGCCGCACCCGCCGCAGGCAAGGGGGCGCGGAGAGGTTCACCCGGCGGGCGAGCTCGACATTGGTCATCCGGCCATCCGCCTGGAGTTCGGCGAGGATGTGCCGGTCCACCGAATCGAGGCCGGGGTCTTCGTGATCGCGGGGCATGTTCAAAGGTCGCTTGTTTCGTTGCTCGGCTGCTTGGCCGGGCGCAATATCATTGCACGTTCCTGCTGTATCAAGGCATCAGGGTTGTGGCCTGTGCGGGGCTGCCCGATATCCGATGCAGCGCAACTGCAATGGGACCCGCCTCGTGGCCGAGATGCACCGTACCCGCCTCCTCATCATCGGCGCCGGCCCGGCGGGGTACACGGCGGCGATCTATGCCGCCCGCGCGGGGCTCGAACCCATGGTCGTCGCCGGGCTTCAGCCCGGGGGGCAGCTCACCATCACCACAGATGTCGAGAATTACCCGGGCTTCGCCGAGGCCATCCAGGGCCCCTGGCTGATGGAGCAGATGCAGAAGCAGGCGGAACATGTCGGCGCCAGGGTGGTGTTCGACATCGTCACCGCCATCGACCTGTCCCGCCGGCCCTTTCGCGCCACCGGCGACTCGGGCGACGTCTATGAGGCCGAGGCGGTGGTCATCGCCACCGGCGCCCAGGCGAAATGGCTCGGCATCCCGGGGGAGAAGGAACTCGGCGGCTTCGGGGTCTCGGCCTGCGCGACCTGCGACGGCTTCTTCTACCGCGGCAAGGACGTGGCGGTGATCGGCGGCGGCAATTCGGCGACGGAGGAGGCGCTGTACCTCGCCAACCTCGCCCGCCACGTGACGCTGATCCACCGGCGCGACTCGCTGCGCAGCGAGAAGATCCTGCAGCAGCGCCTGTTCGCGAAGCCGAACGTGACGGTGCTGTGGGACACGGTGACCGAGGCGGTGCTCTCCGATTCCTCCGGCCGCGTGCCGGTCGCGCGTGGCCTCGCGCTGCGCAACGCGCGCAGCGGCGAGAAGTTCGAACTGAGGGTGGACGGCATCTTCGTCGCCATCGGCCATGCGCCGGCGACCGCCCTGTTCCAGGGCCAGGTGGAGATGGACGCGGAGGGCTACATCGTGACGGTGCCGGGAACCGCGCGCACCTCCGTGCCCGGCGTCTTCGCAGCGGGCGACGTGCAGGACAAGGTCTATCGCCAGGCGGTCACCGCGGCCGGCACCGGCTGCATGGCCGCGCTCGAGGCGGAGAAGTTCCTCGCCGCGATGGACGCCGCGACAGAACAAGCCGCCGCCTGATGCCGATCGACTGGGACAAGCTGCGCGTCTTCCACGCGGTGGCCGAGGCCGGCTCCTTCACCCATGCGGGGGAGACGCTGAACCTCAGCCAATCCGCCGTCTCCCGTCAGATCCAGGCGCTGGAGGAGGCGCTGACGGTCCCGCTCTTCCACCGCCACGCCCGCGGCCTGATCCTGACCGAGCAGGGGGAGACGCTGAACCGCACGGTGCGGGAGGTCTTCGCCAAGCTCGCCATGACCGAGGCGCTGCTGACCGAAAGCCGCGAGCGCCCGGCGGGGCGGTTGAAGATCACCACCACCACCGGCTTCGGCAGCACCTGGCTCGCACCGCGACTGCCGCGCCTGATCAGCCTGCATCCGGAGATCAGCGTCACGCTGCTGCTGGACGATTCGGACCTCGACCTCGCGATGCGGGAGGCCGATGTCGCCATCCGCATGCACCCGCCGCGGCAGCCTGACCTGATCCAGCGCAACATCGCGACCTTCGGCTGGAAGGTCTGCGGATCGCCGGCCTATCTGAAGGGCGCGGGCATCCCGCAGCGGGTCGAGGACCTCGATGCCCACCGGCTGATCATCTACGGCGACTACCGGCCGCCGATCGACAACATCAACTGGCTGGCCGAGGCCGGGCGCCGGCCCGGGACGCCACGGCGGTCGGCGATCGAGATCAACTCCCTGCCCGGCATCCTCGAGGCGGTGCGCAGCGGCCTCGGCCTCGCGGCGCTGCCCGACTACGTCCTGGAACGGCAGATGGAAGGGCTGGTGCAGGTGCTGCCGGAGGTGAAGGCGCCGAAGATCGAGGCCTTCTTCGTCTACCCCGAGGAGATGCGCCATTCGAAGCGGGTCGCGGTGTTCCGGGACTTCCTGATGGCGGAGCTGGCGGCGACGGGGCACTGAGCCGGCGTCAGCCCCCGGGATCCGGGTTGCTCACGGCATAGAGCCTGAATGGTGGCACGGAGAACATCACGCAGCCGTTACGCGCGTCACACGGGTATCTCGTTCAGTCATGCGATGTGCGCATATCGGATTGGTGCATATCGGGAATCATGCATGCCGCAACTGCGTCTATGGTTTGGGCATCCGATGACTAGCTCGGATGGGGTCCTCAGGATCCCTCGTCTCCCAGACGTGAAGCCTCCCTGTTGACTAGCCCTGGAAAACCTTGGTTTTCCGGGGCTTTCTTTTTGCGGCAGGGGCAGTGGCGCCGCGGGTGCGGGGTGGATGGGATGCAGTCCACGAGGGTGGTGGTGTGAATGGCTCGCGCTATGCGGGTGTGCGATCATGCGTGGCAACTTCTGCTGATCTTGGCATTATTTTTGCTTAAACTTTGTTGACGCGCCCTCGCCAGAGCCATTCCCGTTTGACGGGGCATCGGCGGCGCCATGCCGCCTGCGCGGTCACCATTGCCGGCAGCCCTGTCCAGCCTGCCCGCCACGCCGTCTCCGACCGCCCTGGTCATGAGGCCGACCACATTGTTTCGGTGGCCGCGGCCCCTTGGCCGATGGCTCTCGGCACGAAGGCGCGTCTTCGCAACGAAGATCCACGCCAAGCTCAACGGCTGCTGGCCGGCAGCCCTTCCTGCCGATGACTGTTCTGTATATGTTCCTTTTCGCCGGCGATGATTCCCGGCCGGTGCCGGCCTGCTTCACCCGTCGCGCAGCGGCCGGAAGTGACCAGCCATGACCAGGAGGAGCCCCGCCATGACCGATCACCGGCGTTGCCGCTGGGCCGAGAAGGATCCCCTCGAACGCGCCTATCACGACACCGAATGGGGCGTGCCCGAGCGCGACCCGCGCGCCCTGTGGGAATGCCTGATGCTGGAAGGCTTCCAGGCCGGCCTGTCCTGGATCACCGTGCTGCGCAAGCGCGAGAACTTCCGCACCGCCTTCGCCGGCTTCGACCCGCGCAAGGTCGCCCGTTTCACCGAGGCCGACACCCTCCGCCTGCTCGCCGATCCCGGCATCATCCGATCCCGCGCCAAGATCGAGGCGACCATCCGCGGCGCGCGGATCTTCCTTGAGATGGACGCGCGCGGCGAGGATTTCGCGACCTATTGCTGGTCCTTCACCGATGGCCAGGTGCTGCGCGGCGATGGCAAGACAGCCGCGGCCTCCGCCGAACTCGCCGGGCGCGTCTCGAAGGACCTCAAGGGCCGCGGATTCAAGTTCGTCGGACCGACCATCGTGCAGGCCTGGCTGCAGGCAGTCGGCATCGTCAATGACCACGCGATCGGCTGCTTTCGACGCGATGCCATGGCCGGAAGCGGTGGTGCGTGAGGCCGGCCGGTCGAAGGTCGGGGGGAGGGAACTCCCCCCGATCCTCCCTCCTTCCTGGATCACCTGGATGGGCGGTCCCGGCGCGCCGGGAACTCCAGGCTGACAGACAAAAAAGGAGGGGGTGCGGGGGAGGTTCCCCTCCCCCGCGCACTACCCGCGCCTGACGACGTAATCCCCTGCCTCAAGCGCCGCGATGATCGCATCCCCCTGCGCGGCGTCGCGCACCTCGACCATCAGGTGCAGCTCCGTGCTCTGCACCGTCGGCGCGCCGAACAGTTGCTGGTGCTTCACCTCGATCACATTGCCGCCGACCGCCGAGATGCGTGCGGCGATGTCGGCGAGCACGCCGGGGCGGTCCGGGATGTCGAAGTGCAGCCGCAGGATGCGCCCGTCGCGCAGCAGCTGGCGCAGCAGCACGTTGGACAGGGCGCGCGCGTCGATGTTGCCGCCGCAGACGGCGGTGCCGACGACGCGGCCCTTGAAGCGCTCCGGATAGGTCAGGATGGCCGCGAGGCCGGCCGCGCCGGCGCCCTCCGCGACCACCTTGGCCCCTTCGGCGAGCAGCGCGACCGCCTGCTCCACCGCGCGCTCGGGCACCAGCAGCACCTCGACGCCGAGGCGGCGGAGGATGGCGAGCGGCGTTTCCCCGACGTCGCGCACCGCGATGCCCTCGGCGATGGTCGGCCCGCCGACCGAGACGGGGTCGCCGGCCAGGCGCTGCGCCATGGCCGCGTAGCCCTCCACCTCCACGCCGAAGACCGGCATGCCGGGGCGCAACTCCGCCGCCGCGCTCGCGACGCCGGCGCACAGGCCGCCGCCACCGATCGGGATGACCAGCGCCTCGATCTCCGGCGCGTCCTCGAGCATCTCGAGCGCCATGGTCCCCTGGCCGGCGATCACGCCGGGGTCGTCGTAGGGATGGATGAAGACCAGGCCTTCCTTCAGCGCCAGGTCGTGCGCATGGGCGGCGGCCTCGGCCAATGTCTCGCCGTACAACACGACGCGCGCGCCCCAGAACTCGGTGCGCACCACCTTCGTCGCCGGCGTGAACTTCGGCATGACGATGGTGGCGGCGACGCCGGCGAGCTGCGCGTGCCGCGCGACGGCCTGCGCGTGGTTGCCGGCAGACATGGCGATGACGCCGGCCGCGCGTTCGCGCGCCGTCAGCAGCGCGAGCCGATTCGCCGCGCCGCGTTCCTTGAAGGCGCCCGTCGCCTGCAGGTTGTCGAGCTTGAGGAAGACCCGCGTGCCGGCGGCGCGGCTGACGGCCGGGTTCTCGATGGTGGGCGTGCGCAGCACCGCGCCGCGAATTCGCTCTGCCGCGGCGCGAATGTCGGCGAGCGTGACGCTCTGCACGACAGGGGCCTCGGCAGCCACGGCGAGGCCGCGGATCGAATTCACGGGTGACATCGTTGTCCTCTTGATGGTCGGAATACTGTCCGGCGCGCCGCCGCGGGCGGAGGCGCGCCGGGAAGCCTGCGCGGCCGGCCGGCGATCAGGCGAAGCTGACGCCGGTGATCTCGACCGAACGGGCGCCGCCAGGTGTCGGCACCTCGACCGAATCGCCCACCTTCTTGCCCATCAGCGCCTTGGCGAGCGGCGAGGTGACGGAGATCGACCCGTTCTTCATGTCCGCCTCGTACTGCCCGACGATGCGGTAGGTCTTCTCGTCCTCGCTCTCCTCGTCGACGATGGTGACACGGGCGCCGAACAGCACCTTGTCGCCGGTGAAGCGGGCGACGTCGATCACATCGACGGCGGGGATGATCGCCTCGAGCTCCGCGATGCGGCCTTCGATGAAGGACTGGCGCTCGCGCGCGGCGTGGTATTCCGCGTTCTCGGACAGGTCGCCATGCGCGCGCGCCTCGGCGATCGCCCGGATGATCGCCGGACGCTCCTCGCCTTTCAGCACCTTCAGCTCCTCCTCCAGACGCGCGAGGCCCTCGGCGGTCATCGGGAACTTCTGCACGGCGAACCCTTCCCAGATAGTGCGTCCCCCCCGCCGGCCCTCGGTCCGATTCAGCCAGGCCAGGCGGTCGGTGGGGGAGAGACGCCACGGGGGCCGGAAACGGCCCCCATGCGGTCAGAACGACGTGGCAAAATACGCCTGGAGGGGTGCCACATCAAGGGTTCCGGCCTTGAGCGCGGCGATGGCGTGGACCGCCGCCCTGGCCCCCGCGGCCGTCGTGTAGTGCGGAATGCCGTGGGTGAGGGCGCTGCGGCGGATGTCGAAGCTGTCCGCCACCGACTGTCCGCCGCCCGTGGTGTTGATCACGAGCTGGATGTCGCCGGACTTGATCGCGTCGACGCAGTGCGGCCGGCCCTCCAGCACCTTGTTGATGACCTGGCACTCGAGTCCGGCATCGCGGATGCGCACCGCGGTGCCGCGGGTGGCGAGGATGCGGAAGCCCATCTCCGACAGGCGCCGCGCCATGGTGACGGCGGCGGCCTTGTCGCTGTCCTTGACCGAGATGAAGGCGGCGCCCGCTTCCGGCAGCTTCACGCCGGCGCCGAGCTGGGACTTGAGGAAGGCGCGCTCGAAGGAATGGTCGAGGCCCATCACCTCGCCGGTCGACTTCATCTCCGGTCCGAGGATGACGTCCACATTCGGGAAGCGGTTGAAGGGGAAGACCGCCTCCTTGACCGCGACATGGCGGGAAACGGCGTCGTCATCGAGCTTGAATTCCGACAGGCGCGCGCCGGCCATGACGCGAGCGCCGATCTTCGCCACCGGCACGCCCGTCGCCTTGGCGACGAAGGGCACGGTGCGTGACGCGCGCGGGTTCACTTCCAGCACGTAGATGTCGCCGTCCTTCACCGCGTACTGCACGTTCATCAGCCCCTGCACCTTCAGCGCGCGGGCCATCGCCTCGGTCTCCGCCTTCAGCTCGGTCACGATGGCGGGCGGCAGGGAGTAGGGCGGCAGTGAGCAGGCGGAATCGCCGGAATGGATGCCGGCTTCCTCGATGTGCTCCATCACGCCGGCGACGTAGACGGCACCCTCGGCGTCGCAGATGCAGTCCACGTCGACCTCGATCGCGTCGGCGAGGTACTGGTCGATCAGGATGGGATTCTCGCCCGAGACCTTCACCGCCTCGGCGCCGAAGCGGCGGAGCTGCTCGTCATTGTGCGCGATCTCCATCGCGCGTCCGCCGAGCACGTAGGATGGGCGCACCACCACCGGGTAGCCGATGCGGTTCGCCTCGGCGATGGCCTCGTCGAGCGTGCGCGCGGTGCCGTTCTGCGGCTGCTTGAGGCCAAGACCCTTCAGCAGCATCTGGAAGCGCTCGCGGTCCTCGGCGATGTCGATGGCCTCGGCGGACGTGCCGAGGATCGGGATGCCCGCCTTGTGCAGCGCCTGGGAGAGCTTCAGCGGCGTCTGCCCGCCATACTGCACGATGCAGCCCAGCACCTCGCCGGATTCCTGTTCCTTGCGGATCAGGGCGATGACGTCCTCGGCGGTCAGCGGCTCGAAATACAGCCGGTCGGAGGTGTCGTAGTCGGTCGAGACCGTCTCCGGGTTGCAGTTGACCATGATGGTCTCGAACCCGGCATCCTTCAGCGCGTAAGCCGCGTGGACGCAGCAATAGTCGAACTCGATGCCCTGGCCGATGCGGTTCGGGCCGCCGCCGAGGATGATGATCTTCTTCCGTGCGGTCGGGCGGGATTCGCAGACCGGCACGCCGAAGCCGCCCTCATAGGTCGAGTACATGTAGGGTGTCTCGGAGGCGAACTCGGCGGCGCAGGTGTCGATGCGCTTGTAGACCGGCTGCACGCCGAGCCTGTCGCGCAGCGCCGCGACCTCCGTGTCCTTCACGCCCGCAAGCGTCGCGAGCCGCGTGTCGGAGAAGCCCTGCGCCTTGAGCCTGCGCAGCGCGGTCGCGCTCTGCGGCAGGCCCTTGGCGCGCACCTCGTTCTCGGCGGCGACGATCTTCTCGATCTCGCGCAGGAACCACGGGTCGAACTTCGACGCCTCGTGGATCTCCTCGAGCGAAACGCCGGCGCGCATCGCCTGGGCGGCGACCAGCACGCGGTCGGGCTTCGGCGTCGCCAGCGCGGCGTGGAAGGCCTGCGCGGAGCCGTCGCCCGGCGCGGCGATGTCATCGAGGCCCGACAGCCCCGTCTCCAGCCCGCGCAGGCCCTTCTGCAGGGCCTCGGCGAAGGAACGGCCGATCGCCATGGTCTCCCCGACCGACTTCATCGAGGTCGTCAGCGTCGCCGGCGTGCCGGGGAACTTCTCAAACGTGAAGCGCGGGATCTTCACCACGACATAGTCGATGGTCGGCTCGAACGACGCCGGCGTGACCATGGTGATGTCGTTCTGAAGCTCATCGAGCGTGTAGCCGACCGCGAGCTTCGCCGCGACCTTGGCGATCGGGAAGCCGGTCGCCTTCGACGCGAGGGCGGAGGAGCGCGACACGCGCGGGTTCATCTCGATGATGACCATGCGGCCATCGACAGGGTTGATGCCGAACTGCACGTTCGACCCGCCGGTGTCGACGCCGATCTCGCGCAGGCACGCGATGCTCGCGTCGCGCATGCGCTGGTATTCCTTGTCGGTCAGCGTCAGCGCCGGGGCGATGGTGACGGAATCGCCGGTGTGCACGCCCATCGCGTCGAGATTCTCGATGGAGCAGACGATGATGCAGTTGTCCGCGCGGTCGCGGACCACCTCCATCTCGAACTCCTTCCAGCCGAGCACGCTCTCCTCGATCAGCACCTCGGAGGTCATCGAGGCGGCGAGGCCGGCCGCGACGATCTGGTCGAACTCCTCCCTGTTGTAGGCGATGCCGCCGCCGGTGCCGCCGAGGGTGAAGGACGGACGGATGACGCAGGGCAGGCCGACCGTCTTCAGCGCGTCCCACGCTTCCGGCATGCTGTGCGCGATTTCGCTGCGCGGGCTCTCGATGCCGATCTTCGACATGGCGTCGCGGAACTTCTGGCGGTCCTCGGCCTTGTCGATGACCTCGGCCTTGGCGCCGATCAGCTCGCAGCCGTACTTCGCCAGCACGCCCGATTCCGCGAGCTTGAGCGAGGTGTTGAGCGCCGTCTGCCCGCCCATCGTCGGCAGCAGCGCATCCGGGCGTTCCTTGGCGATGATCTTTTCGACGATGTCGGGCGTGATCGGCTCGACATAGGTCGCATCCGCGAGGCCCGGGTCCGTCATGATCGTCGCCGGGTTCGAGTTCACCAGGATGACGCGGTAGCCCTCCGCACGCAGCGCCTTGCAGGCCTGGGCGCCGGAATAGTCGAACTCGCAGGCCTGGCCGATGACGATCGGGCCTGCGCCGATGATGAGGATGGACTTGATGTCGGTGCGCTTCGGCATGGTCTCAGGCCTCGGGGGAAGAAGGGGCGGCAGCGGTGCCGCCGATCATGAACTGGGCGCCGCAGCCGACCGGCCGGGCGAGGGGGAGGGCGGTGACACCCGGATCTGCGCGCCGCCAGGCGGGACCGGCAGGCCGGGGCGCCGCCTGCGCAATGCAGGACGCCGCCATGCCGGCGCGACGCGGCACCGCGCCCATCGCACGGGGCCTCGGGTCGAACCGGTCCATCAGCCCTCCTTCGGCCGCGGAAACAGGAGCAGCGTGAGGAAGGCGACGGCGAAGAGAATCCCGCCCCCCAGCAGCACGCCGGCCATCGCATCGTCCACGAGGCTCGGCCGCAGGCTCCAGAAGGCCCAGAGCCCGCCGAAGGCGGCGATGGCGCCATAGGCGGCGCTGCACGTCACGAAGGGACGCAGCGCGCGCGGGCCGAAGCCGAGGCGGCGCGTCGTGATCCAGAACAGCACCACCGCCGGCAGGCCGATGATCAGCGCCGCCGCGGCGCCCTGCGCAAGCGCCTCCAGCCCTGCATACATCAGCGCCTCCCCTCGCTCGCGAGCTTCACCGCGATCAGTGCCAGCGCGGCGCCGAGGATCCAGCGCTGCGCCGCCATCCAGCCCGGCCGTGCGCCGAGAAAGCGGGCCACGCCTGCCGCCCCCAGCACCAGCGCGCCGTCGAAGAGGATCGCGACACCGATCTGCACCGCACCGAGCAAGGCCCCCTGGGTGAAGACGCTGCCGAGCGCCGGGTCGATGAAGGGCGGCAGCACCGCCATGTAGAACAGCGCGACCTTCGGGTTCAGCGCCGCCGTGGCGAAGCCGACGCCGAACAGCCGCGCCGCGGGTTCCCGCGGCATCGGCCGTGGTGCGAAGATCGGCTGCCCGCCCGGCCGCAGGCATTGCCAGGCGAGGAACATCAGATAGGCCGCACCGCCGAGCCGCAGCACGTCCCAGGCATAGGGCACGGCGAACAGCGCCGCGGTCAGCCCCGCCGCGGCGCAGAGCATGATCACCAGCGAGCCGAACTGGCAGCCGACGAGCGAAACCAGGCCCGCCCCCGTCCCCTGCGCCAGCGAACGCGAGACGAGGTAGAGCATGTTCGGCCCCGGCGTCGCCGCGAGGCCGAGGGACAGCGCGGCGAAGACCAGCAGTGTCTCGACCGGGGGCATCAGCCGTGCACCGAGAACCCGCCATCCACCGGGATGGAGACCCCGGTGATGAAGGATGCCGCATCGCTCGCCAGGAACGCCGCCACGCCCTCGAAGTCGCGCGGATCGCCCCAGCGCCTGATCGGCGAACGGCGCAGCACGTCATCGTGCAGGCTCGCCATGTCCTGCCGCGCCTTTCGCGTCAGGTCGGTGTCGATCCAGCCGGGCAGGATGACGTTCACCGTGATGCCATCCTCCGCCCAGGCCACGGCGAGCGACTTCGTCAGCTGCACCACGCCACCCTTCGACGCGCCATAGGCGGCATGGAAGGGCAGGCCGAAGATCGACAGCATCGAGCCGTTGTTGATCACCCGCCCCGCGCCGCCGGCCTTCAGGTACGGATGCGCCGCCTGGCTCGCGATCATGGTGCTGGTCAGGTTGGTGGCGAGCACCGTGTGCCAGTCCTCCATCCGGTACTCCTCCGGACGGCGGCGGATGTTGGTGCCGGCATTGTTCACCAGGATGTCGAGGCGGCCCATGCGCTCGGCCGTCGTCGCGACCACGGCGCGGATCGAGGCTTCCTGCGTGACGTCCACCTCGACCGCGTCTGCGGTCGCGCCCAGCGCCTTCAGTTCGGCGACGGCGGCCGCGTTCTTCGCCGCGTTGCGCCCGGCGACCATCACGCCGGCGCCGGCCTTGGCGAGGCCGCGCGCGAAGCCGAGGCCGATGCCCCCATTGCCGCCGGTGACGAGCGCGACGCGCCCCTTCAGGTCGAACATGCCGTTTCCCTTCCTATCGCCGGGCGCGTCAGGCGCGGCCGGTCTTGGACGCCTCGATCATCTCGACGAAACGATGGAAGAGGTAGTGGCTGTCGCTCGGGCCCGGGCTGGCTTCCGGGTGGTACTGCACGGAGAAGGCCGGCCGGTCGGTCGCGGCGATGCCCTCATTCGTGCCGTCGAACAGCGAGACATGCGTGACCTTCGCATTCGCCGGCAGGGTCTTGGGGTCCACCGCGAAGCCATGGTTCTGGCTGGTGATCTCCACCTTGCCGGTGGTCAGGTCCTTCACCGGCTGGTTCGCCCCGCGATGCCCGCGCGGCAGCTTGTAGGTCCTGGCCCCCAGCGACAGCGCCAGCAACTGGTGGCCGAGGCAAATGCCGAAGACCGGCAGCTTCGTCTCCAGCACGCCCTGGATCGCCGGGATGGCGTATTCGCCGGTCGCCGCCGGGTCGCCGGGGCCGTTGGAGAGGAACACCCCGTCCGGCTTGTGGCCGAGGATCTCCTCGGCGGTCGCGGTGGCGGGCACCACCACCACCTCGCAGCCGGCGGAGGCGAGGCAGCGCAGGATATTGCGCTTCGCCCCGTAATCCACCGCGACGACCTTGTGCTTCGGCGCCGCCTGCCGCCCGAAGCCGGCCGGCCAGGCCCATTCCGTCTCGTCCCAGGAGAAGGTCTGGCGGCAGGCGACCTCCTTCGCGAGGTCCATCCCCTCCAGCCCCGGCCAGGCCGCCGCCTGCGCCTTCAGCGCGGCGATGTCGAAACGGCCGTCGGCGCGGTGGCAGATGACGCCGTTCGGCGCGCCGAGGTCACGGATGCGCGTCGTCAGCGCCCGCGTGTCGATGCCCGACACGCCCGGGATGCCGTACGAAACCAGCCAGTCCCGCAGATCCTTCGTCGCCCGCCAATTGGCCGGCTCGGTCACGTCCTGCTTCACGACCAGGCCGCGCGCGGCCGGCGTGATGCTTTCGATGTCCTCGATGTTCGTCCCGACATTGCCGATATGCGGGAAGGTGAAGGTGATGACCTGCCCGGCATAGGACGGGTCGGTCAGCGTCTCCTGATACCCCGTCATGCCGGTGTTGAAGCAGATCTCGCCGACCGCGGCGGCCTCGGCGCCGAAGCCTCGGCCCCAGAAGATCGTCCCGTCGGCGAGCACCAGGCAGCCCGTGGCGCCTTCGGGAGGGGTCTCGGCAGAGGCCATGGTGGGCTCCGTCTTCTGGGTTTCGGCGGGCGCGCCGGGCAGTTCGGCAAGGGACAGGCCGGTGGCGGACAATACGGCGGGCCAGTGCTTGGCCGGGATGGCCTTCGCCTGGCGCCATTTCCGGATGGCCTCGGTGCCGACGCCGCAGCGCGCGGCGGCCGCGTCCGGTCCGCCCAGCAGGGCGATGATCTCTTCCACGGTGCGCATGGGCGGGGTTATGCCGGGAAACCATTTCCCACCGCAACCCGAATCGCTTGGGTGGGAAATTTCCTCCCAGGCGGCCCGGCGCGCTATAGGACCCGCCAACCGATCGAGGAGCCCCGGCCCATGTCTCTGCGCACCCGCTTCACCGAGGAACTCAAGGCCGCGATGCGCGCCGGCGACAGCGCCCGCGTCTCCACGCTGCGCATGATCACGGCCAAGCTGAAGGACACCGACATCGCCGCCCGCAAGGCGCCGACCGACCCCGGGGTGTCGGAGGAGCAGATCGTCGCCATGCTGCGCGCCATGGCGAAGTCCCGCGCCGAGAGCGTCGCCCTCTACCGCCAGGGCAACCGGGAGGAGCTCGCCGCGAAGGAGGAGGCGGAGATCGCCGTGATCGAATCCTTCCTGCCGCAGCAACTGGATGAGGCGGCCATGGCGGCGGCGATCGACGCCGCGGTGGCCGAGACCGGCGCGGCCTCCATCAAGGATATGGGCAAGGTGATGGCGGCGCTGAAGGCGAAGCACGCCGCGGTGCTGGACATGGCCAAGGCCGGGCCGATGGTGAAGGCGCGCCTTGGCGGTTGAGGTCGCTGTTTCCGTTGTTCCGGCCCAGGCCCGCGCGGTAGTCTGACCGCGCGGGAAGGCCTCCGCGCCCTCCCGCGGGAGGGTGCGGCGTCATGGCTGTCACGGTACCTGCCCCCAATCCCCGGCCCGCGCCGGCAGGGCGCGGCGGACACGCCAGGGGTGCGACGCCGTCGCGGACATCCCGCTGGATCTACGTGGTCTTCCTCGGCGGGCTGGGCGCGCTCTTCGCCTGGCATGCCTGGTCGCAGGCGAATGCCTACTGGGCCCTCGACACCCACGGGCAGCGGGCAGAGGCCGTCATCCTCCGCTACGAGGAAGTCCGCGGCCGCCGCAGCACGAGCTGGTACCCCGTGTTCCAGTTCGCCACGCCGGAGGGGCTGCGGGTGGAGGCGACCTCCGGCGTGCCCGCCGAGCCTGCCGCATGGCCGCGCGGGCGTCGCGTGATCGTCGTCTACGAGCCGGGCAATCCCACCCATGTCCGCCCGGCCGCCGCGGTCGATGCCGGGCCCGGCGTCACGCCCTGGATCCTGGGCCTGATGGCCTTCGTGATGTTCGCCCTGGCCTCGGTCTTCCTCATCCCGGACCGGCCGAGGAAGATCCATTGACGCCGCCGGCGCGAAGCGCCCGGGTGCCGCGCGCGGCCCTGTCGTGGCGCCCGAACCGGCAGGCCGTGGCTGCCCGCAACCGCCCCCCGCGTCACGGAAGTCCAGGGGACCCGGTCCCCTGGCGCGGGTCTCGGGGGCGGCGCCCGCGAGCGGAGCGCGAGGCGGGGCCTCGCACCCCCCCTCGCCTAGTTCGGCATCTCGAGGTCTTCTGAGAGCACCACGATCTGCACCGCGTAGGAAACCTCGCCGTCCTCCGCGTCGCGATGGACGGTGCCGATGAACTCGTCGCCGACGCGGAGCTCGACGCTCGCGCCCTTGCGCTCGGGGGCCATCACGGCGATGCGGTTGTTGCCGAACAAGCGGCGGAGATGTGCCTGCACGGCGGCGCGTTCGGCCGGGGTCATTGGCGTATCCTTGTCTGCGGGAAGGCGCGCTGATTAGCCGCCGTTCCGTCGCGGCGCAAATCCCGTCGCGCCTTCCTCGCGGGGAAGCTAACTAGCACCCTAGCATGGCCCTCCCGCCCGCCTTCCTCGACGAGTTGCGCGCCCGCACCCCGCTGCCCGGCCTGATCGGGCGGAAGACGCGGCTGCTGAAGTCCGGCCGCAACTGGAAGGGCTGCTGCCCCTTCCACGGGGAGAAGACGCCCTCCTTCTACGTCTACGACGATCACTTCCACTGCTTCGGCTGCGGCGCGCACGGCGATGCCGTGACCTTCGTGATGCGCAGCGAGGGCGCCTCCTTCCCTGAGGCGGTCGAACGCCTGGCGGCCGAGGCGGGGATGGAGGTGCCGAAGCCCTCCGCGCAGGAGGTGGCGCGCGAGCGTCGCGCCCGCGACCTGCACGCCGTCATGGCGGCGGCGGCCGAGGCCTATCACCGCCGCCTCTTTCTCCCCGAGGGGCGACCGGCGCTCGACTACCTGCTGCGCCGCGGGCTGAAGCAGGAGACGATCCGCGCCTTCGCCCTCGGCTGGGCGCCCGCCGGTCGCGGTGCCATCGCGGCCGACCTGCGCGGGGAGGGCGTCACCGAGGACCAGCTCATCGAAGCCGGCCTGCTCCGCCCCGGTGAGGCGGGCGACCCACCCCGGGACTTCTTCTATGCGCGGGTGATGTTCCCCATCCGGGACCGGCGCGGGCGGGTGATCGCCTTCGGCGGCCGCATCCTCGGCGACGGGCAGCCGAAATACGTCAACAGCCCGGAGACGCCGCTGTTCCGCAAGCGGCTCGGCCTCTACGGCCTGGACCTCGCACGGGAAGGGGCCTTCCGCGGCGCGCCGGTGGTCGCCGTCGAGGGCTACATGGACGTCATCGCGCTGCACCAGGCAGGGTTCGCGGGGGCGGTGGCGCCGCTGGGCACCGCGCTGACGCCCGAGCAACTGCAGGAACTCTGGCGCCTGTCGCCGGAGCCGGTGCTCTGCTTCGACGGCGATGCCGCCGGGGCGCGGGCCGCGGCGCGCGCGGCGGAGGTGGCACTGCCGCTGATCTCCACCGACCACACGCTGCGCTTCGCCACCCTGCCGGCGGGGGAGGACCCCGACACGCTGACCGTCAGGGGCGGGCCCGCGGCCTTCCAGGCGGTGCTGGACGCCGCCCGGCCGATGTCGGAGGCGCTCTATGGCCTGATCGCCGAGGGCCGCCCGGCCGCCACGCCGGAACAGCGGGCGGCGCTGCGCAACCGCCTGTCGGGCGCGGCGGCGGCGATCACCGACAAGGCGCTGGCTGCGGAATATCGGCGAGTGTTGCTCGATCGCTTCTTCGCCGCCGGACGGCGCGGTCCCGGGGGGGGCGCGGCGGGGCGGCCGTTCGCCGCGCGCCTGGCCCGCCCGGCGATTTCCGCCGCTCCGGTGCAGGCGGAACGGGCCCGGATGCTGTTCGCCATCCTGCTGCGCCACCCGTGGCTGCTGCCCCAGGCGGAGGAGGCGATCGGGCTGCTCGACCTGCCCGATGGGCCTGCCACGCACCTGCGGGCCGCGATTCTCGCATGGCATGGAGGTGTCGAACGGGTTGACTCCGAAGGTCTGATCGCCCACCTCGCAGACTGCGGATTGGAAGATGCGGTGGCCTGGGCCCTCGTGCCCGCCGGCCTACCCCTTGCGGCGAGGGCCGAGGCCCTGCCCGGGGAGGTCGAGGAAGGTTTCTGGCACTTCTTCCTCCGCCTGCGCGGCGAGGCGGAATTGATCGAGGACCAGCAGGAGGCCCGGCGGATCCTGGCGGAAACCAATGATCCCGCGGCACAACGCCGGCTGATCCTGCTGTCGGAGGCACTCGATGCCGTCCGTCGCGGGGAAGGGGCTGCGGGGGCGTCCGGGGACGCCGCATAGGGTAGAGGCAGTTTTTTCGGGCATCCGGCCACCATCGGATGCCCGAAGGCGTTGGACGGAGCGGAGAGCGCATGGCGAGCAAGGCGGCGGCAGGGGCTGAGACGGTCGAGACGCGTGACGAGCAGGTCGAGGGACTGCTGCTCGACACCCAGTCGGCGGCCGTGAAGAAGCTCATCGCCCGCGGCAAGGAGCGCGGCTACGTCACCGTGGACGAGCTCAACGCCGCGCTGCCCTCCGAGCAGGTCTCCTCCGAGATGATCGAGGACACCATGGCGATGCTGAGCGAGGCCGGCATCAACGTGGTCGAGGCCGAGGAGACCGAGGACGGCGAGGCCGCGGCCAAGCCGGTGGCCAAGGCCGAGGGCGAGGAGGACGAGGAGTCCGGCGGCAATGTGGACGAGGAAAGCCTCGGCCGCACCGACGACCCCGTGCGCATGTACCTGCGCGAGATGGGAAGCGTCGAGCTGCTCTCCCGCGAGGGCGAGATCGCCATCGCCAAGCGCATCGAGGCCGGCCGCGACATGATGATCGGCGGGCTCTGCGAGAGCCCGCTCACCTTCCAGGCCATCCTGCGCTGGCATGAGGCGGTGCGCGCCACGCCTCCGCGCATGCTGTTGCGCGACGTGATCGACCTCGAGGCCACGCAATCCGCCGGCAACCCCGACGGCGCCCCGGCCGACGCCGCCGCCGAGGAGGAATTCGAGGAGGGCGAGGAAGGCGAGGGCATGGGCCTGTCGCTCTCCGCGCTCGAGGAGAAGCTGAAGCCCGAGGTGCTCGCCAACTTCGCCGAGATCGAGAACCTCTACGGCAAGCTGCAGAAGCTCTCGAACAAGCGCATGGAGGCCTACACCTCCGGCGAGGAACTGGCCGCACGCGGCGAGAAGACCTACGAGAAGCAGCGCCGCGAGCTGATCGCGCTGGTCGAGAAGGTCCATCTCCACAACAACCGCATCGAGGAACTGGTCGACCAGCTCAAGGGCCTCAACCGCAAGCTGACGGTCCTTGAGGGCCAGGTGCTGCGCCTGGCCGAGGCGCAGAAGGTCAAGCGCGAGGAATTCCTCCAGCATTGGCGCGGGTCCGAGCTGGACCCGGCCTGGCTGGAGCGCGTCGGCGCCCTGCCGGGCAAGGGCTGGAAGGCCTTCGTCGCCAAGTCCAGCACCGAGGTCGAGGCGATCCGTTCCCGCATCGCGGAAGTGGCGAACCTGACCGGCCTGCCGGTCGCCGAGTTCAAGCGCGTCTTCGCCACGGTCAGCCGCGGCGAGCGCGACATGACCCAGGCGAAGAAGGAGATGATCGAGGCCAATCTCCGCCTCGTGATCTCCATCGCCAAGAAGTACACCAACCGCGGCCTGCAGTTCCTGGACCTGATCCAGGAAGGCAACATCGGCCTGATGAAGGCGGTCGACAAGTTCGAATACCGCCGCGGCTACAAGTTCTCGACCTACGCGACCTGGTGGATCCGCCAGGCGATCACGCGCTCCATCGCCGACCAGGCGCGGACCATCCGCATCCCGGTCCACATGATCGAGACGATCAACAAGCTTGTCCGCACCAGCCGCCAGATGCTGCACGAGATCGGCCGCGAGCCGCAGCCCGAGGAGCTCGCCGAGAAGCTCGGCATGCCGCTCGAGAAGGTCCGCAAGGTCCTGAAGATCGCCAAGGAGCCGATCTCCCTCGAGACGCCGATCGGCGACGAGGAGGACAGCCACCTCGGCGACTTCATCGAGGACAAGGCCGCGGTCATCCCGCTCGACGCCGCGATCCAGTCCAACCTGCGCGAGGCGACGACGCGCGTGCTGGCCTCGCTCACGCCGCGCGAGGAGCGTGTGCTGCGCATGCGCTTCGGCATCGGCATGAACACCGACCATACGCTGGAAGAGGTCGGCCAGCAGTTCAACGTGACGCGCGAGCGCATTCGCCAGATCGAGGCCAAGGCCCTGCGCAAGCTGAAGCACCCCTCGCGGTCGCGGAAGCTGCGCTCCTTCCTCGACAACTGAGGTTGACCCACCGCCGGCGCCGCCGCGAGAGTCGCGGCACGGCAGGAGGGCGCGAGACATGGCGATGACCGTCGCTGAACCGGTGCAGGAGGTGACCGTCGACGTCACCTTCCTGCGGATGGACACCCCGCCGTCCGAGCCCGCCCGGCCCTTGCCCGGGGATGTGCGGGTGGAGCTGGCGCGGCACTGCTCGGTGCCGTTCTACCGCTACCTCTACGACACGGTGGGCGAGCCCTGGCTGTGGTGGATGCGGCGAACCGCCTCGGATGCCGAACTCGCGGCTCTGCTCTCGCTGCCGGCGATCTCGATCCATGTGCTGATGAAGGATGGCGAGCCGGCGGGGTTCTATGAACTCGACCGCCGCTCCGGGCAGGTGGTGAACCTCGCCTATTTCGGGCTGATGCCTTGGGCGATCGGCACCGGGATCGGGCGTGCCTTCCTGCGCCATGCGGTGGACGCCGCCTGGAGCGCCGGCCGCGCGGCGGTGACGGTGAACACCTGCACCGCCGACCATCCCCGGGCGCTGCCGGCCTATCTGGCGGCCGGGTTCCAGAAGCTCCGCACGGTGCGGGAGGTCTGGCCGGTGCCGCAGCGGCTCGGGCTGAGGGTGCCGGCGCATCTGATCGGCTGACGCGCCCCCGAGAGGGGCGCTGCCCCTCTCGAACTCTCCCCGCCAAAGGCCGAAAGGCCTTTGGAAACCAAAACGTCAAGTCACCGCGGGTGCAGGGGACCGTGTCCCCTGTTGGGGGGAGCTTGATGGGGCAAAGCCCCCTCGATCCTCATCCCCGTCAGGCATCCACATACTTGACCGCGCAGCCGTACGCCGGCGTGCTGGCGCGCGCCACCGCCCGCCCCTCGACCACGGCCAGCATGGCGTCGCGCAGGAAGGGTTCGGCACGGGCCACGTCGTCGACACGCGTCGAGCGGATGGAATCGATGCCGCCCATGTAGCGCAGCACGCCGTCCGCCGAGATGACGAACATGTGCGGCGTGACCGTCGCCTGGTAGGCGCGCGCGGCGACCGAGCGGTGGTCGAGCAGCACCGCCGCCGGCGCCGCATTGCGCGAGGCGGTGAGCTCCTTCGCCTGCGCCCCGGTGACGTGGCCCTGCTCCCCCACCGGGGAGGAGGCGATGCTCAGCCAGACCACGCCGCGATCCGCGGCTAGCCGCTGCAGGCCCTGCATGTTGGCGCTGTTGTAGTGCTTCCGCACGAAGGGGCAGTCGTGGTTGGTCCATTCCAGCACCACCACCTTGCCCCGGAAGTCGGACAGGCGGCGCAGGGTGCCGTCCTGGTCGGGCAGGGCGAAGTCCGGCGCCGGCGCGCCGATGGCGGGCGCGGCGGCGGCGAGGCGCGGCGCGAAGGCAAGGGCGCCGGTGGCCGCGAGGGCGGCGCGGCGGGTGATCGTCACGGTCATCAGGACGCGTCTCCTTGGCTGGCGATGGCCTGCAGCACGATCCCCTCGGTGAGGATCTGCGGCAGGACGAGCGGCACCGCGCCGCCCGCTGGGTAGAAGAGGTAGAGCGGCACGCCCTCCCGCTGATGCGCGCGGAGCAGCGCCGTGATGGCGGGATCGCCCTGCGTCCAGTCTCCGGTCAGGTAGGCGACGTTGCGCTCGGCGAAGGCGCGCCGGACCCCTTCGGTGGCCAGCGCCATGCGCTCATTCACCTTGCAGGTGATGCACCAGGCGGCGGTGAGGTTGACGAAGACCGGCCGGCCTTCGGCGCGCAGCGCGGCAACCCGTGCCTCGGACCAGGCCTCGCTGCCGGCGTCGACGGCCGCCCGGGCCGCCGGCGGCGCGGCGGCCAGCATCGGCAGCAGCGCCAGCGCGCCGGCCACCGCGGCCAGCCCGGCGATGCGCCCGACGCGCCCGCCGCTCGCCTGCGCCGCGCCGATCGCCCAGGCGCCGAAGCCGATCAGCACGCCGCCCAGCAGCACCGCCAGCACCGCGGGCGGCCCCGACTGCTCGGACAGCACCCAGACCAGCCAGGCCGCCGCCGCGTACATCGGGAAGGCGAGGCCCTGCTTCAGCCACTCCATCCAGGCGCCGGGCTTCGGCAGCAGCCGCGCCAGCGCCGGGACCAGCCCGAGCAGCGCATAGGGCAGCGCCATGCCGAGGCCGAGCGCGGCGAAGACGGCCATCGCCTCTACCGGTCCCATCGCCAGCGCCGCGCCGATCGCCGCCGCCATGAAGGGCGCGGTGCAGGGGGTGGCGACCAGGACGGCCAGCGCGCCGGTGAAGAAGGAGCCGGCATGCCCGCCCCGCGCCGCCAGCCCGCCCCCGGCCGAGACCGGCCCGCCGACGGCGAAGACGCCCGAGAGGTTGAGCCCCACCGCCAGCATCAGCCAGGCCATGGCACCCACGAAGACGGGCGAGGTGAACTGGAACCCCCACCCCGCCGCGCCACCCGCCGCCCGCAGCGCGACCAGCGCGCCGCCGAGCGCAAGGAAGGACAGCACCACGCCGGCCGTGTAGGACGCCGCATGCGCCCGCACCGCGCCGCGCGCCGCCCCCGAGAGCCGCGCCAGCGACACCGCCTTCATGGCGAGGATCGGGAAGACGCAGGGCATCAGGTTGAGGATCAGCCCGCCCAGCGCCGCGAACAGCATCGCCTGCCGCAGCGGCAGGCCGCCGCCCGCCTGCGGCACCGCCCCGGGCGCCGCGCCGACCAGATAGGCGCCCCGCACGCCGGCCGCGTCGGTGATGGCGACGACGCCCTCGACCCGCGCCGGCAGGGCCTCGGCCGGGCCGCGCTGCAGGGCAAGGGTCAGCGCCCCGTCGCGGACCGTGAGCGGCTGTGCCGCGGCGTTCTCGACCACGCCCCATTCGGCGGGGAAGAAGAAGGCGTCCCGCACGGCGCCGGGGGCGATGCCGGGGCCGGCGATCTCGATCGCCCCGCGCGCGCCGGCGAATCCGAGCCGCGCCGTGAAGGGCGCGTGCCGCGGCTCGGCCGCCTCGGCGGCGGTGAAGAGAGCGGTGATATCCGGCGCGGTGGCGCGCGGAGCGGCCTCGACCGGGATCTCCAGGCGGAAGGCGCCTTCCTCCGGGATGCAGATGCGCTCGCAGACCAGCCAATTGGCCGCCGCGGTGACGGTGAAGGTCTCGCCGGGGCTGAGATGCGCCGGCGCGGTGACCGGGATGGTGAAGACCGGCTCGCCCTCGTAGCCGAAATTGACCAGCGGTCCGAAGGGGATGCGCTCCGGCGCCGGGAAGCGCATCGCACCGGCGGAGGCGCCATCGGGCAGGGCGAGCGTGACCTCCGGCGGCTGCCCGGCATCCCCGGGGTTGGTCCAGTAGGTGTGCCAGCCGGGCGCGAGTCGCTGACGGAGCGCCAGGCGGAACGGCTCACCGGGGGCGATGGCGGCCCGGTCGGCGATCAGCGTGACGGTGGAGCGCGGGGAAGTGACCGCGGCTGACTCGACCGCCCGCGCCGCAGGCGCAAGCGCGACAAGGCCGGCGAGGAGCATGAGCAGCCGCAGCATGTCGATAAGGAAGGGCGGCCGGGCCGGAGACGCAAGGGCCCCAGCGGGAAAAACCGGCGAAGGATGGTGCCGGGCGGGGATCGCGCGGCGCCGGGGGGTCATTCCAGGGTGCTGCTCTCCCAGGAGGCATGGGTGATGTCAGGGTGGCGGAGAAGCTCGGCGACCACCGCCTCGATCTCCCGCGGCACGACCGCCGTGCTGACCAGCACGGCGGCGACCTCGGTCGCCTCGTCGCCATGCTCGGTCACCTCGATATCTGCGACCGGGTAGTGCGCGGCCTGCAGGCGCTCGATCACGTGGCGGCGTACCGCGGGCAGGCTGGCCGAGCCGGTTGTCACGCGCACTTCGATGCGGGCCTCGGTGCTGGCCTGGCTGACCGGGCTGCGTTCGATCCAGGTCACCACCGGTCGCAGCATCGTGTTCCCGGCGAGGACGAAGGCGGTGATCAGCACCGCCTCCACCACCAGGTCCGAGCCGGCGGCCGCGCCGATCGCCGCCGAGCACCACAGTGTCGCCGCGGTGTTCAGGCCGCGGACGTTCAGCCCCTCCTTCATGATGACGCCGGCGCCGAGGAAGCCGATGCCGGAGACGACATAGGAGATCACGCGGACCGCCTCGGCGTCGCCGGCCAGGCGCTGGCCGATATCGACGAAGGCGGCGGCTCCGACCGCGACCAGGGTGTTGGTGCGCAGCCCGGCGCTGCGCTGGCGGAACTGCCGCTCGATGCCGACCAGGGTGCCGAGGATGAAGGCCACGAACAGGCTGAGGATGCTGTCCAGGATGGGCAGCAGGTGGATGGTGGTCTGGAAGCGCAAGGGCGGGAACCGTCGGTGAGGAGGGACTTGCGCCCTCACTACCATGCATTGGCCCGCCTGGCCGGCGGCCACGAAACCGTCATGCCCGCCGCCCGGTCCCGATGCAGGAGGGGCGCCCTGCGGCGCCCCTTCCGAACAATGCGACGATGGTGGCGCTGTCAGCTATGCGCCAGCATCGCCAGCAGCAGCAGCGCCACGATGTTGGTGATCTTGATCATCGGGTTCACCGCCGGCCCGGCGGTGTCCTTGTACGGGTCGCCCACGGTGTCGCCGGTGACCGCCGCCTTGTGGGCGTCCGATCCCTTGCCGCCATGGTGGCCGTCCTCGATGTACTTCTTGGCGTTGTCCCATGCGCCGCCGCCGGTGGTCATCGACACCGCGACGAAGAAGCCGTTGACGATGACGCCGAGCAGCATCGCGCCGAGGGCCGCGAAGGCCTGCGCCTTGCCCGCGATCGCCTGGATGCCGAAGTAGATCACCAGCGGCGAGAGCACCGGCAGCAGGGAGGGGATGATCATTTCCCTGATCGCCGCCTTGGTCAGCATGTCCACCGCGCGGCCGTAATCCGGCTTCTCGGTGCCCTGCATGATGCCCGGCTTCTCGCGGAACTGCCGGCGGACCTCCTCGACCACGCTCATCGCCGCGCGGCCGACCGCGGTCATCGCCATGCCGCCGAACAGATAGGGCAGCAGGCCGCCGAACAGCAGCCCGACGACGACGTAGGGATTGGCCAGCGAGAAGTCGATCGCCGAGACCCCCGCGAAGTACGGGAACTGCGCGGCGTTCGCGATGAAGAAGCTGAGGTCCTGCGTGTAGGCCGCGAACAGCACCACCGCGCCGAGCGCGGCCGAGCCGATCGCATAGCCCTTGGTCACCGCCTTGGTGGTGTTGCCCACCGCGTCGAGCGCGTCGGTGGTCTGGCGGATCTCCTTGGGCAGGCCCGCCATCTCGGCGATGCCGCCCGCATTGTCCGTCACCGGGCCGAAGGCATCGAGCGCAACCACCATGCCGGCCAGCGCCAGCATCGTCGTCACCGCGATCGCGATGCCGTAGAGGCCCGCCAGCCCATAGGCGATCAGGATGCCGAAGATGATCACCAGCGCCGGCAGGGCGGTGGATTCCATCGACACGGCCAGGCCGCGGATCACGTTGGTGCCGTGGCCGGTGACCGAGGATTCCGCAATCGCCTTCACCGGGCGGAAGGTGGTGCCGGTGTAGTATTCGGTGATCCAGATGATCAGCCCTGTGACCGCCAGGCCGATCACGCCGCACAGGAACAGCGAGAAGGCGCCGAAGCTCGCCCCCGCCGCGGTCGCCGTGCCGAAGCCGAAGATCAGGTAGGTCAGCGGCAGCAGCGCGACCAGCGACAGCACCCCGGTCACCGCGAAGCCGCGATACATCGCCCCCATGATGGAGTTGTTCGCCGGCAGCTTCACGAAATAGGTGCCGGCGATGGAGGTGACGACGCAGACCGCGCCGATCGCGAGCGGATAGATCATGCCCGCGCGCAGGAAGTCGGTGCCGGCGAAGGCGATCGCCGCGAGCACCATGGTGGCGACCATGGTCACCGCATAGGTCTCGAACAGGTCGGCGGCCATGCCGGCGCAGTCGCCGACATTGTCGCCCACGTTGTCGGCGATGGTGGCCGGGTTGCGGGGGTCGTCCTCGGGGATGCCGGCCTCGACCTTGCCGACCATGTCGCCGCCGACATCCGCACCCTTGGTGAAGATGCCGCCGCCAAGACGGGCGAAGATCGAAATCAGCGAGGCGCCGAAGCCGAGCGCCACCAGCGCGTCGATCACCGTGCGGCTGTTCGGGGCCAGCCCGCCGATCACCACCAGCAGGAAGAAGTAGACGGCGACGCCGAGCAGCGCGAGGCCGGCCACCAGCATCCCGGTGATCGCCCCCGACTTGAAGGCGACGTCGAGCCCGCCGGCGAGCGAACCGATGGCCGCCTGCGCCGTGCGCAGGTTGGCGCGGACCGAGACGTTCATGCCGATGAAGCCGGCCGCGCCGGAGAGCACCGCGCCGAGCAGGAAGCCGATCGCCACCGCGATCCCGAGCCGCCAGGCCACCAATACGAAGAGCACCGCCCCGACGATGGCGATGGTGGTGTACTGGCGCTTCAGGTAGGCGGAGGCGCCTTCCTGGATCGCCCTGGCGATTTCCTGCATGCGCTCGGTGCCCGGGTCGCGCGACAGCACGTCCCTGGCGGTGATGACGCCGTAGGCGATGGACAACGCCCCGAGCGCGATCACGAGGATCAGCGAAACGGTCAACAAATTACGGACTCCCCCTGGAAATTGCGCGGCGCATTGGCCGCCATGACCCGTCTTTCGCAGGCCGGAGGGAAGGCTAGAGGGGGAAGGGGAGAAGGCGCAACGGCAGGCGATCCCGCTTCCGCGCCGGCCGGAGCCGCGCTGTAGGAAAATCGTCATGAAACGACGACGCCTGCTGCCGCAGGGCAGCGCCGAGGCAGGACCCTGCCCACCCCGATCGCTTCGCCGGCGGACCGCATGCCGGTGAGAGCGGAATCGCAGCGTCGGCCGCCGTGGCCTCGATGGGACAGAGGCCTGTCTGCGCGTGTCGCGGCGCCGCGGAGGGACTGGTGCCGGCCAGCCTAGCGGATGCCTGGGTATCGGGGGCTTGGTTTCGCGTGCCGCCGCTCAGCCGGCCCCGCGTGCCATGCCGGGAGCCAAGGACTGGTTTCCAAAGGCCTTTCGGCCTTTGGTGGGGTGGCCCCGGAGGGGCAAGGCCCCTCCGGCTCCGCGCCCCGGGCAGGGGTCAGGTGACGAGCGCCCCAGCCTCCTGCTTCCGAAGTCCTGCCGACTTCGTTTTCAGGCCGCGAGCCCTGAGTCTTCAGTGGCCGGCCTGTCCGCTTCGTTCGCCGGATCTCCGGCGAACCTCGCGGGCAGGACACCAGGACCCCCACCCACAGCTCACTTCTTCGCCCGTTCGATCGCTTCCTGGATCAGCCTGCGGGCTTCGTCGGCCCCGCCCCAGCCCAGCACCTTCACCCACTTGCCGGGTTCGAGGTCCTTGTAGTGCTCGAAGAAGTGCTGGATCTGCTGCAGGGTGATCTGCGGCAGGTCCGTGTGCGTCTTCACATGGGCGTAGCGCTGGGTGAGCTTCGGCGACGGCACGGCGATGATCTTCTCGTCCCCGCCGCCGTCATCCTCCATGCGCAGCACGCCGACCGGGCGGACGTTGATCACCGCGCCGGGGATGATCGGGCGGGTGTTCGCCACCAGCACGTCGATCGGGTCGCCGTCATCCGACAGGGTATGCGGCACGAAGCCGTAGTTCCCGGGGTAGCGCATCGGCGTGTAGAGGAAGCGGTCGACGAAGAGCGTGCCGGCGTCCTTGTCCATCTCGTACTTGATGGGCTCGCCGCCGACCGGGACCTCGACGATGACGTTCACGTCCTCCGGCGGGTTCTTGCCGATCGGGATGGCGTCGATACGCATGGAATCTGTCTCCGGTAGGGAACGCCGCGGCTGGTAGCAGAGTGCCGCGACGGGGCCAATCGCAGCGCAGCATGGGTTGCACCCGGGGGGGTGCCCCGCCCAGGCTGGCGCCCATGCCCGAAGCCCCTGCCGCCGCCCGATCCGCCTTCGCCGCCGCCGCCCGCGCCCGCGCCCCGGAGGTCGCCGCCCTGACCCGCCGGCTGATGGCCGTGCCGTCCCCCAATCCGCCCGGCGACGTGCGCGCCTGCGCCGAGGAGGCCGCCGCCCTGCTGCGGTACCTGGCGCCGGAGGCGGAGGTCGCGCTGCACGCCACCTCGCCCGAGGTGACCAACCTCGTCGCCCGGATCCGCGGCGCCGGTCCGGGGCGGCTGCTCGCCTTCAACGGCCATCTCGACACCTACCCGGTGAACGAGGCGCTGCCCTGGACCGTCGATCCGCTGAAGGGCGAGTTGCGCGACGGCCGGCTCTATGGCCGGGGCGCGGCCGATATGAAGGGCGGCATCGCCGCCTCCCTGCTGGCCTTCGTCCTGCTGGCGCAGCACCGCGACGCCTGGCGGGGCGAGGCGATCCTGACGCTGGCCGGCGACGAGGAGAGCATGGGCCCGCTCGGCACGAAGTGGCTGCTCGACAATGTCCCAGGCCTCGCGGAAGCCGGGGCGGTCATCATCGGCGATGCCGGCAGCCCGCGCGTACTGCGCTTCGGGGAGAAGGGCTTCCTCTGGATCGAGGTGGAGGCAACGGGCCGCGCGGCCCATGGCGCGCATGTCCATCTCGGCGAGAACGCGGTGGACCGGTTGCGCGCGGCGCTCGATGCCGTGGCCGGGCTCGCCGTCCTGCCGGTCGCCGCGCCGCCTGCGGTTGCCGCCGCCATCGCCGCGGCGAAGCCGGTCAGCGAGCCGCTCGCCGGGGTGGGGGAGGCCGACGTGCTCGGCCGCGTCACGGTGAACATCGGGCGGATCGAGGGCGGCACGGCGCCGAACCTGGTGCCGGCCTCGGCCCGCGCCGCCTGCGACATCCGCCTGCCCGTCGGGGTGACGTGCGACGCCGCCGAAGCCGCGCTGCAGGCCGGGCTGGGGGGGCTGCCCGGCATCGCCTGGCGCGTGCTGCGGCGCTTCGAGCCCAACCACACCGACCCCGCGGCCGAGGTGGTGCGCCTGACCCATGCCGCGGCGGAGGAAGTCCTTGGGGGCAGCGTCGCGGTGAACATGCGGGTCGGCGGTTCCGACGCGCGCTGGTTCCGCATGGCCGGGCTGCCGACCGTCGTCTATGGGCCGACGCCGCACAACATGGGCGGGGCCGACGAATGGGCCGAGGTCGCGGAGCTGGAGGCCGTGGCCCGCGTGCACGCCCTCGCGGCCTTCGACTTCCTCGCCACCTGACGCGATGGGCGCGGAGGGCTGGCACCCGCTGCTGCTGGGCGCGCTGGCGAGCCTCGCCGCCGGCGCGGCGACCGGCCTCGGCGCGCTGCCCGTGCTGTTCGGCCGGCGGCTGGCCGGGGCGTTGGAGGACGCGCTGCTCGGCTTCGCGGCCGGGGTGATGCTCGCGGCCTCCTTCTTCTCCCTCATCCAGCCGGCGCTCGAAGCCGCCGGGGGGCGCGGCTACGGCGCCTTCGGCGCGGCGCTGGTCGTGGTGGCGGCGATCCTGTTCGGCGCGCTCTGCCTCTGGCTGGTGAACCGCGTCCTGCCGCACGAGCATTTCGTGACCGGCCGCGCCGGCATGGGGGGTGAGAGGGTCCGCCGCATCTGGCTCTTCGTCCTGGCGATCACGCTGCACAACTTCCCGGAGGGCCTGGCGGTCGGCGTCGGCTTCGGCGGCGGGGACGTGGCCGCCGGCACCGCGCTGGCTCTGGCGATCGGGCTGCAGAACATCCCGGAAGGCATGGCGGTGGCGGTGGCGCTGGCCGGGCTCGGCTACCCGCCGCGCCAGGCGGCGGGGGTGGCGCTGCTGACCGGCCTGGTGGAGCCGGTCGGCGGGCTGCTCGGTGCCGGGGCGGTCGCCATCTCCGGCGCGGTCCTGCCCTGGGGCATGGGTTTCGCCGCCGGGGCGATGATCTGGGTGATCAGCAACGAGATCATCCCCGAAACGCATCGCAAGGGGCATGAGGACATCGCGACGCTCGGCCTGATGGCGGGGTTGGCGGTGATGATGCTGCTCGATGTCTCGCTGGGCTGAGCCGCTTGCGCGGCGACCGCCGGCGGGCCATTGCTGGCATCGCATGGGCCTGTAGCTCAATGGTCAGAGCGGACCGCTCATAACGGTTTGGTTGCAGGTTCGAGTCCTGCCGGGCCCATGATTTTCGCGCGCGCCAGCGCGCGAAAATCATCCGCCGGAGGCAAGGCGGCGCAGCCGCCTGGGAGGCACCCTCGCGCGGCGCTGCCGCGCGAGTGCGGCGGCCCGGCGCCGTCCGTGCCGCCCGCCGCGCATCCCCTGCACCCGCGCGGAGCGCCAGCGCGCGAATATCATCCGCCGGAGGCAAGGCGGCGCAGCCGCCTGGGAGGCACCCTCGCGCGGCGCTGCCGCGCGAGTGCGGCGGCCTGGCGCCGTCCGTGCCGCCGCGCATCCCCTGCACCCGCGCGGAGCGCCAGCGCGCGAAAATCATCCGCCGGAGGCAAGGCGGCGCAGCCGCCTGGGAGGCACCCTCGCGCGGCGCTGCCGTGCCTGCCCGTTGCCCGCCGCTCCGTCCGCGGGCACACCATCCGTTCCGCCGGCGAGGCCGCCCTCCCGGCAGCCGAAGGGGCCAGGACCATCAGCGCGAAGACAGGCAAGGAAAATGGAGGGGCTCCGCCCCTCCAAGCCACCCCGCCAAAGGCCGAAAGGCCTTTGGAAACCGTGGTTTGGCACGGTGCGCCGCGCATTGACGCGATGCCGTACGCCATGCCCCTGCACGAAGCGCGTCGCGACGATCCGACGTGGCTGCCGTGCCCGGTGCCAGATGATGGTTTCCAAAGGCCTTTCGGCCTTTGGTGGGGTGGTGCGGAGGGGCAAAGCCCCTCCGGCCTTCGCGGATGACCTTCGCACCGATGGCATCCGCGCCCCCGGAAGCGCGCGGCGATGCGCCGCCTCGGTCCGCGCCGCTCACGGTCCTCGTCCTCGGCGCCTATGGCTTGGTCGGCGCCGTGGTGGCGGATCGCCTGGCCGCTGCCGGTCATCGCGTCACCGGCATCGGCCGGCAGGTCGAGGCCGCCCGCAGGGCGCGCCCGCACGTGGACTGGAAGGCACAGGACATCGCCCGCCTCGGGCGGGCCGAGGACTGGGCGCCGCTGCTCGTCGGCGTGGACGCTGTGGTGAATTGCGCCGGCGCGCTGCAGGACGGCGCGCGCGACGATGTCCAGGCCGTCCAGTCCGTCGCCATGCGCGCGCTGTTCGAGGCCTGCGATGCCGCCCGCATGGGCTGCGTCGTGCAGGTCTCGGCGGTCGGTGCGGCGGCGGATGCGTCGACCGCCTTCATGCGCAGCAAGGCGGAGGCCGATGCCGCCCTGGCCCGCGCGGCCTGCCCCTGGGTGGTGCTGCGGCCCGGCCTGGTGCTCGCACAACAGGCCTATGGCGGCACGGCGCTGCTGCGCGCGCTCGCCGCCTGGCCCGGGCCGGTGCCGCTGCCGCTCGTCGGGGCGGAGGTGCAGACCGTGCCGGTCGGCGTCGTCGCCGATGCGGTGCTGGACGCCGTGGAAGGCCGGCTCGCCCTGCGCGCGACCTACAACCTGCTGGAGGACCGGCCGCACCGCCTGGCGGACTGCGTCGCGGCGTTGCGAGCGTGGCTCGGGCGGCCGCCCGCGCGGAGCCTGCCGGCGCCCTTCGCCCTGGCGCGCATGCTGGCCTGGGGCGGGGACCTGCTCGGGCTGCTCGGCTGGCGGCCGCCGCTGCGCAGCACGAGCCTCGCCGAACTGGCGCGCGGCGTGCGCGGAGATCCGGAACCCTGGGCGCAGGCCACCGGGCGGCGTGTGCCGGCGCTGGCCGAGACGCTCGCCGCCATGCCCGCCACGGTGCAGGAGAAGTGGTTCGGCCGGCTCTGGCTCCTGCGGCCGGCGATGATCGCGGTGCTCTCCGTCTTCTGGGCAGCGAGCGGGATCGTCGCCCTGCTGCGCCCGGCCGAGGCCGCCGCGGTGCTGACGGCGCGGGCGGTGCCGGAGGCGTTCGCCGTGGCGGCGGTGCTGCTGGGCGCCGCGGCGGACCTCGCGCTGGCGGTGCTGATGCTCCACCGCCGGACCATGCCGTTCGCGGCGCGGGGCATGGTGGCGGTCACGCTCGCCTACCTGGCGGGGGGCAGCCTGCTCGCGCCCGATCTCTGGCTCGATCCGCTGGGACCGCTGCTGAAGCCCATCCCGGCCATGCTGCCCGCCCTCGTGCTGCTGGCGACGGAGGAGGAGCGGTGAGCCTGCTGCCCGACCTGCTGCGCTGGCTGCATGTGCTCGGCGCCGCCGTGCTGTTCGGCACCGGCGCGGGCATCGCCTTCTTCATGGTCATGGCACACCGGACGCGCGATGCGGCGCTGATCGCCCATGTCGCCGGAACGGTGGTGGTGGCGGACACGGTGTTCACCGCGACGGCGGTGGTGCTGCAGCCCGTCACCGGCGTGCTGCTGGTGCAGGAGGTCGGGTGGTCCCTGACCGAGGGCTGGATCCTGCTGTCGCTGGCGCTCTACGTCCTGACCGGCCTGTTCTGGCTGCCGGTGGTGGCGATCCAGCTCCGCCTGCGCAACCTGGCGCGCGCGGCGGCCGCGGCGGGGGTGGCGCTGCCGCCGGCCTATCACCGGCTGTACCGGATCTGGTTCGCCTGCGGTTTCCCCGCCTTCCTGGCGGTGCTGGCGATCTTCTGGCTGATGCTGACGCGCCCGCTGCTCGGCTGAACGGGAGCGCCGGCCGGGCCAGGGGCGCCGGCTCCGTTGCCTTCGCGGGGGGATGGGCGGCGTCCCTTGGCGGCGAAGGCACGCCGCCGACGCGTCACCGGCGTCGCATCGCCAGGGCCAGGCCGCCGAGGATCATGGCGCCCAGCAGCCAGACCAGCAGCAGCGCACCGATGCCGAGTCCTGTGCCGACCAGCGTCCCGGTGCGCGCGCTGTCCGATTCCGCCGCCAGGTACTGCAGCGTGGCGCGGACCAGGCTGACCGCGAACCAGCCCGCCATGCCGATGTTGAAGGCAAGAAGGAGCCGCCGCGGCAGGCGGGCACGATGCGGGGTGGCGGACGCATCCATCGGCGGCTCCGGGGCGGTGTCGGTCCGTTCCTGAACGAAGCGGCGCCCGGCGCCGAGGAAATGCTTCGCGCGCCATGCCGTCAGGCGGTCGAGGCCGTCGTCGCCGCGCCCGCCGGCCGCCGCGCGCCGAGCGCCAGCACCGCCGCCACCAGGCACGCCGCGCCCGCCAGATAGAAGGCCGGCAGGTAGGAGGCCAGCGCATCACGGCTGAGTCCGCCCAGCAGGGCCGCCAGCGCCGCGCCGAGCTGGTGCGCCGTGAAGATCCAGCCGAAGACGATCGGCGCCTTCTCCCGCCCGAAGGCCTGGCCCGCGAGCTTCACGGTCGGCGGCACCGTCGCGATCCAGTCGAGCCCGTAGAACACCGCGAAGAAGGCGAGCCCATAGAGGCTGAAGGTGCTGGACGGCAGCCAGAGCAGCGAGAGCCCCCGCAAGCCATAATACCAGAACAGCAGCTTGCGGTTGTCGTAGCGGTCCGAGAGCCAGCCCGACAGCACGGTGCCGATGAAATCGAAGATCCCCATCAGCGCGAGCACCGAGGCCGCCTGGACCTCCGCCATGCCGAAATCGGCGCAGAGCGGGATGAAATGAGTCTGGATCAGCCCGTTGGTGGACAGGCCGCAGACCAGGAAGGTCACGAACAGGATCCAGAAGACCCGGGTCCGCGACGCCTCGGCCAAGGTCGCGAAGGCGGTGCGGACGGGATTGGCGGCGGGCGACGGGGGTGGGGCGACGCGGTCCTCGCCAAGGGCCGGCAGGCCGAGCTCGGACGGATGGTTGCGCCCGAGCAGCAGCACGAGCAATGCCGCGACGCCGCAGGCGAGCAGGCCCGGCGCCATGGCGGCGCGCCAGCCGGCCTCCTGCGCCAGCCAGGCGCCGAGCGGCAGGAAGGCGAGCTGCCCGGTGGCATTCGCCGCCGTCAGCAGCCCCAGCACCAGGCCGCGGTGCCGCACGAACCAGCGATTCGCGACCGTCGCGCTCAGCACCATCGCCGTCATGCCGGTGCCGATGCCGGTGATGGCCCCCCAGTAGAGCCAGAGCTGCCAGACCTGCGTCATCGTCGTCGAGAGCAGGCAGCCCGTCACCACGGTGACGAGCGCGATCGCGACCATCCGCCGCAGGCCGAAGCGCTGCAGCAGCGCCGCGGCGAAGGGCGCCATCAGGCCGAACAGCAGCAGGCGCAGCGCGAGCGCCCCGGAAATGGCGGAGGTCTCCCAGCCCGTCTCCCGCTGCAGGGGCAGCAGCAGCGCGCCGAGCACACCGAGCGCGCCGGCTGAGGCCAGCGACACCAGGAAGGTGATGGCGACCATCACCCAGCCGTAGTGGATGCCGCGGCGAGCAAGCGCGGCGGCGAGCGGTTCGGCGAGCATGGGGCGTCCTTCCGGGATCAGGCGAGGTCGGTGGCGAGGAGTTCGGCGACCAGCAGGCGCAGCGCCTGCGTGCGGTCCGGACCGAAACGGGCTTCGAAGTCCTGCTGCGCCGCGGCCCAGAGCGGGCGGGCGGCGGCGAACCGGGCCTGGCCTTCGGGTGTCAGCGCGAGCAGGCGGCTGCGGCGATCCGCGGGGTCCGGTCCAACGGTGAGCAGCCCGTCGCGCTCCAGCGGCTGGAGGTTCCGCCCGAGCGTGGTGCGGTCCATGGCCATGACGGCGGCGAAGGCGCCAAGGGCGATCGGCCCGCGCGAGGCAAGCCGGCCGAGCAGCGCGTATTGCCCGATGTTCAGCCCGGCCGGCGCGAGGCGCAGGTCGTAGAACTGGGTGAGGTGGCGCGTCGCCTTGCGCAGGCCGTGGCAGCTGCAGCGGTCCGGAAGCATGGCGCGATACTAGGCGTATATACACCTATTGCAAGGCCCCGCGCCGCCAGCCTTGGCGCGAGGGGCCGCGGGCCGTAGAACCCCGGGCCAACCCTTCCCCTTCGCAGGTTCCCCGCCCCATGGCCGCCTATCAGTACGTCTACGTGATGAAAGACCTCACCAAGTCCTATCCGGGCGGTCGCGAGGTCTTCAAAGGCATTACCCTTTCCTTCCTCCCCGGCGTGAAGATCGGCGTGCTCGGCCCTAACGGCGCCGGCAAGTCCACGCTCATGCGGATCATGGCCGGGCAGGACAAGGAATTCGGCGGCGAGGCCTGGGCCGCCGAGGGCGTGCGCGTCGGCTACCTGGCGCAGGAGCCGCATCTCGACCCCAACCTCACCGTCGGCGAGAACGTCCGCGCCGCCTTCGCCGACCTGAACGGATGGCTGCACCGCTTCAACGAGATCTCCGAGAAGTTCGCCGAGGAGATGTCCGAGGACGAGATGAACGCCCTGCTCGCCGAGCAGGCGGAGCTGCAGGAGAAGATCGACGCCGCCAACGGCTGGGAGATCGACCGCCAGGTCGAGATCGCGCTCGACGCGCTGCGCTGCCCGCCGCCGGACAGCCCGGTGACCAACCTCTCGGGCGGCGAGCGGCGCCGCGTCGCACTCTGCCGCCTGCTGCTCGAGAAGCCGGACATGCTGCTGCTCGACGAACCGACCAACCACCTCGATGCCGAAAGCGTCGCCTGGCTGGAACGCACGCTGAAGGACTATGCGGGCACGGTGCTGATCGTCACGCACGACCGCTACTTCCTCGACAACGTCACCTCCTGGATCCTCGAGGTCGATCGCGGCCGGGGCATCCCCTACGAGGGCAACTACTCGACCTACCTCGAACAGAAGCGCAAGCGCATGGCGCAGGAGGAGCGCGAGGAAAGCGCCCGCCAGCGGCAGCTCGCCGAGGAACGGGACTGGATCGGGCGCTCGCCTTCCGCCCGCCAGGCCAAGTCCAAGGCGCGCATCGCGGCCTATGAGGACCTGCTGCGCGCGAGCCAGGACAAGGCGCCGGACCCGACCGAGATCGCCATCCCGCCCGCCCCGCGCCTGGGCAACACCGTCATCGTCGCGGAGAACCTGTCGAAGGGCTACGGCGACCGGCTGCTGATCGACAACCTGTCCTTCAAGCTGCCGCCGGGCGGCATCGTCGGCGTCATCGGGCCGAACGGCGCCGGCAAGACCACGCTGTTCAAGATGATCATGGGCCGCGAGACGCCGGATGCCGGCACGCTCACGGTCGGGGAGAGCGTGGAACTCGGCTACGTGGACCAGTCCCGCGACAGCCTCGACGACAACAAGACCGTCTGGCAGGAAATCTCCGGCGGCGATGACACCATCACCATCGGCAAGCGCACCGTCGCGTCGCGCGCCTACGTGGCCGCCTTCAACTTCAAGGGCGGCGACCAGCAGAAGAAGGTCGGCTCGCTCTCGGGCGGCGAGCGCAACCGCGTCCACCTCGCGAAGATGCTGAAGAAGGAGCACAATGTGCTCCTGCTCGACGAACCGACCAACGACCTCGACGTCGAAACGCTGCGGGCGCTGGAGAACGCGCTGATGGAATTCGCGGGCTGCGCCGTGATCATCTCGCACGATCGCTTCTTCCTCGACCGGCTCGCGACGCACATCCTCGCCTTCGAAGGGGACAGCCACGTCGAGTGGTTCGAGGGGAATTTCGAGAGCTACGAAGAGGACAAGCGACGTCGACTCGGGGACGCAGCGACGGACCCGCACCGGATCAAGTACAAGCCGCTGGCGCGGTGACGCGGGAGAAGAATCCGGGGGAGGGAACTCCCCCGGACCTTCTGTCTGTCACCAGGGCAATCCGGGCGCGGCAGGCCTGCCCGCCTGGCGGAGGCCGCATTTGAGCGCGAGCATGATCCCGCTGCGCTCGGCACGGATCGTCACGACCGAACGGCTGATGATGATCCCGCCGGGGAAGGAGAACCTGCCGGACCTGATCCGGCTGAAGGGCGACGAGCGCGTCTTCGGCTGGATGCTGCACGGCGTCCGCAGCGCCGAGCGCGCGGCGGAGGAACTCGAGGACGATTCCGACTTCTGGGAGGTGCGCGGCTACGGCACCTGGTGCGTCTTCGAACGCGAGAGCGGTGCCTTCCTCGGCATCTGCGGCTTCATGGAACGGCCGGACGGGCGCGGTGTCGCGCTGCGCTACGCCCTCTGGCCCGAATGCCGCGGCAAGGGCTTCGCCCGGGAAGCGGCACGCGCGGCGCTCGCCTTCGGGCACCGCGCGGGCCTGCGGCGCATCATCGCCGTCGCGCGGGACGAGAACATCGCCTCGCGCGCTGTGCTGACCGATATCGGCATGACCCTGGCCGGGGAATTCCGCAACCAGGGCCACCGCATGCTGCTGTTCCAGAGCCTGGCCGGAAGCTAGAGCGGCTTCGGTTCGCCTTGGCTCACGGCAACCGCTGCAGCCTTCTGAAATTGCTAGCATCTTCACCCGATCAGGTGGGGCCACCTGATCGGGATCTGCTCGAGCATCCTGATTCGGAAGTCCCGCGGACTTCGGAATCAGGACATCATTCCAGCCTTTCCGGCCAGCCCACAAACAACCCGACATCTCCCGGCATCCCGCCGGGGAAGTCGATGATGCGCGCTGAGAAGGTGAAGCCGCCGGGGGCGAGTTCCTTCTCCCACCACTCGTAGACCTTGTGGAAGACGCCCGGAAGCGTGTCCTGCCAGCCGGAGAGGTGGTTGTTGATCCGCCGCCCGCCATCCTCGCACAGCAGGGAGGGGAATTTCACGATCATCACCTCCCGCTCGCCGGCTTCGAAGGCCTTGCGGATGCGCGTGATCGCCCGCGCGCGATCCTCGG
Organism: Neoroseomonas eburnea; assembly: GCF_018129005.1. Taxonomy (GTDB): domain Bacteria; phylum Pseudomonadota; class Alphaproteobacteria; order Acetobacterales; family Acetobacteraceae; genus Neoroseomonas; species Neoroseomonas eburnea. The sequence goes on from NZ_JAAEDL010000004.1 coordinate 234,148, forward strand.
CGGTGATCTCGTAGGTCTGTACGCGTTCGGAGAAGGCCTGCAACTCGGCTTTCCTATGCGCCTCCGCGGCTTCGGCCTCGGCGTGGCGCCGTTTGGCCTCCGCCTCGCGCGCCGCGAACAGGCCTTGGACGCTGAGGGGTGGTGAAGGCTCGGTCATGGGCAGCTCCTTCGATGCCGAGGACGAAGCCTAGCCGTCTTTGTGATCCTGCCGTTCTGATTCTGCGCAAGCCGCGGGTGCGATCAGCCCCGCGTCTCGCGCGCGGCGAGTTGCGCGATCTGGTTGCGCATCGCGTCCAGCAGCGGCGCGACCCTTCCGCCGTTGCGCTGGATGACAGCGGCGTATTCGCTGCGCGTCGTCAGCCGGAGGGAGGTGCCCTCGGCGATCACATCCACCACCTTGGGCTGGCCGCCGATCTCGCTGACCCGCCAGTCGAGCGAGAAGGCCGGCGTATTCGGCCGCTCGATGATGGTGTTGACCAGCGCGTCCTCCTCCGTCCGCTGCTGGCTGCGGCCGAGGGAGAAGCGCACCCCCCGGTATTCCCCGAAGCGGGCCGAGAGGTTGCGCACGATGATGTCGTCGAACAGGCGATTGTATTCCGCGAGTTCCGCCGGGGTTGCCTGGCGGACGTAGCGGCCGAGGATGAAGCGGCCGGTGCCTTCGATGTCGATGGTCCGGCGCAGCACGGCCGCGACCCGGTCCCGCCGCCGCGGCAGGTCGAGCCGCGGGTCGTTGATCGCTGCCACCAGCTCGTTGCCGGCCGCCTGGATGAAGCCGGTGGCGCGGGCGAGGTCCATCTCGGCCCGGCCATGGCGCGGCAGTGCGAGCATCGCCGCCGCGAGGAAGGGGGAGGAGAGAAGCAGCCTTCGGGTCATGTGGTTCATATGGGTGGACCTCCGCCGATTCCGAGTCATCGCGGGGGCGGCGGCGTCGGTTCCGGGTTCGGCCCCGCCGGCTGGGTCACTCCCTGGCCATAGCCGATGACGCCCGAGGGAGCGACCGTCGTGCCGTAGACTTCCCGGTTCTCGATCTCGAAGGCGCGTCGCTGCCGGTAGGCCGAGCGCAGCGTCGAATAGGGGTCGAGAGAGGTTGCGCGCACCTGGTCGATCGGCTCCAGCAGCGCCTCCCGCGTGTCCACCACGACGAGGCCAAGCCGAACCCAGCCGGCGGCGTCCACCGCCGCCCCCTGGCCAAGCCAGGTGAGCGGGTGAAGTGCGATGTCCACCCCCTGGCCGACCAGGTCGCGCGGGGAGGAGGGGCCGAACAGCGGCACGAACATGTAGAAGCCCTCGCCGGCCCCCCAGACCGCCAGGGTCTGGCCGAAATCCTCGGAATGGCCGGGCACGCCCCAGTCCCGCGCCACGTCGAGGATGCCGCCGATGCCGAGGGTCGAGTTCACCATGAACCGGCCGAGCGTGATGCGTGCCCGGCTGATGTTCCCCTGCAGCAGGTCATTGGCCAGGATCACCGGCGCGCGCAGGTTGCCCAGAGCGTTGCGGATCCCGTTGCGCACCGGCTGGGGCAGGACGTCGCGATAGGCTTCGGCCACCGGCTGCAGCACGAAGCGGTCGGCGACCTCGTGCACTTCGAACATCGCGCGGTTGGCGGGTTCGAAGGGGTCGTTGGTCTCGCGGAACTCGGCCACCGCTTCCGGGTCGTCGGCCGGGGGAGGCGTCGCGCACGCCCCCACGGCGAGGACGGCCAGGGCACAGGCCCAGCTTCGCGATTTCGTGATGATCGGGGGGAGCATTGCGGCGGAATACAAGGTCTCGCCCGGGGTTGGAACCGGTTTCCGAACAGGTCTCATGGACGGCAGGCGGGCACGACTATAGCGACAGCAGGTTGCGGCGCAGCAAGGCGTTTCGTCGCAGTGTGTCACGAAGTCTTGCAAGCGCGTCGTGGACAGGCGAGAGGAGCCGCCCGCCCGCTGCGGTGCTGAGGAACGAGGAACGAGCGCGATGAACCAGGTCATGGGCGGTACCCTGGCCCGCTGGCTGACCGGGCCCCGGGTGGCCGGCCTGCCTGCCCCGGCGGAAATGCCCGCCCCGCGCCTGTCCTTCGAGTTCTTCCCGCCCCGGACGGACAAGCTCGAGGAGCAGCTCTGGGCCTGCATCCGGCGGCTCGAGCCGTTGGCGCCGCGCTTCGTCTCCGTGACCTACGGTGCCGGCGGATCGACCCAGGAACGCACCCATGCGACCGTCGCGCGCATCGTCACCGAGACCACGCTGACGCCCGCTGCCCACCTGACCTGCGTCGGCGCGACGCGGGAGGAGGTGGACGCCGTCGCCCGGCGCTACTGGGCGGCCGGGGTGCGCCACATCGTCGCCCTGCGCGGGGACCCGCCGGCAGGGGCCGCCACCTACACGCCGCACCCGGGCGGCTATGCCCAGGCGGAAGATCTGGTGCGCGGGCTGAAGCGCATCGGGGATTTCGAGATCAGCGTCGGCGCCTACCCCGAGACCCACCCGGCGGCGCTCTCGGCCGAGGCCGACCTGGATTTCCTCAAGCGCAAGATCGATGCCGGGGCGACGCGGGCGATCACCCAGTACTTCTTCGATACCGAGGTCTATCTCCGCTTCCTCGACCGCTGCCTGGCCAAGGGCATCACGGTGCCGATCGTGCCGGGCATCCTGCCGGTGTCGAACTTCCAGCAGGTGGTGAAGTTCTCCGCCATGTGCGGCGCGAGCGTCCCGGCCTGGATGGGCCAGCTCTTCGAAGGGCTGGAGGAGGACGCCGAGACGCGGCGCATGGTCGCCGCGGTGGTGGCGGCCGAACAGGTGCGGCTGCTGCAGGCGAACGGGGTGGACGAGTTCCACTTCTACACGCTGAACCGGCCGGACCTGACCTACGCGATCGCGCATATTCTCGGGGCACGGCCCAGGAAGGCCTGATGCCGTCCGGCCCCGCCGGGGCCGCTCAGCCGGCGATCGCGATGTGGTCCGGCGCCAGCTTCGCCGCCGCGCGCGCATGGATGGCCGCGAAGGCCCGCTCCAACGCCTCCGTCGCCCTGTCGGCATCGAAGAGCGGGCAGGAGGGCAGGTTCGCGGCCAGCCTCCGCTTCAGCTCCGCGACCCGCTCCGGCGCATTGCCGAGACCCGTCGCCATCCGTTCGTAGTCCTGCAGGGAGGCCACGGCGAGTTCGGGCATGCCGACCGCCCCCAGCAGGCTGGCCCCCATGCGGCTGGCGAAGGATTCGCCCATCCGCGTCAGCACCGGCAGGCCCATCCGCAGCGCGTTGCTGGCCGTCGTGCCGCCATTGTAGGGGAAGGTGTCGAGGAAGAGGTCCGCCAGCGCATGCCGCGCCAGGTGCTCAGCCAGCGGAACGAAGCCTGCGAAGACGATCCGCTGCGGATCGATGCCCAGCTTCCTGGCGCGCGTCCGGTAGGTGCCGGAGGATTCCGCCTTGCCGGCATAGAGCCAGAGCACGCTGCCGGGCACCTGCGCCATGATGCGCATCCAGGCGTCGAAGGTTTCGGGCGTGACCTTGTAGGCGTTGTTGAACGAGCAGAAGACCGTGCCGCGGTCCGGCAGGCCGGATGCTGCGCGGTCCGGCGCTGCCGGCGCGGCATCGAGATGCCGGCAATTGGCCTGGAAATGCGGGAGGTGGATCACCTTCTCGCGGAACTGCCCGAAATGGGCGGCCGGGATCGTGGTTTCGTCGGCGACGACGTAGTCGATGTAGCCGGCCCCCATGGTTCCGATGAAGCCGAGATAGCCGACCTGCACCGGCGCGATCCGCGCGGCGAAGAGCCGCGTCCGGGCGCCGAGCGTATGCCCGTTCAGATCCACCGCGATGTCGATGCCGAGATCGCGGACGTACCGGATCGCCTCCTGGTCGCCGAGGGCCGAAAGGTCGTGGAACCGCGTGACCGCCGCGCGGACCTTGTCCTGCCACGGCTCGGCCTGCGCCGGCACCAGAGAGAGGGCGTGCACCTCGAACCGCCGGCGGTCGTGCCGCTGCAGCACGTCCAGCATCAGGTGGGTTACCGGATGGTTGCCGAAGTCGGAGGAGACATATCCGACCCGGATGACATCCGCCGATCGGGGCACGGCCGGAAGGGGCACATCCGCCGTGGCGGGATACCTTTCCGCCACGAAGGCCTCCGCCGCCAGCCGCTGGAGCTGCAGGGAATCGGTCGCCGCCAGCAGGTCGAAGGGGGAGGAGGCTGGACGGCCCTGCCGGATCGCATCGAGGAGTTCCGCGACCATCTCCTCATGCCCGCTCCAGTCCGCGACCTGCATCCGGGCGTGCAGGATCTGGCCCGGGAGGAAGGGTTCGGACGGATCGATCCGCCGTGCCTCCTCGAGGTCGCGCAGCGCCCTGTCGGGGCGGCCGGCCCGCAGGAGGGCGTTGCCGCGCTGCAGCAGCGCCTCGCGGTATCTCGGCCGCAGCGCGATCGCCTCGCCGCAGGCCGCCGCCGCCGCCTCGAAGCGCAGCAGCCTGGTCAGCGCGATGCCGAGGTTGCAGTGTGCCTCGGCCAGATCGGGCGCGAGCGCGATGGCCCGGCGGAAGGCGGCGCTCGCCGGCCCGGGGCGACCGGCGTCGAGCAGCGCGATGCCCAAGCCGTTGTGCATCGTGGCGTCGGCGGGCTTCAGGGCCGTTGCCCGTTCGTAGGCGGCGAGCGCCTCCTCGACGCGCTTCAGCGCAAGCAGCGCCCTGCCGCGTCCGGCGTGGCCCTCCGCGAGGTCCGGCCGCAGCGCGAGGGCGCGATCAAAGCTCGCCAGCGCCTCTGCTGCGCGCCGGAGGTCGCACAGGGCGCCGCCACGATGCAGATACGCCTCGGCGGCGGAGGGGGCGAGCGCGAGCGCCGCGTCGAAGGCCGCGAGCCCCTCGGCGAGGCGTTCCATGGTGCAGAGCGCGCAGCCGCGCAGGATGTGGGCGGGGGCGATGTCCCGGTTGCGGGCAAGCAGGCCGTCAAGGGAGGCCACGGCCTCGGCCGGGCGTTCCAGGTCGATCAGCGCCTGGGCGCGGTGCAGATGCGCCTCCAGCATGTCGGGCCGGAGCCGGATGGCCTTCTCGTAGCAGCGCAGCGCGCGCTCGTGCCGCCCGAGCTGGCGGAGGCCGTTGCCGAGGTTGGCTTGTGCCTGGGCATTGTCGGGCCGGTAGGCGAGCGATTTCTGGATGAGGTCCACGCCCGCCTGGTGCTGCCCCTGCTGCAGCGCGCAGACACCGAGGAGGTGCAGGGCGTCGTAGTGGTCGGGGAAGAGCCCGAGGATGGCCCTGTAGATGTCCTGCGCGGCCACCACCTGCCCTTGCTGGTGCAGGGCCAGGGCGCGGCCGAACATCTCGTGCGCCCGCTGGATCAGGGCTGCGGAGCGGCGGTCGTTCTGCGGTGACAAGGGCTGCCCCTCCTCGCCCGGCTGCGGGACCTCGGCCACCGGGCCGGGGCGCGGGCCGGTGTCGTCTAGAGCAGATCCCGATCAGGCGGAATCACCTGATCGGGTGAAGATGCTCGCGAAAACAAGAGGCTGGAGCGGTTGCCGTTCGCCGAGGCGAACAGTGGCCGCTCCAGCCCCGGCGCCTGACCCTGCGAAGGGGTGAGGCCGGCGCGGTGCCGCCATGCTCAACCCGGCCGCAGCCGGGCATAGACCGGGCGCAGCAGGAAGGGGCTCAGGAACAGCGGGAACTGGCAGAGCGCGAAGAACAGCAGGATGCGCGAATCCGTCGCGGCCGGCAGCACCGCGAGGTACAGAGCCATGTTGCGGTTGCCCGACAGCAGCCCCGCCGCCAGCGCCAGCCGCCGCCCGGCCGGCGCGAAGGCCAGCGCCGTCGCGATGTTCAGCCCGAAATTGCCGGCGAAGGCCAATGCCAGCCCGCCCAGCACCCAGTCCGGCTCGGCCAGCAGCTTCGCCAGCATCCCGTCCATCACGCCGAAGCCGTAGAGCACCACCAGCCACACCACCGCCCCGTCCACTGCCGGGCCGACGCGCTTCAGCGCCGCGTCGCCGACCGCCCGGCGGATGGCGATCGAGACCAGCAGCGGCAGCCCCACCACCAGCGCCAGCCGCGCCATCAGCCCGGTCAGCGAAATGGCGAGGTCGATCCCCATCAGCCCCAGCGCCAGCGGCGGCGCGGTCAACGGCACCAGCAGCGTCGTCACCACCGCGACGACGAGCGAGATCTCCCCATCCAGCCCCACCAGCCTGGCGAAGGCGGGGGAGGAGGTCGCCGCGCACCCCGTCGCGCTGATCACCAGCGCCGCGCCGAGCGGCCCGTCCAGCCCCGTCGCCAACGCCACCGCATAGGCGAGCAGCGGCGAGATCAGCAGCAGCCAGGCGGTCAGCGCCGCCACCAGCAGCGGCCGGCGCAGATAGCCGAAGACCTGCGCCGGATCGACGCGCAGCAGCACCAGCGTCATCAGCCCGGCGACGGTGATGGTGACGACGTCGCGGAACAGCGCGGCGAGCGGCGGGACGAACAGCCCGGCGAAGATGCCGATGGCCAGCAGCGCACCGCCCTGCCGGGCGGACCATTCCAGGAAACGGAGCGGTGACAGGAGAGGCGGGCCCCGGCGGCGGTTGGAGGTCTTCGCCTCAGGTTCTATATCCCAGGGCGTGCACGCGCCATCCTCGCTCCTCACCCTGCTTGCGGGGCTGGTCCTTCTTGCCGGGCCGGCCCTGGCCGGCTGTACCGATCCCCCTGCGCCCGGCGTGGTGTGGCGACGCTGCCTGCTCGACGAGGCGGACCTGCCCGGCGCCGACCTGACGCGCGCGCTGCTGCGCGATGCCTCCTTCCAGCGCGCCGTACTGACGGGCGCGAAGCTCATCGAGGCGGACGGGATCGAGGCGCGCTTCGTCTCGGCGGATCTGTCCGGCGCGGATCTCTCGCGCGCCAACCTGCGCCAGACGGATTTCACCCGCGCGAACCTTCGGCATGCCGTGCTGGCCGGGGCGGATCTGCGGCGTGCGACCCTGTTCCGCGCCGACCTGACGGAGGCCGACCTGAGCGGTGCGAACCTTGCCGGCGCCAACCTGGCAGGCGCGATGCTCGGCGGTGCGCGCTGGACCGACGGGCAGCGCGTCTGCGCCGCCGGCTCGGTGGGGAACTGCCAGTGAGCGGCGCCGACTACCTGGCGCGGCTGAACCCCGAGCAGCGCGCCGCGGTCGAGGCGGTGGACGGCCCGCTGCTGGTGCTCGCCGGCGCGGGCACCGGCAAGACGCGCGTGCTGACCACGCGCTTCGCGCATATCCTGCTGCAAGGGAAGGCGTACCCGTCGCAGGTGCTCGCCGTCACCTTCACCAACAAGGCGGCGCGGGAGATGCGCGAACGCGTCTCCGCCATTCTCGGCCAGCCGGCGGAAGGGCTGTGGCTCGGCACCTTCCACGCCCTTGCCGCGCGCATGCTGCGGCGGCATGCGGAGAAGGTGGGGCTGACCTCGAACTTCACCATCCTCGACGCCGACGACCAGACGCGGCTGCTCAAGCAGGTGATGGACGCCGCCGGGGTGGACCTGAAGCGCTGGCCGCCCAACGGGCTGATGGCAGTGATCCAGCGCTGGAAGGATCGCGCGCTGTCGCCGGAAGCGGTGACGCCGGCCGAAGATTCCGACTACGCCAATGGTCGCGCGACGGAACTCTACGCCGCCTACCAGGACCGCCTGAAGGCGCTGAACGCGGCGGATTTCGGCGACCTGCTGCTGCATGTCGTGACGCTGCTGCGCGACAACGCCGACATCCTCGCCGACTACCACCGCCGCTTCCGCTACATCCTGGTGGACGAGTACCAGGACACCAACCTGGTGCAGTACTACTGGCTGCGGCTGCTCGCGCAGGCGCACAAGAACATCTGCTGCGTCGGCGACGACGACCAGTCGATCTATTCCTGGCGTGGCGCGGAGATCGAGAACATCCTCCGCTTCGAGAAGGATTTTCCCGGCGCGCGGATCGTGCGGCTGGAGAGCAACTACCGTTCCACGCGCCACATCCTCGCCGCCGCCTCCGGGCTGATCGCGAAGAACACCGGGCGGCTGGGCAAGACCCTGCGCCCGGGCCGCGCGGACGCGGAAGGGGAGAAGGTGCGCGTCGTCTCGCTGTGGGACAGCGAGGAGGAAGCGCGCATGGTCGGCGAACGCATCGAGGCGGCGCGGCGGGACGGCTTCTCGCTCGGCGAGGTCGCGATCCTGGTCCGCGCCGGCTTCCAGACGCGCGCCTTCGAGGAACGGATGATCGTCCTCGGCATCCCCTACCGCGTCGTCGGCGGGGCGCGCTTCTACGAGCGGCAGGAGATCCGCGACGCGCTCGCCTATTTCCGCGTGGTGGCGCAGCCGGCGGACGACCTGGCCTTCGAGCGCATCGTCAACGTGCCGAAGCGCGGGCTCGGCGACACGGCGATGCAGGCGATGCACGCCATCGCGCGGGCGGAATCGCTGCCGCTGTCGCTCGCCGCCGCGCGGGCGCTGGAAACCGGCGCGATCAAGCAGGCCAAGGCGCGGGCCGCGTTGACGGACCTGCTGCGGGGCTTCGAACGCTGGCGCGCCATGGCCGGTGTCGAGGGCCATGTGGTGATGGCCGCGACGCTGCTCGACGAATCCGGCTATGCCGAGATGTGGAAGCAGGACAAGTCGCCCGATGCGCCGGGGCGGCTCGACAACCTCAAGGAACTCGTGCGCGCCATGGGCGAGTTCGAGAACCTCTCGGGCTTCCTCGAACACGTCTCCCTGGTGATGGAGAATGACGAGGCGGCGGAAGGCGAGCGCGTCTCGCTGATGACGCTGCACGCCGCCAAGGGCCTCGAATTCGACATGGTCTTCCTGCCGGGGTGGGAGGAAGGGCTGTTCCCCTCCCAGCGCTCCCTCGACGAGGGTGGCGAGAAGGCGTTGGAAGAGGAGCGCCGGCTGGCCTATGTCGGCATCACCCGCGCGCGGCGCGTCGCGGTGATCAGCCATGCGGCGAACCGGCGCATCTACGGCAACTGGCAGGCCTCGATCCCCTCCCGCTTCCTGGACGAGCTGCCCGCCGGCGAGATCATCGTCGAGGGCGGGGCGCAGCGGGAGGCGCGGTCCCATGCCTCGGTCTTCGCCGGCGGCGGGATGTTCGGCATGCGGCCCCGGCGGATGATCGAAGCCGGCGCCTGGGAGGTGAAGGAACGCCCTGCCGCGACCGGGAAGTTCTCGGTCGGCGAACGCATCTTCCACCAGAAGTTCGGCTATGGGCGGATCACCGCGATCGAGGAGAACCGCCTCGACATCGCCTTCGAGAAGGCAGGCGAGAAGCGCCTGCTCGACAGTTTCGTGGAGAAGATCGGATGAGGCCCTCCGGCCCCGATGCGCCCGGCGCCCTGTCCCGCCGCCGGGCCGAACCGCTGGAAGCCCTGGTGATCGACGGGTTGCCCGAACATGCCGTGCCGGTCTTCGAGGCGGCGCTCGAACAGGTGTGCACCACCGTCGCCTATTTCCGCGACGAGCCGACCGATACCTGGCGGATCGAAGGCGTGCGCGAAGCGGGTGCGCATGACGAGGCGCTGGACGCGGCGCTGGCGCTCGCCGCGGCCGTCGCGGGGATCGACCCGCCCGTGGTGCAGGCCGCGCCGGTGGAGGCGGAGGGTTGGCTCGCCCGCACCGTGCAGGCCTTCCCGGAAATGCCGATCGGCGGGCGCTTCCTGATCCGCCCGACCCATGTGCCGGACCCCGTGACCCATGGCCGCGTGGTGCTGAAGCTCGATGCCGGTCTGGCCTTCGGTTCGGGGGAGCATGCCTCGACCCAGGGCTGCCTGCGCGCCTTCGAGGCGGTGGCGCATCGCCGGCCGCGGACGGTCTGCGACCTCGGCAGCGGGTCGGGCATCCTGGCGATGGCGGCGGCGAAGATGGTGCCGTGCCGCGTGCTGGCGACCGATATCGAGCCGTGGTCGGTGCGCGTCTGCGAACAGAATGCCCGGCTGAACGGGCTCGTGCCGCGGCGGATGCGGGCCATCCTGGCGGATGGCTGGAAGCCGCGCGTGATGAAGGGCGTGCGCTACGACCTGATCTTCGCGAACATCCTGGCGCGGCCGCTCTGTGCCATGGCGCGGGAGCTGGCGCTGCACCTGGCACCCGGCGGCACGGCGATCCTGGCGGGGCTGCTTGGCACCCAGGCGCGCATGGTGCTGGCGGCGCATCGGCGGCAGGGGCTGGTGCTGGAACGGCGGATCGATGTCGGTCCGTGGTCGACGCTCGTGCTCAGGCGCCGAGGCTGATCGCCTGGCGCTGGATCTCGTCGTTGCGTTCCAGCGCCCTGGCATTCGCCTCATAGGCACGGCGGGCCTGGATCATGTCGGCCATGGCGCGTTCGAGCTCGCCGCTCGCCTGCGCCGTGGTCAGGCCTTCATTGCCGGTCGGCGGGGCGGGCGAGGGATCGCTGCCGCGCGCGCTCTGCGGCGTCGGGCTGGCGATGGTCGCCGCGGCGCGATCGACCCGTTCCGCCGAGCGTTGCATCCCTTGCACCGAGGCATTGAGCGCGACCTGCATCGTCTCATCCTGCGGTACATTCCTTGATCTTCGATGAACGTCGTGCCGGTGCGGCTGCGCAGGTGCCCAAGGAAGGAGGTGGGGGTTCGGGGGCGGAGTTCTCTCCGCCCCCGATTCTCATCCCACCCGCATGGCGAATCCCGTACCAGCCGCCGCTATTGGCGACTGCCGGCATGAGGCTGTTCGTGCCCTCGGACGGCGGCGCAGACCTCCGGTTTGCTTGGCTTCGCCGGACCACCGGCGGGCCGCGTTCGCGGCCTCGGCACGAGTCAAGAACTCGTGCCGCTGGTATCACTCCGCCGCCCTGGCGGTCGCTTCCACGTGCTGCCGCAGCCTCGGCATCACCTCCTCGGCGAGCCGCTTCATCGTCTCCGCTTCCCAGGAGGCGTTGACGCCGGACCAGTCGAGCCCCGGCATCAGCAGGTGTCCGAAGGGCCCGGTGTCCTCGCGCAGCGCCACCAGCCGGTCGAGCACGGTCTTCGGGCTGCCGCAGATGACGCAGGCCTCGATCATGTCCTCGGTGGTGGCGTCCATCGGGTCCATGTCGTCGCGCGGCGTCATGGTGGCGGCGAGGCCGGCGCGCTTCGCGAGGCTGCCGAGGTAGTCGAAGTAGTAGCGCGTCGCGCCTTCCGGCGCGGTGGCGCGGGCGCGGGCCTCGGTGTCGTTGGCGGCGATGACCAGGTTGCGGGCGACGCGCCAATTGGACCCGTCCACGGGCCGGCCGGCCTCGGCGAGTCCCTTGGCGATGCCGCGCCAATGCCCGCCGAGCACCCGGTGGGCGACGAAGTTGGCGCTGATCACGCCCCAGCCGCGCGCCGCGGCGACGGTCACGCCGTAGCTGTCCGGCTGGCGGGCGGAGATGTGGATGGAGGGCCCTTCGCGCCGGAAGGGCTTGGGCATGAAGCCGACGCCGTAATCGGGCAGCACGGTGCGCGTCAGGCGGATCGGCCAGGTGGCGCCGTCGATCTCGTAGGGCGGGTCGGCGGCCCAGATCGCCTGGATGGCGGCGATCGATTCCAGCATGCGCTTGCCGCGCTCGATCGGCGCGATGTCGCCGAAGAGCTCGAAGTCGGAGGCGAGGCCGCCCGAGCCGATGCCGAGCATGAGCCGCCCGCCCGACATGTGGTCGAACTGGGCGACCTCGGCGGCGACGATGGCGGGGTGGTGGTTGGGAAGGTTGATCACACCGGTGCCGAAGGCGAGGCGCGTGCGGTGGATCAGCCCCGCCATGAACATCAGCGGAGAGGCGATCGGCTCGGAGGTCGCGGAGAAGTGTTCGCCGACCCAGAGCTCGTCGAAGCCGAGCCGGTCGGCGAGGAGGGATTTCTCCGTGTCCTCGGCGAGGGTCTCGTGCATCGGCCGCTGCGGCGGGTGCAGCGGCATCATGAACAGGCCGAGGCGCATGGTCGGAACCCTTCCTCCGTTCGATCGGAGGCTAGGGGCTGCGCCGCCGGCGGTGAAGGCGGGGCGGGGCCGCGGTCGGGGGGGTGACGCGGCCCCGCGGTGCCGGTCAGGCCGCCCGGGGGGCGGGGCGCTGGCCGGCGTCGTTGGCCGGGCGGGGGCTGAAGCCGGGCTCGAAGACGCGGCCGATGTCGAAGCGCGTCATGCCGATGTCCTGCAGCTCACGGTCCGAGAGCTGACGGAGGGCGTTATAGGTCTCGACCCGGGCCGGGAAGGTCAGCACGGCGCGGATCAGGCCCTCGGCGACGCGGGCGACGGCGCGGGCGGCGCGGCGGACGCCCTCGGCGATGGCGGCGTCGCGCGCGGCGATGGCGGCGAGGCGGATGCGTTCGGCCTCGGCCATGCGGCTGGAGGTCATGACGGTGGCGGGCAGCAGCAGGGCGGCCTCGGCCTTGGTGATGGCGGTGTCCATGGTAGTTTTCCTTCGCGATGCCGGCGGTTCGTTTCGAACTCGGCTCGCATGTCGTGGGCGTTATGTAGATGCGTCCGGGTCACAGGTGATGCGCGAAGGTCACGCGTGAGATATGCGTTTCTTGCGTGGTTTCCTGTGGATGAATGCAATTTTGCGGTAACAAGGATCACAGCCCTGAGCCCCTCCGACCGCCTCGCCGCCCTTCGCGCCCGCCTCGCAGAGGTCGGCGTGCAAGGCTTCATCGTGCCCCGCTCCGACGAGCATCTCGGCGAATACGTGCCGCCCGCGGGCGAGCGCCTGGCCTGGCTGACCGGCTTCACCGGCTCTGCCGGCCTGGCCATCGTCCTGCCCGACCGCGCCGCCGTCTTCACCGATGGCCGCTACACGCTGCAGGTCCGCCAGCAGACCGACCCCGCCCTCTGGGACTGCCGCCACATCACCGAGGAACCGCCGGCGGAGTGGCTGAAGGCCCACGCCCAGGACCTCGCCATCGGCTACGACCCCTGGCTGCATGCCGCGCCGGCGATCGAGCGGCTCAGCGTGCCCGGCGTCCATCTCGTGCCGCTGCTGGCGAATCCGCTGGACGCCGTCTGGACCGACCGGCCGCCCGCACCGATGGCCCAGGCCGTGCCGCATCCGCTCGATGTCGCCGGCCGGCCGCATGCGGACAAGCGCGCCGAGGCCGCCGCCGCGCTGCGGGAGGCCGGCGAGCAGGCGGTGGTGCTGGCGGATTCGCATTCCCTCGCCTGGCTGCTGAACATCCGCGGCGGGGATCTCGCGAACACGCCGCTGGCCCTCGGCTTCGCGCTGCTGCACGCCGATGCGCGCGTCGAACTCTTCATGGCGCCGGCCAAGGTGCCGGCGGGGACGCGGGCGCATCTCGGCAATGAGGTGGTGGTGCGACCGCGGGAGGAACTGCCCGCCGCCCTCGATGCCCTGCGCGGCAAGCGCGTGCGCATCGACGCCGAAGCGACGCCGGCCTGGTTCACCCATTGGCTGCGCGAGGCCGGCGCCGAGATCAGCTCCGGCGAAGACCCGTGCCGCATGCCGCGCGCCTGCAAGAACCCGGTCGAGCGCGACGGCGCCCGTGCCGCGCACCGGCGCGATGCGGCGGCGATGGCGCGCTTCCTCGCCTGGTTCGCGGCGGAAGCGCCGAAGGGCGGACAGACCGAAATGTCGGCCGCCGCCCGACTGGTGGAGTTCCGGCGCGCCGGCGACCGCTTCCGCGGCGAATCCTTCCCTGCCATCTCCGGCGCCGGCGAGCACGGCGCCATCGTCCATTACCGCGTCACGCCCGAGACCGACCGCGGCATCGCGCCGAACGAGGTCTACCTGATCGATTCCGGCGCGCAGTACCTCGACGGCACGACGGACATCACGCGCACCCTCTGGACCGGGCCGGACGCGGCGCCGGCAACCCTGAAGGACCGCGTGACGCGCGTGCTGAAGGGACATATCGCGCTGGCGACGGCGCGCTTCCCGGCGGGCGTCGCCGGGCCGCACCTCGACGCGCTCGCCCGCCGCGCGCTGTGGGATGTCGGGCTCGACTACGACCACGGCACCGGGCACGGCGTCGGGTCCTTCCTTTCGGTGCATGAAGGGCCGGTGGCCTTCAGCCGCACCGCGCGCATCGTGCCGCTGCGCGAGGGCATGATCCTGTCCGACGAGCCGGGCTTCTACGCCACGGGGGAATACGGCATCCGGCTCGAGAACCTGCTGCTCGTGGTGCCGGCGGAGCTGCCGCAGGCGACGAAGCCGTTCCTCGCCTTCGAGACCCTGACCTTGGCCCCCTTCGACCGCGCGCTGATCGAGCCCGGACTGCTGACAGGGCCGGAACGCGACTGGCTCGATGCCTATCACGCGCGCGTGCTGGCGGAGGTGGCGCCGCAGGTGGACGGTGCGACGGCGGATTGGCTGCGCGCCGCCTGCGCGCCGATCTGATGCCCGGCCACCTCGACACCCTGCCTTCCCGCGCCGTCGGTTCCGGCGCGGCCGTCAAGCATGTGATGATGCCGGCTGCCGCTCTCGCCTGCGCCGGCCCGCCGGCCATCGCGGAATCCGCGCGGTCGATGCACTCCGCCCGCGATCGCGCGGCCGGGGCCGCGCCCGGCCCCTGGCAAGGCAACCGGGCGCTGCTGCGCATTTCGGCCGATCCCGGCGATCCCTTCCTGCTGGGGCCGAAACGCGGCGCGAAGGGGCGCGCCTCGGCGCGGCCGGCGTCGGAGAAGGGCGGGCTTGCCCATCGCCTCGATGCCGAGCGGGAGTGACACCCCGCGCCTGGATGGGCAGCGCGTGCTGCTCGTCTATGGCCTGATGGGCGAAGTCATGGCCGCGCTGCACCCCTTCGGCATGGACTACATGCACCCTCTGCGCGACTGGCTGGAGGCGCAGGGTGCCGATGTCGCCATCGTGCCCCTGCGCACGGCCGAGCCGGTCTCGGCCAATGCGGCGCGGCTGCGAGAGGCGCTGATGGCCGATCCCCGGCCGGCGCTGATCATCGCCCACAGCAAGGGCGGGCTCGAAGCCCTTGCGGCGCTGCTGGACCCGGAGGCCCAGGCGCGCTGCACCGGCTTCCTCGCCATGCAGTCGCCCTTCTACGGCAGCCCCGTGGCCGATGCGGTGACGGGCGCGAAGCCGCTGGAAGCCGCCGCCGGCGGGCTGGCGCGGCTGCTGCGCATCGGCTCGGGCGAGGGGGTGCGGGACCTGACGACCACGTCCCGCCGCATCTGGATGGCGGCGGCAGCCCAGGCGGTGGCGCGGCTGCTTGCCGCCCTGCCGGTCGCCTGCCTGGCGACCGAGGTGCAGGAAGGCCTGGCGCGCGGGCGCGAACGCCTGCATCTCGCCGCCGCGCAGTGGATGGAAAGGCGCGGCTGCGGTCCGAATGACGGGCTGGTGCCGGTCTCCAGCGCGCTGATCCCGGGGGCGCGGCACCTCATCCTGCCGGGCAGCCACATCGCGACGGTCAGCCGCGGACCGGGGCGCGATCCGGTGGCGATGCTGCGCGCCGGGCTGGACGCCCTGTTCAGCGCGGCGCCCCCGCCAGCAGCCTGATCCCGAGGCCGAGGAACAAGGTCCCCGCCGCCCCGTCCAGCCAGCGCCCGGCGGTGGAATTGCGCAGCCGGTCCGCGATGCGCCCCGCGCCGGCGATCAGCACGGCGAAGAGCGGTATGGAGGTGATCGGCAACAGCGGCCCGAGGATCAGCATCTGCAACCAGGCCGGGCTGCGCCCCGGATCGACGAAGAGCGGCACGAAGGCCAGGAAGAACAGCCCGACCTTCGGATTGAGCAGGTTGGTCAGGAAGCCCTGCCGCCAGGCCGCGCCGAGCCCGGTCGTCGGCGTCCGGTCGGCGCCGAGCCCGCCGTTGCCCCTCAGCGCCGCGCGGATCGCATGCACGCCAAGCCACAGCAGGTAGAGCGCGCCGGCCACCCGCAGCGCGGTGAACAGCGCCGGATGCGCGGCGACGATCGCCGCCACGCCCGCGGCCGCGGCGAGGATGTGCACCGCCGCGCCGGTGAAGATGCCGAAGGTGGCCGCCCAGCCCCGCCGCGCCCCGCCCGAGAGCGTCTGGCCCAACACGAAGGCCATGTCCGGCCCCGGTGTCAGCACCAGCACGACGCAGGCGAGGAGGTATCCGGCAAGCAGGCTGGGATCGACGGGGAGCATGGAGCGGAGCATGTCGCAGCCCGCGCCATCGATCCAACGCATAGGAATGATGCGGTCGATCAGCCGCCTTGATGGGCCATCAGCCGCCGCGGATGGTCAGCGCGACATCCACATTGCCGCGCGTCGCATGGGAATAGGGGCAGATCTTCTCATGCGCCTCCTTCGCAAGCGCCTCGAGCTCGGCCTGCAGCAGGCTCGGATCCTCGACGGTGAGCACGACGGACAGGCCGAAGCCGCCGCCCTCGCGCGGGCCAATCGACACCGCCGCCGTGACCTTCGCCCCGGCGGCGTTCTTCTTGTGCTGCTTGCCGATGAAATCGAGCGCCCCACCGAAGCAGGCGGCATAGCCGGCGGCAAACAGGTGCTCGGGCGTCGTGGTGTCCGGCTTGCCCGGGCCACCCATCGCCTTGGGGACGGACAGGTCGGCCTTCACCGAGCCGTCGGCAGCCTCGGTATGGCCGTTGCGGCCACCCGTGGCGGTGGCGGTGGCGGTGAAGAGCGGGGTGATCTTGTCCATCGGCGGGGGTCCCTCTGCCTGCCTGGAGGAGGTGGGGGCGGCAGGGAAAGCGGCAAGGAAGGTCGGGGGAGGGGAACCTCCCCCGAAACCCCCTCCCTTCTTTGGCACCTGGGGAGGCGGATCAGACGTCCGCGAAGCGGGGTCAGAGGGCGGCCATCTGCCGCCACTCGGCCTCGGTCAGGATGCGGACGCCGAGCTCGGCGGCTTTGGTCGCCTTGGAGCCGGCGTCGGTGCCGACCACCACGAAATCCGTCTTCTTCGACACCGATTTCGTCACCTTGGCGCCCAGACGCTCGGCCTGCGCCTCGGCCTCGTCGCGCGTCATGGTCTCCAGCGTGCCGGTGAAGACCATGGTCTTGCCGGCGAAGGGACTGTCCGAGGCACCGGCCGCCTCGGCCGGCAGGGGCGGGGCCTCGCGCGCCAGGTCGTCGAGCGCGGCCAGGGCACGGGGCTCGGCGAAGAACTCGACCAGCTCCTCGGCGATGGCCGGGCCGATGCCCTGGATGGAGCCGAGTTCCTCCCGCGCTTCGGACCCGACGACATGGGCGGCGATCATCTTCGCGCGCCATTCCTCCAGCGTGTGGTAGTGGCGCGCGAGCAGCTTGGCGTTCTGCTCGCCGATGCGGCGGATGCCGAGGGCGAAGATGAAGCGTTCCAGCGGCACGTGGCGGCGCGCCTCGATGGCGTCGAGCAGTTTTCCCACCTTGCGATCGCCCCAGCCTTCGAGCGCGAGCAGCTTTTCGCGATGCTGGTGGAGGCGGAAGATCTCCGCCGGGCTGTGCACCAGGTCCCGGTCGAAGAGGATCTGGATGTTCTCCTCCCCCAACCCCTCGATATCCATGGCGCGGCGGGAGGCGAAATGCTTCAGCCGCTCCACCGTCTGCGCGGCGCAGATCAGCCCGCCGGTGCAGCGGCGCACCACGTCCTCGCCGTCGCGGATCGCATGGCTGCCGCAGACCGGGCAGTGGTCCGGGAAGACGAAGGGCCGCGCGTCCCGGGGGCGCTTCTCCAGCACCACGCCGAGGATCTGCGGTATGACGTCGCCCGCACGCTGCAGGATGACGGTGTCGCCGATGCGGATATCCTTGCGGGCGATCTCATCCTCGTTGTGCAGGGTGGCGTGGCGGACGACGACGCCGCCGACGGTCACCGGCTGCATCACCGCGCGCGGCGTCAGCGCGCCGGTGCGGCCGACCTGGATCTCGATGTCGAGCAGCCGAGTCGTCGCCTGCTCGGCGGGGAACTTCCACGCCGTCGCCCAGCGCGGCGCGCGGCCGACGAAGCCGAGCCGGCGCTGCCAGTCGAGGCGGTCGATCTTGTAGACCACGCCGTCGATGTCGTAGGCGAGCGAGGCGCGCTGCTCGCCGATGCTTCGCTGAAAGGCGGCGGCTTCCTGTTCGCTCGCGAGGCGCTTCGACAACGGATTCACCGCGAAGCCCCAATGCTTCAGCCGCGCGAGGAATTCGTGGTGGCTGTCGGCCGGCGGCTCGCTCGCCGCGCCCATGGCATAGGCGAAGAGCTTCAGCGGCCGGGAGGCGGTGATGCGCGGGTCGAGCTGGCGCACCGAGCCGGCGGCGGCATTGCGCGGGTTGGCGGGGATGACGATGGCCTCGCCCAGCTTCTCGCCGCGCGCGCGGCGCTGCTCGCGTTCCTCGAAGGCGCGTTCCTGCGCCGCGCGGAAGGCGAGGAAATCCGCCTTGTCCATGAAGACCTCCCCGCGGATCTCGATGCGGGCGGGGTAGGGGGCGCGCAGCCGCTTCGGCAGGGAGGGGATGGTCAGCAGGTTCTGCGTGACGTCCTCGCCTTCCATGCCGTCGCCGCGCGTCGCGCCCTTCGCGAAGGCGCCGTGCTCGTAGAGCAGGTTGATCGAGAGGCCGTCGATCTTCGGTTCGGCGACGAAGGGCAGCTTCTCCTCGGCTGGAAGGCCGAGGAAGCGGCGGATCGAGGCGCAGAACTCGGCGAATTCCTCCTCCGAGAAGACGTTGTTGAGGGAGAGCATCGGCTCCCCGTGGCGCGATTTCGCGAAGCCCTCCGCGGCCGCTGCGCCGACGCGGCGGGAGGGGCTGTCCGCGCGGATCAGCGCCGGGAAGCGGGCCTCGATCGCGCGGTTGCGCAGCACCAGGGCGTCGTAGGCGGCGTCGCTGATCTCCGGCGCGTCCTTGCCGTGGTAGAGCGCGTCGTGATGCGCGATCTCGGCGGCGAGCGCGGCGAGTTCCGCGGCGGCCTCGGCCTCGGTCAGCGTGGCGGGATCGCGGGCGCGCAGGGCAGGGTCGGCGGTCATGCATCGGCCTCGGCGGCGAGGGTCTCGTCGGCGGCGCCGACCGGGATGCGGCCTTCGGGGTCGGTGCCGCGCGAGATGTAGAACGTCGGCGCCTCGCCGTCGCCCCGCCGGAAGCGGTTGCCGCGGTCCTTCACGGCGGCGGTTCCGCCGCCAGGTTCAGGAAATCCTGGTGGACCACGGCGAAGGCCATGACGCGTTCGCCGCGGCTGCCGAGGCGGCGGTAGAAGGCGTGGGCGCCGGTGTTGCCTTCCTTCGCCGTCAGCCAGAGATGGCGCGCGCCCTGGGCATGCCCCGCGCGCGCCACGGCGGCGAGCAGCGCGCGCGCGATGCCCTGCCGGCGATGCGCGGGCGCGACATAGAGATCGGCGACATAGACGCCGCGTTCCGCGTGCCCCGTCTCATAGGTGTGATGCCCTGTCGCGTAGCCGAGGAGCCGCCCATCCGCGGCCTCCGCGATCATCACGATGGTCGCCGGATTGCCGATCAGGTCCTCCCCGACATGGCGATCGGTGAGCAGATCCTCCGGGTCTCCCTGGTCATGGTTCAGCTCCGCGATCAGCCGCCGCAGCGCCGCCGCGTCGTGCATCCCGGCCCTGCGGACCTTCATGGCGCCGCCCCTCCTCGAGGGCGGACTCCCGAAGAAGGGAGGGGGAGCGGGGGAGGTTCTCCTCCCTCGCCCTGCTTCCTACCGCGCATCCGCGAGCAGGCTTTCGGCCGCCGCCCGCGCCGCGTCGGTCACGCGCTCGCCCGCGAGCATGCGTGCCAGCTCCTCGCGCCGCTCTCCATCCGGCAGGGCGTGGACCAGCGTCTCCGCCCGCCCGCCCTTCACCTGCTTGGCGACGCGCAGATGGGCCGCGCCGCGCGCCGCGACCTGCGGCGAGTGCGTCACCACCAGCACCTGCAGCCGTTCCGCCACCCGTGCCAGCCTTTCGCCGACCGCCGCCGCGGTGGCGCCGCCGATGCCGGAATCCACTTCGTCGAAGACCAGAGTCGGCACCGGCGACCCGCGTGCCAGCACGACCTTGAGCGCGAGCATGAGGCGGGAAAGCTCGCCGCCCGAGGCGATCCGGGCGAGCTGTCCCGGCGTCTGGCCGGGATTGGTGGCGACGAGGAAGGTCACGCGGTCCTGCCCGTCCGGCCCCCAGGCGTTCTCGTCCTTCGCCGCGACCTCGATGGTGAGGCGCGCGCGGTCGAGCTTGAGCGGCGGGAGTTCCCTGGAGACCGCCTTTTCCAGCCGCGTGGCCGCCTCGCGTCGCGCCGCGGTCAGCGCCTCGCCGGCGCCGAGGTAGGCGCGGCGGGCCGCGGCCTCGTCGCGTTCCAGCGCGGCGACGCGGCCCGAGCCGGCGTCGAGGGCTTCCAGCCGCGCGCGCAGGTCGGCGGCGAGCGCCGGCAGTTCCACCACCGCGACGGAGTGCTTCCGCGCCGCGGCGCGCAGGGCGAAGAGGCGTTCCTCCACCTGTTCGAGCCGGCGCGGGTCCGGGCCGCCCTCGTTCATCAGGCGGGAGAGGGCGGATTCCGCCTCGGCGAGGGCGTCCTGCGCGGCGGCCAGCGCGACGATGGCGGGTTGGGCCTCCTCGTTCGGCGGCGGCAGGCGCTCCAGGGCGCGGGCGGCCTCGCGCAGCGCGCGGGCCGGGCTGCCGGAGCGGCGGTCGCGCGGGGTGAGCTCGGCGATCGCCGCGGCGATGGCCTCGGCGCGGCGCTCGCCCTGCTGGAGGCGCTGGCGCTCGGCGGCAAGGCGATCCTCCTCGCCTTCCTCGGGGTTCAGCTCCTTGAGCTCGGCGACGGCGTGGCGGAGCCATTCCTCCTCCCGCTGGGCGGCGGCGATGGCTTCCCGAGCCTCGGCGAGGCGGCGTGTCGCGGTGCGCCAGGCGCTCCAGGCCTCCGCGGCGGCGGTGCGCCTGCCCTCCAGCGCCCCGAAGGCATCGAGCAGCCCGCCATGGCTGGCGGGGTCGGCGAGGCCGACCTGCTCGTGCTGTCCCTGCACTTCGACGAGCGTCGCGCCGAGCCGGCGCAGCAGCGCGACACCCACCGGCTGGTCGTTGACGAAGGCGCGGGACCGTCCATCGGCCTGGACGACGCGGCGGAGGACCAGGTCGTCCTCCGGCTCGATGCCCTGTTCCCGCAGGATGTCGAAGGCGGGATGGCCGGAAGGCGGGTGGAAGGCGGCGGCGACGGAGGCCTGGGTCTGGCCGGCGCGGACCATGCCCGCCTCCGCGCGCTGGCCGAGCGCGAGGCCGAGGCTGTCGAGCAGGATGGACTTGCCGGCGCCGGTTTCGCCCGTGAGTGCCGTGAGGCCCGGACCGAAGGCGAGGTCCAGGCGCTCGATCAGCACCACGTCGCGGATGGCGAGGCTCGAGAGCACGGTCCCTCCGTGCCCCGCGTCAGAACAGCCAGTTGAGCGTGCGGGTCATGAAGCCCGGCCGGTCCTGGCTGGCCGGCTGGGCGCCTTCGACCAGCAGCGCGTAGGAATCCTGGTACCAGGGGCTGCCCGGGTAGTTGTGGCCGAGCACCGAGGCGCTGCGGCGCGCCTCCTCGGTCAGGCCGAGGGAGATGTAGATCTCGGTCAGGCGGTGCAGCGCCTCGGGGACGTGGTTGGTGGTCTGGTATTCCTCGACCACGCGGCGGAAGCGGCCGATGGCGGCGCCGGACAGGCCCTGGCGCTGATACCAGCGGCCGATATGCATCTCCCGCCCGGCCAAGTGATCGCGGGCGAGGTCGATCTTCAGCCGCGCGTCGCGGGCATAGGCGGTGTCCGGGAAGCGGTTCACCACGTCCTGCAGCGCGGTCATGGCGATCACGGTCTGCTGCTGGTCGCGCTGGGCGTCGTTGATCTGCTCGTACTGCGACAGGGCCCGCAGGTAGTAGGCATAGGCGACGTCGCGGTGCGCCGGATGGAGCTGGATGAAGCGGTCGAGCGCGCCGATCGCTTCCGTGTAGCGGTTGCGGTGATAGTCCGTGTAGGCGGCCATCAGCTTCGCGTTGGTCGCCCAGGTGGAATAGGGGTGCTCGCGTTCCACCGCGTCGAACAGGTCGACGGCGCGCTGGTAGCGGCTGGCGCGCAGTTCCTGCATCCCGGCGGCGTAGAGCGCCTCCGGCGATTGTTCGGCGGCATCGGCCGGCGCCGTGTTCTGGTTGAGGGAGGGATCGGCGCCTGTCCCCTGCCGGAAGCGGTATTCGCCGCAGCCGGCGAGCAGCGCGATGGCAAGGACGGGCAGGATTGGGCGAATCATCAGGGCAGCCATCATGTCGGGCCGCTGTATATCACGCTCGGCGGCCCGACCGCCAAGCGGGGGCGGTCAGGCCATCGCCGGGGCGGCGGCGGCGCGGATCGGCGTAGCGGACATGCCTTCGGCCATGGCCGGCAGGCCGGCGAAGCGCCAGGCGGCGGCATCGGCGAAAAGCGCGCGCAGCAGCCGGTTGTTGAGCGCATGGCCGGACCGGGCGCCGCGGAAGCGGCCGCGGATCGGTGCGCCGGCCAGCGCCAGGTCGCCCACCACGTCCAGCATCTTGTGGCGCACGAACTCGTCCGGGCGGCGCAGCCCGCCGGGATTCAACACCAGCGGCCCGTCGACCACCACCGCATTGGCGAGGCTGCCGCCCTGGGCGAGGCCGGCGGCGCGCAGCCGGGCCACGTCCTCGGCCAGGGTGAAGGTGCGGGCATCGGCCAGCCCTTCGCGGAAGGCGTGGGGCGACAGGCGCATCGCCTTCGCCTGCCGGCCGATCGCGGTGTTGGGGAAGTCGATCTCGAGTTCGATGTCGAAGGCGGGCTCGCGGGAGGGGAGCAGTTCCGCGAAGGCGCCGTTCGGCTCCTCGACGCGGATCGGGCGCAGCACCTCGATCGCCTCGCGCGGGGCGGCGGTGGTGGCGATGCCGGCGCAGTCGATCAGGAAGACGAAGGGGGCGGCGGAACCGTCCATGATCGGCACTTCCGGCCCGTCCACCTCGACGATCGCGTCATCGATGCCGGTGCCGGCGAGCGCGGCCATCACGTGCTCGATGGTGCCGATGCGCCCCGGCCCTTCGCCGATCGCGGTGCAGAGCCGGGTGTCGGTGACGTGGTCGAACAGCGCCGGGATCTCGATGCCGAGATCGACGCGGCGGAAGACGATGCCCGTGCCGGCGGCGGCCGGACGCAGGGTCAGGCTCGCCCGATGGCCGGAGTGCAGGCCGGTGCCGACGCACCCGATGGGTGCCTTCAGCGTCCTGCGCCGCCCCGTCTCGATCGGAAGAAAACCGTCCATTGCCCTCGTGCCTTTCCGGGGCTCTGCCGCCCTCTCCGCAATGCCTCCGCCAACTTGCTGCGGCGGCGATACGGTGCAGGACAGCGCCCCACATCACAGAAGCACTCCGGGATCCAGGGCGCCATTCAAGCCTTGTTTCTCTATATTTCTCTACAAGCAATTGATTTTGCTGAATTAATGCGATGCAAAATGGGGCAGGAAAAAGGCCGATCCGGCCTCATGCGAGGCAGCGCTTCTGCCCCAGCCTTCGGCCGGGACCATGACGGGTGATGCTTCAACCCCGCAGCGCGGTCGCCCCATCGGTGCCGCGCGCGACCTGATGGCCTGATCTTGAAATCCTGCGGACTTCGTAATCAGGCCACCATCCCGCGTTTCCGATGGCCGCTTGTCCGAACAGTTTGCCGGAGATCCTGCGGACTTCGCGGACAGGGCACGAGCCGGTGCCCGACGTCGCCCGGATCGTGGCTGCGGCCAGCAGGACTGGTCCGCAGAGCGCAATGAGGGCCGAGGCCGAGCAGGGCGCCTGGTCGCATAGCCAGGCAAGGTGACTGGAAAGCCGGAAGGCGGCCTGCCGCAGCTGCGGCGAGGCTGGTCGCCGGAGCCCGCCCCCGGCGACTGAAGGCGCGGAACAAGTACCAGCGGTTGCTGAAAGTGACCGCCGGGATCAGTTGTTGCTCTGGCGCCGGAGGAAGGTCGGGATCTCAAGCCCGATGTCATCCTGCTGCGTCTGGCGGGCCGCCTGACGGGCCGGCGCCGTGGGGGCTGGCCCGCCGACCGAGGGCTCGACCCGCACGGCATGGGCCGCCTGCGGCGCCGCGGCCGGCGCCTCGGGCAGGGTGCGGCGCATCATGCCGCCGATGCCGAGGCCGGTCGCCTTCTGGAAGAGGCCGCGCATCATGCCGCCGCCGGCGCGCCCCGGCTCCACCGCCGCGCGCGGGGCAGGGGCGTATTCGGGCGCCGCGGTCGTCGCGGGATGGCCCATCATCACCGGGGCTTCCATCGCCGCCGGCTGGCCGGGGGCGAAGGCCTCCATCACCACGGGCTCGGCC
The DNA here is from genome assembly GCF_018129005.1 of Neoroseomonas eburnea. Taxonomy (GTDB): domain Bacteria; phylum Pseudomonadota; class Alphaproteobacteria; order Acetobacterales; family Acetobacteraceae; genus Neoroseomonas; species Neoroseomonas eburnea. The sequence continues at coordinate 258,213 of NZ_JAAEDL010000004.1, forward strand.
TGCGCCGCGGGCTCCGGCGCGGCATCCAGCACCGCCGGGCGCATGGCCTGCACGACGGCCGGCGCGGCGGCGGTGCGGATGAAGGAATGCGGGCCGCGGGCCGCGGTCGCCGGCGCGGCGGCCTGGACCGGCTGCGACGCCACGGCCGAGACCGGCGCCGCCGCCCCGCCGCCGACGGCGACGAGCTTCGGCCGCTCCGCTTCCTTCGCCACCGCGACGTCGATGCCGGTGGCGACGACGGAGACGCGCACGCGCCCGTTCATGCCCTCATCGACGGAGGTGCCGAAGATGATGTTGGCGTCCTCGTCCACTTCCTTGCGGATGCGGTTGGCGGCCTCGTCCACCTCGAACAGCGTCATGTCGTAGCCGCCGGTGATGTTGATCAGCACACCGCGCGCGCCCGCCATCGAGATGTCCTCGAGCAGCGGGTTGTTGATGGCCGCCTCGGCGGCCTTGCGGGCACGCTCGTCGCCCTCGGCCTCGCCGGTGCCCATCATCGCCTTGCCCATCTCCGCCATCACGGTGCGGATGTCGGCGAAGTCGAGGTTGACCATGCCCGGGTTGACCATCAGGTCGGTCACGCCGCGCACGCCCATGTAGAGGACGTTGTCGGCCATCTTGAACGCTTCCTGGAAGGTGGTGCGTTCGTTGGCCAGCCTGAACAGGTTCTGGTTCGGGATGACGATCAGCGTGTCGACGAAGGACTGCAGCTCCTCGATGCCGGAGTCTGCCGACTTCTTGCGCTTCGGGCCTTCGAAGTCGAACGGCTTGGTCACCACGCCGACGGTAAGGATGCCGCGCTCACGCGCCATGCGCGCGATCACCGGCGCGGCACCCGTGCCGGTGCCGCCGCCCATGCCGGCGGTGATGAAGATCATGTGCACGCCCTCGATGTGGCGGGCGAGTTCTTCCATCGCTTCTTCCGCCGCGGCGCGGCCGATCTCCGGCTTCGCGCCGGCGCCGAGGCCCTGCGTCAGGTGCGGGCCGAGCTGCACGCGGCGCTCGGCGCGCGAGTGGAAGAGCGACTGACTGTCGGTGTTCGCGACGAGGAATTCGACGCCGTCGAGCCCCATCGCGATCATGTTGTTGACCGCGTTCGTGCCACCGCCGCCGACACCGACGACCGTGATCCGCGGGCTGAAATCCGTGTGCGCGCTCTGCGGCACCGTCAGGTTCAGGGTCATGGGCGGGCCTCCTGGAGAGTCTCTACGCGGTCGTGTCGATTCGTGGCGAGGGTTCGCATCACACGCGGTCCTTCACCCAGTTGACGAAGCGGCGGAAGGCGCTGCCCGCGCGGGCAGGACCTGGCGCGATGTCGAGCACGGGGCGGCCTTCGCCGGCGCCCCACAGCAGCAATCCGATCGCGCTTGCGAAGGCGGGGCCGGACGCCGCTTCGGCGAGTCCGCGCACCGGCAGCGGGCGGCCGACCCGCACCTGGCGGTCGAGCACGCGCGCGGCGAGTTCCCGCACGCCGACGAGCTGGCTCGCGCCGCCGGTCAGAACGACCCGCGTGCCGCCTTCCTTGCCGAGGCCGGCGGCCTCGATCTTCTCGCGCACCAGCTCGAAGGTTTCCTCGAGTCGCGGCTTGATGATGTTCACCACCATGCTGCGCGGGATGCGCGCGATGGCGTGCTCGTCCTCCCCCAGCAGCGGCACGGGGAGGAATTCGCGGTCGTCGTCGGAGCCGCCATGCACGCTGCCGTGCAGCGTCTTGATGCGCTCGGCATGGGTCAGCGGAGTCGCCAGCACCGTCGCGATGTCGTTGGTCACCTGGCCGCCGCCGACCGCGACCTGCGCGGTGTGGACCAGGTGGCCCTCGCTGAAGACGGCGAGGCTGGTGGTGCCGCCGCCCATGTCGATGACGGTGGCGCCGAGCTGCTTCTCGTCCTCGACCAGCGTCGCGAGGCCGGCGGCGAAGGGGGCGGAGACCAGCTCCTCCACCTCCAGGTCGCAACGCAGCAGGCAGGCGCCGAGGTTGCGCAGGGAGGCCTGCGCCGCGCTCACCATGTGCAGCCGCGCGCCGAGCGTGTCGCAGATCATGCTGCGCGGGTCGTCGACGCCCGGCGTCGCATCGACGGTGAAGCCGAGCGGGATGCCGTGCACCGTCTCCCGCCCTTCCTCGGCGGTGCGGCGGCGGCCTTCGTGCAGGATGGCGCGCAGGTCCTGCTCGGTGACGGCGCGCCCGCCGACGCCCCACAGGATATGGAGCTGCCGCGAATCCGGCTGCCCGCAGGAGAGGTTGACGATGGCGCCGGGGATGCGGGTGTCCGCCATCTCCTCCGCCTGGCCCACCGCGGCTCGGATGGCGCGTTCCGCTTCCTCGAGATCGACGATCGACCCGCCCTTCACGCCGCGGCCGCGCTGCCAGCCGAAGCCGAGCACGCGCGGGCTGCCGTCGCTTTCGATGCGCGCGATCAGGCACACCGCCTTGGTCGAGCCGATGTCGAGCACGCCGAAGGTGCCGCTGCGCGCATGGCGCCGGCGGCGGGGCGGCGCGCCGGGCTCGATGGGCGGGGGCAGGCGAGCCATCTGGTTCATCCGCGCCGCGCCCGCGCCGCCTGCTGCGGGGAGGAGGGCTGCTCGGCCGGTTCGGCCTGGCGCGTCGGGCGCAGCACGAGGCGATCCGGCAGGCGCAGGTCGATGGCGGCGAGCGGGCGGTCGAGCAGCTTCGCCTCCCGCTGCAGCTCGCCGAGGCGCTGGATGGCGGCGGCCTCGGCGCCTTCCGGCAGCAGCACGTCGGTGCCGTTGTGCAGGCGCAGGTTCCAGCGGCGCTCGTGGATGCGCACCATGGCCTGCACGCGCTCGGCGACCTCGGCCTCGCGGCGCAGCACGTCGTAGAGCGCAGCACCCCCGGCATCGGCGCCGGCGCCGACCAGCAGCGGCAGCGGGCCGAACTGGTCGAGCCCGTCGGCGGCGACCACCTTGCCCTCGCGGTCGATGATCACGAAGCGGCCATTGTGCTGCCAGATCGCGAAGGGCCGCCGTTCCTCGATGCGGACGAGAAGGGTCGAGGGCAGGCGGCGCTCGACATGGGCGCGCTGGATCCAGGCGATGGTCTCGAGCCGCGTGCGCGTCGCCTCGGGCGAGATCTCCAGGATCGGGTCGCCGCGGGAGACGCCGAGCGCGGCGCGGATCATGTCCGTCGGCGTGTTGTGGCGGCCTTCCAGGATCACCTGCTGGACGGTGAACCCCATGCCCTCGCCGAGGCCGCCGAGGCCTTCGGCAACAGCGCGCGCCCGGCTGGCCGGATCGACCGCGCGCACGGCCTGCACGACGACCAGCAGCGCGCCGAGCCCGAGCGCGCCGTAGATCGCCGGGCGCACCAGCGACTTCCGCCGCTTGACCCAGATGCGCAGGCGCGACGGGCGCGCGGGGTCCTTCCGGGCGGAGGAGGTGGAGGAGAGGCGCTCACGCGCCATACCGCGCCTCCTTCACCATCCAGGCGCAGAGCGCGGGGAAGGTGATGCCGCAATGCGCCGCCTGTTCAGGCAGCAGCGAGGTCGGCGTCAGGCCGGGCTGCGTGTTGACTTCCAGCAGCACGAGGCGGCGCGCCCCCTCGGCGCTCTCGTCGTAGCGCAGGTCGGCGCGCGAGGCGCCGCGGCAGCCCAGCGCCTGGTGCGCGCGCAGCGCGATGTCGAGGGCGCGGGCATAATCATCGGCCGGCATCTGCGCGGGGACGACGTGGCGGGACCCGCCCTCGGCGTATTTCGATTCGTAGTCGTAGAAGCTGCCGGCATCGGCGAGGATGTCGGTGACGGCGAGCGCGCGGTCGCCCATCACGCCGACCGTGAGTTCCCTGCCGGGGACGTACGATTCCGCCATGGCATGCTCGCCGTAGCGCCAGTCGCGCGCGATCTCGGCGCGGCGGTTGCTGCCCTTCGGCAGGATGTGCACGCCGACCGAGGAACCTTCGTTCACCGGCTTCACGACATAGGGCAGGGGCAGCGGATCGGCCGCTTCGAGCTCGTCGCGCGTGACGAGCCGGTGTTCCACCACCGGCAGGCCGGCGGCGCGGAACACGGCCTTGGCCGCGGCCTTGTCCATCGCCAGCGCCGAGGCGCGCACCCCGGAATGCGTGTAGGGCAGGCCGAGCCAGTCGAGCACCCCCTGGATGCAGCCATCCTCGCCATAGCGGCCGTGCAGCGCGTTGAACACCACGTCGGGGCGCGGATGCGTCAGCGCGTGGACGACGGCGGCGAGGTCGTCGGTCACCTCGATCGGGATGACCTCGAAGCCGGCCGCGCGAAGGGCGGTGATGCACTCGCGGCCGGAGGAGAGCGAAACCTCGCGCTCCGCCGACTTGCCGCCATAGAGGACCGCGACCTTCTGCGTCATGAGGGCCTCCCGACGCGCTTGATTTCCCATTCGAGCTCGATGCCGGAGGCGGCGCGCACGCGGGCGCGGACCTCCTCGCCCAGGGCCTCGATGTCGGCGGCAGTGGCGCCGCCGGTGTTGATGAGGAAGTTGCAGTGCTTCTCGCTAACCTGCGCGGCACCGCGCGTCAGCCCGCGGCAGCCCGCATCGTCGATCAGCTCCCAGGCCTTCTTCGCGCCGGGCGGGTTCTTGAAGGTGGAACCGCCGGTGCGCGCGCGGACCGGCTGGGTCGCCTCGCGCGCGGCGCGGATCTCGTTGAGCCGCGCGGCGATCGCGGCGGCGTCGCCGGGCGTGGCGCGCAGCCGGGCGCGGACGACGACGGCGCGGGCGGGAAGCTCGGCACGGCGGTAGGCGAAGCGCAGATCCTGCGCCGTCATGCGGATCAGCCCGGCGGGCGTCGCGACCTCGGCCCAGTCCAGCACGTCCTTGATCTCGGTCCCGTAGGCGCCGGCGTTCATCGCCACCGCGCCGCCGATGGTCCCCGGGATGCCGACGAGGAATTCCAGCCCGCCCAGGCCATGCGCCGCCGCGGTTTCGGCCACCGTCACGTCGAGCGCCGCCGCGCCGGCGACGATGCCGCCGGCTTCCGCCGCGATGTCCCCGAAGCCGCGCGCGAGGCGGATGGTCACCCCCTCGATGCCGCCGTCGCGCAGGATCATGTTCGATGCCGCGCCGATGATCGTGAGCGGCGTGGTGCTCGGCAGATGCTTCAGCAGCGTCAGCAGGTCGTTGGTGTCGGCTGGCCTGATCAGTGTTTCGGCGGCGCCGCCCACCCGGAACCAGGTCTGCGCTCCAAGCGGCGCGTCATGGGTGACGCGCCCCCTCAAGGGTGGAATCCCGGTTTCCAAAGGCCTTTCGGCCTTTGGCGGGTGGGGTTCGGGGAGGGCGGCGCCCTCCCTGATCGAGCCCTTCGGCCCGAGAGGGGCGGCGCCCTTCCCGATGGCGGCTGCGGCCATCATCACTTCATCGCCCCCGCCAGCCGCCCGCGCGCCCGCGACTGCAGCGCGGCGAGCTGGTTCGGCAGCGCATGCGCCCACTGCGTGATGTTCCCGGCGCCGAGGCACACCACGTAGTCGCCCGACTTCGCGATGGCGTGGATCATCTCCGGCAGCGAGTCCGGCCCCGGTAGCGGCACGACGGAGCGGTGTCCGCGCGCGCGCAGCCCTTCGACCAGCGCATCCTTGTCGACGCCTTCGATCGGCTGTTCGCCGGCCGCGTAGACGTCGGCGACGATGACCGTGCCGGCGTCGTTCATGCAGGTGCAGAAATCCTCGAACAGCGAGTGCAGGCGGGAATAGCGGTGCGGCTGCACCACCGCGATCACGTCCCGCGCGCCGGCCTGGCGGGCGGCCTTCAGGACGGCGGCGATCTCGACCGGATGGTGGCCGTAGTCGTCGATCACGGCGATGCCGCCGGCCTCGCCGGTGCGGGTGAAGCGGCGCTTCACGCCCTTGAAGCCGGCGAGGGCGGAACGGATGGTCGCCTCGTCCACGTCCATCTCGACGCCGATGGCGATGGCGGCGAGGGCGTTCTGCACGTTGTGCTGGCCGAGCATCGGCAGGCGGAACGGCTTCATGGTGCGGGCGCGGCCGGTGGCGCGGTCGGTCACCGTGACTTCGAAGGTCGCGCCCATGCGGTCGGTGATGACGCGCTCCGCGCGGACGTCCGCCTGCGGGGAGAAGCCGTAGGTGACGATGCGGCGGTCCGACAGGCGCGGGATCATCGCCTGCACCTCCGGGTGGTCCATGCAGAGCACCGCGAAGCCGTAGAAGGGGATGTTGCCGACGAACTGGGCGTAGCCTTCCTTCATCGCCTCCCCGGTGCCCCAGTGGTCGAGGTGCTCGGGGTCCATGTTCGTCACCACGGCGACGACGGCGGGGAGCTTGAGGAAGGAGCCGTCGCTCTCATCCGCCTCCACCACCATCCAGTCGCCCGAGCCCATGCGGGTATTGGTGCCGTAGGCGTTGATGATGCCGCCGTTGATCACGGTGGGGTCGAGCTTCGCCGCCTCCAGCACCGCGGCGACGAGGGAGGTCGTCGTGGTCTTGCCGTGGGTGCCGCCGATGGCGATGGACCATTTCAGCCGCATCAGCTCGGCAAGCATCTCCGCGCGCCGCACCACCGGGATGAGACGCTGCCGCGCGGCGACCACTTCCGGATTGTCGCGCTTCACCGCGGTGGAGACGACGACGACCTGGGCATCGCCCAGGTTCGCCGCATCGTGCCCGACCGCGACCGGGATGCCCGCGCCGCGCAGGCGCTGCACGTTCATGCTGTCGGAAATGTCGCTGCCCTGCACCTGGTAGCCGAGCGTGTGCAGCACCTCGGCGATGCCGGACATGCCGATGCCGCCGATGCCGACGAAGTGGATGGGACCGATATTGAGCGGCAGCGCGCGCATCAGGCGGCCCCCATGGCATGGTGGCGCGCCAGGTCGAGCACGCGGTCGGCGAGGTCCCGCGCGGCGCGCGGGCGGGCGAGGGCGGCAGCGGCGGCGGCGGCGCCGGCGAGCCGCGCCGGCACGGCGAACAGCGCGGTCAGCCGTTCGGCCAGCGCCGTCGGGGTGAAGGCGGGCTGCGGATAGACCCAGGCGGCGTCGGCTTCGGCGAGCGCCCGGGCGTTGGCGTTCTGGTGGTCGTCGATGGCGGAGGGCAGCGGCACCAGCACCGCCGGCCGCCCGGCGCAGGCGAGCTCCGTCACCGTCGAGGCGCCGGCGCGCGCGATGACGAGATGCGCCGTCGCCAGCCGCCCCGCGATGTCGGGGAAGAAGGGCGCGAGGTTGGCGACGACGCCGGCGGTGCGATAGGCGCTCTCGGTGCGCGCGAGATCCTCGGCACGGCATTGCTGCGTCACCAGCAGCCGGGCGCGGATAGCCTCGGGCAGCATGGCGATGGCGGGCGGGACGATGTCGGCGAAGACGCGGGCGCCCTGGCTGCCGCCGGTGACCAGCAGGCGCAGCGCACCGCCATCGGGCGGCACCGGATAGGGCTGCCCGGCCAGCGCGGCGAGCGCCGGCCGCACCGGATTGCCCAGCACCTCAGCCTTCGCGCCGGCGGGCACCTGCGTCGTGCCCTCGAAGGACAGCGCCAGCAGGTCGGCGACGCGCGCCATCAGCCGGTTCGCACGGCCGAGCACCGCATTCTGCTCGTGCAGCACGATGGCTGGCCGCGACCGCCGCGGCATCAGCCGCGCCGCGGCGAGTGGCGGGAAGGAGGCATAGCCGCCGAAGCCCACCACCGCCGAGGGCCGCAGCAGCGCCAGGTGCCGGCGCGCCTGCGCCGTGCCGGCGATCAGCGCCATCGCCCCGGTCAATGCGCCGCGGATGCCGCGGCCGGACAGGCCGGCGCCGCGCAGGACGTAGCGCTCGGCATTGGCGAAGGCGGCGCTGTCATAGGCGGCGGAGCGCGCATCCGTCATCAGCGCGATGCGTTCGCCGCGGCGGAGCAGCTCGGCCGCCAGCGCCTCGGCCGGGAAGAGATGACCGCCGGTGCCGCCGGCGGCGATGACGATGGGTTGCACGAGCGGGCCCCTCACCGCACCCCTCCCGCCGCCAGGGCGGGGGGCAGGCCGGGATCCCCCGCGGCGTCGCCGGCACGCGCGCCGACGCGCCGGCGGGTGAGCGCGAGCAGCATGCCCATGCCGATCGCGATCGCCAGCACCGACGAACCGCCATAGGAGACGAAGGGCAGCGTCATCCCCTTGGTCGGGATCAGGTGCAGGGTGGAGGCCATGTTGACGAAGGCCTGCAGCCCGAACTGCGTCAGCAGCCCGGTGCCCGCCAGCATGACGAAGAGATCGTTCTCGCCGAGCAGCCGCATCAGCCCGCGCACCACCACGAAGGCGAACAGCGCGAGGATCAGCATGCAGACCACCATGCCGAACTCCTCGCCGGCGACGGCGAAGACGAAGTCCGCATGGGCGTCGGGCAGGACGTTCTTGACCCGCCCCTCGCCGGGGCCGCGGCCGAGCAGGCCGCCATTCGCGAAGGCCTCCAGCGCCACGCTGACCTGGTAGGAATCGCCGGAGGTGGGATCGAGGAATCGGTGCACGCGCGACTGCACGTGCGGGAAGATCAGATAGGCGCCGATCGCGCCGGCGATGCCGAGCCCGCCCACCCCGCCGACCAGGAACAGGTTCATCCCGGCGACGAAGAACTGGGCGAAGAACACCGCCGAGACCACCAGCAGCATGCCGATGTCCGGCTGCCCCTTGAGGATGACGGCGACCATGAGGAACAGGCCGAGCGCGATGGACGCGCCCCACACCTTCGAGCCCGGCGCCTTGCCCTCGGCGATCAGCCAGGCCGCCACCACGGCGAAGAAGGGCTTGAGGAATTCCGAAGGCTGCAGCGAAAGGCCGGGGATCGGCAGCCAGCGCCGCGCGCCCTTGATCTCGACGCCGATCACCAGCGTCGCCGCCGTCAGCAGCAGCGCCGCGGCGAAGCCGAGCAGCGCGAAGCGCCGCACGCCCTTCACCGAGAGCAGCGAGACCGCCACCATCAGCCCCGCCGCCATGGCGAGATAGGCGACCTGCTTGATGAAGAACATGTGGCGGGAGGAGGCGCCGATGCGTTCCGCCACCGCCGGGGAGGCGGCGAGCATCATCACGTAGCCGAAGGCGATCAGCGCGAGCAGCGCCGCGAGCGTCCAGCGGTCGACCGTCCACCACCAGCGGCCGAGGACGGAGGTGTCGGCGCGGGAGAAGGACATCAGGCAGCCCCTCCGTTCCGGCTGGCGGCCAGCGCCTGCGCGAGGTCGCGGAAGCGGTCGCCGCGCGCGTCGAAGCCGGTGAACTGGTCCCAGGACGCGCAGGCGGGCGAGAGCAGCACCACCGGCGCGGCCCCCCCGAAGGCGGCCTCGGCGGCGGCGGGCACCGCAGCCTCCAGCGTGCCGGCCACCTCGTGCGCCACGCCGTGCGCGGCGAGCGTCGCCGCCAGCACCGGCGCGTCGCGCCCGATCAGGAAGGCCTTGGCGATGCGCGGGAAGAACGGCGCCAGGGATTCGATGCCGCCCTCCTTCGCCTCGCCGCCCGCGATCCAGACGACGCGATCATAGGAGGCGAGGGCGCGCGCCGCGCTGTCGGCATTGGTCGCCTTGCTGTCGTTGACGAAGACGACGCCGCGCGCCTCGGCCACCCGTTCCTGCCGGTGCGGCAGGCCGGGATAGCTCCGCAGGCCGTCGGCGATCTCCGCCCGCGTCAGCCCGAGCGCGAAACCCGCCGCGGCGGCGGCGGCGGCATTCTGCGCATTGTGGCTGCCGGGCAGGGCGGGCGCCTCGGCCAGGTCGAGGATCGCGCCGGCATCGTCACGCAGCAGGCGGCCCTCCGCCCAGATGCCGCCGGGCTGCGGCGAGAGGCCCGAGATCCGCACCACGCGCGCCGCCAGACCGCGCCCCATCGCGGCGGTCATCGCGTCGTCCTGCCCCAGCACCGCGACGTCCTCGCGCGTCTGCCGGGCGAAGATCCTCGCCTTCGCAGCCGCATAGCCGGCCATGTCGCCATGCCGGTCGAGGTGGTCGGGGCTGAGATTCAGCATGACAGCCACGTTGAAGCGCAGCGTGGCGATTCGCTCCAACATGTAGCTCGACATTTCGAGGGTATAGACCCCTTCGGACCCCAAGATGTTGAGTGAGAGCGCCGGCGGGCCGAGATTTCCCCCCACCGCCGCCTCCCGCCCCGCTCCGGTCAGCATGTGGTGGACCAGCGCGGTCGTGGTGGACTTGCCGTTGGTGCCGGTGATGCCGACGAAGCGTGCCGAGGAATGCGCCGCCAGCACCGCGCGGTAGAGGAACTCGACGTCGGACAGGATCGGCGCCCCGGCGGCGCGCGCCGCCGCCGCCGCCGGATGCGCCTTCGGCAGGATGTGCGGGATGCCGGGGGAGAGCAGCAGCGCATCGGCGCGGAAGCGGCCCTCGGCCGGGTTGCGCACCGTCAGCCCGGCCTCGGCGGCGGCGCGGCGGGTGTCCTCGCGGTCGTCCCAGGCCTCCACCTCCGCCCCCCATGCGGCGAGCCGCAGCGCCGCCGGCAGCCCGGCGCGGCCGAGCCCGACGACGGCGATGCGCGCGCCGGGGAAGGGGGTGAAGGGAGGCTCCGGCGCTGTCATCGGATCTTCAGGGTGCTGAGGCCGACCAGGGCGAGGATCATGGCGATGATCCAGAAGCGGATGACGATGGTCGGCTCGGCCCAGCCCTTCTTCTCGAAGTGATGGTGCAGCGGCGCCATCAGGAAGACGCGCCGGCCGGTCCGCTTGAACCAGAAGACCTGGATCATCACGGAGACGGTCTCGACCACGAAGAGGCCGCCGACGATCGCCAGAACGATCTCGTGCTTGGTGGCGACCGCGAGGCCGCCCAGCGCGCCGCCGAGCGAGAGCGAGCCGGTATCGCCCATGAACACCGCCGCCGGCGGCGCGTTGAACCACAGGAAGCCGAGCGCGGCGCCGATCAGCGCCGAGGCGAGCACCGCCAGTTCGCCGGTGCCCGGCACGTAGTGCAACTGCAGGTAGTCCGCGAAGACGCGATTGCCGACCAGATAGGCGATCAGCGCGAAGACCGCGGCGGCGATCATAACCGGCACGATGGCAAGGCCATCGAGCCCGTCCGTCAGGTTCACCGCGTTGGAGGAACCCATCATCACCAGCATGCCGACCAGCGGGAAGAGCATCCCGAAGGGGATCAGCAGTTCCTTGAACACCGGCAGGGCGAGCTTGTCGGCGAGCGGCACCGGCATCAGCGCCGTGATCCAGATGGCGGCGACCAGGCCGAGCCCCGCCTGCACGGCGAGCTTCATCCGCCCCGAGACGCCCTTGGTGTTGCGCTTGGTCACCTTCAGCCAGTCGTCGGCGAAGCCGAGCGCGCCGTAGCCGACGGTGACGACCAGCACCGCCCAGACCATGCCCGAGCGCAGGTCCGCCCAGAGCAGCGTCGAGACCACCAGGGCGGTCAGGATCATCACGCCGCCCATGGTCGGCGTGCCCTTCTTCTCGATCAGGTGGCGTTCCGGCCCGTCGTCGCGGATCGGCTGGCCGCCGCGCTGGAAGCTGCGAAGCCAGCGGATGATCGGCGCGCCGAACACCAGGCAGATCAGCAGCGCTGTCATGCAGGCGGCGCCGGCGCGGAAGGTGTGGTAGCGCGCCAGGTTGAACAGCGCGAAGTCTTCCGCGAAGGGGGTGAGGAAATTGTAGATCATGCGGCGGGGCTTTCGGTGAGCGCCCGCACCACCGCCTTCATGCCGGTCGCGAGGCTGCCCTTGACGAGGATGGTGTCGCCGTCACGCACCGCGTCGCGCACGATGGGCGCGAGGTCCGTGACGGACGCGGTCCAGGCGCCGACCATGGCCGGCGGGAGCGCAGCGACGGCATGCCTCATCAGCGGCCCGCATGCAAACACCAGATCCGCCGCCTCGCGCAGATGGGACGCAAGGGCGATGTGCTCGGCCTCCGCGAAACCGCCGAGTTCCCCCATCTGGCCGAGTACCGCGAGTTTGCGCCGGCCCGGCAACAGCTTCAGCAGCGCGAGCGCCGCGCGCATCGACGGCGGCTGGCCGTTGTAGGCCTCATCCAGCAGCAGGGCGCTGCCGCCGTCCGGGGTCGCGATGGTCCGGCGGTCGCCGCGGCCGGGCATGGCGCGGAATCCGGCGAGCCGCGCCGCCCCGGCTTCGAGGTCGGCGCCGAGCGCGGCGGCGGCGGCCAGCGCCGCGACGGCGTTGCGCGCCATGTGCAGCCCCGGCGTGCCGAGGCGGAAGGCGATGCGGTGCCCGAGGATCGTCGCCTCGATGTCGCTGCCCTCGGCATCGGCCGCGACGCGCAGCGCGTGGGCATCGCCGCCCTCGCCGAAGGTGACGATGCGAGCGCCGGCGGCGGCCTCGCGCAGGATCGGCAGCAGGGGGCTTTCGGCGGGCAGCACGGCGGTGCCCCCGGGCTCGAGTCCGGCGGCGATCGTCGCCTTCTCCCGCGCGATCGCCTCGAGGCTGCCCATATGGCCGATATGGGCGGTCTCGACTGCGGTGATCACCGCCACATGCGGCCGCGCGAGGCGCGCGAGCGGGGCGATCTCGCCCGGATGGTTCATGCCGATCTCGATCACCGCGAAAGCGGCGTCGCGCGGCGTGCGCGCCAGGGTCAGCGGCACGCCCCATTGGTTGTTGTATGAGGCATCGGCCGCATGCGTCCTGCCGCTGGCAGACAGCGCCGTGCGGAGCATCTCCTTGGTCGTCGTCTTGCCGACGCTGCCTGTGACGCCGACGAAACGAGCGCCGCTGCGCCGCCGCGCCGCCGCGCCGAGCTCGGTCAGCCCGGCCAGCGTGTCGCCCACGCGCAGCAGCGGCGCATCCGGCGCGACGCCCGGCGGGTCGCGGTCGACCAGTGCCGCCGCCGCGCCCTTCGCCAGCGCATCGGCGACGAAATCATGCCCGTCGCGCACGTCGCGCAGGGCGACGAAGAGATCGCCAGCCGCGATGCTGCGCGTGTCGATCGAAATGCCGGTCACCACGACCTCGGCAGCAAGGGCACCGCCGGTCGCCGCGCGCAGCTCGGCCGAGGTCCAGAGCGCGGTCACGGCGCCGCCCCCGCGAGACGGCGGACCACCTCGACATCGTCGAAGGGATGCTTGACCCCGGCGATCTCCTGGCCGACCTCGTGGCCCTTGCCCGCGACGGCCAGCACGTCGCCGGGGCCGAGATCGGCCATCGCCGCGGCGATCGCGGCTTCCCGCGGGCCGGCGTCGATCGCGCCCGGCGCGCCGGCCAGCACGGCGGCGCGGATGGCGGCGGGGTCTTCGCTGCGCGGATTGTCGTCGGTCACCCAGACCTTGTCGGCGGCCTCTGCGCAGGCGCGGCCCATCAGCGGGCGCTTGCCGGGGTCGCGGTCGCCGCCGGCGCCGAACAGCACGTGCAGCCGCCCCGCAGTATGCGGCCGCAGTGCCGCGAGCAACCGGGTCAGCGCGTCCGGCGTATGGGCGAAATCCACATAGACGGCCGCCCCATTGGGCAGGACGACGGCGCGTTCCATCCGCCCGCGCACGCCCGCGAGGCCGGGCAGCGCGGCGAAGACGCGGTCGGCGGGCAGGCCCGCGCCGACCGCCAATGCCGCGGCGAGCAGCGCATTGTCGGCCTGGAAACGCCCCGGCAGGGGCAGGAGGAACTCCTGGCGCGTGCCGAAGGCCTCGGCCTCGATCGCCAGGCCGTCGGGCAGGGGGCGGGCGGCGATCAGGCGCACCGCGTCCCCGGCCTCGCCGACGGTCAGCAGGCGGAAGCGGCGGGCGCGCGCGATGCCGTGCAGCGCGCCGAGCGTCGCCGGGTCCATCTCGGTGCAGATCACGGCGGCGCCGCCGGGCGGCAGCAGCGTGTCGAACAGCCGCAGCTTGGCCGCGCGGTACGCTTCCATCGAGCCATGGTAGTCGAGATGGTCGCGCGTCAGGTTGGTGAAGCCCGCCGCCGCCAGCACCACGCCGTCCAGCCGCCGCTGGTCGAGCCCGTGGGAGGAGGCCTCCATCGCCGCCGCGCCGAAGCCCGCGCGGGCGAGCGCCGCGAGCGCGGCATGCAGCGCCACCGGATCCGGCGTGGTCAGCGACGGACCCGGCGGAAACCCCTCGGCCACCAACCCGAGCGTGCCAAGCGAGGCGGCGCGTTCGCCTTCCGCGATCCAGATCTGGCGCAGGAAATCGACCGTGCTGGTCTTGCCGTTGGTGCCGGTGACGGCGACGACGGTGCGCGGCTGCGCGCCGTGGAAGGCTGCGGCCATCAGCGCCAGGGTGCGGCGCGGATCGGCCGAGGTGATCAGCGGGCGCACCGGCACGCCCGGCGGCCATTCGGTGCCTTCGGGCGCGATCACGGCGGCGGCGCCGCGTTCCACCGCATCGGCGATGAAGGCGCGGCCGTCGGCGCGCGCCCCGGGCAGGGCGGCGAAGACCATGCCGGGGCCGACGGCGCGGCTGTCCGCCGTCAGCCCGGCGATCTCGCCATCCTCGGCCAGGCTCGGCAGGCCGGCGCGGTGCATGAGGTCACCGAGGCGCAAGGCTCGCCTCCCGCTGCGGAGCGGCGGGCGGCGGCGCGATGGCGGGGGTGGCGCCCGGGCGGGACGCGGCCGGGCGGCTGCGGGGCGCTTCGGGCGCCGGTGCCGCCAGCCCCGGCACGCCGCGGCCGTTCATCGGCATGGTGATGGCGCGGGTGATCTCGGGCGTCGCCGGCTCCGGCAGCAGGCCCAGGATCGGCGCGATGCGGGAGATCACCATGCCGGCCGCAGGTGCCGCGACCCAGCCGGCGGTGGCGAAGCCGTGGCTGCGCGCATTGGGCTTCGGTTCGTCCACCATGACGTAGACGGCATAGCGCGGCGCATGCATCGGGAAGGCGCCGACGAAGGCGGCGATGCGCTTGTTCTCAAGGTAGCCGCCGCGCGGGCCGGTCTTCTGCGCCGTGCCGGTCTTGCCGCCGACGAAATAGCCCGGCACCTCGGCGGAACGGCCGGAGCCGTCGGTCACCACCAGCCGCATCATCCGGCGCATGATGTCGGAGGTGCGCTCGCTGAGCACGCGCACGCCTTCGCGCTGGGTGCCCGGCGGCTGCGCCAGGACCGTCGGCTGGCGCAGGATGCCGCCGTTGACGATGGTCGCGCCCGCCGTCGCGACGTGCAGCGGCGTGACCGACATGCCGTGGCCGAAGCCGATCGTCATGGTGTTCAGCTCGCGCCAGGCGCGCTGGGGCGGGACCAGCGGCAGCGCGGTCTCCGGGATCTCGATGCGCAGGCGCGAGGTCATGCCCATGCGCTGCATGAACTCGCGGTGCCGGTTCACGCCCACCGCCGCGGCCATGTGCGCCGAGGCGAGATTCGACGAATAGGCGAGGATCTCCGGCAGGGCGAGCCAGCGGTTCTTGCCGCGGTAGTCGTTGATGGTGAAGCGGCCGACGCTGATGGGGCGGGAGGCATCGTAGCCCTGCCAGGTCTGCAGCCCGTTCTCCAGCGCCATCGAGGCGGTGAGCAGCTTGAAGGTCGAGCCCGGCTCGTAGACGCCGACGGTGACGCGGTTGAAGCGCTGGTCGGCGGTCGCGGAGCCGACGTCGTTGGCGTCGTAGTCGGGCAGGCTGACCATCGCCAGCACCTCGCCCGTGTTGACGTCCATCACCACGCCGGCGCCGCCGATACCGTTGAACTCGGTGATGGCGCGCTGGACGGAATCGCGCAGCGCGAGCTGCACGCGGATGTCGAGCGACAGGCGCAGCCGCTCGGAGGGATTGCCGCGCAGTCGCTCGTCGAAATAGCGCTCGACGCCGGCGATGCCCTGCCCGTCCACGTCGACGCCGCCGATGATGTGCGCGGCGGTGCGCCCTTGCGGGAAGTAGCGGCGCTCGGCTTCCTCGAAATACAGGCCGGGAATGCCCAGCGCGTTGACCTGCGCCATTTCGCGCGGCGTGAGCGCGCGGGCGATGTAGGCGAACTGGCGTTCGCCGGACATGCGCTGGATCAGCCGCTCGCGGTCGAGCTGCGGCAGCACGCTGCGCAGCCGGTCGGCGGCCTCGGCCGCGTTCTCGATCTGGCGCGGGTTGGCGTAGAGCGCGGTCAGCGGCAGGGAGACCGCCATGATCTCCCCATTGCGGTCGGTGACGGTGGCGCGCGCGACCGGTGCCTCGGCGGCCGGCGCCGGCGGGCGGGAGAGGGCGGCGGCGCGCCGCGGCGCGGCGGGGTCGAGCACGGTGGCGAAGGCGAGCTTCAGCGCCACCGCGCCGAACAGGGCGGAGAAGCCGAAGGCGGCGATGACCAGCCGGCCGCGCGTACGCTCGAGGATCGCGCGCCGCATCAGGTCGGGCTGCGTCACGCGTACCACGCTGCGCGCGGGTTCCTCCGCCGTCGCCGCGGGGCGGCGCAGCATGGGCGCGCTCGCCGGGGCCGAATGCGGCTCCGGCGGCCGGACCGAGCCGGGCGGAGGGATGTGGGTCATGGCGATGTGCGCCGCCTAGCGCACGCCGCCGGCGGGCAGCGTCGCCGCGGCGGCGCGGGCGATCGGCACCGGCGGGGCGAGGGCGGGCCCGGTGCCGCCGAGGGCGGAGACGAAGGTGGGCGCGGCGACGGCCGCGGCGGCGGGCG
>NZ_JAAEDL010000005.1 GCF_018129005.1 Neoroseomonas eburnea
CGTATGCGCCTTCCTCTTCGCCATCGATGACCCTCCCAAAGCACCCGCCGGACTACATTACCGGCGGACCCCTTCTAGGGGGTCAGGTCAGTGTGGCTGCGGCTGTTCGAGGGCGTGGCGCTCGATCGCTGGGACCTGATCGGCGGGGCCGTCTGCGTGGCCGGCGCGCTGATCATCCTGTACGGGCCGCGCCAGGCATGAGGCGCGTCTGGGCCGAGCTTCGTGCGCCGGTGTCCACGCTGGTCCTGTTCGGGATCATCGCCCGGTTGCTGCTGCCGCTGCCCGCCCTGGCAGCGGCGGACCGCGCGGCCTTCGACGCCGCCCTGCGGGCGACGCTGTGCATGCCCTTCGGCCAGCCGGGACCCATCGACGCGGACGGCACGCAGGATGCCGCGCCAGCCAACCACTGCCCGCTGTGCCGGTTGCCGGACGCGATGTCCCCGCGTAAGCGTCAGCCTGTCGTGGCCTTGTGATGACCACGGTGGGTCGTGGATGTCGTGGTCATGCCTGACGCTGCGACGCCGCCCCCGCCACTCGTAAGCCGCTCATACGACGGTCGTAAGAGCGGTTCCGGAGTGGGCTCCGATCCGACAGTCGAGGTCCGCGTGCGGGCGGTCCGCCGGCGGGCCTGGTCAACGGAGGACCGGCTCCGGATTGTACGGGAGACGCTGGAGCCCGGCGCCGTTGTGCAGACGGTAGCGGACCGGCACGGGGTGAGCACGGGACAGCTCTACACCTGGCGCAAACAGATGCTGGCGACGGCGATGGCGGGGTTTGCGCCGGTCGAGGTGATGCCGGAGCCGCCGCCTGCCTTGCCTGCGCCGTCCTTGGCGTCTGCCGTCGTGGAGACGACGGGCAGCCTGGAGATCGTGATGCCGAGCGGCGCCAGCATCCGAGTGACGGGCGCCGTCGATGTGATAACGCTGCGCATGGTGCTGGCCGAGCTGGGTGGCCGCTGATGCTGGGCCCGCCACCCGGCACGCGGGTGTTTCTGGCCTGTGGCGTGACGGACATGCGCAAGGGGTTCGATGGTCTGGCGGCGTTGGTGCAGACGGTGCTGGCGCAGGATCCGTACAGCGGCGCGGTATTCTGCTTTCGTGGACGTCGCGGTGACCTGCTGAAGATTTTGGTCTGGGACGGGCAGGGCCTGGTTCTCGTGGCCAAGCGGCTGGAGAAGGGCCGCTTCGTGTGGCCGCAGGCGAAGGACGGCGTCGTCTCTCTGACCCCGGCCATGCTCTCGATGCTGCTGGAAGGGATCGACTGGCGCATGCCGGCCTGGACAGCACGACCGACGGCAACGGTGTAGCCGATCGGGAATTGCCGTGGTGACGGCGTCGCGTAGAATCGCAGCGTGGATGCCGCGTCGTTCGACATGCCTGACGCCGAGATCGCCGCGCTGCGGGCGCTGCTGGCGGAGCGCGAAGCGGCGCTGGCCGAGCGCGATGCCGAGTTGCGCAACGCCGGCTTCGAGATCGAGAAGCTGAAGGTCCAGCTCGCAGCCTTGCGGCGCGACCGCTACGGCCGGTCCTCCGAGAAGCTGGCGGCCGCGGCCGACCAGCTCGAGATGCTGATCGGCGACCTCGAGGAGGATCAGGCCGAGCGCGAGGCCGCGGCGGCGGAGAAGGAACGCCGGACAAAGGGCAAGTCGGGCAACCAGCGCAAGCCTGCCACGCGCCGACCGCTGCCCGAGCACCTGCCACGCGAGACGGTGGTGCACGAGCCCGTCCTCGCCTGTCGCTGCGGCTGCACCGATCCCGCCCGCCTGACGCGGCTCGGCGAGAGCGTCACCGAGGTGCTGGAGAAGATTCCGGCCAGGCTGAAGGTGATCCGGCATGTCCGACCGCGCTATGCCTGCCGGGCCTGCGAGGCGATGCTGCAGGCGCCCGTCCCGGCCCTACCTATCGAGCGGGGCCGCCCCGGGCCCGGCCTGATGGCGCATGTGCTGGTCTCCAAATACCTTGATGGCCTGCCGCTGTTCCGGCTCTCGGGCATCCTGGCGCGCGAGGGGGTGGAGATCGAGCGCCAGACCCTGGCCGACTGGGTCGGGCACGGCGCCTGGTGGCTGCGGCCCCTGGCCGAGGCGATCGGCAAATACGCTTTGGCGCAGGGCGTGATCTGGACCGACGACACCACCATCCGCGTCCTCGCCCCAGGGCGAGGCCGAACGCGCATCGGCCGGTTCTGGGTCTATGCTTTCGACCCCAGGCCCTGGCGCGGCACCGGCCCGCCGGCGGCGTTCTACTGCTACTCGCCGGACCGCAAGGGCGAGCGGCCACGGGAGCATCTGGCCGGCTACGAGGGCTGGCTGCACGCCGACGCCTATGCCGGCTACGACGCGCTGACCGCGGCGAAGGGCAGCAGGCCGCCGCTGATCACGCATGTTGCCTGCATGGCCCATGCACGGCGCGAGCTGTTCAAGGTCTACGAGAGCACCAAATCGCCGATTGCCAAAGAGGCGTTGCGGCGGATCGGTGAGCTCTATGCGATCGAGGCGGCCATCAACGGCCAGTCTCCCGAGCAGCGCTGCGTCGCACGCCAGGCGCAGAGCAAGCCGCTGCTCGATGCCCTGCATGCCTGGATGCTGCAGCAGCGGCGTCGGCTCTCTGGCAAATCGACACTGGCCAAGGCGCTGCAGTATGCGCTGAACCGCTGGGATGCGCTGGCGCGCTACACCGAAGACGGCAGGCTCTCGATCGACAACAACCTATCCGAGCGGCTGCTGCGAGGCATCGCTGTCACGCGCAAGAATTTCCTGTTCGTCGGCAGCGATGCAGGCGGCCAGCGCGCCGCGATCATCTACACCATCGCCGAAACCGCCAAGTTGAACGGCCTCGACCCGGAAGCCTACATCGCCGCCGTGCTCGACCGCCTTGCCGCCGGCCTCCCCATCAACCGCATCGACGAGTTGCTGCCCTGGAACTTCAAGCTAACCCGTCAAACCGTGTCGCAGGGCTGACGCTTACGTCCCCGCCGCCGCCGGGCGCAGCGTTCCTCCCATTGCCGGCATGGACGCGGGTGGAGCCGCCTGCGCCGACCGCATCATCGGTGCCCGCAAGGCCGCCTGCCCGCGGCCCGCCGCCGGCGCGCGGGCCTCCCGACCTTCCGCACACAGGCTGATCGTCGCGGTCCGCGCCTGGCGCCGGCCGCATGGCATCCCTTGTCGGAGTTCCCTTCCATGCGTCGTCATCTCCTGCGCGCGGTCTTGCTGACCGGCGCGAGCCTCATCGCCTCATCGCTGCCGCTGCCTGCCGCCCTGGCGCATGAATTCCGGGCCGGCGATCTCATTGTCGATCATCCCTGGACGCGCGCGGTCGCGGAGCGCGCGCCGACGGCGGCGGGCTACATGGTCATCCGCAACACCGGGGCCGTGCCGGACCGGCTGGTCGCCGCGGAGACGGCGCGTGTGCGCACCGTCGAACTGCACGAGATGACCATGACCGACGACATCATGCGCATGCGCCCGATCGCCGGCGGCATCGCCATCCCGGCCGGGCAGGCGGTGCGCCTCGCCCCCGGCGGCGTGCACCTGATGCTGATCGGCCCGCAGGGCGGCTTCGCGCGGGGTGCGCGCATTCCCCTCACGCTGGTGTTCGAACGTGCCGGGCGCATCGAGGTCGAGCTGGCCGTGGAAGCCGCCGGTGCGCGAGCCACCAGCCATGACGGGCATTGAGGGCGTGTCATGAAGCTGTTGCGCCTGACGCGCTGGCTGGCCTGGGGCGGTGTCGCCGCCGTTGGCTTCGTGCTGCTGGCGACCACGGGCGGCTGGTTCGTGACCGATGGCCCGCTCGGGCGCCCACGTGTTGCGACCGGCCCTTCGAGCCTGGCGATCGGCGGGCCGTTCAGCCTGACCGATCATCGCGGCCGCGCCGTGACTGAAAGGGATTTCAGCGGCCGGCCGATGGCGATCTTCTTCGGCTTCACCCATTGCCCGGATGTTTGCCCGACCGCGCTGAGTGACATGACAGGCTTCATGGAGGCGCTCGGCCCCGATGCCGACCGGCTGCACTGGCTGTTCGTGAGTGTCGATGCCGAACGCGACACGCCGCAGGCGATGGCGGAGTACCTGCAGGCCTTCGATCCCCGGATCGTCGGCCTGTCGGGGACCGAGGCGCAGATCGCCGACGCAGCCCGCAGCTTCCGAGTCTACTATCGGCGCGTGCCGTTGGAGGGCGGGAGCTACACGATGGACCATTCGGCGAGCGTTTTCCTGCTCGACGCGTCCGGCCGGTTCGCTGGGACGATCGACCACAAGGAGACCGAGCGAGTGGCGTTGGAGAAGCTGCGGATGCTGGTGGGGCGGGGGTAACGAGCGGTGATGCGGAGTATCGTGGGTAGGCCCGCCATTGGTGCGGAGAGCTCGCCGCGACGCCCATGCCGTTTCGGCGCCTCGAACTGACGGTATGGACGACGGTATTTTACGTTTCCTGATGGGAAAAATTGCCATGAATCAGGATCTTGGACTGGCAATTGACGATCGAGTGGGAGTAATGACCGCCGCCGGTCTCAAGGCCGCGCTCTGCCGCCACATTGACGCCCGGCGCGACGACGTCATCGCGCTGCTGCAGGACTTCCTGCGCATCCGCAGCGCCAACCCGCCGGGCGACACACGCGAGGCGGCGGATTTCGTGCGCGGCATCCTCGACCGCTTCGGGCTGGAACACCGTACCGTCGCGGCGCGGGAGGACATGCCCAACATCATCTCCTGCTGGCACGCGCCCTATGTCGGTCGGCACCTGGTGCTGAACGGGCACATGGATGTCTTCCCGGTCTCCGACGACCGGCTCTGGGCCGCGGAGATCGAGGGCGACCGCATCGTCGCGCGCGGTGCGTCGGACATGAAGACCGGGACGCTGGCCTCCATCCTCACCTACGGACTGCTCTATCCCTATCGCGACCGGCTGTTCGGCAAGCTGACCCTGACCGTGGTGTCGGACGAGCAATCCGGCGGGCGCTACGGCACGAGGTTCCTCTTTGACAACCATGCGGATGAGATCGCCGGTGATGCCTGCCTGAACGGGGAGCCGAGCGGTCTCGGCAATATCCGCTTCCTCGAGAAGGGGACGCTGCGCTTCGCCCTCTCGGCCACCGGGCCGGGCGGGCATGGCGGCTATCCGCACCGCGCGAACAACCCGATCCGGCAGATCGTCGGCGCGACCCAGGCGCTCTACGACCGCTATCACCTCCGGTTTGCGGAGATGCCGGAGGAGATCGTGGCCATCCTGCGCGATCCGGCAAGCATCGCCGCGGCCGATGCGATCCTGGGGCAGGGGGCGGCCGACAACGCGCTGCGCATCACCGTCAACGCCGGCATCATCGAGGGCGGGCGCAAGGCGACGCAGATCCCGACCGCCTGCACCGTGCATGTGGACATCCGCGTCCCCTATGGCCCCGACCTCGACCGGGTGCGCGCGGAACTGCCCGGCCTGGCGGAGGAATTCGGCTGCACCCTGGCGATCAACGAGGACCACAGCTATCCCGCCAGCGGCACCGAGCCCGATGGCGAGCTGGCGTTGATCCTGCGCGACAACATGAAGGCGCTGCTGGGTGTCGACGCGCCGCCGGTGTGCAGCCTGGGCGGCACCGATGCGCGCTACTGGCGCTGGCGGGGCATTCCTGCCGTGATCTGCGGACCCTCGCCGCTCAGCATGGGGACGGACGACGAGCACGTCACGCTCGATGAGGCGATCAACGTCCTCAAGCTGCAGGCGATGTGCGTCATCGACTACCTGTCGGTGCAGGCCGGGCCGTCAGAAGCGACGTGATGCGCCGCGCTGCCGAGGGCGAGGTCTGGACAGGCGGCTGATGCCGCGCCGGCCGGCCGGTTGACCCCCATGGCGGCGCCGGTTTCGCGGGCCCGGCGCTGGATGCCGCCGGGGCCTCGCCGGCGGGAAGGCCCGTCGGCCTCAATCCCGCCCCGGATCCCCCAGCGGAAACAGGTGCCGGTAGGGTCGCGCCTCATCCAGTGCCCGTGCATAGGACGGCCGCGCGAGCAGCCGCGTGCGGTAGGCGCGCAGGGTCGCGAGGCGTAACGGGATGGGGTGCGCCCAGTCCGCATAGAGCAATCCGGGCGCGGCGCCGCAATCGGCCAGGCTGAAGGCATCCCCGGCGGCCCATTCCCGCCCGGCGAGCCGGGTATCGAGCCAGGCATAGGCCGTTCCGATCACCGCCCGCGCCTGGTCCACGCCGAAAGCGTCGCGCGCCTCCGGTGGGCGGATCGCGTCCAGCACCACCTTCTGCATCGGCGTCATCAGGTAGTTGTCCACCACGCGGTCGATCAGCCGCGCCTCCAGCGCCGCATCGGCGTCGTCGGGCAGGAAGCGCACGGGTCCCGGGTGGTGGCGGTCGAGATGCTCGATGATGATCGTCGCCTCGGGCACCACCGTGGCGCCGTCCTCCAGCACCGGGAATTTCCGGAAGGGCCACAGCGCGGCGAGGGCCGCCGCATCGGCTTCCTTCCCGAAGTCGACATGGCGGAAGGCGAAGGGGGTCGCGTTCTCGTAGAGCGCGACCAGTGCCTTCTGGCAGTAGGCCGAGAAAGGATGTGCGTGAAGTGTCAGCGGCATGGCCTCAGCCCTCCCGTGTGCGACGGTAGCGCAGGATGACGGAGCCGGTGTCGAGCGGCCTCGCATCCATCAGCGCGAAGACGGCCGCGGGCCGCCCATCGGCGAAGAGACGCTTGCCGTCGCCGAACAGCAGCGGCGCGACCATCAGCCGCATCTCGTCGACCACGTCATGCGCGAGCAGGCTGTTCGCCAGCCCCGCGCCGCTGAAGGCGAAGATGTTGCCCCGCGCTTCCCGTTTCAGCCGCGCGACCTCGCCGGCGATGTCGGGGCCGGCGATGCGCGCCGCGGCCGGGCGAATCGGCGTAGCATCCGGCGACGACCGATCCGCAGGAGGCCGATCTTGACCGAGCCCGCCACCATCCACGGCATCAGGAACTGCGACACCATGAAGAAGGCGCGCGCCTGGCTCGAGCAGCACGGCGTCGCGCACGCCTTCCATGACTACAGGACCGCCGGCATCGACCGCGCGACGCTGGAGAGCTGGGCGAGGAAGGTCGGCTGGGAGAAGCTGCTCAACCGCGCCGGCACCACCTTCCGCAAGCTGCCCGAGGCGGAGAGACAGGACCTCACCGAGACGAAGGCGATCGCGCTGATGCTCGCCCAGCCCGGAATGATCAAGCGGCCGGTGCTCACCGTCGGCGAGGAGATCCTCGTCGGCTTCGACCCGGCGCGCTACGCGGGCGCGCTCGGCGGGCGGCGAGTGCAGGTCGGATAGCAGGCGACCGGGGCCGACAGCAGGCGAGCCCCTGCCGCCACGATCCCAGGCCGGAGGATTCCGCCTGCGCGGAGGTGGCTCCTGCCGGCGCGCCGCCCGGGAAGACGGGCGGCGCGCCTCCGCTCCGGCGGCCACCGGGGCGCTACAGGCTGCGCGCCAGCGCGACGAGCTGGTCCGTCGCCTTGCCCCAGCCCTCGTGGAAGCCCATCGCCTCGTGCTTCTCGCGTGCCTCGGCCGTCGCGTGCAGCGCCGCGGCGCGGTAATGCGTGCCGCTGCCGTTCGGCTCGAAGACGACGATCCCGGTCATGAAGGCTTCGCGCGCCGGGCGGAAGCCCGGCAGCATCGCGTCGGTGAAGACCAGGCGGCGTTCCGTCACCACTTCGAGGAAGCAGCCGACATTGGGGTGCTCCTCGCCGTCCGGTCCGCGCATCAGCGTGCTGAAGATGCCGCCGGGGCGGAGGTCCATCTCCGCTTCCGTCACGCGCCAGGGCAGGGGGCAGAACCACTGCTTCAGCAGCTCGGGCCGTGTCCAGCAGGCCCAGAGGGGCGCGACGGGAAGGTCGATCTTCCGCTCCAGCACCAGGTCGAGCTTCGTGTCGTGCGTCATGCTCACTGCTCCACGATGGTGCGGAAGCCGCCATAGATCATGCGCTGGCCGTCGAAGGGCATGGCGGCGGGATCCATCTGCATCGACTTGTCGGCCATGATCTTCGCCCAGCCGGCGTCGCGCACCTCCTTCGACGGCCAGGTGATCCAGGAGAAGACGACCGTCTCCTCCGGCCCGCACTTCACCGCCATGGGGAAGGAGGTGAGCTTGCCGTCCGGCACGTCGTCGCCCCAGCATTCCACCATGGCGATCGCACCCTGTTCGCGGAAGCGCGGCGCGAATTCCTCCGCATGGCGGCGATAGGCCTCGCGGTTCGCGTTCGGCACGGCCAGCACGAAGCCGTCGACATAGGTCATGCGTCTGCTCCTTCCTTCGCCGCCCAGGCGGCTTCCAGGGTTGCGATGTCGAGCTTCACCATCGGCATGAGCGCGGCCATCAGCCGGCCGCGCTGCGCCTCCTCGCCCTGGCGCATCATCCGGCCGAGGCCGGCCGGCACCACCTGCCAGGAGACGCCGTAACGGTCCGTCAGCCAGCCGCAGCGTTGCGGCGCGCCGCCTTCCACCAGCCCGTCCCACACGCGGTCGAGCTCCGCCTGGTCGGCGCAGGTGACGACGAGCGAAAGGGCGTGGGTGAAGCCCATGCCCTGCCTGCCGTTCAGCGCCAGGCAGGACCGCCCGCCCAGGTCGAACTCGACGACGAAGGCGGCGCCGCCGGCCTGGCGCACCACGTTGCGGATGGCGGAGCCCGGGATCACGGCGCAGTAGTGGCGCGCCGCCTCCTCGGCGGTGCCGTCGAACCAGAGGCAGGGCATCACGGCGTCGGTGGTCATGGCGGCGTCCTCCTGGCTGTCTAATGCTTAACTAACGAGTTTAGGATCGGCAAGGGCAAAGGCGTCACCTCCGCGTGATGATGCGGACGCACGGAGGGTCGCCGTCGGCCGGCGACCCCGTCGCGCGCGTGGAGGCGCTGATGCCGCCGCATCGCGCGCCCGCGACGCCGCGCTTGACGCGCGCTGCGCGCGCAGCGGAGGCTTCCCGCGATGGCCGGCGGCAGACCGGCCACAGGGAGGAACGGAATGGTGAAGAGGACGCTCGGGGCCGCGGTCGCGGCGCTCGCTTTCGCGCTTGCCGCGCCGGCTTCGGCGCAGCGCACGCTGACCATGGGCGTGCAGACGCCGCCCTCGGCGCTTGATCCGCACTACCACAACACCACCAACAACACGATGATGCTCATGCAGATCTTTGAGCGTCTCTTCGAACTGGACAACCGCGCGGTGCCGCAGCCGCGGCTGGCGGAATCCATGCGCGCGATCGACGATCTGACCTGGGAGGTAAAGCTGCGCCAGGGCGTGCGCTTCCACGACGGCACGCCCTTCGAGGCCGACGACATCTCCTACACCTTCGCACGCATCCCGACGGTGCCGAACAGCCCGGCGCTGTACACCCCCGCGGTGCGCACCATCAGCGCGGTCGAGATCGTCGACCCGACGACGATCCGCATCCGCACGCATGAGCCGAACCCGCTGATGCATTTCGACATGGCCGCACCCTTCATCCTGTCCCGCCGCATCCACGGCACGAACCCGGCGACGGCCGACTTCACCAGCGGGCGGCTGGCGATCGGCACCGGGCCGTATCGCCTGGTCTCCTTCGCGCAGAACGAACGGATGGAGATCGTGCGCAACCCGACCTACTGGGGCCCGCCCGAGCCCTGGGACCGCGTGACCATCCGCTTCATCCCGCAGGCCGCCTCGCGCACCGCCGCGCTGCTCGCCGGCGAGGTGGACCTGATCGACTACGTGCCGGTGCAGGATGTCGAGAACCTACGCCGCGAGCCGCGCTTCGCGCTGTTCGAGGTGGACAGCGTGACCTTCGTCTACCTCTTCCCGGATTCGATGCGCGACACCTCGCCCTTCGTCGCCGACCGCCAGGGCAACCCGCTGCCGCGCAACCCGCTGGCGGATCGCCGCGTGCGGGAGGCGCTGTCGCTCGCCATCAACCGGGAGGCCATCGCGACGCGGCTGTACCAGGGGCTGGCGACGCCGGCCGACCAGTTCGCGTCACCGATCGCGGAGCACCGCCTGCCGAACCTGCCGCCCTTGCCGCACGACGTCGCCCGCGCCCGCGCGCTGCTGGCCGAGGCCGGCTACCCGGACGGCTTCCGCCTCACGATCCATGGCCCGAACGGATTCTTTCCCTCCGACCAGAACCTGCTGCAGGCGCTGGCCCAGCAATTCACCCGCGCGGGGATCGAGACGACGGTGCAGGCGCTGCCGCCGGCCAATCTGTTCACCCGCGCGACGAACCGGGAATTCTCGCTCTTCATGACCTATTTCAGCAGCTACCTGACCATCAACCCGCTGCGGCAGGTGGTGGCGACGCGCAATCCGGACCTCGGACTCGGTCCGTTCAACCGCCAGCGCTACTCCAACCCGGCGATCGACGAGCCGGTGCGTCTCGCACTGACCACGATGGACCCGGAGCGGCGCCAGGTGCTGACGCAGCAGGCAGCGCGCGCCCTGCTCGAGGACAAGGGGGTGCTGCCCGTCATCTTCCTGCGCAACACATGGGCTGGTCGTCGCGACCGGGTCGTCTACGATCCCTCTCCCGTCAACCACACCTCGGCGGTGCATGCGCGCCCGCCGGGATGAACCGTCGGATCGCCGAAGGAGGGCAGGCGCCGGGCCACCGGCGCCCGCCGCTCCGGAGTGCGACTCGGGCGGTCCTGAGAAGGATCGAGAGAGACATGCCTGACGCCGAAGCCCGTTCCCGCATCGCCGCCGCCATCGACGCGGGCTTCGGCAAGCAGGTGGAGTTCCTGCAGGAACTGGTGCGCTTCCCCTCCCTGCGCGGGCAGGAAGCGCCGTTGCAGGATTGGTTCGCGCGGCAGATGGCGGGCCGCGGCTATGCGGTCGACCGCTTCACCATCGCCGATGTGCCGGACCACCCGAAGATGGCGCCGATGGTCGGCGTCGATCCCGCCGGCAGCGTGCAGGTGGTCGCCGCGCACCGGCCGAAGGACGCGACCGGCCGCAGCCTGATCCTGCAGGGCCATATCGATGTCGTGCCGGAAGGCCCGCACGAGATGTGGACCCACCCGCCCTATGCCGCGGTGATCCGCGACGGCTGGATGTATGGCCGTGGCGCGCATGACATGAAGGCCGGCGTCGCCTGCATGGTCTTCGCCATGGACGCCATCCGCGCCGCGGGGTTCGAGCCGGCGGCCGATGTCTATCTCGAAACGGTGACCGAGGAGGAAAGCACCGGCAACGGCGCGCTCGCGACCCTGCTGCGCGGCTACCGCGCCGAGGCCGCGCTGGTGCCGGAGCCCACCGGCCACACCATCACCCGCACCCAGACCGGCACCATCTGGTTCCGCCTGCGCGTGCGCGGCGTGCCGGTGCATGTCGCGGTGGCCCAGGACGGCACCAATGCCATCATGTCGGCCTATGCGCTGATCAACGAGCTCTACGCGCATACCAGGACGCTGAACGAGGCCGCCAAGTCCAACCCCTGGTACGCCGACATCAAGGACCCGATCAAGTTCAACCCCGGCATCATCCGCGGCGGCGACTGGGCGTCCTCGACGCCAGCCTGGTGCGAGGTGGATTGCCGCATCGGCCTGGTCCCCGGCATGACGCCGGAGGAGGCGATGGCGGGCATCGAGGCCTGCGTGAAGGCGGCGGCGACGGGCGATGCCTTCATGGCGAACAACCCGCCCGAGATCATCTGGACCGGCTTCCAGACCGACCCCTATGTGCTCGAGCCCGGCAGCGAGGCCGAGGCCGTGCTCGCCGCAGCGCATGCCTCCGTGCATGGCGGCGAACTGCCGGAACGCCGCACCACCGCCGTGAACGATACGCGCTACTACGGCCTCTATTTCGGCATCCCGGGCCTCTGCTACGGTCCGAAGGGGGAAGTGGCGCACGGCTTCGACGAACGGACTTCGATCGAGGACCTTCGGACATGCACGCTGACGATCGCGACCTTCATCGCCGACTGGTGCGGGCTGCGCCCGCGCGGCTGAGAATCTGGCTGGAAAAGCGCCGTGCGGCGCTTTTCCATCTCCGGCGCCGGCCCGCGCCCCCACCCGGCCACCCGTTCCGGGATACTGACCTGGGTGGCCGGGTGAGGGCGCGGGCCGGTGCGGGACTTTTCAGACGGGCTCTGAAGCCCGCGCCGCACGGGGTGGATCCGTGCGGCGCGGGCGCGGCGACAGGCAGGCGCGCGCTGCTCGGCGCGGCGGCGGGGGCGATGCTCGCCGCGCCTGCGGCCCAGGCGCAGGACTGGCCGACGCGGCCGCTGCGCCTCGTCGTGCCCTTCGCGCCCGGCGGATCGTCGGACGTGCTGGCGCGGCTGATCCAGCCGGGGCTCGGCGCCGCGCTCGGCCAGCCGGTGGTGGTGGAGAACCGCTCCGGCGCCGGCTCGATGCTCGGCACCGAGTACGTCGCGCGCTCGCCGGCGGATGGCTACACCCTGCTGCTCGCCGACCTGCCCTACACCATCGTGCCCGCCTTGCAGTCGCGCATGCCCTACGACGTGGAGAAGGACCTGGTGCCGGTCGCGATGGTCGGCGCGGCGCCGCTGCTGGTCTTTGCCCATCCCTCCCTGCCGGCGCGCGATGCGGCGGAATTCGCGGCGCTCGCGAAGGCGCGGCCGGGGCACTACACCTTCGGCTCCGGCGGCGTCGGCGCGGCCTCCCACCTGATGGGGGAACTGTTCCAGTCGGCCACCGGCACGCAGATCACCCATGTGCCCTATCGCGGCGGCGGGCCGGCCATCCAGGACCTTGCGGCGGGGAACCTGCACACGGTCTTCGTCACGATTGCCTCCGCCGCGCCGCAGCTGACCTCGGGGCAGATCCGGGCGCTCGGCGTGATGGCGAACGAACGGCTGCGCAGCCACCCCGACATCCCGACCTTCCGCGAGCAGGGCATCGACCTGGTGGCGGAGCATTGGTGGGGGCTGCTGGCGCCGCGCGGCACACCCGAACCGGTGATCCGCAGGATCGCCGAGGCCATGCCGGGCATCCTCGCCGCGCCGGAACTCGGCCCGCGGCTGGAGGCGCTGGCCGTCATCCCACGCAGCGACGGGCCGGGGCCCTTCGGCCAACGCATCGCCGAGGACCTGGTGCGCTGGCGCGAGGTGGTGCGCGCGCGCGGCATCGCGGTGCAGTGAGCCTCGAGGCCTTTCTCGGCCGCCTCGCCGCCGATCGGCTTCTCGCGCAGGATTTCGCCGCGATCTGCGAGGCCGGCGGCCGGCTGCAGGGCAGCGACAGCGCCGCGCGCGGCTTCGCCGTGCTGGCCGGGCGCATGGCGGCGATCGGCGAGGTGCGCGACGAGCCCGTGCCCTATGCCGGCTGGACCTGCCACGAGGCGCGCGTGACGGATCTCGCATCCGGGCGGGAGCTGGCCTGCGCGCCGCTGCTCGGCGCCGCGTCCACCCCGCGGGAGGGGCTGGCGGTCGAAACCCTCGACCTCGGCCGCGGCGCGCCGGAGCAGGTGGCGGCGGCCGAGGTGGGGGGCCGCGCGGTGCTGGCGCGCCACGAATACCCCTTCGCCGCCTGGACGGTGCATCGCCGCGCGAAGCTCGCGGCGGCGACGGCGGCGGGTGCCGCGGCCTTCCTGATCGTGCAGCCGGAGCCAGGCGTCGGGCCGGTCTCGGGGTCCTCCGGGCGCGCGGGCGGGGAGGGGATCCCGGCACTCGGCATCTCGGCGGAGGCGGGCGCGCTGCTGGCGGAAGGGCGGCGGCTGCGCATCACGCTGCTCGGCGAGGACCACGCCGCGACGACGCCGACCCTGGTGCTGGACCTGCCGGGACGCGGGCCGGATCGGGTCGTGCTCTCGGCGCATCTCGACGGGCATCCGCTCGGGGAGAGCGCGATCGACAACGGGACGGGGCTGGCGGCGGCGCTGTCGCTCGCACGCGCGGCGGCGCCTTTCGTCGAAGGCTGCCCGCGCGGCCTCACGCTCTGCATCTTCGGCGCCGAGGAATGGGCGCTGGCCGGATCGCGCGCCTGGCTCGCCGCGCTGCCGGCGGAACGGCGCGCTCGCATGGCGCTGAATCTCAACCTCGATTCGATCGCCGGCGGGCCGTCGCTCACCGCGCTGACCAGCGGCTTCGCCGCCCTCGGCCCTTTCCTGCGCGGCGCGGCGGCGAAGGCGGGGCTGCCGCTGCGCACGCACCTGCCGCTGATGACGAATTCCGACCACGCCAATTTCGCCGCCCACGGCATCCCCGCCGCGCGGCTGGTCGCCGGCTTCGACGCGCCGGACAGTGCGCTGCGCTTCCTGCTGACCGCCGCCGACACGCGCGCCATCGTGCCGGTGCAGGAGCTCAAGGCGGCGACGATCGCCGCCGGCGCCCTGCTGTGGGGGGCGCTGACCGCCCCCGCCGAGGCCCTCGCCGCGCTGCGTTGACGCCCCCCCGCTGGCGCGCCGCGCCGCAGGCGGTAGGCTTGCGCGGTCGAAACGGGGGAAACGGATTTGTACGACATCATCATCGTCGGCGGTGGCTCGGCCGGCTCCGTGCTGGCGCACCGGCTGTCCACGCCGGGCGCGAACAAGGTGCTGCTCTGCGAGGCGGGGCCGGACACGCCGCCGGGCCAGGAGCCTGCGACCATCCTCGATACCTATCCGGGCCAGGCCTATTTCGACCCCCGCTTTCACTGGACGGAGCTCAAGGTCCGCACCCAGGTCGTCTCCCACAACAACCCGAACATGGACCGCCCGCCGCTGCGCAAGTACGAGCAGGCGCGGGTGCTGGGCGGCGGTTCGTCGATCAACGGGCAGATGGCCAACCGCGGCGCGCCGCACGACCACGACGAATGGGAGCAGCGCGGCGCCGCCGGGTGGGGCTGGGATGCCGTCCTGCCCTACTTCAGGAAGGTCGAGCGCGACCTCGACTTCGACAATGAATGGCATGGGCGCGAAGGCCGCATCCCCGTCCGGCGCATCCCGGAGGCGCAGTGGCCGCTGCATTCGCGGGCGGCGGCGGAGGCCTTCCGCCAGTCCGGCTTCAAGGCGCTGCCCGACCAGAACGGCGCCTTCGAGGATGGCTTTTTCCCGCTGACCGTGAACGTGACCGAGACGCGTGTCTCGGCCGCGATCGGCTACCTCGACGCCGAGACGCGCAGGCGGCCGAACCTGGCGCTGTCCACCGAGACGCAGGTGATGGGCCTGCTCTTCGAGGGCACGCGCTGCGTCGGCATCCGCGCGCTCGTGAAGGGGCAGGAACAGGAGTTCCGCGGGCGGCAGGTGATCCTCTGCACCGGCGCGATCCACTCCCCGGCGCATCTGATGCGCGCGGGCATCGGCCCGGCGGCCCATCTGAAGGAGCACGGGATCGAGGTGCGCGCCGACCTGCCGGGCGTGGGACAGGGTCTGATGGACCACCCGGCCATCTCGCTCTCCTCCTTCGTGCGGCCGGAGGCGCGGCTGAACCGCACGGAGCTTCGCCGCCACATGCTGGTCGGCCTGCGCTTCTCCTCCGGCATCGAGGGCGCGCCGGCGGGCGACATGTTCATGTCGGTGGCCAGCAAGTCCGCCTGGCACGCGGTGGGCGAGCAGATCGCCTCGATGCTGACATGGGTGAACAAGACCTACTCGCAGCGCGGCCAGGTGCGGCTGGTCTCCACCGACTGGCGGGCGCATCCGGATGTCGAGTTCAACCTGCTCTCGGACCGGCGCGACCTCGAAAGGCTGATGATCGGCTTCCGGCTCGCGGCATCGCTGGTGCTCAGCCCGCCGCTCGCCGCCGTGACGGCCGATCCTTTCCCGGCGGCCTATTCGGACCGCGTGCGGAGGATCGGCGTGGTGAACACGAAGAACCGCATCCTCACCTCGATCATCGCGAAGTTCCTCGACGGGCCGGCGGCGCTGCGCCGCACCTTCATCGACCGCTTCGTCATCGAGGGCTTCCGCTTCCGCGAGGTGATGGAAGACGAGGAGGCGCTGGAGGCCTTCATCCGCAAGGCGACGATCGGCGTCTGGCACGCCTCCTGTTCCTGCCGCATGGGGGCGGAGACGGATCCGATGGCGGTGGTGGACCCGGCGGGACGGGTGCGCGGGGTGCAGGGGCTGCGCGTGGTCGATGCTTCTGTCTTCCCGGTGGTGCCTTCGGCCAACACCAATTTCCCGACGCTGATGACGGCCGAGAAGATGGCGGACGCGATCCTCGCCGAGGCGGGGTGATCGCCAGGCGACCGAATGAGGCCCGGCCCCCCGCCGCGGGCGCCGGCACGACGCGCGGCGCATCATGGTGGAGGTGCAGATGCTGCATCTTCACGCGGTGGCGGGCGCCGGCCGGCCGGCCGGGCAGGGCGCCCATCCGCGCGCGCACCGGCGCCCCAGCCGATGGCGCCGCCGCACTGCACAGACAGACCCTTGGCGCACCGCCTTGGGCACGGGCATGCTGCTCCCCGGACCAGCCGCAACAGGGGCGGCTGCGCACGACATTGGGAGACAGGATCATGATGAATCTCGGCACCCGGATCGCGGGTGTTGCGGCCGCGGCGGCGATCGCCTGGGCCGGGCAGGCCTCGGCGCAGCCGGCGGCGGACACCATCGCCGCCATCCGCGCCCGCGGCCAGGTCATCTGCGGCGTGTCGGTGAACGCGCCGGGCTTCGCGCTGCCGGACAGCCGCGGCGAGTTCCGCGGCCTCGACGTCGACACCTGCCGTGCGGTCGCCGCCGCACTGCTGGGGGATGCGACCAAGATCCGATTCGTCCCGAACACCACGCAGCAGCGCTTCACCATGCTGCAGTCCGGCGAGATCGACCTCCTGGTGCGCAACACCACCTGGACGCTCGCGCGCGAGAGTCAGCTCGGCCTCGCCTTCGCCGGCATCAACTTCTATGACGGCCAGGGCTTCATGGTGCGCCGCTCCTCCGGCGTCACCTCGGCGCGCCAGCTCGACGGCGCGACGGTCTGCGTGCAGCCCGGCACCACCACCGAGCTGAACCTCGCGGACTACTTCCGCACCAACCGCATGCGCTTCACCCCGGTGGTGATCGAGCAGGCGGAGGAGATCCGCGCCG
The DNA here is from genome assembly GCF_018129005.1 of Neoroseomonas eburnea. GTDB lineage: Bacteria > Pseudomonadota > Alphaproteobacteria > Acetobacterales > Acetobacteraceae > Neoroseomonas > Neoroseomonas eburnea. The sequence goes on from NZ_JAAEDL010000005.1 coordinate 16,923, forward strand.
CCTTCGTCGCCGGCCGCTGCGACGCCTACACCAACGACGCCTCCTCGCTCGCCTCCTTCCGCGCGACGCGCACGACGGATGCGAACGACTTCGTGCTGCTGCCCGAGATCATCTCCAAGGAGCCGCTCGGCCCGGCCGTGCGCAAGGGCGACTGGAAGTGGTTCGACCTGGTGCGCTGGACCCTCTACGCGCAGATCGCCGCGGAGGAACTCGGCGTCACCAGCGCGAATGTCGAGGAGATGGCGCGCACCAGCACCAACCCCGACATCCAGCGGCTGCTGGGTCGCACGGGCGACCTCGGCCGGTCGCTTGGCGTCGACAACGACTGGGCGGTGCGCGTCATCCGCCAGGTCGGCAACTACGCCGAGATGTACGAGCGGAACATCACCCCGATCGGCATCCCGCGCGGGGTGAACAACCTGTGGAACAATGGCGGGCTGCACTACGCGCCGCCGATCCGCTGAGTCGCAGGATGGGGGCGCGCCGACGCGCCCCCATCGACCGGCGCGCGCCGGCCTGTCGCGCCGGGAAGCCCCTTACCGGCCGGTGGCCGGCGTGATGACGTCGCCCCATGCGTTCCGCACCGCCACGGTCCGCGCCACGTGGCCGGCGGCGGCGCCGGTCGCGAAGACCTGCCCGACATTGAAGCTGCCGCCTACCGGCGCGCCGGGCTGCGGCGCAGCGGTGGCCTGCCCGCTGCGGAAGACGCCGATGAAGTTGGGGCTGTTGACCTGGTAGGTGTTCGGCTGCGCGCTGCCGGCCAGGGCCTGGCTGCAGCCGCCCGGCTGGCCGAAGACGGGGGCCACCGCGACCTCGGCACGCCGGTAGCCGAGATGCACGTTGGGTACCGGCACGCCCGATGTCGCATTCTGCGGCGGCAGCCCGATCCTGAAGCCGATCGACGTCGTGGTGGAGAAGATCAGCGGGTTGGACCTGCCATTCTCGGGCAATTGCCGGCCGTCCCAGCCGGTCGGCCGTTCCCGGATGCAGGCCGCGCCGGCGCTGCGGTCCTCCGCGGGCGGGGGCGCGTCGGCGCCACCCCTGGTGCCGGGCGTGGGCGCGTCCGCCGGTGCGGATGCCCGGGCGACGCTCGCGGCCGCCGGCCCCCCGGCGAAGACGGCGACATGCGCGACGGAGAGTGGGGCCACCACCGGGACGTCGTGCGCACCTGCCGCCGCGACCGCCGAGACGCGGCCGTCCTCGAACACCGGCTGCACGACGCCTTCGGTCCGGCTGAAGCCGATGTCCACATAGGGGTAGGGCGTCGATTCGATGGCGATGCCGATATTGTCCACCGTGGCGAAGGCGATGCGGTCGGAACCGATGCAGCCGCTCAGCAGCGGGCTGCCGGCGAGCAGCAGCAGGGCCGGGCGGGTCGATGCGATGGTCATGGTTCGGTTCCCTCCCGGGCCGCGCCGCCCCGCGGGCGGGCATCGGCCAGATCGCAGTCCAGGCAGTCGAGGCTGAGCAGCTGCTCGTCGCCGAGATGCACGCTGCGCTCCCGCGCCATGCCGACGACGATGCCGCTCGAGATCGTCGTCGCCAGGACGGCGACCCCTGCGACATCGACCCCTGAGACCGTCGCCGGCCGGTCCGCCGGCGGCACCGGCCAGGAGACATGGCCGATGCCGAGCGCATGCCGCCGCCCGGTGCCGTCGTCCCACACGATCCCGCAGGCTGCCGGAGCCACGCACAGCGTCGCCGTCAGCAGTCGCGGGAGGGGCCTCATGCGTGCACCCAGAATGCGCTCTCGGCGAATTCCTCGCCGTTCCACCAGTTCGCGCGGCCGGTGTCGCGGCGGAAATTGGTCGCGCCGGCCTGGCTCTGCAGCGGCGCGGTGACCTCGCCGGCAGGGTTGCGGCGGGCGCTGTCGGTGGCGGTCTCGGGCACGACGATGACGATGTGGCCGGACTTCCCGTCCTCCTTGCGGCGGGCGACGATCAGGCCGATGGCGCCCTGGTTCGCCGCTTCCTGCAGCTTGGTGGTGGTGCCCGTCCGGCGCCATCCGAACGCGGTTCCGAAATCATCCAGCCAGCGGAACAGGTCGTTGGCGCGCATCTCGCGGATGGTGTCGCCGATCAGCGGCTTGACCTCGCGGCCGGCGGCGAGGGCATCGAGCGCGCGCTGCGTCCACCAGACGCGCGGCAGGAAGGTGCCGGCGAGGAGGCAGAAGTCATGGGCGTAGATGTTGCAGAAGGTCTTGCCGCCGCCCGGCTGGTAGCGCCTGTGGGTGGAGCGGTCGACCGCCAGGTAGTCGATGATCTTCCCGATCTCGGTCACCAGTTCCTGCGGCGTGGTGCCGGTGCGTCCGGGCTGGTCGGGCTCGTTCAGCGAATGCGCGCCGGCGGGCGCGGTGCGCTTCGTCACCGTGCCTTCCCTGCGTGGCATGAACACGGCGACGACGCCGCGGGTGGGCGGCGCGGCGGCCGGGGCGACCACCGGAACCTCGGTCGCGCCGGGGGCCGGCACCAGCAGCTTCAGCGAGCAGAAGCCGTGGATGTTGGCACCCGACAGGCTCGTCTCGATCTCCAGGAAGCCGTTGACCGGCCTGCCGGTGACGGCGCGCACGATGTGCCCGTCCGGCAGATGGGCGACGACGTTCTTGCCCGGCGGGTCGCTCTTGCGCGGCTCGCTGCGCACGCGCAGCGGGGCTTCCAGCGTCTCGACCGCGAAGAAGGCACCTTGCGCGGCGACCGGGGTCGGCGGCGGCATGATGGCCGCACCGGGCGGTGGCGGCGCGATCGCGGGCGCGCCGCCGGGGCCCGCGACGGTATGGGCGAGGCGGACGAATTCGAAGACCTTCTCGCCGTAGAACTTCCTGCCGTCGAAATGGCCCTGCCTGAGCCCCTTGCCGGGCCTGAAGCCGCCGGTGTTGTAGGCGATGGCGACGAAGGCGAATTCCATGTCGCTGAGGCTCGCCTTGTTCTCGAAGCCGAGCTTGCGCAGACCGCGCTTCAGCTCGCCGAGGCACTGGGCGAGGGTGTCGCCGAAGGTCTCGTAGCGGCGCTGCAGGAAGTAGTCGGGATCCACCTTGAAGAACTGCAGGTCGCGCTGGAACACGCCGTAGCCGTGGCAGAACTTGTTCGGGTTCGCGGCGACGCCGGCGAAGCCGTTGATGTGGACCGCCATGTCCACCAGCGCCTTGCGGGCGATGTCGAACATCATCTGGCCCTTCGGCGCGGCGATCAGCTCGGCCTTGTTGCGCGGGAAGGCGCGGCGACCGGCGGTGTCGTCCAGCGTGTCGCCGACGCACAGGGCGAGGATCTGCGCCGTCGGCATGTTCTTGCGGCGCAGGGTGGACCAGATGTGCCCGGTTTCCTGGCAGGCGATGGCCACCAGCATGTCGACGTCGAAGGGTGTTCCGGCGATGGCGGCCGCGATCGGCGCCTGGAACTGCTCCTTGAACCAGCGGATGTCTTCGGCGGTAGGCATGGCCCGATCCCTCTCCTGGTTTTTATTCCTTATTCGCAATGTTATCACCGGCACGCCGAGGCGACCCGCATCACGGGAGCGGCCGCGCCGCGGTTCAGGGTGGGAAGTCGAAGAACAGCGCCGCGTCCTCGAGGCCCCCGATCCCGGCCGGCGCCGGGCGATCGGTGCGCAGCACGCGGCCCCGCGTCCTCTCCTCCAGTCGCTCGAGCAGGCTCGGCAGCGGCATGGAGGTCCAGCGTCGCTTCCGGGCGATCGCCTCATCCACCGGAATGGCGGCGACGCGCAGCCGCGCCATGGTCTCGAGGCCCTTTTCGCGCAGCGTCGCGTTGTGGCTGCCGTGGTGGCCGACCTTGTAGAAGACGCTGCGCGCGAGAAGGTCGGGGCCGCTGACGCGCCTGCCCTCGACCTCCCATTCCAGCTTCTCCCACGACAGCCAGTTGCCGACCTGCGCATCGGCCGCGAAGAGCAGCACCTCGCCATTGTCGAGTTCGATCGCGACGGCGAGGCTCGTGTTGTTGGTGTCGTGGTCGAGCCGCAGCGCCAAGTCCGCCGCGGCGTTCAGCCAGTCGCCATCGATGCGGCGCCAGGCCTCGCCCTCGCCGGCGCCGCCGGTGCCGTCCGACCAGTAGCGGTGGAACTCCGGCATCGCGCGCGCGACCTCCATCGGGATCGTCAGGCGATCGGCGAAGGGGCCGTCGGGCGGCGTCTCGCCGGAGGCGCCCATCATCGCTTCCATGGCGAAGCCGCCGAAGGCGAGGTCGTAGGTCTCGGGCTTCTTGCGGGATGGGTCGGAGCGGAGCAGCAGCGTCTCGTCGCGCGGCGGACCGAGGACGTAGAGCCGTGCGCCGGTGCCCGCGAGCAGGGTCGGCGCCTCTCCGGGCTCGGCGTAGCGCAGGCGGTCGGGCGGGACGAGCGCGCGCGCCGCGTCCAGCGCATCGGTGGTCGAGGCCCCGCCGCCGCCGACGCCGAAGAAGCCGAGCAGGCCCGTGACCTCCTCCGCGACCTCCGCCGCCCCGGCGAGGCGGAGTTGGTTGTCGGCGAGGCGCAGCGCGGCGAGCGCGAGATGGCGGTCGGCGGCGAGGCGCTTCGCCTGGAGGTCGGTCGGGGATTCCGTCCAGCCCATCCAGACCGCGCCGAAGGCGATGTCCTTGAAGGCCTCCTGCGCCTGCATGAAGCCGGAGACATGGTCCCAGTGCTCATGCGTGACGAGCAACAGGTCGACCCGGCCGCCGCTGACCTGCGCGATGTCGGCGACGACGTCCTGCATCTTCTCCTTCGCGCCCGGCGTGCCGAGCAGCACGCCGCAGTCGATCATGATGCGGAAGGCATCGCCCTTGCCATCGCTGCGCGGCAGCGTCACCAGGAAGCAGTCGCCGAGGCCCTGGCGGTACATGCGGATGCGGACCTGGGCGGCCGCATCGGATGCGGCGCGGCGGCGGCGGGGCGCTGCGGCGGTCCTGGGGGCGGCTTGGCGCCGGGTGCCGCTGCGGGCGGTTCTGGCCATGGGCGCCTCCTGCTCAATGATGGCCGTGGAGCATGGCGAAGGGTGCGCGCCGGCTGCCGGCATCGCCGAAGTAGTTGGCGTGCAGCGAGTCCCCGGGCGGCTTCGCCGCGAAGGCCGCCTGTGTCGCGATCCGGTCGGCATCGGCGACGCGCTTGCGGATCAGGTAGCGCGCGGCACCGGTTTCGAGATCGAACAGCAGCGTGCAGCCACCGCGGTAGCGCAACCAGGGTTGCGCATCCGGGCGCCAGGTCTGGGTGAGCTCGACGACGAGGTCCGCCTGCATCTGGCCGTCGGGCCCGACGCGGCGCGCAGGCCGGACGGAGTGCACCTCGATGGGGCGCAGCTTGCCGGCAATGTCGTTGCCGGCCCTGTCCTTGATCGTGCACGGGCCGACCTTGCGCGTCAGGCCGAGCATGCGGAGATCGTCCTCCGAGACGCTGCTTCCCGAGGTGAGCAGCCTGTGCAGCAGGCGGGCATTCTGGCGCGACCCGCGATGGACGGCCTCGCGATCCACCGAGAGGTCCCAGGACAGGTCCATCTGCCTGAGCACGGTCCTGACGTCGCCGCTGAACTGGTCGGGTGGCGGTTCCCACACCACGCTGTCGGTGGCGAGCTGTCGCACGCGATGGGGATAGATGCCGCGGTCGCGGAAGGCCGAGACGAGCGCCACGCGGTAGCCGTGCGGATCTTCCGGCACCAGGTCGCGGTCGGCGGTGATGAGCGCGCGCAGGTACTCGCCGAAGGTGATGTCCACCGGCGGGCAATAGTCGAGCGCACGGATGCACATGCCGAGGAAATGGCCGGCGACCTTGCTCGCCTCGACGGCCAGGCGATTGACCAGGTCCTGCGGGATGTCGCCGGCCTGCAGCACGCCGGTGCCGCCGGTCGCGAGCCGCACCAGATCGGCGCCGCGGCGGCGATAGACCTGGAGGAAGGCATCGAAGACGGCGGCAACCATCACGGCGCCGCGGTCGTGCGCTTCCCTGGCGTTGGCGTAGTCGGTGCGCTCGGGCTTGCGGGCGACCCAGATCCTCTGCCCGTCCGGCCCCAGCTCGTATTCGCCATTCGGCCCCTTCCTGTAGTCGCCGATGAAGCTGCGCAGCGCGCCGTGACCCCGGGTGGCGTGGCCGAACTGCTGGGCCAGCTCGCCGAGCAGGCTCTGCTGGCGGAGGTCGCCGCGGGTGCGCGCGACCTGGTGGCGCAGCGCCTCCGGCATGGTGAAGTGCTGGAACAGGGCGACGATGTCGGCGAAGGCCTCGTGGAAGGCGAAGACGTCCGGATTGGTCGGCTCGCGGAAGCGGCGATGCAGGCCGTCGAGCAGCGCGTGGGTCGTCTCGTGCGCGACGACGTCGTGCGAGAGGCAGGTGAAGACCAGGCCGCCCGGGATGTTGTCGCCGGCATTCTCCGCCCTGGCCTGGAAGTAGCCGAACAGCAGCGCCTTGCGGTCCGGGCTGTAGAAGGCGTTCTCCGCGCGCAGCGCGTGCGGGTAGATGCGCAGGCGCGGGACGAACTGCTCCTCGAGCCCATTCGCGGTCTTCACGATGCGCGGCGCCCAGAGCGCGACGCGGCCGAGGGCGCGCTCGAAATGGCCGATGGTCTTCATCGCCACCGCATAGGCCATCTGCTGGTGGAAGCGCGGATCGGCCTCGGACGGGCGCAGCCCCGCGGTGGCGAGCAGCTCCGGCCGGTTCAGGTCGACCGGCGCATAGCAGGCGCGGCTCGGCGGATCGACATCCACCACTTCCACCAGGCCGCCGACCGGGCCCGGCGCGAGCTCCTCCCACGGGATCTCGATGGCGGCCTCGTTGATGTCGAGGGTTTCGAGGCGCGCGCCGATGCTCGGGTCGAAGGCATAGACGCGCAGCCGGCGGGTGGCCGGCGTCGGCACCGCGGGCGCCATGGCGTGCCGCAGCCGCGTCTCCACGATGGCGCCGCCCGCCGGCAGGGGAGGCGGAGGCGCGCCACGAACGGCGCGGGCGCCCGCACCGAGCAGCGCCGTGCGCAGCGCCTGCGAGGCGCGCGGGTCCGCGCCCAGCGCCTCGGCGATGCGGCGCTGCTGCACGGCGTCGAGCGGCGCTTCCGGGTCTTCCGGCAGCAGCGCCTCGATCGCCGCGCTCTGCGAGAGTTGCAGCGCTTCGAGTTCCAGCATGCGCTGGCGCGGATCGACCGGCGCGGCGGCGACGCCGAGCCCCGTGAGGATGCGCAGCACGGGGAAGGAGGCGCTGTCCGCTTCCTGCCGGACGAGCTGGGTGGCCGGCAGCGGCGCCCGGCGCAGCGCCTCACGCGCGCGGAGGCGGCCGGCGCCGAGGCGCTTCGCGTCGCCCGGCGCGGCGCTGTCGAGGATGGCGCGGCGCGTCGCCTCCGCGCGCATCCAGCCCTGCGGATAGGCGGCGAGAGCGGCGTGATGCCGCGCGATCCACATCGCGGCCGCCGCCGCGACCTGCGGCGTCGCGGAGGAGGTCCCGGCACCGTCGCCATCGACGATGGCAGGGCAGCCGAGCCGCGCCCAGGGGAGGTTCGGCGTGCAGGCCGCCACCGCGGTCGCCATCTTCTGTGCCGGGCCGTAGTTGCCGGCCATCCTGTCGAGCCCGAGATCGGCATAGGGCATGCCGTCGGCCATCACCCCGCAGGCCGCGAGGACGCGGCCGAAGCGCGCCGGATAGACGATGTGGCGCGTCGGCAGGTTGCCGAAGTTGTTGCCCGCCGCGGCGACCATGACGACGCCGCGCTCGTAGAGCGCGTTCACCGCCTCCGCCCAGGCCTGGGAGGCGATGCCGCCCATGCTGAGCGTGATGACGTGGACGAAGCTCGCCGGATCGGCGCAGAGCGCATGCACGTGGTCGAGAGCGCGCGCGATCGCGCTGTTGCGGAACAGCACGACGCGGTCGGCGACGCGGATCGGCACCACCTCGGCAAAGGGCACGGCGCCGACGCGGCGGCCGGCGAGGATGCCGAGCGTGCCGGTGCCGTGCCCGAGTTGCGTCAGCACGCCTTCGGTGATGTCGGCGGCGTCGTTGGGGCGGTCCGCCTCGACGAAGTTCCGTTGCAGGTCGAGGCGCAGCCGGGCCGGAACCTCGTCATGCGCCGGGTCGTAGCCGGTATCGAGATGCGCGACGCGCACCGTCGCCGGGGAGCCGCCGGCACCGTCGAAGGCTCCGTCGAACTGCGAATGATCGGCGTCGCGGTACCACAGCGGCGTGGTCCCGCTCGGGAAGCGCGGGTCGAACGGCGCGCCCGCGGCCGGGCAGCCGGCGCCGAGGGCGAAGGCCTGGCTGGTGTCCTTTCCGAAGATCCACCGCTGGGTCAGGTCCGGCTCCGCGAAGGCCGGCGCAGGCGCGCCGGCAACGCCGAACCCGTCGGTCAGCAGCGCATGACAGAGATCCCAGGAGGACATCGGCGCGGCCATGAGAGGTGCGTGCAACACGAACCATTGGGCCGCGGCGGCGGGCGCGACGCCCGGCCCGGCGGCGGTGGGGCCGATGCTGCGGAAAAGAGGGGTAGCGGTGACCTCCGGGAGATCCGCCCCCATCGCCAGACGAAAGGAGCGCGGCACGGCCGCCGCCTTCACGAGGAGGACTGGACCGGCATCCTGCTCCATGGCTCGACCTCCCACTCGGTCGCGACGACGCCTGCCCGTCACACCGCCGGATTCCCGGCCCAGGCCCAGTCGAACCCGGTTCCGGGTCCGTGAATGTGCGATGGCGCACACCAGATCGCGCCAGGGTAGTGGGGACGTGCCGGCTTCGCGTCCTCGTCGATTTCAAGAGTGCAACAGTTGCGCTGCTGGTGCAAAATGATTCCTCATCGGAACTGAATTTCCGCACCGGACCCTGGGGAGCACGATCCATGATGATCCGCGGCGCTTTCCTGCTGGCCGCCGCCTTCCTGCCGGCGAGGGCGCTGGCGCAGGCCGAGACCTTCGCAGGGCAGCTTCCGCCGGAGGCGCTGGCCTCGGCGACCTCGACGGTGCTCATCCTGTTCCTCATCGCGGTGCTGCTGGAATCCGCGCTCGCCGTCCTGTTCAACTGGCGGCCCTTCGTGGAAACCTTCAACGCGCGCGCGACGCGGCCGCTGCTGGCCTTCGTGGTGGCCTACGTCTTCGTCGCCACCTTCCAGTACGATGCGGTCACGGCGCTGGTGAACGCGGTGCGCAGGACGCCGCAGCTTCCGATGCCGCAGATGCTCGGACAGGTGATGACGGCGGCGATCCTCGCCGGCGGCAGTTCGGGCGTGAACACCCTGCTCGTCTCCCTCGGCTTCCGCGAAGTGCGGACGCCCGCGACCGAGTTGCCGAAGGTGCCCCCCGATCGCGCCTGGGTCGCCATCAGCGTCGAGCAGGAGCGCACGGCGGGGCAGGTGCTGGTGCTGATCGGCAAGCCCCCCGCGGAGGGCGCGCCGGCGACCGAGGGGCTGGCGCTCGCCGGCGTGATCCCCGGCGGCCCTCGCGGTTCGGGGGGCGCGCTGCGGCGGTTCTTCCTGCGCGACGTGAACCGCTTCCCGCCCTTCGGCGGCTACCAGGTCCCCTCCGCCGAGCCGTGCCGGATCGTTCTCCGCGGACGGGCGAAGAAGGAGGAGGGCGGGGAACCCATCGTCTCGGCGCCGCTCGATTTCGTCCCGGCCAAGGGGGCCATCATCGACCTCGCCATTCGGCTCTGACGCGGGGCCCGGCTGCCTGCCGACGGCACTGCGGTATCGACGTAGTGCTTTCCGTCGATCACACGCATTCGTCATCTTCGTGACAAGAAACACAAATCACGCGCGCAGTCGCCGATCTTCTTGCAACCGACTTTGTGGTTTCGCTAACGTGCCGATCCTGACGAGCCGATCTTCCGGTCGCAGTCAGAACCCGGCGCCGTGGCGGCAATGCGCTGTTGCCGCCTCCGGTCATCCGGGGTGCCTCGACCGGGCCGCGACCCTTGGACGAAAACCCGCGCGCGAAGCGCCATCGAGGGGAGGAAGCAGGCATGCCAGTGCGGCCCACCTATCCTGGCGTCTACATCGAGGAAATCCCCTCAGGCATACGCACCATCGTCGGCGTCTCGACATCGGTCGGCGCCTTCGTGGACGGCTTTGCCCGCGGGCCGGCCAATGTTCCCGTGCAGGTCTTCGGCATGGCCGACTTCACGCGCGAGTTCGGCGGGCTGCACCGCGACAGCCCGGGCAGCTACGCGGTCCGCCAGTTCTTCGAGAATGGCGGTTCCGAGGCCTTCATCGTGCGCGTCGTGCGCACCGGCAGCGGGGTCGCGGCGGAGAACGGCGTCGCCGCCACCATCGTGCTGCAGGACGCCGCCGCGGCCAACCAGCTTCGCGCCACCGCGGGGCGGCGCGTGCGTGGCGTCAGTGCCGAGGACCACGGCTTCTGGGGCAACAACCTGCATGTCGAGGTCGACTACGACGCCGCCGATCCGACGGCGCAGTTCAACCTCACCTTCACCGAGGTCGTCGAGGCCGACGGAAGGCGCCAGACGCTGCGCACCGAGACCTACCGCAACCTCACCCTCGCCGAGGGGCTGGCGAACAGCGCGATCGACGTGGTGAACGAGGGCTCGCGCCTGGTGCAGCTCTCGCGCGATGCGGGCTTCCCGGCGATCGGCACGCCGCCGGCGCGGCCGGCGGCGAACGGGCATCTCTCCGGGCCGCTCGCGGCGGTCAGCGGCGGCGGGACCTCGCTTGCGCTGACGGTGAACCTGAACGGCCGGCCGGGCGGCCAGGCCACGGCGATCACCGTGGCGAAGGCGGCGGGCGCGGCCTGGGCGGATGTCCGCGCCGCGCTCGAACTCGCCATCCGCGACGTCGCGCGCACCAGCACCACCGTCGCGCCGGCGGATCGCGGCTACTACGACGGTGCGACGGTGCGGCTCATCGGCGCCGGCACGGCAGGCAGCCCCTTCCGCTTCCACATCGTGCCCGGGCGGCAGATGCTCGGCTTCCAGGCCAATACGCGCTTCGCGTTCAGCGGCGCCAATGCGGCGGCGGCGAATGACGACGGCCTGCGCCTGACGCCCGCCGCCGGCGCGACGATCGCCGATGCGCTCTACCGCCTCGGAAGCGGCCAGGACGGCACCCTGCCGGTGCCGGATGCCGCGCTGATCGGGGTCGAGGCGAACAAGACCGGCATCTACGCGCTCGAGGATGTCGACATGTTCAACATCCTCTGCCTGCCGCGCGCGGCCGATCTCGGCGCCGACCAGATGCGCGCGGCCTACGCCGCCGCGACGACCTACTGCGAGCGCCGCCGCGCCATGCTGCTGATCGACGTGGCCGAGAGCGTGCGCGACCTCGACAGCGCGGTGGCCTGGACGACGGCCAACGCGAACCTGCGGCACCGCAATGCGGCGGTGTATGTCCCGCGGCCGCGCATCCCCGATCCGCTCAACGGGAACCGGCCGCGCAGCGTCGGCGCCTCCGGCACCATCGCCGGGCTGTGGGCGCGCACCGACGGGTCGCGCGGCGTGTGGAAGGCGCCGGCGGGCACGGATGCGCGGCTGCGCAACGTCGACAGCCTCACCTACCTGCTGACCGACCTGCAGAACGGCGTGCTCAATCCGCTCGGCGTGAACGCGCTGCGGGTCTTCCCGATCTACGGCGCGGTGTGCTGGGGCAGCCGCACGCTGGAAGGCGCGGATGCGCTCGCTTCCGACTACAAGTACGTGCCGGTGCGCCGCTTCACCCTGTTCCTGGAGGAGAGCCTCTACCGCGGCACGCAATGGGTGGTGTTCGAGCCGAACGACGAACCGCTCTGGGCGCAGATCCGGCTCAACATCGGCGCCTTCATGCAGTCCCTGTTCCGCCAGGGCGCCTTCCAGGGCACCACGCCGCGCGAGGCATACTTCGTCAAGTGCGACCGCGAGACGACGACGCAGGACGACATCAACCGCGGCGTCGTCAACATCGTGGTCGGCTTCGCGCCGCTGAAGCCGGCGGAATTCGTCATCCTGCGCATCCAGCAGATGGCAGGCCAGATCCAGACCTGACGCGCCGGGCGCGCGATCCACCATCCCGGAGGGGAAGGCCATGGCCCAGTTCACCGTCAACGCCCAGCGCTTCGATCCCTACAAGAACTTCAAGTTCCGGGTGCGCTGGGACGGCCGCTACGTCGCCGGCGTGTCCAAGGTGGGCGCGCTCAAGCGATCGATCGAGATCGTCGAGCATCGCGAGGGCGGCGATCCCTCGCTCACCCGCAAGTCGCCCGGCCGCGCCAAGTACGAGCCCGTGACGCTCGAACGCGGCGTGACGCACGACACCGAATTCGAGGCCTGGGCCAACAAGGTGTGGAATTTCGGCTCGGGCCTCGGCGCCGAGGTTTCGCTCAAGGATTTCCGCAAGGACATCATCATCGAGCTGATGAACGAGGCCGGGCAGATCGCGCTCGCCTACAAGGTCTATCGCTGCTGGGTGAGCGAGTTCCAGGCGCTGCCGGATCTCGACGCCAATGCGAACGCGGTCGCGATCCAGATGATCAAGCTCGAGAACGAGGGCTGGGAGCGCGACTACGACGTGGCCGAGCCGTCCGAGCCCTCCTTCAACGAGCCCTGAGCGGGGCGGCCATGGCCGCGACACATGACATCCTGCTGCTCCACGGCCTGGCCGCGGAGGCGACGCCGCGCCGCCGGGCGCGGCTGCGCAGCATGACCGGCGCGGAGGAGGAGGGCTGCGTCGCCGCCGCGGAGCAGGGGCTGCCGGTGCGTGTGGCGCTGTCCCGGCTGATCGCCGGATGTGTCGAACGCCTCGGCGACGCCCCGATCGCGGAGGAGGATGCCGAGGCGCTGTCGATCGGCGACCGGGAGACGCTGGCGCTCGCGATCCGCGCCGCCTCCTTCGCGGGGCCGATGCGCGCGCGGCTGGCCTGCACGGCCTGCGGCGAAGCGCTCGACCTCGCGCTCGGTCCGCGGGAGCTGCTCGCGCCCGCGACGCCGGCCGCGCCGCGGCTGGAACTGGGTGGGGTGCGGCTGGCCTTTCGCCCGGTGACGGCACGGGACCAGGCGGCCGTCGCGGATCTGGCCGGCGAGGAAGCGGCGGGCGCCGCGATGCTCTCCCGCTGCGTGACGATTGAGGATGACGGCGACATCACGGCCTTGCCGCGGCCGGCGCAGGAGGCGACCGCGGCGCATCTCCTCGCCCTCGATCCGATGGCCGAGACCCTGCTCTCCTGCGTATGCCCGGCCTGCGGCGCGGTGGTGGAGGGCAGCCTCGACGCCGGCGCCTTCCTGGTGGAGGAGATCGCGCGCCGCGGTCCGGCGCTGGCGCGGGAAGTGCTGCTCATCGCGCGGGCGACGGGCTGGGGCGAGCAGGCGATCCTCGCCATGCCGCGGCAGCGGCGCCTGCGCTACGCCGCGCTGCTGGGGGGAGAGGCGCCATGAGCCTGGCGCGCCTTGCCCGGCTGGCCTGGCGCGGCGCGCAGCCGGTGGCACGCGGCGAAGCACTGCACCCCAGCTTCGATCCGGTCGCCGCGCTGGATGCCGCGCAGCCCATGCCGCCGCAGTCTGCTCCTGCCGAGCGCCGCTCGGCGGTGCCCCTGGCGGTACCGCGCGCGCCGGGGCTGCCGGTGCACGAGGCCGCGTCGCAGCCGCGTCCCGCCCTGCCGATCGCTTCGCACGCGATTCCGGCCGATGGCCGGCAAGGTCCCGTCGCGGCCCCGTCGGCGGCCGTGGCGGCGATGCCCATCCCGGGTCCGCCAATGGTGCCGGTGGCGCCGGCGACTGATGCTGCGGTGACGCCGCCGGAGGCATCGCCGGTCGCGAGCCCCGGCGCCGTGCCAGGGCCGGGCGTCGCTCCGCTGCGGACGGCCATCGCGCCGCCGGTCGTGGCCGCACATGGTGCGGTTGCCGCAGCATCGCCGCCGCCGGACCAGGCCGGTCGGCGACCCGCGGAGGTCGCGGCCGCCGCGGCGCCGCCCGGCGCTCCGCGGCTTCCTGCGCGGGTGGTGCCGGCTCCCGCGTCCGTGCCGCCTCCTTCCGCTGCTCCCTCGGCGGCGCAGGAAGCAACCGCGCCAGACATCCATATCGACCGCATCGAGGTGGTCATGGCGCCGCCGGCGCCGCGCCCGCCACGTCCCGCACCTGCACCGACGCCACAGGCGGCGCCGCCGGATCGTGGCTTCGCCCGCTACGCCGCCATGCGCAGCGCGCGCGACCGCGGGGGCTGGTAGCGATGTCGGGGCACCTGGCCATCGCCGGCGCCTCCCGCACGCTCCGCACCCTGCTGCGCGACCGCATGACGCGCGCGGCGGACATCTCGCTCGCGCCGCCGGACGTCACGCCGAGCGGATCCAACGGGCTGCGGGTGAATCTCTACCTGCTGCATCTTGCGCCGAGCCCGCATCTGGCGAACCTGCCGCCGCGGCCGGATGCGCAGGGCCGTGTGCCGTTCCGGCCGCCACTCGGGCTTGACCTGACCTATCTGCTCACCACCCACGCGCAGGACGAACAGGATCCGGCGGCGGAGATCGACGCGCAGGCCGCACTCGCCGATGCGCTCGCGGTGCTGCACGAGAATGCGGTGATCACCACCGGGCTGCGGGTGCGCGGCGCCGCCGTGCCGGACGCGCCGCAGGGCACGCCGGTGATGGATGCCGCGCTGCTGGCGCAGACGGAGCGGCTGACGCTCACGCTGCGCCATGCCGAGCTGTCGGAGTTGACGCAGATCTGGTCGGCGCTGAACACCTCGCCATTGCGGCGCGGCGTGCTGCTCGGCGTCTCGGTGGTGGAGATCGCGGCGCGCGTCACGCGGCCGGTGCCGCAGCCGGTGCAGGAACGGCGCATCTATCTCCAGCCCTTCCGTCCGCCGCTCATCCTCGATGCCTGGCGCACCGGCGCGACGGGCGAGCGGCGCGTGCGCATCGGCGACACGGTGACGATCGAAGGCGAGAACCTCCGCGCGCCGCGCACGCTGGTGCAGTTCGGCACGCTGCCGCCGGTGGAGGTGACGCCCGATCCGACGGGGCGCATCATCACCCCGGCGATCCCCGACGATGCGGCGTTGCAGCCCGGGGCGCTGGGCGTGCGGGTGATCGCCGAGCGCGAGCCGGCGGGCGTCGGCGGCGGAGCGGCGCCGGATCGCGGACAGCCGGTCGCCGGCATGCCGGTGCCGCCGCAGCCGCAGCATCTCTCGGACACCGCGACGCTGCTGCTGCTGCCGCGGGTGACGGGCGCGAGCATCGTCGCTGCCGGTGGCGGGCTCGCCCAGCGCCTGCGCATCACCGGGGAGCGGCTGCTGGTGCCGCGCGCGGCGACGCTGGTCTTCGTCGGCGAGCGCGTAGCCGCTGTTGCCGTGCCGCCACCACCGAACACCACCGCCGCGCCAACGCCGACGGCGGTGGAGGTGAGGCTCGCGGAGCTGGCAGCGACACCGGCGGAACTTGCCGGCCTGCCGGTGCGGGTGCGCGTCAACGGTGCCGAGAGCGCCGATGCGGTGAACCTGCCATGAACGCGCCGCTGCCCGATGCGAACCAGGCC
Organism: Neoroseomonas eburnea; assembly: GCF_018129005.1. Lineage (GTDB taxonomy): Bacteria > Pseudomonadota > Alphaproteobacteria > Acetobacterales > Acetobacteraceae > Neoroseomonas > Neoroseomonas eburnea. The sequence continues at coordinate 32,313 of NZ_JAAEDL010000005.1, forward strand.
TGGCGCCACGGCAACGACCGCCACGTGGCGGCGATCGTCGCGGCGTGGCGGCTGCGCCTCGCGGCGCATCTCGCACCGGAGGAGACGCCGGGCTTCGCCGCCGACATCGCGGCACAGGCAGCGGAACGCGAGGCGGCGGAGCAGGTGCTCGCCGAAGCCGGCCGCGTGCCCGCCTTCGCCGCCGTCGCCGAGCGCTGCGGACTGGACGGCTTCGAAGCGGAGGTCCTCGGGCTCTGCCTCGCCGCCGAGCTGGATGCGGACTGCGCCGCGCTGCTGCGCCGCGCGGCGGCCGCCGGCGGCTTCCCAACGCCGGGGCTGGCGGCCGCGTTGTGCGGGCCAGGGGCGCCGTCGCGCATGCTCGCCTTCGCGCCGACCGCACCGCTGGTCGGCTTGCGGCTGCTCGAGGTCGAGGCGCAGGCGCCGCTCGCCGCCGCGGCGCTGCGCCTGGCGCCGCGGGTGCGCGACTTCCTGCTCGGCCTCGATCGGCTCGATGCGGCGGCGGAGTTCCTCAAGCCGATGCCGGCGATCGAACTGCCGCACGCGCTTGCGGATCTGGCGGGGAGGGCCGCCGCGGCATTGGCCGGCGGGGCACGCATGGTCGGGCTGGTCGGGCCGGTGTCGGCCGGGGGTGCAGCGATCGGCGCGGCGGCGATCCGTGCCGCCGGGCTGACGCCGCTGCGGATCGAGGGCGGTGCCGCGCCCGCCGATGCCGACGCCGCGATCCGGCTGGCGGCGCGGGAAGCGGCTCTGTCCTGCCTCGGCTTCGTCGTGGAGCAGCGCGGCGCCGAGGACCCGCTGTTGCGCCGTCCACCTGCGCCGATGGTGGTGCTGGCGCGCGACGCGGCGGCGCTGCCCGTCGGCATGCCTGTCTTCCCGGTCACGGCGCCGAGCCTCGCCGCGCGCGCGGCGCTGTGGCGCGCGGCGGCGCCGGGCCTGCCGGCGGTCGATGCCAGGCGGCTCGCCCGGCAGTTCGACCTGCCGCCCGAGGCCATCGCCCGCGCCGCCGCGGCAGGGCCGACGGCGATCTGGTCACGGGCGCGGGAAGCGGCGGCGCCGGTGCTGGCCGAACTCGGCGAGCGCATCCTGCCGAGGGCCGGCTGGATGGACCTGGTCCTGCCGGAGGAAGCCATCGCAGCCCTGCGCGAGATCGTCGCGGCGGCGGAGACGCGCGAGAAGGTCGAGGACCGCTGGGGGCTCGCCTCGAATTCCGCGCGCGGACGCGGGCTGGCCGTGCTGCTTTCGGGGCCGTCCGGCACCGGCAAGACGCTGGCGGCCGAGGTGCTCGCCGGCGCCTTGGGACTGGAGCTGTTCCGCGTCGACCTCGCCGGGCTGGTGTCCAAGTGGATCGGCGAAACCGAGAAGAACCTCGCGCGCGTCTTCGACGCCGCCGCCGCGGGCGGCGCGGTGCTGTTCTTCGACGAGGCCGATGCGCTGTTCGGCAAGCGCAGCGAGGTGAAGGACAGCCACGACCGCTACGCCAATGTCGAGGTCGCCTACCTGCTGCAGCGGATGGAGCAGCATCGCGGCGTCTCCATCCTCGCGACCAATCTGCGCGGCAATCTCGACCAGGCCTTCCTGCGCCGGCTGCGCTTCGCGGTGGACTTTCCCTATCCGGACGAGGCGGCGCGGCGCGCCATCTGGGCGCTGCATCTGCCGAAGCGCGCGCCGCGCGGGGCCGATCTCGACCTCGACGCGCTGGCGCGGCTCGACCTGCCGGGCGGGGCGATCCGCAACGTGGTGCTGAACGGCGCGGCGCTGGCCGCAGCCGCCGGGACCGCGATCGGCATGGAGCATCTGGCCGCGGCCGCGCGGCGCGAATTCGCGAAGCTCGGGCGCCTTGCGGGAGGCTTGCGATGACCCGGCGCGTGACCATCGGGACGCTGCGCATTACCGGGCTCGCCGGCGCCGCGCCGACGCGCGCCGAGGTGGAGGCGGCGGTGCGTCGCGCGCTGGCGCAGCGCGTGCCGGAGCAGGCGCGGCCCGGTGCGTGGCGCGTCGCGCAACCTGCCGGCGCGACGCTCGACCAGGCGGCGGGCGCGGCCGCCCAGGCGGCCTTCGGAGAACGGCGATGAGGGCGAGCGACAGCCACGTGCTCGCCGCGCCGCCGCAGGCCGCGCCGCCCGCCTTCCGCATCGGCGCGCCGGACGATGTCGCGGAGCACGAGGCGGACGCCATGGCGGATCGCGCGCTGTCCGGCGTGCTGCGCCGGCGATGCGCCCGCGGTGGGCATGAGGATGCGCGGCTGCGGCGATCCGGCGCGGCCGCCGTTTCGGCAGAGGCGCCGCGCGCCGTCGGGCGTGCCCTGCAGGGCCCCGGCAGGGGACTTGAAGCGGCAGATCGCGGCTTCTTCGGCACGCGCATGGGTGCGGCCTTCGACCGGGTCCGCGTGCATGCCGGGCCGGAGGCCGACCAGGCTGCGCGCAGCGTCGGGGCGCGGGCCTTCGCGCTCGGGCACCATCTGGTCTTCGCGCAGGGCGAGTACCGGCCGCGCGACCCCGGCGGACGGCGCCTGCTCGCGCATGAGCTCGCCCACACCCTGCAGTCCGGCATGGTCCTGCGGCGCGAGGACGGGCCGGAGACCGGGACGAAGAAGGAGAAGAAGGACGGCGACGTGCTCACCGAGGGGCTGAAGATCGTCGCCGAGCAGGCGGCGAAGAAGGAGGAGGTCAAGAAGAAGGTCATCGAGCCGCTCGAGAAGGAGGCGAAGAGCCGCTGGGAGGAGCTCGGCACCGGCGGCAAAGCCGGCGTCATCGGCTTCGGCGCGGCGGGCTGGGGCATCGGCATCGGCACGCTGCTCAGCACCGAGAAGGGGCGGCAGACGCTGTCCGGATTCAACCTCCTCGCGCCCACGGCGCTGGTGCCTGGCTGGCCGGTCACGAGCTTCAGCTTCAAGCCGCCGGAGGGCGGAACCGGCCCCTATTCCTTCAAGCTCGAGTTCGACGGCACGCGGCTGCTCGATGCGCTGCGGCCGGAGGGATCCAAGGCGCCGATCGCGAGCCTGTCCTTCGATGCCGCCTGGACGGTCGATCCATCGAACGACCAATGGGTGGCGAAGACGCTGAAGGCCAAGATCGGCATCGTGCCCGGCATCACGCTGACGGGCGGGCTGACCGAGGGCCCCTTCCTGACCGCGCCCTTCCCGGTGCGGACGGACGAGGGCGACTGGATCACGCCGATGCGCTCGCTGCCGGCGCCGGAGGGGGAGAAGGACAAGCGCCCGAACATCGGCGGCATGCTGACCATCGACTTCGTCAAGGCCCCGATCCTGCCCCGCAGGGTGCGGGAGTTCCTTGGCGGCGCACCGGAGCGCAAGCCATGAGATGCCAGGAAGCCCTGCCGCAGCGTGCGGCCGCGGCGGCCGCGCCGCCCGCCTTCCGCGTCGGCCGCGCCGACGATGCCGCCGAGCACGAGGCGGACGCCATGGCCGATCGCGCCCTGTCCGGCGTACTGCGCCGCAAATGCCAGGCCTGCGAGGAAGAGGAGAAGAAGCTCTCGCGCAGCGCCGATGGCGGCGGCGTGGCGGGGGACGCCTCCTCGGCCGTCGGCGCCGCGCTGTCGGAGGCCGGACGGCCGCTGCCCGCGGGCGAGGCCGCCTTCTTCGGCACGCGCCTCGGGGCGGGTCTCGACGGCGTGCGCGTGCATGACGGGCCGTCCGCGGACCGCGCTGCGCGCAGCGTGGGCGCGCGCGCCTTCGCGCTCGGCAACCGGATCGTCTTCGCGCGCGGCGAGTATCGCCCGCAGCAGGCGGAAGGGCGCCGCCTGCTGGCGCATGAGCTCGCGCATGTGGCGCAGGAGGGCGGCGCGACGCTGCGCCGGCAGCCGGCACCGCGGCCACGCACCCATGTCTTCGAGGAGCAGGGCGTGACCACCTTCGTCCGGCCATCCTGCGCGACGACGGCGGGCTTCTCCTTCCAGATCATGGAGGATGCGATCCGCATCGCGATCGACACCATCATCAACGACGACTGCATCGAACCGACGCGCCGGCGTGCCATGACGGCGAATATCCGCCGGCACGGGCTCGACTTCCGCTGCGCCGATTCGGCGAACCTGCAGAATGTCGGCGCCTGTGCCGAGGCGACCGGATTCTCGATGCCCGCCAACATCTTCACGGTCGGCACGGCGGCGCTGGGGGCCGCGGCCTGCGGTCCGCTCGCCGGCACGGTGATGCACGAGATCATCCACGTCGTGCGTGGCGCGGCGGGCGAGGAATTGCCGCGGTCCTGCGAACTCTCCTGCTTCGGCTTCGACCGTGGCGGCGCGAATGCGGAGCTGTGCCGCGACATCGACGTGTTCGGGCGCCGGAGGGCGGCGGCATGAGGACCGCCGCCATCCAAGGCCCCGCGGCACCTGCGCCGCAGGTCGCGGCGTTCCGCATCGGCGCGGCGGACGACGCTGCCGAGCGCGAGGCCGATGCGATGGCCGACCGTGCCCTCTCCGGCGTCCTGCGCCGCAAGTGCCGGGCCTGCGAGGAGGAGGCGAAGCTGTCGCGCAGCGCCAGCGGCGGCGCCATCGCGGCGAGCGCGGGCCAGGCGGTGGGTGCGGCGCTCGCCGCGCCGGGCAGGCCGCTTGGCGCCGCGGAGGCCGGCTTCTTCGGCGGCGCCTTCGGCCGGCCGCTCGATGGGGTCCGCCTGCATGATGGTGCCGTGGCCGATCGCGCCGCGCGCAGCGTCGGCGCGCGCGCCTTCGCGTTGGGCAACCACGTGGTCTTCGCGCAGGGTGAGTACCGGCCATCGGAGCCCGGCGGACGCCGGCTGCTGGCGCATGAGCTCGCGCATGTCGCGCAGGACCGCGGTGGCGTGTTGCGGCGCTTCACCCGCGACGAGCGGAGCGACATCTCCACGCTGGAGGAGGTGATCGAACAGGCGGAGGATCGGGCCGATTCCAGCGGTGCCCTCGGCATGATGCGCTGGGGGCGGTTCGTCGCCGCGAATGGCGGCAAGGGCGGCTGGGAGGCGCTGACCAGTGCCGATTCCGGCAGCACCGCTCGGACCAATCGCCGCCGCTACCTCTTCACCTGCGGCTGCGGGCTGATCGACATGCGGCACTTCTATCAGCTCATGTATTCGGGCCTGCTCGAAGGCAACGAGGACGCCGTGGAGCGCGGGCGCGAGCACGAGGAAACCGCGGAGGAGACCAGCCGCTTCGCGCCGGAGGATACGCCGAGCAACGCGCTCGGCGCCTATTTCGGATCGGAGCAGGGCTGGGCGCAGCGCCAATCGGTCTTCGTCGCGAACCTGCGCAGCTTCCTCTCGCTCTGCGAGCCGATCGACTTCTGGGCGATGCCGGCGGCGGAGCGCAACACCGTCCTCGACTGGTATGCGGTGGATGGCAGCAGCGCACCCGCCCATCCGAACGAGGAAGCGTCGCCGAACATGCCGGGCACGCTGCCTTCCTGCGCCGGTCGCGATCGCTTCCCCTTCGCCCTGGCCGGCGAGGGTGGCGTGTTCAACCGCATCAACAACCCGCTGGACGAGACATGACCGGCTTCCCCGGATCCCCGCGCACGCTGAAGGGGGCGATCGTCGCCTATGCCTTCCCCGATCTCGTGCCCTCGGTGGTGGTGTTCCAGTACAATCCGGAGACGCTGACGCGCAGCCTCTCGCCGCGCACCTCGCAGGGTGGTGGCACGGAACCGCAGCGCGCGGACGGCCCGCCTGAGGAATCGATCTCGCTGACCATGGAGATCGACGCGGCGGATCAGCTGGAGAAGGCCGATCCGCTCGCGGTCTCGGTCGGGCTGCATCCGGTGCTGGCGGCACTGGAAGGCCTGCTCTATCCGCCACTGCCGCTGGTGATCGCCAACCAGGCCCTGTCGCTGGCGGGCGGTGCCTTCATCGCCGGCGAGCCGGTGCCGATCGCGCTGCTGATCTGGGGGCCGGCGCGCGTGCTGCCGGTGCGCGTGGAATCGATCTCGATCACCGAGCAGGCCTTCGATCCCAACCTCAACCCGATCCTCGCCAAGGCGGATGTCTCGCTGAAGGTCCTCACCTATCGCGAACTGGAGCCGAGCAGCCCGGCCTACTGGGTCTACATGGCGTCCTTCACCCAGAAGGAGGTGATGGCCGCGCTCAACCTCGCAACCGGCACCGGGCTTCTCGGTGTGCGGCTGCCGATCTGACGGAGGGTGGCGATGTTCGACCGCGGCAGCCGCTATGAAGCCGTCCCGGACGCGACCTACGTCACGAAGGACGGGCGCGCCATCCGCCACAAGCGGCTGCGGCTGATCCCGCCGCCCGGCGGCGCGGCCGAGCATGTGCTGCGGCAGGAGGAACGGCTCGACCGCGTCGCCTTCGCGTGGTTCGGCGATGCGCGGCAATGGTGGCGCATCGCGGATGCAAACGACGCGCTCGACCCCGCCGAGCTCGAGGCCGAGCCTGGCCGCCTGCTCGCCATTCCGGCGCCGGGGCGCTGAGCGCATGCCCTTCACGCCCGCCTTCTTCCAGGTCCGCCTCGGCTTCGCGCCGCTGCCCGCGCCGTTGCTGCGCGCGCTGGAGGGGATCGAGGCGGAGTGCAGCGTGGACCGCGCCTCCATCCTGCGGCTGCGCTTCCGGCTGAAGCGCAATTTCATCGGCGATCTCGACCCGCCGATCACCGACATCTTCCGTCCGAACCTGCCGGTCTCCGTCGCCGTGGCGGCGGGGCTGCCGATCCCGGAGGTACTGCTCAACGGCTATGTGCGGGAGGTGCGGCAGAGCGGCGCCGGCGCGCGGGAAGGCACGACGGCCGAAGTGGTCGCGCTCGATGCGACGGCGACGATCATGAACCTGATCCAGCAGCCGATGCCGCATCCGAACCTCGATCCGGCGACGATCGCGTCGATCATCTTCGGCCGCTACGCCATCCGGCCCTTCCCGGTCCCCACGGCACCGACGCGCACGGTGCTCGACACCACCACCATGCAGCGGGCCACCGATGCGCGGATGCTGCGGGAGATGGCGCGCGCCCTTTCCTACGAATGCTATCTGCAGCCCGATCCGGTCACCGGTCTCGACATCGGCCACTTCCACCCGCCGATGACCAGCCTGCCGCAGCAGGGCGTGCTGAGCGTGGATTTCGGCACCGCGACCAACCTGCACGACTTCACCACCGGCTACGACGGGTTGGCCGCGACCAGCACGATCTCGGTCGGCGTCGACCCTTCGACGGGCGTGCCGTTGCCGGCACCCGCCATGGCATCCGTGCAGCCGCCGGAAGGGCTGGAACCGACGCTGTTCCGCACCATCCCGCCGCCCATCACGCGCCCCACCGCGCGCGACGCGGCCAATCCGGCCGAGCTGTTCCGGCAGAACCAGGCGATCGTCGATCGCTCCTCACGGTCCCTGACAGCGAGCGGGCGCGTCGATGCGATCAAGTACGGGCGTGTGCTGCGCCCGGGGCTTCCCGTTCTCGTGCGCGGTGCCGGGCGCGCGATGAGCGGCAAATGGTACGTCTCCGCCGTCAGCCACAGCATCTCGACCGCCGCCTGGACGCAATCCTTCCAGGCCAGCCGCAATGCCGTGGGGCTGACCGGCACCGAGATCTTCGTCGACCCCCTGGGGATGGTGTGAGGAGAGGCAATGCCCGTCACCCTTGATGAACTTGGCCTGGACACCGGCCCTGTCAGCGGGTCGGATCGCTTCTACGGCAAGTATCGCGGCCAGGTCGCCAACGTCACGGACCCGCTGCAGCAGGGCCGCATGCAGGTGATGGTGCCGGAAGTGCTCGGCGAGATGATGAGCGGCTGGGCCGTGCCCTGCGCGCCCTATGTCGGGCCGCTGTCGGGCTTCTTCTCGATCCCGCCGGTCGGCGCCTCGGTCTGGGTGGAATTCGAGGCCGGCGATCCCTCCCGCCCGATCTGGACCGGCGGCTGGTGGCCGGCCGGCACCATCCCGGTCTCGCCGGCCGCCGGCCCTGCCCAGCCGACGACGCGCATCTGGCGGACGGAGACCGGGCTGACGGTGCAGATGGACGACCTGGCGCAGACCATCACCATCAGCGACGGCCTGAAGCTGCACATGGTCGAGCTCAGCGTGCCGACGGCGACGGTCACGGTGAAGGGCGCGGCGCGCGTGGTGTCCGAGGCGCCGATCGTGCAGCACGGCTCGGGCAATGCGCCGCATCCGCACGTGAAGGGGGACCTGCTGCTCGCCTATCTCGGCCAGCTCGTCGGCATGCTGCAGCTCCACATCCATCCCGGCGAGATGGCCGGCGGCGTGCTCCCGGTCACGCCCGCGCCGCCGCAGCCGGTCTTCCCGATCCCCCCGGCCAGCATGCTGTCCACCAAGGTGTTCCTGGAGTGAGCGATGGGTGAGATCACCGGCGGAAGCCTCAGCCCCTGGGCCAACAGCATCGCCTTCGAGATCGAGAAGGCGATGAACGAGCTGCTCCTCGCCGACGGGCTGCCGAGCCTGCCGAGCGACGATTCCGACGCGACGCGCGACCGCCGCCGCTTCTTCTGCGCCATCGGCCGCGGCGTGGCGCGCCACCTGGCGGCGCGGCGCGCCTCCTTCGAGATCGACGTCGACGAAAGCGCGACCGACGTCTTCCGCTTCCCCGCATTGACGAGCGACTGACGCCATGCCCGCCACCGCCGCCTACCTGGCGTTCCCCTTCGTTCCCGACGCTCGCGGGCGAAGTGCGACGGTCGGGCGCGAGCGGCACATCCGCGAGATGGTGGAGCAGGTCCTCTTCACCGCGCCCGGCGAGCGCGTGATGCGTCCCGAATTCGGCTGCGGCGTGAAGGAGCTGCTGTTCCAGCCGGCCTCGGAGGCGCTCGCCGCGGCGACGCAGCAGATGATCCACGGCGCGCTGATCCGCTGGCTGGAGGACTGGATCGCGGTGCAGAGCGTGACCGTGGCGGTCGAGGACAGCTCGCTGATCGTCACCGTCGCCTACGTGCCGCGCCTCGGCGGCGAGGCGCGGCAGGAAAGCTTCACCCTGCCGGCGGGAGGCGGGCCATGAGCGACGCAGCCATCCCCGCCTGCCGGGAAGACGCCCGCCGCGCCCTGGTGCTCGGCCATCCGACGCTGAATGGGCTCGACTTCGTCGAGTACCGCTTCGACCCGCTGGCGCTGCCGGGGCGCCGGCACGTGCTGGAGATGCATTTCCTCAAGCCCGCGCCGGTGCTGGCGCCGACCGATCTCGTCGTCGAGGGTGGTGCGCGCATCCTGGCGATCGGCGTGGTGGCGACGGAGCCGCCGGTCGGCAACGACCTCCGTGTCTTCGTCACCGAGGCCGGCGACTTCTCGATCTACCGGTTGCGCGTGCGCGACCCGGCGGCGCATGGGCTCGATGGCCTGCTCGCCGCCGCGCCGGTGAACTTCAAGGCGGGGTGTCCCTCCGATCTCGATTGCCGTATCGTCCGTGACTGCCCGCCGCCGGAAGGCGAGACGCCGCCGCTCGACCACATGGCGCGGGATTTCGAGAGCTTCCGGCGCATGCTGCTCGACGTGGCGCGGATGCGGAATCCTGCCTGGCGGGAGACGCATCCGGCGGAGCCGGCAGCGGCGCTGGTCGAACTCCTCGCCGCCGAAGGCGACCGCCTCGCCTGGATGCAGGATGCGGTGGGTACCGAGGCGACGCTCGAGACGGCGCGCCGCCGCATCTCGGCACGCCGCCATGCACGCCTCGTCGACTACCGCATGCACGAGGGGCGCAACGCCTGCGGCTTCGTCCAGCTCGACGCGAGCGGATCCGGCACGGTGCCGGCGGGCACGCGCTTCCTCACGCGCATCACCGCGCCGCTGCGCGGGATGCAGGCGCGGCCCGGCACCGTCATCCCCGCCGATCCGCCACCCGACTACGACAATGACGCCGCCCTCGCCGAGGCGACGGTGTTCGAGGCGACCGCGCGCACCCGCTGCGACCGCCTGCTGAACCGACTGTGGATCCACGATTTCGGCGGCCGCGCCTGTTGCCTGCCGCACGGCGCGACGGCGGCCTTCCTGTTCGCGACGCAGGGGCCGCCGAACAGCGCCACAGCGGTGCGTCCGCCGCTGGCAGCAGGCGAGTGGATCCTGCTGTTCGAGGCGAAGGGGCCGGATACCGGTCTCGCTCCGGATGCCGATCCGGCGCGACGGGTGGCGGTGCGCATCGCGCGCGTCGCCGACGCGACCGATCCGGCTTTCGGCGCCGCGATGACGCTGGTGGACGGAGAGCCGCGCCTGACGCGCCTGACCAATGTCGCCGACCCGGCGCTGCCGCTGCTGCGCGTGGAATGGGAGGCCGCCCAGGCACCGGATTTCGCCCTGACCATCACCGGCCGCGATGCGGATGGCGCGGCGCTCCCCTGGGTCGGCCAGGCGCGCGGCAATCTGGTGCCGGTGGACCATGGCCGCACCGTGCTGCGCAGCACGGTGGATGGCACCCTGCCGGCACCGGTCACGCGCGGACGCACCACGACGCTGACCCTGCCCGAGGCGCCGCTCACCTTCCAGCCGATGCCCGAGGCGCCGCGCTTCGATGCGCAGGGCCGGCTCGCGGATGCGCGGCACGTGCTGGACGTCCCGGCCTCGGAGGCGCTGCCCGCCGCCGTGCTGATCGTCGATGCGCCGGCGGAGGAACCGCGTCTCTGGCAGCCGGTCCCCGAGCTGCTCGCCTCCTTCCCCTTCGACGAGCATTTCGTCGCGGAACTCGACGAGGCGGGCCGCGCGCAGCTTCGCTTCGGTGACGATGCCTTCGGGCGGCGCCTGCCGGAGGGCTCGGCGATCACCGCGCGCTTCCGCATCGGCAATGGCGCGGCGGGCAATATCGGCGCCGGCGCGCTGGTGCATGTCGCGACACCCGCCGCGCCGGACCTGGCCGACCCGGCCGATCCCGCCGCGCCGCCGGCGGTCTTCCCGCCGATCGCCGCCATCTGGCAGCCGCTGGCTGCGCACGGCGGAGAGGATGCGGAGGCGCTCGACGCCGTACGGCAGCGCGCACCCTCGGCCATGCATGCCGAGCAGTTCCGCGCCGTCACCGAGGCGGATTGGGAGGCGGCGGCGCTCAAGCTGCCCGGCGTCGCGGCGGCGCGGGCCGCGATCCGCTGGACCGGGTCCTGGCACACGATCTTCGTCGGGCTGCATCCGGCGGAGCAGGCATCGCTGGTGCCGCGCCGGGGAGGCGGCTTCGACCTCGCCCCCGCATTCGCGCGCGCCGCCGTCGCCGCGCTGAACCGCTGGCGGCTCGCCGGGCGCGACCTGGCGGTGCGCGCCGGCGCCTATGTGCCGATCCGCCTCGAGATCGGTCTCTGCCTGGAGCCGGGCCATTTCCGCGGCGCCGTGCTGCCGGTGGTGCGCGCCGCGCTGATCGGTCGCGGCGGGTTGTTCGACCCGGCGCTGGCGCGGTTCGGGGATACGCTCTGGCTCAGCCGCATCGTCGCCGTGGTGGCGGCGGTGCCGGGCGTGTCCTCCTGCATCGTGCGCGGCTTCCATCGCTATTGGGACGGCCCGGCGGGCGAGCTCGACACCGGCCGGCTCATCCTCGGCACCTGGGAGATCCCGCGCCTCGATGCCGATCCCAGCCGGCCGGAGAACGGCGTGCTGGTGCTGACCATCGACGGGGAGGGCTGAACGCATGTCCGACAGCCGCCTCCAGGACCAGGCCTATTGCGGCTGCGGGGAGGCCGATGCGCCCCTCGCGCCCGGCATCGTGTGGAACCGCCCGGCGCTGCCGGAGATCGCCTGGCGCATCGGCCGCTTCGCCGGTTTCCGCGCGGCCGCGCTGCGCGACCTGACGCGCGCCCTGCCGTTGCTGACGTCGCGCGAGGGCGACGACCACGCCATCACGCTGATCGAGCTGTGGGCCGCTCTCGCCGATGTGCTGACCTTCCACGGCGAGCGCATCGCCAATGAGAGCTACCTGCGCACCGCGGTGCATCGCGATTCCGTGCGGCGCCTGGTGCGGCTGCTCGACTATCGCCCCTTCGCCGGCCTCGCCGCGGAGACCGACCTCGCCTTCACGCTCGACCCCGGCGCGACGCTGACGCTGAAGCCGGGCCTGAAGGTGATGAGCGTGCCGGGGCAGGACGAGCTGCCGCAGATCTTCGAGACGCTCGAACAGGTGGCCGGCGAGGCGCGGCTGAACCGCGTCGCCGTGCGCGGCGTGCCGATCCCGCATGATCCGCTCGCCGAGGGCGCCTCCCGCGCCGCGTTGCTGAGCGCGCCCGAACGCCTCGGCCCCGGCGATCCGCTGCTGTTCTTCTGGGCCGATGCGGCGGAGGAGAAGACGCTGGCCAAGCTGGCCGCACCGGCGCGCGAACGCGAGGCCGCCTGGTCCCCGCCCAATGTCCGCGCCATGCCGCAGCCGGCGCTGATGGCCAAGGTCGAGCGCGCCATGCGGCTGTTCGGCCACAACGCGCCGGCGAGCCGCATCGTCTTCGACGAAGGCGAGAAGAGCAGCCCCACCACATGGTCACGCCCGCCCGGCTGGGTGAAGGTGCAGGAGGCATTCGGCATCGCGGCGGCCGACAGTGCCGCAGGCCTGCCGCTCGACGCGCGCATCGAGGGGCTGAAGCCCGGCGCGACCATCGTGGCCGATCTCGGCCAGGGCGCGCTGCCGGTGCGGCTGGCGGTGGTGACCGCCGTCTCGGAAGCCACCGAGACCTTCGGCGCGGCGACCGACAAGGTCACGCGCATCGCCGTCGCGCGGCAGGTGCTGGGACGGCCGTCGCTCTCCGTCCTGACGACCGGTTCGACACGGCTGGTCACGCGGCTCGCCACCGGGATCTGTGCCTCCTTCTTTCCCGGCGCGGGCGGGCCGGTGGAGCCGGTCAACTTCCCGACGGTCGGCGGTGCGCCGGTGCCGCTGACCGGCGACCCGATCGTCGCGGAAGGCTTTGGCCGTACCGAGCTCGTCGCGCGGGGCGCGGGTACGGCGCTGTGGTACACGCGCTCCCTGCCCGGCTTCGTCCTGACCTGGGTGCGGCTCGGCGGTGCGCTGAAGGGCGATCCGGTGCTGCTCGTCCCGGCCGCCGACCGCACCGAGATCGTCGCGCGCGGCTGGGACGATGCGATCTGGCTGCGCCGTGCCACGGGATCGGGCAACGCGCCGGCATGGGCCGAATGGGTGAGCCTCGGCGGCCGCGCCTCGGGGCCCGTCGCGGCGGCTGCGGTGCCCGCCTCGGGCGGGGTGGCCTGCGTCGCGGTGCGCGGCGTGGACGGCGAGGCCTATGCGAACTTCATCGGCGCCGCGACGGCGACCGGCTGGCGCGCGCTGCCCAGCTTGCAGGTCGCGGCGGAACTCGCCGTCGTCGCGGTCGGCACCTTCTTCGCCGTGCTGGCGCGCGCCGCCTCGGACAACGGGCTGCGCCTCTGCCTCGTGGCGCCGACCGGTTCTTCCCCCTGGGTCGAGGTGCCGGGCGAGGAAGTGGTCGCGGGCCGGCCGGCCATGGCGCTCGCCGCCGGCACCATCGGCATCGCCGCGCGCAGCGACCAGGACAAGCTGCTGTTCCGCGCCTGGGGCCTGAGCGGCGTCGCCACGGATTGGGAAGATCTCGGCGGCCCGATCGGCAGCGATCCGGCGATCGCCATCGCCGGCACGCGCATCGTCGTCGCCGCGCGCTTCGCCGACGGCACGCTGCGGATGCGCGAGCAGAACGCCGGAAGCTGGGGCGCCTGGCGGGTGATGGGGGAGGGCCTCGGCGCCATCCCCAACCGCCGCACGGTGCGGCTGTGGCAGGTGGCGCAGCCCTTCCTCGATCCGCGCCGGCACGATTATCCGCAGACCATCACCGGCAGCCGCGTGACGGTGCCGCTGGCCGAGCTCGACAGCATCGCCGCCAAGCGGCGCATCATCCTGACCGATGGCAGGATCACCCAGGTCGCGACCGTGGCGGGTGCCGCGGCGATGCCGGCCGATGCGGGTGGCGAGCCGGCGGTGCTCGCCATCGATGTCGCGGCGCCGCTGGCCGTGCCGCTCGACGGCGCGGCGACGGTGCTGCTCGGCAATGTCGTGCATGCGAGCCATGGCGAGACGCTGGCCGAGGAGATCCTCGGCGACGGCGATGCGGCCACGCCGCTGCAGCGCTTCGCGCTGAAGCGCGCGCCGGTGACGCGGCGTGCCGCCGCGGGTGCGCTGCGTGGCGTGCCGGACATCACCGTGCTGGTCGGCGACGAAGCCTGGACGCCGGTCGAGACCCTGTTCGGCCGCGGCCCCGCCGAACGCATCTACGTGCTGGAGGAAGCCGAGGACGGCACCACCATCGTGCAGTTCGGCGACGGGCTGAACGGGGCGCGGCTGCCGACCGGCGCGGGCAATATCCGCGTGCGCTACCGCATCGGCCTCGGCCTCGCCGGCCAGGTGCGGGCGGCGCAGCTCTCGGTGCCGCTGACGCGGCCGCCGGGACTCCGGGAGGCGACCAACCCGCTGCCCGCCGGCGGCGGCGCCGATCCCGAGGATGCGGAGAGCGCCCGCCGCAACGCCCCGCGCAAGGTGCTGACCTTCGGCCGCGCCATCAGCCTGCGCGACCTGGAGGCGCTGGCGATCGAAAGCGGCCTCGCCGCCCAGGCGCGCGCCGACTGGATCTGGAGCGGCATCGAGCGCCTCGCGCACCTCACCGTCGCGGCGCCCGGCGGCGCGGCGCCGAGCGCCGACACGCTGGCGAAGCTCGCCGCCGTGCTGGATGCGGCGCGCGACACCACGCGGCGGTTGCTGATCGGCGCGGTGCGCCGCGTGCCGGTGCGCATCGCCGGCCTCGTCTTCATCGAGGATGCCTTCGTCCGCGATGCGGTGATGGAGGCTGCGCGCGGCGCGCTCGCGGCGCTGCTGGCGCCGGACAGTCTCGGCATCGCGATGCCGCTGCATCGCTCGGATGTCATCGCGGCCTTGCAGGGCGTGCGCGGCGTGAAGGGCGTGGACCTCGATGCGCTCGGCCTGCGCGGCGATCCCGGCTGGACGGCGGCGCAGCGCCAGGCGCGCGATCTCGCGCCGGGGCCGTTGCAGCAGCATCTGCGCCTCTTCCCGGCGCGGGCCTCCGCCTCCGCGGTGGGCGACCCGCTCGCCAAGCCCGCGCCAGGCACGGTGCTGCCGCGCATCCTGCCGGCGGAGCAGGCCTTCGCCGAGACGACCGACATCCTGCTGTTCGCCAGCGGAGGCCTCGCATGAGCGACGCGACCATCCAGGGCGGGCGTCTCTACACCCTGCTCCCCGCCTTCTGGCGGGAACGCGACGCGGATCAGGGCTATCCGCTGCGCGACCTGCTCTCGGTGATCGAGACCCAGGCCGAGGCGCTGCAGGACGACATCCACCGCCAGCATGACGGGCTGTTCGTCGAGACCGCCGATGCGTGGATCGTGCCCTATATCGGCGATCTCGTCGGCACCACGGCACTGTTCGATCCCTCCGCGCAGCCCGAGCCCGAATTGTGGTTCGACCTGTTCGGCGACATGCGCGGCGCGCGCCCCGCGCCCGGCGCACCCTCCCGCCTGATGCCGGCGCTGGCGGCGCGGGCGCGGCCGGATGTGGCGAAGACCATCTACTACCGCCGCCGCAAGGGCACCGCGCCGATGCTCGAGGAGCTGGCGCGCGACGTCACCGGCTGGCCGGCGCGGCTGGTCGAGTTCTGGGCGCTGCTCGGCTGGACGCAATGGGTGCGCAACCGGCTGCGGCTCGATGCCGGCGGCTGGGTGGACCTGCGCAGCACCGCGGTGGCGGAACGCATCCGCGGCCCCTTCGACACCGCGCCGCGCAGCGTCGATGTCCGCCCCTTCGGGCGGGATGACGGGCGCGACGGCATCCCCAAGGTCGGCTTCTTCCTCTGGCGCCTGCGCGGCGAGCCGATGGACGGGCTCGACGCGCGCGCCGAGGCGAGCCCGGCCGATTGGCGCTGGCGCTTCAGCCCGCTCGGACAGGATGCGCCGCTGTTCATCCGCGCGCGGCGCGAAGGCGACGAGGCGGGCCAGGCCGGCGAGATCCACGTGCCCGGCCCGATCCGCCGCGGCGCGATCTTTCAGGACCTCGCCGCTGCGCGTGCGGCGGGCGCGTCGAGCAGCCTCTTCTATGGCCCCTTCGCGCCCGGCGCGGCAGCGGCGTCGGGTGGCACCAGCATATCCGTCACCATCATCCGGCCGGACGGCACGGAGGATGCCGTGCCCGCCACGCGCATCCGCTGCATGGCGCTCGACCCCTGGCAGCAGCCGGGGACGGATCTGGTCGGCATCGACGTGCGCACGGGGCGCATCGCGCTCGGCGCCGCGCTGACGGCGCGGGGGCTGCGCGTGGGCTGCGTGCGCGGCGTCGTCGGCGATCTCGGCGGCGGGGCCTATGCCCGGGCCGGGTGGCTGCTGCGCCCGTCCGGCGACGTACAGATTTTTGACGTCGAGGGCAGCGGGCGGCCGAACACGCATGCGACGCTGCGCGGCGCACTCGATGCCTGGGCGCTGGCCGGGCGGCCGGATGCGGTCATCCGCATCAACGACAGCCGCAGCTACGACGAGACGGCGAACCCGTTGGTCATCGAACCGGCCGATCCGGCGCCGGGCCGCCGCGGCCTGCTGGCGATCGAGGCGGCCGACCGGGTGCGGCCGCATCTGCGCCTCGCCGTGCCGCTCGAGATCACCGGCGATCATCCCGAGAGCATGGTGACCTTCTCCGGCCTGCTGATCGAAGGTGGCATTGCGCTGACCGGCACGCTGCGCCGGCTGCGCTTCGTCCATTGCACGCTGGTGCCGGGCCGCAGCATTGCCGGAACCGGCCCCGCGACGCCGCCGGTCGCGCCGACGCCGGAGAGCCTGACGGTCGCCGGCACGCTCGGCGGCAATGTCGCGAATACCGGGCTGTCGGTGGAAGCGGTGTTCAGCATCCTCGGACCGCTGCGCCTGCCGGGCCATGCGCGCCAGCTCGTGGTGCTGGACAGCGTGGTGGACGGCGTGACGGGGGATGCGATCGCCGGCCTCGGCGCGGGCGACGACGCGCCGCCATCGACCATCGAGCGGAGCACCGTCCTTGGCGATGTGCGCGCGCTGCGCCTGCCGATGCTGGACACCTGCATCGTCGAGGGCACGGTGCGCGCCACACGCCGCGACGAAGGCTGCGTGCGCTTCTCCTACACCGATCCCGGCAGCCGCACGCCGCGCCGCGTGCGCTGCCAGCCCGACCTGGCGGTGGCGGACGCCATCGCGGAGGCGGAGGCGGCCAAGGGCGCCCCGCTCACCGACGCCGAGCGCAGCACCGTGCGCCACCGCGCCGAGCGCGCCATGCAGCCGGTCTTCGCCTCGCGCCGATATGGCCAGCCGGCCTATGCGCAACTCGGCCGCGCCTGCCCGCAAGGCATCGCGGAGGGTGCGGAGGATGGCAGCGCCATGGGGCTGACCTGCCACCTCAAGGAACCGCAGAGGCTGATGAACCTGCGGCGGCGCCTCGAGGAATACCTGCCGCTGGGCCTCGAGCCCGGCTTCGTGTTCGTGACCTGATCGCGCGGAGGAACCACCATGGCCGGCGACTATTCCCGCCTGACATTCGACCCGCGCAAGCGCTTCGCCGCGGTGAAGATGCAACAGGGCCGCGTCCAGCTCGACGCGGACTGGAACGAGGAAGCGGCGATCATGCATGCCCGCATGGTCGCGCAGGCGCGCGAGACCTTCGGCCGCGCCGCCGCGAGCCGCTTCGGCACCATCGACGCCTTCCGCATCGGCGTGGTCGCGGGGCCGCCGCGCGACCTTTCCATCGAACCCGGGCGCTTCTGGGTGGAAGGCCGCCTGGCGCTCGCGCTGCCGAGCGACGGCAGCCCGATCACCTATCTGAGCCAGCCCTTCCTGCCCGGCGCGCCGCCCCTGCCGGCGGCGGGACCGGCGATCGCGTGGCTGGAGACCTGGGAACGCGAGGTCACCTGGGTCGAGGACCCCTCGCTGCTCGACGTCGCCCTGGGCGGCGTGGACACCGCGGCGCGCCTGCAATCGGTGTGGCAGGTGAAGGTGGATGGACGGCGCGATGCCTCCTGCGCGCTCGATCTCGATGCGCTCTTCCCGCCATCGCCGGCGCGGCTGACCACCGCGGCGGTGGCGCCGCCGGCGCCCGAGGATCCCTGCCTGATCGCGCCCAAGGTCGGCTATCGCGGGCTGGAGAACCGGCTCTACCGCGTCGAGGTGCATCGCGGCGGGACTGCCGCCACCGCGCGCTTCAAGTGGAGCCGCGACAATGCCTCCGTGCGTTCGCCGGTGCTGACGATGCGCAATGAGCTGCGCGGCGGGGTGAACGTCACCGTGCTCTCGGTCGCGCGCATCGGGCGCGATCCCGGGCTGCGCATCAATGCGGGCGACTGGGTGGAGATCACCGACGAGCACCGCTTTCTGAACGGCGAATCCGGGGAGATGGCGCAGGTCGCCGAGCCGCCCCTGGAGCAGCCGGGCGAGGACGGCGTGCAGGTGGTGCTCGACCGGCAGATCCCGGCCGCCGGCACCCGCGCCTTCGGCGCCAATCCGGCCGCGCTTGCCGCGCGGCGCACGCGCATCATCCGCTGGGACCAGCTCGCGCCGCGCAACACGCTCGACGCCGATGGGCTGATGACGGTCGGCGCCGCCGCGGTCGCGCTGGAGGAAGGCATCGAGGTCACCTTCTCGCTCTCCGGTGGCACGCAGTACCGCGCCGGAGACTACTGGGTCTTCGCCGCGCGCACCGCCGATGCCTCGGTCGAGCTGCTGAACGCCGCCGAACCGCGCGGGCCTCGGCGGCACTACGCGATGCTCGCCTCCTTCGCCGACATCGCCAGCAACGCGCAGCCGTCGGATTGCCGCACCATCTGGCCGCCACTGGCGCCGCAGGGCGGCGACGGATGCTGCACCATGGTGGTACGGCCGGGCGAGGATGTTCAGGCCGCGATCGACCGGCTCGGACCCAATGGCGGCTGCGTCTGCCTCAAGCCGGGCGTGCATGAGCTGCGCGACGTGCTGCGCATCCGCAGCGGGCGCGTGTCGCTGCATGCGGAGGCGCCGGGCGCGGCGATCCTGCGGCGTGCCTCCGATGCGCCGATCCTCGTCATCGGTGGTGCTGCGGCGACGCGCGTGCCGGTGACGGACGTGCATGTCGCGGGGGTGGTGTTCCAGCTCGGCAGCCTGCGCGGCGAGGGTGGCGGCGCGCAGCTGGTGGTCGAGCCCTCGGCCCGGCGCGTGCGCATCGAGGATTGCCGCTTCACGGTGCAGGACTTCGCGGGGCGCATCGCCGCCGTCTCCCTCGGCGGGCCGGAGGCGGAACTCGCGCGTTGCGTGGTGGAGCGGCTGCCGCTCGGCGTGCTCATCCAGGACGAGGCGGCCGACGTCACCGTCGCCGACTGCGCCTTCGACGCCTCCAGCACCGCGGATGCGCAGGAGGATGCCGGCCTGGTGGCGGTCTGGGCCTCGGCCTGCGGCGGCGCGCTGCGGGTGGAGCGCAACGCCATCCGCGGCTACCAGGAAGGCATCGTCCTGGCGCGGGACGTGGCGAGCGGCCGCGCGCTCGATACGGATCTCGCAATGGTCATCGGCAATGTCGTGCTGCGGACCGCGCCGCCGGCCCAGCCCGCGCCGACCCCGACACCGGCACCCACGCCGACGCCCGCGCCGACCCCGACACCGGCGCCCACGCCGACGCCGACACCGGCACCCACGCCGACCCCGACACCGGCGCCCACGCCGACGCCGGCACCCACGCCTGCACCGACGCCCGGCAGGCCCCCGGTGACGGCGCCTGCTCCGAGTCCAGGGCTCATTTCACCCGGCCTGCGGCCGCGCAGCGTCACGATCCGCCGGGTCCTCGATACGATGGCCTTGCGCGCGGGCGCGGCGCCCATCGTTGCGGCGGAGGCCGACGATCGCGCGATGGACGAGGCCATCGGCAAGGCCGCCGCCAGCCCCGCGAGCATCGCGATGAGCCGCGCCGTCGCAAGCCTGGTCCGCGGCACGGCGGCATCGGCCGCGGCGGGCGAGGCCTCGCTGGGGGTCGGCAGGCTGACCTCGGTCGCCGGTCCGGCGAATCTGCCCGCCTTCGCCATCGTGGCGAATGCCGAGAATGCGACGGTCGCCGAGAACCTGCTCGCCTGGACCGCGAGCGGCTATGCCGGGATCCTTGCGGCGCGCGGGACGCGGAGCGTCGCCGGCAACGACCTGCTGATGAGAGGCCGCGCGGTGCCGGGGGAACCCACCACGGGCATCACGCTGCCCGTCGCTGCCGGGGTGGGCTTCGGCATCGTCGTCGGCCTCGGCGCGAATGTCGCACCCGGGGCCGAAGGCTGCGACGTGGACGGGAACGTGCTGCTGGGGTCGCTGATCGGTATCCTCGTCGGTCAGGTCGAGCTGGTGACGGTGCGGGGCAACCTGCTCGCGCGCAGCGCCGTCGGCATCGCCGCCAGCCTGGCCGATGCGCCGCGCATCGACGCCAACCTGGTGCACAGCGCGGAGCGCGGCATGCTCCTCATCGAGACGACGCGCGCGCGGATTTCCGGCAACCACATCGTCGCCTCGCGCCAGGAGGGGATCCAGGTGATCGGCGTCGGCCGCCAGGTACCGCCTGGTCCGCTCTGGATCAGCGGCAATACGCTGCGCCATTGCGGCGCGGCGGAGGAGCAGGCGAGCGCGATCGTCGCGAGCCTGCTCGACCCGGTGGCGGGGGAGGAGGATGCCAGCGCCGGCGGCCAGGACCTCGTCATCGAGCACAATCTGGTTGCGGAGACGGGCGTGCCGCTGGGCGGCAAGGGGCCGCGCGCGGCGCGCAGCATCGCGGTCGCGCTGGCCGCGCCGCGCGTGACCGTGCATGGCAACGCCATCCAGTGGGAGATGGCGGCGCGCACGCCGGGCGGGCAGAAGCTGCTCGCGGAGGAGGGCGCGAAGGCGAACCGTGCCTTGCTCGTGGTGCCGGCGCCGGCGCAGGGCCTCGATCCCTCGGCCGGGGAGAGGTTCGGCGGCACGGTCAGCATCACCGACAACCGGATGCGCGGCTTCGCGATGGACAGCCTGGTGGAATTGCGGGAGGGCGCGCAGCCGCCGGGCCGCTTCAGTGCCGTCATGTTCGGCACGAACCTGGTTGAGCATTGGGGGCCGCTGGACGTGCCTGGCGCCGCCTTGCCGGCCACGGTCGTGCTGCGCGGCGAGCCCGGCGCGACGGTGGCCGTTGCCGGCAATGTCGTGCGCGGCCCCGGCCGGCGCCCGAGCTTCCTGGTCGATGGCCCGAAGGAGGTCGCCTATGCCGGCAACGCCACCACCGGCCCGTTGCTCGGTGCTGCACCGCAGATGAACGTCATCGTCTAGCGCGCCGCCCAGGATGGGCGCGCCCGACGCGCCAACCAGCCTTGGTGACGGCCAAAAGAAGGAGGGGGTCCGGGGGAGTTCTCTCCCCCGGTCTGACGCTGCCGCCTGCCCATGGATCGGCGGCGAAGGCCGAACCGGTCGCCCATGCGCGCAAGCGGGAGGCGCCCAGGGGCAGCGCGCCCAAGCGGCCTGGGAAATTCAGCCGGGCGGCGGCGCGACCGGCAGGGCCGGCGTGTAGGGCTCGATCCGGTAGGTTTCCTGCCGGAGGATGGCGACGCGGCCGGCCGCGGCATGGCGCGTGGAGCCGTCCGGGGCGCGGCCGACGACGTAGCGCCAGGCACCGACCTGGCCATCGGCGACCAGCTTGCGGGCGATGCGCTCGGCCTCGGGGCCGGTGCCCAGGGCGGCAAGCTCGGCCTGGGTGAGGCCGATGATGATCTCGTCGCGCGGCGACACGACGCGGAAGAGCATCACCGCGGGGGCCTGGGCGGCGGCGGGCAGGGCGCTCGCGGCGAGCAGCGGCATCACCATGGTCAGGCGACGGGAGAGGTGCGACATCACGGTCATCCTTGCAGCGTGGGGCAGCCTGCCCTTGCCCGGGTCGGGCGGACCGCGCGCACTCTACGCACCGCCGCCACGGTGACGAGTGGAAACCGCAACGAAAAGGCGGCGGGTTGCCCCGCCGCCTGAAACGCTTCGCAGGGTACGCGGACGTCAGCCGACCGTCAGGCGGCGCTCCGCGACCTGCTGCTTCATCGACTTCTGCAGCTTCTCGAAGGCGCGCACCTCGATCTGGCGGACGCGTTCGCGGCTGATGCCGTACTGCTGGGAGAGTTCCTCCAGCGTCGTCGGCTCCTCCTTGAGGCGGCGCTCGATCAGGATGTGGCGCTCGCGTTCGTTGAGCGTCTTGAGCGCGCCGTTGAGCAGGTCGCGGCGGTTGGTCATGTCCTCCCGCTCGGCGAGTTCCTCCTCCTGGCTCTCGCCGTCATCGACCAGCCAGTCCTGCCACTCGCCCTCGCTGTCGGCGCGGACGGGGGCGTTCAGGCTGTGGTCCGGGCTGGCGAGGCGCCGGTTCATGCTGATCACGTCCTGCTCGGGCACCTGCAGGGTATGGGCGATCTTCGCCACCTGCTCGTCCTTGAGGTCGCCTTCCTCGAGCGCGGACATCTGTGCCTTGAGCCGGCGCAGGTTGAAGAACAGCTTCTTCTGCGCCGCCGTGGTGCCCATCTTCACGAGCGACCAGGAATGCAGGATGTATTCTTGAATGGCGGCGCGGATCCACCACATGGCGTAGGTGGCCAGGCGGAAGCCACGCTCCGGATCGAAGCGCTTCACCGCCTGCATCATGCCGACATTGCCTTCGGAGATGAGTTCGCCGACGGGCAGGCCGTAGCCGCGATAGCCCATGGCGATCTTGGCGACGAGCCGAAGGTGGGACGTGACGAGCTTGTGGGCGGCGCGTTCGTCGCCCTCATCCTTCCAACGGCGGGCGAGCGACAGCTCCTCCTCCGGTGAGAGCATCGGGAACTTGCGGATCTCCTGCAGGTAGCGGGAGAGGTTGCCTTCGGTCACCATCGGGATGGCTGTGCTGGAAGCCATGGGTCATCTGCCTCCTTCACCAGGCGGGCCACCCCGTGACGGCGGCGCCCGCGATGGGCATGCACTCAGACGTGTCGCCTTCCTTACGGCCCATACCCTCGGCCGCCCGCTCCGGTCACGTCGGAGCCGGCCGGACGGGGCGCTTCTCGGCACCCTTCGGAATCCGACATGGGGTTTGTAGCCCGGCCCCGCCTGGGGCGCAAGAAAAACCAACTGCAATAGTCGGGTTACTGCCGGTTACCGTCCAGTAACGCGATCAGTTCGGCGAGGTCGGCGGGCAGAGGGCTCGCGAAGGAGAGGGCCTCGCCGGTGACCGGATGGCGGAATCCGAGCGTTGCCGCGTGCAATGCCTGGCGGGGGAAGGCGAGCAACGCCTCCCGCAACGGGGCGGGCAGCAGGCGGGCGGCGGCGGGAGTGCGGCGCAGATAGACCGGGTCCCCCACCAGGGGATGGCCGAGATGGGCCATGTGGACGCGGATCTGATGGGTGCGGCCGGTGAGCAGCCGGCACTCGACCAGGGCGACGGCGGCGCCCCAGGCACGCTGAACCGCATAGCGCGTGGTGGCGGGCTTGCCGCCGCGGGTCGCCACCGCCATGCGCTTGCGGTCGACCGGATGGCGGCCGATCGGTGCGGAAACCTCGCCGCGGGTTTCCTGCGGCAGGCCCCAGACGAGCGCCAGGTAGGCGCGGTCGAGGTCGCGGGCGGCGAAGGCCTCGGACAGGGCGCGGTGGGCGCGCTCGGTCTTGGCGGCGACCATGACGCCGGAGGTGTCCTTGTCCAGCCGGTGGACGATACCCGGGCGCTTCTCCCCGCCGATGCCCGGCAGGTCGTCCCCGGCATGGGCGAGCAGGGCGTTGACCAGGGTGCCGTCCGGGTTGCCCGGGGCGGGGTGGACGACGAGGCCGGCGGGTTTGTCGACGACGATGAGATCCGCGTCCTCGTAGAGGATGGTCAGCGGAATCGCCTGGGCCTGCGGCGTGGCGGGGACGGGCGGCGGGATGGCGAGGACGTAGCGCGCGCCGGCACGGACCGATTCGGACGGGTCGGTCAGCGGCGCGCCGTCGCGCGTCGCGTGGCCGCCTTCGATCAGCGCCTTGACCCGGGAGCGCGAGAGCGAACCTATGGCGTCCGCCAGGAAGCGGTCGGCGCGCGCGCCGGCGGCCTCCAGCGGTGCGATGGCTTCGATATGCTCGGCGACGGCGGATGAGGGGGATGGTGTGGCTGCGCTCAAGGCTCTGGTGATCGGAATGGGGGTGCTGATCGTGGCCGGCACCGTGGCCCTCGCGGTGCTGCTCGTCCAGCGGCTTGGCGAGCCGCAGGCGGGGCGGCAGGCGGCGGCGTCTCTCGGGGAACCCGATGGCGCGCGGATCGCCGGCATCGCCGGGACGGACCGCACCCTGGCGATCTGGGTGGTGCGGCCGGACGGCGACAGGGTGATCCTGGTCGATCCGGCGAGCGGGCGGCGCACGGGAGAGGTCCGGCTGCGGGACTGACCGGGGGCTGGGGTGGCTGCTGGTGGCGCGCGCGACGTCCCGCGATGGGCGCCATCCGGGGCGCATGACGATTTTCGCAAGAAGGGCGCTTGATCCCGACCAGGGAGGCGGGTAGAAGCGCGCCTCCGGCCGGGTCCCCTTCGTCTAGAGGCCTAGGACACCGCCCTCTCACGGCGGTAACAGGGGTTCGAATCCCCTAGGGGACGCCAAGCTTTTCAACGGGTTGGCCGATTTCTCAGGTCATGCACCTGATGTCATACCTGATATCGAGGCCGCCGGCGCGAGCGCACCTGCCGCCCAGTGGCTAAGGCGTCAGTGACGGACGCGCTTCGGGACATGGTCGATCGTGATCTCGACCGGTCCCCCGCCAGCCGGCCGAGGGCAATGGCTGGTACGTAGGACGCGCTGCCCCACGACCTTGCCATCCGAGCCAAAGGTGCGAACCCGCCAGCAGCAGGGGCAACGGTACGCGACGCGCCCGTCGCCCCGGACGCGCCCGTAGAACTCATGGCGCTGTCCCTGCATGGCGGCGTGCTCAGGCACCGGCGACCATGGCCGGCGGCGCGCCCAGCTTCACCTTGGCCGTGGTGGCGGACGAGCCGGCAGCCTCGACGCAGATGCCCACGGCAAGGTTGTCTTCGTCGTCCGTGGCGAGGTTGTGGGCCGCGTTGTCCCAGAACAGCACGTCGCCCAGGTCGAAGGCCGTGCCCGTCACCTTGGCGAGCGAGAACAGCCCTGCGCCGAACTCTGCCCCGGCGGCTTCCGCCTCGCGCTTGAAGGCGGGATCGGGGCGGAGCCAGTCATGCATCGCGTCCGCAGGTCGGGCACGCCGCGCCATGCGGCATTCCCTTGCGTGTCAACGACCCTCGTAGGAGCGAAGGCCGCGCCACCATGTGGCCGTGGATCTATCCCGCCCCGCCGCCGGCAGGCCGCTCGCCGCAGTCGGACATGCTGCATATTGACTGCCAATGATTCTCAATCGGAATCGCGAAGTTCATTGGTTCGACGAGGTTGGGCGCGCTGCGCCATTGCAGTCGCATAGACAGCGAGTGCCGTCAGACACACGGCGAGGAAAGCCGCCGCAGTGAGAAGGGGCGCGGAGGGCGAACCGGTCATGTCACGCACAAGGCCGGCGAAGGGCGGCAGCAATGCCAGCCCCAGGTAGAACACCGTGTAGTGCACGCCCATCCCGAAGGCGCGGCTCTCGGCCGAGAGCGCGCGTCCCGCGAATGCCATGATCAGGCTGGAGGGCGGCGCAGCCAGCATGCCAAACGCAGGCAAGGTCAGCCAGGGCGGCGCCCCGGCCGCTGTCGCGAGGAGGGCCGCCACCATGCCGAGGATGCACATCACGGTCACGAGCAAGGGACGCCCGAGCCGCTCCGCGATGGCGCCGCCCATTGGCTGCAGGGGCAGTATCGAGAAGCCAATCAACGAGGCGAGCGCCCCGGCCTCCGCGTGGCTGATGCCGTTGGCCACCAGGAAAGCCGGCGTGAATCCGACCGCCACGGCGAAGGAAGCGTTGTAGCCGGCCCAGACGACACCGAGCGCGAGCAGCGGGCGCCATTCATGGCGGAGCAGCCACATGCGCCGATGGCTGGCAGCCGAGGGGCCCCCGCCGCGCACGGTCGCCGCGATCAGCAGGAAGGCGACGGTGCAGAAAGCCGCTGAGAGCCAGAGGCCCGACTTCCAGTCCTCACCGAGCATGGGAAGCACGAGCAAGGCCAAGCCGATGCCAAAGGGCCATGCCATCAGCATCAGTCCCATAGCGAGCGCGACGCGGGCACCCGAGAATCGGTCGAGCACCATTTTGGCGCCCGCGATGGTGAGCAGGGCGCCCCCGATGCCAGACACGAGTCGGCCCAGCACGGCGAGAAGAAAGTCCGGCGCCAGGGCCAGCAACACGCCGCCCAGCGCCATGAGCCCCACCCCCACCAAGAGCACGACGCGGTCGCCGAACCGCGCCAGCAACCATCCTGCTGGCAGGGCGACGAAGACGCCGGCCAGGGAATAGGTGCCGATCAACGTGCCGAGCGCGGCCCAGTCCGTGACCAGGCTTCCAATGAGCAAGGGCCCTAGCGCGCCCACGACCTGAAGTTGCGCGCCCATTGAAATCCGGGCGAGCGCCAATACTGCGACCTCGCCCCAACGTCCCAGCATCATATGGGGCCTCCGCCGCATCGCCGAATCGCGAGAGCCTTCGCACTCCGGGAATCTCAGCACAAGTCGGCGTCGACATGTCGACACGTCGACACGTCGACGCCGGCCGCATCCATTCCGGAGAGCACGAAGAAGCACGTGCTCGACATTGCCCTGCCGCCGGCCACCCCAAGCCGGCTCACGCCTCGTGCGAAGCGATCCGGCGCGTCGCCATCATGACGGCGGACAGCAGCGCGAAGAGCCCCAGCGCACCCGCCAGCAGCGCCATGCTCTCCATCCGCAGCACCACGTAGAGGAACCCGAACAGGATCGCGAGCACGCCCGCGAAGACGATGGCGAGCCGCGCCCGCCCGGTGACCGCCGCGGTGTAGAAGCTCGCCTGCCCCATGACCATCGCCGCGCTGACGACATAGGCGATGCCGAACCCCGCAGCCTCCGAGATCGCCAGCAGCAGCATCGGGAACAGCACCATGGACAGGCCGAGCAGCCCGTACTGCACGAGATGGATGCGCACGCGGGAGACCAGTTCGAAGAGCCAGTAGGTCATCACCGCGAGCAGGACGAACAGCGCCGCGTATTTCGCGGTGCGGGTCACCATGCGGTAGGTCGGCACGGCCTCCAGCAGCGCGACGCCCATCCCCGCGCTTCGTTCGAGCACCGGGCCACAGCCGTCGTCTGGCAGCCGCAGTGCCCGGTCGGCCACGCCGCCGACCCATTCCGCGCGGAAGGCCTCGCCCTCGGAGGATGCCCGGTGCGGCAGGCTGGCGCCGAAATAGCTCGGCGTCTCCCAGGCGCCCTCGATGGAAAGCCGCGCACGCCGCGCGACCGGGAGGAGGGAGAGCGCCTCGGTGCCCCGCAGTTCCATCGTGCCGGCGAAGCCGGTGCCGGGCTCGGGCGGGCCGTCGAGGCCAAGCGGCCAGCGCAGCGCCTCCACCACCCCGCACCGCGTGCTGCCTTCACGCACGACCGCGAGCGCCCGCCCGGCGAAGGCCAGCGTCGGGGCATCGGTGGCGGGGCGCAGGTCGGTCGCGCCGGTCATCAGATAGGCGGCGCGCCAGTCGGGCTCGGCATCCGTCGGCAGGGATGGGGCCACGTCGCCGATGCGGCCGGCAATGTCGATGCGCGCAGTATAGACAACGGCTTCGAAGAGTCCCCGCCGGCGGCGCTCGGGCACCAGGGTCGCCGCCATGGTCAGCTCGGTCGCCGGCATGGCGATGGCGCCGGGCTCCGAGGCGCCTCCCGCGGGCGCGCGCAGCGGCACGACCAGCACCGGGCCGAGGACCGTCTGCGAGGCGCCCCAGGATCGGCCGATCTCGGCCCGGACCTCGCGCTGACGTGCCTCGCGCTCGGCGATGAGGCCGGCGACGAAATACTGCGGGATCAGCAGCGCGACGACGAGCGCGGCGATCAGCCCCAGCTTGATGCCGGTCGGGCCGATGATGCGCGCGCCGCTTGCGATGGCGGCGCCTGGCGGCGGGGCGGAATCCGGCACGGCCGGGCTGTCGGACATGGATGAACCTCCTGCATTGGACGGTCCGTCCAGCCTGGACGCTGCATGTGCACTGCGCGTGTCGCGACCTTGCAGGCTCCTGGGATGTCTGGTGCAAATACCGTGCAGAGCATGGCGGCCGCGCCTGGATGCCCAAGATCCTCATCGCCGACGACGACCCGCATATCCGCAGCGTCATCCGCTTCGCCCTGGCGCGGGACGGCCTCGCCGCCATCGAGGCCGCGGACGGCGCCGCCGCGCTCGAGCTCGTCGCGCGCGAGCGGCCCGACCTGCTGATCCTCGACGTGATGATGCCGGAGATGGACGGCACCGAGCTGTGCCGCCGGCTGCGGCGGGAGAGCGACGTGCCGGTCATCTTTCTCTCCTCCCGCGGGGAGGAGCTTGACCGCGTGCTCGGGCTCGAACTCGGCGGCGACGACTACATGACCAAGCCCTTCAGCCCGCGCGAGCTGGTCGCCCGCGTGCGCGCGCATCTGCGGCGCCGGGAAGGCCGCGTGACCGACGGGCCGCGCGCGGCCGGACCGCTGCGCCGCGGCCCGCTCAGGCTCGATGCCGACCGGTTCGAGGCACGTTGGGGCGAGGCGCCGATCCCGCTGACCGTCACGGAATTCCGGCTGCTGCAGGCCATGGCGACGCATTCCGGCCGTGTCTTCACGCGGGAGATGCTGATGGGCGCCGCGCACGCCGAGCCGCGCATCGTCAGCGACCGCACCATCGACAGCCATGTGCGGCACCTGCGCGCCAAGCTCGCCGCGCTGGGCGCCGCGCCGATCGAGACGGTGCATGGCCTCGGCTACCGCTACCGGGACGAAGGCTGAGCGGGTGCCGCCCGTCCTGCGGCGCAAGCCGCGCATCCTGACCGTGCTGCTGCTGGTGAACCTGGTGCTGCTGGCGCTGCCGCTCGGCGGGCTGTGGATGCTGCGCCTTTACGAGAGCGCGCTGGTGCGCCAGACGGAGACGGAGCTGGTGGCCCAGGCTGCCGTGATCGCCGCAACCCATCGCGCGGGCTGGCTTCGCGAGGCCGGGCCGGAAGCACCGGCGCTGCTGGCCCGCCTGCCGGCGGCTGCGCCGCAGCCGGAGGGCTGGGCGCCGCGCTTCGCGACTCTCGACCTCGCGCGCGACCCCATTCTTCCGCCGCCGCCCGATGCCGCGCCGCCGGCGCACCCTGCGGATCCGGTGGCGAGCGCAGCAGGGGCGGCGCTGGCGCCGGTGCTCGCCGAGGCGCAGCGCGTCACCCTCGCGGCGATGCGCGTGACGGACGGCGCCGGCGTGGTGGTGGCGAGCACGGGCGGGGAGGGCGGCCTCTCGCTGCGGGGGCTGGAGGAGGTGGCCGCCGCGCTGGCCGGCCAGCCCGCCGCGCGGGTGCGCGCGCGGCGCGAAGCGGTCGCCGCCGGCGCAGGCGCGATCAGCCGGGACGCGCCCTTCCGCGTCTTCGTCGCGCTGCCGGTGCAGCAGGGCGGGCACGTCATCGGCGCCGTGCTGCTCTCCCGCACGCCGTCGAGCATCCGCCAGGCGCTGCACGGCAAGCGTTGGGAACTGGCGGCGCTGACGCTGGCGATGCTGCTCGTCGCCGCGGCGCTCGCCGGCTTCACCGCCTATACGGTGAGCCGGCCGATCCGCGCGGTCGCCGACCAGGCGCGGGCGGTGGCATCCGGCGCGCGCGTCGAGGTTCAGCGCGTGCGCCGCAGCGCGGTGCGCGAGGCCGACGAGCTCGCCGCGGCGATCGGCGGCATGGCGGGCACGCTCGAGAGGCGCGCGACCTACATCAGCGAATTCGCCGCCGCGGTCAGCCATGAGTTCAAGACCCCGCTCGCCGCGCTGCGCGGCGCGCTGGAACTGCTGCAGGACCACGGGCCGACGATGACGGAGGCGGAGCGCGCGGCCTTCCTCGCACAGTGCATGGACGACGTGCTGCGGCTGGACCGGCTGGTGACCCGGCTGCTCGACCTCGCGCGGGCCGAGGCGCCGCATCCGCATGCGCCCGGACGCGCCGAGGTCGGGCAAGCGGTGCGCGACGCCGCCGAGCCGCACGTGGCGGCGGGGCTGGAGATCGCCTTCGAGGGGCGGCCGGATGCGGAGGCGGCGATCGCGCCCGAAGCCCTGCGGAGCATCTTTGCCATCCTGTTCGAGAATGTCCGGCAGCATGCCGGGGAAGGGGCACGGTGCCACGTCTCCTGCGAGGCGACAGGCGATCGATTGCGCATCCGGGTCAGCGACACCGGACGCGGCATTTCCGCCGCGAATTCCGCGCGGGTGTTCGAGCGCTTTTTCACGACGGCCAGGGAAGCCGGGGGCACGGGGCTTGGGCTCGCGATCGCGCGCAGTCTGGCTGAGGCAGGCGACGGGCAGCTGGATCTCGTATCCGGGACAGGCGGGACTGTCCTGGAATTGAATTTGCCGCGAGCGTCGGCCACGCCTCGAACCTCATTGGAGGGCATTGTTTCCCGCCCGGCGTCTCCTCGGACCGGGAAAGGTCCGTAAGCGATACGGCGCTCGGCGACCGAGGCCAGGCTCTGATCGCCGGCGGGGCGTCGCGCAGGTCGGCGACGCCATGGTCGGTGTTCCGGCCCTTCAGCACCAAGGCGGGCGACGCACTGCTCAACCTTGAGCGGTGGATTGCGCGCGGCGCCGACTCATCGGGTTGCCTCCGGCTATCGGCATCATTACCAGTATGTCATGCGAATCGCTCTCATGCTTCCCGCGCTCGCCGCCTTGTTCGTTGTTCCTGCGCTGGCTCAGGAATGGCCCAGGCGCCTGGGCGAGTTCGGTGCCTGGACGGCGGCGGTCCATAGCGAGCGTGGGCAGAAGATGTGCTTCGCCTTCACGCGCGCGCAGCGCATGAGCCACCCGCGCAGCGAGGTCGTGCTCAGCGTCACGCACCGCGCCCGGATGCGCGATCAGGTGGCGATCGCCTCGGGCTACACCTATCCGCGCAATGCCGCCGTCTCCGTCGCTGTCGGCCGGACGCAGCTCCCGTTCTTCACCGAAGACGGCGCCGCCTATGCCCGCGACGGACGAAGGGCCGTGGCGGCGTTTCGCGGCGGATCCGAGGCCGTGGCGCGCGGCCCTCGCGCGGCGGGGCGGCGCGGCACCGTGACGGACAGCTTCAGCCTGCGCGGGTTCAGCGCCGCCTACGCTGCGATCAGCCGCGAATGCCCTCCGCGACGCCGCGGGCGCTGAAGCGGATTCCGGCCAGGTGGGACTGTTCAATCGCGGGAAGATGATCGCGACGACAGGAGCCCGGAGTGATTGCGGCGGGCCGACGCGACGGGAAACCGTCGCCGGGGCGGCGATCTCCTCGCCGCAGTATGGCCACGACCTGCTGAAGCCGATCGCCTAGGATCCTGGCCTGTCGCGCCAGTGCATGGAGCGCGCGGGCCGGCGCTGCCCGCCCGGCGGTCCGACCTCCTGACGTGCGCCGCGCAATGGGCGGCCCGCCGGGCGGGAGCCCGGTGCGGCCTGCGGCGGTGCCGATCGCGTGGCGGGCAGAGGATCGCCACCCTTCCGCCTTCGGGGCTGGTCGCCATGGATGCCATCGAGCGTCGACGATGTGGTATTCTTGTACGAACATGAAGATTGTTCTGTTCCGGTGGACCCGATGACCATGGTGCGACGCCCGCGAGCGACCCGCCTTCCCTCGGCCCCGGCGGCCATGGCCGATGCGGCGCAGTTGCTGGCCGGCAGCCAGCCGCGCTACGCGACGGTCGCGATGGCGCTGGCCGCCGAGATCCTCGACGGCAGGCGTCCGGTCGGCACGCTTCTGCCGACCGAGCAGGAGCTCTGCCGGACCTTCGGCGTCAGCCGCTCCACCGTGCGCCAGGCGTTGCGGCGGCTCGGCGAGCTCGGCCTGGTCGCGGGCGCGCAGGGCGTCGGCACGCGGGTGATCGCCGATCAGCCCCGCGGCCGCTACGTGCTGGCGGTGCGGTCCGTGACCGATGTGATGGGCTATGCCGCCCGCGTGCATCTCGATATCCGGTCGCGGGAGAGGATCGTGGCCGATGCGGCGCTTGCCGCGCTCATCGGCTGCCTGCCCGGCTCGCGCTGGGTCCACGTGGCAGGGCTGCGGCGGCCGGCGGACGGGGGCGCCGCCCCCATCTCGATCTGCGATCTCTACATCGCGGAGGACTTCGCCGACATTGCCGACTCGCCGGAGCTCGCGACCGTGCCGGCCTATCGGCTGATCGCCCGCCGGCGCGGCATCCCGGTGGAGGCGGTGGAGCAGGACATCGGCGCCATTGCGCTGGATGCGGCGCAGGCGGAGACGCTCGGCGTCGCGCCCGGCTCGCCCGGCCTGTCCATCCGCCGCCAGTTCTTCGCCGCCGCCGGCCGCCTCGTCGAGGCGACGACGAACATCCACGCCGCCGCCGACCAGTTCGTCTACACCCTGCGGCTGGGTGCGCCGGACGAAAGCTGAACCGAGGCCTCGCCCAACATCAGGGCGCGGTTTCCAAGGGTCTTTCGGGCGAGGGGCGCCTATCCGGTTTGCGTCGCAACATGGATCGGAACCCGTGGCGGCGTGGCCCGGAAGGGCGAAGTCGCACCGGCGCCCCCCTTCACGCCGCCAGCATCTCCGCCAGAGGCGCGATGTCCGCGAGCCCATCCACCCGCCACAGCATCTCGAGCGCCGCTTCGGCGCGCGCCTCGCCGAGGCGCGGCGTGGCGAGGCCGAGGAACTTCTCCGCCACGCCCGCATCGCTCAGCGGCTTGGAGGCCGATCCGAAAGGTTCCATCACCGTTCGTTCCAGCACGCGCCCGTCGGTCGTCGTCACCGCCACCTTGGCGCCGCGCTTGCGCGGATAGATCTCGTCGCATTCCGCGTCGATGCCGGTGGTGATGCGGCCGGTCAGGGCGAGCACGGCGGGGTCGCCGCGTTGTGCCTCGCCGAAATCCGCCAGTGTCACGCGGCCGCGCGCGATCGCGGTGGCGACGACGAAGGGGATGCTCATCTGCGCCGTGGTCATTTCGGACCAGCCGACCTGGCCGTGGGTGGCGGCGACGGCGTAGCTGCCGATCTCGACCGCCTTCACCTGGTCCGCCGTCAGCCCGTCCTGCGTCGCCATGTCGAGCACCGCGTCGACCATGGCGTGGATGTGCCGGCAGGCCGCATAGGGCTTCATGTAGCAGTTGGCGATGGCGAAACGTGACCGCGGGTGGTTGTCGCCCGCCGCGAGAATGTCGAGCCTGCTGTAGTCCACCGCGCCGGCGTCGTCGCCGGCATAGGCGTTGAAGAAGCCATCCTTGAATTCCAGCGCGCCACGCGGGGCGGGCAGGCCGGCTTCGGTCAGCAGGGCCGCGAGCAGGC
The DNA here is from genome assembly GCF_018129005.1 of Neoroseomonas eburnea. Classification (GTDB taxonomy): domain Bacteria; phylum Pseudomonadota; class Alphaproteobacteria; order Acetobacterales; family Acetobacteraceae; genus Neoroseomonas; species Neoroseomonas eburnea. The sequence goes on from NZ_JAAEDL010000005.1 coordinate 65,551, forward strand.
CCTCGCGCGCCGCATGGCCCGGATGGGTGCGCTTCACGTCGCCGCCGGCGAGGAAGGTGAAGATCCCCGCGGCCGAGGAGGCGGCCGTGCCGATCGCGCTTTCGACCTGCTCCGCGTCGTGGCGCAGCAGCACGCTGGCGGCGCAGGCAGCCGCGAGGACACCCGCCGTGCCGGTATTGTGGAAGCCGCGCCAGCGGGAACGCGGATGGCAGGCCGCCGCGATGCGACAGGCGGCCTCGTAGCCGGCGACGATGGCGGTCAGGAAGGTTCCGCCGTCGGCGTGCCGCTGCGCGCCGAGGGCGAGCGCCGCCGGTACCACCACGCCGCCCGGATGCACCGAGCCGGCGCGATAGCCGTCGTCCAGCTCCAACCCGTGGCCGGAGGTGCCGCCGACATAGGCGGCGGAGAGCGCGTCGTAGCGCTGCCTGACGCCGGCCATCGGCACGGCGCCGGCGCCGATGCCCGCGGCGGCGAAGGCTTTTTCCACCGACAGCGTCGCATCCTGCGTCGCGCCGGCGATCATGGCGCCGAGCGTGTCGATCAGATGGCGGCGCGCCGCATGGCGTGCGAAGTCGTCGACCTGGGCGAGGTCGAGCCCTGCGACGAATTCCGCCAGCGCTCGCGTGGGGCCGGTGGTGGCGGCCTGGGCGTCCGGGATCGGCATGTCCATGGGCGTTTCCTTGTGGTCGGGCGGCGCGGCGGCCATGTTGTCATCTTGTGCGAACAAGATTATGACCTCGACCGCCCCGGCGCAAGCCGGGCACAACGATCGTGCTTGCGAGGAAGCGACCATGGCCGAGACGGCGACCCCCGAGACCCTGCTCGAAGCCCGGGACGGCCATGTCGCCACCCTGACCATCAACCGCCCGCCGAACAACCACATCAACCGCGAGTTGATGGTGACGCTGGCCGAACGGCTGGAAGCGCTGGACGTGGACGAGGCCTGCCGCGTCGTGGTGCTGACCGGAGCAGGCAGGCATTTCTGCGCCGGGGCGGATTTCTCGAAAGGAGATTCGGGCGGCCTGGCCTCGCCGGAAGGCGCGCCCGGCCGGACGCTCTATGTCGAGGCGGCGCGGCTGTTCCGCACCCGCAAGCCGATCATCGCGGCGGTGCAGGGGGCGGCGATCGGCGCCGGGCTCGGCCTCGCGGTGGTGGCGGATTTCCGCGTGACATGCGCCGAGGCACGGTACTCGGCGAACTTCACCCGGCTCGGCTTCCATCCGGGCTTCGGGCTGTCCTTCACCCTGCCGCGGCTGATCGGGAACCAGCAGGCCGCGCTGCTGTTCTACACCGGGCGGCGCATCGACGGGGCGGAGGCGCACCGCATCGGCCTCGCGGACATGCTGGTGCCGCAGGCGGAGGTGCTCTCCGCCGCGCAGGCGCTGGCGGCCGAGATCGCGGTTTCCTCCCCCGCCGCCGTGCAGGGCGTGCGCGCCTCCATGCGCCGCGGCATCGCCGATGCCTTCGAGGCGGCGACCGAGCGCGAATACCAGCAGCAGGTCTGGCAGCGGCAGATGGAAGACTTCGCCGAAGGGCGTGCCGCCATGGCCGAACGCCGCGAACCGCGCTTCAAGGGCCGCTGAGATGAATGCGGTGAACGAACGCGCGGTGCTCGCCGAGGCGATCTTCCGTCCACGCGGCATCGCGCTGATCGGCGCCACCGCCGACGAGACGAAGAACAACGCCCGCGCCCAGCGCGTGCTGAAGAAGAACGGCTATGCCGGCCGCATCCTGCCGATCAATCCCAAGGCGGCGGAGATCATGGGCGATGTCGCCTATCCCGACATCCGCGCCGCACCCGGGCCGATCGACCACGCCTTCATCATGGTGCCCGCCGCCGCCGTGCCGGACGCCATCGCCGGCTGCGTCGAGAAGGGCGTGAAGGTCGCCACGCTCTATTCCGCCGGCTTCGCCGAACTGGGCGCCGAGGGCCGCGAGCGCCAGGACCGCATCGTCGCGATGGCGCGCGAGGGCGGGCTGCGGCTGATCGGGCCGAACTGCCTCGGCCTCGTGAACGTGACGGACGGCGTTCCGATCACCAACAACGCCGCCGTCGAGGCCGAGGACCTGAAGCCCGGCTGGCTCAGCGTGGTCTCGCAGAGCGGCAGCATGATGGGGGCGCTGCTGTCGCGCGCCATGGCGCGCGGCTTCACCTTCGCGAAGCTGGTCTCGGTCGGCAACGAGAGCGACATCGGCGCGGGCGAGATGGCCGAGATGATGGTCGAGGACGAGGCGACGCGATGCGTCCTGCTGTTCCTGGAGACGCTGCGCGATGCCCCGAGGCTTGCGGCCGCGGCACGTCGCGCGCATGCGCTCGGCAAGCCGGTGATCGTCTACAAGCTCGGGCGGTCGGATGTCGGGCGGCAGATTGCCGTCTCGCACACCGGCGCGATGGTCGGCGCCGACGAACTCGCCGCGACCTTCTTCCGCGAGAACGGCATCCTGCGCGTCGAGACGCTGGAGGGGCTGGTGGAGCTGCCGCGCCTGGTGCTCGGCCGCACGCCGCCGAAGGGCAATCGCGTCGCGGTGCTGACCGGCACGGGCGGCGGTGCCGCGATGGTGGTGGATGGCGTCGGACTGCGCGGCGATGAAGTGGTCGGCCCGACGCCGGAGATGCGCGAGCGCCTCGCCGTCCAGGGAATTCACATCGGCGACTCGCCTCTGATCGACCTGCCCATGGGCGGCGGGCGCGGCGAGTACACGACGGTGCTGAAGGAACTGGTCGCATCGGACCATTGTGACGCGGTGGTGGCGGTGCTGGGTTCCACCGCGCGGCTGCGGCCGACCCAGGTGAACGAGAACGTGCTCGACGTCTATGACGGCAGCAAGCCGATCGCCGTCTTTGCCGCGCCGCAGGCGGATCGGGCGCTGCGCATCCTGGACGAGGCCGGCGTGGCCGGCTTCCGCACGCCAGAGACCTGCGCCGATGCGTTGCATGCCTTCCTCAGCTGGCGCGCGCCGAAGCCGGTCGAAGCGGTCGGCGTGGCGTCCTGGCGTGCCGCGGCGGACCTTCTGCGGTCTATCGGCGCGCCGCGGCTGGACGAGGCGCAGGCCTGCGCGGTGTTCGAGGCGCTGGGCATCGAAGGCCCCGGAAGCCGCGTCGTGACGGCGCCCGAGGAGGTCAAGGGCTTCACGGGCCTCGCTGCGGTGAAGCTGCTGTCGCCCGACATCCTGCACAAGACGGATGCCGGCCTGGTGCGGCTGAATGTCGAGGGCGACGCCGCCATCGGCGCGACCGTCGCCGAACTGCTGGCCACCGCGCGCGACAGCTTCCCCCGGGCGCAGGTGAAGGGCGTGCTGGTGGCGCCGATGCATCGCGGCCTTGCCGAGGTCATCCTCGGCTACCGTCGCGACCCGGAAGTCGGGCCGGTGGTCATGCTCGGCATGGGCGGGGTGGTCGCCGAGCTGAAGCGCAGCTACTGCGTGCGCCTCGCCCCGGTGTCCGAAGCCACCGCGATGGAGATGATCGCGGAACTGCCCGAACTGAAGCTGATCCAGGGCTTCCGCAACCTGCCGCGCGGCGACGTCGCGGCTCTCGCGCGCGCCATCCGGTCGATCTCGCTGCTCGCCTGCCTGGATGGCGAGGCCGTGCAGGAGGCCGAGATCAATCCGCTCATCATCCGTGCCGAAGGGCAGGGGGCCGTCGCCGTGGACGGTCTCATCGCCCTCCGCTGACGTGCAGGACATCGCAGAATGACGATCATCACCGAAGAGGCCCGCATGCTGCAGGACCTCGTCGCGAAATTCGTGGAACGCGAGCTGATGCCGCTCGAGCCCGCGGTGCTGGCGCGCGAGGCGGCGGGCCAGAAATGGGCCCTGACCGAGGAGGAGGAGGCGCCGATCCTCGCCAAGTGCAGGGAACTCGGCCTCTGGGGTCTCGACGTGCCGGAATCGATGGGCGGGGCCAATCTCGACACGGTGACGCGCATGCTGGTCGAGGAGGAGGTCTCCCGCACCATCACACCCTTCGAATTCCCGCCCGACAGCCCGAACCTGCACATGATGATGGCGGTCGCGAACGAGTATCAGCGCGAGCGGTATCTCCAGCCCTATGCCGATGGCAAGGCGAAGTCAGGCATCGCGATCTCCGAACCCGGCGCGGGCGGCGATCCCGCCGGGATGATCACCCGCGCGCGCAAGGATGGCAGCGACTGGGTCATCAACGGCCGCAAGATCTGGGTCAGCCGCGTCCCGGCGGCGGACTTCATCATCGTCATGGCGCGCACCGGCGAGGGCAAGCGCGCCGAGGGCATGACCGCCTTCATCGTCGAGAAGGACGCGCCCGGCTTCATCATCGAGCGCGAGATCAAGATGATCGGCGGCCGGCTGACCTATGAGCTGGTGTTCGACGAATGCCGCGTGCCGGAAAGCCAGGTGCTCGGCGAGATCGGCCAGGGCTATGCGCCGATGCAGCTCCGCCTGAACGTGCGCCGGCTGCAGATGGGCGCGCGTTGCGTCGGCATGTGCCGCCGTGCGATCGAGATGATGACGGAGCAGGCCAAGCAACGCGTCACCTTCGGCGTGAAGCTCGCCGACCGCCAGGCGATCCAGTGGTGGATCGCCGACGCCGCGATCAAGATTCACGCGACGCGGCTGATGGTGCTCTCGGCGGCGGAGAAGATGGATGCGGGCGAGGACGTCAAGGACGAAGCGTCCATGATCAAGGTCTTCGCGACGGAGATGGCGCGGGACGTGCTAGACCAGGCGATGCAGACCTTCGGTGCGATGGGCATGACGAAGGAACTGCCGCTGCAGCTCTTCGCCCAGCAGGCGCGGCTGATGCGGATCTATGAGGGGCCGACGGAAGTGCACCGCATGGCGATCGCGAAGCGCGTGCTGCGGCGCGGTGGGGTCTGATCCGCCGGGCCTTGCTGCCGACCTGTCGGCGGCGAGGCGCGGCGGCATCGCGCGCAGGGTTGGTGTGGCGGCTGCGCGCCCCGGGAGGGGCCTTGCCCCTCCCGGACCCACCCCACCAAAGGCCGAAAGGCCTTTGGAAACCGATACTTGAGTCACCGCGGGTCCAGGGGACCGTGTCCCCTGGCGGGGGAGTTCGAGGGGGCAGCGCCCCCTCGATCACTTGTTCTGCCAGTTCGGCTTGCGCTTCTCCGCAAAGGCCTTCGGCCCTTCGATGTAGTCCTCACTGTCGCGATTGCGCTGCTGCGCCGGGTACATGGTGGCAATGGCCTGGCGCAGCGTCGGCTCGTCCAGCCCTGCATAGACCGCCTGCTTGGACGCTCGCACCGCCAGCGGCGAGCATTCGAGGATCGTCGCTGCCCAGCGCTTCGCGGCATCCAGCGCCTGGCCCTGCGGCACCACCTCGTTGACGAAGCCGAGCGTCCTGCCTTCCTGCGCGGAGACGCGCCGCCCGGTCAGGATCATGCCGAGCGCCTGCTTCTGCCCGATCATGCGCGGCAGGCGGTGCACGCCGCCCGCGCCCGCGATCAGGCCGACGCGCGGTTCCGGCAGCGCGAAGACGGCGTTCTCCGCCGCGATGATCAGGTCGCAGGCGAGCGCGATCTCGAAGCCGCCACCCATGGCGATGCCGTTCACCGCGGCGATCAGCGGCTTGTCCAGGTCGAAGCGCAGGGTGAGCCCCGCGAAGCCGGAGGGCGGCGTCGGGCCGCGCTTGCCGGCGGCCTGCACCTTGAGGTCGTTGCCGGCGGAGAAGGCACGGTCGCCGGCGCCGGTGACAATGGCGACCCAGAGGTCGGGGTTCGCGGCGAATTCGTCCCAGACCTTCTCCAGCTCGTGGTGAGCCTCGCTGTGCAGTGCGTTCATCACCTCGGGGCGGTTGAGCGTGACGATGCGCAGCCGGCCCTCGTCCTGGACCTGGCAGTAGCGGTATTCCGTCATGGCGGCGTTCCCCCGATTGTCTGCGTCTTGCGACGCAGCCTGAAGCAAGGCGGGACCGAGGTCGAGGGTGCCTCGGCCCCGCCTTGCGGTCAGCGTGCGGCGCGCCGGATGTTCCAGAACACCGGGATGCCGCTCGGGATCACGCCCTCGAGCGAGGTGCGGTAGGCGATCGGCTGGGTGAACTGGCCCCACACCACCGCGGGCACGATCTCATAGGTGATGCGCTGGATGTCGGCGGCGATGGCGCGGCGCTCCTCCAGCGTCGCGGCCTGGGCGAAGCGTTCGAGCAGCGGGTTCAGCCGTTCGTCGCAGTGCCAGCCCGGGAAGTCCTGGCAGTTGGTCCCGATATAGAAATGCGTGAGCGGCGAGGAGAGGTCGAAGCCCTGCGCATGCACGCCGAACAGCGACCAGGAGGCATCGCGCCGCGCGCGGCGCGCCACCACCGTGCCCCAGTCCATGGCCTGCAGCTCGACGTTGAAGCCGACCTCGCGCAGGCGGGCGGCGACGACCTCGCTGCCCACGCGCGGCGCGTCGATGTCCGTCGCCTGCATGATGACGACCGGCTCGCCGCGATAACCGGTCTGGCGCAGCGCCTCCCGCGCGCGGGCGACATCGGGGCGCGCGGCGATCTCGCTGCCGGCGGTCGTCTCCAGCGCGCCGCCGCACATCCAGAAGGACAGGCACTGCGCCAGCGCCAGGTCGCCGGTCGCGCCCAGCGCCTGCGGCCCCTGGGACTGGTCCACCGCCATCATCAGCACGCGGCGCACCGCCGGGTCGGCGAACGGGCCGGCCGCGGAGTTCACGCGCACGAAGCCCTGCCACATGTTCGGTCCGGCCAGCGGCACCACGCGCACGCCGCGGTTGCGGCGCAGCAGCGGCAGCAGGTCGAAGGCCGGCATCTCGATGAAGTCGACCTCGCCGGTGGTCAATGCGTTCGCGGCCGTCGCCGCATCGGGGATGACGCGCCAGGTCACGCGGTCGACATGCACGCGCTTGCCGCCGGCGAGGAAGTCCGCCGGTTCCTCGCGCGGACGGTAGTCGCGGAAGCGGTCGAAGACCTGCGTCGCGCCGGAGACCGACAGGTCACGGCGGAAGACGAAGGGCCCGGAGCCGATCAGCTCGCTGTTCTGCTCCGTGCGCGGCCGCTGCGCAAGCCGTTCCGGCATGATCGCCGGCACCAGCGAGGACGGCTTGCCGAGCGCGTCCAGCACCAGCCCGAAGGGCCGGTTCAGCACCAGCCGGAAGGTCCGCGCATCGACCACGTCGAGCGACGCCGTCGCCGCCATCAGGTGCCGCCCGAGGCCATCACCCGGACCCCAGCGCCGCAGGCTGGCGACGACGTCGGCCGAGGTGACGGGCTGGCCGTCATGGAACTTCAGGCCTTCGCGCAGGGTGAAGGTCCAGGTCATCCGGTCGTCGGAGACGGTGTGGCTTTCCACCATCTGCGGGCGGATGTTGCCCTGGCTGTCCATGGCGAACAGCGTGTCCCATAGCATGTAGGCGAAGTTGCGCGTGATGTAGACGGTCGAGACATGCGGATCCATGATCCGCACATCGGCCTGCATCACCGCGGTGATCTGGCTGGCGGGCTGCTGCCCCGCGGGAACCTGCGCGAGCGCGCTGCCCGCCATCGGTGCCGCGATCGCGGCTGCCAGCGCCGCACGGCGCGTCCAGTGTCCGAACATGGTCTTACGTTCCTCCGTCAAGAACCGGTCGTGATGAGTTCCGCCGCCTTCTCGCCGATCATCAGCGCGGTGGCATTGGTGTTCCCCGCGATGTGGCGCGGGAAGATCGAGATGTCGGCGACGCGCAGCGCCTCGGCGCCGTTGACGCGCAGGTCCGGCGCCACCACCGCCCCCGCATCCGCGCCCATGCGGCAGGTGCCGGCCGGGTGGTAGAAGGGGCGCGCGGCGGAGCGCAGGAAGGCGATGTCCGCCTCCCGCCCCGTATCGGCCGGCGGCACGCCGATGAGCTCCTTCACCTTTGGGCCGAAGGGTGGCGTCGTCGCCATGCGGCGCACCCAGTCGAGGCCGCGCAGCAGCGTCTCGATGTCCTGCTCGTCCTCCAGCAGGCGCGGATGGATCGCGATCGGCGCCGCCGGATCGGCGGAGCGCAGCGCGAGCCGCCCGCGCGAGCGCGGATGATTCACATTGACCAGGATGGTCGCGAGATTGGTGCGCGGAATGATGCGCTTGCCGTTCTTCAGCGTGGAACCATAGGGGAAGAGGTGGAACTGCAGGTCCGGTTCCACCGCGCCCGGGTGGCTGCGCAGGAAGGCGAGCACCTGCGCCGTCGGAATGCCGAAGGGCGAAGGCCGGCCCGCCGCCCAGCGCAGGAACTGCCAGGCGGCGCGCAGCGGTGCGGCCTCAGCGTTTACCGTCGGCACCGTCATCTCGGCCTGCACGTAGAGGCCGGGATGCTCCATCAGGTTGCGGCCGACCTCGGGGCTTTCCACCACGGGTGCGATACCGTGCCGCGCGAGCTCCGTCGCCTCGCCGATGCCGGAGAGCATCAGCAGGTGCGGCGAATTGATCGCGCCCGCGGTCAGCACGACCTCCCGCCGTGCGCGGATCGTCACCGCGCCGCCGTCGCGCCGCGCCGCGATGCCGGTGGCGCGGCGGCCGGCGAAGGTGATGCGTTCCACCAGCACGCCATCGAGCACGCGCAGATTGGGACGCGAGAGATTCGGCCGGATGAAGGCGTCGAAGGAGGAATGCCGCAGCCCGTTGCGCGTCGAGCCCTGGTTCCAGGCGATACCCTCGTGCGACGCGCCGTTCAGGTCGTCATTCGCCGGGATGCCGGCGGCGATTCCGCTGGCGATGAAATCGGCCGAGACCGGGTGCCGCCAGCTCAGCGCCGAGACGCGCTGCGGACCCATGCCGCCGCGGGTCCCGTTGTCCGGCGCGTCGGCGGTCTCCAGACGGCGGAACAGCGGCAGCACGTCGCGCCAGCCCCAGCCGGCGCAGCCGAGCGATTCCCACGCGTCGTAATCCGCCGCCGCGCCGCGGATGAAGATCATGCCGTTGATGGCGGAAGACCCGCCGGGAACCTTGCCGCGCGGCCAGTCCTCGAACTGGCCGTTGCGCGTCGGGTCGGGCTCGGACCGGTAGGCCCAGTCGTAGCGCGGGTTGCCGATGGTGCGCATCAGCGCCGCCGGCAGGCGCGTCAGGCCGATGCGTTCGCGCTGCCCGGCCTCGACCAGCACCACCGAGACGTCCGGCCGTTCGGACAGCCGCGAGGCCAGCACGCAGCCGGCGCTGCCGGCGCCGATGACGACGTAGTCGGCCTCGATGACGTCATCGGCCATGAGGAACCTCGCAGGCGGCGCGCGCCGCCCGCCGAGGCAGCGCGCGGGTGAATTGAATGACCGGGTCCATCGCGCACTCCACGCCGCGCCGATATTGGCACGGAGCCCGACGGCTGCGAAGATTGCGGCAGGAGAGATCAGCGATGTGCGACACGATGGTGGCGCTGCCGCCGGCGACGGCCGATGGCGGTGTGCTTTTCGCGAAGAACAGCGATCGCGAGAGGAACGAGGCGCAGCCGATCGAGTGGCACGCGCGCGCGCGCCATGCGTCCGGGGCAGCTCTTCGTTGCACTTACATCACCATTCCGCAGGCCGCGGAGACGCATGCCGTGCTGCTCTCCCGCCCCTTCTGGTGCTGGGGGGCGGAGATCGGCGCCAATGAGCATGGCGTCGTCATCGGCAATGAGGCGGTCTTCGCCACCATCCCGCCGTCGCGCGAGCCGGCACTGATCGGCATGGACCTGGTGCGCCTCGGGCTCGAGCGCGCATCGAGCGCGGCCGCGGCGGTCGACGTCATCACGACGCTGCTGGAGGCGCACGGCCAGGGCGGCGATTGCGGCCATCTGCACGAGCATTTCTACGACAACGGCTTCCTCGTCGCGGATGCGCGCGAGGCCTTCGTCATCGAGACCATCGGCCGCCATTGGGCGGTGGAGCGCGTCGCGGGCATCCGCGCCATCTCCAACGCGCTGTCGATCGGCCGCGGCGGCATCGAGCGCGCGAGCGCCTCGCTGGTCGCGGAGGCGGGGGAGGGCGGGCTGGCCGGCTTCGATCTCGCTGCGCGCTACCTGAATGAGGCGCGCGATGCGGTCTCCCGCGGGCGGCTGCGCTGCGACCGCGCGACGACGCTGCTGCGGGCGCGCACCGGTGCTCTCACCCGCGCCGACATGATGCGTGCGCTGCGCGACCACGGCGCGGGCGCCGGGGCGGACTGGCATCCCGCCCATACCATCGGCCGTACCATCTGCATGCATGCCGGCGAGGGAGAGCGGCGCGGCCAGACCGTCGCCTCGATGGTGTCGGAGCTGCGCGCCGATGGCCGCGCGGTGCATTGGGTGACGGCGGCCTCGGCGCCCTGCACCGCGATCTTCCGCCCGCTGCTGCCGGGCATCGCGATCCCTCCGCACGGCCCTTCGCCGACCGACCAGGCCGATCCCGCCAGCCGCTGGTGGCGGCACGAGGCGCTGCACCGCGCCGCCACGACCGGCGATTTCGCCGGCTGGCTCGCGACCATCGCCGCGGCGCGCGACGCCGCCGAGGCCCGCTTCGCCGCCCGCATCGAGGAGGCGCTTCGCCCGGGCGGCGACCCCGCCGGTGCCGTCGCCGCCTGCTGGCGGGAGGCCGACGCGATCGAAGCAGCCTGGCCTCAGGCGGCGCCGCTCGCCGATGTGCCGGTGGACCACCGGTCCTCCTGGACGGCGCATGACGCGCTGGCGCGGCAGGCGTCTCGCCGGTCGGTGGCCTGAAGCCGTCGGCGTGAGGCCTCGGCTCATGCCGGGTGCCCGAAGGCACGCCGCCGGTGGTCCGGCGAAGCCGAGCAGGACGTAGGTTTGCTCCCGGCGCGTAAGGCCGCGAAAGGACGAATGCCAGCGGTCGCGAATGCCGACCGTTGGCATGAGCCCGCGCGGGGGATGGCGGCCGCTTCGGCTTGGCTGTACCAACCGCGAATCAACGCCATGGGAGACCGGCACATGACGGACACGAAGATCGGAACGGGCGCCGAGGCGACGCCGGGCCAGCACATCACCGTGCACTACACGGGCTGGCTCTTCGACCCGGCGGCGCCGGACAACAAGGGGCGCAAGTTCGACAGCTCCCGCGACCGCGGCGATCCCTTCTCCTTCGAACTCGGCGCCGGGCATGTGATCGCCGGCTGGGACAATGGCTTTGCCGGCATGAAGGTGGGCGGGGAGCGCACGCTGGTGATCCCGCCCGAGCAGGGCTACGGCGCGCGTGGCGCCGGCGGGGTCATCCCGCCGAATGCGACGCTGCTCTTCGAGGTGGAACTTCTGGCCGTCGGCTGACCGCGACGCGCCCTACGCCGCGCGGCGGACGATCTCCGCCGCGCGTTCCGCCAGCATCAGCACCGCCGGGTGGATGTTGGAGGAAGGCACCAGCGGGAAGACCGAGGCATCCGCGACCCGCAGGCCGCGCACGCCGCGCACCCGCAGTTCCGGGTCCACCACCGAACGATCATCCGCGCCCATCCGGTTCGTGCCGCAGGGGTGATAGACGGTGGTGCCGGCGCCGCGGATGTAGTCGAGCATCTGCTCGTCGCTCGCCGTCGCGCGGCCGGGGGAGAGTTCTTCCTCGATCAGTCCCGCGAAGGGCTCCGTCGCAGCGATGCGGCGGCCAAGCCTGGCACTTTCCAGCATGATGCGGATGTCGGACGCGGCGGTCAGGTAGTTGGCGCGGATCACCGGCTTCACCTCCGCGCTCGGCGCGCGCAGGGTCAGCTCGCCGCGGCTGTCCGGGCGGCAGACGCAGAAATTGAAGGTAAAGCCGGGGTGCTTGGCGAGCGAGCTCGACGAGGTGCCCTGGTCGCCGAGGGAAAAGTTCACGAACTGGAACTGCACCTCCGGCTCCTCTGAGCCCGGCAGCACGCGGGCGAACAGGCTGGCTTCCGAGGCACCCACCGCCATCTGGTTCCTGCGCCGCAGGAACCAGCCGAGGCCGAGGCCGGCCGCGCGCACCGGGTTCGCCATGATCTCGTTCAGCGTTCCGCAAGGCCTGGTGCGGAACGCGAAGCGGACCATGAAATGGTCCTGCAGGTTCTTCCCCACCTCCGGCGCATGCACCGCGACCGGGATGCCCATCGCCTGCAGCGCGGCGCCGTCGCCGATGCCCGAGAGCATCAGCAGCTTCGGACTCTCGATCGCGCCGGCGCAGAGGATGACCTCGCGCCGGGCGAGCCAGGTCTCGTCGCCCTGCGGGCCGCGCGCCACGACGCCCACGGCGCGCCCGTCCCGGATCAGCACGTGTTGCCCGACGCGCTCGGTGTGCACCGCGAGGTTGGACCTGCCGAGCGCGGGCTTGAGGTAGGCCGTCGCCGGGCTCCAGCGCCAGCCGCGATGGACGTTGAGCTGGTTCGGCGCGACGCCTTCGAACCAGGCGGCGTTGTTGTCGGGGTTGCGCTCGAAGCCGAGCCGCGTGCAGGCCTCGACGAAGGCGCGGCAGCCGGGCGAGGGCTCGGGCACCTCGCCGACCTGCACGGGACCGTCCTTGCCGCGGTACTCGCTCTCCGGCCCGGCGAAGGTCTCGAGCCTGCGGAAGGCCGGCAGGCAGTCCTCATAGGACCAGCCGCGTGCGCCGGATTGCGACCAGCGGTCGTAGTCGCGCGGCGAGCCGCGCAGGAAGACCAGGCCGTTGACGCTCCCGGAGCCGCCAATGACGCGCCCGCGCGGCCAGTAGACCTGACGGCCGCCGAGCTCGGGCTCGGCCTCGGTCTGGTAGTTCCAGTCGAACTTCTTGGTCACGTAGAGCCGCGCGAAGCCCATCGGGATGTGGATCCAGGGGTTGCGGTCCCAGGGGCCGGCTTCCAGCAGCACCACCCTGGCGCCCGGGTCCTCCGACAGCCGCGCCGCCATGACGCAGCCGGCGGAGCCCCCGCCCAGGATGACATAGTCGGCCTCTCGGACGCTGTCGGTCACGGTTCCATTCCCCTCTTGGTCGTTGCGGGGAGGATAGCCGAACCGATGGCGCTGACAGCCCCCCCGTACCATCGGCCGCGCTTCGCGGCCGTTGGCATGAGGCTCTTCCTGCCCTCGGTCGCCGGGCGCAATGCAGGGCTTCGCCGGACTGCCGGCGGGCCGCATTCGCGGCCTCGGCGCGAGTCAAGAATTCGTGCCGCGGATACTAGGCGTGGTGGCAGGCGACGGCGACCTCGCCCGGATGCGGCGCGAGTTCCGGCCGCTGCGCACGGCAGAGATCCGTCGCGCGCGGGCAGCGCGGATGGAAGGCGCAGCCGGAAGGCGGCGAGAGCGGCGAGGGCAGCTCCCCCGCGATCGGCTGGAAGGAGACATCCTCCGCGTCGAGGCGCAGCTTCGGCACGCTGTCGAGCAGGCCCTGCGTGTAGGGGTGGCGCGGCGCCGCATAGACCTGCGCGGCCGGCCCGATCTCCACGATGCGGCCGAGATACATGATGGCGACGCGATGCGAGACATGCCGCACCACCGACAGGTCGTGCGAGATGAACAGGCAGGTCAGCCCCAGCGCCTCCCGCAGGTCCAGGAACAGGTTCAGGATCTGCGCCTGGATCGAGACATCGAGCGAGGCCACCGGCTCGTCGCAGACCAGGATGTCCGGGCGCATCGCCAGCGCGCGGGCGATGGCGACGCGCTGGCGCTGGCCGCCGGAGAACTGGTGCGGGAAGCGCGTCGCCACCGCGGGATCGAGGCCGACGCGCGCCAGCCAGTCGGCGACGAAGGCCGGGGCCTCGGCGCGCCGGATCAGGCGATGGGCGATCGGGCCCTCGCTGATCGTCGCGCCGATCCGCCGCCGCGGGTTCAGCGAGGCGAAGGGGTCCTGGAAGACGGTCTGGATGCGCGTCGTGGTCTTGCGGCCGTGGCGCATCACCGGCTCGCCGTCGATGCGGAGGTCGCCGGCGCTCGGCGGCAGGATTCCCGCGACCATGCGGCCGAGGGTCGACTTGCCGCAGCCGGATTCGCCGACGAGGCCGAGCGTCTCGCCCTGGCGGATGGCGAAGGAGACATCGGTGACGGCGCGCACCGGACGGGTTTCGACCCGCGCACCGAAGGCGGCGGCGATGCGGTCGCCGAGGGACAGCCGCGGGTCGAAGCGCCGCGTCAGCGCGCTGGCCTGGACGATGTCGCTCACGCCGCCGCCTCCAGCGGATGATGGCAGAGGGCGCGGCGTTCGGCGTGATCGACGCGCGGCGGCGGCGCGGTGCAGGCGGCGTCCGCGCGCGGGCAGCGTGGCGCGAAGGGGCAGCCCGGCGGCAGGGCGAGCAGGGAGGGCGCCGTGCCGGGGATCTGCCGCAGCCGCCGCCCCGGCTCGGTCATCGCCGGCAGGCTGTCGAGCAGCCCGCGCGTGTAGGGGTGCAGCGGTGCCCGCAGCACCGCGCCGACCGGCCCGCTTTCGACGATGCGGCCGGCATACATGACCAGCACGCGATGGGCGAGGGCGGAGACGGTGGCGAGGTCGTGCGAGATCCAGATCAGCGCCGTGCCGCTTTCCGCCGCCAGCGCCTTCATCTCGTGCAGGATCTGCGCCTGGATGGAGACGTCGAGCGCGGTCGTCGGCTCGTCGGCGATGATCAGTTCCGGCCCGTTCAGCAGCGCCATGGCAATGGCGACGCGCTGGCGCATGCCACCGGAGAATTCATGCGGATAATTGCCAAGGCGCGCGGCGGCATCGGGAATGCCGACACGGGTCAGCATGGTGGCGGCGCGTTCCGCCGCCGCGCGGTCGGAGACGCGGTCATGCGCCTGCAGGGCGAGCGCCATCTGCGTGCCGATGGTCAGCACCGGGTTGAGCGTCGCCTGCGGGTCCTGGAAGACCATGGCGATGCGCCGGCCGCGCAGCGCGCGCATCTGCTCCGCCGGCAGCCCGACCAATTCCTGGCCGGCGAAGCGGATGGAACCGCCGACGATCCGCCCGGGCGGGTCCACCAGGCCGATCAGCGAGAAGCCGGTGACGGATTTGCCCGAGCCGCTTTCGCCGACCAGGCCGAGGATCTCCCCCGGCTGGAGCACGAAGGACACGCCATCCACCGCCTTCGCCACCCCGGCCCGGGTGAGGAAATGCGTGCGCAGCCCCTCGACCTCGAGCAGCGGCGCAGTCATCGGCGAAGCCTCGGGTTGGTCTGGTCGCGAAGCTGGTCGCCCACCAGGTTGATGGCGACGATCAGCACGATCAGCGCGATGCCTGGATAGACCGAGATCCAGGTTCGGCCGCTCATCATGTACTGGAAGCCGTTGGCGATCAGCATGCCGAGGGAGGGCTCGGTCGGCGGCAGGCCGAGGCCGAGGAAGGACAGCGTCGCCTCCAGCGAGATCGCGTTCGCCACCTGCACCGTGCCGACGACGATCAGCGGCGGCAGCACGTTCGGCAGCACGTGGCGGAAGACGATGTGCGCGGTGGAGAGCGGCGTCGCGGCGGCGGCCTCGACATAGTCCTTGCGCCGCTCGGCGCTGGCGGCGCCGTAGGCGGTGCGGGCGAAATAGGCATATTGCGCGGCGACCAGCGCGATCACGAGCTGCGTCTTGCCCTGGCCGAGCACGGCGACCAGCACCAGCGCCAGCAGGATGGCGGGGAAGGAGAGCTGCAGGTCCACCACGCGCATGATCGCCGTCTCGACCCAGCCGCCGGCCTGGGCGGCGAGGATGCCGAGCACCGCCCCGACGGTCAGCGCCACCGTGCCGGCGGCAAGCCCCATCTGCAGCGAGATGCCGAGCCCGTAGAGGATCGCCGAGAGCAGGTCGCGCCCCTGCGCATCCGTCCCCAGCAGATGCGCATAGCCGGAGGATCCGACGAAGCCCGGCGGCCGGCGCGCGTCCATCAGGTCCAGGCTGGCGAGGTCGTAGGGATCCTGCGGCGCCAGCAGCGGCGCGGCGAGCGCCGCGCAGACGATCGCCAGCACCACGGCCAGCGCGGCGAGCGCGACCCGGTTCTCGGCATATTCGCGCCAGAAGGCCCTCATGCCGCCGCCCCGCCGCGCCGCAGCCGCGGGTCGAGCAGCGCGTAGGACAGGTCCACCACCAGGTTGATGGTGACGAAGAGGAAGGCGACCAGCACGAGGTAGGCGACCATCACCGGCCGGTCGAGCGAGGTGATGGAATCGATGATCAGCTTGCCGACGCCGGGCCAGGAGAAGATGGTCTCCGTCACCACCGCGAAGGCCAGGGTGGAGCCGAGTTCCAGCCCGAAGACGGTGACGATCGGGATCGAGATCAGCCGCAGCACGTGCCGGCGCAGGATGGTCAGGTCCGACAGGCCGGCGGCGCGGGCGAACTTCACCGTGTCGGTCAGCATCGCCTCCCGCGTGCCGGCGCGGGAGAGGCGGATCATCATCGCCAGCTTGAACAGGCTGAGGTTCAGCGCCGGCAGCAGCAGGAAGGACAGGCCTTCGAGCGTCAGGAAGGACCAGCCGACGCCGAATACCTCCAGCGTCGGGCCGCGGTCGCCGGCCGGCAGCCAGTCGAGGTTCACCGCGAAGGTCAGGATCAGGATCAGCCCGACCCAGAAGGTCGGCACCGAGAAGCCGAGCACCGAGACCGCCATGATGGCGCGCGACAGCGCGCTGTCCGGCCGGTAGCCGGCGTGGATGCCGAGCGGCACGCCGAGCAGCGTGCCGATCAGCACCGCCGCCAGCGCCAGTTCCAGCGTCGCCGGCAGGCGCGAGAGGATGAGGTCGAGCACCGGCATGCCGAAGACGAAGGACTGCCCGAAATCGCCGCGCAGCAGCCGGCCGAGGAAGGCCAGGTACTGCTGCCACAGCGGCAGGTCGAGGCCGTAGCGGCGGATCGCCTCCGCCCGGATGTCCTGCGTCGCATCCGGGGAGATCAGCACGTCGATCGGATTGCCGATCGCGTAGACGCCGGCAAAGACCAGCGCCGACATCGCCAGCATGACGAGAGCGGCCTGGAGGAGGCGCTGGATGACGTAGCCGAGCATCGCACCGAGTATCGGGCAGTGGACACCGGGCGCAAGGCATTCCAGCATCCCGCCGACAGGATGCTTCAACGGGAGAACAACCGGCCATGTTGAGCGATATCCGGCGCTTCGCGCTTGCCACCGCTGCCGCCAGTGCGCTGCTCGCCGGCGCAGCATCCGCCCAGACCTTGACCATGGGCGCCATCGCCGGGCCGGAGAGCATCGACCCGCACTACACCGCCACCGGCACGCATTCGGAGGCATTGAAGCATGTCTTCGACACGCTGACCCATTCGGGCGACCGGCTGCAGATCGAGCCGGGCCTCGCGGAATCCTGGCGCATCGTGAACCCGACCACCTGGGAATTCCGCCTGCGCCGCGGCGTGACGTTCCACGATGGCTCGGACATGACGGCGGAGGATGTCGCCGCCTCGATCCGCCGGATGCAGACCCTGTCCGGCCCGAACCCGACGCGTATCTACGTGCGCCGCGTGCAGGAGGTGCGGATCGTCGATCCGCACACCATCCAGGTCATCACCGACGGCCCGGCGCCCACCCTGCCGAATGACTTCATCCGCCTCTTCGTCGTCTCCGCCCGCGCCACCGCGGGGCTGACGCCGGAGAATTCCAACGAGGCCTTCAACAGCGGCCGCGCGGCGATCGGCACCGGCCCCTACCGCTTCGGCTCCTGGACGCCGCGGGAGCAGTTCACGGTGGAGCGCAACGACGGCTACTGGGGCGGCCGCCCCGCCTGGGCCCGGCATGTCCGGCGCGAGATCGCCAACCCCGCCGCGCGCGTCGCGCAGCTGCGCACCGGCCAGGTGGACATGATCGTCCGCGTGCCCGCCGCCGACGTGCCGACGCTCGAGCGCGACCGCAACATGACGGTGCTCAAGGCCGAGACGGTCTACGTGTTCAACCTCGCGCTCGACCAGCGCGAGACGACGCCGCAGGTGACGGCGCGGGACGGCTCGCGCCTCGCCGCCAACCCCTATCGCGATCCGCGCGTGCGGGAGGCGATCGACCTCGCGCTCGACCGTCGCGCGCTGGCGGAAGTGGCAATGGAGGGCATGGGCACGCCGCAGAGCCAGATGGTGACCCCGGGCATCTTCGGCTACAATCCGGCCATCCAGATCCCGACGCCGAACGTGGCGCGCGCCCGGCAGCTCCTGGCCGAGGCCGGCTATCCGAACGGCTTCCGCATGGTGCTGAACTTCACCAACAACCGCCTGCCGGGGGACAACGGCGTCGGCACCTCGATGGCGCAGATGCTGGCGCGGGTCGGCATCGAGGTGCAGGCAGCCGGCCAGCCCGCGGCGGTGATCTTCCCCGCCCGTGCGCGCGGCGAGCTCTCCAACATCATGGCCGGCTGGGGCACGCTGACCGGCGAGGCGAACTACTACTACTCGGCGAATGCGCACACCAACAACCGCGAGCTGCGCCTCGGCGCCTTCAACTGGTACGGCTATTCGAACCCCGAGATCGACCGGCTGATCCAGGCGGCCAATGTCGAGCTCGACGAGGCGAAGCGGCGGGAGCTGCTGCAGCAGGTGGGCGCGCTGTTCATGGCGGAGCGCGTCGTGATCCCGATCGCCGCCGTCGGCTCCGCCTGGGCGATGCGGCGCGACCGCGTGACCCTGCGCGTCGGCCGCAGCGACGAGGAAACCTACGCCTGGGACGTAACGCCGGTCGCGCGGTGAGGATCGCCGATCTCAACTGGATGCAGGTCGAGGCGTATCTGCGCCACGACGACCGTTGCGTGCTGCCCTTCGGCAGCACGGAGCAGCATGCGCAGCTCTCGCTCTGCGTCGATGCCATCCTGGCCGAGCGGGTCGCCGTGGAGGCGGCCGAGCCGCTTGGCGTGCCGGTCTATCCGGCGATGCCCTTCGGGCTGGCGCCGTACTTCGCCGCCTTTCCGGGCAGCGTCTCGCTGCGGGTCGAGACGCTGCTCGCGGTCGCGCGGGACCTGGTGGCCTCCGTCGCGCGGGCGGGCTTCCGCCGCATCCTCATGGTCAATGGCCATGGCGGCAATGCGCCGGTCGGCGCGCTGGCGCAGGAGCTGATGGCGGAGAATCCCGCGCTCTCGATCAGGTTCCACAATTGGTGGAACGCGCCGCGCACCTGGGCCGCGGCGATGGCGGCGGACCCTTCCGGCAGCCATGGCAACTGGATGGAGAACTTTCCGTGGACGCGGCTCGCCAGCGCGCCTGCGCCGGAAGGGTCGAAGTCTGCCGCGGACATGGCCTTGCTGAAGGCGAGCGCGCCCGCGCAGGTGCGGGCAGCGCTCGGCGACGGCAGCTATGGCGGCCCCTGGCAGATGCCCGACGACGTCATGGCGCGCATCTGGGCTGTTGGCGTGGAGGAGACGCGCGCCGCGCTGGAAGGGCCGTGGCCCGGCCCTTCCGCCTGACGCAGGCGGCATCTTCCCCGGCACGGCGGCCCCTTGTACCGGAGGTCCAGGGGACCCGGTCCCCTGGCGGGGGTCTCGGGGCGGCGCCCCCGAGCGGAGCGCGAGGCGGAGCCTCGCCCTTCGTCGCCTAGCCCGCCGGCGGCATGGTGCGCGCGAGCGGCGGCAGGTCCAGGACTTTCGCGTACCAGGCCTCCAGCTTCGGATGCCCAGGCCGCCAGGGCTCGTGCGGATAGCGGAAGTCGAGATAGCCGAGCGCGCAGCCGATCGCGATCTCGCCCACCGTATCGAGCATGCCGAGGCTGTCGGCCTCCGCTTCAAGCGCATCGAGCGCGCGCGAGACCTTGGCCTGCTGCGTCTCGATATAGGTGCGGCGCCCTTCGTCCTGCGGCAGCGCGACCTCGCGCCGGCGCGGCTGCGTCGCATCGAGGATGCCGTCGGCCAGCGCCGCCTGGGTGATCGCCTTCCAGCGTGCCGGCCCCTCGGCCGGGAAGAGCTTCGGCGCGTCGCCGATGCTGTCGAGGTATTCGCAGATCACCGGGCTGTCGTAGAGCACCGTCCCGTCATCGGTGATCAGCGTCGGGATCTTCGACAGCGGGTTCACCGCGGCGAGCGCCGGGTCGGTGGTGCCGATCTTCCACAGCTCGATCCGCCCGTCGATGCCGCGCTTGATGGCGCAGGCATGACACTTCCGGACGTAGGGGCTGGCGGGCGAGTAGGCGAGCTTCATGGGCGGGGCTTCCTCCGATGCGGGGCGGCGACTTTCCTGCGCCCATCGCCATCCGTCCAGCCGGGGTCTAGCGTCGCGGCAAGAGCAGCCCGGAGGAAGCAGGATGATCGAGGCCACCGAAGACATCCCGACGCGCGACGGCGCGATGGAGACCTTCATCGTCCGCCCCGAGCGCGACGGTCCGTATCCGGCCGTGCTGATGCTGATGGATGCGCCGGGGATCCGGGAGGAGCTTCACGACATGGCCCGCCGCCTCGCGACGGTGGGGTTCTGCGTGCTGCTGCCGAATCTCTATTATCGCGCCGGCCGCGACACCAGGTTCGGCCCCGGCGTGCTGACCGCCGGCGATCCCGAGCGCGACCGCATGCGTGCCATTCGCACGAGGATGACGATCCCGCCGGTGATGGAGGACGTCGCGGCGATGCTGGCCTTCCTCGACCGCGAGGGCATCGCGCGGCCGGGCCCGGTCGGCGCGCATGGCTACTGCATGAGCGGCCCCTACGCGCTCGCCGCCGCCGCGCGCTACCCCGGACGGATCGCCGCCGCCGCATCGTTCTACGGCACCTGGCTGGTGAGCGATGCGGAGGAGAGCCCGCACCTGACGCTCGGACAGGGCGAGGCGGAGCTCTACATCTCCTGCGCCGAGCATGACGAGCTCGCGCCGCTGCCGATGGTCGAGGAACTGCGCAAGCTGTTCGAGGCCTCCGGCGCCGCGGGCGAGCTCGAAATCCATCCCGGCGTCCACCATGGCTTCGCCTTCCCGCAGCGCTGGTGCTTCGACAAGCCGGCGGCGGAGCGGCACTGGGAGAGGCTGATCGCGCTGTACAGGCGGAGGCTCGGCGGGGGCTGAGCGCCCGTTTGGAAACGCGCCTCGCGGCGCGTTTCCGGCGCCGGCCCGCACCCCCACCCGGCCACCCACGTCAGTATCCTGGAATGGGTGGCCGGGTGGGGGTGCGGCTGGTGCCGGACTTTCCAAACGGCCTCTGAGCGGCGCGCCGCCGCGTCAGCGCGCGGACCGCGTCTCGTGGCCGTGCGGGCCGTGCAGCTCGGCCAGCGTCTCCTCCTCGATGGTCAGGTGCAGCCGAAGCAGCGCCTCGAGCGCGAAGAGGGTGCGGCGAAGCTCGGGCGCCGTCGCCTCCCAGCTTCCGTCCCGTTCCGCGAGCCGGTGCAGCACCGCCACGCGATCGGCCAGCGCCTCGATCTCGGCATGCATGCGGATCAGCGGCCCCATGGGGTCGCGGCCGCCGAGGCGGCGCGCCGCCTCCGGGTAGAGCGCGCGCTCCTCCTCCCGCTGATGGGGCAGCAACTCGCCGCGTAGCCGGCTCTCGATCGAGCTGAGATCCGGCACGGCGCCCGGCGTCGTGCCGATCGATTCGCCGACCTCGCGCAGAGCCTCGGCGAGCTGCCGCAGGCCGGCGTGTTCCTCATAGCGCTCGTCGAGCCCGGCCTCGGCGGGCAGGCCGTCCGGCACCTTTTCCTCCGTGCCTGGCCGCAGCGCGCCGAGAGCGTAGAGGATGGCGAAGACGTCGATCGCCTCCTGCACCAGCGCGCCGGCGAGCGGCGTCAGCCACCCCGCCGCCGCCACGCTCATCGCGACGCCCGACATGCCCATGCCGAGGGCAATCGCCTGCAGCGCGACGCGACGGGACCGGCGGGCGATGGCGATGGCCTCGGCTGCCCGATCCACGCGATCGACGAGCAGCACGACGTCGCCGGCCTCGGCGGCCGCCGCGGTGCCCGCCGCGCCCATGGCGATGCCGACATCCGCCGCGGCCAGCGCCGGCGCGTCATTCACCCCGTCGCCCACCATGGCGGTCGGCGCGGCGGCCGCCTCCGCGCGCACCACGGCGATCTTGTCGGCCGGAGCCTGGTCCGAGAAGACCTGGTCGAGCCGCAGCGCGCGGCCCAGCGAGCCCGCCGCCGCCGCACGATCCCCGGTGACGAGCGCGATGCGCCGCACGCCGAGCGCGCGCAGCCGCCGCACCGTGCGAGGCGCTTCCCGGCGCAGGCCGTCGGCCATCACGAAGGCTGCCGCGGCGCGTCCATCCACCGCCAGCCAGGCGACCGAGCCGGCCGCCGCCGCCACCTGGGCGGCGATGGCGAAGCCGGCCCGCGTGTCGATCCCCGCGGCGTGCAGGAAGCCCTCGGCGCCGAGCAGCAGGGTCCGGTCCTCGACCATGCCGGTCACGCCGCCGCCGGGGATCTCCGCGACCGTCTCGGGCATCGGCAGGGCGATGCCGCGCGCCGCCGCGGCGGCGACCAATGCGGCGGAGACCGGATGAGTCGAACCCTGCGCCAGCGCGGCGGCGAGGCGCAGCGCCTCCTCCCGCCCCAGCTCCGGATCGGCGTCGACGGCCGCAAGACGCGGGCGCCCCGGCGTCAGCGTGCCGGTCTTGTCGAACAGCACGGTGCGGATGCGCGCGAGGCGTTCCAGCGCGCCGCCGCCCTTCACCACGATGCCGCGCCGCGCGGCGCGCCCGATGCCGGCGATGAGCGCGACCGGCGCCGCCAGGATGAGAGGGCAGGGGGTGGCGACCACCAGCACCGCCAGCGCGCGCAGCGGATCGCCGGTGAGCGCCCAGGCCGCGGTGGCGAGCACGCCGGTGAAGAGCACGAAGCCCACCGCCCACCGGTCCGCCAGCCGGGCGAGCGGCGCGCGCGCGGCCGCGGCCTCCTGCGTCAGGCGCAGGATGGCGGCGTAGGTGCTGCCGGCCGCATCGCGCGCCGCGCGCAGGCGGAAGGCCGCGCCGGCATTGACGCCGCCGCTGCGCAGCTCGGCGCCCCTGCGGAATTCGACCGGGAGGGGCTCGCCGGTGAGCGCGCTCTCGTCGAGCGTGGCGGCCTCGTCCTCCAGCGTGCCGTCGGCCGGAACGGTATCGCCGGGACGCACGAGCAGCAGGTCGCGTGGGCGGATGGCGGCGACGTCGATCTCCTCGATCGCCTCGCCGTCGATGCGGGCGGCGCGGCGGGGCGCGCGGGCGATGAGGTCGGTCAGCGCGCGCGTCGCGCGGCCCTCGGCCCAGGCTTCCAGCGCCTCTCCGCCGGCGACCATCAGGCCGATGACCGCGGCGGCGGCTTCCTGTTCCAGCGCGACGGCGCCGAGGATGGCGAAGAGCGCGACCGCATCCACGCCGACCCGCCCGCCGAGCAGGGAGCGCAACAGCCCGAAGCCGACATGCACCGCGACCGGCAGCGCGGCGGCCGACCAGATCCAGGGGGCGGCTTCGGGCCGGCCGATCAGATGCGCGACGCCACCGGCCGCGAGACCGAACAGTACCCAGGCGAGAAGCAGGTAGCGGCGCATGCGGGGCCTCTTCCTCAGGCGGCGCAGTCTGCCGCCGGGCCCGGGGGCGTGGACTGCCGGGAAACAGGTCAACGCACCGCCGCCGCCCGGCCGAGCGCCGGCGGGTGCGGCGGGCAAGGGGGGCTTACCATCGTGCCCTCGCTGTGCCTATCGTGACCCTAGGGCGGTGCCGGCACCGCTGCGGGAAACGTCCGAACGGACCGAGATGCAGGCCGACCGATCGACGAAGCTGTTGCTGATCGTGCTCGGCGCGATGTTCCTCCAGCAGACCTTCGCGACGCTCGGCCGCTCCCTGCCGCCGATCATCGCGCCGGTGATCCTGCAGGACCTGGCGATCGATCCGGCCTGGCTCGGCATCTATGTCAGCGCCGCGGCGCTCTCGGCGCTGCTGTTCCAGCTCGGCTGCGGCAGCTTCATCCTGCGCTACGGCGCGATGCGCATGAGCCAGGCGGCGCTGGTGCTGCTCGGCCTCGGCATGGCGGTGGCGACGTTGGGGGCGGAGGTCCTGTTCCTCGTCTCCGGCGTCATCGGCGGCGGCGCGGCGGCGATGTCCACGCCGGCCAGCTCGCATCTGCTCGGGCGCTATTCGCCGCCGCGCCAGGCGCCGCTCGTCTTCTCCATCAAGCAGACGGCGGTACCGGCGGGGTTGCTGCTCGCGGGGCTGCTCGGCCCCTTGCTGACGGAGCTGACGGGCTGGCGCGGCGCGCTGCTGATCTCCGCGCTCGCCTGCCTGGTCTTCGCCGCCATGCTCCAGCCGCTGCGCACCGAATTCGACGCCGACCGCGTGCCGAGCCAGACCTTCCGGCTGTCGGACTTCCACACGACCATCCTGAGCGTCATCGGCACGCCCGACCTGCGCCGGCTGGCCTTCGCCTGCTTCGCCTTCAACGGACTGCAGACGGTGTTCACCTCCTACTTCGTGGTGGCGCTGACCGAACTCGGCCACGGCCTCGCGGCGGCGGGCTTCGTCTTCTCCGTCGCCATGGTGGTCGCGGTGCCGGGGCGCCTCTTCTGGGGCTGGCTCGGCAGCGGGCGGGTGGATCCGGCGGTGGTGATGTGCTGGCTGGCCCTTGGCATGGCGGGGGGTGCTGCGTTGATGGGATTGCTCGGGCCCCGCTGGCCGCTGCTGCTCGTCGGGCTGGTGGCGGCGGTGCTGAGCGCGACGGTGATGTCCTGGCACGGCGTGCTGCTGGCCGAGGCGGCGCGGCTCGCGGCCCCGGGCCAGCGCGGTGCGGCGACCGGCGGCGTGCTCTCCTTCGGCCAGTTGGGCGGGCTGCTGCTGCCGCTGCTCTATTCCGGCGTGCTGCTCGCGACCGGCAGCTACGGGCTGGGCTTCGCGGCGTGCGGGCTGCCGGCGCTGGTGGTCGGGATTGCGTTGCTGCGCGCGCCGCGCGACCACATGGCGCGATAGGAAGGGAAGGCGACCGATGACCCAGGGCTTCGCGCTCGGCGACATCACCATCCAGCGCATCGTCGAGGAGGAGCGGCCGATCTTCGACCCGCTCACCTTCCTCCCCAACCTGACGAAGGAGGTGCTGGAGGAGAACCGCGCCTGGCTCGAGCCGGCGGCGCTCGACCCTGTCACCGGCAAGCTGATCCTCTGCATCCAGTCCTGGGTGGTGCGCACGCGGCACCACACCATCCTGGTCGACACCTGCGTCGGCAACGACAAGGACCGGCCGAACCATCCCTTCTGGAACCGCATGCGCGGGGAGGCCTACATGCGCGGCCTCGCGGCGCTGGGCCTGACGGTGGACGACATCGACATCGTCATGTGCACGCACATGCATGTCGACCATGTCGGCTGGAACACGCGGCTCGAGAACGGGCGCTGGGTGCCGACCTTCCCCAAGGCGCGCTATGTCTTCTCGGCGCAGGAATTCGCGCATTGGAGCGCGGAGAACGCCAGGGCGCCCGTGCCGCCCTTCGCGGATTCCGTCCTGCCGGTGGTCGAGGCCGGGCGTGCGGAGATGGTCGCCGACGACCACGCCATCGCCGAGAACATCCGGCTGGAGCCGACGCCCGGCCACACGCCGCACCACGTCGCGCTGCGCGTGGGCAAGGGTGACCAGGAGGCATTGTTCACCGGCGACCTGATCCATTCACCCCTGCAGGCGCGCTATCCGGAGATCTCGATGCGGGCGGACTGGGACCCGGCGCTGGCCGCGCGCACGCGCCGCCAGGTGCTGGAATGTGCCTGCGAGGCACGCACGCTGCTGTGCTTCGCGCATTTCCCCTCGCCTTCGCGGGCGCGCCTGTCCCGCTGGGGAAATGGCTTCCGCGCCGATCCGGTGGGCTGACGCGCGGCGGAGACTGTCCTAGCCTCTCCATCGGACCCGCGGATGGAGACGGGCGTGGAGGAAGCGATACCCGGGCGAAGCCTGCCCATCGCGCGCATCGTGGCGCCGCGATCGGTCGCAGTCGTCGGCGCCTCGGAGGATGTCGGCAAGTTCGGCGGCCGCGTCATCCACTACCTGCAGAAGCACGGCTTTCCCGGGCGGATCCTGCCGATCAACCCGAACCGCGCGACGATCCGCGGCCTGCCGGCCTATCCGCGCGTCAGCGCGGCGCCCGAGCCGGCGGATGTCGCGATCCTCGCCGTGCCGGCCGCCTCGCTGGAAGCGCAGGTGGCGGATTGCGCCGCGGCCGGTGTCGGTGCCTGCATCGTGATCACCGGCAAGCTCGCGGAAGCGGGGCTGGAGGGGGCGGCCCTGCAGGACCGTGTGCTCGGCATCGCCCGCGCGGCGGGCATGCGGCTGGTCGGGCCGAACTGCCTCGGCATCTTCAATCCGGTCGATCGCGCCATGCTGTCCTCCAGCCTCGCGCTGGAGGAGGACGGCTACGCGCCGGGCGGCATCGGGCTGGTCAGCCAGTCGGGCGCGCTGATGGGGACGTTGCTGTCCTTCGGCCGGCATCATGGCGCGCGCTTCAGCCGCTGCATCTCGGTGGGCAACCAGGCGGACCTGGCGCTCGAGGACTTCCTCGCCTTCCTGCTGGAGGACGCGGCGACGCGCGCGATCGGCCTCTACATCGAGGGGCTGCGCGACCCCGCGCGCTTCCGCGGCCTGCTGCGCACGGCGCGGCAGGCCGGCAAGCCGGTCTTCATCGTCAAGGCCGGGCGCAGCGAGGCCGGCGCCCAGGCGGCGCGGTCCCACACGGCGAGCCTCGCCGGCGCCTTCCCCGCCTTCGAGGCCGTCTGCCGCGACGCCGGCGCGGTGCTGATGGAGGACCCGCAGGCGATGGTGCTCGCCTGCGACGCGGCGATCCGCCTGCCGCGCTGGCCGGCGGCGGAGCTTGGTCTTGCGCCGATCGCCTCCTCCGGCGGCAGCACGGTCACCTTCGCCGACATGCTGCCGGGCGCGGGGCTGCGGGTCGCGCGCATGTCGACGGCGACGCGCGCCGTGCTCGGCCGCTGGATGCCCGAGAGCCACGTCGCCCTGCCGGTCGATACGGGATCCTTCCACGAGGGCACGAGCGGCGATGGCCTTTCGGCCTGCATCCGCGCCTTCATGGCGGACCCGGATGTCGGCGCCGTGGTGGTGCCGATGACGACGCAACCCGACATGGCGGGCCGTACCGCGCTGTTTCCGCCGCTCGCGCGCGAAGGCGGCAAGCCGCTGCTCTACCTGATGACGGCGGGCGCGGTCGGCGATGCGTCCCGCGCCGTGATGCGCGCGGCCGATTTTCCGTTCTTCGATCGCATGTCGGATGCGCTGGCGGTGGCCCGCGCGCTGGATGCGGAGGCCGCCGGACGCCTGCGCGCCGCGGCGCCGCCGCCCGCGCGGCCGGATGGCGCCGGCCCCGCGCCGGCCCTGCCCCCCGGCGCGCTGACCGAGGGCGAGGCGAAGCGCCTGCTCGCCGCCTACGGCATCCCCGTGACGCGCGAGCGCGCCGCCGCGACGGTCGAGGAGGCCATCATTGCCGCGCGGGCCATCGGCTTCCCGGTCGTGCTGAAAGGCGTCAGTCGCGCGGTGGTGCACAAGAGCGACCTCGGCCTGGTGCGCCTGAAGCTGCGCGACGAGGCTGCCCTCGCCGCGGCCTTCACCGAGGTGGCCGCCGCGCTGGAAGCCGCCGCACCCGGCCAGGCCGAAGGCTGCGTGGTGCAGGAGATGGCGCGCGGCGAGGCCGAACTCTTCCTCGGCGCGACCCACGACCCGCAATTCGGCCCGATGGTGCTGGCCGGCGCCGGCGGCGTGCTGGTGGAGTTCCTGCACGACGTGCGGATGGCACCGGCACCGCTGTCTGCCGCCGATGCGCGCGCGCTGATCGAAGGCCTGCGCGTCGCGCCGGTGCTGCGCGGCCTGCGTGGACGGCCCGGCTCGGATGTCGAGGCCGCGGCCGAGGCGCTGGTGCGGCTTTCCTGGCTCGCCGCGGACCTCGGGCCGCGCCTGGTGGAACTGGACGTGAACCCCCTGATCCTGCGCGCGGCGGGTCAGGGCGCCATCGTCGTGGACGCCCGCGCGACGCTGACGGAGGAGACGACGCGATGACCGCTTCCCTGTCCCGCCGAATGCTCGGCGCCGCGCTGTTGACCCCGGCGCTGGCGTGGGCGCAGGGGGCCTGGCCGCAACGCCCGGTCACCCTGGTCGTGCCATACCCGCCCGGCGGCAGCACGGACACGGTCGCGCGGCCGCTCGCGCAGGAATGGGGTCGTGTGCTCGGCCAGCCGGTGGTGATCGAGAACCGCGGCGGCGCGGGCGGCTCGATCGGTGCGGACCAGGTCGCGCGGTCGCGCAATGATGGGTACACGCTGCTGCTCTTCCCGACCGCGATCTTCACCATCAGCCCGCATATGATGCGGCTGCCCTACGACGTCGATCGCGACTTCGTGCCGGTCGCCCGTGTCGCCGCCTCGGACGCCTTCGTGGTGATGCATCCCTCGGTGCCGGTGCGCAGCATGCAGGATTTCGTCGCCTATGCGCGGGCGCGGCCGGGCGAGATCCGCTTCGGTTCCGCCGGCAACGGCACCATCACCCAGATGCAGTGCGAGATGTTCGGCGAGGCTGCCGGCCTGCGCCTCGAGCACGTGCCCTATCGCGGGTCCGGCCCGTCCTTCACCGATCTTCTCGCCGGGCGTGTGCAGATCATCTGCGACCCGGTCGCGCTGCCCGGCGTGCGCGACGGGCGGCTGGTCCCGCTCGCGACGTTCGGAGAGCGCCGCCATCCCGAATTCCCGAACGTGCCGACGCTGATGGAACTCGGCCTCGCCGAGCGCGGTGCGATGTCCTGGTTCGGCATCGCCGCGCCGACCGGCACGCCGCCTGAGATTATTGGCCGTATCGCCGCGACGCTCGAGGAGGCGCTGAAGCCCGGGCATGTCGCGCGCGCCATGGCGGTGGGCGGCCTCTGGCCCGCCTTCGAGACCGGCGAGACCTTCGCCAACCGCATCCGGCGGGACCGCGACATCTTCGGCGCGATCGTGCGCCGTACTGGAGCAGGGGTGAACTGACGTGGAACTGGTGACTGTCACGGACGAGGGTCCGGTCCGCATCGTGGCGCTGAACAACCCGGCCAAGGGCAACGCCATCAGCAAGCCGATGGCCGAGCAGGTGCAGGTTGCGATGAAGGAGTTCGAGCGGCGCGACGACCTGCGCGTCGCGATCCTCACCGCCGCCGGCACGCGCGCCTTCACCTTCGGCGCCGATGTCGCCGATCCGCCGGAGCTGTGGCGCGCCGTGCCGACCGTCGGCTACCGCCCGCTCAAGCCGGTGATCTGCGCGGTGGAGGGCTGGTGCGTCGGCGGCGGCATCGTGCTCGCCATGATGTGCGACCTGATGGTCTGCGGCTCCACGGCGAAGTTCTACTACCCGGAGGCGAAGCTCGGCCTGACCGGCGGCATGATCTCGGGCCTCGTCTCCCGCATTCCGCACAAGGTCGCGATGGAGATCATGCTGCTCTGCCGCACCGTGCATGCCGACCGCGCCGAGCGCATCGGCCTGGTGAACGAGGTTGTCCCCGAAGGCGAGGCGCTTGCCAAGGCGAGGGAATGGGCGCTGGAACTGGCGGAGATGGCGCCGCTGGTGCTGCACGAGATCAAGCGCATGGTGACGGAGGAGATCATCCCGCGCGGCCCTTCCGAGCAGATGGCGATCCATGGCCAGCGCATGGCGGCGATCCGCGCCTCGGCGGATTTCGAGGAGGGCAAGGCCGCCTTCCGCGAGAAGCGCGCACCGCGCTTCGAGGGGCGCTGAGCCATGCCGGGTCCGCTGCACGGCCTGCGCGTGCTGGAGATGGCCGGCATCGGCCCCGGCCCCTTCTGCTGCATGATGCTGGCCGATCTCGGCGCCGAGGTGCTGCGCATCGACCGGCCCGAGGGCCCGCCAGGCGGGCATCCGGCCGATGTGCCCGGGCGCGGCCGCCGCAGCCTGGCGCTCGACCTCAAGAAGCCCGCCGCGGTCGGGGCGGTGCTGCGCCTGGTCGAGCGCGCCGACGTGCTGGTGGAAGGCTTCCGCCCGGGCGTGATGGAACGCCTCGGGCTGGGGCCGGAGGCGTGTCATGCGCGCAATCCGCGCCTCGTCTATGGCCGCATGACGGGCTGGGGGCAGGAAGGGCCGCTGGCGCAGGCGGCGGGGCACGACATCACCTACATCGCGCTGACCGGCGCGCTGTGGTCGATGGGCCGCGCGGGCCAACGGCCGGTGCCGCCGCTCAACCTGGTGGGGGATTTCGGCGGCGGCGGCATGCTGCTGGCGTATGGCATCATGGCCGCGCTGTTCGAGGCGAACCGCAGCGGGCGCGGCCAGGTGGTGGACGCCGCCATGACCGACGGTTCCGCCACGCTGATGGGCGCCTTCTTCGGGCAGCTCGCGCAGGGCCGGTGGAAGAATGCGCGGGAGAGCAACATGCTCGACGGCGCCTGCCCCTACTACGATACCTACGAATGCGCGGATGGCAGATACGTCGCGGTCGGCGCGCTGGAGCCGCAGTTCTTCGTGCTGTTGCTGAAGGGGCTCGGGCTCGACGCCGCGCGCTTCGCGGACCGCACGGATCCTGCGCGCTGGCCCGCCATCAAGGCGGAATTCGCCGCCATCTTCCGGCAGAAGCCGCGCGACCACTGGGCCGCGGTCTTCGACGGCACCGATGCCTGCGTGGCACCGGTGCTGGACCTGGAGGAGGCGCCACGCCACCCGCACAATGCGGCGCGCGGCACCTTCTTCATGCGCGGCGGCGGCGCGCAGCCGGCGCCGAGCCCGCGCTTCTCCCGCACGCCGGCGCCGGAACCTCGGCCGGCGACGACGCGTGGCGCGGACGGGGCGGCGGCACTGGTCGATTGGGGGTTTTCCCCGGTGGAGGCCGCGGCGCTGCTCGACGATCGCTGACTGCGCGTCCGGCCGCGCGAGCGGCTTCCGTTCGCGACGGGTGGTGGCGACCGCCCCCGGCCCTGGCGTCGTGCGCATCTTCGTCCGATCTGGTGATTCCACCTGCTCGGGTTCTGCTCTAGGCTTGCCCGCAAACTCCGAGGAAACATCCATGGACACCGCGACCCCGGGCGCCGGCACTGCGCGCAGCGTCTTCACCGCCGAGCACGAGCTCTTCCGCACGCAGGTGCGCCGCTTCTTCGAGCGCGAGGTCGTGCCCTACCACCGCGACTGGGAGCGTGCCCAGATCGTCCCGCGCGAGGTCTGGCGCAAGGCAGGCGCCGAAGGCCTGCTCTGCCCGATGATGTCGGAAGAGTACGGCGGCGCCGGCGCCGATTTCGGCTATGCCGCCGTGATCATCGAGGAGATCGCGCGCACCAACGCCTCCGGCATCGGCTTCCCGCTGCATTCCGATATCGTCGTGCCCTACATCGAGGAATTCGCGCGGCCGGAGAAGAAGCGCGAATGGCTGCCGCGCATGGCGAGCGGCGAGATCATCACCGCCATCGCCATGACCGAGCCGGGCATGGGCTCCGACCTCAAGGCCGTGCGCAGCACCGCGCGGCGGGATGGCTCGGACTGGGTCATCAACGGGTCCAAGACCTTCATCTCCAACGGCCAGAACTGCGGCCTGGTGATCGTCGTGTGCAAGACGGACCCCGGCGCGGGGCGCAAGGGCATCAGCCTGATCTGCGTCGAGGAGGGCACGAAGGGCTTCACCAAGGGCCGCAACCTCGAGAAGATCGGCATGCATGCGGCCGACACCTCCGAGCTCTTCTTCGACGATGTGCGCGTGCCGGCGGAGAACCTCCTCGGCGAGGAGAATGCCGGCTTCTCCTACCTCATCAGGAACCTGCCGCAGGAACGCCTGGTCATCGCCATCCGAAGCGCGATGTCGATGGAGGTGATGCTGCAGAAGACCATCGACTACGCGAAGGACCGCAAGGTCTTCGGCCAGACGGTCTTCGACTTCCAGCACAACCGCTTCAAGCTGGCCGAGCTCAGGGCCAACGCGACGATGTTCCGCATCTTCGCCGACCATTGCCTGGCGCTGCACATGCAGGGCCAGCTCACCATCGAGATGGCGGCGACGGCGAAGCTGCTGGGGACGGAGATGCAGAACCGCCTGCTCGACGATTGCCTGCAGATGCATGGCGGCTACGGCTACATGGCCGAGTACGAGATCGGCCGGGCCTGGGCGGATGCGCGCGTCGGCCGCATCTACGGCGGCAGCTCCGAGATCATGAAGGAGATCATCGCGCGCACGCTGTGATGCGTCGCGCCGGCTCCGCCGGGGGACGACCCCGGTGGAGCCGGCATCCGCCTTCGCCTTGCGCGCGGTCGCTCCGCTCGCCATGGCCGGTCGTCGTGAGTCGAAGCTCCGGCGACCGGCACGAGAACCACAACCGGGAGGACCAGAAGGAATGACATCGATCACCCGCCGCGCCGCACTCGGCGCAACCCTCGCAGTGCCTCTCGTCAGGGGTGCGGCCGCGCAGGAGCGCTTCCCGAACCGGCCGATCACGATCTACGTCCCCTTCCCCGCGGGCGGAGCGACGGACGTCCAGATGCGCTCCTTCGCCGAGGCCGCGACGCGGCATTTCGGCCAGACCGTACTGGTCGAGAACCGCCCGGGTGCCGGCAGCACGCTCGGCGCGGCCGCCGTCGCGCGCGCCCGGCCGGACGGGTACACCGTTTCCCAGATGACGCTGCCGGCGCTGCGCCTGCCGCACATGCAGCGCATGCCCTATGACGTGACCAAGGACTTCACGCCGATCATCCATCTGACCGGCTATCTCTTCGCCGTGACGGTGCGCGCCGAGAGCCCCTATCGCACCTGGCAGGACCTGGTGGCCGATGCGCGGCGCCGGCCGGGCCAGGTGCGGCTCGGCAATACCGGGGCCAACGGCACGCCGCACCTGACCCTGGTGGACCTCGCCGAGCGCGAGCG
Source organism: Neoroseomonas eburnea (assembly GCF_018129005.1). Lineage (GTDB taxonomy): Bacteria > Pseudomonadota > Alphaproteobacteria > Acetobacterales > Acetobacteraceae > Neoroseomonas > Neoroseomonas eburnea. Next base: position 98,075 of record NZ_JAAEDL010000005.1, read on the forward strand.
GATCGAGGTCGTGCACGTCCCCTACCGCGGCGAGGGCGACATGACGCCGGCGCTGCTCGGCGGACATATCGAGGGCGGCGCCGGCGGTTCGGGCGTCGGCCAGCTTGTCGACGAGGGAAAGCTGCGCTTCCTCAACGTCTGGTCGCGCGAGCGCTCTCCGCGCTGGCCCGACGTGCCGACGCTGATCGAGCTCGGCTACACGGACATGGTGGTGACCTCGCCCTACGGGCTGGTCGCGCCGGCGGGTCTCGACCCGGCCATCACGCGCGCGCTGCATGACGGCTTCAAGGCGGCACTCTACGACCCCGCGCATGTCGCGACGCTGCGCCGGCTCGACCAGCCGATCGAATACCTCAACACCGAGGATTATGCGCGCAACATGCTGGAGACCTACGAGGCCGAGCGCCGTCGCGTGGAACGGCTCGGCCTGCGCACCGGGTGAGGGCTCGAGGGGGCCGAACTCCCCCGGCAGCGGACACGGCCCCCCGCACCCGCGAATGCCGAAGTGACGGTTTCCAAAGGCCCTTCGGCCTTTGGCGGGGAGAGTTCGAGAGGGGCGGCGCCCCTCTCGATCCTGCCTATGCCGGCTTGAGATACCGCTCCTTCAGGATCCTGCGCAGCAGCTTCCCGGCCTCGCTGCGCGGCAGTTCCTCCGCGAATTCCCAGGACCGTGGCCGCTTCGGCCCGGCCAGGTGCTCCTTGCACAGCGCCTCCAGCGACGCCTGCAGCGCCCGCGTATCCGCACGCGGGTCGCGCGGCACGATCACGGCGTGGACCTGCTCGCCGAAATCCTCGTTCGGGATGCCGACGACGGCGACCTCCGCCACCTCCGGATGGCGTGCGAGCGCCGCCTCGATCTCCGCCGGGTAGAGGTTCACGCCGCCGGAGAGGATCAGGTCGGCGCGCCGGTCGGAGAGGAACAGCCAGCCCTCCTCATCCACGCGCCCGAGGTCGCCGAGGCTCGCCCAGCCGCGCGCATTGTAGGCGGCCGCCGTCTTCTCCGGCGCGTTGTGGTAGGCGAAGCGCGGCGCACCCTCGAAGCAGATGCGGCCCACCTCGCCCACGGGCAGTTCGTTGCCGTCATCGTCGCAGATGTGCAGCTTCACGCCGTTGACCGGCCTGCCCACCGTGCCGGGCCGCGCCAGCCAGTCCTGCGGCGAGACCACGGTCGTCCCGACGCTTTCGGACCCCGCGTAGTATTCCCAGAGGATCGGCCCCCACCATTCCATCATCCGCCGCTTCACGCCGACCGGGCAGGGGGCGGCCGCATGGATGGCGCAGCGGTGGGAGGAGAGGTCGAAGCGCATGCGGTCGGCCTCGGGCAGGGCGAGCAGCCGCACGAACATGGTCGGCACCCATTGGCTGTGGGTGACGCGATAGCGCTCGATCAGCTCGAGCGCGCGCAGCGGGTCGAACTTCGCCATCACCACGGCGGTGCCGCCTTCGGCGATGGTCCGGCGGATGGTGAAGCCGTGCGGCGCCGCGTGGTACAGCGGCGCGGGCGAGAGATAGACCGTGTCCGGACCGAAGCCGTAGATCGACTTCCAGGTGGTGTCCCAGTCGGGCGTGTTGCGGTTCTCCCAGGACAGGAGGGGGCGCTTGATGCCCTTGGGCAGGCCGGTGGTGCCCGAGGAATAGAGGAATTCCCGGCCGACCGGCCGTTCGGGCAGGCGTGTCGGCGCCGGGAAGGCCGCGAGGGCCGCCTCGTAGGATCCGTAGCGCGGCAGGCCTTCGCCGATCGCGAAGCGCGGCACCTCCCCGGTCGCGCCTTCCCGCAGCAGCGCGGTGGCGAGCTCGGCCAGGCCCGGCGAGACGATGATCGCCTTCGCCCCGGCATCGCCGAGCATGTAGGCCACTTCCTGCGGCCGCAGATGCACCGAGAGTGGCGTGTAGTAGAGCCCCGCCCGGCGGCAGGCGAAGACCAGCTCGATGAATTCGGGCCGGTTGTCCATCAGCAGGGCCACGCCGTCCCCCGGTTCCAGCCCGAGGGAGATCAGCCATTGCGCGGCGCGGTTGGCGCGGGCGTCGAGCTCTCCGAAGGTGATGCTGATGCCCAGATCGGGAAAATGCGCCGCGATCTTGTCCGGTGCTTCCCTGGCCCAGCGCGCGATCTGCGCCATGTCGTTGCTCCTCCTCGTTGGGCGCAAGGCTGCTGTGCCGTGGCGGCGGCGTCAACGCGCCTTGCGGTGGCGGCCCGGGCGCGCTGCAATGCGGATGATGTCCAGTCCCGCCCCCGCCCGCCCCGCCTCCACCGTCCTGCTGCTGCGCGACGGGCCGGGCGGGCTCGAGGTATTCATGGTGGTACGCCACCACCAGATCGATTTCGCCTCCGGTGCGCTGGTCTTCCCGGGCGGGCGGGTGGAGGCTTCCGACCTGGTGCTGGCCGGGGGCGATGCGCAGGGCGCCTTCCGCATCGCCGCCATCCGCGAGACCTGGGAGGAATGCGGCGTGCTGCTCGCGGCGCCCGGCGTGCCGCCTGCGGCGGAGGGCGAGTTCGCCACCATGCTGGCCGCCCGCGGGCTGGTGCCCGACACCAGCGGCCTTGCGCATTTCGCCCACTGGATCACGCCGCTGCCGGTGCCCAAGCGTTTCGACACGCATTTCTTCCTCGCCGCCGCGCCGGTGGACCAGGACGCGCTGCATGACGGCCACGAGGCGGTGGACAGCGTGTGGATCCGCCCCATCGATGCCCTCGCCGAAGCCGAGGCCGGCACGAAGAAGATCGTCTTCCCCACGCGCATGAACCTGAACAAGCTGGCGCGCAGCACCTCGGTCGCCGAGGCCTTCGCCGCCGCCCGCGCGCGGCCCGTCGTCACGGTCCTGCCGATCCAGCGCGACACGCCCGAGGGTCGCTACCTCCGCATCCCGATCGAGGCCGACTACGGCGGGGAGGAATTCCTCGCCGGCGACCCGCCGTCGATGTGACGGCACGGCGGGGCCTCCAGGCAGACACCAGCACAAGGACACGCCATGACCCCGCGACGCCTGCGCTTCGGCATCTTCCTCGCCCCCTTCCACCGGGTCGGCGACAATCCGACGCTGGCGATCGAGCGCGACATGGCGCTGATCCAGTGGCTCGACCATCTCGGCTATGACGAGGCCTGGATCGGCGAGCACCACTCCGCCGGCTGGGAGACGATCGCGAGCCCCGAGATCATCATCGGCGCCGTGGCGGAACGCACGAAGCACATCAGGCTCGCCACGGGCGTGACCAGCCTGCCCTACCACCACCCGCTGCTGGTGGCGCAGCGCTTCGTGCAGCTCGACCACATGACGAAGGGGCGCGTCATCCTCGGCTGCGGTCCGGGGGCATTGGTGTCCGACGCCTACATGATGGGTATCGACCCCGGGCATCAGCGGCGGCGGATGGATGAATCGCTGACCGCCATCATGAGGCTCCTCGCCTGCGAGGAGCCGGTCACGATGGAGACCGACTGGTTCACGCTGCGCGACGCGCGGCTGCATCTCGCGCCGTATTCGGAGCCATGCTTTCCGATCTCCGTCGCGTCCTCGACCACGCCGTCGGGCGCTTTGGCGGCGGGCAAGCACGGTGTCGGGCTGCTTTCGCTCGGCGCCGGGCTGCATGGCGGGCCGAAGATGCTGGCCGACCAGTGGCGCATGGCGGAGGCCGAGGCGGCGAAGCACGGCAAGACCATGGACCGCCGCAACTGGCGGCTGGTCGTGAACCTCCACTGCGCCGAGGACGACGAACGCGCCCTGCGCGAGGTGCGCATCGGCGAACAGCTCGAAACGTTGACCTATTTCAGCGAAACGCTCGGCCGCCCGCCGATGCGATCCGAGGACCCGCTGCGCGACGGGCTCGCGCAGGGTTCGACGCTGGTCGGCTCGCCGGAGACGGTCGCGGCGGGGATCGAGCGGCTGCTCTCCTTCACCGATGGCGGCGCCGGCGGCATCCTGTTCCGCGCCCATGAATGGGCCGATCGGGAGGCGACCTGGCGGTCCTTCGAACTCTTCGCCCGCTGGGTGATGCCGCGCTTCCAGGGCTCGCTCGCCATGCCGCAGAAGTCGCGGGACTGGGTCAGCGCCAACCGGGAGACCATCCTCGCGCCGAACATCGCGGCGCTGAAGCAGGCCTTCCGCGATGCGGGTCAGCAAGCGCCGGAATTCTCGCGCCTGCAGTTGCACACCGGGAAGGTGGAACTGCCGAAGGGGTGATTTCCCCGCGCCCTGCGGCATTCCAGCCCGGCATCGCATCGCGGCCTGCGCACCGGCACTCGCCTGGGCACAGGCTGATGCCAAGGGTCGCGAGCAGCGACCGTTGGATTTGCCTTTTCATGCCCTCCGGCGCGTCGTGCCGGAGGCACGCTTCCGGGGTGACGCGCAAACCTCCGGCTTGCTTGGCTTCGCCGGACTGCCGGCGGGCCGCATTCGCGGCCTCGGCATGAGTCGAGAACTCGTGCCGCTCGTATCATGCCGCCAGTATGAGGCGCGCCGGGCGACGCGCCATGGGTCAGTTGATGCGGAGATTGAGGCGTCGGATCATGGCACCTTCCTCCTCCATCACCTGGCCGACATAGGCGGTGTAGTCCGCCGTGTTCTTGTAGATGATGGGCATGTCGTAGCGCCGCAGCACCTCGGCATGCGCGGGGTCATGGAGCGCGGCCTTGAAGGCGTCGTGCAGCACGCGCACCACGCCCGGGTCCATCCCCTTGGGGCCGGCGAGGCCATAGGGCGAGGCCGAGACGATGTTGATGCCGACCTCGCGCAGCGTCGGCACGTCCGGGAAGCGCGCGGCGCGCTGCTCGCCCCAGGTGACGAGGAGGCGAAGCTGCCCCGCCTCGACCAGCGGGGCCCAGCCGGTGGAATCGGCATTCGCCTGGGTCTGGCCGGACAGCACCGCCTGGATGTTGTCCGCCCCGCCGCGGAAGGGCACGTGCAGCCAGTCGATGCCGTTCTCCGCCGCGATGCGTTCCATCGTGATGTGCAGCGTGCTGCCGACGCCGGGGGAGCCATAGGCGATCTTGCCGGGGTTCGCCTTGGCGTAGGCCATGAATTCCTGCCAGGTGCGCCAGGGGCTGTCCGCCTTCACCACCACGCCGAACAGGTAGCCGGTGAGGTGGATGATGTAGGAGAAATCCTTCAGCGGATCCCAGCCCGGGCGGGCGGACATCAGCGGCAGCCGGAAGGCGGTGACAGGCATCTGGCCGATCAGGTAGCCGTCGCCGCGCGCTTCGGCCGCCATCATCTGCGCGCCCATCGTGCCGCTCACGCCGCTGCGGTTCTCGATGACGACCGGCTGGCCGAGATGGCGCTGGGCGATGTCGGCGAGGGAGCGGAGCTGCCCGTCCGTGGAGCCGCCCGGCGGCCAGGGCACGATCAGCCGGATGGGGCGATTGGGGAAGCCGGACTGCGCGATGGCGGGCGCGGCGAGCATCGTGCCGCCGGCGGCGAGCAGGGCACGACGGGACGTCGTGATGGTCATTCTCGTATCCTCCCGAGGGATCTTGTTGGTGCCGGCCCCGCGGTCCTTGCCGCGGGGCCGGAATGCGGCTCAGGGCCGTTCGTTGGACAGCACGACGGTGCCCGAGGCGGAGAACATGCCGCCCACCCCGTGGCAGACGCTGATCGTCACGTCCGGCACCTGCGCCGGCGCGACGCCGCGCACCTGGCGCACGCTCTCCTGCAGGGCGAACATGCCGTACATGCCGGTGTGCGTGTAGGACAGGCCGCCGCCATTGGTGTTGAGCGGCAGCTTGCCGCCGGGGCGCGTGTTGCCTTCCCAGATGAAGTCCTTCGCCTCGCCGCGCTTGACGAAGCCGAGGTCTTCCAGCCCGTAGAGCGGCAGATGCGCGAAGGCGTCGTAGATCATCAGGTGATCGACGTCCTCGTGCTTCAGCCCGGCCATGCGGAAGGCTTCCGGCCCCGCCACGCGGAAGGCGCGGGAGGAGGTGAAGTCCTCCATCTGGCTGACCATCGTCGTCTCGACGGATTCGCCGCTGCCGAGGATGTAGACCGGCTTCTGCGGGAAATCCTTCGCACGGTCGGCGGAGGTGAGGATCAGCGCGCCGCCGCCATCCGTCACCAGGCAGCACTGCAGCAGCCGGAACGGGTAGGCGATCATCTTGCTGTTCAGCACGTCGGCGACGGTGATCGGGTCCTTGAACGCCGCGCGCGGGTTCTTCCCCGCCCATTCGCGCTGCACCACCGCGACCTGCGCCAGGTGCTCGTGCGTGACGCCATAGGTCTTCATGTAGCGCAGCACGGGGATGGGGAAGAGCGTCGGCGGGCCCATCGGGCCGAAGGGCATCTCGAACTGGCCCTGCAGGCTCTGCGGCTCGGGCGGGCGCGGCGTCGCGTTGACGCGCGACTTGCCGCTCTCGCCATGGGTGATGAGGATGGTCTTGGCGTAGCCCGCATGGATAGCCGCCGCGGCGTGGCGGACATGCAGCATGAAGGAACAGCCGCCGACGCCGGTACCGTCCACCCATTTCGGCGTGATGCCGAGGTAGTGGGCGATCTGCTGCGGCATCATCGGGCCGACGCAGGCGACGCCGTCGATGTCGGAGGGCTTGAGCCCTGCATCCGCCATCGCGTTCAGCGCCGCATCGGCATGCAGCATGATCTGCGCCATGTCGGGCACGGCGCCGATGCGGGTGGATTCGGCGGCGCCGACGATCGCGATCTCTCCGGGACGGATCATGGCGTCAGGCCCCCTTCGCCGGGCGGAACAGGGCAAGCGTGATGTCGTCGTCCATCTTCGTGAAGGCGACTTCCAGCGGCATGTCGAGCACCAGCGCCTCGGGCGTCTGCGCGCAGTCGACGATGTTGGTCATCATGCGCGGGCCTTCCTCGAGCTCCACGACCGCGATGGCGTAGGGCGGCTTGAAGCCCGGCACGGGCCGGTGGTGGATGACGTAGGAATGCAGCGTCGCGCGGCCGGAGGCCTCGAACACCTCGACGTTGCGCGTGCCGGTGTAGGGGCTGAACGGGCGCGGGGGGAAATACGCGCGGCCGGTATCGCCGCAGCGCTGCAGCAGCAGCTTGCCGTTCTTCGTGCCTTCCCAGAAATGTTTCGTCTCTGGTGTCGGTTCCGGCCGCGGGCGGCCTGGTTCGAGCGTCATGCGAGCGCTTCCTCCTCCTTGGGTTCGGCGCATCGTCGCGCGAAGCGGCGCCGGACGGAAGAGGGGGCGGGCCGAAGGCTTTGTGCGAGACGCTTCGTATCGCGGGCAGCCGCCACACGAGGCCCGCGTGCCGACACGATTGCCCCGCCGATGCCGAGCAGCGCCGGCACGGCCCGGCGGCATCAGAGTTCGAGGATGCGTTCCGGGGCGGCTCGCCCGCGCAGCAGGTCCCACAGGCCGATCATGTTGCCGCGGAAGCGGCCCCAGCGATCCGCCCAGGGTTCCGGCGCGAGGGAACGCACGAGGTTGGCGATGCAATGCCGCGCCGCGCTCGGGATGGCGTGGTTCCAGGGGAAGGTCCCCTTGCGCGCCAGGTAGACCGGGTTGACCACCTGCGAGTAGCCGAGCCGCACCTGCTGCACGCGGCCCGACTTGGCGCCGAGATGCGCGCCGCGCGCGCCGAGCAGGCGCAGGATGCTGCCATGTTCCCCGAGGCGGCGCGTGACGTCGATGTCCTCGTACCAGGCGTAGAGGGGCAGGCGCTCGTCCACGCGGATGCCGTGCTCGCGTACCGTCGCCATGCGGAACGCCATGTTGCAGCCGTAGCCGTTGAAGGCAGGCTCGACCGCGCCGGCATCGGCGGGGGGGACATCGGCGGCCAGCAGCGCCGCGGCTTCCTCAAGCGTGTAGCCCGGCCCCTTCGCGCCGTCCGCGACGACGACGCCGGTGGCGACGACCATGTCGGGATGCGTGGCGAAGGCCGCTTCCGTGACCGCGAGGAAGGCGGGCGCGCAGAGGAAGTCGTCGTCGAGGAACAGCACCACGTCGCAATCGCCCGCCGCCTCCAGGATGGCGTTGCGCTGGCGCGGCAGGCCGGCCGAGGCGGTGATGAATTCGACGCCCGCGATGGCGTCGCAGCCGGCGACGTCGTCCGGGGTGACGTGGCAGACGATGGTGCGGTCGGCGGGGCGCGTCTGGCGCTGCAGGTCGCGCAGCACCCCCGCGAGGATCGCCGGGCGTCCTCGCGTCGCGATGCCGATGGCGAGGCGCATCAGGCGGTTTCGGTCAGCGGCGGCAAGGTGACAGGACGGCGGGCTTCGGCGGCGAGGGCGCCGGCCACGCGGCCGCGCCAGGTCATGAAGTAGTAGGCGGCGTCGTGCAGCCGCAACCGCAGCAGGCTGAGCGCGGCGCCACCCAGCGGCCGCACCATGAAGGCGAACCAGGTGGAGACCGGCGCGGCATGCCGCCGCAGCGCGAAGCCGAGGCCGCGGCCGTAGCGTTCCGCGCGCGCCACCGCGACCTCGGTCAGGCGCTTGTCGGGATGGATGATCCGCAGCTCCGGGTCGTAGCGCGCCTCGAGGCCGCGGGCCAGGGCACGGCAGACGAGGTCGTTGCCTTCCGCCGAGCCGAAGACCGTGCCCGGCCCCATCCGCTCGTCGAAGCCGCCGAGTTCCAGCGCGATGGCGCGGGGGAGGAAGAGGTTGAACTCGATCACGCTGGTCCAGACGTTGCCGAGGTCGATCGACCCGCCCTCGGCGCGCCAGCGGCCGGAGCCGAGCCCGCCCTCGGGCGAGGCGGCCGGACCGGTCAGCGCGCCGAGCGCCGGGTTGGCGACGAAGGCGGCCTCGACGCGGTCAAGCACGTTCGGCGGATAGGAGCAGTCATCGTCCGGGAAGGCGACGATCTCGCCCCGCGCATGGCGCAGGCCGAGGTTGCGCGCATGGTTCGCATTGCGCACGGAGGAGCGGAAGCGCCGCAGCTCGACCCGGCCGGCATAGGCGGTTTCCAGCTCGGCGAGGCGGTCGTGCTCGTTCTGGTCGACGATGATCACCTCGAAATCCGACCGGCCCTGCGCGAGCAGGCTGTCGATCAGCTCGGCGATCTCCCTGTCGCGGCCGATGGTCGCGACGACGAGCGAGAACTTCATCCCTGCAGTCCCTCGAGAGCTTCCCGGGCGATGCGGCGCATCGCGGCACGGAAGGCTTCACGGCTGAAACGTCCCGCATTGGTGCGGCAATCTTGTGGCACGAAAGCCAGGGTCTCGAAGCGTTCCACAGCGGCAATGATCGCGCCTGCCGACTGCTCGGCGAAGAAGAGGCCGGTCGGCTGCCCGGCCGGGGGCGCGACGATGATGTCCCGCGCGCCGCCCTTGCCGAAGGCGATGACGGGGGTACCACAGGCCTGGGCCTCGACGGTGGCGATGCCGAAATCCTCCTCCGCCGCGAAGACGGCGGCACGGGCGGCCTGGGTCAGGCGGACCAGCTCCGCGGTGCTGACGCGGCCGCGGAACTCGATGTTGGGGGCGCCGCCGGCGGCCTCGCGCACGCGCGCCTCATTCGTGCCGTCGCCCACCACCACGAGGCGCCGGCCCGGCATGCGGCGGAAGGCCTCGGCGATCAGCTCGATCCGCTTGTAGGGCACCATGCGGGAGGCGGTGAGGTAGAAATCCTCCTTCTCCGCGCGCAGGGCGAAGCGCTCCACGTCCACCGGGGGATGGACGACGATGCTCTCCCGCCGCCAGGCCTTGCGGATGCGCTCGGCGATGTAGGTGGAATTGGCCAGCACCACGTCGGGGGCGGCCGCGCTCGCGCGGTCCCACATGCGCATGCGGTGCAGCAGGCGGCGCGTGTAGAGCCCCTTCAGCCCGCGATCCAATCCCGCCTCGCGCAGGTACTGGTGCTGCAGGTCCCAGGCGTAGCGCATCGGGCTGTGCACGTAGGAGACATGCACCTGGCCCGGCCCGGTGATCGCGCCCTTGGCCACGGCGTGCGAGGAGGACAGCACCAGGTCGTAGCCGGACAGGTCGAACTGCTCGACCGCCAGCGGCATCAGGCCGAGGTACTTGCGGAAGTGCTTCCGGGCGAAGGGCAGGCGCTGGATGAAGCTGGTGCGCACCGGCCTGCCGCCGAGGAAGCCGCGCTCCGCTTCCGGCATGAAGTCGCAGAGGACGAAGAGATCCGCCTCCGGCCATTCGGCCAGGAATTGTTCCACCACGCGTTCGGAGCCGGCGAAGGAATCCAGCCATTCATGGACGATGGCGACCTTCATGCGGCGACCTCCGTGATCTGCGCCAGCAGTTCGCGCGCCGCCCGTTCCCAGGTGAAGCGCGCGGCGCGGGCGAGGCCGGCATCGCGCATGCCGTCGCGCAGCCCTTCCTCCTCGACCAGCCGCGCCAGGGCGTCCTGCAGGCTCGCTGGCTGCGCCGGGTCGAACCAGAGCGCGGCCTCGGCGCAGACCTCAGGCACGGCGCCGGCATGCGCGGCGATCACCGGGCAGCCGCAAGCCATCGCCTCCAGCGGCGGCAGGCCGAAGCCCTCATAGCGGGAAGGGAAGACCAGGCAGAGCGCGTTAGCGTACAGAGCGCGCAACTCCCCATCCGACACGCGCCCGAGCACCCGCGCCGCCTCCGCCGCCACGCCGCCGCCGCCACGGAACACCGCCGGATCCGCCGCGCCGGCGACCGCCAGCGTCAGCCCGTGCCGGCCGAGCACATCCGCCGCCGCCGTCAATGCCGCGAGGTTCTTGTGCGCCGCCGGATTGCCGACCACGAGCGCGTAGCGCGCGGGTTCCAGCCCGTGCCGCGCCAGCACGGTCTCGTCTGCCGGCACGCGCAGGATGTGCTCCCCGCCTTCCGGCAGCACGCCGATCGAGGATGCATCCACGCCGAGCGCCGCGGCGATCCGCCCGCGCGAGAATTCCGACACCGTCAGCAGCCGTGCGCCCGCCCGCGCCAGGCGCTTCTGCAGCAGCCGGTACCAGGTGCGGAAAGCGAAGGAATAGGAGTCCGGCGTGTCGAAGGCGCCGGCGTCGTGGATCACTACGGCCTGTCGCGCGCCGGCCAGCAGCGGCCCGGTGTTGCCGAGGTTCACCAGGAGATCGCCCTTCGCCGCGCGTGGCAGGTCGATCTGTTCCCAGGCCTGGCCGCCGCGCGTGCCGACGGCCTCGCCGCGCAGGTGCTTCAGCCCCGGGTCGCGCGCTCCGGCCGGATGCAGCACCCGCGCCGACGGCCAGGCGCCGGCGCCTGCGAGCGCATCCGCCGCGGCGACGATCTCGGTCGCGAAGCGCTGCACGCCGGTCATGCCCTGGGTCAGGAAGCGGCCGTTGATGACGATGCCGCTCATGCGGCCCCCCTTCCGATCCGGCGCAGCAGCGCGGCGCGATCATCGGCCGGGGCGACCCGCCAGCCAAGCCACAGCACGGCGCCGAGCGTCACGGCCCCCAGCAGCGCAGGCAGCACCAGGCCCGGCAGCGGCACCATCAGCGCCATCCCCGCGCCGGCCGCGACGAGCATCGGCATCAGCGCGCGCCCGGCCTCCGCCGATGGAGGGTAGAAGCGCGCGGCAAGCAGGAAGCGCCCCGCGCAATCCGTCGCCGCGCGCAGCGTCCAGGCGATGGCCGCGCCCTCGATCCCGATCAGCACCAGCAGCAGCGCGCCGAGCGGCAGGAACACCGCCGCCTGCACCAGGGAGAAGGTCGCCGTCACCTCCGGCCGCCCGATCGCGTCGAGCATCGTCCCGGGCACGAAGGCGAGGCAGGAGAAGAAGATGCCGACGCCGAGGATGCGCAGCACCATCCCGCCGCCCTCGGCGAAGGCGGTGCCGAGCCACAGCCACAGCAGCCATTCGGCCAGCGTCACCAGCACCAGGCAGGCCGGCAGCGCCAGCCCGGCCACGATCAGGGCGCCGCGCCGCACCAGCAGCGCGGTGCGCTCCGGCGAGGTGCGGAAGGAGGAGGCGATGGCCGGCAGCAGCGTCTGTGCCACCGCCACGGGCAGGATCCACATGCGCATGACGAGGTCGAGCGGTGTCGCATAGAAGGCGACGGCCGTCAGCCCGATCAGCGCGCCGACCAGGAAGCGGTCGGCATAGAGCAGCACCTGGGTCAGCGCCCCGGAGAGGCTCATCCACCCCCCCTGGCGCAGCAGTGGCCGCAGCAGGCCGAAGCGCGGCCGCGCAAGCCCCAGCCCCGGCACGATCTTCCAGGCGATTGCCGCATAGCCGAGGCCGCTCGCCAGCCGCACCACGACCAGCGCCAGCATCACGCTCACCAGGCTGTCCCACAGCAGCAGGGCGATCACCGGGCCGAGGTAGTAGAAGATGCTGACCGGCATGTTCACGAGATTGGCCGCGCGGAAGCGCTGCCAGGCCGCGAGCACGCCCCAGAGCGCCGCGTTCATCACCACCAGCGGCGCCGCGGCGGCGAGGACGCGGAAGGCGACGAGCGCCTCGGCCTCCAGCCCCGGCGGCACCAGCAGCACACGCCCGATCAGCACCGGCATGAAGAACCAGGCGAGGCCCGCCGTCACGGTCGAGAGGCCGAGCAGCCCATAGAGGGCGGCGCCAACCAGGGCCGGCGCCTCGGCGCCGCGGCCTTCGCCGATCCGCTCCGACACCGCGCGGGTCAGCGCCATGCCGAGCCCGAGGTCGAAGACCCCGAAGATGCCGATCATGGCGAGTGCGAGGGTGAAGAGCCCCCAGCGCTCCGTCCCCAGCAGGTGCACCAGCACCGGGGTGATGAGGAGCGCGACCAGCAGCGGGATGCCGCGCCCGAACGCGTTCCACAGCACGCCGGAGACAAGCCGGCGCCCGCCGGCCCGGTCCTCCGGGCCCTCGGACGCCGTACCAGTCATGGGATGGATTCCTTGGTGGCCCCGGGGCTCAGTGTGCGCCGCGGCGCGACAGCACCGCCATCGGGGTCTTCAGCAGGATGCGGATGTCGGCCAGCAGCGAGGGCTGCGAGACATAGGCGACATCGAGCGCCACCCGCTGGTCGTAGGAGGTCTCGCTGCGGCCGCTCACCTGCCACAGGCCGGTGATGCCCGGGCGGACGGTCAGGTAGTGCGCGGCGGCGGCGCCGTAGTAGCGGTCCAGCTCGGACTGCTGCACCGGGCGGGGGCCGACGATGCTCATCTCGCCCTTCAGCACGTTGATGAGCTGAGGCAACTCGTCGAGGCTGGTGGCGCGCAGGAAGCGGCCGATGGCGGTGATGCGCGGGTCGTTCTTCAGCTTGCGGGTCGCCTCCCACTCCTCGCGCGCGGCGGGGTCGGCGGCGAGCAGCGCGTCGAGCCGCGCCTGGCTGTCGATCACCATGGAGCGGAACTTGAGGCAGCCGAAGATGCGGCCGCCGCGGCCGACGCGCGGGTGGGCGTAGAAGGCCGGCCCGCCATCGGCCCGCACCAGCGCGCCGACGATGATGAAGAAGGGCAGGGCGACCAGCAGCGCCGCGCCGGCGATGGCGATGTCCATCGCGCGCTTGGCGAGCGGCAGCCGGCGGGCGGCTCGGTCGCGGGCGGAAACGCCGGCGACGGCGCCGGCAGGGGCGCCATGTGGGGGGAGGGGACCAACCGGAACGCTGGACATGAGCGATAACGGCCTTCTGGTGTCACCGCTGCCGGCGGGGGTCCGGCAACGGCCAAAGGGGGCCCTTGGACCTCATCGCCCTTCCGCATCTGCGGGGAGGGGGCGAGGCCGGTCCTCGGAATGACCCTAGACATGACCCTTGGCGCTGACGGATTTGGGACCTGCTTGCGGCGCAATTGTGGCGCGACGGCCGGCCACGCCCGGAATCTTTCGTGACGGTGCCGCTTGCTCGCTCCATGGCCCGGCCCTAGACGGCCAGCGCCCCCTAACGGAGTGCGCGCCCTGACCCCCCGCGTCGCTTCGGTCCTGTCCTACGGCTTCGCGCTGCTGCTCGGCGCGGTGCTGGTGGCCGCGACCTTCCCGATCGATTTCCTGTTGCCGCATGCCGGCATCGACTGGGCGCCACAGGGCGATGCCGCGCAGCACGCCATCGCCCAGCGCTATTTCCTGGGCGACGACTGGCGCTGGCCGCCCCTGATGGCGCGCAACATCCTCCCGCCCGATGGCCTCAACATCGCCTTCTCCGACGGAATCCCGCTGCTCGCGCTGGTGCTGAAGCTGCTGCGCGGCACCCTGCCCGAGGGTTTTCACGGCATCGGCCTGTTCTACGGCATCGCCTGGCTGGCGCAGCCGGCGGCGGCGGTCTGGTGCCTGCGCGGCACGGGGGAGAAGCGGGTGTTGCCGGCGGTGGCGATCGCACTCGCCGCGGCCTCGATGCCGGCCTTCATCAATCGCTATGGCCATGCGGCGCTGACCGGGCATTTCACGCTGCTGATCGCGCTCGGCTTCTATCTCCGGCTGGTGCGGGTGCCCTCGCCCGCGCTGTGGGCGGGGGCAGTTGTCGCGGCGGTCGCGACGCTGCTCGTCCACCCTTACCTTGCGGCCATGGTCCTGGCGCTGCTCGGCGCCGCGCCGGCGACGCTGCTGCTGCGGTCGGACCGGCGCTGGATGGGGGCGGCGACAGGCTTCTGCGCGGCGGCCGGGGCGGTGCTCGCGACGATGGCAGCCTTCGGCTATCTCGGCGCGCGGGGCGACGGCGGCTTCGGGGATTTTGCCCTGAACCTGCTCTCGCCATTCTGGCCGCATCGCTCCGGCCTGCTGCCGGGCTTGGTTTCGGGCGAGATCGACGCCACCGGCCATGGCGGATGGGAAGGCTACAACTGGCTCGGTGCGGGGCTGATCGCGGGGATGCTCGCGGTGGTCGTCCTGATGCCGCGGGAAGCTGCGCGGGTCCTGCGGCGCCACGCAGGCCTGGCGCTGGTGCTGTTCGGGCTCGCGCTGCTCGCGGTCTCCTTCCGCGTCGGGGTAGGGCGGCTGGTGGTGCTGGACCTCGGTCCGGCGCCGGGCTTCCTCGAGCAGTTCCGCGCCTCGGGCCGCTTCTTCTGGCCGGTCGGCCTGGCGCTGCTGGTGGGCAGTGTGGCGCTGCTCGCGCGGGTGCCGCGCTTCGGCGCGGCTGCGGTGCTGGTGCTCGGCCTGCTGCAATTCGCCGATGCGGCGCCGAACCGCGCGGCCATCCGCGACTGGGCGGCGGCGCGGACAGCCTGGATCGTCGATGCGGCGGCTCTGCGCCGGCTGCTGGCCGAGGCGGACCGCCTGACCCTGCTGCCGACCTGGACTTGCATCCCGGCAGCCGACGCTTTCGGCGACCATGCGCGGCAGCTTCAGGTGCTGACGCTTGCCGCCGAGCGGCCGGTGCCGGTGAACTCCATGTATGTGGCCCGCTGGCGGGGCGAGCGCCCGCCCTGCGCCGATTCCGCGACGATCGCGACGCCGCTCGAACCGGGGGAACTGCGCATCATCCTGCCCGGCGCGCGGGCGGAGGCCTTGGCCCGCATGCCGGCTGCCGCGACGCTCTGCTCTCCGGTCGGCGATATCCTCGCCTGCCGGCTCAGCCCTCGGTGACGCGGCTCGGCACGTAGCGCTCGGTGAAGTAGAGCGGCCGCTGCTTGGTCTCGTTGAAGATGCGGCCGAGATACTCGCCGATGATGCCGAGCATCATCATCTGCACCCCGCCGAGGAACAGCACCACCGCCAGCAGGCTCGGATAGCCCGCCACGGGATTGCCGAAGATCAGCGTGCGCACGACGATCAGCAGCAGGTAGAGCGAGGCGAGGATCGCGGTGAGCAGCCCGACATAGGTCGCGACCTTGAGCGGTGCGACGGTGAAGGAGGTGATTCCCTCCAGCGAGAAGTTCCACAGCTTCCAGTAGTTCCACTTGGTCGTGCCGGCGGCGCGCGGCGCGCGGTCGTAGCGCACCGCCTTGGCCGGGAAGCCGATCCAGGCAAACAGCCCCTTCATGAAGCGGTGCTGTTCCCGCAGCTTCAGCAGCGCATCGAGCGCCCGCCGGCTGAGCAGCCGGAAGTCGCCGGTGTCCGGCGGCAGGTGCACCTTGCCGCCGAGCCGCTGCATGACGCGGTAGAAGGCGGCCGCGGTCGCCTTCTTCAGCCAGGTCTCGCCTTCGCGCGTGTTGCGCTGGGCGTAGACGACATCGAAGCCTTCCTGCCAGGTCGCGACCAGCGCCGGTATCACCTCCGGCGGGTCCTGCAGGTCGGCGTCGATCACCACCACGGCCTGGGTCCCGCGCGCATGGTCGAGGCCGGCGGTGAGCGCGATCTCCTTGCCGAAGTTGCGCGAGAGGTTGAGCACCGCGACGCGCGGATCGGCCGCCTGCAGCCCGAGCATCACCTCGAAGGTGGTGTCGCGGGACCCGTCGTTGACGTAGACGACCTCCCACACCAGGCCGAGCCCGGCGAGAGCGGAGGCCAGCCGGCGATGGAATTCCGGCAGCACCTCCTGCTCGTTGTAGGCTGGCACGACGATCGAAAGGGCAGGTGCTTCAGGGCTGGTCATCGGGGGTTCCGGTCGGCGTCCCGGGCGGTGTCTCCGCCCGTTCCGTCCAAGAACAGCACCCCTCTGGCCAAATCAAGGCGCCGGCGCAATTACCCCTGGGCGCTGAGGTTCAGTTCCGTCGCGATCGCCTGCCATTCCCGCAGGCATCGGATGATGTCCTCGCGGAACTCGGCGGGGCCGAGCCAGGTCGGGATGGTATCGATCTCGAGCAGCCGGCGCTGGGTGTCGGGGCTCTCCATGATCTTGCGGAACAGCCCCGCGCTGCGGTCGAGGATCGGCTGCGGGACGCGCGCCGGCGCCAGCAGCCCGATGAAGCCGGAGAAGGCGAAGCGCCGCGAGAAGCCGCTGTCCTGCAGCAGCGGCACGCTGGGCAGGGAGGGCAGCGGCCGCGTGCCCGAGAGGGCGAGCGGCCGGATCCGCCCGGAGCGGATCGCCCCGCCGCTCGCCGCCATGGAATGGAAGGCGCAGGCGACATTGCCGGCGAGCATGTCCTGCAGCATCGGCCCTTCGCCGCGATAGGCGACATGGGTCATGTTCAGCCGCGCCTCGTCGGAGAACATCTGCCCATAGGCATGGCCCGAGGAGCCCGGCGCATAGGAGCCGAAGGAGAGATCCTTGCCCCGCGCCCAGGCGACGAATTCCTGCAGCGTGTTGCCCTGGGTGGAGGGCGAGGCGCAGAGCACCAGCGGCGTCACCCCCAGCTTGCCGATCGGCGCGAAGTCGTTGACCGGGTCGTAGGGGAAGCGCTGCAGCACGACCGGCGTGGTCACGTGCGTCGTGATGGTGAACAGCATGGTGTAGCCGTCCGGCGCCGCGCGCGCCGCGGCCTCGGTGCCGATCAGCCCGCCGGCGCCGCCGCGGTTGTCGATCACGATCGGCTGGCCGAGCTCGGCCGACATCGGTTCCGCGATCAGCCGCGCCCAGAGATCGGTCGAGCCGCCCGGCGGGAAGGGCACGATCCAGCGGATCGGGCGATCCGGCCACTGGCCCTGCGCCAGGGCCGGGCGCGCCAGCGCTAGGCCGGCCGTGGCGGTGAGAATCATCCTGCGACGCATGGCCGCCTCCTCCGTCATTCTTGCGGCGAGCCTAGGGGTGCGTCGCCACTGCGGGCAAGTGCGGCGGCGCGGGGATTGCATCACTCTGCCGCAACTCTGCCGGACCCTCCCGGCCACTGGAGTTTCGCGGCATGCCCGATCCGACACCCCCCGACCCCGAGGCGATCATCGCCGCCCTGCTGCCGGCCACCGGCATTCCGCTCGATCCGGCCTGGCGCGCGGCGGTCGGGGCGAATCTCCGCGTCGCAGGCGCCATCGCCGCATCGCTCCAGACCTTCCGGCTGCCCGACACGGTCGAGCCCGCGCCGGTCTTCGAGCCTGGCCGATGAGCACCGACCCGCTGCTCGACCGCGATGCGGTCGGCATCGCCGCCGCCTTCCACGCCGGCGATGCGAGTGCGGCCGAGATCGCCGAGGCCGCGCTGGCGCGCATCGCCGCGCGCAACCCGGTGCTCAACGCCTTCACCGACGTCACCGCCGACCGGGCGCGTGCCCGTGCCGCGGCGTTGGATGCGGCGCGTGCGAGGAAGGAGGCCTTGCCACCACTCGCCGCCGCGCCCTTCGCGGCGAAGAACCTGTTCGACATCGCCGGCATCGCGACGCGGGCCGGGTCCCGCATCAACCGCGACCTGCCTCCGGCGACGACGGATGCGACCCTGGTGGCGCGGATGGAAGCCGCCGGCGGATTGCTGCTCGGCGGTCTGAACATGGGCGAATACGCCTATGACTTCACCGGCGAGAACGCGCATGACGGACCGTCGCGCAACCCGCACGATACGACGCGCATGACGGGCGGATCCTCGGGCGGTTCAGGCGGCGCGGTGGCGGGCGGGCTGGCGGCGGTGGCGCTGGGGTCGGACACCAATGGCTCGATCCGCGTGCCGTCCTCCTTCTGCGGCACCTTCGGGCTGAAGCCGACCTATGGGCGGCTGTCGCGGGGGCATTCCTTTCCCTTCGTCGCGGCGCTCGACCATGTCGGGCCGCTGGCCCGCTCCGTGCGCGATCTCGCCGCCGGCTACGACGCCATGCAGGGGCCGGACGCCGCCGATCCCGGCTGCGCACGGCGGCCGGCGGAGCCGGTTGGCGCCGGCTTCGAGGCCGGCATCGCGGGGTTGCGCATCGCGCGGCTCGGCGGCTGGTTCGCACAGCACCGGCTGGCGGAGAGCGACGCGGCGATGGACCTCGTCTGTTCCGCGCTCGGCGTGACGACGGAAGCCGCGCTGCCGGAAGCCGAGCGCGCTCGGGGCGCCGCCTTTCTCATCACCATGGCCGAGGCGGCGGAATTCCACCTGCCGCGCCTGCGCGAACGGCCGGGGGATTTCGACCCGGCGGTGCGCGACCGGCTGATCGCCGGCGCCCTGCTGCCGGCCGCCTGGCTGATGACGGCGCAACGCTTCCGTCGCTGGTTCGCCGACCAGGTCGGATCGGTGTTTCGCGACCACGACGTGCTGCTCGCACCCGCGACGCCCATGCCGGCACCGCGGCTCGGCACGCAGACCGTCACGCTCGATGGGGTGGAGATGCCGCTGCGGCCGAATATCGGCCTCTATACGCAGCCCATCTCCTTCATCGGCCTGCCGGTGGTGGCGGTGCCGGTCTGGCCGGCCGGCCGCGGCCTGCCGATCGGCGTGCAGGTGATCGCGCCGCCCTGGCGGGAGGATCTCGCGATGCGCGTTGCCCATGCGCTCGAACGCGAAGGCATCGCCCGCGCCCCCGTCGCCCCTTTCGGAGCCTGAGCATGCAGATCGACATCCCCGAGGTGAAGGCCGAGGTCGAGGCTGCCTTCGCCCGCTACGAGACGGCGCTGGTGAGCAACGACGTGCCGGTGCTCGACGAGCTGTTCTGGGAAAGCCCGCACACGGTGCGCTTCGGCGCCACCGAGAACCTGTTCGGCGCGACCGAGATCGCCGCCTTTCGCGCCGCGCGCTCCCCGGCCGGGCTGCGGCGGGAGATCCTTCGCACCTCCATCACCACCTATGGGCGGGACTTCGCCACCGCCTCGATCACCTTCCGGCGGGAGGGCTCGGCCCGCATCGGCCGGCAGCAGCAGAGCTGGGTGCGCTTCCCCGATGGCTGGCGGGTGGTCGCGGCGCATGTGAGCCTGCTGGAAACCCCGCTGGCCTGACGGGAGAGGGAAAAGGGCGGCCGGGCCATGGAGGCGGGCGGCAGCGGCCGCCCGCCCGCTGGTCAGAAGGTCCAGGAGACCGAGGCGATGAACCGCCCGTCGCAGACCTTGAGCCCGCCGCATTCCGACTGGCTGATGTCCGTGCCGTACCAGCCTGCCGAGACCGAGACGCCCCAGGCGATCGGACGCGAGACGTAGATGCTGTAGGCGAGGTAGTCCGGCGCGCCGAAGCGGTTGTTGCGCTCGATCCACTGGTAGCCGAGGCGGCCGGAGAGCGTGACGTCGATCACCGGGATCTTCACGTCGACGCCGCCTTCCAGATACCAGCCGTCGCCCGACCGGCCGAAGAAGTTCGGCGAATAGGCGGCGGTGCCGAGGAAGGTGACCGGCTCCAGCTCGTATTTCAGCTTGAGGATGGCTTCGGCATAGGCGAGCTCGTACTGCCCCGGCTGCGCGTCGTAGCCCGGATAGGTGTACCAGGTGCCGCCGACATCGATGGTGAAGCTGTCGATGGTGTGGCGCCAGCCGCCGATCAGGTCGACTTCCTGCCGTGCATTGGTGTTCGGGAAGGTGACGTTGCTGGCGAAGCTGCCGATGTAGAAGCCGGTCTCGTGGGAGAGCTCCACGGCACCCTGGATCGCGGGCCGGCTGCGCGTCTGGCTGATGTTGCGGAAGACGTAGTCGGTGGCACCGGTGATCGTTCCGGTGACCGAGAAGCCGCTGCCGAGGTCGACCTGGGCAGAGGCCGGCGTCGCGGCGGCCGCGACCCCAAGACCAAGGGCAAGTGCGGCGATTGTTTTGAGCATGTGTAGCCGTCCGATCCTTTCCTGCGTCGTCAGCGCGACGATCCAAAGACCACCAACCGGGTCCCGGTGCTTCCTCGATTGCTGACGTAGCAAAGCCTGTGCCGAGCGCGGCGCCGGCCGCTGGGCGGCAGGACCGTGGGGCGTCCGGTTCTCGATCGGAGTTGGATAAAGGCGCGATGCGGAAGCCGCGGCCGCCGCGCAAAAATCCCGCAAAGGCGCCGCCCGTCCGGCGGGGCGGCGTCCGTCGGGTCAGGCCGGCAAGGGCATGGTCCGCTTGCGCCAGGCCGAGGCCTGCACGGCCGACGACTTCACATGCACCACCACCGGCCGGTCCGTGACCGCGAAGGCCTCTGAGAGGACCGGCTCGATCTCCTCCTCGGTCCGGATGGCGAAGGCGGCGGCGCCGAAGGACTGCGCCCAGGCGACGAAATCCGGATTCACGAGCCGCGTCGCCTGGTCGTAGGGACGGCCCGGGTAGCGCCCTTCATGGTGCATGCCGATGGTGCCGTAGCCCGAATTGTCGGACAGGATCACCACCGGCGCGACGCCTTCGCGCATCGCGGTCGCGATCTCGTTGCCGGTCATCAGGATGCCGCCGTCCCCGACGAAGGCAACTGCCCGCTTTCCAGGCCGCCGCAGCGCCGCTGCCACTGCCATGGGCACCGCGGACCCCATGGCGCCTACATTCGAGGCGAGGAACATCTGCGTCTGCCGGAACGGGAAATAGCGGTGCAGGAAGGAGGAGAAATTCCCCGCATCCGAGGTGACCGCCGCATCCGCCGGGATATGCCGGGCCATGGCCGCGCAGACCGCGGCGAAATTCACCCCGTCCTCCATCCGGTCCCATTCGGGTGCGAGCAACTCGCGATGGATGGTGTTCAAGCCCTTCACCCAGCGGCGCCGCGCCTCGCTCGCCTCCGGCGCGTTGCGCGCCAGCAGGCCGCGGATCACGGCATGCGGGTCGGCCGCGATCGGCAGGTCGACGCGCCAGACGCGGCCGATCTCGTTGGCGTCCGGCCAGACCTGCACCAGCGGAAGCTGCGGGTCGGGCGCGGCGGGGAAGGTGTAGGACTGGCTGATGCTGTCCGACAGCCGCTCCCCCAGGCAGACCATGAGGTCGGCCTTCTTCATCTCCTCGATCAGCGGCCTGGGCACGCGGATGCCCATGTAGCCGCCGTAGTTGGGATGATGCGCATCGAACAGGTGCGGCCGGCGATGGGTCGGGCTGATCGGCAGCGTCCAGGCCTCGGCCAGCCGGTTGAGGTCGGCGAGCGCCGCCGCCCCGCCGGTCGCCATGGCGCCGCCGACGAGCACCAGCGGACGTTCCGCATTCGCCAGCATCTCGGCCAGCCGGTCGAGGTCCTCGGGGCGCGGGCCGGGCAGCGGCAGCGCCCGCGGCTGCACGAGGGGGCCTTCGGCGGGCTCGTCGAAGATGTCCTCGGGCAGGATCACGGCGACCGGGCCCGGTGTGCCCGATTGCGCGAGGTGGAAGGCGCGGGCGATCACCTCGCTCGCCTGGATGGGCTGAATGACCTCGAAGACGCCCTTGGTCACATCCGACAGCAGGCGGGAATAGTTCTGTTCCTGCAGCGCCAGGCGGCCGACATCCTTGCGCTCGACATGGCCGATCAGCATCACCAGCGGCGTGGCGTCGTGATAGGCGGTGTGCAGCGCGATCATCGCATTGGTGACACCCGGGCCACGCGACACCAGGGCGACGCCGGCCCGCCCGTCGCGCATCCGCCCGTCGGCCGCGGCCATGAAGCCAGCGCCGCCTTCGTGCCGGCAGACCACCAGGCGGATGCCGGGGACATCGGTCAGCGCATCGGTCAGGCCGAGATAGGACTCGCCCGGCACGCAATAGATGAGGTCGACGTCGTGGGCGGCCAGGCTCTCGGCCAGGATGCGGCCGACGGTGCGGGTCATGGGTCAGTCCTTGATGGGGTTACTCGGCGCGGATGCCGAGCTGCCGGATGACGGCGCCGAAGGCGACCCGCTGTTCGGCGAGCAGGGCGCGGAATTCGTCGGGTCCGCGCGGGATGGCCTCGGTGCCGATCGAGGCGAGGCGCAGGCGCGTCTCCTCGAGCGCCGAGGCGGCGGCGAGCTCGGCCGAGAGCCGGTCGAGGATCGGCCGGGGCGTCGCCGCCGGCGCCATCAGGCCGATCCAGCCGATGTAGTCGTAGCCGGGCAGGTCGGCCGCCTCGGCGATGGGCGGCACCTCCGGCATCAGCGCCGTCCGGCGCCCGACGGTGACGCCGAGCGCGCGCAGCTTGCCTTCGCGGATCAGGGCGCCGGCGCCGGCGAGGGTTTCGATGGCGAAATCCACCTGGCCGCCGAGCAGCGCCGCCATCGCCGGGCCGCTGCCCTGGAAGGGCACGTGCAGCACCTCGACCTGCGTGCGCGCGACGAAGAGCGCGCCGAGCAGGTGTTGCGCGCCGCCGACGCCGGAGGAGGCGTAGGTGTGCCGCCCCGGCGCCGCCCGCAGCATGGCGAGCAGCCCGCGCGCATCCCGCGCCGGGCTGTCCGTGCGCACGACCAGGACGTAGGGCGAGCCGGAGAAGGTCGCGATCGGCGCGAGGTCCCGCTCCACGTCATAGGGCAGGCGATGGATCAGCGGCCCGAAGGAGATCGGCCCGATCGAGGCGGCGAGCAGCGTGTGGCCGTCCGGTGCCGCCTTGGCGACGAAGTCGGTGCCGATCGATCCGCCGGCCCCCGGCTTGTTCTCCGGCACCACCTGCTGGCCGAGCTTGTCCGACAGCCGCTGCGCCATGATGCGGCCGACGAGGTCCGTCGCCTGGCCCGGCGGCCAGGGAATGATCAGGCGGATGGTCCGGTTCGGCCAGGCGCCCCCTTGCGCGAGCGCGGGGCGCGCGAGCAGCGGCAGGGCCGCGAGCGCCAGATGGCGGCGTGCGATCATGGACGTGTTCCATTTCCTTCCCTTGCGCGCATCCTGCCGGAACCGGCGGATGCCGCAAGGGTGGGGGGGGAGGGGGATCACTCCACACTGACGCCGGCGCGGCGGACCACCGGCGCCCAGCGCTCGTGGTCCTGCTGCACGAAGCGGGCGAAGGCGGCGGGGCTCTCGCTGGTCTCGACGTCGAGGCCGCCTTCCTCGAGCTTCCGGCGTATGTCCGTGTCGGCGACGGTGGCGTTGAGGGCGGCGTGCAGGCGCGCGATGCGGTCCGGCGGCGTGCCGCCGGTGGCCAGCAGCGCGAACCAGGTGGCGGCCTGGATCTCGGGGAAGCCGGCCTCCGCGGTGGTGGGCAGGTCCGGCATGGCGGCGTTGCGGCGCGGCCCGGCGATGGCGAGCGCGCGCACCGTCCCGGCCTGGATCTGCGGCTGCATCGGCGCGAGCGCATTGGTGAAGACCTGGATGCGCCCGGCGACCACGTCGTTCATCGCCGGGCCGGTGCCGCGATAGGGGACGTGCTCCATCTCCACGCCGAGCACCTGGGTCACGAGCGCGCCCGCCGCATGGCCGGTGCTGCCGACGCCGGGAGAGGCGTAGTTGAGCGGCGGATCGGCCGCCCGCGCCGCGGCCTGCAACTCGCGCAGCGTCGTCGCGCGCACCGAGGGATGCACGACGATGACGTTGGCGCCGCTGCCGATCATGCCGATCGGCGCGAAGGCGGTCGCCGGATCGTAGGGGATCCGCCGCCGGACGAGCTGGTTGATCGTCAGGCTGCCGGAGCCGCCGAGGAGCAGCGTGTAGCCATCGGGCGCGGCCTTGGCGACGACCTCGGCGCCGAGCGCGCCACCCGCGCCGCCACGGTTCTCGATCACCACCGGCTGGCCGAGCCGGGTTGCCATGCCGTCGGCGATCAGCCGCCCGACGATGTCGTTGGTGCCGCCGGGCGGCCAGGGGATCACCAGGCGCAGCGGCCGATCCGGGAAAGCCTGGGCGAGGGCGGGGGCGGGCAGGGTGGCGGCGAGCAACAACAGCTTTCGCCGCGGCAGGCGCGGGATGGGCATGGGACAGGTCCTCCGTGGCGCGCGGTCCCGGCCGTCGGGCCTGCGCTTTGCGGTGGAGGCTGGCGGGGGCGGCGGGAGATGTCCAGGTCGCGGGTTGGAGGGGCGGCGCCCCTCCGGTCTTCCTGATCCGGGTCGTTCGTCGCCGAAGCCAGGCGGGCGTCAGTCCGCCGCGCCCTTCTTGCGCGCTTCCCACTCCGCGACGGAGATCCGCGGGATCTCGATCCGGTCGGTGGTGCGCGCGTACCAGCCGCGCCCGTGCATGCGCCCGACGAGTTCGAGCTTCGGCGTATCGACATAGAACTTCGCCGGGTCGAGCATGCAGTCGTCGCGCACGTGCAGCGCCACGACCCTGCCCATGACGATCGTATGCCGGCCGGCCGGGACGAACTGGAAGATCTCGCATTCCAGCGCGACCGGGCTTTCGGTGATGCGCGGCACCTTCACCACCGCGCTCGGCGTCGTGGTCAGACCGGCTTCCGTGATCTCGCTCACGCCGGGCGGGAAGTCGATGGCGGTGATGTTCATCTGCTCCGCATTGGCGGCGGAGACGAGGTTCACCACGAACTGTCCCGTCGCCTCGATATTGGCGAGGGTGTCCTTCACCGCACCTGGCGCGCGCGGGCCGCAGCCGATGCCGACGACGACCGGGTTGTCCGAGAAGGCGTTGAAGAAGGAATAGGGCGCGGCGTTGACGTTCCCCGCGCGGTCCTGGCTGACCACCCAGGCGACCGGGCGCGGCACGACCGAGGCGACGACGAGCTTGTACGCCTGCTCGTGGGGAATCCTGGCGAAATCGAAGAGCATGCTGCGGAGTCCTTGGCGGGGAGATGCTGCGGAAGGTGGGGGCGCGGCGCGCGGTTGCTAGGCGGCGCGATAAGGCGGTTCCCGCCCGTCGATCAGAAGGGCTGCGAGGTTCTCGATGCAGCGCGCGCCCATGGCATCGCGCGTCTCGATGGTGGCGGAGCCAAGATGCGGCAGCAGCGCCACGTTCTCGAGCGCCAGGTAGCCCGGATGCACCTTCGGCTCGCCGTCATAGACGTCGAGGCCGGCGGCACGGATCCGGCCGGAGCGCAGCGCGGCGATCAGCGCCTCGTCGTCCACGGTGGTGCCGCGGCCGGTGTTCACCACCAGGGCGCCGCGCCTCATCTTCGCCAGGCGTTCGGCGTTCAGCCAGTGCCGCGTCGCCGCCCCGCCCGGGATGTGCATCGACAGCACATCGATCGCGGCGAGGAAGCCGTCGTCGCTGTCATGGAAAATGGCGCCCTGTTCGAGTTCCGGCGCGACCCGGCTGCGGTTGCGGTAGTGGATCTCCATCCGCATGCCGCGCGCCATGGCGGCGAGCTCCCGCCCGATGCGGCCGAAGCCGAGGACACCGAGCGCCTTGCCTTCCAGCGTCACGCCCATGAGCTGCGTCGGCGCCCAGCCGGTCCAGGCGCCGGCGCGGACCAGGCGCTCGCCCTCCCCGGCGCGGCGCGCGGCCATGAGCATGAGGGTGAAGGCGATCTCGGCGGTGGCGAAGGAGAGCACCTCCGGCGTGTTGGCCACCGCGATGCCGCGCGCGCGGGCGGCGTCG
Source organism: Neoroseomonas eburnea (assembly GCF_018129005.1). Classification (GTDB taxonomy): domain Bacteria; phylum Pseudomonadota; class Alphaproteobacteria; order Acetobacterales; family Acetobacteraceae; genus Neoroseomonas; species Neoroseomonas eburnea. The sequence goes on from NZ_JAAEDL010000005.1 coordinate 123,897, forward strand.
AGGTCGATATGGTCGGTGCCGACGCTGAAGGTCGCGAGGATGCGCAGCCCCTCCGGCAGGGCGCCGATCGTGCGGGCATCGAGCGCGTCGCCGGCGGCGCAGAGGATGCCGGCCGCGCCGGTCTCCACGGTGCGGCGGACGATCTCGGCGCCGTCGCGCGACCACGGCTCGTCGGCGGTGTTGAGCCGTGCGTCGAACAGGGACGCCAGCCGCGCTTCCACATCCTCCGGCAGCTTCCGGGTGACGAGGATGACGGGCTTGGCCATGGAACACTTCCTGCCTGATTCGACGCGAGGGCGCCCACCATGGCGCGGGCCGCCCTGTCTTGCCAGGGGGCGGGGGAGGGGGCAGGGTCCGCGCCTGTTCGATGGCAGGAAACGGGGTCACGAAGATGGATCTGGGTCTCAAGGGCAAGCGCGCGCTGGTGATGGGCGGGGCCAAGGGCCTCGGCCGGTCGATCGCCGATGCGATCGCCGCCGAAGGGGCGGTGCTGACGATCAGCGGCCGCGACACCGCGGCAATGGCGACGGCGGCCGAGGAGCTCAAGGCCGTGGGTGCCCAGGCGGTGACGACCGTGGTCGCGGATGTCGGCAATGGCGAGGACATGGACCGCCTGGCCGAGGCCGCGGTGAAGGCGATGGGCGGCGTCGACATCCTGGTGCTGAACCACGGCGGCCCGCCGGTCTGCACCGCTTCCGAGATGAAGGAAGCGGACCTGGTGAAGTGGTTCCAGAACATCGTCGTCTCGCCGATCCGCATCACCATGAAGCTGATGCCGGCGATGCGGGCGCAGAAGTGGGGGCGCGTCATCGTCGTCGGGTCCTCGGGCATGCATCACCCGATCCCGACGCTGGCGCTGTCCAACACGCTGCGCGCCTCGATCTGGGCCTGGCTCAAGACGCTGTCGGGCGAGGTGGCCGCCGACGGCGTGACGATGAACGTGCTCGCCCCGGGCACCATCCTGACCGACCGCGTGCGCGGCACCAGCACGGTGCGCGCGGAGAAGGAAGGCATCACCTTCGACGAGGCGCTGTCCAAGGCGGCGAAGGAGATCCCGATGGGCCGCCTCGGCAAGCCGGAGGACTATGGGCCGATGGGCGCCTTCCTGGCCGGGGAGACCGGCGGCTACATCACGGGCACGATGATCCGCGTCGATGGCGGGCGCGTGCGAAGCATGCTGTGAGCCCCCGCGGACCGGATGCGCAGGGCGCTTCGCGCGCCCCGCGCCGAAGGCCCGATCGGATGCTGCGCAACCACAGGGACTGAGACGATGCTGCCGAACCTGACCCCCGACATGGACCTCGCCGCGGAACTCTTCGCCGGCCTGCGCGCGGGGAGCGCAGACGGGGAAGGGGTGACGCGCGAGGCCTACGGCCCCGGCGAACGCATGGCGCATGCGCTGGTGCGCGACGCCGCCGACCGGATCGGGCTGGAGAGCCGGACGGATGTCGCGGGCAATCTCTACATGACCCTGCCCGGGGCGGATCGTTCGGCGAAGCAGATCATCATCGGCAGCCATCTCGATTCCGTCCGCCAGGGCGGCAACTACGACGGCGCGGCGGGCGTGCTCTCCGGCCTCGCCGCGGTGGCGGGGATGAAGCGCGCGGGCTTCGTGCCCGGGCGCGACATCACCGTCATGGCGATCCGGTCGGAGGAGGCGGGGGCCTGGTTCCCCGTCTCCTACCCCGGCAGCCGCATGTCGCTCGGTCTGTTCAAGGCGGATGGGCTGGAGATCAGGCGGCAGGATTCGGGGCGAACCCTTGCCGACCACATGCGCGAGGAGGGCTTCGACCCCGACGCCGTGGCGCGCGGGGAACACGCGCTCGGCCCGCACAACGTCGCCGGCTATCTCGAACTGCACATCGAGCAGGGGCCGGTGCTGGACAGCGAGGAAGTGCCGATCGGCATCGTCACCGGCATCCCCGGCAGCCGCCGCCTGCGCCAGGGCCGCGTGGTCGGCGAGTACAACCATTCCGGCGCGACGCCGCGCAAGTACCGGCGGGACGCGGCGGCGGCGCTGGCCGAACTCGTGCACCGCATGGACGAGGAATGGTGCCGGCTGGACACGATGGGCCATGTGCTGGTCTCCACCTTCTGCACCATGGCGACGACGGCCGAGGCCGGCTTCACCAAGATCGCCGGCGAGGCGACCTTCCAGCTCGACGTGCGCAGCGTCAGCCCGCACGCCTGCGACCTGATGTTCGAGGCGCTGCACCGCTTCATGGCGGAGATCGAGGCCCGCCACGGCGTGCGCTTCGACCTCGGCCCCGAGACCGGCAGCCGCGCCGCCATCATGGACGAGGGCATCCGCGCCGGGCTGAAGCGCGCCGCCGAGGCGCTCGGCATCGCGCATCTGGAGATGGCCTCCGGCGCCGGCCATGACGCGGCCGCCTTCGCCGAGGCGAGGATCCCGTCGAGCATGCTTTTCGTGCGCAACCAGAACGGCAGCCACAACCCGAAGGAGGACATGCGCATGGAGGACTTCGCCGCCGCCTGCGCCGTCGTCCAGCGCTGGGCGGCAGAGGCGGCGCAGTAGGGGGCGCATGCGCGACCTGCGATCGCTCGAGACCGTCATCTGGGTGGTCCGCCTCGGCGGCTTCCGGGCCGCCGCGGCGAAGCTGAACACCACGCAGTCGGCGATCTCGGCCCGCATCGGGCAGTTGGAGAAGGAACTCGGCGTCCGCATCTTCCAGCGCGGCCCGCGCGTGACGCTGACCGCGGAGGGCACTGCCCTGCTGCGCTACGCGGAACAGATGGTCGATCTGCGCGAGGAGATGCTGCGCGCCATTGCCGACCCCGCCGCCATGCGCGGCCTGCTGCGCATCGGCGTCTCGGAAACCCTGGCGCATACCCTGCTGCCGCGCCTGGTCGAACGCATCGGCGCGGCGCATCCCGGCATCGTGCTGGACATGGTGGTGGACATCACCCCGGCGCTGCGCCAGAGCCTGGCGGCCGGGCATATCGACGTCGCCATGCTCGCCGGCACGGTGGAGGACCCGCGCGTGGTCAACCAGCCGCTCTGTTCCTACCCGCTCGGCTGGCTGGCGAGCCCGTCGCTCGGCCTGCCGGAACGCCCGCTGCGCCTCGCCGAGCTGACGCGCTGGCCGATCCTCAGCTTCTCCCACGATACGGAGGTCTCGGCGGAGTTGCGCCGCTGCTTCGCAGAGGCGGGGGGGCCGGGGGTGCGGCTGTGGGGCAGCACCTCCATCGCGACCATGGCGGAACTGGCCCAGGCCGGCGTCTGCATCAGCGTCATGCAGGTGGTCGCAGCGGAGCGGGAGATCGCCGCCGGCACCTTGCGCATCCTGGAAGTGGCGGATGTCGCCCTGCCTGCCGTGGACTTCCACGTCAGCTATCTGCGCAAGCCGGACAGCCACCTCTCGGCGACCATCGCGGGGCTGGCGCGGGAGCTGGCCGGACCGCCCGGCTGATTTTTTCGATCACCCCGATCCAAATTCCGCGTTCGACAGTCGGGGCGCGAAGGGTTGGAATGCCTGCCCGACCGAGGAGGCCCCGCATGGACCACAATCCCGTGCAGCATGAGACCGGCTGGGACGTCCGCCAGCGCATCCGCCGTGGCGAATGGCCGCACCCGACGGGCGGCATGGCGCCCGGCTATGTCCAGGCGAACCTCGCCATCCTGCCGCGCGATCTCGCCGCCGATTTCCAGCGCTTCTGCGCCCTGAACCCCAAGCCCTGCCCGTTGCTGGCGAGTTCCGAGCCGGGCGACCCGACCCTGCCGAGCCTCGGCCGCGACATCGACATCCGCACCGACATCGGCACCTACCGCGTCTGGCGGGATGGGGTGATGGTGGGGGAGGTGCACGACATCCGCGACCTCTGGCGCGACGATCTCGTGGCCTTCCTGCTCGGCTGCTCGCATTCCTTCGAGGAGGCGCTGCTCGCCGACGGCCTGCCGCTGCGCCACATGGAACAGGGCAGGGCGGTCCCGGTCTACACCACCAACGTCCCGACGGTGCCGGCGGGGCCGTTCCATGGGCCGCTGGTGGTTTCCATGCGCCCCTTCGCCCCGGCGGATGCCATCCGCGCCATCCAGATCACCTCCCGCTTCCCCTCGGTGCATGGCGCGCCGGTGCATATCGGCAAGCCGGAGATGATCGGCATCGCCGATCTCGCCAAGGTTGATGCCGGCCAGGGCGTCGACATGACGGAGGACGAAATGCCCGTCTTCTGGGCGTGCGGGGTCACGCCGCAGGCAGTGGTCGCGGCGACCAGGCCGCCCTTCTGCATCACCCATGCGCCCGGCTGCATGCTGGTGACCGACCTGGTGAATTCGCGCCTCGCCGTCTTCTGATCCCGCCCGGCGCGCGGTATGCACCGGCACGCCATATGCAATCCCGCGTCTCACGACCTCCGGATTTTCAGGACAGCATGACATCCGACACGGCCAATGCCCGCCTTGCCGTCGATATCGGCGGCACCTTCACCGACCTCGCCATCGAGAAGGGCGACCAGCGCTGGACGGCCAAGGTCCTCACCACGCCCCATGCGCCGGAACAGGGCGTGCTGGAAGGCGTGCGCCAGGTGCTCGCCAAGGCGGCGATGGCGCCGGGTGACCTCGCGCTGCTCATCCACGGCACGACGCTCGCGACGAACGCGATCATCGAACGCAAGGGCGCGAAGACCGCGCTGCTGACGACCGAGGGCTTCCGCGACGTCCTCGCGCTGGCCAACGAGGCGCGCTACGACCAGTACGACCTCAACATCGACCTGCCGCAGCCGCTGGTGCGCCGCCGCTGGCGCCTGCCGGTGCCGGAGCGCCTCGACAACACCGGCAAGGTGCTGCTGCCGCTGGACGAGGACGCGGTGCGCGCGCATGTCGCCTTCCTGCGCGAGGAAGGGATCGAGAGCCTCGCGATCGGCTTCCTGCACGGCTTCGTCAATCCGGCGCACGAACAGCGCGCCGCCGCCATCGTGCGCGAGATGTGGCCGGAGCTGCCGGTCTCGCTGTCGAGCGAGGTCTCGCCCGAGATGCGCGAATGGGAGCGCTTCTCCACCACCGTCGCCAATGCCTATGTCCAGCCGCTGATGGCGAGCTACCTCGGCCGGCTCGAGGTCGGGCTGCGCGCGGCGGGCCTGGCCTGCCCGCTGTTCCTGATGCTCTCGGGCGGCGGGCTGACCACGATCGAGACGGCATCGCGCTTCCCGATCCGCCTGGTGGAATCCGGCCCGGCGGGCGGGGCGATCTTCTCGGCCTTCGTCGCGAAGCAGCGCGGCTTCGACAAGGTGCTGTCCTTCGACATGGGCGGCACCACGGCGAAGGTCTGCCTGATCGACGATTTCCGCCCGCAGGCGAGCCGCACCTTCGAGGTCGCGCGCGTCGGCCGCTTCAAGAAGGGCTCCGGCCTGCCGCTGCGCATCCCCGTCATCGAGATGGTGGAGATCGGCGCCGGCGGCGGATCCATCGCCCAGGTGGACAGCATGGGCCGCATCCAGGTGGGGCCGGAATCGGCAGGCGCCGATCCGGGGCCTGCCTGCTACGGCCGCGGCGGCACGCATCCGGCGGTGACGGATGCGAACCTCGCGCTCGGGCGCTACCAGCCGGAGCTCTTCGCCGGCGGATCGCTGCCGCTGAAGCCGGAGCTCTCGCGCGCGGCGCTGGCCGAACATGTCGGCGGCAAGCTGGGCCTGTCCGCCGACATGGCCGGCCTCGGCGTGGTCGAGATGGTGGACGAGAACATGGCGAACGCCGCCCGCGTCCACGCCATCGAAAGCGGCAAGGGCTATGACGGGCGCATCGTCATCGCCTTCGGCGGCGGCGGGCCGGTGCATGGCTACCGCGTCTGCGAGAAGGTCGGCGTGAAGCGCATGCTGGTGCCCTCCGGCGCCGGCGTCGGCTCCGCCATCGGCTTCCTGCGCGCGCCGGTGGCCTACGAGGTGGTGAAGTCGCTGTATCAGCGCTTCGGCTCCTTCGACCTCAAGGCGGTGAACGGCCTGCTGGCGTCGATGTCGGCGGAAGCGACGAAGGTCGTCTCCGAAGGCGCCTTCGGCCAGCCGGTCGAGGAAACCCGCATCGCCTACATGCGCTATGTCGGCCAGGGCCACGAGATCTCCGTGCCGCTGCCGCCGCGTGCGCTGACCGAGGCCGATGTCGCCGAGATCCGCGCCCTCTACGACAGCGAATACACCCGCTTCTATGACCGGCCGGTGCCGGGATCGGATGTGGAGATCCTCTCCTTCGCCGTCACCGTCCGCACGGTGGAGGCGCATGTGGAACCGGCCGCGCCGGTCGCCGACGGCGCGCCGCCCAAGCCCATCCGCCACCAGATGGTCCGCGACACCGCGACCGGCGAGGTGACGGAATGGCCCGTCTACGACCGCGAGCACATGTCCCCCGGCGCGCATGTCGCCGGCCCCGCCATCGTGGCGGAAGCCGAGACCAGCACGCTGATCGGGCCCGGCTGGACCTGCCGGATGGATGGGCTCGGCTATCTCGACCTGACGCAGGAGGCCGCGTGATGAGCAAGGAAACAGGCGCACTCGCGCAGATCCAGCGCCAGATCCAGTGGAACCGCCTGATCGCGGTGGTCGAGGAACAGGCGCAGACCATGATCCGCACCGCCTTCAGCACCACGGTGCGCGAGGCGGGCGACCTTTCGGCCGGCATCTTCGACCTGGAAGGCCGGATGCTCGCCCAGGCCGTGACCGGCACGCCGGGCCATGTGAATTCCATGGCGGAATCGGTCGGGCACTTCCTCAAGAAGTTCCCGGCGCATGTGATGAAGCCGGGCGACCACTACATCACCAACGACCCCTGGCTCGCCACCGGCCACCTGCATGACCTCACCGTGGTCACGCCGGCCTTCCGCAACGGCAGGATCGTCGGGCTGTTTGCCAACACCGCGCACATCATCGACATCGGCGGCCTCGGCATGGGGCCGGAAGGGCGGAGCGTCTTCGAGGAAGGCCTCTACATCCCGATCGTGAAGTGCTTCGACCGCAACGTCCCGAACGAGACCTTCTTCGACTTCATCCGCGCGGGGTCCCGCACGCCGGTCGAGCTGGAAGGCGACATCTACTCGCTTTGCGCCTGCAACGACGCCGGCGCGAAGCGGCTCGTCGAGATGATGGACGAGTTCGCGATGGACAGCCTCGACGAGCTCGGCGGCTACATCTTCGACGCGAGCACCCGTGCCACGCTGGCCGAGATCGCGAAGCTGCCGCGCGATACCTACCGTGCCGAGATCAAGTCCGACGGATACGAGGCGCCGGTCACACTCAAGGCGGCGATGACGATCCATGACGATCGCATCGTGGTGAATTTCGCCGGCACCTCCGGCCTGTCCAACCGCGGCATCAATGTCCCACCCGCCTATTGCCGCGCCTATGCCTGCTTCGGCATCAAGTGCGTGGTCGCGCCGGAAGTGCCGAACAACTGGGCGAGCCTGCTGCCCTTCCAGATGGAGATCCCGGAAGGCTGCATCCTCAACGCGCCGCATCCCTATCCGGTGTCGGTGCGCCACGTCGTCGGCCAGCTCCTGCCGGACCTGATGATGGGCTGCCTGCACCAGGCGGTGCCGGAACGGGTCAATGCGGAAGGCTCCTCGGCCCTGTGGAACCCGCCGCTGCGGGGTGGCTCCCAGGTGTCCGGCCAGGCGGCGGAGACCGAGGATTTCGAGATCATCACCTTCAACTCCGGCGGCACCGGCGCGCGGCCGACCAAGGACGGGCTCGACGGCACGGCCTTCCCCTCCGGCGTGCGCACCATGCCGGTGGAAGCCACCGAGAACGTCGCGCCGGTGATCTTCTGGCAGAAGCAGCTCCGCCCGGATTCCGCCGGCGCCGGCCGCACCCGCGGCGGCTTCGGCCAGGTGATGGAGATCGGCGCCAAGGGCGACGCCGAATTCGCGGTGAACGCCATCTTCGACCGCGTCGCGAACCCGCCCAAGGGCCGCGACGGTGGTGGGGAGGGTGCGGCCGGCTGGGTCGGGCTGAACGACCCGAACGGCACCGTTCTGCGCACCAAGGGCTTCCAGATCGTCCCGAAGGGCAAGCATCTGCTGCTGAAGCTGCCCGGCGGCGGCGGGATGGGGGACCCGAAGGAACGCGACCCCGATCTGGTGAAGCGCGATGTCGAGGATGGGCTGGTGAGCCTGGAGGCGGCGCGGGCCGTCTACGGCTTCAAGAGTGGCTGACGCCTACCCAAGGCTGGTGTTGCAGGACGACGACGGCGGGCAGGTGCTGCCTGCCGTCTCGCTTGTCGGCACCGGTCGGAATGAAGCGTGGCTCAGGGATTTTCTGCTGCAACATCCCTCCGCGCTGCCGGCGGGCGAGATCGATCCGGCCTTCGATCAGCCCGTCGCGATCTGCTCGGAGTTGCGGACGCCCGCCGGCCCCGCGGATGCGTTCTTCGCCAATCGTCACGGGCAACTGATCCTGGTCGAATGCAAGCTGTGGCGGAACCCTCAGGCGCGTCGCGAGGTCGTGGGCCAGATCCTTGACTACGCGAAGGAGCTCACACGCTGGGGCTACGGTGAATTGCAGGCGGCCGTATCGCAGCGATTGGGCACCGGTGGACAGAACTCGCTCTTTCGCCAGGTCGCCGAACGGCATCCCGACCTCGAAGAGGCCCGCTTCGTCGATGCTGTTTCGTCGAATCTCCAGAAGGGACGGTTTCTGCTGCTGGTCGCCGGTGACGGCATTCATCCGACCGCGCGGGCCATGTCCGAGTACCTCCAGGAGCACGCGGCGCTACGCTTCACGCTCGCGATGGTCGAGATGAAGGGATACGCGCTACCGGATGGCCGCTTGCTGGTGCAGCCGCGCCTGCTGATGCGAACGGAGGAAGTCGAGCGCACGGTCTTTCGGGCCCTGGAGGCCGCCGGCGTGCAAGGCGATGCGTCACAGCCGGTTGCCGAGGACAATGGATCCGTCCTGGATGCGGAGGAAGGATTCTCCTACGAGGCGGACAAGGCCTTCTGGACGGCCTTTGAAGACCGGGTGAAGTTTGACGATCCGGACCAACAGATTCCGCGACGGAAGGGCCCGAGCAGCGCCCGGGCGAATGTCCTCACCCCTGACGTCTGGCTCAACGTGTATCGTTCACGCGGCGACGGAACGATCGGCGTGGTGCTTCGACTCCGCGGCAAGGCAACTGGCCTCCAGCTCTACGAGCGTCTTGCTGCGGACGCCGATGCGATCGAGGCCGAACTGCACGAGCGATATGGGAACCTGTCGCTGAACTGGCGAGGTTGGCAGGAGGACCGCAATACGGCGGCGGTCAGCATCCAGCGAGAGGAACGCTTCGACGCCGGAAGCACCGAACGGCATCTTGCCTATCTCACCGAGGCTGCATCAGCCATGATTGCGGTGTTCCGTCCGCGCCTTCGAGTGCTCCTGGACGGCGGTGCATAGCCGGGCCCGAAGCCATACGGTTCCCGCACCCTCGGTGCTCGTCACGCAATCTGCAGCTCCTGCAGCGACTGCTCCAGTTCCTGGAACGACGGCATGTGCCCGCTCGGTACCATCTTCCGTCCCGTCTCCACCGCCACCTGCGGCGCGTTGCCGTGCAGATGCGCCACCAGTACGGCGCGGATCACCTCGAAGTACTTGCTTTCCTCATCGACCACGCCCTTCAGCCGTGCCGCGAAGGGGCCCATCAGCCCATAGGCCAGCAGCACGCCCAGGAAGGTGCCGACCAGCGCGCCGCCGATCATCTTGCCAAGCACCGCCGGCGGTTCGTCGATCGAACCCATGGTCTTGATCACGCCCATCACCGCCGCGACGATGCCGAGCGCCGGCAGCGCATCCGCCATGGACTGCATGGCGTGGGAGGGGTGCATCTCCTCCTCCTTGATCTTCTTGAGCTCCCTCGCCATCACGTCCTCGATCTGGTGCGGGTCGTCGGCGTTCATGCCGACCATGCGCAGGTAGTCGCAGATCAGGTGGACCACGTGGTGGTCCGCGGCGATGCGCGGGAACTTGTTGAAGGCGGCGCTTTCCTCGGGCTTCTCGATATGCGGTTCGAGAGCCATCGGTCCCTTGGTCTGCGCCAGGCGCACCAGGTAGTAGAGCAGGCTCAGCAGATCCATGTAGTCCTGCCGCCTGTACTTCGCCCCCTTCAGCAGCTTCCCGAACCCGCCGCCGACATGCTTCAGGTCGGCGATGCTGTTCGCCATGACCAGCGTGCCGATCGCCGCGCCGCCGATGATGGCGAATTCGAAGGGCAGCGCCTTGAGGATGATGTCGAGCTTGCCGCCGGCGGCGATGTAGCCCCCGAAGACGCAGGCGAGCAGGAAGCCGAAGCCGGCGAGCGAGGTCACGGGCGGTCCTCCTGCGCCTCACGCAGCAGCGTGATGGAGACGCGGCGATTGGCGGCGGCCGTCGGCTGGTCGGGCAGCAGCGGGTCGCGGTCGGCATGGCCGCTGACGCTGCGGATGCGCCCCTCGGCGAGCCCCGCTTCGACCAGCAGCCGGCGTGTCACGTTCGCCCGCTCGGCCGAGAGGTCCCAGTTGCTGCGGTCCCCACCGCCACGGAAGGGCGTCGAATCGGTATGGCCGGAGATCGCGACCGGGTTGGGCAGGCGCGCGGCGGCCTGCGCCACCCGCGCCAGCAGCGCGCGGGCACGGTCGTTCGGCGCCGTGCCGCCGAGCGCGAACATCGGCTGACGTTCGGCGTCCACGAGCTGGATGCGCAGCCCCTGCGGCGTCTGTTCGACGAGGAGCTGGCGGGCCAGGTCGGCGAGTGCCGGATCGGTCGCGACCGCCTCCCGGATCTGCTCGGCGACCCGGTCGAAGGCCTCGCGCTCCCGGCGGGCGAGCTCGCGCCGCAGTTCGGCCTCGCCCAGCGCCTCGGGCCGGGCCTCGGGGGCGGGGGCCTCGGCGGGGCCGCCGCGCGGGGGCTCGGGACCGGCCTGCGCGCCCGGGGGCGTCGCGGCGACGAAGCGCGACACCTCCGCATCCTCCCGCCCCTCGGGGCCTTCGCGATGCGGTTGCGGGCGGGCGATCGTGTCGCTGTCGTCCTCCTCGATGTCCATCACGACCGGAAGCGTCCCGGGCTGGATGGTCATGGCGCCCTGGGTCGAGGTCGAATTGCCGTCATCATTCGGCGTCCGCCCGCCGAAGGGCTGGCCGGAGCCGGAGACCGAGCGCGCCAGCAGGTTGGTCGGCGCGAAATAATCGGCCAGCCCGCGGCGCTGTTCCTCGGTGGTGGCGTTCAGCAGCCACATCAGCAGGAAGAAGGCCATCATGGCGGTCACGAAATCGGCGTAGGCGACCTTCCACGCGCCGCCATGGTGGCCGTGCTCGCCGCCTTCCTCGCGGCGGATGATGATCGTTCCGCCGCCGTTGCCCTTCGCCTTGCCTGCCATCGCCGTCAGGATGCCGCAGCGGTGCTGACCACTTCGCTAACCGCGGAGATGTACGCCGCGTGACACCGGGCGGGGCCTATGGTTTCGTCGCCTGCGATGGATCTGCCCAGCCCCAGCTTTGCGGGCGCCGCCCAGACGGCGCCACTCGTCATCTACCGCCCGGCACGGCAGACCGTGCCGGTCGTCTTCGCGTCGCCCCATTCCGGCCAGGCCTATCCGGCCGAGTTCCTGGCCGAGGCTCGCATTTCCCCGCCCGCGCTGCGGCGAAGCGAGGATTCCTTCGTCGACGAGCTTTTCGCGGCTGCCCCTGCCCATGGCGCGCCGCTGCTCGCGGCGACGTTTCCGCGGGTCTGGTGCGATGTGAACCGGGAGCCCTGGGAACTCGACCCAAGCATGTTCGACGGGCCGTTGCCGCCCTGGGTGAACACCTCCAGTCCCCGCGTCGGCGCCGGCCTCGGCACCATCGCGCGCATCGTCGCGACCGGGGAGCCGGTGTACCGTCGCCGGCTCTCCTTCTCCGAGGCGGAGGCGCGCATCCGTGGCTGCTGGGAGCCCTACCATGCCGCGCTCGCCGAACTGATCGCCACCACCCGCGCGCAGTTCGGCTTCTGCCTGCTGATCGACTGCCATTCCATGCCGGCGCATCCGGCCCAGGCGGCCAACCCGCCGGACATGGTGCTGGGCGACGCCCATGGCACGGCCTGTGCCCCGCGTGCGACGCGGCTGGCGGAGGAGGCGCTGATCGGCCTTGGCTATCGTGTCCGCCGCAACGACCCCTACGCCGGCGGCTACGTCACGCGCCACTACGGGCGGCCGAGGGAAGGCGTGCACGCGCTGCAGATCGAGGTCGCGCGGGCGCTGTACATGGATGAGGCGCGCATCCAGCGGGGCGCTGGCTTCCGGCGGCTGACGGCGGACCTGACGAGGCTGATCGCCAGCCTCTGCGCGACGGATTGGTCCTTCCTGCGTTCTTGATGCACCGCACAAAAGCGTAGCAACGCCTTCTCCGCGGTCCGCAAAAAAAGAAGGCGGTGCCCGAGGGCACCGCCAAGTTTAGGGAGGAAACGTCCAAGAAAGACAGCGGAAGGCAACGCCTTGCCGCTGCGAGACGGAATTTAGGCGTCGACCAGCGCATGTGCAAGAGGATTTTTGCGGTGCAGCAAAAATGACGCGACGCAGCATGCTGATGAATGTTTATTGCGTGGCATGGGGTTTGCCGTGCACATCGCTATGCATCGCCGATTCCTGCGCCACCTGCCGGGCCTTCCAATTCTTCTCATCGCCTTCGCGGCCGCCTCGCGGATCGCCGGCGCGAGCCCAGCCGCACCTGCGGATCCGAGCCAGCTTTGTCGTGCGGCCATCGCAGTCGCCGAACGCGAGCGCGGCATTCCTGCCGGGTTGCTCCAGGCGATCGGCCGCGTCGAATCCGGCCGCCGGGATCCGGCGACCGGCCGGGTCGCGCCGTGGCCCTGGACCATCAACGCCGAGGGCCGCGGCATCTACTTCCCGACGCGGGAGGCAGCGATTGCCGAGGTGCGGCAATTGCAGGCCCGCGGCGTCCGCCTGATCGACATCGGCTGCATGCAGGTGAACCTGCACCACCATCCGACGGCCTTCCCGACGCTGGAGGAGGGCTTCGACCCCCTCGCCAATGCCCGCTATGCGGCGCGGTTCCTCAATGAACTCCAGGACGTGCGGCAGGACTGGGCACGTTCGGCGGGAAACTACCATTCCAACACGCCGGAGCGGGCGGAAGGCTACCGCAGCCGCGTCCTGGCGGCCTGGGCGGACGAGCAGGGGCGGCCCGGCATGGATCCGGCCGCGGCCCTGGCGGCGCTGGCAACCGCCCGCATGACCGGGGCGCCCGGCCTTGCCAACGGCGCGGATCGGGCTCGGGTGATCCCGCTCGCCGCTTCCGTTCGGGCGGCGCCGGGGCGCGGACTCGATGCCTACCGAGCTGCGCCGATCATGATGGTGGGGCGCCCGATGGCTGCCGCCGCGCCGGCGCGCGCCACCACCACGCCGGTGCCGGCGCGTGGCTCGCCGGCCTTCTTCCTGTTCCGCGGCCCGGGCTGATACGAACGGCCCTTTGGAATGACCGGTGAGGGCGGAATTGGAGGGGCTCTGCCCCTCCAAGCCACCCCGCCAAAGGCCCGAGGCCTTTGGAAACCATCATCTGGTGCCGAGCGGTTCAGACAGTCCGATCGCTATGGGCGCGTTTCGTGCGCAAGGGCGGGTTTCGGCATTGATCCTGACAGTGGCGCACGGCGCCAGGCATCGGTTTCCAAAGGCCTTTCGGCCTTTGGTGGGGAGAGCCCGAGAGGGGCAAAGCCCCTCTCGGTTCCTCAGGTCAGGCAAACGGGCCACTGGCATGGGTCCGCGGGCGGGAGGTTTCCGTCCGGCTGCGCCCACGCCGTGGGTCAGGCTGCGAACTCGGCGCGGATCGCGGCACTGTGCTGGCCGAGCGACGGCACCGCACCGAAGGGCCGCGGCCCGTCCGAAAGTCGCGCCGGCGGCAGCGCGACGGGAACCGGTCCCTTTTCGGTCTGCACCGGCGCGCGGCGAAGCGCCGGATGCTTCTGCAGCCCGCCGCAATCGTTGACGAAGCCGTAGGCGGTGTTGGCGCGGCGCAGCTTCGCCGCGCATTCCTCCCGCGTCAGGGTGGCGAACATCTTCGCGATATGCGCATCCACCATCGGGCGGTTCGCCACGCGGTCGTTGTTCACGGTGAAGCCGGGCTTCTGCGGCAGGTCGGGCTCGTCGAGGAAATGCGCGCAGAAACTCGCCCATTCGCGTTCGTTCTGGATGGCGATGAGCACGTCGTGCCCGTCCTTCGTCTGGAAGGCGCCATAGGGGCAGATCGAGGGATGCGCCAGGCCGATGCGCGGCGGGTTCTTGCCCGTGCCCTCGTATTGCAGCAGCGGGACCGTCATCCAGTCGGCCATGCCATCGAACAGGGAAACCGCGATGCCCTTGCCCTGGCCGGTGATGGCGCGGGAGAGCAATGCCTCCAGCACCGCCGAATAGGCATGCATCCCGCAGGCGATGTCGCAGGCGGACACGCCGACGCGCCCCGGCCCTTCCGCGCGGCCGGTGATGTAGGCGAGGCCGGATTCCGCCTGCACCAGCAGGTCGTAGGCCTTCATGGTGGCGTAGTCGCCCTCGTCGCCGTAGCCGGAGATGTCCACGGTGATCAGCCGCGGGTGCTTCTCCCGCAGGGCAGCGCTGCCGAAGCCGGCGCGCGCCATTGCGCCCGGGGCGAGATTCTGGATGAAGACATCCGCCTTGGCGATCAGGCGCTCGAGCAGCGCCTTGTCGTCCGGCTTCTTGATGTCGAGGCAGATGCTTTCCTTGCCCCGGTTCAGCCAGACGAAATAGGAGGAGAGCCCGTTCGCCACCGCGTCGTAGCCGCGCGCGAAGTCGCCTTCCGGGCGCTCGATCTTGATCACCCGCGCACCCGCATCGGCGAGGCGGGAGGCGCAGTAGGGCGCGGCCACCGCCTGGTCCATGGCGACGACGAGAAGCCCTTCCAGGGGGCGGGATCCGCTCATGCTTGGGTCTCCGGCATGGATGCTGTGACCGCCTCGCGCGCGGCCAGGAGGTCGAGGATGGCGAGGACGCGGCGTTCCAGTTCGGCGCCGGCGCGGTAGTCGGCCGGAACGGCGCAATGGACACGCCCTTCGGCGATCAGGCGGCGGGTGCGCGCCGCGCGCGTCGCGTCGCCGTCGGGATGGACGGCGATGGAATGGCCGCCCTGCTCCTTCACCATGCGGAAGCAGGGGATGTCGGTGTCGCCGTCGCCGACGAAGATGATGTTGGCGAAGGGGACCCGGCGCGATTCCGGCGGGCGGTAGGCGTTGACCGCCGTGTTGTCGGCGAGGTCCAGCGCATCCTTGTTGATGCGGAACAGGTACTGGGTCTTGGTCGTGTAGTTCACCGCGATCGCCGGCGCGATGGCGGCGCCCGAGGCATTGTAGAGGAAGCCCGAGGCGAAGACGGCGCGGAAGTGCCCGCGGATCGAGGTGCCTTCGATCAGTTCGCGCAGGCCGGAGGAGATGACGTAGTGCTCCACCGCCAGGCCGCGAGCCGCGCCCGCCGCGCCGATGCGGTCGAACCAGGTCTCGACGCCGGGAAAGAGCGTGATGCCCGCGCCATGCGCCGCCCAGTCCTCCCGCCGCATCGGGATGTCGTGGGCGGCGGCCTCGACCAGCATGCGGTGCATGTAGGTCAGGATCGGGTCGCCCTGCTGTTCCTCGGCCAGAGCGTTCGCGCGCGCCCAGAAGGCACGCGCGTCGAGGCCGAGCTTCGGCAGGAAGACGTGTTCCTGCATGTTGCCCGGGGCCAGCGTGCCGTCGAAGTCGTAGGCGATCGCCACCGGCACCGGGTTGCGTGCCACGGTCAGTAGCTCCGCGGCATCCCCAGCACGTGTTCGCCGATGTAGGAGAGCACCAGGTTCGTGCTGATCGGCGCCACCTGGTACAGGCGCGCCTCGCGGTACTTGCGCTCGACGTCGTACTCCTCGGCGAAGCCGAAGCCGCCATGGGTCTGGATGCAGGCCTCGGCGGCCATCCAGGACGCCTCGGCGCAGATCATCTTGCCCATGTTGGCCTCCTCGCCGCAGGGCAGCCCGGCCTCGAACTTCGCGAGGCCCTGGCGCAGCAGCGCCTCGGCCGCGCGCATGGCGGCATAGGCCTTGGCGATCGGGAACTGCACGCCCTGGTTCCTGCCGATCGGGTGGCCGAACAGCACGCGCTGCTTGGAGTATTCCACCGCCTTCTCGATGAACCACTTGGCGTCGCCGATGCACTCGGCGGAGATCAGCATGCGCTCGGCGTTCATCCCGTCGAGGATGTAGCGGAAGCCGCGGCCTTCCTCGCCGACCAGGTTCTCGGCCGGCACTTCCATGTTGTCGAAGAAGACCTCGCAGGAATTGTGGTTCATCATCGTACGGATCGGGCGGATGGTCAGGCCCTTGCCGAGCGCCGCCTTCATGTCCACGAGGAAGGTCGAGAGCCCGTCCGTCTTGCGCTTCACCTGGTCGCGCGGCGTCGTGCGCGCGAGCAGCAGCATCAGGTCGGAATGCTCGGCGCGGGACGTCCAGATCTTCTGGCCGTTGACGATGAACTTGTCGCCCTCGCGCCTGGCGAAGGTGCGCAGCGCGGTGGTGTCGGTGCCGGAGGTCGGTTCGGTCACGCCGAAGGCCTGCAGGCGGAGTTCTCCGGTCGCGATCTTCGGCAGGTACTTCCGCTTCTGCTCCGCGCTGCCGTGCTTCAGCACGGTGCCCATGGTGTACATCTGGGCATGGCAGGCGGCGGCATTGCAGCCGCTGGCATGAATCTCCTCGAGGATCGCCGCGGCGGCGGACAGCGGCAGGCCCGACCCGCCGTATTCCTCGGGGATCAGCGCGGCAAGCCACCCGGCTTCGGTCAGCGCCTGGACGAATTCGGTGGGGTAGCCGCGGCGGGCATCGAGCTCGCGCCAGTATTCGCCGGGGAAGCGCGTGCAGAGCTTGCGCACCTCCTCGCGGATCTCGGCGTGGGTGTCGGTCGGCATCTGCATGTCCATGGCGTTACTCCCGTTCGACCCGGGATTAGGCCCGGGTCGCGTGGCTGGCAAGGCGGTCAGGCAGCGAGGCCCAGGGCGGCCTGGAAACGGCCGCGAGTATAGGCACCGTCGCGCGAAGGCAGCACGCGCGGCGCCTCGGCGGGATCGACCTCGACCACCGCCACGCGCGGTCCCGCGCTGCGGGTCGCGATCGTCGCCGCCAGCGCCTCGACGCCAGCCTCGTCCTTGATCCTGTCCGCCTGCGCGATGCCGCAGCCACGCGCCACGGCGGCGAGGTCCGTCCCGCCGCTGGTGTGGCTCTTCTGCCCGCCCGTCTCGCCGTAGAGCCCGTTGTCCAGGACGACCACCGTCAGGTTGGCCGGCGCCTGCAGGGCGATGGTCGCGAAGGCGCCGAGGCCCATGAGCTGCTCCCCGTCGCCGGTCACCACCACCACCGGCCTGTCCGGCTGCGCCAGCGCGAGGCCGAGCCCGACCAGCGCCGCCCCGCCCATCGCCCCCCAGAGGTAGAAGTTCCGCGGGTCGTCGCCGGCGGCCGCCACGTCATAGGTTGCGGCACCGAGCCCGGTGACCACCAGCATCTCGCCGCGGTCCCTGAGCAGACGCGCCACCACGTCACGCCGATCGAGCATCCTCATTCCCTCCCTCAGAACACCTTGGCGCCGACCAGGCGCTGGCCGAGCAGCACGGCGACGGCGCTGCCGCCCTCGAACGCCATGCGTGCGGCGGCGGAGACCGTCTCGCCGACGTCACCGGCCTGGTCGGCGCGACGGACCTCGACATCCATCAGCCGGAAGGCGGCCTCGGTGGTGGAGCCCATGGGCACCTGCCACGGGTTGAACTCGCCCCATTCGCCCCGCATCGTCACCAGCGCCAGCAGCGGGAAGCGGCAAGTCTTCACCAGCGAGAGCATGTTCACGCAGTTGCCGACGCCGGAGGACTGCATGAGCAGCACGCCGCGCTGCCCGCCCAGCGCAGCGCCGGCGAGGACGGCGATGCCTTCCTCCTCCGTCGTCAGCGGGATGGCGCGCATGGCGGGTTCGGCATGCACCGCGCGGATCAGCCGGGCGTGCCCGCCATCGGGCACATAGGCGACCTGGCGCACCTGCCAGCGCCGCAGCTCGGCGAAGATCGCGTCGGGCCAGGCCGTCGCTTCCGTCACCCTGTCGCCATCCATCGTCGCCTTCCTCCGTCCATCCGGCCCGGGGCTTATGGGGCGTTGCCGCCCTTCACGGAATTCGCAAGCGACGATAGTCACCATCGCAATCTGCTATAGGTCACGCCATGGACCTCCGGCAGCTCCGCACCTTCCGCGAGATCGCCCAGGCCGGCTCCCTCAGCCGCGCCGCGGACCGCTTGCGCATCGCCCAGCCGGCGCTGTCGCGCCAGATCCGGCTGCTGGAGGCCGAGGCCGGCCTGCCGCTCTTCACGCGCCACGGGCGCGGGATGGAATTGACGGAGGCGGGGCATGAACTGCTCGCCCGCGTCGCCGGGCCGATGCGCCAGCTCGAAGGCGCGATCGCGGAGCTCCGCACGCTCTCCGGGGCCGTGGCGGGGCAGGTGGCGCTCGGCATGATGCCGACGGTCGCCGCCGTGCTCGCCGGCCCGCTGTCCCGCCGCGTCGCGGAACGGCATCCGGACGTCTCCCTCCGTGTCGTCGAGGGCTATACCGGCCACCTGATCGAATGGGTCCAGCGCGGCGCGACGGATGCGACGCTGCTCTATGGCCGGGCGACGGATTTCCACCTGCCGGTGCGGGACCTCTTCGTCGAGGGCCTGGTGCTGGCCGGCCCACCGGGCAGCGGCCTGTCGCCGGAGGAGCCTGTCGCCTTGGCCGCCGCCGCGCGCCGGCCGCTGGTGCTGCCGAGCCGCCCGCATGGCCTGCGCGCCATCGTGGAGGCCGCGGCCGCCCGTGCGCGCGTCACCCTGAACCTGCGCCACGAGGCCGATTCCTTCCTGGTGCTCAAGGATCTCGTGATGTGCGGCCTCGGCTTCGCAATCCTCCCGCGCTCGGCGATCCGGCGGGAGGAACAGGAGGGGCGGATGGAGATCGCGCCGCTGGTGCGCCCGGCGGTGCGGCGCCATGTCGTGCTCGCCCTGCCGCCTGACCGCACGCCCGGGCGCGCCACCGAGGCGGTGCTCGCCCTGCTGGCCCAGGAGGTCGCGACACGCGCCGCGGAGGGCGACTGGGACGTGAGTCCCCGGGTCTGATTGCCCGAGGGCCTTGCATGTCTTGCGGGAGATACATAGGATTATTTCTACTATGGGTAGATTTCCCGCAATGCTCGCCATGCTGCTCCTCGCCTCCGCCACCGAGACGGCGGTGGCGCAGACGCGCACGGTGGTCGTGCCGGCGGGTTCCGCCGTCGTCATCGCGCCGCGCGGGCAGCCGGCACCGCGCGCCACGCTGGGGGCGCCGACCCGGCGGCAGGCGCGCAGCGTCGCGCCGCCGCCGCAGGACAACCTCGTCGGACCCTCGGCCGCGGCGGCGGTCGCGCTGGCCGGGGCGGCAGGTCTCGCCGCGCTTCTCGCCGGCGGCGGGGGCGGCGGAGGAAGCGCTGCGGCGGGGCCGGGCGGGACCGTCCGTACCCGGTAGACGAAAGCGGATGCGAGGCGCCGCCTCGCGCTCCGCTCGGGGGCGCCGCCCCCGAGACCCCCGCCACGGGACCGGGTCCCCTGGACCTCCGACTCATGGGCGGGGGCCCTTGCGCAGGGGCGACGGCGCAGCCAGGGTCGCGTCCGACCTGAATCCGGGAGATTGCCGCCGATGCTGCCGCCGCGCGAAAAGCTGACCATCTGCTTCGCCCATGTCGCCTATCGTTTCGGAGACCGCTTCGCGCTGCGGAACACGGGGCTCAAATTCATCGAGGTGCGTTCGCGCGAGGAACTCGACGCCCGCGTCGCCGAGGCCGATGTGCTCGTCTGCTCCGGCATGTGGCGCAACGACCTGCCGCAGATCGCCCCGAAGCTGCGCTTCGTGCAGTCCGCCTCCGCCGGCACCGACCAGTATGACCGTGAGGTGCTGACGAAGGCCGGCATCCGGCTCGCGAGCGGGCAGGGCATCAACGCCAATGCGGTGTCCGAGCACGCCATCGCGCTGATGCTCGCGCTGCTCCGCCGTATCCCCGAGGCGCGCGACAACCAGGCGAAGCATGTCTGGCGCGGCATGATGGGCGATTTCGCCAAGCGCGAGGACGAGGCCGGCGGCAAGACCGCCGTCGTGGTCGGGCTCGGGCGCATCGGCGGGCGCATCGCGCGGCTGTGCAAGGCACTCGGCATGAAGGTGGTCGGCGTGCGGCGCGACGTCGCCGGCGGCGCCGAGGGTGCCGACGAGGTGCATTCCTTCCGCGACCTCAAGCCGCTGCTGCCGCGGGCGGATTTCCTCATCCTCGCCTGCCCGCTGACCGACGAGACGCGCAACCTGATCGACGCCGAGGCAATCGCCGCGCTGAAGCCGACGGCGCAGCTCATCAACGTGGCGCGCGGCCGCGTGGTGGACGAGCCGGCGCTCATCGCCGCCCTGGCCGCGCACAAGTTCAAGGGTGCGGCGCTGGACGTGACGGCGGAGGAACCGCTGCCGGCGTCGAGCCCGCTGTGGGACATGCCGCACGTGCTGATCACCCCGCACACCGGCGGCGAGACGCACATGTACGAGGACAACGTCCTCGACTTCATGCTCGAGAACATCGCCCGCCTGCAACGCGGCGAGACGGCTCTCGTGAACCAGATCGTCTGAGGACGCCCGGACCATGGCCACCCGTGAAGGCGCACTCGCCCGCGCCGCTTCCTTCTTCGACGATGGCGGCTTCAAGGCGCTGCTGTCCGACCTCGTCGCCATCCCCTCCACCGCGCAGGAGGAAGGGCGTGAGGAGGACCTGCAGGACTACCTGAACGGCGCCATCCGGCCCTGGCTGGAGCGCCTCGGCTTCACCGTCGCCATCCACCCGAATCCCCTGGAGGGCTTCGGCCCGATCCTGACGGCGGCGCGCATCGAGGACCCGGCGCGGCCGACGGTACTTCTCTACGGCCACGGCGACACGGTGCGCGGGCTGGAGGATCAGTGGCGCGCCGGCCTCGAGCCCTGGAAGCTGATCGAGGAAGGCGACCGCTGGTACGGCCGCGGCACCGCCGACAACAAGGGCCAGCACGCGCTGAACATCGCCGCGCTGGAGGCCGTGCTGGACGAGCGCGGCGGCAAGCTTGGCTTCAACGTGAAGATCGTGCTGGAGATGGCCGAGGAGCGCGGCTCCAAGGGCCTGCGCGAATTCGTCGCCGCGCATGCGGAGGAACTCGCGGCCGATGTGCTGATCGCCTCGGACGGTCCGCGCGTCGAACCCGGCGTGCCGACCATCGCCACCGGCACGCGCGGCACCTTCCACTTCGATCTGGTGCTGAAACTGCGCCCCGGCGGGGTGCATTCCGGCCATTGGGGCGGGCTGACGCGCGATCCGGCGATCCTGCTCGCACATGCCCTGGCCAGTATGATGGACCGCAACGGCAAGGTCCTGGTGCGCGGCATCCTGCCGCCGAGCCTGCCCAATTCCGTGCGCGCGGTGCTGGACGGCTGCCCGGTCGGCGGCGGCGACGGCGCGGCCACCATCGACGAAGGCTGGGGCGAGCCCGGCCTGTCCAGTGCGGAGAAGATCTACGGCTGGAACAGCCTCATCGTGCTGGCGATGATCTCCGGCCGGCCGGAGAACCCGGTCAACGCGGTGGCCCCCGACGCCCGGGCGCATTGCCAGATCCGCTACACGGTGGACAGCGATCCGGCGACCTTCGCCAAGGCCATCCGCGACCACCTCGATGCCAACGGCTTCCAGGACGTCGCGGTGGAGGGCGCCTTCATCCGCATGGCGGCCTCCCGCACCGATCCGGACCACCCCTGGGTGCGCTGGGCGCAGGCGAGCATGGCGAAGTCTCTCGCGAAGAAGGTGCAGATCATCCCGAATTCCTCCGGTGGCCTGCCGGGGGATGTCTTCGTCGACCACCTGCATGTGCCGCTGGTCTGGGTTCCGCACTCCTACAATGGCTGCAAGCAGCACGGCCCGGACGAGCATTTCCTGATCGCGCCGGCCCGCGAAGGCATCCTGGCCTTCGCCGGGATGTGGTGGGATCTGGGCGAGTCGGGCACGCCCTGACCACAATCGGGTTACGCTTCCTCACCCCTTCGCCGTCCGGGGGCAACGCGCCTGTTACAGAAGGCGCGCATGTTTGCCCTCAGCGGCGAAGGGCCGCCTGACGAAAGGACGAGAGGATGCGCAAGACGACGATCGCGCTGCTGGCCGTGGCGATGGCGGCGGGGGGCATGGGCCTCGCGATGGCCCAGCCGGGCCCCGGCGGCGGCCCCGGCCCGATGGGCCCCGGTGGCGGCCCCGGCATGATGCGTGGCGATGGCGGCTGGGGCCACCACCACGGCCGGCGCGGCAACGGCGGATTCGCGGCTGGTGAGGCTTTCGCCCGCGCCGATGCCAACAACGATGGCCGCGTGACGCGGGAGGAAGGCGTCGCTTGGCTGCAGCTCCGCTTCGCGGAGGTCGACGCCAACCGCGACGGCGGCGTCACGATCGAGGAGATGACCGCCTATCTCGAGGCGCAGCGCCCCGCTGGCCGGCGCGGCCCGCCCGAAGGCATGCGGGAACGGATGCAGGAGCGCGGTGCCGCCATGTTCCGCTTCATCGACGCCAACAGCGACGGGCGCATCACCTTCGACGAGCTCCGCCCCATGGCCGAGGCCGCCTTCCGCGCGGCCGACCGCGACGCCGACGGCGCCCTGAGCCGCGACGAGGTGCGCCATCGCGGGCCGGAAGGCCGTCGCGGTCCGCCCCCGGGGCCGCCCGCGCAGCCGGGCGCCCCGGGCCAGCCTGGTGCGCCTGCCGCGCCCGCGCAGCCCTCGCGCTGACGCGATCGGAAACGCCGTCGCCTTCGGGCGGCGGCGTTGTCGCATGCGCGCATGCCCGCGCGCGCAATCGTGACCGAAAGAAGAATGGGAGAGCCCCGGTGGTGGGCGCGACAGGGATTGAACCTGTGACCCTTCGCGTGTGAAGCGAATGCTCTCCCGCTGAGCTACGCGCCCCACCGGGGAGCGCGGACATAGTGGGCGGCGGGCAGGGGTGTCAAGCGGGGCTCTTGCTCCATTTCCCTCGCGGTCCATATCCGGGGAGCCATGATGCGCCGACCTTCCCTCGCGGTCCTCGCCATCTTCGCCGCCCTGGCCGCCGAGGCCGCCCGCGCCGAGCCGTTGGAGGCGGACTATGCCCTCAGCCAGGCCGGCCTGGCGGTGATGGACCTCCGCATCGTGATCGACGTCTCGGGCAGCCGCTACCGCCTCTCGACCGTCGCGCGGTCGCGCGGAATCGGCCGCCTCTTCCTCCCGCGCGAACAGATCTCCGAAGCGGAGGGCGGTCTCGCCGGGCGGGAGGTGGTGCCGGTCCGCTATCGTGCGGAGGGTGAATGGCGCGGGACGCCGCGGCGCACGGTGCTCGAATACCTCGGGCGGACGCCCCGGCTCGCCGTGCTCGA
Organism: Neoroseomonas eburnea; assembly: GCF_018129005.1. Taxonomy (GTDB): domain Bacteria; phylum Pseudomonadota; class Alphaproteobacteria; order Acetobacterales; family Acetobacteraceae; genus Neoroseomonas; species Neoroseomonas eburnea. Next base: position 147,307 of record NZ_JAAEDL010000005.1, read on the forward strand.
GCCGCCCGAGGGCCCCGACCGCATTCCCGTCCGGCCGGAGGAGGCCGACGGCACGATGGATACGCTCTCGGCCCTGCTGCGGCTGTCGCGCGATGCCGCGGCCACCGGGCGGTGCGACCTCACCGGCGCGGTCTTCGACGGGCGGCGGCGGCTCGAATGGTCGTCGCGTACCCTCGGCACCGGCGCGCCGCCGGTGCCCGGCTTTTCGGGCCAAGCGCTGCGCTGCGCGCTGGAAAGCCGCCTCGTGGCGGGGTTCCGCCGCGGCGATGACCCGGCGAGCGCCGGGCAACCGCGTCAGGCAGAGGCCTGGATCGCCCAGTTCGGCGCCGACCGGCCACCGATGCCGCTGCGGGTCGAGTTCCCCTCGACCTTCCTCGGCTCCTTCCGGATGGACCTGGTGCGGGTGGGGCCGTCAGCCCCGTAGCGCGGCGATCAAGGCCGGCAGCTCGGCCGGGTGCCGCGCCACCGGCGCGCCCGCGGCCATCTCCGCCGGGCCATAGCCCCAGCCCGCGAAGATGCAGGGCACGCCGGCGCCGGCGGCGGCCTGCACGTCATTGCGATGGTCCCCGATCATCACGGCCGCCTCGGGCCCGGCGCCGGCCTTCGCCAGGGTGGCGAGCAGATGCGCCGGGTCGGGCTTGCGGACGGGGAAGGTGTCGCCCCCGCCCAGCGCGGCGAACCAGCGCGCCAGGCCAAGATCCTCGAGAAGGTGCCGCGCTGCCAGCTCGGGCTTGTTGGTGCAGACCGCGAGCCGCCAGCCGGCCGCCGCCAGCGACTCCAGCGCGGCCGGAATGCCTTCGAAGGGCCGGGTCTCCTGCGCGGCATTCTCGGTGTAGTCGGAGACGAAGGTCGCGAGGCTCGCCTCGTCGAAAGGCATGCCACGCGCGGTGAGGGCCTTGTCAATCAGTGCCCGGACGCCGTCGCCGACCATCCCGATCACCTCCTGGCGGGTGAAGCCGGGCAGCCCCAGCGCGGCCATCAGCCGGTCGAGGGAGGCATGGATGTCGGGCGCGCTGTCGACCAGCGTGCCATCGAGGTCGAAGACGGCGATCCTGCTCATGCCATGCCCGGTAGGACGGGTGGGGCGGGCGGGCAAGCCCCGTCCCGGCCGCCCCGCTCGCGACGCGCCTGCCCGGCGGGCTCGCCGCGGGACCGATACATGCGGCAAAGCATGTTGAGGCAGCGCATGCTGGACGCGGCGCGGCGCGGCGCGTTACCGGAGGCGCATGACCCCTGCTGCCATCATCCTCGCCGCCGGCCTCGGCACCCGCATGCGATCCACGCGTCCCAAGGTCATGCATCCGCTGGCCGGCCGTCCCATGATCCGACACCTGCTCGCCGCTGCCGAGGCGCGCTTCGGGCGCATCGTGGTGGTGGTCGGGCCCGACATGCCGGAGCTGGAAGCCGCCGCCGCGCCGCACGACGTCGCGGTGCAGCGGGAACGTCTCGGCACCGGGCATGCGGCCTTGCAGGCATCCTCGCTGCTTGGCGGGCATCCGGGCGACGTTGCGGTGCTCTATGGCGACAATCCGCTGATCACGGAAGCGACCATCGGGCGGCTGCTGGCCGCGCGGGCCGGGGCCGACCTGGTGCTGCTCGCCATGCGACCGGCCGATCCCGGCCGCTACGGCCGTGTCGTCACCGGCACCGACGGGGGGGTGGAACGTGTGGTGGAATGGGCCGACGCCGACGAAGCGGACCGCGCCGTCGGCCTGTGCAATGCCGGGGTCGTCTGCGCCGCCTCGGCGGACCTGTTCCGCTGGCTCGCCGCGGTGGGCAACGACAATGCGAAGGGCGAATACTACCTGACCGACGTGGTGGCGCTGGCGCGCGAGGAGGGCCGGCGCGTCGCCTTCGTGGAAGCGCCGGAGGCCGAGCTGCGCGGCATCAACAGCCGCGCCGAGCTCGCCATCGCCGAGGCCGAGGTGCAGGCGGCGCTGCGCGAGGCCGCGATGGCCGGCGGCACCACCCTGCAGGCGCCGGAGACGGTGTTCCTCTCCTATGACACGCGCCTCGGTGCCGATGTGGTGGTCGAGCCGCACGTCTTCTTCGGCCCGGGCGTGACCGTCGAGGACGGCGCCGTGATCCGTTCCTTCTGCCACCTCACGCAATGCACCGTCCGGCGCAATGCCGAGATCGGCCCCTTCGCCCGCCTGCGGCCAGGCACGGTGATCGAGCCGCGCGCGCATGTCGGGAATTTCGTGGAGCTCAAGGCGACGACGCTGGGGGAGGGCGCCAAGGCGAACCACCTCAGCTACCTTGGCGATGCGGCGATCGGTGCCGGCACGAACATCGGCGCCGGCACCATCACCTGCAACTACGACGGCGTGAACAAGCACCGCACCGAGATCGGCGAGGGCGCCTTCATCGGCAGCGACACCGCGCTGGTGGCGCCGGTGAAGGTGGGCGCGCGCGCACTGATCGGCGCCGGCAGCGTGATCACCGCCGACGTACCGGACGATGCGCTGGCGATCGCGCGCGGGCGCCAGGCGGTCTTCGCCGGGCGCGGCTTCAAGGGCAAGAAGGGGAAATAGGCAGATGTGCGGAATTGTCGGCGTCGTCGGCCGCGAGTCGGCCGCGCCGCGCATCCTCGAGGCGCTGCGGCGCCTCGAATACCGCGGCTATGACAGCGCCGGCATCGCGACGCTCGTCAACGGCTACATCGATCGGCGGCGGGCGGAGGGCAAGCTCTCCAACCTCGCTGCGGTGCTGGAGGCGACCCCATTGCCCGGCACCACCGGCATCGGCCACACGCGCTGGGCGACGCATGGCGCGCCGACCGAGCGCAATGCCCACCCGCACGGCACGCTCCGCGTCTCCGTCGTGCACAACGGCATCATCGAGAACCACGCCGAGCTTCGCGCGGAGCTGGAGGCCAAGGGGCAGGCCTTCGAGACCGACACCGACACCGAGACCTTCGCCCGCCTGGTCGACCAGAACCTCGCCGAGGGCATGGCGCCCGAGCAGGCCGCCGCCGCCGCGCTCAAGCGGGCGCACGGCGCCTACGCGCTGGCGATGGTCTTCGCCGGCCATCCGCGCACGCTGATCTGCGCCCGCCAGGGCGCGCCGCTCGCCGTGGGATATGGGGAGGGCGAGATGTTCGTCGGCTCCGACGCGCTCGCGCTGGCGCCGCTGACGCGCCGCATCGCCTATCTCGAGGAAGGCGACTGGGCGGTGGTGGATGACGCCGGCGCGCGTTTCTTCGACCTTCAGGATCGCCCGGTGCAGCGCGAGATCCGGCTGACCGCCGTCTCCGGCGCCGCGACCGGCAAGGGCAACTACCGCCACTTCATGGAGAAGGAGCTGCACGAGCATCCGGTGGTGCTCGGCGACACGCTGACGCAGTACCTCGACCCGATGACGCGCAGCGTGACCCTGCCGCCGCTGCCCTTCGACCCCGCCGCGGTGCCGCGGCTGACCATCAGCGCCTGCGGCAGCGCCTTCCTGGCCGGGCTGGTCGGGCGCTACTGGATCGAGCAGCTCGCCCGCATCCCGGTCGATGCGGATGTCGCCAGCGAGTTCCGCTACCGCGAGCCGCCGCTGCCCGAGGGTGGCGCCGCGCTGCTGGTCAGCCAGTCCGGCGAGACGGCCGACACCATGGCGGCGCTGCGCCTGCTGAAGGAGCGCCGCCAGAAGGTGCTCGCCGTGGTGAATGTGCCCGAGAGCAGCATGGCGCGCGAGGCGGACGGCGCCGTGCTGACGGTGGCGGGGCCGGAGATCGGCGTCGCCTCCACCAAGGCCTTCACGGCGCAGCTCGCGGTGCTCGCCTGCCTCGCCATCGGCTTTGGCCGTGCGCGCGGGACGATCTCCGCCGAGGACGAGGCGAGGTTGACGGCCACGCTGCTGGAAGTGCCGGGCCATGCGGCGATGGTGCTGGAGCGCGACGCCGAGATACGCGCCATGGCGGCGGAAGTGGCCAAGGCGCGGGATGTGCTCTTCCTCGGCCGCGGCACGCTGTTCCCGATCGCGATGGAAGGCGCGCTGAAGCTGAAGGAGATCTCCTACATCCACGCCGAAGGCTATGCCGCCGGGGAGATGAAGCACGGGCCGATCGCGCTGATCGATTCCGCCGTGCCGGTGATCTCGCTCTGCCCCTCCGGCCCGATGTTCGAGAAGACCGCGTCCAACCTGCAGGAAGCCGCGGCGCGCGGCGGGCGGATCATGGCCTTCACCGACGACCTCGGCGCCGCGCGGCTGAAGGCCTTTGCCGAGCGCGTCGTCGTGCTGCCGCGCGTCGGCGACTTCTCGGCGCCGATCCTGCACGCCATCCCGGTGCAGCTGCTCGCGTACCATGTGGCGGTGCTGAAGGGGACGGACGTCGATCAGCCGAGGAACCTGGCGAAGAGCGTGACCGTGGAGTGAGGCTGCCGGGGACCCGTTGCGGCCGCGTGCCGCGCATCGGGTCTCGCCCGGCCGACGACATCACCGCAGCCCGGCATGGGCTTGCTGAGAGGAGTGTTCGGGCGTGGAGGTGCATGTGATTCCGGGCGAGGCGCCGCGCCTCGCCGAGGCGGCAGATCTGCGCCGCTTCAGCGTGATCGTCGCCGCACAGCCGGAGGCGCTGCCGGCGCTCGCGGCGGCGCATGGGGGAATGCTCGATTTCGAGGGCAGCGGGCATGCCTGGGTGTCGGTCGAATGGCTGATCGCGGCGTCGGGCCTGGCGGATTCTCCCGACTGGCGCGCGGGGTTCGAGGCGATGAAGGCCTATGCCGAGGGGAAGGGCTGGACGCGGTCCGATCCGCCGGCCCTGCGCGGGCATGTGATCTGGCAGGGTGCCTGACATCCGCCTCGGTTCCACTTCCCGCTTCTCATCGCGGCCAGGCTTCCGGACGGCTGCGCATGCGTCTTCGTTTGGTGCGCGGCCGCCACGCCATCCCTGCACTCCGATGCCGTGCGCCCCGACGATGACCGGGGGCGCCGGCAAGGCGCTGCGGCATCATTCCGGCTGCACGCCAAGTTCGCGCAGGATCCGGCCGTAGGCCTCGTATTCGCTGTTCACCATGGCGGTGAAATCGGCGCGCGACATGAAGTTCACCGGCACCCGCCGCGCGGCCGCGACGCGCCGGAAGGCCTCGTCCTCCACGCCGGTCCGGCAGGCCTGCTCAAGCTGCGCCAGCACCGGCTCGGGCGTCCCGCGCGGTGCGTAGAGTCCGACCTGGCTGAGCTGCTGCGCGTCGATCCCCTGTTCGCGCGCGGTCGGCACGTTCGGGTAGTCCGGATGCCGGCGGGCGGAGAACACCGCGATCAGCCGCAGCCGGTCCGCGTCGATCAGCCCGCTCGCCGAGGCGACGACGGCGGCGGAGAAATCGAGCCGGCCGGCGAGCAGCTCGTTCAGGTGAGGCGGATCGCCACGGAAGGGGATGTGGCTGAATTCCACGCCGGTCGCGCGCTGCACGCGGAAGACGGCAAGCTGCGGCAGCGAACTGGGCCCCGGGCTGCCGTAGGTCAGCGCACGGCGCCGGCCTTCCGCGACCAGGCCTGGCAGATCGCGCACCGGGCTGTCGGTGCGCACCAGCACGCCGAGCACGTTTTCATTGGTGCCGCAGACCGGGGCGAAGCTCTCCGGCCCGATGCCGAGGTTGCGCACCATGTGCGGCTGCACCACCACCGGCGTCACCGGCGTCAGGCCGAGGGTGTGGCCATCGGGCGCGCTCTGCGCCACGGAGCGCATGCCGACGACGCCCGAGCCGCCGTCGCGGTTGGTCAGCACCACCGGCTGGCCGAGCACGCGCGTGAAATGCTCGCCGAGCGCGCGGCCATAGGCGTCGGAGGCGCTGCCCGGCGCATAGGGCAGCACGATGGTGATGGGCCGGTCGGGAAAGGCGAGCGCAGCCGTCGGCGCAAGCAGCGCGAGGGCGAGGAGGGCGCGGCGCATGGCCCTCACTCCTCGAAGATCGCGACGGCGCGGGTCCAGCCTGCCGAGCCGCGATGCACCTTCACCGGGAAGCAGGCGATCATGAAGCCATCCGCCGGCAGGGCGTCGAGGTTGCTCAGCTTCTCCATGTGGCAGTAGCCGATCTCGCGCCCCGCGCGGTGGCCTTCCCAGATGAGCGAGGCGTCGCCGGTCTCCTCCACCTTCCTCTTGGTCAGGGAAAAGGGCGCGTCCCAGGACCAGCCATCGGTGCCGGTCACGCGCACGCCCTGCTCCAGCAGCCACAGCGTCGCGGCCTTGCCGACGCCGCAGCCCGAATGGATGTAGTCGTCCTGCCCGTAGCGGCTGCCGGCACGCGTGTTCACCACCACGATCTCAAGCGGCTTCAGCACATGGCCGATGCGCGCGAGCTCCTGCCGCACATCCTCCTCCGTCGCGACGTAGCCGTCGGCGAGATGGCGGAAATCGAGCTTCACCGCGGGCTGGAAGCACCAGTCGAGCGGCACCTCGTCGATCCTCCAGGACGGTTCGCCGCCGGGGACCAGGCGCTCGTTCATGCGCGAGAAGAAGTGGTAGGGCGCATCGAGATGCGTGCCGTTGTGCGTGCTGATGCGAACGCGCTCGACGGCGGCGTATTCGCCCTCGGGCAGCGCATCCACCGGAATGCCGAATTCCTGCGCGATGGCCGGCGCGGTGGCGTGGTGGTCGAGGTAGTCGATCTCCGGCAGCATGCGCGGAGGGTCGCTCGCGATCCCGGCCATGAGCGGGGACGAGATGTCGACGATGCGGCGCGGCATGGGGCGTGTCCTCTTCCTGCTCGTTCAGTCGGGCCAGGCGATGGCGGGGGCGACGACGGCGCGGCATTCGCCGAAGCCGATGGGCACGGCGCCCTCGGCTTCGGCGCGGGCGCGGAAGATCACCTCGTCGCCATCCTGCAGCCAGCGGCGCGTCTCGCCGGTCGGCAGCGTGACGGGGCCGGTCAGGCCGATCTCGGCCAGGCAGGCACGGGCGCTGTCCTCCGGCCCCGAGGCGGTGCCGCTGCCGAGCAGGTCGCCCGGCAGCAGGTTGCAGCCGTTGGAGGCGTGGTGCGTCACCATCTGCGCCGTGGTCCAGTACATCCGCGCGAATTGCGTGTCGGTGATCGTGAAGGGCGCGGCGCCTTCCGCGCGCATGCGTGGCGTCAGGATCGCAGCCGTCATGCGGATGGCGAGCGCACCCTTCGCGCGGTTCCAGGCACTGTCGAGATGGGGCAGGGCGGGCGGATCCTGCACCGGGGCGGCGACCGCGAAGGGGGCCAGCGCCTCGGCCGTGACGATCCAGGGGGAGACGCTGGTGGACAGGCTCTTCGCCAGGAAGGGGCCGAGCGGCGGCATCTCCCAGCGCTGGATGTCGCGCGCCGACCAGTCGTTCAGCAGGCCGTAGCCGAAGATGCGATCGGGCGCGCGCGACATCGGCACCGGCGTGCCGAGCGCGTTCTCGCCGGCGATCCAGATGGCGAGCTCCAGCTCGTAGTCGAGCGCCTCGGTCGGGCCGAAGCGGATGGCGCCGTCCTGCGCCTGCCACTGGCCATGAGGGCGCGTGACCGGTTCGCCGGAGACGCGCACCGAACTCGCCCGCGAATGATAGGCGACCGGCAGGTGCCGGAAGGCCTGCGGCAGCGGGTTCCTCGGGTCCCGCCGCACCCCGAGGCGGGCGCAATGGTCGTAGCTCGCCATGAAGTCGGAGAAGTTCGCGACCTGCGCCGGCAGGCGCATCCGCGCCGCGCGCATCGGCACCAGGATGCGCTCGGCGAGCGACGCGGCGGAGGCGCCCTCGGCCAGCAGCGCCGAAACCTGCCGGCGCAGCGCGGCGGAGGCCGGCCGCCCCATCCCCATCAGGCGGTTGAGCGTGGGTTCGACGGCCGCATCCGCGGCATCCCCGGCGATCAGCCCGGCGTCGCGGGCGGCGCGCAGGTCGAGCACCGCATCGCCGATCGCGATGCCGCCGCGCGCCGGCTCGCCAGGCCGGTCGAAGATGCCGATGGGCAGGTTCTGGATCGGGAAGTCGCTGCCCGGCGCCTGCGCCGAGGCGACCCAGCTCCTGAGCGCGGGATCGTGAGTCGCGTCGCGCGCGGCCATGCTGCGTTTCCTCCTGGTGTTGGGGGGATCATGCCGGCATCACGCCGCATGGCAAGGCGGCCCGGCTGACAGGGCGGCGCCCCGCGCCTATGGTGCGCGCCTGCAAGAGGAGGGACGCATGCTCGACGTCACCGCGAAGCTGCCGCTCAAGGATCCCGACCTGTTCCGGCAGGCCAATTTCATCAACGGGGCCTGGGTCCAGGCGGATGGCGGCAAGACCATCGCCGTCCGCAACCCGGCGAGCGGCGAGGTGATCGGCAACGTGCCGGCCATGGGCCAGGCCGAGACGCGCCGCGCCATCGAGGCCGCCAACGCCGCCTGGCCCGCCTGGCGCGCGATGCTGGCGAAGGACCGCGCGGTCATCCTGCACAGGCTCGCGCGCCTGATGCATGAGAATGCCGACGACCTCGCCGCCATCATGACGGCGGAGCAGGGCAAGCCGCTCGCCGAGGCGAAGGGCGAGGTGGTCTATTCCGCTTCCTTCATCGAGTGGTTCGCCGAGGAGGGCCGTCGCATCTATGGCGAGACCATTCCGCAGAACGCCAAGGGGCGGCGGATCCTGGTGACGAAGGAGCCGATCGGCGTCTTCGCGGCGATCACGCCGTGGAACTTCCCCTCGGCCATGATCACGCGCAAGGCCGGCCCGGGCTGGGCCGCGGGCTGCACTGGCGTGATCCGCCCGGCCTCGCAGACCCCGTTCAGCGCGCTGGCGATCGCCGTGCTGGCGGAACGTGCCGGCATGCCGGCGGGCGTGTGCAACGTCATCACCGGTCCCTCCGGCGAGACGGGCAAGGAACTCACCGGCAACCCGATCATCCGCAAGCTGTCCTTCACCGGCTCGACGGAGGTCGGCCGCGTGCTGCTCGCGCAATGCGCCGCGACCATCAAGAAGACCTCGATGGAACTCGGCGGCAATGCGCCCTTCATCGTCTTCGACGATGCCGATCTCGACGCCGCCGTGCAGGGCGCGATGGCGTCGAAGTACCGCAACACCGGCCAGACCTGCGTCTGCGCCAACCGGATCCTGGTGCAGGACGGCGTCTACGATGCCTTCGCTGCCAAGCTGAAGGAAGCCGTCGAGGGGCTGAAGGTCGGCCCGGGCATGGAACCTGGCGTGACCCAGGGCCCGCTGATCAACGCCGACGCGGTCGCGAAGGTCGAGGAGCACATCGCCGATGCGCTCGCCCAGGGTGCGACGATCGTCACCGGCGGCAAGCGCCATGCCCGCGGCGGCAATTTCTTCGAGCCGACCGTGCTCGCCAACGTGCCGCGTGGCGCGAAGATCTTCGGCGAGGAAACCTTCGGCCCGGTCGCCCCGCTGTTCCGCTTCAAGACGGAGGAGGAAGCGATCCAGCTCGCGAACGACACGGAATTCGGCCTCGCCTCCTACTTCTACGCCCGCGATGTCGGCCGCATCTTCCGTGTCGCGGAAGCCCTTGAATACGGCATCATCGGCATCAACGAGGGCATCATCTCCACCGCCGAGGTGCCTTTCGGCGGCTTCAAGCAGTCCGGCCTCGGCCGCGAGGGCAGCAGCCACGGCATCGAGGAGTACCTCGAGATCAAGTATCTCGCGATCGGCGGCATCGGGACGTGAGCGAGCCGATCTACCTCGATGACCTGACCGTGGGCCGGCGCTTCACCGCCGGCCCGGTGACGGTCACCGAGGCCGAGATCATCGACTTCGCCAGCCGCTACGACCCGCAGCCCTTCCACACCGATCCTGAGGCGGCGAAGTCGCATCCGCTGTTCCAGGGCCTGGCCGCGAGCGGCTGGCACACCGCCGCGCTGACCATGCCGCTGGTACTGGAGGCGGCCGGCAACATCGCCGGCGGCATCATCGGCGGCGGTGGCGAACTGCAATGGCCGCGCCCTGTGCGCCCCGGAGACAGCCTCTCGCTGGAGATCGAGGTGCTGGAGGTGACGCCCTCCCGCTCCCGCCCCGACCGCGGGACGGCGCTGATGCGCAATCGCACCCTGAACCAGCGCGGGGAGGACGTGCAGGTCTTCACCGTGCGCATCGTCGTACCACGGCGGCCCGCATCCTGAAGCTCGGCTATGTCATCCACTACGTGCCGGATCTGGCGGCGACGGTCGCCTTCTGCACGACCGCCCTCGGCCTGGCGCCGCGCTTCGTCCATGACAGCGGCAGCTATGGCGAGATGGAGACCGGCGCGACGGCGCTCGCCTTCGTCGCCGAATCACTGATCGATGAGCAGGGTGCGACCTTCCGGCGCACCCGTCCCGGCGAGACGCCGCCCGCCATGGAGATCGCCCTGGTCACCGAGGATGTCGGGGCCGCCTTCGCCCATGCCGTGGCGGCCGGTGCCGTGCCGCTGATGCCCCCCAGGGAGAAGCCCTGGGGCCAGGTTCTCGGCTATGTCCGCGACATCAATGGTGCGCTGGTGGAACTCTGCTCGCCGGTGTCCTGACCTCGGCGCCCGGCGCCAAGCAGTGGCTTCCAATGGCCTTGGGCCTTGGGTGGGTGGGGTTCGGGGAGGGCAAGGCTCTCCCTGATCTCCCCCGCGATCGCCCGCAACTCCGGTTCCGGCCGCGCCGCGAGCCGCTCGACCATGCCGCGCCGGAACGTCTCATGCGCGTTCTGTGCGGCCATCCGGAACCAGTGTGCGGCTTCGTCGATGCGGCCTTCCGCGGTCAGCAGGGCGCCCAGGTTGAACTGGCCGCGGAAATCCCCGCGCTCGGCTGACAGCGCGTAGAGCCGCGCCGCCCCTTGGGGGTCGACCGGGCCTTCCCAGCCCTCCTCGAGGAAGCGCGCGACCATGTTGATCGACTTGGCGTGCCCTTGCGCGGCGGCAGCCCGGTACCAGCGCAGCGCCTCGGCGCGGTCCTCCGGCACGCCACGGCCCTGGAGATACATGTTGCCGACATTGTACTGCCCCCAATCGAAGCCCCGCTCGGCGGCGCGGCGGAACCAGCGCGTTGCCTCGGCCTCGTCGACGGCGGTGCCCCAGCCATTCTCCAGGCAACGGCCCAGCATGTTCATGCCCTCGACCTCGCCGGCGGTGGCGGCGATGCGGAACCATTCGCATGCCGCGGCGCGGTCCTGCGTGACCCCCCCCAGGCCGTCGAGGAGGAAATGTCCCCAGAAGACCATCGCGCGCGGCATGCCGTATTTCGCGGCGGCCTCGACCCAGGGGGCGGCCTCCTCGGGCGGCGCGGCGAAGACGGCGGCGAGGTGTTCCGGGCTCGCCTGCCGGATCGCGGCGGGCGAGACGACGGGGCGCGGAACGCGGACGGGACGCCGGCGGTGGAACATGAGGCGCGTCTAGCCGAAATGCGAATGATTCGCAATTATGGCGAGTTGGCGCGCGGCGGGTTCAACCCGATATGCTGCGCCGCAAAGACAGGAGCGCACTGCCCATGGCCGCCTTTGATTTCGATCTCTTCGTCATTGGCGGTGGCTCCGCCGGCGTGCGCCTCGGGCGCATCTCCGCCGGGCACGGCGCCCGGGTCGGCGTGGCCGAGGAACGCTTCTGGGGTGGCACCTGCGTCAATGTCGGCTGCGTGCCGAAGAAGATCATGGTCAACGCCGCGGAATACGGGGCCTGGGCCGAGGATGCGGTGGCCTTCGGCTGGCAGCGCCACCACAGGGCGCATGACTGGGCGAAGCTCGCCGCCGCGCGGGATGCCGAGGTGGCGCGGCTGTCCGGCATCTACGGCAAGCTGCTGGCCGGCGCCGGCGTGACCTCCTTCGATGGGCGCGCGACCTTCCTCGATGCGCATACCCTCGATGTCGGCGGGACACGCGTGACGGCGGAGCGTATCGTCATCGCCACCGGCGGCACGCCGACGCGCCTCGACATTCCGGGCGCGGAACTCGGCCTGGTCTCGGACGATCTCTTCACGCTGAAGGCGCTGCCGAAGCGCGCGGTGGTGATCGGCGGGGGCTATATCGCGGTCGAATTCGCCTCCATCCTGAACGGCCTGGGTGCGGAGGTGGACCTGCTCTACCGCGCCGCCCTGCCGCTGCGAGGCTTCGACGAGGACATCCGCGCCGCGGCCGCCGAGGCGCTCGCGGCGAACGGCATCCGCCTGAATCCGGATGTGACGCCCACCCGCATCACGCATCTCGGCGACCACCTCATGGTCTCGCTGTCCAACGGCTTCATGAAGGAAGCCGATGCGGTCTTCTTCTGCACCGGACGCGCGCCGAACACGGCGGGGCTCGGGCTCGACAAGGCGGGCATCGCGGTCGACGCCGGCGGCGCCATCCAGGTGGATGAGGAGCATCGCACCAGCCAGCCGCACATCTACGCGATCGGCGACGTGATCGACCGCGTGAACCTGACGCCGATGGCGACCGCGGTCGGCCATGCGCTGGCCGACACGCTGTTCGGCAGGAACCCGCGGAAGGTTTCCTACGAGAACGTCCCGACCGCGGTCTTCATGACGCCGCCGATCGGCACGGTCGGGCTGACCGAGGCCGAGGCCGCCGCGCGCGGGCCGGTCGATGTCTACGTCACCCGCTTCACGCCGATGCGCCACACCATCAGCAAGCGCGAGGGCCGCAGGACGCTGATGAAGCTGGTGGTCTGCCAGCGGACGCAGAAGGTGCTCGGCGCCCATATGCTCGGCGAGGATGCGGCCGAGATCATGCAGGGCATCGGCATCGCCGTCGCCATGGGCGCGACCAAGCAGGACTTCGACCGCACCATCGGCATCCACCCGACGGCGGCGGAGGAATTCGTCACGCTGCGCACCCGCACGCGGGTCGCCGGCGTGCAGGAAGCGGCCGAGTAGGGCCGGGCAGGTGACGCGTGAAGCGCGGCTCGTCGTCCTCTTCGCGTCGGCCGGGCATTTCTGGCACCATGTCCTGACGGGGCTGTTCCTGACGCTCGCCGTGCTGCTGGAAGCCGTTTGGGACCGCCCCTATGCCGAGATCATCAGCCTGTGGACGCTGGGGGCGATGCTGATCGGTCTCGGCGCGCCGCTGGCGGGTTGGCTGGCCGACCGCATCGGCCATGCCCGGATGATGGCGGTGTTCTACCTCGGCATCGGCGCGTCGTCGGTCGCTGCGGGCTTCGTGGCCGGCCCGTCCGGCATGGCGGTCGCGCTGGCGGCGATCGGGCTCTTCGGCGCGATCTACCACCCTGTCGGCATGGCCTGGGTGTCGATGACCGCGCCGGTCCATATCCGTGGCCGCATCATGGGCTATCTCGGCATCGCGGGCAGCATAGGCGTGGCGTTGGCGGCGGTGATCGCGGGCGGCCTCGCGACGATTGGCGGCTGGCGGGCGGCGATGATCGTCCCCGGTGTGTTGACCATGGCCGGCGGCGCCTGGCTGATCGTCGCCATCGCGTCCGGCCGCGTCGCCGCCGCCGCCGCCCATGCTGCGCCCCTGCCCGGCGCGTCCTCGGCCACGGAGGATGAGCGCGCTCCCTTCGCCGTGCTCGCGGTGCTGGCCGTGACCTTCTCGCTGGGGTCCATCGTCTATGCCGCCTTCAGTACGGCGCTCCCCAAATGGTTCTCCGACACGTTGTCGCTCGATGCGCAGGATGCGGCACGGCTCGGGCTGATCGTCGGCGTCGCGCTGCTGATGGGCAGCGTCGGCCAACTGGTCGGCGGGCGCCTGGCGGACCGGCTGCCGTTCAAGTGGCTCTATGCCGGGACATTCGCGCTGAAACTGGTGCCGCTGGCCATGGCCGCGCTGTCGGGCGGGCCGGTTGCGGTGCTGCTCGCGGTCATCATCGGCTTCACCTTCGACATGTCGGCACCCGTCGAGAACCTGCTGCTGGCGCGGTATTCCTCCGGCCGCCGCCGGGGCCTCGCCTTCGGCATCAAGTTTGCGATGGGCTTCGCGGCGGCGCCGATCGGGGTGGGGCTGGTCGCCTGGGCCTATGGCGAGGCCGGGGGAGGGGCGGGGACCCTCTATGCGATCCTGGCTGTGCTGACAGGGCTGATGCTGGCCGCGGCCCTGCTGCTGCCCGGCGAGGCCGGTCCGCGGCGGCGGGTGGTGGACGCGGCAGCCCCGGCAGAGTGAGCATTTGCGCGGCCGCCGACCCCCTTGGTCAGGCCCCGTTCATCGTCGCCTCGAACGCCCGGAACAGCCCCACCGCCTTGGCATCGAAGAAGGGCAGCACCTGGGAGACGAATATCCCCGTCGTCCCGCGCCCGTGGTCGATCCAGTAGTAGGTGTTCGCCAGCCCCGCCCAGGCCAGGCCGCCGGCCGAGCGCCCCTGCGGGCTCGGCCGCCTGTTCACCAGGAAGGACAGCCCCCAGCCGCAGGGCAGGCCGGGGAAGAAATCCGCGTCGTTGGTCGCCGCCGGCATGGCGGAGACCATCGGCTGCACCGTCAGGCGAGGGATCTGGTCCTGCGCCATCATCGCCACCGTCTCGGGCTTCAGCAGGCGTTCGCGGCCGTGGCGCCCGCCATTCAGGATCATCCGCGCGAAGGCCAGGTAGTCGCGCGCCGTCGAATACAGCCCGCCGCCGCCGCTTTCGAACTCCGGGTTCTGCTCGATCACCATCTCGGTCGGCGCCAGCGCCCCGTCCGGCCCGCGCGCATGGATGCTGGCGCGCCGGGCCTGCATCGCCTCGGTCAGGCGGAAGCCGGTATCGGCCATGCCGAGCGGCGCGAAGATCGTCTCCGCGAAGTGCACGCCAAGCCGCTGCCCCGTCGCGGCCTCGACCATCCGCCCGGCCCAGTCGAGGCCGATGCCGTAGTGCCAGGCCTCGCCCGGGTCGAACAGCAGCGGCAGGTGCAGCGCGGTGCGCCTGCCGCTGGTCATCGGCGGCAGGCCGAGCGCCTTGCGTGCCTTGATCGTCGCCGAACTCCACATCTCATAGGAGAAGCCGGAGGTATGGGTCAGCAGGTGGCGCAGCGTGACCGGACGCGCCGGGGCGCGCAGCACGGGCTGGCCCGCGGCGTCGAAGCCGTCCAGCACCGGCACCTCGCCGATCTCGGGCAGCAGCTCGGCCGCCGGCGCGTCGAGCGACAGGCGCTTTGCCTCGACCAGCCGCATCGCCGCGACCGCCGTAACCGCCTTGGTCATGGATGCGATCCAGACCACCGTGTCCGGCGCCATGGGCTCGGGGGCGCCGAGGCGGCGGACGCCGAAGCCCTCGACGAAACCCGCTTCGTCCCGGCCGGCCGCGGCAACGACGATCCCGGGCAGGTCCCCCGCCTGCACCGCCCCCTGCATCCGCAGCGCGACCTCGTCCTGACCCCTCATCCCCTCGCCTCCCTCATCGCCCGGCCGCGCGCTCGCCGGGCTGCGCGGCCCGGCGGCATTACATGGCCGCTCTGCCACCCTCGCACGGCCTCGCCGCTTCCCCCATCCCCTGCCGCGAGGCTAAGGTGGCCGACTTCCATGGAGGAGAGTGCCAGACAATGACCGCGCGAGGCTGGAGCCCGGATTCCTGGCGGGCGATGCCGATCCGGCAGGTGCCGGAATATCCCGACCATGCGGCGCTCGCCGCGATGGAAGGGAAGATCGCGCGATTTCCCCCGCTGGTTTTTGCAGGCGAGGCCCGGCGCCTCCGGGCGGCGCTCGCACGCGCCGGCGACGGTGAAGCCTTCGTCCTGCAGGGCGGCGACTGCGCCGAGAGCTTCGGCGACTTCACCGCCAACATCATCCGCGACAGCTTCCGCGTGCTGCTGCAGATGGCGGTGGTGCTGACCTTCGGCGGCGGGCTGCCGGTGGTGAAGCTCGGCCGCATGGCCGGGCAGTTCGCCAAGCCGCGCAGCAGCGACACTGAGACGAAGGACGGCGTCACCCTGCCTTCCTATCGCGGCGACATCATCAACGGCCCGGATTTCACGCCGGAGGCCCGCATCCCCGACCCGGCGCGCATGGAATTCGCCTACATGCAGTCGGCCGGTACGTTGAACCTGCTGCGCGCCTTCGCCACCGGCGGCTATGCGGACCTGCATCATGTGCACCGCTGGAACCTCGGCTTCGTGGCACGCAGCCCGCTCGCGGACCGCTACACGGACCTGGCGACGCGCATCGACCAGACGCTGAACTTCATGCAGGCCTGCGGGATGTCGGACCTGCCGCAGGTCCGCGAGACCGAGTTCTACACCAGCCACGAAAGCCTGCTGCTGCCCTATGAGCAGGCGCTGACCCGCACGGATTCCACCACCGGCGACAGCTATGCCTGCTCGGCGCATTTCCTCTGGATCGGCGACCGCACGCGGCAGCCGGACGGGGCGCATGTGGAATTCCTCCGCGGCGTGAAGAACCCGATCGGCATGAAGGTCGGGCCGTCCATGGATGCGGACGAGTTGGTCCGCCTGACCGAGATCCTGAACCCGGCGAACGAGAAGGGGCGGCTCACGCTCATCTCCCGCATGGGGGCGGAGAAGGTCGAGGCGAAGCTCGCCCCGCTGGTGCGCGCGGTGCAGAAGGCCGGGCGCAACGTGGTGTGGCTGTGCGACCCGATGCACGGCAACACCACCACCGTCGCCGGCTACAAGACGCGCGTCTTCGACGCCATCATGGGCGAGGTGCGCGGCTTCTTCGACGTGCACGAGGCCGAGGGCACCACCGCCGGCGGCGTGCATGTGGAGATGACCGGCAGCGACGTGACGGAATGCCTCGGCGGCGCGCATCGGCTGAGCGAGACGGACCTCTCGGCGAACTACGCCACCTCCTGCGACCCCCGGCTCAATGCCGAGCAGTCGCTGGAACTCGCCTTCCTGATCGCCGAGGAGCTCAAGGCCCGCAAGGCCGCCGGCCAGGCGACACCGGCGCAGGCGGCGCAGTGAACAAGCCGCCCGCGCTCGGCGGCGCCGCGCTTGGCGCGGCGCTCGCCACGGGCACGCCACGGCGGAATGCCACCGCCGCGGCGCCGTCGGACATCGACGACGCGGTGATCACCGCCCGCACCGACAGCTACTTCAACCGCACCAAGGCGATCGTCGCGCGCTTCGGCGACACGCGGGTGACCTATGCGGTGTTCCTGCGCCGCCCGGTCGTCTGCGCGCCGCGGCTGATGCTGGACTGGCTGCGCGCGGTCGCCGCCGCGCGCGGCATGGATGTGCGCATCGAGGTGATGCACGAGGAAGGGCAATGGGTCGGCGCCGGTGACCCGCTGCTTTACGTCACCGGGTCGCTCGTTGGCCTGTCGGACCTCGAGACCATCCTGCTGCAGAAGCTGGGCGCGGCCTGCGTCGCCGCACACAACGCCTACCAGATGTGCCTGGAACTGCCGCAGGTCGCCTTCCTGGCGATGGAGGCGCGGCACTGCGCCGGCGCCGAGATGCAGGAGATGATGGCCTACGCCGCCGCCGTCGGCAGCCGCGCGGCGCAGGCGGAAGGGGCCAAGGGCTTTATCGGCAACGCCAACGACGCGACGGCGCATTGGTTCGGCCAGAAGGCCGGCTACGGCACCATGCCGCATGCGTTGATCGGCTACGCCGGCACGACGCTGCGCGCCGCCGAGATGTTCCACGAGACCTATCCGGACGATCCGCTGACCGTCCTCGTGGACTATTTCGGGCGGGAGGTGACGGACGGGCTCGCGGTGGCGCGCCGCTTCCCGGAGCTTGCGGCGGCGGGGCGGCTCGCTGTGCGGCTCGACACCCATGGCGGGCGCTTCCTGGAAAGCCTCGACCCGGCGGAATCCTACGCCGTGCTCGAACGCCATGCGCCCGGCGCGATCCGGCGCTATCGCAGCGAGACGGAGCTCCGCCATCTGGTCGGCACCGGCGTTTCGGCCGCCGCCATCTGGAAGATGCGCGAGGAACTGGACAAGGCCGGCTTCCCGAAGGTGCGCATCATCGCCTCCTCCGGCTTCGGCGTCGGCAAGTGCCGCGTCATGGCGGAAGCCCGCGCACCGATCGACGTGGTCGGGACCGGCAGCTTCATCCCCGATGCCTGGTCCGAGACCTACGCCACGGCCGATATCGTCGACTATGATGGAACGCCGCGGGTGAAGGTCGGGCGCGAGTTCCTGCTGCGGCGCAACGGCGCGAGGCGGAAGGGCGGGGAAGGGGGCTAGTGCCCGTCCCGCCGACGGCGGAGGAGGCGCTCCGGGAGCGGCTCATCGGCTGGATCTGCGCCTGGCTGCTGCTGCTGGTCTGGACTAGCTTTCACCTGGTTTCGCGCTTCATCGTGCGGGACGGCTTGACCCCCTGGGACGTCGCGATGCTGCGCTACGGGGGCGCCTTCCTGTGCGTGCTGCCGATCGCCGCGATGCGCGGCCTGCCGCGGATCGCGGCACGGCGGCTGCCGGCGATCCTGGTCTTCGCCGGCTTCGGCTTCCCGATCGGGGCCTATGCGGGGTATCAGCTCGCGCCCGCCGCGCATGGTGCGACCGTCATGGCGGCCGGGCTGCCGGCGGTCACGGCGTTGCTCGGCCTGGCGGTGGGGCAGGGGAGCGTGTCCGGGCGACGGCTGGCCAGCCTCGCCGTCATCATCCTGGGCAGCCTGCTGCTGGCCGTCGCGACGGGAGGCAACTGGGCCGGAGCGTGGCGAGGCGACCTGCTCTTCCTCGCGGCGGTGTCGAGCTGGGCGGTCTATACGCTCCTGGTGCAGCGCTGGGCGCTGCCGGCGTTCGACACGACCATTGCGCTGGGCCTCCTGGCGGCGCCGGTCTACCTGCCGATCTGGTGGCTCGCACTGCCCTCCGGGATGGCGACGGCGTCCTGGACGGTCATCCTGTCCCAGGCGGCGTTCCAGGGGGCAGGGGCGGCGGTGATCGCCGGCATCCTCTACACGCGCTCTGTCGCCGCGCTGGGGCCGGCGGCGACCACCATGATCGGCGCCGCCGTGCCGGCACTGGTCGCCATCACCGCCTGGCCGCTGCTGGGAGAGGCGCTGTCGCCCCTCGCCATCCTTGCGGTGCTGCTGGTTTCGGCCGGGATGCTGGTCGGGATCGGTCGGGCGCGTTGACCCTGTCTCCCCCTCTCCCTAGGTTCCGCGCATCATGGCCGACACCCTCAAGATCGCGCTGGCGCAGATCAACACCACCCATGTGGGGGCGCTGACCGACAATGCGGCGCGCATCCGCCGGGCGCGGGCGGAGGGGGCGCGGCTCGGTGCCGACCTCGTCGTCACGCCGGAATTCTCGGTGGGCGGCTACCTCCCCGAGGACCTGGTGCGCAAGCCCGCCTATGTCGCGGCCTGCACCGAGGTCATCGCCGCGCTCGCCGCCGAGACCGCCGATGGCGGGCCGGGGCTGATCGTCGGCGGCCCCTGGCAGGACGGGGGCAAGCTCTACAACGCCGCCTTCCTGCTCGAAGGTGGGCGCATCGCCGCGCGCCGCGCCAAGCATGAGCTGCCGAACTACGGCGTCTTCGACGAGAAGCGTGTCTTCGACGCCGGCCCCGCGCCCGGCCCCGTGCCCTTCCGCGGCTTCCGCATCGGGCTGATGGTCTGCGAGGATTGGTGGCTGCCCACGGTCGCGGAGACGCTGTGCGAGACCGGCGCCGAGATCCTGCTCTCCATCAACGGCTCCCCCTTCGAGGCCGACAAGCATGACCGCCAGCGCCTGCCGCTCGCGGTGACGCGGGTGGTGGAGACCGGGCTGCCCTTCGTCTTCCTCGGCCAGGTGGGCGGGCAGGACGAGATCGTCTTCGACGGCGCCTCCTTCGTGCTGAACCCGGACCGCTCGCTTGCCGCGCTGCTGCCGAGCTTCGCCGAGGAGGTGCGCCTGACGGAGTGGCGCCGGGAGGGGGAGAGGCTGGTCTGCGTGCCCGGCGCCGTGGTGCCGCCGCCCGACACGCTCGGGCAGGTCTATGCGGCGATGGTGCTCGGGCTGCGGGACTATGTCGGGAAGAATGGCTTCCCCGGCGTGGTGCTCGGCCTGTCCGGCGGCATCGATTCCGCGCTGTCGGCAGCGGTCGCGGTGGATGCGCTGGGGCCGGACCGCGTGCGGGCGGTGATGATGCCATCCCCCTACACCAGCCGCGAGAGCCTGGAAGACGCGGCGGCATGCGCCCGCCTGCTCGGCATCCGCTACGACACCATCGGCATCGGCCCGGCGATGGAGGCCTTCGCCGGCATGCTGGCGCCGGCCTTCGGCAACCGCCCGCCCGACATCACCGAGGAGAACATCCAGTCGCGCATCCGCGGCGTGACGCTGATGGCGCTGTCCAACAAGTTCGGCGACATGCTGCTGACCACCGGCAACAAATCCGAGATGTCGACCGGCTACGCCACCATCTATGGCGACATGGCCGGCGGCTATTCGGTGCTGAAGGATGTCTACAAGACGATGGTCTTCGCGCTCTGCCGCTGGCGGAACGCGAACATGCCGGCCGGGGTGCTTGGCCCGCGGGGCGCGGTGATGCCCGAGCGCGTCATCACCAAGCCGCCCTCGGCGGAACTCCGCCCCGATCAGAAGGACGAGGACAGCCTGCCGCCCTATGCGGTGCTGGACGCCATCCTGGAAGGCCTGGTGGAAGGCGAGAAATCGGTCGATGCGCTGGTCGCCGAAGGGCATGACCGCGCCATCGTGCTGCGCGTGTGGAAGCTGCTGGACCGCGCCGAATACAAGCGCAGGCAGGCGCCCCCGGGCGTGAAGATCACGCCGCGCGCCTTCGGCCGCGACCGGCGCTACCCCATCACCAATGGCTTCACGGCGCTGATCAAATGAGCGAGGAATTCGAGGCCGACATCTTCCCGCGCGGCGACTATGCGGTGCAGATCATGGACCTGTCCGGCGCCAGCGGCTCCGACCCTGTCGAGACCGTCACCGGCTTCCTCAGCATCGAGCACGCCAACGCCTTCGCCCGCCGCTACGTGCGTGATTCGGTGGAACGCTGCCGCGCGCCGGGCATGGATGCGAAGGCGGTGCTCGACGCCTGGTTCGCCTATGGCGAGGACGCCGAGGTGCTCGGCGCCGGCGACGATGCCTGGGTCAGCCGCAGCGAGCTGAAGGACTTCGCAGACACCCCGGTGCGCGACGCCGAGGACCGCAACTGGCGCGTTCTCGACCCTCGCCGGGACGAGGACGAGGTGGAGGACGAGCCGTGAGCACCTTCCAGGTGCTGTGCGGCGACTTCGCCACCTACATGGACCCTGACGAGGAATGGAGCGTGGACGGCTTCCGCACCGCGGAGGACGCCGCCGAATACGCCCGCCGCTTCGTGCGTGACCAGGTCGAGCACCTCCGCCCCGAATACGCCGATGCGGAGGCGCTGAGGCAGGCCTTCATGACCTTCGGCGAATACGCGATCGCGCCGGGCTTCGAACTGGAAGCCTGGCTCGCGCACTGCATCGCCAACCCCGCCGCCCGCAAGGCGGACACCGACTATCAGGCGCTCGATCCCAACCGATGAAACTCCGCTTCGCCCCGTCGCCGACGGGCCTTCTGCATGTCGGCAATGCCCGCGCGGCGCTGGCCAACTGGCTGCTTGCGCGCCGCCATGGCGGCAGCTTCATCCTGCGCCTGGACGACACCGACCTCGAACGCTCTCGGCCCGAATTCGCCGAGGCGATCGAGGAGGACCTGCACTGGCTCGGCCTCGATTGGGATGAGCGCGTGGCGCAGTCGGACCGGCTCGACCGCTACGCCGCCGCGGCGGAACGGCTGAAGGCCGCCGGGCGCCTCTACCCCTGCTTCGAGACCGAGGAGGAACTCGCCTACAAGCGCGAACGCCGCCGCCGCGAAGGCAAGCCGCCGCTCTACGATCGCGAGGCGCTGAAGATGACGCCCGAGCAGATCGGGCGCGCCATCGCCAACGGCAAGCAGCCCTATTGGCGCTTCAGGCTCTCCGCGCGGACGGTCGGATGGAAGGATCTGGTGCTGGGGGACCGCAGCGTGAAGCTGACGGCGATCTCCGACCCGGTGCTGGTCCGCGCGGACGGGTCGCCACTCTACACCTTCACCTCGGTCGTCGACGATCTGGAGATGGGCGTCACCCACATCATCCGTGGCGAGGACCACGTCACCAACACCGGCATCCAGCTCGATCTCTTCGAGGCTCTTGGCGGCGACGCCTCGCGGCTGACCTTCGGCCACCTGCCGCTGCTGACGGACGAGGAAGGCGGGGCGCTGTCCAAGCGGCTCGGGTCCGTCTCCCTGCGGCATCTGCGCAAGGACGGCATCGAGCCGGCGGCGCTGACGGGCTACCTGGCGGCGCTCGGCACCTCGGCCGATCCGGTGCCGGGGCTGCCGAAGGATCTCGCGCCGGGCTGGGATATCGGCCGCGTCTCCCACGCCACCGCACGCTTCGACATGCGTCAGCTTCTGGCGCTGAACCGCCGTGTGCTGCACGAGGCCCCCTTCGACGCCGTGCGCGACCGCCTGCCCGAGGGTGCGGACGAGGCCTGGTGGCTGGCGGTGCGCGGCAACCTCGACCTGATGCGGGAAGCGCGCCCCTGGTTCGACATCGTGCGTGGCACCATCGTCCCGCCGGTGCAGGAGGGGGAGGGGGCTTTCCTCCATGCCGCGCTGGCTGCCCTGCCGCCCGAACCCTGGGACGCCGCCACCTGGTCGGCCTGGACCGGTGCGCTGAAGCAAGCGACCGGCCGCAAGGGCAAGGCGCTGTTCCACCCGCTGCGCCTGGCCCTGACAGGGGAGGAGCAGGGCCCGGACCTCGGCACGCTGCTGCCGCTGATCGGGCGGGAGAGGGCGGCCGTGCGCCTGCGGCTGTCAGCCGGCGCTTGAACCGCGCGCCCGGACCGGGCATGAAGAAGGCCATGTCTGCGTCCAGGCTCCGCGCGCTCGCGCTCTGTCGCTGAACCGCCCATTCGGGGAAGGGCCTTCCCCGCGCGCCTGCACGACACCCCATCCCGCCGCCGGACCGCCATGACCGATCTTTTCATCCATGACAGCGCCGCGCGCACCACGCGCAGGTTCGAACCGATCGACCCGAACCATGTGCGGATGTATGTCTGCGGCCCGACGGTCTACGACCTGGCGCATCTCGGGAACGCCCGGCCGGTCGTGGTGTTCGACGTGCTGGCGCGGCTGCTGCGGCGGATCTACCCGCGCGTCACCTACGTCCGGAACATCACGGACGTGGACGACAAGATCAACGCGCGGAGCCGCGAGAGCGGCGAGCCGATTGGCGCCATCACCGCCCGCACGACCGAGGATTTCCACCGCGACATGGCCGCACTCGGCGCCCTGCCGCCGGATGTGGAGCCCCGCGCGACGCAGCACATCGCGGAGATGATCGCGCTGATCGAGCGCCTGATCGCCAATGGCCACGCCTATGCCGCCGATGGCCATGTGCTGTTCAGCGTGCCGTCCTTCGCCGACTACGGGAAGCTGTCCGGTCGTTCGCCGGACGAGCTGCTGGCCGGCGCGCGGGTGGATGTCGCCCCCTACAAGCGCGACGCCGGCGATTTCGTGCTGTGGAAGCCCTCCGACGACGCGAC
Organism: Neoroseomonas eburnea; assembly: GCF_018129005.1. Classification (GTDB taxonomy): domain Bacteria; phylum Pseudomonadota; class Alphaproteobacteria; order Acetobacterales; family Acetobacteraceae; genus Neoroseomonas; species Neoroseomonas eburnea. The sequence continues at coordinate 170,592 of NZ_JAAEDL010000005.1, forward strand.
GCCGGGCTGGGACAGCCCCTGGGGCCGCGGCCGTCCGGGCTGGCACATCGAATGCTCCGCCATGTCGTGGAAGCACCTCGGAGAGGAGTTCGACATCCATGGCGGCGGCCACGACCTGATCTTCCCGCACCATGAGAACGAGGTGGCGCAATCCGTCTGCGCCTTCCCCGGCCATGGCTTCGCCCACTACTGGATGCACAACGGCATGCTGCTGGTGGACGGGGAGAAGATGTCGAAGTCGCTCGGCAACTTCATGACGGTGCGCGATATCCTCGACAAGGGTTGGCGCTTCGGTGAGGCCTTCCGCCTGCTGCTGCTGCGCACGCACTACCGGCAGGCGCTGGACTTCACCATGGCGGGGCTCGAGGAGGCGAAGGCGGAGCTCGATGACCACTACGCCATGCTGTCGCGCGCGCCGGCCGCGCCCGGCGGTGGTATTGCGTCGCAGCTTGCCGACTGGGCGGTCGCGCCGCTGCTCGATGACCTCAACACACCACTGGCGCTGGCCAGGCTGCGCGATCTGCGCACATTGGAGAATGCGGTGACGGTCGGCGGTTCACCCGCCGTGGCGATGGAGCGCGCGCGTCTGACGGTGCCGCCGGCGCCGGGGGTCGCGGCCAAGGCGTTTCGTGAAGCGGCGGGCGTACTTGGTGTCGCTGCCTGGAACGCCGATGACTGGCTGAAAGGACGGGCACCTCGGGCCGACGCAGCAGTTCCGGGTGCGATGTTGTCGGCGCAGGTGTCACACCTGCAGGGTCAGGCCGTGGCAAGCGGCCAGCATGACGAGGAGGCTGACATCGACGCCGCCATCGCCGCCCGCCTCGCCGCGAGGAAGGCCAAGAACTGGGCCGAGGCCGACCGCATCCGCGACGAGCTCAAGGCCCAGGGCATCGTGCTGGAGGACGGTCCGGCCGGCACCACCTGGCGCCGCGCTTGACCTTCCGCCCGTGGGAAGCCGCATCACCTCGCCCGGTCCACACCAACCGGGAGCCGCCGCCATGAATCGCCTCGTCCTGACCCTCGCCGCCGCCCTGATCGCTCTGCCCGCCGCAGCGCAGCAGAGCCACCAGGGGCATGGCGCGCCTGCTGCGGCGGCGCAGGAACCGGCCTCGACCCGCGAGTTCCGCGCCGCCGCGGACCGCATGCACCGCGACATGGCCATCGCCTACACCGGCAATGCCGATCGCGACTTCGCCGCCGGCATGATCCCGCACCACCAGGGTGCGATCGACATGGCGCGCGTCGCGCTGCGCCATGGCAGCGACCCCGAGATCCGCGCCCTGGCAGAGAGCGTCATCCGTGCCCAGGAAGCCGAGATCGCGCAGCTTCGCGCCTATCTCGCGCGCACCCAGCCGCGATGACGGGCGGGCGGAAGGATGGCCGCGCGAAGCTGACGCCGCCGGCGGGCGAGACGCCGATCATCGTGCTGGTGCGGCCGCAGATGGCGCGCAACATCGGCACGACGGCGCGCGCGATGGCGAATGGCGGCCTCTTCCATCTGCGGATCGTGGCGCCGCGCGACGGCTGGCCGCAGGCGGATGCCTATCCGTCCGCCTCGGGGGCGGATGCCATTCTCGATGCGGCGCAGGTCTTCGACAGCGTGGCGGCGGCAGTTGCCGACTGCCATCGCGTCATGGCGACCTGCCCGCGGCCGCGCCATGTCGTCGTGCCCGTGCGCACCGCTCGCGCGGCGGCGGAGGATCTGCGGGAGATCGCGTCGCGCAACCTTCGTTCCGCCGTGCTGTTCGGGCCGGAGCGCGCAGGGCTCGAGAATGAGGACATGGCCTGTGCCGATACGCTGGTGCGCTATCCGCTGAACCCGGAGCACATGTCGCTCAACCTGGCGCAGGCGGTGATGATCCTCGCCTATGAATGGTGGACGGCGGCCGAGCAAACGCCGCCGCGGGCGCTGATGACGAACGAGACCCGCGTTGCCACCAAGGGCGAGCTGGAGGGCTTCCTGAACCGGCTGGTGTCCGAACTCGACGCGACGGGCTTCCTGGACAATCTGGAAAAGCGCCCCGGCATGGTCCGCAACCTGCGCCACTGGTTCCAGCGCGGAGAGGTCACGGAACAGGAACTCCGCACCCTGCATGGCGTGGTGACGGAGCTCTCCCGCGGCCGCATGCGCCGCGGCCGCCCTGACAGGGAGGACGCTTCCCCGCCCTGGGCGCCTTCGGTTGAGGGTTCCAAGGGCCCCTAGGCCTTTGGCGGGTCCAGGGCAGAGCCCTGGTGCGGTGCGGGGCGAAGCCCCGCGCTATGCTTTCCGTGCCAGCTTCCGCGCCAGCAGCAGGCCGAGCCCGCCCCCGGCCGGTGCTGCCGGCAGCGCCAGCGCCCACCCGGCGTGGTTCCCTGCCAGCACCAGCGCCAGGCCGGCGTAGAGCATCAGCCCGCCGACCAGGCTGCCGACCACGCCCGCCGTCAGGCCGAGCACCAGGATGTCTTCGCGCGTCACCATGGGCGGGGAGTAGGCGCCCGATCACGGGTTTGACAAGGCCGGCCTGCGCATCTAGACGACCGCCTCCTTCCGGGAACGTGGACGGGCCTTCGGGGCCTGCGCCCGCCGCTGCCCATGCCGGGCGGGGGACTACCGGGACAACAGCCCTTCGGGGCGCAGTGAAGAAGGCCCGACCGCGCAACGCGGCGGGGTGCAGCGCATGACCAAGCGCGCAGAAAGCAAGTACAAGATCAATCGCCGCCTCGGCGTGAACCTCTGGGGCCGCGCCAAGTCCCCGATCGCCAAGCGCGAATACGGCCCCGGCCAGCACGGCCAGCGTCGCAAGCAGAAGCCGACCGACTTCGGCGTTCAGCTGATGGCGAAGCAGAAGCTCAAGGGCTACTACGGCAACATCGGCGAGAAGCAGTTCCGCAAGTACTACGAGGAAGCGGTGCGCCGGAAGGGCGACACCTCGGAGAACCTGATCGAGCTGCTGGAGCGTCGCCTCGATGCGGTGGTGTACCGCATGAAGCTGGCCGTCACGCCCTTCGCTGCCCGCCAGTTCGTGAACCACGGCCACATCACCGTGAACGGCAAGCGCGTGAACATCCCCTCCTACCTCGTGAAGGACGGTGATCAGATCGAGGTGAAGGAGAAGTCGAAGCAACTCGTGGCCGTGCTCGACGCGGCGCAGAGCGGCGAGCGCGACGTCCCCGAGTACATCGAGGTCGATCACCGCGCGATGCGGGGCAAGTTCCTCCGCGCGCCGAAGCTGTCCGACGTGCCCTACCCGGTCCAGATGGAACCGAACCTGGTCGTCGAGTTCTACAGCCGCTGATCCCGGCGGGGGCCGGCCGTCAGGCCGGCCCTTCTTGTTTGCGGACGCCGCCGGGGCCCTGCGCCCGCGGCGGGTCACGCGCCGCGAGGCCATGCATCCTCACCCGAGCGGCTCCCGTTCGCATCGGCTCACGGTAACCGCTTCATCCGGTCCTCGTCCTGGTCCCGAGCGTCATGGCCCGATCGGGTGAAGCCGTCCGATCAGGATCGGTCCCGGTGCCGTGCGTCCGAAGTGCTGCGGACATCGTTGCTCATGCCGCAAGCCTTCGACTGCAGAGGTCTGCCGATCCGCTGCCTTCGCCGGCAATCCATCGAGCTTTGCGGGCAGGATGCCAGGCAGCCGCGCTACGGCTGTGCCGCCGCCGCCTGGCGTGACCGGAACTCGCCGGTGTCGACGAAGAGCCGGATCATCTCTGCCGGCATCATCGCCCCTTCCGCCAGCGCGACTGCATGCACCGTGAGGCAGTTCGGCTCCGGCGGTCGCCCGAACAGGCTGCGGAACACGATATCGACGAAGGCGACCGGGTCGACCAACCATGCCGGCCCCCGGGGCGGGTCACCCGCCGCCGGCCGCAGCGTGCGGGACCCGCCCGCCGCGCGGATGCGCGCGGCCTCGTAGACGATGCGATCGAGCCGCGTCAGCCGATCAAGCTCCCTCCGGATCTCCGGCGTGAGCGGTTCCGGCGGCGGCGCTTCCCGCAGGCCGGGCGAAACATCATCCCGCGTATTCAGGCGACCGGGCTCCGGGCCGGGGGTCATGGCGAGTTCCGCGCAAATCTGCCGGTAGAGGGCGGGAAGGTCATCCATCACGCCCACCGCATCGCAGACAGCAAGGTTCTCGAGCGCTCCGGCCAGGACCTCCTGCTCCGGCAGCCTCGCCTGAGTGCCGCAGCCGGAGATGGGGGTGAACCACCTCCCGTCCGGTGCGATCAGGGCCGCGCCGTAGAGTTGTCGCGCCATCGCATTGTCTATCGCGGCGCGGACCAGCGGCTCGGGTGAGCGCAGGAAGCCGAGCAGGTCCTTCTCCACGGCCTCGCGCAGTTCCGGCAGGCTGTTGTCCCGGTGGCGCCTCCAGAATGTGTAGAGGCTGAGCAGGCGCTCCACCGGCTCGCACAGCACTGTCGCGATGCGGTGCGGCCGCGGCATCAGCGCGGCGGCCGAAAAACGCGTGTGGCCGGAGATGTAGCGGATCCGGGAGGCCGGGCTCAGCGCGTCGCCCCAGCTCGCGGGGGCGATCGCGTGCACCACGCTTTCCGGCGCGAAATGCCGCGCCAGGGCGGCGTGCAGGGAGGTGCCGCCGGTCTTGGGCACATGGATGAAGACCAGCCGCATGTCGGGATCCGCCGGGCGGCAGTACTCCGGGGGCATGACGAGTTCCTTGCGGGCCCTGCTGCACCTGGTGGCGCGCGGGCCCGGCGGCGGAAGTTGCTTGAAGCCGAGGATGGCGCGTGTCAACATGGCCCTGACATGTCAGAGACCTGTTGAACCGATGTCTCTCCTCCATCCCGTGGATGGCCCGCCCCTGCTGACCGACCAGGCCGTCGCCATGCTGCGGCGCGATATCCTGACGACTCGGCTCGGCCCGGGGGAGACGGTCTCGGAAAGCGCCACGGCGCAGCGGCTCGGCCTTGGCAAGGCGCCGGTGCGCGCGGCGCTCGCAAGGCTGGCGGAGGAGGGGCTGGTCGTCTCCGTGCCGCGCCGCGGCTGGGTTGTCTCCCTCGTCACGATTCGCGACATCCACGAGGTCTTCGACCTCCGTCTGCTGCTCGAACCCGAGGCGGCGCGCCGCGCCGCGGGGCGCGTGGATGGTGCCGCGCTGGCCCGTCTCGATGCCGTCTGTGCCGCCGGCTACCGGCCGGAGGACGAGGAAAGCGCGCTCGCCTTCCTCGACGCCAACCGCGCCTTCCACGTCGCGATCGCCGATCTGTCGCGCAACCTGCGCCTGACGCGGATGATCGGCCGGCTGCTCGACGAGAGCACGCGCATGCTCGTCCTCGGCCTGCGCCGCCGGGACCGCACGGGGGAGATGGCGCACGAGCACGCCGCCCTGGTGAAGGCGCTTGCCGAAGGCCGCGCGGCCGAGGCCGCCGCGCTGATGCACGACCAGGTCGCCGCCAGCCGCGACATGGTGCTGGCGGCGCTGACCGCCCCCGACGCGGCCATAGCCGTATGACCCCGCCCCTGCACACCGACCGCTTCCCCAGGAGGAAGGCATGAACGTGATCGCCGCCCGCAGCAGCCTCGATGCCATGGTGGCGGAGATCCGCGCCGTGCTCGGCGCCGGTCCGGCGGAACCCTCGGCGGCGGTGGCCGAGGTGCTCGGCACCTATGCGGCCGACCCGATGCTGCTCGCCGGGCATGACTGTCCCTGCCGCATCGATTCCTATGTCAGGCACCTGCTGCACGAGGAGACGCAGGGCGGTTGGGCGGTCGCCGCGCTGGTCTGGCGTCCCGGGCAGATGTCGCCGGTGCATGGCCATCACGTCTGGTGCGCGGTCGGCTTCCATCGCGGCGTCCTGACGGAAGCCTTCTACGAGCCGGTTGGCGCGGGGCTGCCACCGACGCCTTGTGGCACGGTGCTGCGCCGCCCCGGCGATGTCACCTGCGGCCCGCCGGCGCCGGATGCGATCCATCGCCTGGCGAATCTCGGCACCGAGACGGCGGTGTCGATCCACGCCTATGGCCTGCCCTATGCGCGCTTCTGCAGCGATCTGAACCGCGTCTTCGCCGCCTGACCCAGGGCTCGACGGCGTGCCGGCATGCCTGATCCGCGTCGTGCCGCCGTATCGCGGCGCGCCGCAACCGGGCAGGTTTGGTGCCGATGAATCCCAAGATCCTGCTGGGGCTGGCCCTCGGCGTCGCCTCCTCCGTGATCTGGGGCGGGCATGCGGTGGTGGCGCGCCCGGCCCTGGCCGGCCAGGGCTTTCATCCGCTGGACCTCGCCGTCTTCCGCTACGTGCCGGCTGCCCTGCTGCTGGCGCCTCTCGCCTGGCGGGCGCGGGAATCGCTGCATCGCGTCGGCTGGCGGCACCTGCTGCTGCTTGCCGTATTCGGCGGCGCGCCGAACCTGCTGCTCTTCCTGTCGGCCCTGGTCTACGCGCCGGCGGCGCATGGCGGCACCATCGCGCCGATGACGGTGCCGATCGCCGGCGCGCTGCTGGCCATCCCGCTGATCGGCGAGCGGCCGAGCCGCGGACGTGCGCTGGCGCTCGGCGTGATGGCCGCCGGCGTGCTGATGATCGGCTGGGACGGCGTGGGCGGTGCGCATCCCGGCGCCTGGCGGGGCGACATCCTCCTGCTGATGGCCGGTTCGACCTGGGCGGTCTTCACCCTGCTGCTGCGCCGCTGGCAGGTGCCGGCCATTCCGGCCACCGCAGCGGTCACCATGGTTTCCGCCGTCGCCGTGCTGCCGCTCTGGCTGCCCTGGCGGGCAACGGACGTGCTCATCCTGCCACCCATGTCGATCCTGCTGCATCTCATGACCCAAGGGCTCGTGCTCGGCGCGCTGGCGATGTTCCTCTATGCGCGGGCGGTGGAACTGCTCGGACCCACGCGGGCCGCCACACTTTCGATCATGGTGCCGGTCACCGCCTTGCTGCTCGCCGCCCTGCTGCTGCATGAACCGATTTCCCTGCTGCAGGGGCTCGGCGCCTCGCTGGCCGTCGGCGGCATGATGGCCGCCGTGCTGTTCACCGGAAGGAAGGCGGGATGAACGCCATGACACCCCCCATGCCGCCGAGTCTCTGGGCTGCCACGGCCCCGCCGCCGCCCGCGACCCTGCCGCTCGCCGGGGATGCGCGCACCGGCGTCGCCGTGGTCGGCGGCGGCTTCACGGGGCTGTCCGCCGCGCTGCATCTCGCCGAGGCCGGCGTGCCGGTCACGCTGCTCGAGGCGGCGGAGATCGGCTGGGGCGCCTCCGGCCGCAACAACGGACAGGTCATCCCGACGCTGTCGCGCCTCGACCCCGACGAGATCGCCGCCGCCGTTGCCCCGGAACACGGCGGGCGCGACAAGGGCGAGGAGTTGGTCGCGCTGATCCGCGACAGCGCGGCGCTCACCTTCGACCTGATCCGCAGGCACGGCATCGCCGCCGAGGCGGTGCAGAACGGCTGGATCCAGCCGGCGCACCGCGAATCCCGCCTGCGCCTGTCCGAGAAGCGCGCCGAGCAATGGGGCCGGCGTGGCGCGCCGGTGCGCATCTATTCCCGCACGGAGATGGCGCGCCTGACCGGCACCGACCATTGGTACGGCGGCTGGGGCAATGCGACGGGCGGGCGGATCAACCCGCTCGGCCTGGCGCGCGGCATGGCTGGGGCGGCGATCCGCGCCGGCGCCGTGGTGCACACCGGCAGCCCCGTCACCGCCATCCGCCAGGCGCCGGGCGGCTGGGCGCTGGACACGCCGCGCGGCACGCTCACCGCCGAGCGCGTCGTCATCGCGACGCATGCCTATACGGGCGACGTCTGGCCGGGACTGAAGCGCACCATCGTGCCGGTGCGCTCCTACCAGATGGCCACCTCCATCCTGTCGGACAACATCCGCAGGACGATCCTGCCGGAAGGCCATGCGCTGTCGGACACGCGCGGCGATCTCTACTTCTACCGCTTCGACGAGAACGGCAGGCTGGTCACCGGCGGCGGGCTGATCCTGCCCTTCGGTTGGGACAGCCGCATCCGCGCCCGCATCACCGAGCGAGTGCGCCGCGTCTTCCCGCAGATCGGCGAGCTGCGCTTCGACTATGTCTGGTGGGGCTATGTCGCCGGCACGGCCGACAGGATGCCGCATGCCTATGAACTCGCGCCCGGCGTGCTGTCCTGGACGGGCTGCAATGGGCGTGGTGTGGCGCTCGCGGTCGCGCTCGGGCGCGAATTCGCGCGCGCCTGCACGGGCACGCCGCTGCGCGACATCGCGGCGCCGGTGGAAACCCGCCTGCGCACCATTCCGGGGCACGCCCTCCGCGCCCTCGGCATCGCCTGGAACGTCGCCAAGCTGCGGCGCCTGGACGCTCGTGACTGACGTCGCGCTTGCTACCTCTGTCCCGCCGCGCATGCGCCGCCCCACCCCAGGGGGCGAGGACGCGGGCCCGGCCTGGCGCGCCGCCTGCCTCGCTTCGTGGCCTGCGCCGGGCTGGCGGGTGGTGACGGTCAACCCGGCAGAGGAGATCACCGCGCTCGGCGAGCTGCCGACCGGCATCGACGCCGCCGAAGCCGCCCCCGGTGTCGCGGATGCCTACGGCCGCAGCGGCACCTGGGTCGCGGATGCGCTGGGGCGCGCGGTCGCTGCGGGGGCGCCGGTCGTCGGCATCGTCAATGCCGATATCCGGCTGGACCTCGACTCCACGCGCCGCGCGGCGCTGCTCGAGCGCGCCGGCCGGGCGATGCTGGTCTGCAACCGCATGGATGTCGGCCACGCGGCGCAGGAGGCGGGCCCCTTCTACCGCTACGGCTACGACCTCGTGCTGATGCCGCGGGGGATGGCGGCGCGGCTTTCGCTGGAAGGCTTCGCGCTCGGCGTGCCCTGGTGGGACTACTGGGTGGTGCTCGATGCGCTGATGCTGGGCTTGCCGGTCGAGGTGGTGCAGTGCCGCGGCGTCCGCCACCTGGCGCATGCGCAGGCCTGGAGCCAGCCGGCCTGGCGCCGCGCGCTGAGAATGCTGATGGCGAATCTTGGGCCACGGCGGGCCGAGTTGGGGCGCCTCGGCATGGGGGAGGTGGCGGAGGCGACGGCGGACCTCCTGGTCGCCATCGCCCCAAGGGAGACGGAGGGCTATCCGCTGGACGAGATGATGACGGTGGCCGGCACGCGCTTCGGCATCGAACTGGTCCGCTTCGCCGAGCGCCATGCCTGGAGCCTCGACTGAACCGTGCAGACCGGACCCTGGCGGCGCCGCTTCATGCACGACCTGCTCTTCGCGATCGAGGGCAGCGGCTGGCATGAACCGGAACTCAAGGACAGCATCGGCTTCCGCTGGAGCGGCCCGGGCCACTTCTCTGTCCTGCGCGTGCCGGCGCCGGTGGGGCCGGGCCGCGGCGAGGCGCATGTCCTGCTGATGCCCGGCGAGGCTGTCCCGGCGCCCGCGATCTTCCTCAATGGCCATCGGCTGGAGGTGGCGCCGCGGCGGCTCGGGGCCTTCGATGTGCTCGACTTCGCCTGGGATGCGGCGGCGATGGCGGGCGAGCCACGTGCCGAGTTCTGGTTCCACGCCGAGCGTCTCCGCCAATTGCCGGCGCCCGGCGAGCGGATGCGCCGCGTGGGCTTCCGGCTGTCCACCTTGGTGATCGAGCCTGCCGCGCATGGCCCCGCGGCGGCGGGCGAGGCCCTGGCGCTGATCGCCGGCCGCCGCTTCCTGCAGGAACGCCTGCCGGTTGCTGCCGGCCGCGCGCGCCTCGCCTTCCGAAGCGATGGCGAGGCGCGACTGCTCGACATGCGGCTGGAGGGCGCGCGGCTCGGGCCGTCGCCGCAGCCGCATCTGGCGCTGGCACTGCGGGCGGCGCCGACGGGGCTCGACCTGGCGCTCGCCGCGCCCGGGGCGCCGGCGGTCCCGCTGCATCTGGATGTGGCCGGGACGCTGGTCCTGCCGGGAGGGCTGGCGCCTCGCGAAAGCTTGCTGCTGGCGCGCCTGCTCGCCGCGCTGCCCGACGCCTATGCGCGCTGGCTCGACGAGGCGATGGTCGGCGCCGCGCCGGATGCCGAACTGCTCGCCTTCTGGCGGTGCCGCCTCTCTGCGCTGGCACGCGGCGCGGAGGGCGTCCTCGCCGCGACGCTGGCGGATGGGCCGGATCTCTTCGCGGGCAATCCGGCGCTGCCCTTCGCCTGGCCCGCACCCGGGTCAGGCTGACGGGGCTTCAGCAGGCGATGCCGGCGGCGCGCAGCCGGTCGAGCACTTCGGCTGAGCATTCCTCCGGCGAGCGGCCCGCCGTCCTGATGTGCAATTCGGGGTGTTCCGGCGCCTCGTAGGGGCTGTCGATGCCGGTGAAGTTCTTGATCTGCCCGGCCTGCGCGCGGGCATAGAGGCCCTTGGGGTCGCGCTGGATGCAGGCCTCGATCGGCGTGTCGACGAAGATCTCGACGAATTCGCCGGGGCCGAGCAGGTCGCGCACCATCCGCCGTTCCGCCTGGAAGGGCGAGATGAAGGAGCAGAGCACGATCATTCCGGCATCGACGAACAGCTTCGCCACCTCGCCGACACGGCGGATGTTCTCGACGCGGTCCTCGGCGGTGAAGCCTAGATCGCGGCAGAGCCCATGGCGGATGTTGTCGCCGTCGAGCGAGTAGGTCGGCCGCCCGGCGCGGTGCAGCGCCTGCTCCACGATGTTGGCGATGGTCGACTTGCCGGATCCCGACAGGCCGGTGAACCACAGCACCATCGGCGTGTTGCCGACGAGCGCGGCACGTGCCGTCTTGTCGACGCTGAAATGCTCGTGGTGGATGTTCGACGCCCGCCGCAGCGGATAGGCCACCATCCCCGCGCCGGCGGTGCGGTTGGTGAAGCGGTCCACCAGGATGAAGGCGCCGGTCGCCCGGCTCTCCTCATAGGGATCGAGCGGGATGGCCTGGCCGGCGGAGAAGTTGCAGAAGCCGATCTCGTTCAGCGCGAGGCGGCGCGCCGCGTGCTCCTCCAGCGTGTTCACGTCCACCCGGTGGCGGATGGAGGTGACCGAGCACGGCGTCCAGATATTGCCGATGCGCATGAGGTAGCCGCGCCCGGGCAGCATCGCCTCCTCGTCCATCCACAGCAGATGGGCGGCGAACTGGTCGGCGACGGGGGGGCGCTCGGCGGGGCGCACCAGGATGTCGCCGCGCGCGACATCCACCTCGTCCTCCAGCGTCAGCGTGACGGCCTGCCCGGCTTCGGCCGAGGGCAGGTCGCCATCGGCGGTGACGATGCGCGCGATGCGGCTGGTCTTGCCCGAGGCTGCCACCACCACCTGGTCGCCCGGCGCGATGCGCCCGGCCGCGATCGTGCCGGCGAAGCCGCGGAAGTCCAGGTTCGGGCGGTTCACCCATTGCACCGGGAAGCGGAAGGGCTTGCCTGCGAGATCCTGCGTGACGTCGACCGTCTCGAGGTGCTCGAGCAGCGTCGGACCGTGATACCAGGGCATGTTGCCCGAGCGCTGTGTCACGTTGTCCCCGAAGCGTGCGCTGATCGGTACCGGCACGACGGAGCGGAAGCCGAGCTCGGATGCGAAGGTGACGTAGTCGCCGACGATGCGGTCGAAGGTGTCCTCGCTGAAGTTCACCAGGTCGATCTTGTTCACCGCCACCACGATGTCGCGTATGCCGAGCAGCGAGCAGATGTAGGAATGCCGCCGCGTCTGCGTCAGCACGCCCTTGCGCGCGTCGATCAGGATGACGGCGAGCGAGGCGCCCGACGCGCCGGTCGCCATGTTGCGCGTGTACTGCTCGTGGCCCGGCGTGTCGGCGACGATGAAGGACCGCCGCGGCGTGGCGAAGAAGCGGTAGGCGACGTCGATGGTGATGCCCTGTTGGCGTTCCGCCTCCAGCCCGTCGACCAGCAGCGCGAGGTCGATCTCGTCCCCCGTCGTGCCGTGCTTGCGGCTGTCCTTGGCGAGCGAGACCAGGGTGTCCTCGAAGATGAGCTGGCTGTCGTAGAGCAGGCGGCCGATCAGCGTGGACTTGCCGTCGTCCACCGAACCGCAGGTGAGGAAGCGCAGGAGCTCGTGCTGCCCAAGCTTGCGATGCAGGGTCATCTCAGAAGTACCCCTCGCGCTTCTTCTTCTCCATCGAGGCTTCCTCGTCGGTGTCGATGAGGCGGCCCTGGCGCTCGCTGGTCCTGGCGACACGCATTTCGGCGATGATCTCGGGCAGCGTCGCCGCGGTGCTTTCGACCGCGCCGGAGAGCGGGTAGCAGCCGAGGGTGCGGAAGCGGACCATGCGCATCTGCGGCCTCTCGCCCGGCTCCAGTGGCAGGCGCTCGTCGTCCACCATGATCCAGGTTCCGGACCGCTTCACCACCGGCCGCTCCTTCGCGAAGTAGAGCGGCACGACGGGAATGTCCTCGGCGAGCACGTAATCCCACACATCGTACTCGGTCCAGTTCGACAGCGGGAAGACGCGGATGCTCTCGCCCTCACGGATGCGCGTGTTGAACAGGTTCCACAGCTCCGGCCGCTGGCCGCGCGGGTCCCAGGAATGGCCGGGGCCGCGGAAGGAGAAGATGCGCTCCTTGGCGCGGGACTTTTCCTCGTCGCGCCGCGCGCCGCCGAAGGCCGCGTCGAAGCCCCATTTGTCGAGCGCCTGCTTCAGCCCCTCCGTCTTCATCACCTGCGTGTGCAGCGCCGAGCCGGAGGCGATCGGGCCGATGCCGCGTGCGATGCCGTCCGGGTTGGTGTGGACGAGCAGCTCCATCCCGACCTTCTCCGCCATCATGTCGCGGAAGGCGATCATCTCGCGGAACTTCCACGTCGTATCGACGTGCAGCAGCGGGAAGGGCGGCTTGCCCGGCGCGAAGGCCTTGAGCGCCAGGTGCAGCATCACGCCCGAATCCTTGCCGATGCTGTAGAGCATCACCGGCTTGCGGAAGGAGGCGGCGACCTCTCGGATGATGGCGATCGATTCCGCTTCCAGCCGCGCGAGATGCGGCGTGAGCGTGGCTGTACCTGTGTGGCTCGACACGGACCCCTCGGGAGCGAAGAACAGCCGGCGGAACGCAGGCTTGGTGCAGCGCGGCAAGACCGCATGCCTTGGCCTCTTCCCATGGCCGCCTGCGACGCGCAAGTTCCGCAACAGACACTGTCCGAAGCATCGCGCAAATGAGAACAGATCCGACGGCACGTGCCCATCTGGCCGATCGTTTCGCGATGATCGCGGAAGCCGCGGGCGCGCGCATCATGGCCATCTACGGCGCCGCGACGGCCGAGGCGAAGGCCGATGGCAGCCCGTTGACGGCCGCCGATCTCGCCGCGCACTCCGCCATCCTGGAGGGGCTCGCAGACGTCTGTCCGCACCTGCCCGTGATCTCTGAGGAGGATGCCGAGCGGCTGGAATGCCCGCCTGCCGACAGGTTCATCCTGGTCGATCCGCTCGACGGCACGCGGGAATTCCTCTCCGGCAATGGCGAATTCACCGTGAACATCGCACTGGTCGAGCATGGCGCGCCGGTCGCCGGCGTCGTCTTCGCGCCGGCGCTCGGCCGGCTCTGGTCGGGTGCTGTCGGCGTCGGCGCGCGGGTGCGGCAGGCGGGCGATGCCGCGGGCCGATCGATCGCGGTGCGCGCGCCGGGGGGCACCGGCCTCGTTGCCGTCGCGAGCCGGTCGCATCGCGATGCGGCGACCGAAGCCTTCCTCGCCGGGCTCACCGTCGCCGGCCTGCGCTCGGTCGGCTCCTCGCTGAAGTTCTGCCTGGTCGCGGAAGGGGAGGCGGACGTCTATCCCCGCTTCGGGCCGACCATGGAATGGGACACCGCGGCCGGCCACGCCGTGCTGGAGGCTGCCGGCGGCCGTGTCGTGACGCCGGAGGGCGTGCCCTTCCGCTACGGCAAGCCAGGCGGCGCCTGGCGCAACGATGCCTTCATCGCCTGGGGCGGCGTGGCTCAGCCCGGATAGGGCGGCGTCGTCTCGGTCTCGAAGCGCACCTCGGTCACCCCGGGTATGCCCTCGGCCAGCACGCGAAGCCCCTGCTTCACCGTCTCCGAGCGGCAGAACCCATGGAAGGTGACGACGCCGTCCTGCACCTCGGCGAGCAGGAACCAGGTGTCGACCCAGGGCTGCGCCTGCATCGCGTGGGCGAGTTCCCGCCGGATGCGGGCATCAGGGGCGTCGGCGGCGGGCGGGCCCTCCGGGTCGCACAGCGCGCGGATCAGGTCGGCGCGGGCGACGATGCCCACCAGCACGCCGTCCCGCACCACCGGGACGCGCCGGATGCCCTTCGACTCCAGGATCTGGGCCACCCGCTCGATCGGCGTGTCCTCGGTGACGGTCGCGAGCTCGGTCGTCATCACGTCGCGCGCCCGCCGCCCGTGCGTGCGGGCGAAGCGCGCCGCCTGCCCCTCGGCGGAGGAGAGCAGGCCGCGGACCCAGGAGGTCGGGCTGTCCTCCTTCGCCGCCAGGCGACGGATCAGGTCGCCCTCGGTCACCATGCCGAGCAGCCGTCCGTCCGCATCCACCACCGGCGCCCCGGAGACGCCGCGTTCGGCGAGCAGCCGGGCCACGATATGCAAGGGTGCGTCGGGTGGCACGGTGAGCAGGCCGGTGGTCATCAACTCGCGTGCGCGCATCGCGTCTCTCCCAGGGATGGGCAGGATCGGGCGGCTCCGGCCGCGCCGCCTTGAGGCTCGTCAAGACCGCGGCGTGACGGCGGCCCAACTGGTGGTGACATGGGCGGCGATTTCGCTCGCCGCCTCGCTGCGGATCATGACCTCGCCGAAGATGATCCGGCCGCGCTTCAGCAGGCGCGCCTCGGCCAGCACCGGCCCGGGGTCGAGCCGGCGCAGGAAGTGGATGGTGAGGCTGGTGGTCAGGCTCTCGTCGCGCCCGCCGGATACGCCGAGCAGCGCCGCCCACATCGCAATATCCGCAAGACCCATCAGGGCCGGGCCGGACACCGTGCCGCCCGGCCGCAACAACTCCTGACGCCAGGGCAGGCGGCATGTCGCACCGCCGCCCGCCGCGTTCAGCACCTCGATCCCCCATGCGGCTGCGAGCGGCACGCCGCGGTGCACCACCTCCTGGATCGCGGCGGGGCTCGGCGCGGCGTCGTTCATGCGGGTCCTCCCGGTCGTTTCCGTGCGATGCTGCCCCACTGGTGGCCCGGCGGCCATCCGGGCGGTTGTCGCCGCCTGGCCGATGGGCGATGCATGCGCTCCGCGGCGGATGAGAGGATGGCCCATGACCGAGCTGGCCGGACAGGTCGCCATCGTCACCGGCGGCAGCCGAGGGATCGGCGCGGCGATCGTGCGTGCCTTCGCCGGCGCCGGCGCGGATGTCGCCTTCTGCCACCTCGACGATGAGGCGGGCGCGGCCGAGACCGTTGCCGCCGTCACCGCGCTCGGGCGGCGCGCGCATGCCGAATCGCTCGACGTCGCCGAGGGGGGCCGGCTGCGCGGCTTCATCGCCGCCGCCGAAACCGCGCTCGGCCCGACGGACATCCTGGTGACGAATGCCGGCATCAACCTGCGCGGCGCCTTCGAGAATCTCTCCGAGGAGACCTTCCGCCGCCTCCTCGACGTCCACCTGATGCACACGGTGATCGCCGCGCAGGCCGTCTATCCGGGCATGGCGGAACGGGGGAGGGGACGGATCATCACCGTCTCCTCGCAGCTCGCATTCAAGGGCTCGCCGAATCTGACACCCTATTGCGCGGCGAAGGGCGCGATCCTGGCCTTCACGCGGGCCCTGGCCCTGGAGGCGGCGCCGCGCGGCGTACGCGTGAACTGCATCGCGCCCGGCCCGGTCGACACCGACCTGACGCGCGCCCGCGGTGCGGAATGGCGCGCGGCGATCGAAGCCTCGCTGCCTGCAGGCCGCCTCGGAATGCCCGAGGAGATCGCGGCGACGGCGCTGCTGCTGGCCGGCCGCGGCGGCGATTTCTACGTGGGCGCCTGCCTGTCGCCCAATGGCGGGGACGTGATGCATTGAGCGAGCGCACCATCCGCCCGATGCGGCGCGAGGAGCTCGGCCTCGCGCTCGACTGGGCCGCCGCCGAGGGCTGGAACCCCGGCCTCGCCGACGCCGCCTGCTTCTTCGCCGCCGATCCGGGAGGCTTCCTGATCGCCGAGGCCGCGGGCAAGCCGGTCGGCTGCGTCTCGGCCGTCCGCTACGGAGAGGCGTTCGGCTTCCTCGGCTTCTACATCGTCCGGCCGGGGCATCGCGGGCGGGGCCATGGCCTGGCGTTGTGGCACGCGGCGATGGCGCGGCTTCAACCCGGAACCGTCGGCCTCGACGGGGTGGTGGCGCAGCAGGCCAACTATCGCCGGTCCGGCTTCGAGCTGCTCCATCGCAACATCCGCTACGGCGCCGCCGCGCCGCGCGCTCCGCGCATCGCCGGCGCCCTCGAGGCCGTTGATGCCGCAGACCTGCCCTTCGAGGCGATCCAGGCCTTCGACCGGAGGTTCTTCCCTGCCGCGCGCGAGGCCTTCCTGCGCGCCTGGCTGGCCGCACCGGGTCATGTCGCGCGTGCCGTGCCGGGGCCGGACGGCCTGTGCGGCTACGCGGTGCTGCGACCCTGCCGTGAAGGTTCCAAGATCGGGCCGCTCTTTGCCGAAGGTCCGGCGACGGCGCGCGCTCTTTTCGCGGCGCTGCTGGCGGCCGCGCGGCCGGGACCGGTCTTCCTGGACCTGCCGGAACCCAATGCGGATGCCGTCGCCATGGCCGTCGAGGCAGGCATGAGCCCGGCCTTCGAGACTGCCCGCATGTATGCCGGCCCGCCGCCCGGCCTGCCGATCGAAGGCATCTACGGCATCACCAGTTTCGAACTCGGCTGACGGCACAGCGGCCGCAGCATCCCATTGCAGGAAGGGGAACCGCCCTGATGACCCATACCTCCTCGCGCCGCGCGCCGCTGGTGATGTTCGCGGCGGCCGCGGCGCTCCTGGCGGGCCCGGCGCTGGCGCAACGCCCGCCCGGGATGCCGCAGCGGGCAGTGCCCGTCCAACTCGGCGTCTCCGCGGGGGAGGCATCGCCAGGCCGCGACCTCTCCGAGGCCGCAGTGCTGCCGCCGCTGCCCGTCGGGGCCGCGGTGTCGCTGCGCCTCTCCCGCGGGGAGTCCGCCTATTTCCGCCTGCCCGACGGCGCCGGCGAGCTGGTGGCACAGACCCGGCGGCTCGCGCGCGACACCGACACGGTGATGACACTGCTCGATGCGCAGGGCCGCACCCTCGCGGAGGATGATGACGGCGGCGAAGAGAACCTCGCCTCCCGCATCGAGATCGGGGCGGACCAGGGCGGCCCGCTCTTTCTGCGCGTGCGCCTGCTGGAGCAGGGGGCTGGCCGTTTCGAGCTTGTCCTGCAGCCGGCACCGCCACGCGACCCTGCCGGTCCGCCGGCAACCCTGACCGAGGCGGCGGGACGGCCGGAACTCCGCGTCGGCGAGCCGGTCGCGATCGAGCTGCGGGGCCGGCAGGAAGCCTATTTCCGCCTGCCTCCGGGCGGGCAGGACCTGGTCCTGCTGACACGTGGCCTGGCGCGCGGCACCGACACCACGCTGGCGCTGCTCGACGCCAATGGCCGCGAGATCGTCGAGGACGATGACGGCGGGGAGGAACAGCTCGCCTCGCGCGTCGAGGTGCCTGGCGGGCAGCGGCGGCCGCTCTACGTGCGGGCGCGCACCATCAGCGGCGGCGGCAGCTTCGAGCTGGTGGCGCTGCCGGACACCTCGCCGCCCGCGCCACCCTTCCCGGCCAGTCTGCGCGAGGCCGCCACCGCCCCGGCGCTCGAATCCGGCCAGCCGGTCGCACTGCGCCTGCGCCGGGGCCAAGCCGCCTTCTTCAGGCTGCCCGAGGGCGACATTGCCGTCCTCACGCGCAACCTCCGCCGCGGTTCCGACACCGTGCTGGCGCTGCTCGACGAAGGCGGGAACGAGATCGCCGAGGACGACGATGGCGGCGGCGACCTGGCGTCGCGCATCGAGGTGCCGGCCTCGGAAGTGCGCCCTCTCTATGTCCGTGCGGGGCTCCTCGGGGACGCATCGGGCGAGTTCGAGCTCGTGGTGGAGCACGATGCACCGACGGGCGGGACCTTTCCGACATCGCTGCATGAGGCTGCCGCGGCGGCGGCGCTGCAGCCCGGCGTCGTGGTGCCGATCCGCCTGCGCCGCGGTCAGTCCGCCTTTTTCCTGCTGCCGCCCGGTGAGCATGTCGTGCTGACGCGCGCGCTGCGCGACGGCACGGACACGGTTCTGGAACTGCTCGACGCCGGCGGTGCCATGCTGGCCGAGGACGATGACGGCGGGGAGGAGGGGCTGGCCTCCCGCCTCGTGGTGCCGGGCTCGCGCAAGGGGGACGTGTTCGTGCGGGCGGGGGTGCTTGGTGATGGGGCGGGTGCCTTCGAGGTGATCCTGCTGCCGCCGGGCGGGCGCTGAGGGGCGGAGCGGGCCCACCCCAGGAGGGGCGCGCGCCTCGCCGGTGTTCCGAGTGGGGTGGCGCTCCTCCCGGGCGCCCTCGGCGCGGTCCCCATTGCCGATGCTTCGTGTCGGCAATGGGGACTCGTCGGCGGAAAGGCCTTCGGAAACCAATACGTGGTTATGGGTTCCAAGGGCCCTTTTTGGCCTTTGGCTGCGGGAGAGTGAGCCGGCGAAGCCCCCTCAATCCGTGTTCTCAGCAGCCTGGATGGCCCTGCCCTGCGGCGTCCGCTGAAGGCGAGCCGTATCGAAGCCTTCCCGCCGCGCGATCTCCACAGCCATTGCGTAGTCCGCCGGGGCCATCGCGGCCGTGCGGGACAGGATCCAGAGGTAGTCCCGTCCCGGCGCGCCGACGACCGCCCATCGGTATTGCGGGTCCAGCCCGATCACCCAGTAGTCACCGTGGAACGGCCAGAAGAAGGAAACGCGCAACCTGTCGTTTCCTGGCGCCGCGCTGTACGCCACGCCTTCAGCGACGCGCTCGGCGCCGCCGGCGAGCGCGTTGCGGCAGCGATTGACCACGCCGATCGTCCCATCCGGTCGCGGCGAGTAGGTCGCGGTGACGCCCTCGCAGCGGATCCGCGCGCTGTCCTGGAAGGAGGTCGGGAACCGTGCCGCCTCGTGCCAGAGGCCCGCATAGCGGCCGAGATCGACCTGCCCGACGGTGCGCGGCGTCTCCGGACCGGGCTGCGTGGCGCAGGCCGCGATGAGCAGCGCCAGGGCAGGGAGGGCTCGGCCCATGGCTATTCCCCCGGGATGCTGCCCGGCGGCAGCGACAGCACATGGTCGAGCACGCCGCCCGCCGTGGTGATCCAGACGACGCCGCGCCGCGCCGCGACATGCCCCAGCGCGCGCCGCAACTGCCGCATCCGATACGGCTGACCGACCAGGTAGGGATGCAGCGCGATGCCCATCACCTGCGGCCTGCCGTCGCGGACCTGCAGCAGGCGTTCCTCGAAATCCTCCATGATCATGTCGGCGAACTGCGTCGCGCCATCCTTGCGGGCGACGATCGCCGGAATGTCGTTGACCTCCTGCGGGTAGGGGACGGCGAGCAGCCGCCCACCGCGCGTGCGCATCCAGATCGGCGCATCATCGGCGCACCAGTTCAGCGTGTAGGCATAGCCCGCCTCGGCCAGCAGGTCTGACGTCGTGCGCGATTCCGCGATCCAGGGAGAAAGCCAGCCGCGCGGCGCCCGCCCCTCATGCCGCAGGATCGCAGCAGTGCTCTCGGCGATCAGCGCGCGTTCCTCGGCTTCCGGCAGGATGGACTGGCGTTCCGAATTGGTGCGCCCATGGCCGGCGATCTCGTCGCCGCGCGCACGATGCGCGGCCACCAGCGCGGGTGCGTAGTCGTACATGGCGCTGTTCACCAGCACAGTCGCCGGCAGGCCCAACTCGTCCAGCAGC
Organism: Neoroseomonas eburnea; assembly: GCF_018129005.1. Lineage (GTDB taxonomy): Bacteria > Pseudomonadota > Alphaproteobacteria > Acetobacterales > Acetobacteraceae > Neoroseomonas > Neoroseomonas eburnea. The sequence goes on from NZ_JAAEDL010000005.1 coordinate 190,351, forward strand.
GCAATCAGCCGCCAGGCGCCGACGCGATTGCCATAGTCGCGCCAGGCGAAGTTGAGCACGTCCGGCTGCGGGCCGTCGGGCGCCAGCTCGGCCCCCAGCCCCTCGCCGAAGGCGAAATGCTCCAGGTTGATGCCGAGATAGACCGCCAAGCGGGTCTCTCCGGGCCAGGTGTAGGCCGCGCGCATCGGCCAGGGGTGATAGTCGTAGCGCCCATGCGTCGGCAGCATCGCGGCCCTCCTGCCGCCTCGTGATGGGGCCGGTCGGGCGAGCCGGCAAGTCCGGCCCCCCGTGGCGGGATGGCCCCCGATCGCCTAGTGTCACTCCATGGCTACCCCCCCGGCGGGCGCGGAGGCCGGTGCTGCTGCGCTGCTGGCGCGGGAGGCCCGGTTCGAACGTGCCCGGCTCATTCCCCCGGTCCTGCTGGGCCTCGGCATCGCCGCCTGCGGCGTCGCCCAGGCCCTGCTGATCGCGCGCTTGCTGGCGACCTTGCTCGGCCGCGCCGAGGCCGGTTGGCCCGACCTTCTCGCCGCCGGAGCGCTGGCGCTGCTGATGGCCGCGCTCGGCATCGCGCAGGAACGCGCCCAGATCGCCGCCGGGGAGGACGCGAAGTCGCGGCTGCGCGCCGCCGCCCTCGCCCGGCTGCTCGCCGCGGGGCCCGCCGACGAACGTGCCGTCGGCGAGAAGAGCGCCCTCATCGTCGAGCGTGTCGAGGCGCTGGAAGGCTACTTCGCCCGATGGCTGCCTGCCGCGGCGCTCGCGCTGCTGGCGCCCATGCTGATTGCGGCAGCGGCGGCCCTGGCCGATCCCGTCAGCGGCCTGATACTGCTCGGCTGCGGGTTGCTCGTGCCGATCGCCCAGGCGATCAGCGGCATCGGCGCCGGAGTCGCAAGCCGGCGGCAGTTCGCGGCGTTGCAGCGGCTGTCTGGCCGATTCCTCGACCGCATGCGCGGCCTGCCCGTGCTGGTGCTGTTCAACCAGCAGGAGGCGGAGGCGCAGCGCCTCGGTGCCGCGGCCGAGGAACTGCGCGCGCGGACCATGCGCGTGCTGCGCCTTGCCTTCGTCGCCACGGGGGCGATGGAACTGATCGTCGCCATCGCGCTCGCCTCGCTTGCCTATCGCCATGGTGCGCTGATCGCCGGCAGCCATCCGGCGCCCGTCACGGGGCTATTCACCTTGCTGCTCGTGCCGGTCTTCTTCCTGCCGCTCCGCGCCTTCTCCGGTGCCTACCATGAGCGCATGGCCGCGCAGGGGGCGGCGGCCGATCTCGCGCCTCTGCTCGCCCAATCCGAACCCGATGGCCTACTGCTGGAGGAGGTGCCACCCAAGGTGACGGTCACCTTCCATCAGGTCCGGCTATCCTATGATCCGTCTCGCGCGCCGGCGCTGGATGGCCTGTCCTTCCGGGTGCTGCCGGGGGAGACGCTGCTGCTGACCGGGGCCTCGGGCTCCGGCAAGACCAGCGTGCTGCGCATCCTCATGGGCTTCCGCAAGCCCGATGGTGGGCGCGTCGCTATCAACGGCCATGACGTCACCATGCTGCGCCCGGCGGAACTGCGACGCCTGTCGTCCTATGTCGGCCAGCGGGCGCAGATCTTTCGTGCCACGGTCCGTGAGAACATCCGCTTCGCCCGGCCCGAGGCCGATGACGCCGCCGTGGAGGCGGCGGCGCGGGCCGCACAGGTGACGGATTTTGCGGCGGACCTGCCTCAGGGCCTTGATACCTTGGTGGGCGAGGGCGGCTTCGGTCTGTCCGGCGGCCAGGCGCAGCGCGTCGCCGTCGCGCGCGCCTTCCTGCGGGACACGCCGCTCGTGCTGCTGGACGAGCCGACGGCCCATCTCGACCCGGGCACGGAGGCGGTGGTGCTGGACGCGATCAGGCGCCTGTGTGTCGGGCGCACGGCGATCGTCGCGACACATGCGCGGGCCGCGCGCGGGCATTTCGGCCGCGTGCTCGAACTCGCAGCGGGACGGTCGCTGGCCGATCGGATGGCGGGGGACTGATGCGACGCGATCTCCTGCGCATCCTCGGCCTCTGGCGGAGCCGGAGGACATGGCTGGTCGCCGGCCTTGCGGCCGGGATCCTCTCGGCGCTGGCCGGGCTGGCGCTGTTGGTACTGGCCGGAGAGGTGATCGCCGGCGCGGTCGCCGGCGGGGCGCCTGGCATCCTGCCGGTCGCGGGGCTGGGCCTCGCAGGGCTGCTGTGGCTGCGGGCGGTGATGCTGTTCCGTCCCGTGGCCCGCTACCTCGAGCGCCTCATCACCCACGAGGCGACCTTTCGCGCCCTTGCCGACATGCGCGTCTGGTTCTTCCGGCGGCTGGCCGCACGGCTGCCGGCGGGGCTCGGCCTGCGGCAGGCCGGGGACCTGCTGGGCCGGCTGGTCGCCGATGTGGAATCGCTCGACGGGCTCTACCTGCGGGTGCTCGTGCCGGCAGCGGCCTCGCTGTCCGTGGTGGTCGCGATGGCGGCCGTGGTCGGGGCGATGGATCCGACACCGGCGGCGCTGCTGGCCCTGCCCCTGGCGGCGGCCCTTGGCCTGCCGCTGCTGCTCGCCCCCGCCGCCGTGCGCAGCGGGGAGGCGGTGGCGCGGGCGCAAGGCTCGCTGCGCCACGCCGTGGTGGAGCCGCTGACCGGCCTCGAGGATACGCTCGCCGCCAATGGCGAGGCCCGCGCGGCCGCGCGCGTCGCGGCGGAGGGCGCGGCGCTCGCGGCAGCGCAGCGCAACCTGTCGCGTCAGGCAGCCTGGGGTGGTGCCGCCGGATCGCTGCTGACCCAGGCGGCGCTGCTTGCCAGCCTGGCCTGGGCACTTGCTGCGGGGCCGGACGGCCTCGGCGCCGGGCTGATGGCGGTCTTCCTCTCCATCGCTGCGGCCGAGGCACTCGGCCTGATGCCCCGCGCCGGTGCCGCCCTCGCCGCCGCCGCGGCCGGGGCACGCCGGCTGTTCGAGGCCGCCGATGCGCCCGAGCCGGTGCCGGACCCGCCCGGACCCGCGATGCCGCCTGCTGGGCATGCGCTGAAGATGGTCGGCGTGCATTTCGCCTGGGCGCCGGATCGCCCTGCGGTGTTCGAGGGGCTGGACCTGCAGGTGCCCGAAGGCGCGCGCGTGGCCCTGCTCGGCCCGTCCGGCACCGGCAAGTCGACCCTGGCTGCCCTGCTGTTGAAATTCGCCGCGCCGCAGGCCGGGCGTATCACCCTCGGCGGGGTGGACATCGCCAGCCTGCCGGCGGCCGAACTCCGCCGGCGCGTTGCCTGGCTGACCCAGGATGCCCGGCTGTTCGACGATACCATCGCAGCCAATCTGCGCCTCGCCGCGCCGGACGCGCCCGATGCCGATCTCTGGCGCGCGCTCGACCGGGCGCAGATCGGCGAATTGGTGCGCTCTCTCCCGGAGGGCCTCGAGACCATGTGCGGGGAGGCCGGGCTGCGCTTTTCAGGCGGCCAGGCGCGACGGCTGGCGCTCGCCCGCACGCTGCTTTCCCCGGCGGCGGTGCTGATCCTGGACGAGCCGGCCGCGGGTCTCGACGCCGATACCGAACGCGCCTTCCTTCAGACGCTGGACGAGGCGACCGCCGGGCGCAGCGTCATCCTCATCCTGCACCACCTGACCGGTGTGGAGCGGCCGACCCGCATCCTTCGCCTCGCCGGCGGCCGGGCGATCCCCGCCGCCGGCTGAGGGTGCCATCTGTCAGGGCGCGGGCTTCGCGCCGCCGATCGGGATGCGGTTGACCGCAGGCTTGGCTTCGGCCGGGCGCTTCAGGGTCACCGTCAGCACGCCCTTGTCGAAGGCGGCGCTCGCCTGGGCGGGGTCAGCGGCCCAGGGCAGGCGGATGCTGCGGCGGAAGCTGCCATAGGAGCGTTCGGAGATGTGCACGCCCTCCTTCTCCTCGGACTTCTCCTCCCGCTTCTCGCCCGACATCGTCAGCATTTCGCCGTCGAGCGAAACCTCGACGTCCTTCTCCTCGATGCCAGGAAGCTCGGCGCTCACGGTCAGGCCACCTTCGGTCTCCTTCATCTCGACCGAGGGTGCAAATCCTCCCAGCGGCGCGGGAACGCCGCGGAACATTTGGTCGAAGACCCTGTTCACCTCGCGCTGTAACGTTCCAAACAGGTCCGACGAAGACTCTGCACGAGGCATCGGAACACGCGACACCATGACCCTTTCCCTCCTTGCGCACGCGCCCGACGGGATGCCACCCGGCCGGGCTGGACGGTACGCGTTTAGGCGAAGGGCGTCGGCGACGCCTTGTCCTGGATCAAGCCTTCGCCGAGGCGCCGGGGGCCAGCCATGAGCCGGCCGGCCCTGGCGCCGGCGAGGCCGCTCGACCCGGCGAAATTCCGTGACCCGGAAGTAACGGCGAAAGGGGAACGTCGTGCCGTCGTCCCGCTTGTCGGGCTGCGTACCCTGTGGGTGAATACCGGCACGCTGTGCAGTATCGCCTGCCGCAACTGCTACATCGAGAGCAGCCCGAAGAACGACGCGCTCGCCTACATCTCCGCCGCCGAGGTCGCGGCCTATCTCGACGAGGCGGCCGCCCTCGGCGCACCGCTGCAGGAGGTCGGCTTCACTGGCGGCGAGCCCTTCCTCAACCGCGACCTCCCACGGATGCTGCGCGACGTGCTGGGCCGGGGCCTCTCGGCCCTGGTGCTCACCAACGCCATGAAGCCGATGATGAACCATGCCGCGGCGCTGCTCGCCCTGCGCGCCGATTTCGGGGAGCGGCTGACCCTGCGCGTCTCGCTCGACCACCACGAGGCGGCGCTGCACGACCTCGAACGCGGGAAGGGGAGCTTCGCGAAGACGCTGGAGGGCCTCACCTGGCTGGCGCGTCAAGGCTTCCGCATCCATGTCGCCGGCCGGGCCGGCTTCGGCGCCGGCGACGAGGCCGGGATGCGCCGGGGCTACACCGCGCTTTTCGCCGCCCATGCCATCCCGGTGGACGCCTCGGATCCGCTTGCGCTGATGCTCCTTCCGGAGATGGACGCCACAGCGGACGTGCCGGAGATCACCGAATCCTGCTGGGGCATCCTCAGGAAGTCGCCGGACAGCCTGATGTGTGCCTCCGCCCGCATGGTGGTGAAGCGACGTGGCGCCGATCGCCCGGCGGTGCTCGCCTGCACGCTGCTGGCCTATGATCCGCGCTTCGAGCTTGGGGCGACACTGGCCGAGGCGTCCCGGTCCGTGGCGCTCAACCACCCGCATTGCGCGACCTTCTGCGTCCTGGGGGGTGCCGCCTGTTCTCGCTGAGGAAGACGCGCGAAGGTTGACGACACGAGCAGCTTCGCGCGACCAAGAGGCTATAGAGCCCCCCCCCGGAGTCGTCCGCATGCGTCGCCGTCACCTGTTCCCCGCCCTCCCTGCCGTGCTGGCCGCGGCCTGCACCGCCCCGGCGACACCGCCGGTGATCGCTGTCTTCTTCACCGAGGACAGCGCGCAGCTCGACACCGAGGCACAGGAGGTGGTGCGCCGCACGGCCGCAGTCGCCCGCGGCGGCACGGGTCCGGTTCAGGTTCTCGGCTTCGCCGGGCCGGCGGGCGCCGTGGCGTACAATCGCGCTCTGTCGGAAGCGCGCGCCCAGCATGTCGCCGATCTTCTCGTGAGCAACGGCGTGGCGCGCGATCGGATCCGCATCGTCCCCCGCGGGCCCGTGCCCTTCGAGGCCGTGCCGACGGAAAGCCGCCGCGTCGAGATCCGCATCGGCGCCTGATGCCTATCCCGGAGGACCCGCGGGAGGTCCTCCGCCGCGTCTTCGGCCATGAGGGATTCCGCGGGCGGCAGGAGGAGATCGTCCGCCACGTTACCGCGGGCGGGTCCGGTCTCGTGCTCATGCCGACGGGTGGCGGCAAGAGCCTCTGCTTCCAGGTGCCGGCGCTATGCCGCAGCGGAACCGGGGTCGTCGTCTCCCCGCTGATCGCGCTGATGGAGGACCAGGTCGCCGCTCTGCGTCAGCAGGGCGTGGCGGCGGCCGCCCTGCATTCCGACCTGCCGCCGGAGGAGGCGCGGGCGGTGCTGCGCGACCTGCATGGGGGGCGGATTCAGCTGCTCTATGTCTCGCCCGAGCGTTTGACGCTGGACGGCACGCTACAGCGGCTGGACGAACTGCCGATCGCTCTTTTCGCGGTCGACGAGGCGCATTGCGTCAGCCAGTGGGGGCATCACTTCCGGCCGGAATACCGTGGCCTCGGCGTGCTGGGCGAACGCTTTCCTCGAGTGCCGCGGTTGGCACTGACCGCCACGGCCGACCCGCGCACCGTCGAGGATATCCGCGTCCAGCTCGGGCTGACCGAGGCGCCGGTCTTCCGGGCCTCCTTCGATCGGCCGAACATCTTCATCACCGCCGCGCCACGGGAGAGCGAACGGTCGCAACTCCGCGCCCTGATCCGCGAGGCCGAGGGTTGCGGGATCGTCTATTGCGGCAGTCGCGCCAGGACCGATAGCACGGCGGAATGGCTGCGCGCCGACGGGCACGACGCGCTCGCCTTCCATGCCGGCATGGATGCCGAGGCGAAGCGGGAGGCGCATCGCCGCTTCGCGCGCGGCGACAATGTGATCATGGCGGCGACCATCGCCTTTGGCATGGGCATCGACAGGCCGGATGTACGCTGGGTGGCACATCTTGACCTGCCACGCAGCCCGGAGAGCTGGTATCAGGAGATCGGCCGCGCCGGCCGCGATGGCCTTCCGGCGCGCGCCCTGCTGCTGTTCGGCGCCGGTGACATTGCCATCGCACGGCATCGCATCGCTGAGAGCCCGGCGAGCGAGGAGCAGAAGCGCGTGGAACGGTCGCGCCTCGACGCCATGATCGCCATCGCTGAGGCGGCGACCTGCCGCCGCGCGCTGCTGCTGCGCTGCTTCGGGGAGGAGCCCGCCTCGGCTGATTGCGGTGCCTGTGATGCTTGCCGCGCGCCACCGCGGCTGTTCGATGGGACGGTGGCGGCGCAGAAGCTGCTCTCCGCCGTAGTGCGGACCGGCCAGCGCTTCGGCGTCGGACATGTGGTGGACGTGCTGCGTGGGCGGCTGACCGACAAGGTGGCGCAGTTCGCCCATGATCGGCTACCGACCTTCGGCATCGGCAAGGATTTGTCGGACAGCGCCTGGCGCGGGGTCGCGCGGCAGTTGGTGGCGCGCGGGGCGCTCGATGTGGTGGTGGAGAACCATGGCGAGCTCGTTGCGACCGAGGCCGCGCGCCCGGTGCTGCGCGGCACCGAGCCTGTGATGCTGCGCCAGGATGCGGTGCAGGCGACGCCGAGGCGTGCGGGGTCAGCGGTGGCGCCCCTGGGTTCCGGCGATCCGCTCTTCGAGGCGCTCCGGCTCTGGCGGCGCGGGGTGGCGCAGGCGCAGTCGGTGCCGGCCTATGTTGTGGCGGATGACCGCACCCTCGCGGGCATCGCGTCGCGACGCCCGGCAAGCGAGGACGACCTGCTGGAGGTCCCCGGAATGGGCCGGTCGCGCGTCGAGCGATACGGCACCGACATCCTGCGTATCGTCCGCCAGGAAGGCTGAGCGTAGGTCGACCGGGTGCCGAACGGTTAGGCTGCTCCATGAGGTGTGATCGATTGCATCGCGTGGTGGTGGAGCCTCGCTATGCTGCTGCACCATGTTTGGGGAACGCTGACATGCACCGTTCGGTCCTGCTTGCCTCCACGCTGATCGCCGCGATGGCCACCGCGTCCGAACCGGCGCGCGCGGACGAGATCTCCGATGCCATCACCGAAGCGCAGCGCGCCTATCAGGGCGGGCAGGTGCAGGCAGCACAATCGGCCCTGCAGGAGGCGCTGCAACTCTTGTCCCAGCGCGCGGCGGCCAGCCTGGCGGCGGCATTGCCGGATCCGTTGCCGGGCTGGACGGCGGAGGAACCGACCTCCAACGCCGCGGGCGTGGCGGGATTGTTCGGCGGATCGACGGCGTCGCGTACCTATCGCAACGCGCAGGACCAGACAGTCGAAATCCAGGTGATCAGCGACAATCCGATGATTGCGCAACTCGCGGCAGTGATGGCGAACCCGATGCTGGCCGGGGCCATGGGGCGCCTGGTACGTGTGGGCGATCAGCGCGCCGTCCAGTCGACGGACGGGAACATCCAGATGCTGGTGGACAACCGCATCCTGGTGCAGGTGCAGGGCGACGCGCCGGCCGAGGCGAAGCTCGCCTTTGCCCGTGCGATCAACGTGGGGCGGCTTGCCGGGCGCTGAGTACCGCGCAGCACGCCAGGGTTCGGCGGCGGCTTCCGGATGCCGCCGGGTGACTCTCCGGGACCGCGCGATGTGGCGCAGCCCCGGAGGAGGCATCAGGCCTCGGCCTTGTGGGGCACGCCCTTCTCAGCCATCAGCGTGGCCAGCTCGCCCGACTGGAACATCTCCATCACGATGTCGCAGCCGCCGACGAACTCCCCGCCGACGTAGAGCTGGGGAATCGTCGGCCAGTTGGTGAAGGCCTTGATGCCCTCACGGATCTCCATGTCCTCCAGGACATTCACACCCGCGAAGGGTACGCCCATGTGGGAGAGGATCTGCACCACGCGGGCCGAGAAGCCGCACTGCGGGAAGACCGGCGTGCCCTTCATGAAGAGCACCACGGGGTTCTCCGTGATGGTGGCCTGGATGCGATCGAAGGTCGGGTTGGACATCGGGTCGGGTCCTATTCCGGAGCGGAGGTCTGAAGGGCGAGGGCATGCAGCACGCCCCCCATGCGCCCCTGAAGGGCAGCGTAGACGATCTGGTGCTGCTTGACGCGGGACAAGCCGCGGAAGGATTCCGAGGTGACCTTGGCAGCGTAGTGGTCGCCATCGCCGGCCAGGTCCTCGATGGTGACCTCGGCATCCGGGAGAGCCGCCTTGATCAGCGCCTCGATCTCCGCCGGTTGCATCGCCATCAGGCCGCTCTCCCTTCCATCAGCGCGGGCAGCGTCGCCTCGTTCGCATCCCGCAGCACTGAAACCGATATGGACCGGCCGCCGCCCAAATCCAGGGCGGCACCGCCGGAACGGCCAAGGCGGAAAGCCGGGATGCCGGCCGCCTTGGCCTCCGCCAGGATGGCAGCAGCGTCGGAGACCGCAAGGACGTAGCGGGCCTGGTCCTCGCCGAACCAGAAGGCGTGGTCCGGGGTGTCCGTTTCCGGGGCGGTGAGGGTGGCGCCGACGCCGGTGGCCATGGACATCTCCGCGACCGTGACCAGCAGGCCGCCATCGGCGCAGTCGTGGCAGGCGAGCACCTCCCCGGCCAGGATGCGGGCCCGGACGAAGTCCCCGTTGCGGCGTTCGGCGCCGAGGTCCACGGGGGGCGGGGCGCCTTCCTCGCGGCCCGCGATCTCCCGCAGCCAGAGGGACTGGCCGAGGTGGCCCGCCGTGTCGCCGACCAGGATCAGGTCGGCATTGGCGGGCATGCCAAGGCCGATCGCGTCCGCCGCGTCGTCGATCACGCCGACGCCGCCGATCGCGGGGGTGGGCAGGATCGCCCGGCCTTCCGTCTCGTTGTAGAGGGAGACGTTGCCGCTCACGACCGGGAAGTCGAGCGTGGTGCAGGCGGCGGCCATGCCGCGCACGGCGGCGGCGAACTGGCCCATGATCCGCGGCTTCTCCGGGTTGCCGAAGTTCATGTTGTCGGTGATCGCGAGCGGCAGCGCGCCGGTTGCGGTGATGTTGCGCCAGGCCTCCGCGACCGCCTGCTTGCCGCCCTCCTCGGGGTCCGCGAAGACGTAGCGGGGGGTGCAGTCCGTCGTCATGGCGAGGGCGCGGGCGTGGTCCTCGATCCTGACGATGGCCGCATCGGCGCCGCCGGGGCGCTTCACAGTCTGGCCGTTCACCAGGCTGTCGTACTGGTCCCAGATCCAGCGGCGGGAGCAGAGGTCCGGGCTGGCGACCAGGGTCAGCAGGGCCTGCTCGATGCTGGTGGGATTCGGGATGCTGGCCGGGTCCAGCAGCGGCTGCTTCGGGGTGTCCTCGGTGGGGCGGCGGTAGAGGGGGGCTTCCGATTCCAGCGGGGCCAGCGGGATGTCGGCCTCGACCTGGCCCTTGTGGCGGATGACGATGCGGCCGGTGTCGGTGAGGTGGCCGATCACCGCGAAGTCCAGTTCCCACTTGCGGAAGATGGCCTCGGCCTGGGCCTCGCGGCCGGGCTTGAGGACCATGAGCATGCGCTCCTGGCTCTCGGAGAGCATCATCTCGTAGGCGGTCATGCCCTCCTCGCGCTGGGGGACGTTGTCGAGGATCAGCTCGACGCCCATGCCGCCCTTGCCGGCCATCTCGACGCCGGAGCTGGTCAGGCCGGCCGCACCCATGTCCTGGATGGCGACGATGGCGTCGGTGGCCATCAGTTCCATGCAGGCCTCGATGAGGAGCTTCTCCGCGAAGGGGTCGCCGATCTGGACGGTGGGGCGCTTCTCCTCGCTGTCCGCGCTGAATTCCGCGCTGGACATGGTGGCGCCGTGGATGCCGTCGCGGCCGGTCTTGGAACCGACATAGACCACGGGGTTGCCCACACCCGTCGCGGCGGCGGTGAAGATGCGGTCGGCCTTGGCGATGCCGACCGTCATGGCGTTGACCAGCGGGTTGCCGTTGTAGGCGGGGTGGAAGTTGACCTCCCCGCCCACGGTCGGGACGCCGACGCAGTTGCCGTAGCCGCCGATGCCGCGGACCACGCCGTCGATCACCTGCTTCATCCGCGGCGCGTCGGGGGCGCCGAAGCGCAGGGCGTTGAGGTTGGCGATGGGCCGCGCGCCCATGGTGAAGACATCGCGCAGGATGCCGCCCACGCCGGTGGCCGCACCGTTGTAGGGCTCGATCCAGCTCGGGTGGTTGTGGGATTCCATCTTGAAGACGGCGGCCAGGCCATCCCCGATGGCGATGACGCCGGCATTCTCGCCCGGGCCCTGGATGACCCAGGGGGCCTTGGTGGGCAGTTCCTTCAGCCAGACGCGGCTGGATTTGTAGGAGCAGTGCTCGCTCCACATCACCGAGAAGACGCCGAGCTCGGTCAGCGAGGGCGTGCGGCCGAGGATGGCGAGGCAGCGGTCGTACTCGTCCGGCTTGAGGCCGAATTCGGCGGCGAGCTGGGCGGCGCGGGTGGGGTCGAGCGAGACGGGGGCGCTCTGCGGGGCGGCGGCGGTCATGTGCGCCTTGTCGGCACGCCGCGCGCCGCTGTCCAGGGGGTTCGCCGCCGTGGCCGTCATGACCAGCCGAGGCGCAGCGCGCGGGGGATGTGTTTGATGCCGCCGGCCCGGCGGTGCAGGCGGCGGAGGGTGCGCAGGAGGGCCGCGTAGAGGCCATGCGCGGCGGTGCTGCGCGGGGGCGGGGGCAGGCGGAGGTTGTGGCGCAGGTTTTCGGACAAATCGGGGTCCGGGACTTTTGAGGGCGGGCCGTTCAGGGCCTGGAGGAAGCCGAGGCGGCGGATGAGGGAGATGAATTTCAGCCCGCGGAGCCGGACGGCGCGGCGGCAGGCGCGGAAGATGAGCGGGGCGATTTCGCGCAGCGGGTGGTTAGGACCTGCGTCCTTGATGGCTTCGAGCAGGCGTTCCCACAGGCCGGCATGGGTGAGGCGGCGGAAGTAGCGGGCGACGGTGTCGGGCTTGCCGTGTTCGGGCGGGAGGCAGCGCCAGGGGAGGGTGGTGGAGGTGAGGTGGAATATGGCGTTGATGCGGGTGCGGAGGTCGCCGATCTGACGGCCGGCGGGGGAGCGGGGGAGGAGGTAGGGGAGGAGGGCGTGGAATTGGGTGGGGGTGAGGGGGTGAGTAGACATGAAGGTCTTTGAGCACGTAAACGTCGAAAAAGCAATCTTTTCCTATTTCAGCTTCCGAGCTCATAGGGCGAGCTTGATCCAGCAATGGGTCGCGGTGAGTCGCTCTTCAGGGATGAGCGTCCCTGCTAACGCCATTTGCCAAGAATGCGCCGGCCGTCGGCTTGCTGTTGCACTCAGCCCAAAGGTCATGCATCGCTCGGTTAATTCGAAAAGGGACTGCAACGAGCCGTGCCTCAGCAGAACTGGCTGTCCATCCCATTTCTGGACGTGGTTACCCAATCAAATTGGTGGTGGGTGGCCGCAGGCATTGGATACGCGGTCCTTCGTGTCGCTGAGTACATCGGCAAGAGATTGATCGAGGGAAAGCCTGAAGCTGAGCATGTGGATCATCTTATGCGATGGGCCGATCTCCAGAAGAAACTGGATGATGGTAAGATGAACCTAGACGATCTTAAGAAGCTTCGCATGCAGGCTTTGGGGAAAAAAATCGAAGGTGCTGCAGTTGTTGCCGAGCAATACGCCTCAACTGCTAACCGTCTTCTGACAAAAGCGGGAGAATTATTCCCAAGAAGCGAAAAATCGGGAGATAGAAACGAAAATTCCTCTGAATGGCGTTCAGATTTCTTGAGGAAAAAAATTAGCAACTCAATGTCACAACAAGAAATGAATGCCGTCTCCTGGGAATTATTTTTAGATGCGAATCGTGAATTATCTAATTTGATGCTTCAAATCAAGGCAGAAGCTTCAAAAGAGGAGGTGAAGGCTCTCCTCACTGCCCACGAGTTTTGGTTAAAGTTTCGTGAGGCAGAGGCAAGCCGAGAGGCGAGTGTTTGGGAGGGCGGTTCGATCCGGCCTCTGATGTTCAACTCGGCTATGGAGGCTATTACTAGGGAAAGGATTGCACAGCTAAGATGGCGAAATAAAAACGAAGTTAGTGAGATAATTAAAATCAACAGGAGAAAAACGCCAGTCAATATTATTGAGCATATTATCGTTGGTGTTCCCAGGGAGCGCGTTGAGCAGCTTCTGGGTGTTCCATATTTGATCGTTGGGGATTGTATGTATTATAATTATGAAGACACTCAAGTCGAGGTGAGGCTTAGATCGGGGGTTGTGGAGGCTGTGACGATTGCGCTCTGCCATGGCCACAAATTCTTCGGAACATCTTCGACAGGTCTTACTGATATACCGCTGGGTCAACTTACATTGGCAGACCTACTAAAGGCTGATCCGGGCCTTTCTATTCAGTACAATTTTAGTGTTAGGACCAAGGAGGTATTTGTTAGGCCGCGCATCGGGCCGCCTGGCGCTTGGACAGAATATTGCTTTGGCGCGCTTGTGGTATTCAGTGGTGCAGGTCGTCTGCAGGAAACGGATTTTGAGTGGAATCACGCAACTGAAAGTCTATCGACTCATCCGAGGGATGTCCTAATAAATTATATGGCAATTCCTGGTCCGGGTGATGGGCCGCCAGCGTTCGCGTGGTTTATTAACTGATATGAGATTGTAGTAGTAAGTGAAATTTCATTCGTTTTATTGTTGAAGATTGATAGAGGGCTAAGGTCAGATTTATGTAATAATTTAGTGAAACGAAGGTGCAGGAAACTAAGTTTCCTGCCGGGGTGCAGGGGCAGAGCCCCTGCAAAACACCACCGCCTCAGGCCGAGACCAAACTCTCCGCCAGGCTTTCGAACATCGGCAGCCCGTCCGTCCCGCCCATCAGGTCGTCCACCAGGTCTTCCGGGTGGGGCATCAGGCCGCAGATGCGCAGGTTGGGGGAGAAGATGCCGGCGATGTTGCGGGCGGATCCGTTGCGGTTGGCGGCCTCGGTCGCTTCGCCGTTTTCGTTCACGTAACGGAAGGCGACCAGGCCTTCGCCTTCCAGGCGGTCGAGCGTCGCGTCGTCGGCGAAGTAGTTGCCGTCGCCGTGGGCCATGGGCGCGCGGAAGGTGGCGCCCTTCTGCCAGCGGCTGGTGAAGGCGGTGCCGGCGCGCTCGACGCGGAGCGTGCAGTCCATGGACAGGAAGCGGAGGGAGGCGTTGCGCAGCAGCCCGCCGGGCAGCAGGCCGGCCTCGATCAGGATCTGGAAGCCGTTGCAGACGCCGAGGATGTGGCCGCCCTTCTCCGCGAAGGCCTTGATGTCCTTCATGATGGGCGACTGGGCGGCCATGGCGCCGCAGCGCAGGTAGTCCCCGTAGGAGAAGCCGCCGGCGAGCACGACGAGGTCGAGGTCGCGGGGCAGGTCTTCCCGGTGGAACAGCATCAGCGGGTCGCGGCCGGTCACGCGCTTGAGCGCGGTGCGCATGTCGCGTTCGCGGTTGGTGCCGGGGAAGACGATGATGGCGGCTTTCATGGCGTGGTCCCTGCGGCGGGTGTGCGGTCGTCGGGGTAGTGCTGCCTGGCGGTCAGCCGATCGAGAGGCGGAGCCAGTGCAGCCCGCCCATCACGATCATGGTTGCGGCGGCGGCGAGCGCCGCGGCGGTGACCCAGCGGTTCGCCGTGCGCTTGCTGCGTTCGATGAGGCCGAGGCGGGAGGCCTGCCGGCCGGCGGCGAGGCGCTCCTCACGCCAGCGCAGCCCCATCGCGATGAGGACGGTCAGCACCGCCATCGCGAGGAGGCTTGCCTTCACCACGTCAGGCGATCTCCACCCGGAAGGATTCGATCACCGTGTTGGCGAGCAGCTTGCGGGCCATGTCCTCGGCGGCAGACTTCGCCTTGGCGGGATCGGTCTCGGCGAGGTCGAGCTCGATGACCTTGCCGGCGCGGACGTCATTGACGCCGGCGAAGCCGAGGCCTTCGAGGGCATGGCCGATGGCCTTGCCCTGGGGGTCGAGGACGCCGGCCTTGGGCATCACGTAGACACGCGCTTTCATCGTTCGGACATCCGCTCCAGGTTTCCGGTGCTCGACGCCGAGCGGAAGGCGCGCTCCTTGCGCGACGGCTTCGCCCAGCCACGACCGGGTGTCACTGCATGCTCTCCGGGCCCTTGAGGTCGCGGGCGCCGGCCTCGGGCAGGATGCCGAGGCGGCGGGCGACTTCCTGGTACCCTTCCTCGACCTTGCCGAGGTCGCGGCGGAAGCGGTCCTTGTCCATCTTCTCGCCGGTCTTGGCGTCCCACAGGCGGCAATTGTCGGGGGAGATCTCGTCGGCGAGGACAATGCGCATCTCGTCATTCTCCCACAGCCGGCCGAATTCCAGCTTGAAGTCGACGAGGGTGATGCCGACGCCGAGGAACAGGCCGGTGAGGAAGTCGTTCACCCGCAGCGTCAGCGCGACGATGTCGTCGAGGTCCTGGGTGGCGGCCCAGCCGAAGCAGGTGATGTGCTCCTCGGCGACCATCGGGTCACCGAGCTGATCGTTCTTGTAGTAGTACTCGATGATCGAGCGCGGCAGGCGCTGGCCTTCGGGAATGCCGAGGCGGGTGGCGAGCGAGCCGGCGGCGACGTTGCGGACCACGACCTCGAGCGGAATGATCTCGA
This sequence comes from Neoroseomonas eburnea, assembly GCF_018129005.1. Taxonomy (GTDB): domain Bacteria; phylum Pseudomonadota; class Alphaproteobacteria; order Acetobacterales; family Acetobacteraceae; genus Neoroseomonas; species Neoroseomonas eburnea. The sequence goes on from NZ_JAAEDL010000005.1 coordinate 205,558, forward strand.
CCTCGCGGATGAGCTGTTCGCGCATGTTGAGGCGGCGGATGAAGTGGGTGGGCACGCCGATCTCGGCCAACCGCGTCATCAGGTATTCGCTGATGCGGTTGTTGAGCACGCCCTTGCCGGTGATGGTGCCCTTCTTCTGGGCGTTGAAAGCGGTGGCGTCGTCCTTGAAGTACTGGACCAGGGTGCCGGGCTCCGGCCCCTCGAACAGGATCTTGGCCTTGCCCTCGTAGAGTTGTCGGCGTCGCGCCATGTCGCAGGAATCCTCGTCGCCGCCTGGCCGGGGGGGCAGGCGGACTGCGGGGGTCGTATAGCAAGTGCAATCGGGGGTGACCATGACGCTGCCCGAAGGGCAGGGCTGTGGGGGCGTCGCAGCGGGCGGTTGCGGCGCGGCGTTTCAGCCACCGGCGGTTGCGGCGAGGGCCGGCGGGCCGACAACGGCGAAGGGCGCCGACCCGGGCCGCCCGGGGCAGAACTGCCAGGTCGCGCTGCCGTCCCGCCTGAGGGCGAGCAGGCTGGAGCAGACGGTGCCGAAGCCGTTGGTGGGTGGCACGTTCAGCGTGCTGGCGATGCCGGCGTCGGGATCCTGACCGTCATCAGCCAATAGTGTCGTCCAATCGGACCAGTCGTCGTCGTCGGGGTCCGGCGGCGCGGCCGCCTGGAAGCGCGGCAGATGGCGGCGGGTGCGGGGACTCGACAGGTCGTTGGGGTCGTGGGCGGTCACCATGGTCACGCCGGCGGGCAGGTCCACGACTTCCGGCTGGCCGTGCCCGAGGCCGCGCAGGAAGAAGGCGCGAGCCGCGTCGGCGATGACCAGGTTGAAGGGACGCCAGTGCCCGGCGGGCAGGGTAGCGATCCTTGCCGCGGCGTCAGCGGCGCTGGCTTCGGCAGCGGCGACCAGGGGCAGCTCACCGCGGGACCGCTTGCCGGCTTCCGGTCCGAGGCTGCCCGGCCGGTTCAGGGCGGCCGCGACGACACCGGAGGTACCCAATGCCATCCAGCTTCCGCCGGCGGTGCGGTCCCGACCACCGATCACGCCGGGGCGGGCCGGCCACCAGAGGCCGGGCGGGTCCCACGGGCGGTCCAGCCGTTCGTCGCGGTTGGCGGCCATGACAAGCGGCCAGCTATGGCCCGGCCGCCGCAGAAGGATGACGGTGCACATGCCGGACAGGCTGCTGAGGCTTGGCCTCGGGCGCAAGCCGCCGGCAGTGGGCCGCGGCTAACATCCTGCCCGCGAAGTTCGCAGGATTTCCGACGACGGGAGCGGACGAGCAGGCCGGTGCCGGAGGTGGAAAAGCACTGCACGGCGCATTTCCAGGCAGACTCTGAGAACGAAGCCCGCAGGACTTCGGAACCATGACCCTGGAGCGGATCCCGATCAGGTGATTCCACCTGATCGGGCGAAGATGCCCGCGAAAACAGGAAACGGGAACGGTTGCCGTGAGCCGTGGCAGGCGGAAGCTGCTCTAGAAGCGGAAGTTCAGCGAGACGCCGGGTGGGCCGTAGTAGGCAGGCGGGCCGTAATAGGCAGGCGGCGCATAGTATACTGGTGGCGGTGGCGCATAGTACACGCGGGGCGGCGGCGCGTAGTACACTGGCGGCGGTGCGTAATACACGCGCGGCGCCGGCGCGTAATAGGCGCGGGGCCGCGGCGGGGCGTGATAATACGCGCGCGGGGGCGGCCCCCAACCGCGCCCGGGATGGCCGCGCCAATGGCGGTCCCCGGCCACAGCCTCGCCGCCAGGCACTGCCATGCCGGTGATCGCAATCGCGGTGGCCATGGCCAGCATGCGAAGCCTGTGCATGATGAATGCCCTCCTTTGCCTCGCGACATTGTGGCTATGTCATGAGGCAGAAACAGGGCGGTCATCGCCATCATCGGGCCTCGGCTCTCGACGGGTCCCATGCCGCTGAACCCGGCCGGTGACCGCATCGGTCAAGCCCGGCGATACGGCGCGCGGCGCTCGTGGGGCGGCCGCGCGCGGAACCGGCACCCCGGTGCCGGACCCGGAAACGCGCCGCGAGGCGCGTTTCCAGACGGTTTCTCACGCCTCGCCGAAGACCCTCCGGAAGACGGTGTCCACATGGGCAAAGTCCCGCCGCGCATCCATCGCCGCGTCGAGGGCTTCGGCGTTCAGGCGTGCCGAAACCTCCGGGTCGGCCAGTAGGTTCGCGCGGAAGGTCTGCCCGCCAGGCGTGCCGAGTGCCTGCCAAGTCGCCATCGCGGCCCGTTGCACGGCGCGGTAGGCGTCCTCGCGGCTCATGCCGGCCTGGGTCAGGGCGAGCAGCACCTTCTGGCTGTGCACCACGCCGCCGAGCCCGTCGAGGTTGGCCTGCATGCGCGCCGGGTAGACGGTCAGCTTCTCCATCATGCCTGCGAGGCGCATCAGGGCGAAGTCGAGGGCGATGGTCGCATCCGGGGCGATGACACGCTCCACGCTGGAATGGCTGATGTCGCGCTCGTGCCAGAGCGCCACGTTCTCGAGCGCCGGGGTAACGTAGCCGCGCACCAGCCGGGCCAGGCCGGTGAGGTTCTCCGACAGCACCGGGTTGCGCTTGTGCGGCATGGAGGAGGACCCCTTCTGGCCGGGGTGGAAGAACTCCTCCGCTTCGCGCACCTCGCTCCGCTGCAGGTGGCGGACCTCGATCGCCAGGCGCTCGATGCCGCTCGCCACCACCGCCAGGGCGCAGAAGAAGGCGGCGTGGCGGTCGCGCGGGATCACCTGGGTGGAAACCGGCTCGACCTCCAGGCCGAGCTTCTCCGCCACGAAGGCCTCGACTCGGGGATCGACGCTCGCGAAGGTGCCGACCGGGCCGGAGATGGCGCAGGTCGCGACCTCCCGCCGGGCCGCGACCAACCGTTCCCGCCCGCGGGCGAATTCCGCGTAGTGGCCGGCGAGCTTCAGGCCGAAGGTGGTCGGTTCGGCATGGATGCCGTGGCTGCGGCCGACCGTCGGTGTGTGGCGGTGTTCCAGCGCCCGGGCCTTCAGCGCCGCGAGCACCGCGTCGATGTCGGCGATCAGCAGGTCCGCCGCGCGCGTCATCTGGACCGCGAGGCAGGTATCGAGCACATCGGAGGAGGTCATGCCCTGGTGCATGAAGCGTGCCTCGGGCCCGATGCCCTCGGCCATGAAGGTGAGGAAGGCGATGACGTCGTGGCGCGTCTCGCGCTCGATCTCGTCGATCCGCGCGACCTCGGCCTCGCCGATGGCGGCGGCGCGCGGGGCGCCCTTCTCGCGGATGGCGCGCGCGGCGTCCTCCGGGATGGTGCCGAGCTTCGCCATCGCCTCGGCGGCGAGGGCCTCGATCTCGAACCAGATGCGATAGCGCGCTGCGGGCGACCAGATCGCCTCCATCTGCGGGCGGGAATAGCGCGGGACCATGGTGCGGGCTCCGGATGAACGCGCCGGGGTTTGGCGCCTGCCGCAGCGCAGCGCAAGCTTCCGGCAGCAGTTTCCGTGCGCGGGGTTGCCGGAAAGTGTCCATAACGTTATCTCCGCCGCCTCGGATTCAGCCCAAACCTGCCAGGACGCCCGCGACATGTTGGAAATGCTGCCCGAATGGCTTCAGCCGCTGGCAATGGTCCTGTTCATCGACGTCGTCCTTGCGGGCGACAATGCGATCGTGGTCGGCATGGCGGCCGCGGGGCTGCCCGCGGATCAGCGCCGCAAGGCGATCTTCTGGGGCATCATCGCGGCGACGGTCATGCGCATCGCCTTCGCCTCGATCACGGTGCAACTGCTCAACATCGTCGGGATCGTGCTCGCGGGTGGCGTCCTGCTGCTCTGGGTCTGCTGGAAGATGTACCGTGAGCTTCGCGAGGGGAGCGGACACGACCATCCGGATGTGACTGAGCAGAGCGAAGGCGTGGAGGCGCTTCAGGGCGTCGAGCCCGGAGCGCCGCGCAAGACGCTGCGCCAAGCCATCACGCAGATCCTGGTCGCCGACGTCTCGATGAGCCTCGACAACGTGCTGGCGGTCGCCGGGGCGGCGAAGGACCACCCCTACATCCTGATCGTGGGCCTCGCGGTCTCCGTGTTGCTGATGGGCGTCGCTGCCACATTGATCGCCCGGCTGCTCGACCGGCACCGCTGGATCGCCTGGGTCGGCCTGCTCGTCATCCTCTACGTCGCCCTGAACATGATCTATGAGGGCACCCATCAGGTGACGGAGGCGGTCCCCGAGGCCTACGCCTATCTCTTCCTGCCGCTCGGCTTCCTGGTGCCGGCAATTGCGGGGGTATTCCCGGTCTGGCTGTGGGTGGGCGCGACGCTGATGCAGATGGTCCTCTACACCTCGGTCATCACCGTGGTCGCGGGGGCGGTCCGCGATTTCAGCCGGCGCCCGGCAGGCTGACCGCGGGCGCCCGGCGATGGCAATGCCGCGCCTGATCGCGCAGGCCCGGCTCGCATGGCGCGGCCGCGGCGGCGCCGGCGCCGCGGCGGTCTCGCCGGGCCGGAGCCTCGTCGCGGCCTGTCTCCTGCTCACCGCGTGCAGCGCCATGGAGGAGGCCAGCCGACCGCCTCTCGATACCTTGGCGACGCGCATGCCGGCGGAAATCGCCGGCTTCGTGCTGGGTGACGCCGCGCAGCGGCCCGGGCCTACGCTCGCGCTGGACTATGCCACCCGCAACCGGGCCGCCGTGGCAACGGTGCTCGTCTATGGGACCGGCGGCCGCGCCGCGCCCTCGGATCCGGCGGCGCCCGAATTCGATCGGGAACTGAGTTCCGCCGTTACCGAGGTGACGGAGGCGCCGTCCGGTCGGACCGGACGCAGGCTCACCGAGCAGCGGCGTGTCACGGTCGCCGATCCCGGGCTCCGCTGCGCCGTGATGTCGGGCGCTTTCGGTCGTGCGCCGGTGACGCGGCATGTGTGCATCGGCAGCGCCGAGGGGCGCTTCGTCAAGGTGCAGGTGACGATGGCGAGCGGCGCACCGAGCGAGAGCGCCGACGCCATGGCCTTTGCCGCCGGTGTCGTGCGCGCGGTGCGCGGCGGCTGAACGGCGTAGGGGTCATGGGCCCCGCCATGCCGGCCGCGGAAGGGTGGAAGCTGTCTGCGATCGGCGGTCCAGCCCTGGTCCGGCGCGCGGCCGTGCCGCCGACATCACGTGCGATGCGTCGTGCACCGGGATCGAACCCGCTGTCCTCGGGGCACGATGCCCATTCGACAGAGGTTTCGCCGTCCGCGCGCGGTATGCCTGGCGCAGCCCGGATTCCGATCGCAGCTTGCCGGGTTGAGGGAGCGCATCCGGCAGCCACACGCCTGACCGGTGTGCCGGGGCCTGCCCTCCAACGGAACTGCCCTTTCGAATCAGCGCCAGAGGCCGTCTGACCATCCGCGCGCGGCCCGCGCATGGGGCGATGGCGCGGGTCAGTGCCGGCCGGAAGGGGGGCGATGCCGCCGGCGGGAACACGCCTGTCGGCGCATTCCCAGACCTGCGTTCAGCGCATGCAGCGCAGGAAGACGGTCGAGGCGTGGGCGAGTTCACCGACCTCGGCCGCCGTGCGTGGCGTTCCGATGCTCTCGAGCTGCGGCTGGACGCCGTGCTCCCGCATGAAATCGACGGCTTCCGTGTGCTTCACCGCGAAATTGACGTTCTGCGGAATATCGCCGGTCGCCTGCGCGATGCGCTGCGCGTTCAGCTTCGACACGATGACGCCGACGACATGGCCGCGCAGGTCGAGCAGCGGACCGCCCGAATTTCCCTGCTGCACCGGGGCGCTGATCTGGATCTGGCGGGGATTGTCGCCGAGCCCGGCCAGGGCGGAGACATCGCCGGTCGTCAGGGTCGGCCCGGAGGAGAGCAGTCCGGCCAGAGGGAACCCATAGGTCACGACGGATTCGCCGCGACGGACCTCGGCGGCGCGCCGGAAGGGCAGGACCGGCCCCGGGTCGCTTTCGGTGCGCAGCAGGGCGAGGTCCCGCTGCGGATCGGCGGCGATGACCGTTGCCGGGATCTCCTGTCCGTTTGCCAGCCGCGCGGTCATGGCCGTGCAGCCCTCCGCGACGTGATGATTCGTCATGATCTGCCTCGGCGCCACGATGAACCCGGTACCGGAGGAGACCGGCTGGGGTTGTCCGGGCGTCTGCCCGGGACGCTGTCCGGGCCGGGCCGGCGCCGCAGCACCGAGCGGCGGCGGCTTGTCGCGCGGCAGCGCCGCCATCTGGCCGGGCCCGGGCCGAGCCGGCGGCTGCGGCTGCGCCAGGCCGGGCCTCTGGGACGGGCCGCCGAGCGGCGGCGGCTTGTCGCGCGGCAGCGCCATGCCCGGCCCCAGCCCCGGCCGGGCCGGGCCTGGGCCGAGGTTCGGTTGCGGCGGCGGCGGTGCGGGCAGGTTGCCGAGCGAGCCGGGCTTCTGCGCATCGGCCGCGGAGGCGGCGAGCGTACAGGCCAGCACGAGGGCAATTGGTACGAGGCGCATGCCGGAAGGGTGAGGCTATGCCGGTGCGCGGGTCAACGGCCGTCCCGTATCACGGCGCACATGCCGCGAAGCCCTTCACAGCAGCCCCTCCCGCCGGAAGGAAAGGTGGCGGCCATTGCCGACGATCAGGTGGTCGTGCAGCACGATGCCGAGGACGCCGGCGGCGGATTTCACCTCCTGCGTCATCTCGAGGTCGGCGCGCGACGGCGTCGGGTCGCCGGAGGGGTGGTTGTGCACCAGGATCAGCGCCGTCGCCTGCAACTCGAGGGCGCGCTTCACAACCTCCCGCGGATAGACCGGCGTATGGTTCACGGTGCCGCGGGCCTGCGCCTCGTCGGCGATCAGGCGGTTGCGCGTGTCGAGGAACAGGACGCGGAACTGCTCCACCCGTTCGCGCGCCAGTGCCGCCGAGAGATAGGCGAGCAGCCGGTCCCAATTGTTGAGCACCGGGCGTTCCATGACGTCGGCGCGGGCCAGGCGGAGGGCGGCCGCCTGCACGATGCGCAGCGCGGCGGCGCCGGCCTCGCCGAGGCCCTCCACCTCGCGCAGTTCCGTCAGCGGCGCCGAGACGGCGCCGGCGAAGGACCCGAATCGGCCGAGCAGGGCACGGGCGATCGGCTTGGTGTCGCGCCGCGGCAGGGCGAGGAAGAGCACCATCTCGAGCAGTTCGTGGTCGAGCAGCGCATCCGGCCCGGCGGTGAGCAGCTTCTCGCGCATGCGGGCGCGATGGCCGAGATGGCCGGGGGGCGAGGCCTCCTCCGGGGTGTCGACAAGGGGGAGCAGGCCGGGCATCGCCTCGGCCAGGCCGGGTTTCCTGCGCATGCGCCTCGCTGCCGGCGAAGGGCGCCGGAACGCGACGTATGCTAGGATAAATCTACTTCGGGTTGAAGTTCGCTTTCGTCAGTCCTGGCGATAGGGGCGGTGTAGCCCGGCCGGCGAGATGGTGAAGATCTCCACGCCGGTCTCGGTGACGCCCACCATGTGCTCGAACTGGGCGGAGAGGGAGCGGTCGCGCGTCACCGCCGTCCAGCCGTCGTCGAGGATCTTCACCTCGGGGCGGCCGGCATTCACCATCGGCTCGACGGTGAAGAACATGCCCGGGCGCAGCCGCGGGCCCTCGCCGGGTCGGCCGAAATGCAGCACGTTCGGCGGCGCGTGGAAGTGGCGGCCGATGCCGTGGCCGCAGAAGTCACGCACGACGCTGAAGCGGTGCTTCTCGACGAAGGTCTGGATGGCGTGGCCGACATCGCCGAGCGTCGCGCCCGGCTTGATGGCGGCGATGCCCTTCATCATGGACTCGTAGGTCACGTCCATGAGCAGCCGCGCCTTGGTGGAAGGCTGGCCGGCCACGTACATGCGGCTGGTGTCGCCGTACCAGCCATCCAGGATGACGGTGACGTCGATATTGACGATGTCCCCTTCGGCCAGCACCCGGTCGCCCGGGATGCCGTGGCAGACGACGTGGTTGACCGAGGTGCAGGTCGACTTGGTGTAGCCGCGGTAGCCGAGCGTCGCCGGCACGGCGCCGTGGTCGACCATGAACTCGTGGCAGAGCCGGTCGATCTCGCCCGTGGTGACGCCCGGGCGGATATGGGCCGCGATCATGTCCAGCGTCTCGGCGGCCAGGCGGCCGGCCTTGCGCATGCCCTCGAAATCCTCGGGGTGGTGGATCGTGATGCGGCGGGCTTCGCCGCCGTGCTGCTCCATGGTCGGGTCCAGATCGCGGCTTGATGTGAGGCCGGAAGATGCGCTCCGCGACCCCCGGTTGCAAGCACCGCGCGTCACATGCCTGGCTTCTCGCCGGCGGGATACTCGACCGTGCCGAGCGCGTCGGCGAGGCGGGCATTGGCGCTGCCGGGCCGTGCCGGCTTCGGCTGCGCGGCGGACGGGGCCCAGCCGGTCAGGACGAGCAGGCGGAAGGTCGCAGGCACGCCCTCCGCGTCGCGCGGCATGCGCGCCATGGCGAGGGGGAAGAGCGCCCGGGGCGGGACCCGCCGATCACGCGCGAGGATCGTGCTGCCTTCGCCGGCCGCGCGCAGATCGGCGAGCAGCGCGAGCGGGCTGCGATAGCGCAGGCGGATGTCCTCGGCGTCGGCGACCGGCAGCGCGAAGCCGGCGCGCTGCAGCAGGGCGGCCCCGTCGCGCAGATCGGCGAAGGGGGAGACGCGCGGGGAGATGCCGCCGCGAAGTTCCGATTCCGCTTCGGCGAGGGCAGCGCGAAGCTCCTGTAGCGTCGGCAGGCCAGGAAGGGAGGCGAGGAAGAGCCCGTCCGGCGCCAATGCGCGGCGGATCTGCACCAGCGCGCCGGGGAGGTCGTTGACCGCGTGCAGGGACAGTGAGGCGACCACCAGGTCGAAGGCGCCGTCCGCGAAAGGCAGCCACTCCTCGTCGGCGGCGACCGGCAGGCCGCCGGCGCGCGCTGCCATGCGCGGGGAAAGGTCGGCTGAAACCACGAAGGGGATGCCGCGCGCGGCGAGGCGATCGGCGATCTGTCCGCGGCCGCCGAGGTCGAGCGCCCGGGTGAAGCGCCGTGTCGTGTCGTCCAGCCGGTCGAGCAGGCGGTCGGCCGCTTCCGCGAGGATCGGAGCGACACGGTCCACGGTGCCTGCGGCGCGGTCCCGGCGCCGGCGGAGGAGGGCGCGGTCGAAGACCTGCATGGGATCGCTCATGGGCCGCCACATGCGCCCGGTTCCGCGTCGCCGCAAGGCGCGGTAGAGCAGAGCCGCGGCGCCCGTTGATGGCGGCGGATGGCAAGGGGAGAGGACGCATGGCCGGTCAGATCGACGCCGCCACGCTCAAGGGCTGGATCCGGGAGGGGCGGGAACTCGCCATCCTCGACGCGCGGGAGGAAGGGGAGTTCGGGCGGTCGCATCTGTTCTGGGCGGTGCCCTGCCCGCTGTCGAAGATGGAATTCCGCGCCCGTGCGCTGCTGCCGCGCCGCGACGTGCAGGTGGTCTGCACCGACGGAGGGGAAGGGTACGCCGCGCGGCTCGCCGCCTATCTCGAGCAGATCGGCTGTTCCAGGGTGGCGGTGCTCGCGGGCGGAACGCCTGCCTGGGTGGCGGCGGGATTCACTGCCTTCTCGGGTGTGAACGTGCCGTCCAAGGCCTTCGGCGAATGGGTCGAACACCACTACCACACGCCGTCCGTCGATCCCGCCGAGCTCAAGGCGATGATGGACGCCGGGACCGACATGGTGGTGCTCGACAGCCGGCCGATCGACGAGTTCCGCCGCATGTCGATCCCGACCGGCGTCAACGTCCCGGGCGGCGAGCTGGTCTATCGCATCGGCGAGCTGGTGAGCCGGCCCGAGACGACGGTCGTGGTGAACTGCGCCGGGCGCACGCGGTCCATTCTCGGCGCGGAATCGCTGCGCAGCGCGGGGCTGCCCAACAAGGTGGTGGCGCTGCGCAACGGCACGATGGGGTGGGAGCTCGCGGGCTTCTCCTGCGATCGGGGCCGCACCGATCGCTATCCGGAAGGCACACCGGCCACGCTTGCCGAGGCCTTCGCCCGCGCCGACCGCTTCGCACGCAAGCACGGGGTCAAGGTGGCGACGCGCGCCGAGCTTGCAGGTTTCCAGGCCGATGCGACGCGGACGACCTATGTGCTCGACGTGCGCGACCCGGCGGAATTCGCGGCGGGGCATCTCGTGGGCAGCCGCTCGGCGCCGGGTGGGCAACTCGTCCAGGCGACCGACCAGTGGGTTGCGGTGCGCGGCGCGCGCATCGTGCTGATCGACGATACCGGGGTGCGTGCCCGGATGACCGGCGGCTGGCTGCGCCAACTCGGCGGCTGGGATGTGTACGTCCTGTCGGACGGGCTGGAAGGACGGCTGGAGGAAGGCGTCTGGGCGCCGGACTGCCCCGAGGCGGCGGCGGTGAAGGTGCCGCATGTCAGCCCGGCAGACCTCGCCGCGCTCGCGGGGGAGGGGGCGGTGCAGGTGGTGGACCTGGCGCGTTCCATCGATTTCCGCGACGGGCATGTCCCGGGCGCCCTGTGGGGTATCCGCAGCCGGCTCGACCGGCTGGCCGGGCGGCTGACGGGCGACCGCCAGGTGGTGGTCGCCGCGCCGGAGGAGGCCCAGGCGCGGCTCGCCGCCCAGGAACTGCTCGGCTTCGCCAAGGCGCCGGTGAAGATCCTCGCCGGTGGCACGAAGGCATGGCAGGCGGCGGGATTCCCGGTCACGGCCGACCGTCGCGATCCGCCGGATGCGGACTGCGTGGATTTCTACCTGCGCCCCTACGACCGCAACGAGGGCGTCGAGGCGGCCATGCACGAATACCTCTCCTGGGAAATCGACCTGGTGCACGAGGTCGCCAAGGACGGCGACGCACCCTTCGGCGCCTGGGTCTGACGGGGGTGGCGGCGCGACAGGCCTTCCAGCGCCTGTCGGGCGGGGTTCGGCGGGCCTCGCTGCGCGTCCTCGACACGCTCCTGCCGCCGCGCTGCCTCGCCTGCGAGGGCGAGGTGCAGGCCCAAGGGGCGCTGTGCGCGGCCTGCTTCGCCGGGCTGACGCCGATCACCGCGCCCTGTTGCGACCGCTGCGGCGTGCCCTTCGCCCATGCCGGCCAGGCCGAGGCGACCGGATCGGCCGCCGGGCTGTGCCCGCGCTGCCGGCGGGGGCTGCCCGCCTTCCTCTCGGCGCGGGCGGCGTTCCGCTACGATGCCGGGGCGAAGCGGCTGATCCTGCCGTTCAAGCACGCGGACCGGACGGACCTCGCCATGCCCCTGGCGCGCCAGATGGCGCGCATCGGGGCGCCGCTGCTGGCCAGGGCGGAGGTGATCGCGCCCGTGCCCGCGCATTGGCGGCGAGTCCTGCAGCGGCGCTATGATCAGGCGGCGCTGCTGGCGCGCGCGCTCGGCGCCCTCTCGGCAAAGCCGGTGCTGCCGGACCTGCTGCGTCGCGCGCGGCAGACGCCGCCGCTCGCCGACAAGGGAGCGGCGGAGCGCGCGGCGACTGTGGCCGGCGCCTTCGTCGTCTCGTCTCGGTGGCGTGCTGCCATCGCGGGGCGCCGGGTGCTGCTGGTGGACGACGTCATGACCTCCGGCGCCACCGCGGAGGCGTGCAGCCTGGTGCTGCTGGGGGCCGGGGCGAGCGCCGTCGAGGTCCTCGCCGCCGCGCGGGTGCCGGACCCGCGGCTTCGGGATGCCTGAGGGCCGCTCGCGGTAGTGCGGAGAGGCGTGTTCCCACGGGCGGCGCTGGTCCCCTTCCTGGCCGTTCGTCCAGGATCGGGCGTCGTGGTCATCTGGCTGGGCATGTGCTGCCGGCATCGACTGCGCCGCGAGGCACATGCGGTTCGCCGCGTCACGCGCGGCATGCAGGCATGCCATCGCGGCATGGCGACCGATCCAGCCATGCCTTGACCCGGCCCGGCGCCGCGCCAAGTCTTCAGCCATGGCCAAGATCCAGATCTACACCACCGAATTCTGCCCCTATTGCGCCCGCGCGAAGGCGCTGCTCGAGCGCAAGGGCGTGGCCTATGAGGAGATCTACGCGCCGAACGGTTCCGAGGCGCGGCGCGAGGCGATCGCGCGTTCCGGCGGCCGGACCACGGTGCCGCAGATCTTCATCGACGGTCAGGCGATCGGCGGGTCCGACGACCTGCATGCGCTCGAGCGCGCGGGACGGCTGGACACGCTTCTGGCCGCGTGACCCGACATCTGGCAGTCTGAATGGACGAGTGCCAGATGGAAGGCGTGGCCCGCCGCCTGTGGGGCGGGCCAGGGAAGACGGAGCGATGATCCACTACCAGTTGCGCTGCGAAAGCACGGCCGAGGAGCACAGCTTCGACGGCTGGTACAAGGACAGCGCCGCCTTCGATGTACTCGCCCAGGCGGGACTGGTGGAATGCCCGGTCTGCGGGGGCACGGCCGTCTCCCGCGCGCTGATGGCGCCGGCCATTCCGAAGAAGGGCCGGCCGGCACGCAATGCCGTCGTCCCCGAAGCGCTCCCGGCGCCGCCACCGGGGGCTGCGCCGGATTCGGCGCCGGCCACGGCCGGGCCGATGCCGGCGCAGGTGCGGGCGATGCTCCAGCGACTGCGTGTCGAGGTCGAGCGCAACTGCGACTATGTCGGTGCCGATTTCGCCGATGAGGCCCGCCGCATGCACCGCGGAGAATCCGATCGTCGCGGCATCTTCGGCGAGGCCAGCGACTCCGAGACGGAGGCACTGCGCGACGAAGGCATCGAGGTGGCCCGCATCCCCTGGGTGCCTCCGGCCGACGGCTGAGACGCGAGGGCGCTGCGGCGTCGATCCTCCGCCGATGATCGTCTTCAGCTGCGGCATTCCGAAATCCGGCAGCACGCTCGCCTTCCAGATCGCGCGTGCGGTCGCCGTCCTGGGTGGCCATCCGCAATGGCGGTTGCCCCCGCCTCTGGTGAGCCCGGGGCATCGGGTGAATTTTCAGCAGGTGCTCGATGCCGGGCTGCTGCGGCAGGTCGCCGAACGGATCGGCGGCCGGACCCTGGTCATCAAGACCCATGACTCGCCCGGCCTGGAGTGGATTGCCGCCTACCGGGACCTGGCGGAGCGTGGTCAGGCGAAAGCCCTGGTCAGCCATCGCGATCCGCGCGACATCTGCCTTGCCCTGCTGGATGCCGGCCGCCGCGCGCGCCGCCGGGGGGAGGAGGCCTTCTCCGAATTCGCCACCCTCGACGGCGCAGCCGCGCGCGTCGGCGGCTATCTTGCCGAAATGGAGCGCTGGTCGGATCTGCCCGGGCTGCTGCACCTGCGCTACGAAACCTGCGCCTTTCGCATGGATGAGGCGATCACGGCGGTCGCGGAGCATCTCGGCCTGCGCTGCCCGCACTGGCCGGTGCGGTTCTACGTCGAGCGCATCGCTTTCACTCATCGTAACAAGGCGTTGCCTGAGCGACACCGGACGGAGCTGACGGCGGAGCAGAGAGCACCGCTCGATGCCGCCTTCGCCGGCTACCTCGATGCGATGGGCTATGCCCGCCATGTACCGGATGCCCCCCCGTGCTGACGCGGTCTGATACGAGCGGCACGAGTTCTTGCCTCGTGCCGAGGCCGCGACGGGCACCCGGTCACCTTGCCTTGCAACGTGACCGGGGATCGGGAATGCGGCCCGCCGGTGGTCCGGCACGTCCAAGCGAACCGGAGGTTTGCGCCCGACGTCCGGGGGCACGCAAAGGCGGATGCCAAAGGTCGCGAATAGCGGCCGCTGGTATGCGACTTCATCCGGTCTGCGGGCGCCGCCCCGGACGCGCGCACCGATACCCTTCGCCCGGCCGATCGCCAGGCGATCGGAAACGCTTGGCAGCGTCAGTCCCGGACCGCCATGACGAGGTAGTTCACTCCGACATCCCGGCTTGCCCGCCACTGGCCGCTGAGGGTGTCCATCGTCATGCCGGCAATGTCGGCCACCCGCAGGCCGACCGTCCGCAGCCCGGCGCCGAGCTCGCCCGGGGTGACGAACATGCGCCAGTCGTGGGTGCCGACCGGCAGCAGGCGCAGCAGGTATTCCGCCCCGAGCTTCGCCATCAGGAAGGAGCGCGGGGTCCGGTTGAGCGTCGAGAGGAAAACCGGTGCCCCCGGCTTCGCGACCCGCGCCAGGGCAGCGAGGAAGGCTTGGCGGTCGGCGACGTGCTCGATGACTTCGAGGGCGATGACGGCGTCGTAGGCCTCGTCTACCGGCAGATCCTCGGGCAGGCCCTCCCGGTAGGCGATGTCGAGGCCGCCGGCGGCGGCATGGGCACGCGCCGCCTCCAGCGCCTCCCCGGCCGCGTCGAGGCCGGTCACGCGGGCGCCGCGGCGGGCGAGCGCCTCCGAGGCCAGCCCGGCGCCGCAGCCGACATCGAGCAGCGTGAGGCCGGCCAGGGCATCCGGGGCGGCGGGATCCCTGCCATGCAGGCGGGCCAGGCGTTCCGCGATCCAGCCGGTGCGCAGCGGATTCATCCGGTGCAGCGGCTTCATCGGCCCATCCGGATCCCACCAGCGGGCGGCCAGGGAGTCGAACTTCGCGACCTCGGCGTCGAGCCTGGTGCCTGCCCGTGGCATGGAGTCTCCTTTTCCGGACCGAGGGGTCCGTCGATGCGGCGGGTTGCGCGTCCCCCGGCCGCTCGGTATCTGTCCCGCCCCGCCGCCCGGCGCAACCACCGGCGCAGGCGTTTTCCGCCCGGCCCCAGGAACCAGACCGCCGCCGATGGCTCGTATCGTCATGAAGTTCGGCGGCACCTCCGTCGCCGATCTCGATCGTATCCGCAACGTCGCCGCCCGCGTGAAGCGGGAGGTCGATGCCGGCCACCAGGTCGCCGTCGTGGTCTCGGCCATGTCCGGCGTGACCAACCAGCTGGTCAAATGGTGCCAGGACCTCTCGCCGCTGCACGATGCGCGCGAGTACGACACCGTCGTCGCGACCGGCGAACAGGTGACGACCGGGCTGACGGCGATCGCGCTGCAGACGATCGGCGTCGATGCGCGGTCCTGGCAGGGATGGCAGGTGCCGATCGTCACAGACCAGGCGCATGGCAAGGCACGGGTCGAGCAGATCGACGGCGCCGTGCTGATCGAACGGATGGAGGCGGGCCAGGTGCCGGTGATCGCCGGCTTCCAGGGCATCGAGAACACGCGCCACCGCATCACCACGCTCGGCCGCGGCGGGTCGGACCTCTCCGCGGTCGCGGTCGCGGCGGCGGTGAAGGCCGATCGGTGCGACATCTATACCGACGTGGACGGCATCTACACGACCGACCCGCGCATCGTGCCCCGCGCCCGGAAGCTCGAGCGCATCTCCTTCGAGGAGATGCTGGAACTCGCCTCCGTGGGTGCCAAGGTGCTGCAGACGCGTTCGGTCGAACTGGCGATGAAACTCGGCGTGCGCGTGCAGGTCGTCTCGAGCTTCGAGGACAAGCCCGGCTCGCTCGTGGTGGATGAGGACGAGATCGTGGAACAGCCCGTGGTTTCCGGCATCGCGTATTCCCGCGACGATGCCAAGGTGACGCTGCGTCGCGTGCCGGACCGGCCCGGGGTGGCGGCGAACGTGTTCGGCGCGATGGCCAAGGCCAATGTGAACGTCGACATGATCGTGCAGAACATCGGCGCCGACGGCACCACCGACATGACCTTCACGGTCGGCAAGGCGGACCTCGCCCGCGCCAGGGACGTGCTGGAGAAGGCGCGCCCCGAGCTCGGCTTCGAGGCGCTGCTCGCCGACCCCGACGTCGCCAAGATCAGCGTCGTGGGCATCGGCATGCGCAGCCATGCGGGCGTGGCGAACACCATGTTCAAGGCGCTGGCGGAGAAGGGGATCAACATCCAGGTGATCTCCACCTCCGAGATCAAGGTCAGCGTGCTGGTCGCCGCCGACTACACCGAGCTCGCGGTCCGCGCGCTGCACACCGCCTACGGGCTGGACGCGCCCGCGTGAGCGATGCGGTGAGGGCGCCCGACTGGGCCTATGCCGAGATTGACCGGCTGATGGCGCGCGGCGCTGCCTTCTTCGGCAGCCGCTACGCCATCATGGGCGGCGCGATGTCCTGGGTGAGCGAGCGGCACCTCGTCGCCGCCCTGTCGAATGCCGGGGCCTTCGGCGTGATCGCCTGCGGCGCGATGGAGCCGCCGCGGCTGGCCGAGGAGATCGCCGGGACCCAGGCGCTCACGCAGAAGCCCTTCGGCGTGAACCTGATCACCATGCATCCGCGGCTCGAACAGCTGGTCGATGTGTGCCTCGAGGCGAAGGTCGGGCACATCGTCTTCGCCGGGGGCATCCCTCCGGGCAGCGCGATCAAGAAGGCGAAGGAGGGCGGCGCGAAGGTGGTGTGCTTCGCGCCGGCGCTCGTGCTGGCAAAGCGCATGATCCGCAGCGGCGCCGATGCGCTGGTGATCGAGGGCTCGGAGGCCGGCGGGCATATCGGGCCGGTCTCGCTCAACGTGCTGGCGCAGGAGATCCTGCCGCACATCACCGAGGTGCCGGTCTTCGTCGCCGGCGGCATCGGGCGGGGGGAGGCGATCCTTTCCTATCTCGAAATGGGAGCGGCGGGTGCGCAGCTCGGCACGCGCTTCGTCTGCGCCACCGAATGCATCGCCCATCCGGCCTTCAAGCAGGCCTTCATCCGCGGCGCCGCGCGCGACGCGATGCCGACGGTGCAGCTCGACGAGACGTTCCCTGTGATTCCGGTCCGCGCCCTGCAGAATGCCGGAACCAAGCGCTTCCTGGAGCATCAGGCCGAGACGATCCGCCGGTTCCGCGCGGGCGAGCTCGACAAGGACGCGGCGCAGCTCGACATTGAGCATTTCTGGGCCGGCGCCCTGCGGCGGGCGGTGATCGAAGGCGATGTCGAGAACGGCTCCCTGATGGCCGGGCAGTCCGTGGGCATGGTTACGAAGGAGCAACCAGCCGCAGAGATCATCGCCGAGTTGATCGGACAGGCCGCGACGGCCATCGCGGCTCGAGGAAGGAACGCGGCCTGACCTGCCGGCTGGCGTGAATGGCCTTTGCGGGACTGCCCCGCGGGGTTAGAAGCCGGCGGTCGAGCCTGGACCCCCATGAAGCGCATCCCACGCCCCGACCTGACCGCCGCCGAAGCCGCCCGCGTGGGTGAGGAACTGCGCGAGGCCCGCCTGACGCTTGGGGCGAGCGTCGAGGACATGGCCGAGCACCTGCGCATCAACCGGCGCTACATCCACGCGCTCGAGGAAGGGCGCGTGAAGGACCTGCCCGGCGTGGCCTATGCCGTCGGCTTCGTGCGGTCCTATGCGGCGGCGCTCGGGCTCGATCCCGATGAGGCGGTGCGGCGGTTCCGGGACGTGACCGGCGGTGCCGGCGCCAAGCCGGGCGAACTCGTCTTCCCCGAGCCGGTACCTTCCCGCGGCATGCCGGCCGGGGCGCTGGTGGCGGTCGGCGTCGTCCTCGCGATCGGCGCCTACGTGGCCTGGTTCAACTGGAGCGGCTCGGGAAACCGCGTGGTCGATGCCGTGCCGCCCGTGCCGCCCCGGCTTGAGCAGTCGGCGCAGGATGGGCAGCGGCAGCGGGAGGGGACGACGCAAGCGGCCGGCCCGGTTGCCACGCCGACCCAGGCAGCGGCGGCCGTGGCACCACCGATCGCGGTACCGGCGCCGGTCGCCGCCGGGGCACCCCCGGCGGTGCCGGCCATGCCGATGCCCGACGGCATCCGTGTCCTGATCCGCGCCCGGGGGGAATCCTGGATCCAGGTGCGCGACAGCCGCGCCAACCAGAACCTGTTCGATCGCGTGCTGCGGAATGGTGACACCTATCAGGTGCCGAACCGCGATGGGTTGCTGCTGACCACCGGCAAGGCCGAGAACCTCGACATCGTGGTCGATGGCCAGGCGGTGCCGGTCCTGGCGGGGGCCACGGGCGTGCGGCGCGGCGTCGTGCTGGATGCCGAGCGGCTTCGGGCTGCCCTGGCCGCCGCGCCGGAGGGTGCCGCTCCCGGTGTACCGGCCAGACCCGCTCCGCCGGCGCAGCCGGTGTCCCAGGCGCCCGCCACCCCGCCGCCGGCCGGCGCGGCGCCGGCGAGGCCCTAGAGTCAGGCCGCCGGCCCCGGCATCCTTCCGCGGCCTTCCGGCCCGGGCATTCGAGCGCCATATTGGCCCCGGCGCCGAGCCGAGAGAACCGGAACCCTTCGCATGGCCTATCGCCCCTACCAGGAGATCCTGCGCCGCCGATCGAGGCAGATCGGTGTCGGAAAGGTGCGCGTCGGCGGCGATGCGCCGATCACCGTGCAGACCATGACCAACACGCCGACCGAGGACGCCCAGGCGACGATCGAGCAGATCCGCCGCTGCGAGCTCGCCGGCGCCGACATCGTCCGCGTCTCCTGCCCGACGGAGGAGAGCACCGCCGCACTCGCCGAGATCGTGCGCGAGGTGAACGTGCCGATCGTCGCCGACATCCATTTCCACTACCGCCGCGCCATCGAGGCGGCCGCGGCCGGCGCGGCCTGCCTGCGCATCAACCCCGGCAACATCGGCTCCAAGGAGCGTGTGAAGGAGGTGGTGAAGGCGGCGCGGGACCATGGCTGCTCCATCCGCATCGGGGTGAATGCCGGCAGCCTCGAGAAGCACCTGCTGGAGAAGTATGGCGAGCCCAACCCGGAAGCGCTGGTGGAAAGCGCGCTGTGGCATGCCGACCACCTGCTCCAGGAAGGCTTCGACGAGTTCAAGATCAGCGTGAAGGCGTCGGATGTCTTCCTCGCCGTCGCGGCCTATCAGCAACTCGCCGAGGCCTGCGACCACCCCCTGCACATCGGCATCACCGAGGCGGGCGGGCGGCGCGCGGGGACGGTGAAGAGCGCGATCGGGCTCGGCTCCCTGCTCTGGGCCGGTGTGGGAG
The DNA here is from genome assembly GCF_018129005.1 of Neoroseomonas eburnea. GTDB lineage: Bacteria > Pseudomonadota > Alphaproteobacteria > Acetobacterales > Acetobacteraceae > Neoroseomonas > Neoroseomonas eburnea. The sequence continues at coordinate 224,295 of NZ_JAAEDL010000005.1, forward strand.
ACACGCTGCGCGTCTCGCTCAGCGCCGAGCCGGAGGAGGAGGTCTCCGTCGGCTGGGAGATGCTGAAGTCGCTCCATTTGCGGCATCGCGGGGTGAAGATCGTCTCTTGCCCGTCCTGTGCGCGGCAGGGCTTCGACGTCATCCGCACCGTCGAGAAGCTGGAGGAGCGGCTGGCGCACATCGAGCAGCCGATCACGCTGTCCATCATCGGCTGCGTCGTGAACGGCCCCGGCGAGGCGCTGATGACCGATATCGGGCTGACCGGCGGCGGCGCCGGGACGCACATGGTCTACGCGGCCGGCAAGTCCGACCACACGATCCGCACCGAGGACATGGTCGAGCACATCGTCGCCCTGGTGACGGCCAAGGCGGAGGCCATGGCGGCGGAAGCGCGCGCCGCGGCCGCCGAGAGCGCGACGCGGCAGGCGGCGGAATGACGCTGCGGCCGGTGCGGCGGCCGCGGCGGATGGCGTGCGCGGCGGCGCTCGCGCTGGCGATGCTCGCACCTGCCCTGCCGGCGCGCAGCCAGGCGGATGCGCCGGAAGCGTCGCTGAACGAGCCGCCGGCGCCCTCCATCCCCTGCACTGAGATCAACAACCGCGCCATGGAGGCGACACTCGTGGTGCGGCAGCATGCGAGCCAGCTTTCCTTCGGCTTCGAGTCGGATGCGCGCGCGCAGGCCGCGGTGGTCCTGGCTTGGCTCGACCAGTGGGCGGGCCGGCTCCGGGGCTTTCTCGAGGTGGGCGAGTTCTCGGGCTGCCTGGACGAGGGCGATGCCGAGACCTACCGCCGCGCCCTGGCCTCGGCGACGCGCGTCGCGAACCAGGCGCGGGAGGACCTGCTCCGCCCGGTCCGCGCGCCGCAACAGCAACCACAACAACAGCAGCGCCCCCGCCGGCCCTGACAACGGCACATTGGATATCCTTGGCATGACAGCCCTTCAGCCCGTCCGTGGCACGCGCGATCTCATCGGCGAGGAGTTCCGCCGCCATCACGCCGTCGCGGATACGGCGCGCCGGATCAGCACGCTCTACGGCTTCGAGGAATGGGCGACGCCGGTCTTCGAGGACACGCGCGTCTTCGCCCGCGGCCTCGGCGACAGCTCGGACGTGGTGATGAAGGAGATGTACAGCTTCACCGACCGTGGCGGGGAATCCGTCACGCTGCGGCCGGAGATGACGGCGGGCGTCTGCCGCGCGCTGGTGTCGAACGGGCTGACGCAGTCGAACCTGCCGCGCAAGGTGTTCTACGCCGGCCCTATGTTCCGCTACGAGCGGCCGCAGAAGGGCCGCTACCGGCAGTTCCACCAGATCGGCATCGAGGTGCTCGGCGCCGCCGAGCCGCTGGCGGACGCCGAGGTCATCGCCTGCGGCTGGGATATCCTCTGCGCGCTCGGTGTGTCCGAGGGCACGGTGCTGGAGATCAACACGCTCGGCGATGCGGACAGCCGCGCCGCCTATCGCGCGGCGCTGGTCGAGTATTTCTCCGCACACAAGGACGCGCTGAGCCACGACAGCCGCGTGCGGCTGGAAAAGAACCCGCTGCGCATCCTCGACAGCAAGGACGAGACGGACCGCGCGATCGTCGCCGGTGCGCCGGTCATCGGGGACCACCTGACCGAGGCGGCCTCGGCCTTCTATGCGGCGGTGAAGGCGCATCTCGCGCGCTTCGGCGTGCCGTTCCGGGAGAACCCGCGCATCGTGCGCGGCCTCGACTACTACAGCCACACCGCCTTCGAGTTCGTGACCGACCGGCTCGGCGCCCAGGGCACGGTGATGGCGGGCGGCCGCTACAACGGGCTGGTCGAGGAGATGGGCGGCCCGGCCACGCCCTCCGTCGGCTGGGCGGCGGGGATCGAGCGGCTGTCCATGCTGCTGCCGGTCGCGCCCGCAGCGCCGCGGCCCGTGGCGGTGGTCCCGGTCGGCGACGCGGCCGAGGGGGCGGCGCTCGACATCCTGCAGGCGCTGAGGCGGGCCGGGGTGGTGGCGGAGATCGCCTATCGCGGCAATCTGAAGCGCCGGATGGAGCGGGCCAACCGGATCGGGGCACGAGCGGCCGTGATCCTGGGGGATGAGGAGATCGCGGCCGGCGTCGCGCAGCTTCGCGACCTCGATGCCGGGACACAGGAGAAGGTGCCTCTGGCGGAGGTGCCGGGGCGGCTGGCGTGAGAACAGTGCTGGACAGGGTGGGGGGAGAAGGGAACTTCTCCCCCCCCACCCCCCTCAACCTTCTTTGGCACCTGGGAACTGACCTCGGCGGTCAGTTCCCGGTGGCCAAAGAACGGAGGGGGAGCGGGGGAGGTTCTCCTCCCCCGCCCTTCCCGGACCGCCGCGCATGAGCCTCCCCGCCCGCCTCGATCGCCTCCTCGCCCGCGCGGAGGAGATCCGCCACATCCTCTCCACCGCCCCCGGGGCCGAGATCGGCGCCCTGTCGAAGGAGCTGTCGGAACTCGAGCCGCTGGTCGAGAAGGTCGCGGCGTATCGCGCGGCCGAAAGGGCGCGCGATGAGGCCGAGGCCATGATGGCCGACCCCGAGATGCGCGACCTCGCTGAGGCCGAATGGCTCGAGCAGAAGCAGCGCGTGCCGGAGCTGGAGCGCGACATCCGCCTCATGCTTCTGCCGCGCGATGAGGCGGATGAGCGCAGCGCGATCCTCGAGGTCCGCCCCGCCGCCGGCGGCGACGAGGCCGGCCTCTTCGCCGCCGAGCTGTTCCGCGCCTACCAGCGCTATGCCGAAGCCCGCGGCTGGCGCTTCGAGGTGCTGGACTACGACGAGAGCGATCTCGGCGGGATCAAGGGCGCGACGGCCGAGATCACCGGGCGCGGCGTCTTCGCGCGACTGAAGTACGAAAGCGGCGTGCATCGCGTGCAGCGCGTGCCGGCGACCGAGACGCAGGGCCGCATCCACACCTCGACCGTCACCGTTGCCGTGCTGCCGGAGGCGGAGGAGGTGGACGTGCAGGTCAATGATTCGGACCTGCGCATCGACACCTACCGCGCCTCGGGGGCCGGCGGGCAGCACGTGAACAAGACCGATTCCGCCGTGCGCATCACGCATGTCCCGACCGGCATCGTCGTTGCGATGCAGGAGGAGAAGTCCCAGCACAAGAACCGCGCCAAGGCGATGAAGGTGCTGCGGGCGCGGCTCTATGAGCAGCAGCGCGCCGCGCTGGCCGCGACGCGCGCGGCGGACCGCAAGGGCCAGGTCGGCACCGGCGACCGGTCGGAACGTATCCGCACCTACAACTTCCCGCAGGGGCGGGTGACCGACCACCGCATCGGCCTGACGCTGCACAAGATCGACCGCGTCATGCTCGGTGAGCTCGACGAGATCATCGACGCGCTGACCGCCGAGGAACAGGCGGCGCGGCTGGCCGCCGAGGCGGCGTGATGTCCGGCTGCGCCGATCCGGACGGGTCGGTCGGCGCCTTCCTCTGTCAGGCGGGGCAGGTGCTGCGTGCGGCAGGGATCGAGTCGCCGCGGCTCGAAGCGCGGCGACTGCTGGCCCATGTGCTGGCCTGCCGGGAGGAGGACCTGCTGCGCGACCCGCGGGCGCCGGTGCCGGCTGATCGGGGCGCGGCCTTCGCCGCTCTGCTGCGCCGCCGCGCCGCGCGGGAGCCGCTGGCGCATCTGCTCGGCCATGTCGGGTTCTGGACGCTGGACCTGGCCGTCTCGGACGCGACGCTGGTGCCGCGCCCGGATTCGGAGGCCGTGGTGGAGGCCGCGCTCGCCGCCTTCGCCGACAGGGGGAAGGTGCGGCGGGTGCTGGACCTTGGCACCGGCACGGGGGCGCTGCTGCTGGCCGTGCTGGCCGAGTGCCCCGGGGCCTGGGGGGTGGGTGTGGACCTGGCCCCGGCCGCGGCCCGCCTGGCGGCGTCCAATGCCGTGGCGAATGGGTTGGCGGATCGCGCCTGCTTCGTCGCGGCCGACTGGGAGGCACCTCTCGCGGGCACCTTCGACCTCGTGCTGTCGAATCCGCCCTACATCGTCAGCGAGGCGATTCCCGGCCTGATGCCGGAGGTCGCGCGGCACGAGCCGCGGCTGGCGCTCGATGGCGGGGTGGATGGGCTGGATGCCTATCGCCACATCCTGCGCCGGGTGCCGGGGCTGCTGGCGCCGGGCGGGCGGGCGGTCCTGGAGATCGGCGTCGGCCAGCGGCCGGAGGTCGAGGCGATCGCGCGGCGGGAGGGCCTGGGCCTGCTCGCCTGCGGTCGCGACCTCGGGGATATCGAGCGCGCCCTGGTCTTTGGCGTGGCCGGGCCGGATGCGACAGGATGAGGCCGGGGGGGCGGACAAAAAACCGTTTGGCGCCCCGGCTGGTGGCGGCTAGTTTGCGGGTGCGGCCGGGCAGGCAGCTTCTTCCTCTGACCTGGTTGATGCGGGTGGCGGGCTGGTCCCGCCGGCACGGCCCGGGGCCGCTTGGATGAACGATACCGGCGATTTGCCGCGCATGGCGGGCCCTTAAGGGTTCTGGCCTAGCCCGGCGCGGCGCCGATGCGGGACAGCGAAACACGATACCGATGAACATGAAGCGCATGCGCGGCCGCGGCGGCCATCGCCACGGCGGGGGCGGCGGCCAGTTCCGCCACGGAGGCGGCGGCGGAGGGGGGGGCGGCGACCGTCAGCCCCTGAACCGCAACCACGTCTTCGACTCGAACGGACCCGACATGCGTCTGCGCGGGACGGCGCAGCAGCTGTTCGAGAAGTACCTCCAGCTCGGCCGCGATGCGACGAGCGGTGGCGACCGCGTGATGGCGGAATCCTACTTCCAGCATGCGGAGCACTATTTCCGCATCCTCAACGCCATGAACCAGGCCGCCGCGCAGCACCAGCAGACGCAGCAGCGCCGCTTCCAGCAGGCCGAGGGCGGCGAGGGCGAGGCATCCGAGCCGGCCGAGATGAACGGCCAGGCCAGCCAGGAGTTCGGCGACGGCGAGGGCGCCGCCGGCGAAGCGGCCGGCGAGGCGCGCGAGCCGGCCTGACGCCGCGGGGCGTTCAGCCGGCCGGGTCGGTGACCTCGAGCGCGTCGCCGACCGATATGCGCCCACCCTCCAGGACCTCGGCATAGACGCCGAGGTCGGGGTGGCCGAAATGCTGGCGCAGCCAGCGTGGCGGCTCGGCGTCCCGCTCGCCGGTCGCCGGGTTCACCTCTGTCGCCGGGCAGCGGACGATGCGCTTGATGACGCGCAGCCGCGCCTGGCCGAGCAGGATCTCCCGCCCCAGCAGGTCGAATTCGGCCCAGGGCGCGGCGCCCGACACATAGACATTCGCCCGGAAGCGCAGCGGGTCGAGGGTGGCCCCGGCCGCCTGTTCGAGCGCGTGCAGGCTCGACAGGCCGATGATCGAGACGACCTTCTTCGCGACGTCGGAGAAGGAATGGCCCGGCGCCTCCAGGAAGCGCGGCGTGCCGCGGGCCTCCTCGCCCAGGAAGGCCGCGAGGTGGGCGGCGATGGCGGCGCGGCCTTCTTCCGTGCGCGTGTCGCCCAGGAACAGGGGCGCCCCCGGCAGGCGGATGGCGAGCTGGCCGGTCCGCGCGTCGAAGGCCGAATGGGCCATGGCGAGGCGGGCATTCACCATCAGGCAGGCGAAGTTGCGCTTGGGCAGCCAGGCGGGGGCCGTCGGATCGAAGGGCGAATCGCCCTGTGCGAGGGCGAAGCGGCGATCGTGCGGGAGGGTTTCGCCAGGGGTGAGCGTCACCTCTTCCAGCGCCTCCGCGGTCAGGCCTTTCACGGGGTAGCGATAGATCGTCTCGATGCGCATGGCGGCCCCTTGAAGCAGATCAAGGACGCTTACCACATGGTCGTGCGACAGAGGCGAACCCGCCGCCCCGATGGGGGCGGGTTTTGCCTGTCCGCTCAGGAGAGGGACATATGGATATCGAGAAGTTCACCGACAGGGCCCGCGGCTTCCTGCAGGCCGCCCAGACCATCGCCATCCGCGAGTATCACCAGCAGGTGACGCCGGCACATCTCGCCAAGGCGTTGCTGGATGATGCCGAGGGTGCCGCCAGCGGGTTGATCCGCGCGGCCGGCGGCGATCCCGCGCGGGCGAAGCAGGTGCTGGAGGCGAGCCTCGCGAAGCTGCCGAAGGTGTCCGGCGGCGGGGCGGGGCAGCCGCAGTTCACCCCCGACATCGTGCGGGTGCTGGATGCGGCGCAGCAGCAGGCGACGCGGGCTGGCGACGAGTTCGTCGCCCAGGACCGGCTGCTGGTGGCGCTGGCCGCGAGCGAAGGCGATGCCGGGCGCGCGCTGCGCGAGGCCGGCGCCGATCCGCAGCGGTTGGAGAAGGCCGTGGCCGACCTGCGCAAGGGCCGCACGGTCAACAGCCAGAATGCCGAGGAATCATTCGACGCGCTGAAGAAGTACGCGCGGGACATCACGGAGGCGGCGCGGCAGGGCAAGCTCGATCCGGTCATTGGCCGGGATGAGGAGATCCGCCGCTCGATCCAGGTGCTGGCCCGGCGCACCAAGAACAACCCGGTACTGATCGGCGAGCCCGGCGTCGGCAAGACGGCGATCGTCGAGGGCCTGGCGCTGCGCATCGTCAAGGGCGACGTGCCGGAGGCGCTCAAGGACAAGCGCGTGATGGCGCTCGACCTCGGCGCCATGGTGGCCGGCGCCAAGTATCGCGGCGAGTTCGAGGAACGTCTGAAGGGCGTGCTGCAGGAAGTGCAGCAGGCCGAGGGCGACATCATCCTGTTCATCGACGAGATGCACACGCTGGTCGGCGCCGGGAAGGCGGATGGGGCGATGGATGCCTCCAACCTGCTGAAGCCGGCGCTGGCGCGCGGCGAGCTGCACTGCATCGGCGCGACGACGCTCGACGAGTACCGCAAGCATGTCGAGAAGGACGCGGCGCTGGCGCGGCGCTTTCAGCCGGTCTTCGTGGGCGAGCCCAGCGTCGAGGACACCATCTCGATCCTGCGCGGCATCAAGGACAAGTACGAGACCCATCACGGCGTGCGCATCACCGACAGCGCGCTGGTGGCCGCGGCGACACTGTCCAACCGCTACATCACGGACCGCTTCCTGCCCGACAAGGCAATCGACCTGGTGGACGAGGCGTCGTCCCGCCTGCGGATGCAGGTGGATTCCAAGCCCGAGGAGCTTGATGCGATCGACCGCGACCTGATGCGGTTGAAGATCGAGCGCGAGGCGCTGAAGAAGGAGGAGGACCCGGCCTCCCGCGATCGGCTCGCCAAGCTCGAGAAGGAGGTCGCCGACCTCGAGGAGCGCTCGCGCGAGATGACGCAGCGCTGGGAGGCGGAGAAGGGCAAGGTCGTCGAGAGCCAGAAGCTCAAGGAGCAACTCGACAAGGCGCGGACCGAGGTGGAGCTGGCGCAGCGCAAGGGCGATCTCGGCAAGGCGTCCGAACTGCTCTACGGCGTCATCCCGCAGATCGAGAAGAAGCTCGCCGAGGCGGGCGACAGCGATGCGCGCCTGGTGAACGAGGCGGTGACCGAGGAGGGCATCGCCGCGGTCGTCTCGCGCTGGACGGGTGTGCCGGTCGAGAAGATGCTCGAGGGCGAGCGCGCCAAGCTGCTGCGCATGGAGGACGAGCTCCGCCGCCGCGTCGTGGGGCAGGAAGAGGCGCTTGAGGCTGTCTCGAAGGCCGTGCGGCGGGCGCGGGCGGGGTTGCAGGACCCCAACCGGCCGATCGGGTCGTTCCTGTTCCTCGGGCCCACGGGCGTCGGCAAGACCGAACTCGTGAAGGCTCTGGCGCAGTTCCTGTTCGACGACGAACGGGCGATGACGCGCATCGACATGTCCGAGTACATGGAGAAGCATGCCGTCTCCCGCCTGATCGGCGCGCCTCCGGGCTATGTCGGCTACGAGGAGGGTGGGGCGCTGACGGAAGCCGTGCGGCGCCGGCCCTACCAGGTGATCCTGTTTGACGAGGTCGAGAAGGCGCATGACGACGTCTTCAACGTCCTGCTGCAGGTGCTCGACGACGGGCGCCTGACGGACGGGCAGGGGCGGACGGTCGATTTCCGCAACACGATCATCGTGCTGACCTCCAACCTCGGCAGCCAGGCGATCGCGGAGCTGCCGGAGAATGCCGAGATCGACGCGGCGCGGCCGGCGGTGATGCGGGCGGTGCGCGAACGCTTCCGGCCTGAGTTCCTGAACCGGCTTGACGAGATCGTGCTGTTCCGGCGTCTGGCGCGCGGCGACATGGCCTCGATCGTCGATATCCAGCTCCAGCGGCTGCTGAAGCTGCTGGAGGACCGCAAGGTGCGGCTGGAGCTCGACGACAAGGCGCGGGAATGGCTCGCCGAGGCAGGTTACGACCCCGTCTACGGGGCGCGGCCGCTCAAGCGGGTGATCCAGCGGAACCTGCAGGACCGCTTGGCCGGGCTGCTGCTGGAAGGCAGCATCAAGGATGGCGATGTCGTGCGGGTGAGCGCGTCCCAGGACGGGCTGGAAGTGCGGCCGAACCTGGCCGCGGCGGCTTGAGGATCGGCGGCCGGCGGGGTGTGCCCGCCGGCCGCTGCCCTGTTCAGTCGGCGGCCATCGCGACTTCCTCGCGCGTGCCGAGGCTGGCGGTGAGTCGCGCAAGCTGCCGCTGTGCGGTGCGGAAGGTCGCGAGATCCTGCCCTGCGAGGCGGACGGTCTGCTGGATGTGGCGGCCGGGATTCACCGGCCGGCCATGGACGGCGACCTCGTAGTGCAGGTGCGGGCCGGTCGAAAGGCCCGTCGAGCCGACGGCACCGATGACATCGCCTTGCCGGACCCTGCGCCCCGACGCGATACCGCGGCCGAAGCGGGAGAGGTGCGCGTACCGGGTTTCGACGCCGCCGCTGTGGCGGAGGCGGACCATACGGCCGTAGCCGCCCTCGTTCTTCGCGGAGACGACGACGCCGTCCGCGGCGGCATAGACCGGCGTGCCGGTTGGCGCACCGAAGTCGATGCCCTGGTGCATGCGGTTGAAGCCGAGGATCGGGTGGCTGCGCATGCCGAAGCGCGACGTCACGCGCGCACCGTCGAGCGGCGTGCGGAGAAAGGTGCGGCGCAGGCTGCGGCCGTCCGAATCGTACCAGTCGGTCGCTCCGCGGCGATCCTTGTGGCGCCAGATGGCGAGGGCGCGGCCGGAGAGGGTGAGCTCGGCATGGAGCACCTGGCCGTGGCCGAGGATATCGCCGTCGCCGTCCCGGTAGCGTTCGAAAAGGATCGTGAAACGGTCGCCCGGCTGGAGATCACGCTGGAAATCAACTTGGTGACCGAGGACCCGAATCAGGGAGAGGGCCAGGCCCGGGGGGACGCCGGCATTCGTCATGGCGGGGAAGAGGCCGCCATCGACGGTGCCCGCGGCGCGGACGACGAAGCGGCTGCGTGGGGCGAGGGTGTCCTCGGCCTGCCAGGTCTGGCCGTCCTGGCGGCGCACCCGGATGGTGCGGCCGGGCTGAGGCTCGATCTCGATTTCGAGCAGGGCAGGGGCCTCGTCGGGGCTGAGGCGGATGCCGATCTCGTCCCCGGGCCGGAGGTCGCCTGGGCGGAACAGCGGCGCCAGGGCGGTCACCGCGGCATGGGCCTCGGCGGCATCGACGCCGGCGCTGTCGAGCAGGCGGGCGAGCGTGTCGCCGGGCCGCACGACGAGGATACGTTCCTGGGGGCGGGGCGGTGGTTCCGCCTCCGCGGTTGCGGCGGGCGGTTCCGGGGAGGGCTCGGACCTTGCCGGGCTGGCGGCCAGGAGCAGGGCGGTGAGAGGGAGAATGGCCAGGGCCAAGCGGGGCATCATGAGGAAGGGGTGCCTCCGAATCTGCGGGAGCGCGTTGCGCGGGCCGCTCTCCATCGGGCCTGGATTACAGTTCGTCAATGTTGCGGTCGAGGCTTGGCCGATTCGGCGATATCGAGATCAAGGGGGCAAGGCATGCACCCACGTCATAGCGTCTAGACCCGACAAACCCGTTTGACATGACAGATCGACGTCAGTAGAAACCCCCCCACGCCGCTGACGCGGGGTGTTGACCTTCCCGGGTTGGTCCGGTAGGTTCTCTCCCCCGCCGAAGACGGCGGGTTTCGCTGAATTGGCGAGTGGTGACCTCCCCTGAGGTTATCTCGGGTCGATCCGGCATTGTTCTTTGACAGTTGCATCGGTTTTGGAAGTGTATGGTTCTTGGCTGTTCCTTGGTTTTTTGGGATGGCTGGGTGCTGGGCTGGAAGAT
>NZ_JAAEDL010000006.1 GCF_018129005.1 Neoroseomonas eburnea
AGGAAGGCGTTGGCGGAGGCGATGGTGGCCTCGAAGTCCTTGGCGAGACGTCGGTTGCGGCCGATCCAGGCGAAGAAGCGCTCGACCACCCGGCGGCGGGCATGAACGGCGAAGCCGACTTGATCCTTCGGCTTGCGGACGATCTCGACGCGGATCGCGGTGGCGCTGGCGACGCGGTCTCCGGCGTAGCCGCTGTCCATGAAGGCCAGTTGCACGAAGGGCCAGCGGCAGCGCGACATCCGCATCGGCGGCGGTGCGCCGTCACGGTCCTGGATGCTGGCCGGATGGTTGTCCAGCGTCAGGCCGCGCCCGTCGGTGTCCACCATGGCGTGGCGCTTGCGGCCTTTGATCTTCTTGCCGGCGTCGTAGCCGCGCGGGCCGCCGCTCTCAGTGGTCTTCACGCTCTGGCTGTCGATCACCGCCGCCGTCGGGCTGGCTTCGCGGCCAGAGCGCTCGCGGTCGAGCATCACCAGGTGATGGTTGATCGCCTCGAACACGCCGCCATCGCGCAGCCGGACGAACCAGCGGTAGACCGTGCGCCAGGGCGGGAAGCTGTCGGGCAGCAGGCGCCAGGCGCAGCCCGCGCGCAGAACGTAGAAGATGGCGTTGGCGCTCTCGCGCAGCGGCCAGGCACGCCGTCGCCCGCGGCCGGGTTCGCCGGGCAGCAGCGGTTCCAGGATCCGCCATTCGTCGTCCGTCAGGTCACTCGCATAGCGCAGCCCCGCGCGGCTATGCTGCCGCCGGGTGGCCGGGGTCCACATCGCGTCGTTCGTCCAAGGTGTCGCAACCCGGTCGAATCACGATGCAGCCCGGCCATCCACCCCCCCCACAGGCTCATATCGAACGTGTTTCGAGACAGCCTCTTAACGTCCGCTTTCAAGATCGCCGTACCAAGAGCAGACCTACCGCTTCCGGCCAGATCCGGCCGCAACTCGGGCGACGAACTCGGTGAGAACGGCCATCGTCGGAGCACCTGAACTTTCCGCTCGACTTCGTCGTGGCGGGAAGCATTGGTGCTGACGCGGCGCGGGTGAGGGAGCCCGCAGCAGCAAACCCGGCAAATCCCGGGCTTCGGGTGGTGGGAGCGCCGCATGGAGCGGCGTCCCGCACAAGGAACCATCCAGATGTCTGACACTAAGACCCTCACCGTCGCCCAGCTTCTGATCCTCTCCACCGCCGCGCAGCGACCCGACCACATGGTCCTCCCCCTGCCCCCGACGATCCGCGCCCGCGGCGGCGCCCAGCGCAATCTGCTCGGCGCCCTGCTCAAGATGGACCTCGTCGCGGAGGTGCCGCTCGACGATGCGAGCATCGCCTGGCGCACCGACGAGGCCGGCCAGCACCACGGCCTGCGTATCACCGCGGCGGGCCTTGCCGCTGCGGGCGTCCATGAGGATGCGACGGTGGAGACGACAGATGCTGACGCCGACACCAGCACCGGAGGGGTCGTGGGTTCCATGAGCGGCGATGCTGGCACGACCGAGGAGCCCGCCGCCGAGCAGGGCACGCAGGAAGCCCCACCCCGCCATCCGACCGGCAAGCTGGGTGAGGTGCTGCAGGCGATCTCGGCCGAAGCCGGTGCGACGCTGGCCGAGATCACCACGCTGACCGGCTGGCTGCCGCACACCGCCCGCGCCGCCGTGACCGGCCTGCGCAAGCGGGGTTTCGATGTGGCACTCATCCAGCAGAACGGCCGCAAGGCCTACCGCCTGACGGCGGTGGACTGAGGAGGGGGCAGAATGCCCCGGCCACGTAAGGTAGGCTCCGACCTGCCCGGCGATGAATCGCCTGCCGCCGCGCGGCGGCAGGAATGGGAACGCCTGCATGGCATGGTGGCGCCCGCCGCGCTCAGCCGCGACTTCCTGGAACGGGACATCGCCTATCGCCTGCAGGCGGACCAACACGGCGGGCTCAGCGCCGATGCCCGCCGCCGCCTGGCCAACCTGGCCAGCGGCGATCCCGGGAGGGCAGGGGAGCCCCGAGTTCCGACGCCGCGGATCAAGGCGGGCTCGACCCTGCTGCGGGAATGGCACGGCAGGACTTACACCGTGCTGGCCCTGGATCAGGGTTTCGAGATGGCGGGGCAGCGCTTTGCCTCCCTCTCGGAGGTCGCCCGCCACATCACCGGCGCCCACTGGTCCGGGCCGAGGTTCTTCGGCCTCCGGCGGGGAGGCGGAACGATGGGTTCTGCCCGTTCTGGTCACCATGCCGAGGGGGCGCGCGATGCGTAGCCGCCGAGGCTCAGTTCAGCCTGCCGCCAGGACCGGCCTGCGCTGCGCCATCTACACCCGGAAATCCTCCGAGGAGGGGCTGGAGCAGGAGTTCAACTCCCTCGATGCCCAGCGCGAGGCCTGCGAGGCGTTTATCCGCAGCCAGCGACACGAAGGCTGGACCTTGCTGTCCACGCGCTACGACGATGGCGGCCTGTCGGGGGGCCACATGAACCGTCTGGCGCTGCAGCGTCTGCTGGCGGATGTCGCCTCCGGCCGGGTCGACCTGGTCGTGGTCTACAAGGTCGACCGCCTGACCCGCTCACTCTCCGACTTCGCCAAGATCGTCGAGGTGCTGGACGGCCATGGCGCCTCCTTCGTCTCGGTCACCCAGCAGTTCAACACCACCACCAGCATGGGGCGGCTGACGTTGAACATGCTGCTCTCCTTTGCGCAGTTCGAGCGCGAGGTCACCGGCGAGCGCATCCGCGACAAGATCGCCGCCTCCAAGCGCAAGGGGATGTGGATGGGCGGATCGGTCCCCCTCGGGTACGAAGTGAAGGACCGCAAGCTGGTGGTCCACCCGGCCGAGGCGGAGCGCGTCCGGTCCATCTACCAGGCCTATCTCGTCCTGGGCACGGTGCGGCTGGTGCAGCAGCACCTTGCCGAGAAGGGCATCACCGGCAAGGCAGGCCGCCCTCTCGCCCGTGGCGCTGTGTTCCACCTGCTGCAGAACCGGGTCTACCGGGGCGAGGTGGCCCATCGGGGCAACGTCTATCCTGGCGAGCACGCGGCGATCGTCGACGCGGAGTTGTGGGAGGCGGTGCAGCAGCGCCTGACCGAGAGCCGAAACCATCGCCGTTTGGGTGGCACTGCCAGCCATCCGAGCCTGCTGGCGGGGATGGTTGCCGACGGCACCGGCGAGCCGATGGTCCCCACCCATGCGAACAAGGGTGGGCGTCGGTACCGCTACTACGTCTCGAACGGGCTGATCACCGGCACGCGCCAGGAGCATGCCGATGCGCTGCGGGTGCCGGCGGCGGCGCTGGAACGGGTCGTCACCGGCCGCATCACCCGCCTCCTGTCCGATGGGCCGGCACTGCTGCGGGCTCTCAGATCCGCTGGGGCGCTGCCAACGGAGGTTGCGCAGCAGCGGCGGGTGCTCGAGGCAGCGGAGAAACTGGCGCGTCGCTGGCGTCAGCAGGGTCACGCTTTGCAGCGCGAGATCCTGCTCGTCCTCCGGGCCGAGATGACGGTGCAGCGGCATGAGGTCACCATCCATCTCGCGCCGCAGGGATTGCTTGCAGTCCTCGCTGGCAAGGGCGGTAGCGCCGCCTCTGTGATCGACAAGGGCAGCGATAACGGCAACGGGAAGGATCGACATCTCCCGCCCATCACCCTCACCGAACCGGTGGCCCTGCGTCGTGCCGGTCGTGAGATGGCGCTGCTGGTCGGATCGACCGTTGCTGCCGATCGCTCGGACCCGTCGCTGGTTCGCCTGATTGCGAAGGCCTGGGCGCTGCGCGAGGCGTTGGTGTCGAATACCGCGCCGAGCCTGACGGCTGTCGCGATGGAGCTGGGCATCTCGCAATCCTACGCGACGCGGCTCGTTCGGCTCGCCTGGCTGGCGCCGGACATCGTCGAGGCCATCCTCGGCGGCTGCCAGCCGACGAACCTCACGGCCTCACACCTGATGCAGGACACCCGCATCCCTACAGACTGGCAGGACCAGCGCAGGGCGCTCGGATTCGTCTGAGCCGGAATGGCTGCGGGCTGCCGTTGCACCGACAGCGTCTCTTAGCCTCCCGAGCACGCCAATGCGCGTCCGGCATGCCAGAGCGGGAGCGAGTGCGCCGGGACCTACGCCACTCCGCGGACCTGGCAACTGACCCCATCCGTACCTGCCGAAATGGCCTCGAGAGACAGAACCGGCATTCGGCCCGCTGAACCCGGCGGGCCAGCGTCTCTCAGGTACAAATCGCCGGAGCCCCTCGCGTGTCGGGCCGGAAAGCCGGGCCTTTCGCGGGCTAGGGTCGCGGACCCGGAAATCGTCCGCGACACCGCGACTGCGTGGTTGGGGCGCCAGGATTCGAACCTGGGAATGGCGGTACCAAAAACCGCTGCCTTACCGCTTGGCGACGCCCCATCCGTCCTGCCTCATAGCCCTCACCGGCCTGCCCCGTGAAGCCCCCCGCCCCAGCGCCACCAGGCGGCCGGCAGCCGTTCCGCCGCGTACTCGGCAGAACGAGGCTCGGCGAAGAGCCCGAAACAGGTTGCGCCGGAGCCGCTCATGCGTGCCAAGAGGCAGCCAGGCAGGGCCCGCAGCGTTCCCACCACCTCTGCCACCACGGGGCAAAGCGCGGCCGCCGGCGGCTCGAGGTCGTTCCGTAGTGCCGCGAGATCGCGCGCCATCGCCGCCGCATCGGGCCATCCCGCGGGCAGCAGGGCTGGGGCCGAGAATCCACCCTCTCGCGCCTTGAACACCGCCGGTGTCGCCAGCGCGATGCGCGGATTGGCCAGCACCAGCCCGCAATCCGGCAGGCGCGGCGCGGGCGAAAGCGCCTCCCCGATTCCCCCCATGCGGCAGGCCCGGGATGCGATGCAGGCGGGAATATCGGCGCCGAGCGGCAAGGCAAGCGCCGCCAGCCGTGCCTGCTGCCAGTCTAGTCCCCACAGCGCGTTCAGCGCCCGCAGCGCTGCAGCCGCATCCGCGCTGCCGCCGCCGATGCCGGAGGCGACGGGCAAGCGCTTCTCCAGCGCCAGCGCGGCACGCGGCGGAATCCCCGCTGCGGCGGCTAGGGAACGCGCGGCGCGCAGCACCAGATTGTCGGGCTCGGCCATCAAGGCCGTCGCCTCCGGCCCCGAGAGCGACAACTTCAGGCCGTCCGCCGGCGCCGCCGTCACCGCGTCCGCCGCGTCGGCGAAGACCACCAGGCTGTCCAGCGTATGGTAGCCATCCGCCCGCTGGCCGGTCACGTGCAGGTACAGATTGACCTTGGCGGGTGCGGCCTCGACGCGCGGCGCGGCGGTCGTCGGGGCACGGTTCAGCGGCGGTTCTCCGCCACCGGGTTTGCGGGCAGGCCATTGCGGATCTTGGCCTCGATCCTGGGTCCCTCGTCCCCTTCCGGACCGAGGGCGAGCGCGCGCCGCCACTGGAACTGCGCTTCCCGCTGCCGGCCGGCCACCCAGTAAACATCACCAAGATGGTCGTTGATCACGCTGTTGCGCGGTTCGAGTTCAACGGCGCGCTCCAGCCACCGCAGCGCGCCAGCGGTATCACCAAGCTTGTAGAGTGCCCAGCCCAGGCTGTCGGCGATGTTGCCGTCCTGCGGGCGCAGCGCCACCGCCCGCTCGAGCATGCGGCGCGCCTCGGCCAGATGCTCGCCCCGCTCCACCCAGGTGTAGCCGAGGTAGTTCAGCACATAGGGCTGCTCCGGGCTGAGCTCCAGCGCGCGGCGGAAATCCGCCTCGGCATCCGACCAGCGGTTGTCGCGTTCCCGCGCGATGCCGCGCGCATAGAAGAGAGGCCACTGCGCCGCCGAGGGCGCCGGGACGCGCCGGATCGCCTCGTCATAGGCGGCGGTGGCCTCCGCCCAGCGCTGCCGCGCGCGCAGCATGTCGCCAAGCCGGGCATGGGGCTGCGACGCGCTGGGAAAGATCGTGGCGACGCGGCGGAATTCGGCCGCCGCTTCATCCGGCCGGTCCAGGCGATCGAGCAGCGCGGCGCGCCGCAGCCCCACCATGCCGGCCAATGGGTCGTCTGCGGCGATCTGGTCGAGCTGCGCCAGCGCGGCGGCATGCTGCCCCTCGTCGGACAGTGCATCGGATGCGAGCAGCAGGGCCGGCGCGAATCCGGGACGAAGCCGCAATGCCAGCCGTGTCAGTGCCAGCGAAAACTCCGCCGCCCCCTGGCCGCGCAGCGCCCCGGCAAGGGCAAGGTGCGCCTCGGCCATGCCCTCCACCGGGGAGGCAACGGCCCTGCCCACCATCATCTGCCGCAGCCCGGCCTCGCCGAGCGCGAGGGCGATGTCGTCCTGCCCGCGGGAGAGGGCGTCCACCAGTCGCTCGGCTTCGCCTTCCTTGCCGTTGCGGGCGAGGATGCCGCCGGCGATCTGCACCAGGCGCAGCGTCAGCGGCTGGCCGTCGCCGATGGCGATGCGCACGAAGCGCTCCGCTTCCCGCGCGCGGCCGGAGAGGTCGCAGATCAGCGCCGCATGCAGCGCGTAGAGCGTGCGCAGCCGCCCGCTCTCCGACAGCGGGCGCAGCAGCGCCACCGCCGCGTCCGTCTGCCCCTTGCCGTGCAGCACCCAGGCGAGCAGCATCGGCTGCAGGAGCTGTGAGGCGCCCTGCCGCGGCAGGGCGCGGACCCGCGCCTCGGCACGATCCCAGCGGCCGGCCTGCGCCTCGCTGCCCGCGATCAGCATGGCGGCGAGCGGGTTGTCCGGCAGGCGCCGCGCCAGGCGCACGGCCTCCGGCCGGCCATCGAGCAGCGTCGCGACGAAGGCCCGCTGCACCACCTCCGGCTGGTCCGGATCCGCACGCAGCGCCGCCAGCAGGCTGTCGGCGGCGACCCTCGTGTCGGATTCCGAGGTGGCGAAGCGCCCCGCCAGGTAGGCGCCGAAGGCGTTGCTCGGGGAAGGCGCGAAGGTGGTTTCCCCCGCCCTCCCCCCCTCGGCGGCGCCACAGGCGGACAGGAGGGCCACGGCCAGGAGCAGACAGCGGGGCGACGGGAAGGACAGGATCATGGCGCCATCCTAACCGCCGCTCCGGCGCCGCACCAAGGTGGATCGCGCCCGGGGGCGATCCACCCTCGCCCGAGGGCGACCACGACCCAGCGGCTCACCGCTTCGCGACCCGCCGCCCGCCGCCGGGGAGGGGCGGCCAGCCATGCAGCCAGGGCAAGCCGCGCCATCTGGCCCGGCGCGGGTTGCGGGTCTAGGCTGCGCGCCGAGACCGAAACTTCGGAGGAAGGCGCCGATGTCGTATCCGAACGTCCTGCTGCACGTGAACGGGGAGTGGCGTCCGGCCCGCTCCGGCAAGACCCTCAACGTGCTGAACCCGGCCACCGAGGAGGTGATCGGCACCGTCGCCCACGCCGAGAAGGCCGACCTCGACGAGGCGCTGGCCGCCGCCGACAAGGGCTTCGCGGTGTGGAAGAAGGTTCCGGCCTTCGAACGCTACAAGCTGATGCGCAAGGCGGCGGACATCTTCCGCTCCCGCGCCGACGAGACCGCCCGTCTGCTGACCCTCGAGCAGGGCAAGCCGCTGCCCGAGGCGAAGGTCGAAGTGCTGGCCGCCGCCGACATCATCGACTGGTTCGCCGAGGAAGGCCGCCGTGCCTATGGCCGCGTCATCCCGGCACGGGCCGAGGGCATCTATCAGCTCGTGGTGAAGGAGCCGGTCGGCCCCGTCGCCGCCTTCACGCCGTGGAACTTCCCGATCAACCAGGTGGTGCGCAAGCTCTGCGGCGCCGTCACCACCGGCTGCTCCATCATCGTCAAGGCGCCGGAGGAAACCCCGGCCTCTCCGGCCGAGCTGATCCGTGCCTTCATCGATGCCGGCATCCCGGCGGGCGTCGTGAATCTGGTCTTCGGCGTGCCGGCCGAGATCAGCGAATACCTCATCGCGCATCCGGTCATCCGCAAGGTGACCTTCACCGGCTCGACCCCGGTGGGCAAGCTGCTGGCGGGCCTCGCCGGCCAGCACATGAAGCGGGTGACGATGGAACTCGGCGGCCATGCGCCGGCGATCGTGTTCGACGACGCGGATCTCGACCTGGCGGCGAAGACGCTGGCCGGGGCGAAGTTCCGCAATGCCGGCCAGGTCTGCGTCTCCCCCACGCGCTTCCTGGTGCAGGAGAAGCTGTACGACGGCTTCGTCGAGAAGTTCGTCGCCCACACCAAGACGCTGAAGGTCGGCGACGGCCTGGCCGAGGGCACCACCATGGGGCCGCTCGCGCATGAACGCCGCGTCCCCTGGGTGGAGACGCTGGTGCAGGACGCGCAGTCCAAGGGCGCCAAGGTGCAGACCGGCGGCAAGCGCATCGGCAACAAGGGCTACTTCTACGAGCCGACGGTGCTGACGGACGTGCCGCTGAGCGCACGCGCGATGAACGAGGAGCCCTTCGGCCCGATGGCCATGATCTCCCGCTTCAAGGACCTCGAGGAGGTGGTGACGGAGGCGAACCGGCTGCCCTACGGCCTCGCCGCCTATGCCTTCACGCGCTCGGCCAAGACCGCGAACGCCATCGCGGCGCAGGTGGAGAGCGGGATGATGACGATCAACCACCTCGGCCTCGCCCTGCCGGAAGTGCCGTTCGGCGGCGTGAAGGACTCCGGTTACGGCTCGGAAGGCGGGTCGGAGGCGATCGAGGCTTACCTCAACACGAAGTTCGTTTCCCAGGCGGGGCTGTAAGAGGTCGGGGGGAAGAGAACTTCCCCCCGAACCCCCCAACCTTCTTTGGCATTTGGAGACTGACTCCGGCTGTCAGTTCCCAAACGACAGAGAAGGGAGGGGGTTCGGGGGAGGTTCACCCTCCCCCGACCTTTCTTTCGCGCAATGCCGGAACCGGCCTGGCGCGCCCTCTTTCGCGACCGCGACTTCCGCAATCTCTGGACGGTCGGCCTTGCGGTCTTCGTCGTCCGCTGGCTGGAGACGCTGGCGGTCGGCGTCTTTGCCTATGCGGCGACGGGTTCGGCCTTCGTCGTCGCGATGCTCACCATGCTGCGCCTGCTGCCCATGGGCCTGTTCGGGGCTTTCCTGGGGGCGGCCGCGGAGCGCATGGACCGCCGCCGTGCGCTGCTGCTGATCGTCCTGTCGCAGATGGCGACCTCCGCGGTCATCGCCGTGCTGGCGCTGCTCGATGCCGTCGAGGTCTGGCACCTGGCGGTAGCGAGTTTCATGAACGGCATCGCCTGGGCCTCCGACAATCCGGTGCGGCGGGCGATGATCGGCCAGGTGGCCGGGCCGGCACGGATGGGGGTGGCGATGTCACTCGACGTCGCGACCAGCAACGGCAGCCGCGTGCTGGGGCCGATGCTGGGCGGGACGCTGCTCGCCGCGATCGGCCTCGATGGCGCCTTCGTGCTGAGTGTCGTGATCTACCTGCCGGCGCTGGTGGGGACGCTGCGCCTGCCCAAGGCGCCATCCGCACCGGCGGCGACGGCGGCGCCGGTGCTCGCGCGCATCGCCGAGGGCCTGGCCTGCGTCCGGCAGGAGCCACGGCTCGTCGGCACGCTGCTGGTGACGCTGCTGTTCAACCTGTTCGGCTGGCCTTCCACCAGCATGATCCCGGTGATCGGCAAGGACAGCCTGGACCTCGGGCCGCAGGGCGTCGGCGTGCTCGCCAGCCTGGACGGACTCGGGTCCTTCTGCGGGGCGGTGACCATCGCGGTGCTGGCGAAGGCGGGGCAGTACCGCGCGATCTACCTCGGCGGCATCTCGCTCTACTTCGGTATGCTGGCGGTCTTTGCGGTCGCGCCCGATCCGCTGACGGCGGGTGTGGCGCTGATGCTTGCGGGCATCGGCGGGGCGGGCTTCGCCATCATGCAGCCGACGCTGGTCTTCCTCGCGACGCCGGTCGAGATGCGCAGCCGGGTCCTGGGACTGCTCTCGGTCTGCATCGGGCTGGGGCCGATCGGCTTCCTGGCGCTGGGCGCGCTGGCGGAATGGTTCGGGGCGCCGGCGGCGACGGCCGGCATGGGCATCGCCGGGCTCCTGGCCCTGGCGCTGACGCGGCGCTGGTGGCGGCACATCTGATCTGCTTCGCTCGGCGCGAGAATGGAGGACGTGATGGAAGCATTGCTGCCCGCGGCGCGGGCCCTGGCGGATCGGCTGAAGGCCCGAAAGGAGACGGTCGCGGTGGTCGAGAGTTCGGCCGGTGGGCTGATCTCGGCGGCGCTGCTCGCCGTGCCGGGGGCCTCGGCGTATTTCCTCGGCGGCGGCGTGATCTACACGAAGGCGGCGCGGGGCGCGCTGCTCGGCATCACCGACGCCGAGATGGCAGGGATACGGTCGTCCTCGGAGCCCTATGCCCTGCTGTTGGCGCGCACGGTGCGCGCGCGGCTTGGCGCCGATTGGGGCTTCGCCGAAACCGGGGCGGCCGGGCCCTCCGGCAATCGCTACGGGGATGCGGCGGGGCATACCTGCCTGGCGGTGTCCGGGCCGGTGGAGCGGGTGACCACCCTGGAAACCGGCATGGCGGGGCGGGAGGCGAACATGCGTGCCTTCGCCGCCGCCCTGTTTCGCCTGGCGGCGGGGGCGCTCGGATGATCCGGGCTTGCGCGAAGCGCCAAGCGGCCCGACCCTGAAGGCCGAACAGGCAGGGGACGGACCGTGGCGCAGTTCAAGGGCACGGAGAACTATGTTGCTTCCCGCGAACTGGAGGTCGCGGTCAACGCCTCGGTCGCGCTGCAGCGCCCGCTGCTGGTGAAGGGCGAACCCGGCACCGGCAAGACCGTGCTGGCGCAGGAGATCGCCAAGGCGCTCGGCTATCCGCTGATCGAGTGGCACATCAAGTCCACGACGAAGGCGCAGCAGGGGCTGTACGAGTACGATGCCGTCTCCCGCCTGCGCGACGGCCAGCTCGGCGACCCGCGCGTACACGACATCGCCAACTACATCGTGCGCGGCAAGCTATGGGATGCCTTCGAGAGCGAGCAGCCCGTCGTGCTGCTGATCGACGAGATCGACAAGGCGGACATCGAGTTCCCGAACGACCTGCTGCTCGAGCTCGATCGCATGCAGTTCTTCGTCTACGAGACGCGCAAGACCATCGCGGCGAGGCACCGCCCGGTGGTGATCATCACCTCCAACAACGAGAAGGAGCTGCCGGACGCCTTCCTGCGCCGCTGCTTCTTCCACTACATCCGCTTCCCCGACCGCGAGACGATGGAGATGATCGTCCGCGCGCACTACCCCGACATCCGGCGGGACCTGCTGCGCGAGGCGCTGAACGTCTTCTTCGACATCCGCGAGGTCAACGAGCTGAAGAAGAAGCCGGCGACGAGCGAACTGCTCGACTGGCTGAAGCTGCTGACCATCGAGGACATGCCGCCCGAGGCGCTGCGGTCCTCCGACACGAAGACGGCGATCCCGCCGCTCTACGGCGCGCTTCTGAAGAATGAGCAGGACGTGCACCTGTTCGAGCGGCTGGCCTTCCTGGCGCGCCGCCGCGGCGGGTAGTGCGATGTTCGCGCCCTTCATCCTCGCGCTGCGCGCCGCGGGCGTGCCGGCCTCCATCACGGAGTACCTGGCGCTGCTGCGCGCGATGAAGGAAGGCGTGGCCGGCTTCAGCGTGGATGATTTCTACCATCTGAGCCGCGCGGCGCTGGTGAAGGACGAACGCCACCTCGACCGCTTCGACCGCGTGTTCGGGGAGATCTTCAAGGGGCTGGAATCGCCGAGCGGGGAGGCCCCGCGCGAACTCCCGGCCGAATGGCTGCGCAAGATGGCGGAGAAGATCCTCACGCCGGAGGAAATGTCGCAGATCGAGGCCCTGGGCGGCTTCGACAAGCTGATGGAGACGCTGAAGCAGCGTCTGGCGGAACAGAAGGGCCGGCATCAGGGCGGATCGAAGTGGATCGGCACGGCGGGAACCTCGCCCTTCGGCGCCTATGGCTACAACCCCGAGGGCGTGCGCATCGGGCAGGAGGAATCCCGCCACCGCCGCGCGGTGAAGGTCTGGGACCAGCGCCAGTTCAGGGACCTCGACGAGGACGAGGCGCTGTCCTCCCGCAACATGAAGGTCGCGCTGCGCCGCCTGCGGCGCTTCGCCCGCACCGGCGCGGCGACCGAGCTCGACCTGCCCGGCACCATCGGCGCGACCGCTCGCAATGGCGGCTCGCTCGACCTGCACATGGTCCCCGAGCGGCACAATGCCGTGAAGGTGCTGCTGCTGATGGATGTCGGCGGGTCGATGGACGACCACATCCGCATCTGCCAGGAGCTCTTCACCGCGGCGCGCTCCGAGTTCAAGCACCTGGAATTCTGGTACTTCCACAACTGCCCCTACGAGCGCGTCTGGCGCACCAACCGCCGGCGGCGCGAGACCGAGCGCCCGACGATGGAGATGCTGCGCACCTACGGCCCCGACTGGCGCCTGGTGATCGTCGGCGACGCGACGATGAGCCCCTACGAGATCATCCAGCCCGGCGGCAGCGTGGAACACTGGAACGAGGAAGCTGGTCAGGTGTGGATGGGCCGGCTGACGCGCCATTTCCGCAAGGCCGCCTGGCTGAACCCGGTGGACCAGTCCCATTGGCGCTACACGCAATCCATCACGATCCTGCAGCGCCTGATGGAGAACCGCATGTATCCGCTGACGCTGGCGGGGCTGGAGACGATGGCGCGCGAACTGGCGCGTTGACGGAGGAAGCACGAATGTCCACGACCACCGCCCGCGCCCCGCGCGGACGCCAGTTCTTTGCCAATCCCGGGCCGACCAACATCCCGGACTCGATCCTGCACGCCGTCGCGCATGTCAGCATCGACTTCAACGACCCGGCCTTCCTCACCGTCTATGACGGCTGCGTCGCCGGGCTGAAGCGCGTGCTGCGGACGGAGCAGGAGGTGTTCCTCTACACCGGCTCCGGCCATGCCGCGTGGGAGGCGGCGCTGGTCAACCTCTTTTCCCCCGGCGACGCGCTGCTGGTGATCGAGACCGGCCACTTCTCCGAATCCTGGGGGAAGATGGCGAAGGATCTGGGGCTCGAGGTCGGGACCGTCGCGGCCGACTGGCGGCGCGGGGTCGATTTCGCCGCGCTGCGCGCCGCCCTCGCCGCCGACACGGGCCACGCCATCAAGGCGGTCTGCGCCGTGCACAACGAGACGGCGACCGGCATGGAACTGCCGCTGACGGAGGTGCGCGCCGCGCTCGACGCCACCGGCCATCCGGCGCTGCTGCTGGCCGACACCATTTCCTCCCTCGGCTCGCTCGATTTCCGCATGGACGAATGGGGCGTCGATGTCGCGGTCGGCGGCAGCCAGAAGGGGCTGATGCTGCCGACCGGCATGTCCTTCACTGGCGTCTCGGCCAGGGCCATGGCCGCTCACGCGGCATCCCGCCTGCCCAAATCCTACTTCAGTTGGACGAACATGCTGGCGCGGCGCCATCGTTCCTTCATCGGGACGGTGCCGACCTCGCTGTTCTACGGGCTGCGCGAATCCCTCCGCCTGCTGGAGGAGGAAGGGCTCGACAACGTCTTCGCCCGCCATGCGCGGCTCGCCGAGGCGGTGCGTCGCTGCGTGCGCCACTGGTCGGGGAACGACGGGCCGCAGCTTTTCTGCCTCTCGCCGGACCGCTTCTCCAACTCCGTGACCGCGGTGCTGATGCCGGAGGGCCATGATGCGGAAGCGGTGCGGCGCATCGCGCTGCAGAGCTTCAACGTCTCGCTCGGTGGCGGCCTGGGGCGGCTCGGCGGCAAGGTCTTCCGCATCGGGCATCTGGGCGACCTGAACGAGCCGATGATTCTCGGGACCCTTGCCTCGGTGGAAATCGCGCTGCGGCTCGCCGGGGTGCCGCACAGCCCGGGCGGCGTCGATGCGGCCATCGCCTGGCTGGCGGAGGCGGCGCGGGCGGCATGACGCCCTCATGAAACCGTAGCCGGCTTGCGCCGCCGCAAGTGCGGGGGCGGCGCGGCTGCGCTATAGGCCATTTCCATGACATCCCGCCGTTCCGCCCGCGGCACGCCGCCCGGCGCGCTGGTGCCGGCCGCCGTGCCGGCCACGACCGTCCGCCCCGCCGCGCCGCACCCCGCCCCGCCTTCATCGCCCTCCACCGAACCCCTGGTCGGCCCGACCTTCCACACCTTCGACCGCATCCTCCGCGCGGCGCAGGCGCGGATGACGCAGGGCATTTCCCCGGTCGCCATCGGCACCGTCTGGACGGACTGGGCGGTGCACCTGACGCGCGCGCCCGGCAAGCAGATGGAACTTGCCGCCCGGGCCTGGATCCAGGGGCTGCGCTACCTGCTCTGGCTGCGTCGTGCGGCGACGGGCGAGCATCCGCCGCCCCTGATTGCCCCCAACAACGGCGACCAGCGCTTCACCGGAGAGTACTGGCAGGCCTTCCCGTACAACGCGCTCGCCCAGGCTCACCTGATGGCCGAGGCCTGGTGGCTGGAAGCGACCCGCGGCGTGCCGGGCCTGCCGCACCGCCATGCGGAGGGCGTCGCCTTCATGATGCGCCAACTCGCCGACGTGCTGGCGCCGACCAACATCCCCTGGGTCAATCCGACGATCGTCGCCCGCACCCTGTCGGAGGGCGGCCTCAACCTGCTGCACGGGGCGGAGAACTGGCTCGACGACCTGGAGCGCGGCCTCGCCGGGGCGCCGCCCGCCGGCGCGGAGCATTTCCGCCCCGGCCATGAGGTGGCGGTGACGCCCGGCCGCGTCGTCTACCGCAACGACCTGATGGAACTGATCCAGTACGCGCCGACCACGCCGACGGTGCATGCCGAGCCGGTGCTGATCGTGCCGGCCTGGATCATGAAGTACTACATCCTCGACCTCAGCCCGGAGAACTCGCTGGTCCGCTGGCTGGTGGCGCAGGGTTTCACGGTCTTCATGGTCTCCTGGAAGAACCCGGACGTGCGCGACCGGGAGACCGGCCTCGACGACTACCGCCAGCGCGGCGTGATGGCGGCGCTCGACGCCGTTTCGGCCATTGTGCCCGACCGCCGGATCCATGCCTGCGGCTATTGCCTGGGCGGCACGGTACTTTCGATCGCCGCGGCGACCATGGCGCGCGACGGCGACAGGCGGCTCGCGAGCATGTCGCTGTTCGCCGCGCAGACCGACTTCGCCGAGGCCGGCGAGCTGATGATGTTCGTGGATGAAGGGCAACTCTCCTTCCTCGAGGACATGATGTGGGACCAGGGCTACCTGGACACGCACCAGATGTCAGGCGCCTTCCAGTTGCTACGGTCCAACGACCTGCTGTGGTCGCGCATGATCCGCGACTACGTTCTCGGCGAGCGCAACGGCATGAACGACCTTGCCGCCTGGAACACCGACCAGACGCGCATGCCCGCGCGCATGCACGGGGAATACCTGCGCGGCCTATTCCTCGAGAACCGGTTGACGGCGGGGCGCTTCGCGGTGGAAGGGCGCGTCATCGCGCTGCGCGACATCAAGGCGCCGATCTTCGCGGTGGGCACGACCAAGGACCACATCGCGCCCTGGCGGTCGGTCTACAAGATCTCGCTGTTCAGTGACACGGATGTGACCTTCGCCCTGACCAAGGGAGGCCACAATGCCGGCATCGTCAGCGAGCCCGGCCATGCGGGGCGACACTTCCAGGTCATGACGCGCCGGCATGGGGAGCGGTACATCGACCCCGACACCTGGGCAACGATCGCTCCGCACCGCGATGGTTCCTGGTGGCCGGCCTGGGCGGAATGGCTTGCGCAGGCCGGCAGCGCCGAGCAGATCGCGCCGCCCGCCATGGGCGCACCCGAGCGCGGGCTGCCGCCGCTCGAGGACGCGCCCGGCACCTATGTGCTCATGAAGTGACCGGCATATGGGCATCGAGATCGAGCGCCGCTTCCTTGTCCTTGGCGATGGCTGGCGGGCCGCTGTCACGCGCAGCCGCCGCTTGCATCAGGGCTACCTGGCGCGTGAGGAGGGGGTGGCGGTGCGGCTGCGCGTCACGGATGGCGGGGCCGTGCTGACGATCAAGGGGCCGGGGCACTTGGCGCGGCCGGAATACGAGTACGCGGTGCCGCTGGCGGAGGCGGAGGAGATGCTCGGCACCCTCTGCACAGGCCGCCGCATCTTCAAGACGCGCCATGATGTCTTGCATGGCGGGCTGGTCTGGGAAGTGGACGTGTTCGAGGGACCGCTGGCCGGCCTGGTGATCGCCGAGGTCGAACTCGACGACGTGGCGCGCGTTCCGGACCTGCCGCCCTGGGCCGGACGGGAGGTCACGGCCGACCCGCGCTACTCCAATGCCGCGCTTGCTTCCGCGGCTGCTCCGCCGCGGGGGTGACGGATCGCCGGACGCATCCTAGGCTTCCTTCTGCCGGCCGGAAATGAGCCGGGCTGCAGCCGAGGGGAAGCGCAAGCATGAGTTTGTCGAGCCGCGCCGTCTATCGTCATGGCGACATGCGCAGGTTGTTCGATCCCGCTTCCATCGCGGTGATCGGCGCGAGCCCCAGGGCGGGTTCCTTCGCGGACCGTACCATCCAGGCGCTCAAGGACTTCACGGGCCGGCTCTACCTGGTGAATTCGCGCTACGAGAAAATCGGGGAGCGCGCCTGCTTCCCCTCCGTCGCCGCGCTGCCGGAGGCGCCGGATTGCTGCATCGTCGTCGCCGCCAAGGATGCGGTGGAGGAGATCGCGACCGACTGCGCCAGGGCCGGTGTCGGCGGCATCATGGTCTATGCCTCCGGCTTCCGGGAAACGGGGCGGGAGGACGACATCGCCGCGCAGGACCGCCTCGCGGAGATCGGACGCGCGGCGGGGATGCGCATCGTCGGGCCGAACTGCATCGGCATGCTGAACTTCCGTACCAGGGCGGGTGTGACCTTCATGATCCCGCCGCCGATGGAGCAGCCGCTCCCGCACGCGGTAGGGCTCGTCAGCCAATCGGGCGCGCTGGGCTTTTCGCTCGCACAGGCGGTGATGCGCGGCGTCTCGGTCAGCCACCTGCTGACCACGGGCAATTCCTCCGACGTCGACGTGGCGGACTGCATCTCCTTCCTCGCGGATGATCCGGACTGCGCGGCGATCGGCTGCGTGTTCGAAGGCATGCCCGACCCGATGCGCTTCATCCATGCGGCGGAGATCGCCGATGCGGCGAACAAGCCGCTGGTCGTCTTCAAGCTCGGCACCGGGGAGGCCGGCGCGGCGGCGGCGATGTCGCACACCGGGTCGCTGGCGGGCGAGAACGCCGCCTACCTCGCCGCCTTCGAGCGCGCCGGCGCGATCGTGGTGCCGGATTTCGAGGCGCTGGTGGAAACCGCCTCCTTCCTCGCCAAGGCCCCGCCGCCCAAGGCGCGCGGCGTGGCGGTCGTGGCGGTTTCCGGCGGCGCCGCCATCATGTCCGCCGACAAGGCCGAGGCGCGCGGCGTGCCGTTGCCGCAACCGACGCCCCCCGTGCAGAAGATTCTCGAATCCCGCATTCCGGATTTCGGCTCGGCACGGAATCCCTGCGACGTGACCGCGCAGGTGGCGAACGACCCCGAGAGCCTCACCGCCTGCGCCTCCGCCATGTTGGGGGAGGAACACTACGGCGCGCTGATCTACGCGCAGATCTACTCGACGGAGCTCTCGGCCAAGCGGCCGGGGGAACTCGCCGCGATCGCCGAGCAGCACGACAAGCCGATCTGCGTGGTGTGGACAACGGAATGGCTGGAGGGCTTCGGCTCCAAGGAGGCGGAGCAGAACCGGCGCATCGGTCTGTTCCGGTCGATGGACCGCTGCTTCGCCACGCTCGCGCATTGGCACGCGCGGGAAGCGCGCCGCGCCGCCGGGCCGCGCATCACCGCGCGCCTGTCGCGCCCGGAGGCGAAGGCCGAGGCAGCGGCGCTGATCGCTGCCTCCCAGGACCGCACGCTGACCGAGCGCGAAGCGAAGGCGGTGCTCGCCGCCTACGGCGTGCCGGTGGTGCCGGAGAAGCTGACACAGAGCGAGGATGCGGCGGTGGCGGCCGCGGAGGCGCTCGGCTTCCCCGTGGCGATGAAGGTCGAAAGCCCCGACCTGCCGCACAAGACGGAAGCGGGCGTCATCCGACTGCGGCTCAAGGACGCGGCGGAGGTGCGGGATGCCTACCGCGCCGTCATGGCGAATGCGAAGCATCACGCGCCGAATGCGCGCATCAACGGCGTGCTGGTGCAGCCCATGGCGAAGCCGGGCGTGGAGGTCATGGTCGGCGCCCGCGTCGATCCGCTGATGGGACCGCTGATCGTGGCGGGCCTCGGCGGCGTGCTGGTGGAGCTGATGCGCGATTCCGCGCTGGCGCTCGCCCCGGTCACGACGGCCGAGGCGCGCGGGATGTTCGCTCGGTTGCGCGGCCGCGCCGCGCTGGAGGGCTTCCGCGGCGCGCCGGCGGCGGATCTCGACCGCCTGGCGGACATCGTGACGCGCCTGTCGGAGTTCGTCGCGGATCAGCGCGACCGCGTGGCGGAACTCGACGTGAACCCGATCATCATCGCGGGGGCCGACGCTGTCGCGGTGGATGCGCTGATCGTCAAGGCATGAGAAGGTGCCGGGCGCCAGGCGCGCCCGGATCCTCACCGGCGGGGCGGCGGATCAGCACTGCACGACGTTGACCGCCAGCCCGCCGAGCGACGTCTCCTTGTACTTGTGGGACATGTCGAGGCCGGTCTGCCGCATGGTGGCGATGACCTGGTCCAGGCTGACCAGGTGTCGCCCGTCGCCATGCAGCGCGAGCCGGGCCGCGTTGATCGCCTTCACCGCGCCGATGGCGTTGCGTTCGATGCACGGCACCTGGACCAGGCCGGCGACCGGGTCGCAGGTGAGGCCGAGATTGTGCTCCAGCCCGATCTCGGCGGCGTTCTCGACCTGGGCGTTCGTCCCGCCCAGCGCCGCCGCCAGCCCCGCCGCTGCCATCGCGCAGGCCGAACCGACTTCGCCCTGGCACCCCACCTCGGCGCCGGAGATCGAGGCGTTGCGCTTGATGATCGCGCCGATCGCCGCGGCGGTCAGCAGCAGGGTCTCGACACCCGCCATGTCGGCGCCGGGCACGAAGCGTTCATAGTAGCTCAGCACGGCGGGGATGATCCCGGCGGCACCGTTGGTCGGCGCGGTCACCACCCGACCGCCGGCCGCGTTCTCCTCGTTCACCGCCAGCGCCCATAGATTCACCCAGTCCATCGCATCGAGCGGGTCCGCCTCGTTGCGGAGCGAGCGGGCCTCGAGCCTGCGGAGCAGGTCGGGAGCGCGCCGACGTACGCGCAGCCCGCCAGGGAGTTCGCCTTCGGCGCGCAGGCCGCGGGCGATGCAGGCGCGCATGGCGTCGCGGATCCGGGCGATGCCGGCCACGACATCGGCCGGACTGCGCAGGCTTGCCTCGTTGGCGCGCATGAGGGCAGCGATCGACAAGCGGGCCGCGTCGGCGCGATCCAGCAGTTCCGTGGTGTGATGGAACGGGTAGGGGACCTCGCCGGTCGCGGCGGCGGTGCCGGTCAGCTGTTCTCCGTGCTCATCGACGACGAAGCCGCCGCCGACCGAATAGTAGATGCGCGTGACATCGCCGCGCCCGGCCGAATGCGCGGTCAGGCGGAGACCATTCGTGTGCAGGGGCAGCGTCTCGCGCGGCCGGAAGATGATGTCTTCCCGCGGGTCGAAGGCGAGGCGCCGCCCGCCCGGCAGGGTCAGCCGCTGCTGGCTGCGGACCTGCCGGACCATGGAAGCTGCGTCATCCGGGTCGATCGTGTCGGGGCGCGCGCCCGTCAACCCCAGGATCACCGCGGCATCCGTGGCGTGTCCCTTGCCGGTGAGAGCGAGGGAGCCGAAAAGTTCCACGGTCAGCCGTTCGAGCGGCGCCGTCGGATCGAGGTCGGCGACGAAGCTCCCCGATGCGACCATGGGGCCGACGGTGTGGGAACTCGACGGCCCGACACCGATCCGGAACAGATCGAACAAGCCGATCCAGTGGGGGCTGGGCTGCGTCATGGCTGGTGGAGCGTATCCTCGGCCTGGCGGCACAATACGTGCCGCGATCGGGCTGAACAATGACAGCGATCCACCGATCCGAACGGCGTGGTGGGGCGGCGGCGAAGCCTTCGCATCCGTGCCGATGTCCGCTGCCGCGGCCTCGGCACCCCTGTCGCGCAGAGCCGTGCTGCGCGGGGCCCGCAACCCGCACGCGCCGTGCCGAAGCTGCCGTGGAAGACGTCATTGCGGCTGCTCCGTGGGCAGCGGGGCGCTGCCTGCCGGACGCGCGACGAGGCACAGGATGGGCGGGATGCAAGGGCGGCTGGCATCCGACCTGCCGCGTGGTACGGTGCTTGCACGCTGGCGGCTCCACGCCGCGGGACCTTCTCCGTGTCGGCATGCGCCTCGGGAATCAAGACCATGTTCGCTGCCCAGACCCCCCATGTGAGTCGCCGCGCCCTGCTTGCCGCCGGCCTGTTCGCGGCCGGCGCCACGCCGCGCCTTTCCGCGCCAGCCTTGGCGCAGGGGCTGAAGCCTGTGAAGCTGACGCTCCCGTGGCTTGCCAATGGATCGACGCTTTTCACCTATGTGGCGAAGAACCAGGGCTTCTTCCGCCGCCGTGGCATCGATGTCTCGATCTCGCGTGGCTTCGGCTCGGTCGCGGCCGCCCAGGCGGTGGGTTCAGGGGAGTTCGACTACGGCTTCGTCTTCGCCGGCGGCACCATCCTGGGCGCCGCGCGAGGGTTGCCGCTCGTGGCCATGTCCACTCTCGGCTACGACGCGACCATGGGCATCCTGGTCCGCGCCGACAGCCCGGTCAGGGAAGCGAAGGATCTCGAGGGCAGGAAGATCGGCATCGTGCCGACCTCGGCCGAAGCCCCTTACTGGCCGGCCTTCGCACGGAAGACAGGCATCGACGCTGCCGGCATCACCATGGTGCAGATGGACAACCGGGTGCTGGAGCAGGGCCTCATCAACCGCCAGGTGGATGCCATCACCGCCATCGGCACCTCCAGCGTGCCGGTGATGCTGGCGCTGCGCCAGCAATGCCGCTTCCTGCCGTGGAGCAAGGCCGGTGTCTCGCTCTATGCCGGCCAGGTGGTGACGCGGCGCGAGACGCTGGAGAAGGACCGCGAGCTGTCGCGCGCCGTGACCGACGCGCTCGGCGAGGGCCTGGCCTTCGCGCTGAAGGATCCCGAGGCCGGCATCGACATCTTCCTGCGCGAGGTGCCGGAAATCGGCGTCACCTCCGGCGGGCGGGAGAACGCGCGCATCTCCCAGGCGCTGATGCACTACACGGTACTCTCGCCCGAGGCGCAGACGCACTCGCTCGGCTACACCGACATGGCCAAGGCGGCCGAGATGGTGGAGATGGTGATGGAATTCGGCGCGCCGCGCGATGCGCGCAAGCCGGATGTCGCAACCCTGTTCAGCAACGACTTCGCGGGCACGGTGAAGCTGACCGCGGCCGAATGGGCGCAGGTGCGGCAGAACGTGGCGTCCTACGCCGCCATTCTCGGCTGATGACATGAGCGCACGCGGCGCGGCCGCCGAAGCCATCACCGCAGCGCGCGTCCGAAAGGTCTACGAAACGCCCTCCGGCCCGGTGGAAGCCGTGGCCGAGGCGAGCTTCCGCATCGCGCGGGGCGATTTCGTCTCGATCCTGGGGCCGTCCGGCTGTGGCAAGAGCACGCTGATGCTGATGGTCGCGGGCCTCGAACCCGCGACCGCGGGCAGCCTGCGGATCGACGGCGTGGAGGTTTCCGGGCCGCAGGTCGACGCCGGCATGATGTTCCAGGACCCGACGCTGCTGCCGTGGCGCAGCGTGCTGGACAACGTGCTGTTCCCGATCGGCATGCGCCGCCGGGTCAGCGCCGCCGACCGCGAGCGGGCGGAAGGCCTGTTGCGCATGGTCGATCTCTGGGGCTTCCGGGACAAGCGGCCACGGGAGCTGTCGGGCGGCATGCGTCAGCGCGTCGCCCTCGCCCGGGCCTTGATCGGGGACCCGCGGATCCTGCTGATGGACGAGCCCTTCTCCGCGCTCGACGCCATCACGCGCGACGAGATGGGGCTCGCCCTCGCGCGCATCTGGGACACGACGCACAAGACCTCGATCTTCATCACCCACTCGATCCGGGAGGCGATCTTCCTGTCCGACCGTATCCTGGTGATGGGGCGGCGGCCTTCCACCATCGTCGAGGATATCCGCGTGCCCTTCGAGCGCCCGCGCCAGCCTTCCGTCGAGGCGGACGCCCGCTTCAACGAGCTCTACCTGCACCTGAAGGCCTCCATCCACCGCACCACGGCGGGGGCGGCATGACCCGCGCTCAGCTCACGCGGGCGCATGCCCGCCAGGTTCTCCTGCCGCTGCTCACCGCCGGGCTGATCCTCGGCGCATGGGAAGCGGCGGTGCGCATCGGGGAGATACCGGACATCCTGCTGCCGGCGCCCTCCGCCGTCGCGATCCGGCTGTACGAGACCCTGCCCTTCCTGCTGAAGCAGGCGGTGCCGACCACGCTCGAGACCATCGCGGGCTTCGCCATCTCGACCGTGCTCGGCATCGCGCTGGCGGTGCTGGTCAGTGCCTCCCGCCTGGCGCGGGAGGCGCTCTATCCGAACATCGTCTTCTTCCAGCTCATCCCCAAGATCGCGCTCGCGCCGCTGTTCATCGTCTGGCTCGGCATCGGCAGCCCGTCGCGCGTC
Organism: Neoroseomonas eburnea; assembly: GCF_018129005.1. GTDB lineage: Bacteria > Pseudomonadota > Alphaproteobacteria > Acetobacterales > Acetobacteraceae > Neoroseomonas > Neoroseomonas eburnea. Next base: position 22,533 of record NZ_JAAEDL010000006.1, read on the forward strand.
ACCTTCTCGGTCTTCATCTCCTTCTTCCCGGTGGTGGTGGCGACGCTGACCGGGCTGACCTCGGTGGACCGCGACCTGCTGCGCCTGTGCCGCGCGGTCGGCGGGAGCGGCTGGAAGACCTACGCCCAGGTGCGCTTCCCCGCGGCGGTGCCGCACATCTTCTCCGGCCTGAAGATCGCCATCACCTTCGCCATGATCGGGGTGATCGTGGGCGAGTTCATCACCGCCCAGGCCGGGCTCGGCTATATGATCCTGTTCGCCGCCTCGCAGGCGGAGATGGCGCTGATCCTCGCTTCCATCGCATTGCTCTGCGTCATCGGCCTGCTGCTCTACGGCGCGGTCGTGGCCATGGAGCGCGTCGCCCTCAAGCGCTACGGAGCCTGACCATGGCAGCCATCACCATCGCGGCCGAACCGGAGGCGCTGCCCATCGCCACGGCCACCACGGCGCTCGTCGTGGTCGACATGCAGAACGCCTACCTGTCGAAGGGCGGCTATCTCGACCGCGTCGGCTTCGACGTCTCGGCCAGCCCGCCGGTCATCGAGAAGGCGGCGATGGTGCTTGGCGCGGCGCGCAAGGCGGGGCTCTTCGTCGCGCATCTGCAGAACGGCTTCGACGCGCTGCAGACCGAGGCCGGCGGCCCGACCGCGCCGGTCTGGCACAAGTCCAACGCGCTGAAGTACATGCGCGCCAACCCGTCCGAGCGCGGCAAGCTGATCACCCACGGCACCTGGGACCATGAATTCGTGGAGCCGATGCGCCCTGCCGCCGGGGAGGCGATCATTCCCAAGGCACGCTACAGCGGCTTTGCGGGCACCAATCTCGAGCAGCTCCTGCGCGCGCGCGGCATCACCACGCTGCTGCTGGTCGGCGTGAATTCGAATGTCTGCGTCGAATCGACCCTGCGCGATGCCTATCACCGCGAGTTCTTCGCGCTGATGGTGCCCGATGCGACGTTGCAGGCGGGGCCCGACTTCATTCATGCGGCCACCATCTTCAACGTCCAGCGCTTCTTCGGCTGGACGGCGCCGGCGGCCATGGTGGTCGAGGCTCTCGCCGGCGGTTGAGCCTGCGCCGCACGGCGGTGCTGCGCGACGCGGCAGCGACGAGCCGCGTGGTCGCGGGGTCTTGCCCGAGGCAGATTGCCCCCGCCGCGGGACGAATTGCCCTGCCGGCAAGCAAATGCGTCGGAGGGTCCCTGTTTTCCCCCGCCCTGGGGCCTTGCCGGGTGCCTCGGCGCCATGTTCGCCTCGCTCCATCAAGCAACATCGGGGGTATTGGCATGCCGACTCGAACGGCAGCGCGGCTGCTCGTGCTTCTTGCGATGCTCGGGACGGTCACGCCGATGACGCCACCGCGGGCGCAGACGCTGACGGCGGTGCTGGAGGCGGAGATCGTCACGCTCGATCCGCACTTCACGCCGGCCTACATCACCCGCACCTTCGGCTACATGGTGTTCGACACGCTCTTCGCCATGAACGGCGCGGGCGAGGTGCGGCCGCAGATGGTGCAGGACTGGACGCGCTCGCCGGACGGTCTCACCTGGACCTTCACCCTGCGCGACGGGCTGAAATGGCATGACGGCACGCCGGTGACGGCGGCGGATTGCGTCGCCTCCCTGCGCCGCTGGTTCACCCGCAGCGCGCTCGGGCGGCGGCTCGGCGAGGCGACGGCCACCCTCGAGGCGCGCGATGCGAAGACCTTCGTGCTCACGCTGCGCGCGCCCTTCGGCCTGGTGCTGGAGACGCTGGGCACCACGTCCTCCCCCGGGCCCTTCATGATACCGGAGCGCCTGGCGCGCACGCCGGGCACGGAACGCATCCCCGAGATCATCGGTTCCGGCCCCTTCGTCTTCCGCCGGGAGGACCACCGGCCGGGCGACCGCATGCTGCTGCGCCGCAACACCGCCTACGTGCCGCGCCCCGAGCCGGCCGATCACCTGGCAGGCGGCAAGGTCGTGCGCATCGACGCCCTCGACATCCGCGTGGTGCCGGACGGCGCGACCGTCGTCGCGGCGATGCGGTCCGGCGAGATCGACTACATGCAGTACGCGCCCTTCGACATGCTGTCAGTGCTGGAACGCGACCGGCGCATCCGGCTGGTGAATTTCAGCGGGCTCGAGCAGTTCACCGGCCACTATCGGACCAATGCCGCCTCGGGTCCCTTTTCCGATCCCGCCATCCGCCGCGTGCTGCTCTCCCTCGTGGACCAGTCGGAAGTGATGGCCGGGATGGGCCTGTCCGACCGCTATTCCCGCACCTGCAACGCCTTCTTCATATGCGGCTCGCCCTATGAAAGCGATGTCGGCACGGAGCCGATGCAGCGCCCGTCCATCGAGGCGGCGCGGGAGGCGCTGCGCCAGACGCGCTATGCCGGCGAGCCGGTCATCGTGCTCGTCGCCAACGATCTGGAGGCGCCGAAGATCTCCAGCGAGATCCTGGCGGACCGGCTGCGCCGCGCCGGTTTCAACGTGGACATGCAGGTGATGGACTGGGCCTCGGTGCTGGCCCGCCGCACCCGGCGGGATGGCTGGAGCGTCTTCGGTGTGCATGCCCTCGGCGTCGATCTGCACAATCCGCTGACCAACTCGGTCATCGGCTTCAACTGCACCGGGGCGACCACCGGCGGGTTCCATTGCGAGGCGAGGCTGACGCCCCTGTTCGACGCCTTCGCGGCAGCCCCGACTCTGCAGGAGCGCCAGCGCATCGCCGCGGAGATCCAGGGGATCCTCTACGAGCAGGGGATCGCGGTGCCGTGGGGGCAGTTCGCCCAGCCCGCCGCGCATCGTGCCCAGTTGCATAACCTGATCACTTCGGCGATCCCGCTCTTCTGGAACGTGGAGAAGCGCTAGCCGTCATGTTCGATGTGATCGTCGTCGGCGCGGGTTCGGCCGGTGCGCCGCTCGCCGCCCGCCTGTCGGAGGACGGGCATCGCAAGGTGCTCCTGCTGGAGGCCGGGCGCGACTGGCGGGCCGCCGAGGCGCCCGCCGCCCTGCGCAGCGCCAACATCATTCCCTTCATGCACGACCCCGGCCACCAGGCGGAGTGGCAGTGGCCGGGCCTGACGACGCGCCGTACTGCTCTGCAGGAGCCGAAATTCTACTGGCGCGGCAAGACCATGGGCGGCTGTTCCACGGTCAATGCGCAGATCGCCATCCGCGGCGTGCCGGCTGCCTTCGACGCCTGGGCCGAGGCGGGCTGCGAGGGCTGGTCGGCCAGCGACGTGCTGCCGATCTTCGACGCCATCGAGGATGATTCGGAAACCGGCGCCGCCCCGGGTATCCGGCGCGGCGGCCCGCTGCCGGTCTTCCGCATGCCGGCGGATCAATGGGGCTCGGTTGACCGCGCCCTTCGCGATGCCGCCCTTGCCGCAGGGCACCCCTGGAAGGCGGACCTCAATGCGCCGGAAGGGGAGGGGGTCTCCTGTTACCCGATCAACCTTCGCGACGGGCAGCGCATCACCACCAATGACGGCTATCTGGAGCCGGCGCGCGGTCGCCCCAACCTGACCATCCGCGGTGAGGCGCTGGTCGATCGCGTCCTGTTCGACGGCCGGCAGGCGCGCGGGGTGCGCGTGCGCTTCGGTGCCGGCCTCTGGGAAGAGATCGCGGCGCGGGAAGTGGTGCTCTGCGCCGGCGCCATCCACAGCCCGACCATCCTGCTGCGCTCCGGCATCGGTCCCGCCGAGGAACTCGCCACCCTTGGCATTCCGGTGTTGCACGACCTGCCGGAGGTCGGGCGGAACCTGATGGACCACCCGATCCTGCGCGCCACCCTGGCGCTGAAGCCGGAGCATCAGGCGCGCGGCCGCGACGCCCGCCACACCAATTGCTGCGTGACCTACAGCAGCGGCCTCGCCGGCGGCGGCGAGCGCGACATGATCATGATCGCCTTCAACCATCGCGGCCTGACCGCCGATGGCGAGCCGGCGCCGACGGGTTCGGTCGGCCTGTCGCTCTACGATGCCTTCTCGCGCGGCAGCGTGCGGCTCGTCTCGGCCGATGCGGATGCCCAGCCCATCGTCGATGAGAACATGCTGGCCGACCCGAGCGACCGCATGCGGCTGCGCGACGGGGTGCGGCGGCTCGCGCGCCTCGCCGCCCTTGCGCCGATCACGGGCATCGCGGAGCGCGTCACCTTCTGCGAGGCGGACATGTCCATCGCCGAGGCGGCCGCTCTGCCGGACGATGAGCTGGACACGCTGATGCTGCGCGAGGCGGGCGACATCCAGCATGCCGCCGGGACCTGCCGCATGACGGCGCATGAGGACCCCCGTGGCGTGGTGGACCCGGATCTGCGGGTGCGTGGCGTCACCGGCCTGCGGGTGGCGGATGCCGCGATCATGCCGACGGATTGCCGCGCCAATCTTCACTTCACCTGCGTGATGATCGGCGAGGCACTGGCGCGGCGGATGCGGCAGGCATGAGTATGCCGTGCCGCGAATCGGACGTGATCGAAGGGTGATGTGAGAATGCCGCAATCGGCGATCGTGCTCGGCGCGGGCATGGTGGGGGTCTCGGTGGCGCTGCATCTGCGCCGCCGCGGCTACGACGTGGTGCTGGTGGACCGGCAGGGGCCGGGCGAAGGGGCCTCCTTCGGCAATGGCGGCCTGATCCAGCGCGAGGCCGTGCACCCCCATCCGTTTCCCCGCGACGTCTCCGAACTGCTCCGCATCGCGCGCAACGGGTCGATCGACGCCCACTACCACCCCTTCGCGCTGCCGGGGCTTGCCTCGCCGCTGCTGCGCTACTGGTGGCACTCGGAACCGGCGCGCTACGCGCAGACCGTGCAGGCCTATGCGCGCCTGATCGAAACCTGCCTCGACGAGCATCTAGCGATCGCGCGGGGCACCGATGCGATGGCGCTGCTGCGGCCGATCGGCTGGATGCGCCTGTTCGGCGACCCGCAGCGCTTCGAGACGGCGCTGGCCCAGGCGGAACTGGCGCGCAAGGAATATGGGGTCAACTTCGTCGCGCTCGACCGGGCCGGCGTGGCGGCGGCGGAACCGCATCTGCTCGCGGAACGCACCGGCGCCATCCATTGGACGGATCCGCTTTCGGTCAGCGACCCGCATGCGCTGACGCTTGCCTATGCGCGGTTCTTCGAGGCGGAAGGCGGTCGCTTCGTCCTGGGCGACGCGGCCACGCTGCGCCGCGTTGCCGCGGGTTGGCGCGTGCAGGCCGAGGACGGCCCGGTCGAGGCGGCCGAGGTGGTGATCGCGCTCGGCGCGGCGGCCACCGAGGTGACGCGGCGGTTCGGCTATGCGCCGCCGCTCTTCGGCAAGCGCGGCTATCACATGCATTACCGCCTGCAGGGGAATGCGGTGCTCAACCGGCCCGTGCTCGATACCGATAGCGGCTTCCTGCTGGCCCCGATGCGGGCGGGAATCCGCCTGACCACGGGGGCCGAGTTCGCGCGGCCCGACGCCGCCCCTTCGCCGGTCCAACTGGAGAGGGCGGAGCCGGTGGCGCGGCGCCTGCTGCCGCTGGCCGATCGGGTGGAGGCCACCCCGTGGATGGGCGTGCGCCCCTGCATGCCCGACATGCTGCCGGTCATCGGGCGTCTGCCGGGCCATCAGGGCGCCTGGTGCGCCTTCGGGCATGGGCACCAGGGGCTCACCCTAGGGCCGACCACCGGGCGCCTGCTCGCCGAGATGATGACGGGCGGGGAGACCTTCGTCAGCCCCGAGCCGTACCGGCCGGACCGCTACTAGCACGCTGGCGAGACGCGCGGATTGAGGGGCCTCACCCCCTCAAACTCTCGTGTCGGGGGGCACGGCCCCTTCGATCTGCGGTGACGTAAGGTAGCGGTTTCCAAAGGCCTTTCGGCCTTTGGCGGGGAGAGCCCGAGAGGGGCGGCGCCCCCCTAGGAACAACCAACGAGGCCTTCTGCAGAGCGGATTGCACGCGGCCGGAATCAACCGCATGCATGAAGATGCCCGCCAGGTGACGGCCGGAGCGATGGGAAGCCGCACCCACGGCTCGCGCCGGCGAGAACTGGGCTGACCTCGCCGGTCGCAGCATGCGCGTAACGCACCGCGTCTCTCTCCGAGACATGCCCTTCCACACCACGCCGCACGCCGCGCATCACACAACCGAAACACGTCCGTCATCGGCGCGTCGCGCTGATGCTCTACCCCGCCCCCCGCTTCAGGAGATCGGGCGGCATGGCGGGACGGCGGAACGTACTTCTCATCGTGGTGGACCAATGGCGCGCGGATTTCGTGCCCTGCCTGGGTGCGTCCTTCCTGCACACGCCGAATCTCGACCGACTTTGCCGCGAGGGTGTGACCTTCCGCAACCATGTCACCACCGCCGTGCCCTGCGGGCCGGCGCGCGCGTCGCTGCTGACCGGCCTCTATCTGATGAACCATCGCGCGGTGCAGAACACGGTGCCGCTCGACGCGCGCCACATGAATCTTGGCAAGGCGCTCCGGCTCATCGGCTACGATCCGGCGCTCATCGGCTACACCACTTCGACCCCGGACCCGCGCACGACCGGCCCGCGCGACCCGCGCTTCACCACGCTGGGCGACCTGATGGACGGGTTCCGCAGCGTCGGCGCCTTCGAACCCTCCATGGACGGCTATTTCGGCTGGCTGGCCCAGAAGGGCTACAGGCTGCCGGAGCGCCGCACCGACATCTGGCTGCCCGAGGGAGAGGACGCCGCGCCCGGTGCGACCGACCGGCCCTGCCGCATCCCGTCGGAGCTCTCCGACAGCGCCTACTTCACCGAGCGTGCGCTGACCTATCTGAAGGGCAAGGGCAGCAAGCCGTGGTTCCTCCACCTCGGCTACTGGCGGCCGCATCCGCCCTTCGTTGCCTCGGCGCCTTACCATGCCATGTACCGGCCGGAGGACATGCCGGCGCCGATCCGCGCCGCGACGGCGGAGGAGGAGGCGGCGCAGCACCCGCTGCTCGGCCACTATCTCGAAGCGATCCGCCAGGCCTCCTTCTTCGAGCGCGCGGACGGGCGCGGCGCCGAGCTCGACGGGCGCGAGATCGCACAGATGCGTGCCACCTATGCGGGCCTGATCAGCGAGGTCGACGACTGCCTCGGCCGCGTCTTCGCCTATCTCGACGAGACCGGCCAATGGGAGGACACGCTGGTGATCTTCACCAGCGACCATGGCGAGCAGCTCGGCGACCATCACCTGCTCGGCAAGATCGGCTACTTCGACGAGAGCTTCCGCGTTCCGCTGGTGGTGAAGGATCCCGACGCGCCGGAAGTCGGCGGCCGCATCGAGAATGCCTTCACCGAGAGCGTCGACGTCATGCCGACCATCCTCGACTGGCTGGGCGGCGACATCCCGCGTGCCTGCGACGGGCGTTCAATCCTGCCCGTGCTGCACGGCAGCCGGCCGGCGGACTGGCGGCGCTTCCTCTCCTACGAGTTCGATTTCCGCGACGTCTTCTATGACCAGCCGGAAGGGCGCCTCGGTCTCGGGATGGAGGAGGCGTCGCTGATGGTGGTGCAGGACGAGCGGCGGAAGTACGTGCACTTCGCCGCGCTGCCGCCGCTGTTCTTCGATCTCGAGAAGGACCCGCACCAGTTCCGCAACCTGGCGCTGGATCCGGCCCATGCGGTCGAGCTGCGCGACTACGCGCAACTCGCGCTGTCCCACCGCATGACGCATGCCGAGCGCACGCTCACGCATTTCCGCGCCACCCCGCACGGGCTGGAGAACCGGCTCGTTCCGACCACCACCGCCTGACGGACGGAGGAGAACACCCATGCGTCTCGATCGTCGTTCCCTGCTTGCCGGCGGCGCCGGCCTTCTCGCGATGCCTCGCATCGCCATCGCACAGGCGGACCAGCGCCCATCCATCACGATTGCCGTGCAGAAGGTGAGCAACAGCAACACGCTGGAGCCTCTGCGTGAACAGTCCAATGTCGGCGAGCGCGTCTTCCTCACCTCCATGTGGGAAGGCCTGCTCGGCCGCGACTATGCGAGCCGCCTGGAGACCATCCCGGTGCTTGCGGTCGAGAACCGCCGAATCAGCGACAGCGTCGTAGAGTTCAAGCTGCGTCCGGGCGTGAAGTTCCACAATGGCGATGAACTGACCGCCGAGGACGTCGCCTTCTCCTTCGGCAATGATCGCATGTTCGGCCCCGCCGGCCCGAACAGCGGCAGCACCATCCGCGTCGGTGAAGCCATGCCGACCAACAGCGGCAAGCAACTGCCGGTGGAAGTGCCGGCGGTCGCCAACCGCTCCTTCCCCGGCTTCGAGAAGATCGAGATCGTCGATCGCCACACGCTGCGCTGGATCAACCGCACGCCGGACGTGACCCTCGAAGGGCGCCTGGCGCGCATCGGCAGCGAGATCGGAAGCCGTCGTGCCTTCGCCGAGGCGGCGACCTGGCTTGAATGGGCGCGCAGGCCCGTCACCACCGGCCCGTACAAGGTCGCCGATTTCCGTCCCGACCATTCGCTGACGCTGGCCGCGCACGACGAATACTGGGGCGGCCGCCCGCCGATCCGCCAGATCCGCTTCGTCGAGGTGCCTGAAGTCTCCTCCCGCGTGAACGGCCTGCTGTCCGGCGAATACCAGTTCGCCTGCGACATCCCGCCCGACCAGATCGCCGGTATCGAGCGCAACGCGGCCTTCGAGGTGGTGGGCGGCACCATCCCGAACCACCGCCTCACGGTGTTCGACAAGAACCATGCCTCGCTGCGCAACCCGCTGGTGCGCCGCGCCTTCACGCACGCGATCGACCGGCAGGCGATCGTGGAGAGCCTGTGGGCAGGCCGCACCGAGATCCCCAAGGGCCTGCAATGGTCCTTCTACGGCGACATGTTCATCGCCGACTGGTCGGTGCCCCGCTACGATCAGACCGAAGCGCGCCGCCTGCTGCGCGAGGCCAACTACCGCGGGGAGCCGATCCCCTACCGCCTGCTGAACAACTACTACACCAACCAGGTCGGCACCGCGCAGATCCTGGTCGAGATGTGGCGCCAGGTCGGCCTGAACGTACAGATCGAGATGAAGGAGAACTGGTCGCAGATCCTCGAACGCTCGCCCACCCGCGCCGTGCGCGACTGGTCGAACTCCGGCCTGTTCAGCGACCCGGTCTCCTCGCTGGTGAACCAGCACGGGCCGAACGGCCAGCAGCAGCAGGTCGGCGAATACGCGAACGAGGAGTTCAACCGCCTCTCGGTCGAACTCGAGACCAGCACCGACCGCGCCCGTCGCCGCGCCGCCTTTCAGCGCATGCTGGTGATCGCGGAGCGCGAGGATCCCGCCTATACGGTGCTGCACCAGAACGCGACCTTCACCGCGAAGCGCAAGGACATCCGCTGGAAGGCCGCGCCGGCCTTTGCCATGGACTTCCGCGCGCAGAACTGGGGCGCCTGAGGCCATGATGCCGCTGAGCCGCCGCGCGGCGCTGCTGTGTGCCGCTGCCGTCACCCTGCCGCGCCCGGGAATGGCTCAGGCAGATCAGCGGCCTTCCATCACCATTGCGGTCCAGAAGGTCGTCAACAGCAATACGCTGGAGATGGCGCGCGAGCAGTCCAACGTCGGCACGCGCGTCTTCAATTCCTACTCGGAGATGCTGATCGACACGGACTGGATCGGCGATCTCTCGCTGCGGCCCGGCCTCGCCACTGCCTGGCGACGCATCGACGATCGCACGGTGGAACTCGACCTGCGTGAAGGCGTGCGCTTCCACAACGGCGATCTCATGACCGCGGAGGATGTCGCCTTCTCCTTCGGGCCTGACCGGCTCTGGGGTGCGGGAGGGCGGCAGGCGGGCGGCGCGCTTTTCGCCGGCGGTGCCGCCGGCGCCGCCGGCAAGGCACCGCCGCCGGAGGTCTCGGCTATCGCCCGTCGTACCTATCCGGGGTTCGAGCGCATCGAGATCCTCGGGCCGCACAAGGTCCGCTTCGTCAACCGTACGCCCGACATCACGCTGGAGGGCCGCATCGCGCGCAATGTCGGCCTGATCCTGTCGGAGCGCAGCTTCTCAGAGGCGGAATCCTGGCTCGCCTGGGCACGCCGCCCGGTGGGCACGGGGCCGTATCGCGTCGCGGAGTTCCGCCCCGATCGCGACCTGATGCTGGAAGCCTTCGACGAATACTGGGGGGGCCGGCCGCCGGTGCGCCGGATCCGCTTCGTCGAGGTGCCCGAGCCGGCGTCACGCGTGAACGGGCTGCTCTCCGGCGAGTTCGACTTCGCCTGCGACGTGAATCCCGATCAGATCGCGGATGTCGAGCGGAACCCGCGCTTCGAGGTGGTGGGCAGCACCATCACAAACCATCGCCTGACGGTGTTCGACCGCAACCATCCGCAGCTCCGCGATGCCCGCGTGCGTCGTGCCTTCACCCACGCCATCGACCGCCAGATGATCGTCGATGCGCTGTGGGCCGGCCGCACGCGCATCCCGAAGGGCCTGCAGTGGGACTACTATGGCGAGATGCTGCAGGCGGACTGGGCCGTGCCGGCCTTTGATCCGGCCGAGGCCCGCCGCCTTCTGCGCGAGGCCGGCTACCGCGGCGAGCCGATCCCCTATCGCCTGCTCAACAACTACTACACCAACCAGGTCGCGACCGCGCAGATCCTGGTCGAGATGTGGCGCCAGGTCGGTCTGAACGTGCAGATCGAGATGAAGGAGAACTGGGCGCAGATCTTCGATCGCAATGCGCCACGTGCCGTGCGCGACTGGTCCAACAGCGCGGTGTTCAATGACCCGGTCTCCTCGCTCACCGCGGCCTTCGGGCCGGAGGGGCAGAACCAGCAGGTCGGCGAGTGGCGCAACGAGGAATTCAACCGCCTCTCCGTCGAGCTCGAAACCGGCACGGATCGCGCGCGTCGGCGGCTGGTGTTCCGCCGGATGCTCGAGATCGCGGAGCGCGAGGACCCCGTCTACACGGTCCTGCACCAGACGGCGACCTTCACCGCCAAGCGCAAGGACATCCGCTGGCGCGCGGCACAGTCCTTCCTGATGGATTTCCGCAGCAGCAACTGGGGGGCCTGAGCCGTGACCTCACTTCCTCGCCGCGCAGCACTCGCGGGCAGCGCCGCGCTCGTGCTGCCGCGCTTCGCCATCGCCCAGGCCGACCAGCGGCCGGTGCTGACCATCGCCGTGCAGAAGATCAGCAACTCGAACACCTTCGAACCGCCCCGCGAGCAGTCGAATGTCGGCTTCCGAATCTCCTATTCCTATGCGGAGACGCTGATCGATTCCGACTGGTTGGGCGATCTCGGCCAGGTGCCGGGTCTCGCCACCGCCTGGCGGCGCATCGACGACCGTACGGTCGAGTTCGACCTGCGCGAGGGCGTGCGCTTCCACAACGGCGACATCATGACCGCCGAGGACGTCGCCTTCAGCTTCGGTCCCGATCGCCTGTTCGGCACGGGGGCGGCCCCGGCCTCGGGCGGCATCACCGCCGGCGCGGCCTCGAAGGAGCCGCCGCGCGAGGTGACCGCGGTCGCCCGCCGCAGCTTCCCGGGCCTGGAGCGTGTCGAGGTCGTCCGCCCCGGCGTGGTGCGCTTCGTCAATCGCGTGCCCGATGTCACGCTGGAAGGTCGGATCGCGCAGAATGTCGGCGCCGTCTTCTCCCGCCGCGGCTTCGGCGAGGCGGCGTCCTGGCTCGCCTGGGCGCGCGCGCCGGTCGGTACGGGACCCTACCGCATCGCGGAGTTCCGGCCCGATGCGCAACTCGTGCTGGAGGCGCATGACGAGTACTGGGGCGGCCGCCCACCGGCCCGCCGCATCCGCCTGATCGAGGTGCCGGAGGTGTCGTCCCGGATCAACGGGCTGCTCTCCGGCGAATGCGACTTCGCCTGCGACATCCCGCCGGATCAGATCGCCGGCATCGAGCGGAATGCCCGCTTCGAGGTGCTGGGCAGCCCGATCAACAACCACCGCATCATCTGCTTCGATCGCGGCCATCCGCAGCTGCGCGATCCGCGGGTGCGCCGTGCCTTCACCCATGCGATCGATCGCCAGGCGATCGTGGACAGCCTCTGGGCTGGCCGGACCGTCGTGCCCAAGGGTCTGCAGCTCGAAAGCTTCGGGCAGATGTTCATCGGCGACTGGTCGGTGCCGAAGCATGATCCGGCCGAGGCGCGCCGTCTGCTGCGGGAAGCGGGCTACCGCGGCGAGCCGATCCCGTACCGGCTGCTCAACAACTACTACACGAACCAGACGCCCACCGCGCAGGTGCTGGTCGAGATGTGGCGCCAGGTCGGCCTCAACGTCCAGATCGAGATGAAGGAGAACTGGACGCAGATCACCGACCGCAACGGCCAGCGCGGCGTGCGCGACTGGTCGAACACCGCGCTGTTCGGTGACCCGGTGGCCGCCATCCTGCGCGGCTTCGGTCCGAACGGCGAGATGCAGCTCAACGGGGAATGGACGAACGAGGAGTTCAATCGCCTGAGCGCCGTGGTCGAGACCTCGACCGACCGCGCCGCGCGCCGGGCCGCCTTCCGCCGCATGCTCGAGATCGCCGAGCGGGAGGACCCCGCCTATACGCTGCTCCACCAGGCGGCGACATTCACGGCCAAGCGCAAGGACATCGAATGGCGCGCGGCCAAGGCCTGGGCGATGGACTTCCGCGCCCGCAACCTGCGCTTCCCGGGATGACCCTCGTCGCCATCCGCGGCCTTTCGGTCGCCTTCGACGGCATTCCGGCACTGCGCGAGGTGGACCTCGACGTGCCGCGAGGCGGTGCCGTCGGCATGGTAGGGGAATCCGGCTGCGGCAAGTCGGTGACCTGGCTCGCCGCGCTCGGGCTGCTGCCGGGGCGCGCCACGGTGACCGGAAGCGTGGCGCTGGACGGGCAGGAACTGCTGGGCGCGCAGGGAGCCACGCTCGACCGCGTGCGCGGCGGTCGTGTCGCCATGATCTTCCAGGATCCGGCGAGCAGCCTCAACCCCGTGCATCGCCTTGGCACGCAGGTGGCGGAGGCGCTGCGGCTGCATCGCGGCATGGTCGGCACGGCGGCGCGCGCGGAGGCGAAGCGCCTGTTCGACCAGGTCGGCATCCCCGACGCGGCGCGCCGGCTCGACGCCTATCCGCATGAACTGTCCGGCGGCCAGAACCAGCGCGTCATGATTGCCATGGCGCTCGCCGGGCAGCCCGAACTGCTGGTGGCGGATGAGCCGACGACGGCGCTCGACGTCACCATCCAGGCGCAGATCCTCGACCTGCTGAATCGCCTGCGACGGGAGACGGGAATGGCCCTGGTGCTGATCTCCCATGATCTCGGCGTGGTGTCCGAGACCTGCGAGGAGGTCGCGGTCATGTATGCCGGCCGCATCGTCGAACAGGCGCCGGCGGAGGCGCTCTTCGCCAATCCGTCGCATCCCTACACGCGCGGGCTGCTGGCGGCGCTGCCGCCGCTCGACGGGCCGCGACAGAAGCTCGCTGCCATTCCGGGTGGCGTGCCGGAACCATGGGCCATGCCGCGCGGCTGCGCCTTCGCGCCGCGCTGCGCGCGTCGCACGCCGGCCTGCGAGGTGGCGGTCCCCTCCCACGCCCGCATCGCCGAACGCCACAGCGTCGCCTGCGTGCTGGCCGAGGCGCGGGAGCTCGTCGCGGCATGAGGGCGGCCACACTTCTTGAAGCGCGCGATCTCGTGCGGCGCTACGTCATGCGACGCGGCCTGCTCGGCCGCAGCGTGCCGGTCACCGCGGTGGCCGGATTGTCACTGACGCTGCATCGTGGGCGGACGCTCGGCCTGGTCGGCGAATCCGGCTGCGGCAAGTCGACCACCGGCCGCATGGTTCTGGGCCTCGAAATGCCGGATGCCGGCAGCGTCGCCTTCGAAGGCCGGCCGATGCCGCCGCCCGGCACGGCCGCCTGGCGGGCGCTGCGCGCGCGGATGCAGATGGTGTTCCAGGATCCGCTCGGGGCGCTCGACCGGCGCATGACGGTGGCGGCGCAGGTCGCCGAGCCGCTCGACATCCACGGTGTCGGCGGCGCCGCGGAGCGTGCGGACCGGGTCGAAGCACTGCTCCGCAACGTTGGCCTGCGGCCCGACCAGGGGGCGCGCTACCCGCATGAGCTTTCGGGCGGCCAGCGCCAGCGCGTGGTGCTGGCGCGGGCGCTCGCCACTTCGCCGGCCATGCTGGTCTGCGACGAGCCGATCAGCGCGCTCGACGTCTCCATCCAGGCGCAGGTGATGAATCTGCTGGTGGAACTGCAGGCTGAGCACGGCATGGCGCTGCTCTTCATCAGCCACGACCTGCGCGCGGTGCGCCAGGTGAGCGAGCGGGTCGCGGTCATGTATCTCGGCACCATCGTCGAGGAAGGCGAGCCCGACGCGCTGCTGCGCGACGCCCGCCATCCCTACACGCAGGCATTGGTTTCGGCGATTCCGCATCCGGGGCGCAGCGATGGCCGCATCGTCCTGCAGGGCGATCCGCCGAATCCCGCGGCGCGCCCCTCGGGCTGCCCGTTCCATCCGCGTTGCCCGGTCGCGGTGGCGCGTTGCGCGCAGGAGGCGCCCGTGCTGCGCGACCATCCCGGCGGGCGGCGCGTCGCCTGCCACCTGGCCGATCCGGCCGCCTTCGCGGAGGCCGCGTGATGCTGCGCTTTCTCGCCTCGCGCCTCGCCCGCGCGTTGCTGACGATCGCGATGGTCGTGACCTTCGCCTTCGTCGTGCTGCGCCTGTCCGGCGACCCGGCACTGCTGATCATGAGCGTCGATGCGCCGCCGGAAGCCATCGCCGCCTTCCGCGCCGCCTGGGGGCTCGATGAGCCGCTCTGGATGCAGTACGTGAAGTACTTCGGCGCCATCGTGCAGGGCGATCTGGGGCGCTCCATGCGCGATGGCCGCGACGCCATCGTGCTGGTCACCGAACGCATCCCGGCGACGCTCGCGCTGACGCTGCCGGCACTCGCGATCAAGATCGGCATCGGCATCCCGGCCGGCATCTACGCCGCGCTGCACCGGAACTCCCTGACCGACCGGCTGGTGATGACGCTGGCGGTGATGGGATTCACCGTGCCGTCCTTCGTGCTCGGCCTGCTGCTGGTGCTGGTGTTTGCTGTGCAACTCGGCTGGCTGCCTTCGGGCGGCGACGGGACCTGGCGGCACGCCATCCTGCCGGTCGTCACGCTCGGCATCGGCGGCGCGGCCGTGCTGGCGCGCTTCACCCGCAGCGCGATGCTGGAGGTGCTCGGCCAGCCGTACATCCGGACCGCGAGCGCCAAGGGCGTGCCCTGGCGCGCCGTGGTGCGGGGCCATGCGCTGCCCAACGCGGCCATCCCGACCGTGACCATCATCGGCTTCATGGTCGGCAGCCTGATCGCCGGTGCGGTGGTCGTGGAGAGCGTCTTCTCCTGGCCGGGCGTCGGACGGCTGCTGGTCGTCGCGGTGTCGAACCGCGACCTCGCGGTGGTGCAATGCATCCTGCTTCTGGTGGCGGCGACGATGGTGGCATCGAACCTGATCGTGGACCTGCTCTACGGCGCGCTCGATCCACGGCTGCGCCAGGCGCGCGCGGGGGGGGCGGGCTGATGTCGGACGCCGTGCTGCCTGCCGTGACCGCGGCGCCGCCGAGGCGGCGGACGCGCGTGCCGGTCGCCGTCGCGATCGGCCTCGGGTGGATCGCACTCATGCTGGCCGTCGCGCTGCTGGCCGACGTGATCAGCCCCTATGCCTACACCGCGCTCGACCTGCGCAACCGCCTCTCGGCGCCGGTCGGCATCGGCGGAAGCTGGGCCCATGGGCTGGGCACCGACGAACTTGGCCGCGACGTGCTCTCGCGCCTGTTCCACTCGATCCGCATGAGCCTGCTGATCGCCTTCGGCGCCACCATCATAGGCGCGGCCTTCGGCACCGGCATGGGCTTCCTCGCGGCGCATTTCCGCGGCTGGGTCGAACAGGCCGTGCTGGCGCTGGTGGATTTCTCCGCCAGCCTGCCCTTCCTCATCCTTGCTCTCGCGGTGCTCGCCTTCTTCGGCAATTCGCTGACGCTGTTCGTCGTGCTGCTCGGATTCCATGCCTGGGAACGCTATGCGCGCATCGCGCGGGGGCTGGCGATCAGCGCCGGGGCGCAGGGCTATGCGGCGGCGGTCCGCCAGCTCGGCGCGCGGCCGCTGCGGGTCTATTGGCGGCATATCCTGCCGAACATCGCCTCGACGCTGATCATCTCGATGACTCTCGCCTTCCCGGAGATCATCCTTCTGGAGAGCGGCCTGTCCTTCCTCGGCCTCGGTGTGCAGCCGCCGGCGACCTCTCTCGGCAACATGGTGGGCTATGGGCGGGAATACCTGACGCGCGCCCCCTGGATCCTGCTGGCGCCGGCCTTCACCATCATCCTGACGACGCTGGCCATCTCCATCGTCGGCGATTGGCTCCGGGACCGGCTCGACCCTACCCTGCGATAGGCGGCTGCTGCTGTCCGCGAGCACGACCGGCGCGCGGTCATGGAGCTTCGAAAGGCTGTGATGGATAGGGAATACGATCTGGTCGTCGTCGGCGCCGGCATCCTCGGACTGGCGCACGCGCTGCACGCCGCGCGGCGCGGCCTGAAGGTCGCGGTGCTGGACCGTGATGCGCAGGCCAATGGCGCGAGCATCCGCAATTTCGGCTTCGTCACCGTCACCGGCCAGGGGGCGCGCGACACCTGGCGCCGCGCCCGCCGCAGCCGCGACATCTGGGCGGAAGTTGCCGCGCTCGCCGGCATCGCGGTTCATCACCGCGGCCTGTTGATGACCGTGCGCCGGCCGGAGGCGGCCGCGGTCATCGAGGAATTCGCAGCCGGCCCGATGGGCGAGGGATGCCGCGTCCTGCACGGGACGGAACTCGCGGCCCATGCGCCGCCGCTGCGGGCGGACCATCTGCTTGCCGCGCTGCACAGCCCGCACGAACTGCGCGTCGAGAGCCGCGACGCCATCCCGCGCCTCGCCGGCTGGATGGAGGCTGCACTGGGCGTGCGCTTCCACCGACGCGTCGCGGTCCACGCGGTGGAGGCCGGCCGCGTCGAAACCGCCGCCGGCACCTTCCGCGCCTCGCGCATCGTGGTCTGTCCCGGCCCCGACATCGCGACGCTGTTCCCGGATGCCTTTGCGCGGAGAGGCGTGACGCTGTGCAAGCTGCACATGCTGCGCCTGGCCGATCCCGGCTGGCGCCTGCCTGCGGCGGTGATGAGCGACCTTGGCCTGCATCGCTACCGCGGCTATGCGGAATGCCCATCTCTGCCGGCGCTGCGCGCGCGCCTCGCCACCGAGCAGCCGGAGGAACTGGCGCACGGCGTCCATCTCATCGTCGTGCAATCCGCCGACGGTTCGCTGGTGGTGGGGGACAGCCACCACTACGGCGACACGCCCGACCCCTTCCAGCCGGAGGAGGTGGATGCGCTGATCCTGAACGAAGCGCGGGCGGTGCTCGACCTGCCGGCGCCGCGCGTCGTCGAGCGCTGGACGGGACTCTATCCCTCGGCGTCCGAGGATGCCTTCTTCGAGGCGCCGGCGCGCGGCGTGCGCCTCGTCTCCGTCACCTCCGGCACCGGCGCCAGCACCGCCTTCGGGCTCGCCGAGGAAGTGCTGGCCGATCTCGAGGCAAACCCATGACCAGCATCAAGGCCGTCATCCTCGATTGGGCCGGCACCGTGCTGGACCACGGCAGCCGCGCGCCCATGGGCGCCTTCGTCGAGGCCTTCGCGCGCTTCGGCGTGACCATCTCCATCGCCGATGCGCGAGGACCGATGGGCATGGCCAAGCGCGACCACATCCGCATGGTCGGCACGTCGCCTGCCGTCCTCGCGGCCTGGCGGGCGCGGCACGGGCGGGACTTCGGAGAGGCCGACATCGACGCCATCTTCGAGGTGTTCGAGCCCTTGAACGTCGCCGCGGTGGAGGCTCACAGCGCGCTGATCCCCGGTGCCGCCGAGGCCCTCGCCTGGTGCGCCGCGCGCGGCATCCGCATCGGGTCCACCACCGGCTACACACGCCCCATCATGGATCGGCTGGCGCCGCTCGCCGCCTCCCAGGGCTTCGTGCCGGAGGTGACGGTCTGCGCCGGGGATCTCGCGGCAGGCCGCCCCGCCCCGCTGCAGATGTGGCTCGCCCTTGCGCGGATGGGCATCTGGCCGGCGAGCAGCGTGGTGAAGCTGGACGACACGCCGCCCGGCATCGGCGAGGCGCGGGCGGCCGGCTGCTGGGCCGTGGGGGTCGCGCTGTCCGGCAACGTCGCCGGACTCTCGACAGAGGAGCTGGCCGCCCTGGCGCCGGCGGAACGCGACGCGCTGCGGCGGGAGGCAGCCGAGCTGCTCATGCGGGCCGGCGCGCATCTGGTGGTGGATTCCATCGCCGACCTGCCCGCCGCGGTCGGGCATATCGAGGCGCGGCTCGGCGGCGGCGAACGCCCGGGGGGGTGGGAGACATGCTGACGCGGAATGGAAACATTTACGTCACGCGCATGACTTCGGCTGTGGGCTACGCAGCCGCCGCACCTACGGATCGGGAGTTCCGAACATGCGCCGCGTCATTCTCCTCGCCCTTGCTCTCGCCGGCCTGGCGCCGGCCGCGGAGGCCCAGCAGCGCACGCGCCTGACGGTCTACACCGCGCTCGAGAACGAGCAGCTCGCCCCCTTCAAGCAGGCGGCCGAGGCGGCGCTGCGCGATGTCGAGATCGCCTGGGTGCGCGATTCCACCGGCGTCATCACCGCCCGCCTGATCGCCGAGCGCGCCAACCCGCGCGCCGACATGGTGTGGGGCCTGTCGGTCTTCTCCCTGCTGCAGATGGAGGGGATGGACATGCTCGAACCCTACACGCCGCAGGGGGCGGAGGCGCTGCGCGCGAACATGCGCAGCGACCGCAGCCCGATGACCTGGACGGGCATGGATGCCTTCGTCTCGGCGATCTGCTTCAACACGGTGGTGGCGCAGCAGCGCAACCTGCCGCGCCCGACGACATGGAACGACCTGCTCGCGCCGGCCTTCCGCGGCCAGGTGGTGATGCCCAACCCGAATTCCTCCGGCACCGGCTTCCTGACCATGGCGGGCTGGATCGGTGCGCGCGGCGAACAGGGTGCCTGGGACTACATGACCCGCCTGCACGACAACATCCAGGTCTACACCCACTCCGGCTCGGCGCCCTGCAACAACGCGGCGCGCGGCGAATACGGCGTCGGCATCTCCTTCGACATGCGCTCGGTGACGCTGCGCAATCAGGGCGCGCCGATCGAGATCATCGTGCCGACCGACGGCGTGGGCTTCGACCTCGAGGCGACGGCGATCCTGCGCGGCACGCGCAACCAGGCGGCGGCGCGGCGCCTCGCGGACTTCGCGGTGTCGCGGCCGGCGATGGAGCTCTATGGCCGCTACTACGCGCTGCTCGCCCTGCCGGGCGTGGAGCCCTCCGTGCGCAACTACCCCGCGGATTTCGGCGAGCGCCTGGTGAACGCCGATTTCCGCGCCGTCGCCGCACGGCGCGATGAGCTGCTGCGCGAATGGGCGCGCCGCTTCGACGGCAAGTCGGCGCCGCGGAACTGAACATCACGGCCGGAGTGCTGCAATGACCGCCCATCGGCAGGATCTGGACGCCTCCGACGGGCGGCTGGCGCCGGGCGACACGCCCGGCGGCGAGCAGGCCGTGCCGTATCTGGAAGTCCATGACGTCGGCAAGCAGTTCGGCACCTTCGTCGCGCTGCGCCGCGTCAACCTCGCGGTGCGCAGCGGCGAGTTCGTGACCTTCCTCGGCCCTTCGGGCTGCGGCAAGACGACGCTGCTGCGCGGCATCGCCGGGCTCGATCCGCCCAGCACGGGCCGCATCCTGCAGGCCGGGCGGGACATCACCTTCCTGCCGCCCGCCGCGCGCGATTTCGGCATCGTCTTCCAGTCCTATGCGCTGTTCCCGAACCTGACGGTGACGGAGAATGTCGCCTACGGTCTGCGCGGACCGGCATGGCCGCGCCGGCGGGTGCAGGAACGCGTGGCGGAACTGCTCGGCCTGGTCGGCCTGGCGGACCAGGCGCCGAAGTACCCGGCGCAGCTCTCGGGCGGCCAGCAGCAGCGCGTGGCGCTGGCACGCGCGCTGGCGAACGAGCCGGGGCTGCTGCTGCTCGACGAGCCGCTCTCGGCGCTCGATGCCATCGTGCGGCAGCACCTGCGGCAGGAGATCCGGTCGCTCCAGCAGCGCCTCGGCGTGACCACCATCATGGTCACCCACGACCAGGAGGAGGCGCTCGGCGTCTCCGACCGCATCGTGGTCATGAGCCGCGGCCGCATCGAGCAGATCGGCACGCCGGCCGAAGTCTACGATCGCCCGGCGAGTCCCTTCGTCGCGGGCTTCATCGGCCATTCGAGCCGCTTCGAGGCGATGGTGGACAGCCCCGCCGGCAGCATCCTCGCCCAGGGTATCCGGCTGCAGGCGGAGGCGGCGCGCCATCTGCTCTACGGCAGCCGCGTCCTCGTCTTCGTGCGGCCCGAGCATGTCGCGCTGCACCCTGCTTCCGCTGCGCCGCCGGGGGCGCTGCCGGCCCAGGTCACGGGCCTCGAATTCCTTGGCCCGGTATGCCGTGTCTCGCTGCAGGCCGGACCCCTCGCGCTGATGGCATCCGCGGCGCCCGCCGAGCTGATGGACCTCGCGGCCGAGCCCAGCGCGCAGATCGCCGTCACGCTGCCGCCGGAGCGGCTGATGGTGTTCCCCGAGGATGTCTGAGGCGCTGCGCGGCGTCGCCGTCTCGCGCCCCGTGCTCTCGGCGGATCAGCGCCTGATGCGCGCGGGCCTGGTCCTGGCGCTGGTCTTCCTGGGCCTCTTCCTCGCGCTGCCGCTCGGCACGCTGCTGGTCCGTGCCTTCGAGACGCGGGAGGGCGAGTTTGCCGGCCTCACGAACTTCGTCACCTATGCGGCGACGCCTGCACTGCTTCGCGCAGCGTGGAACAGCATCTGGACGGCGGCGCTCACCGCGGTGCTGGTGGTGCCGATCGCCTTCGCCTATGCCTATGCCCTGACGCGCGCCTGCGTGCCCTTCAAGCCCTTGTTCCGCGCGGTGATGATGCTGCCGCTGCTGGCCCCTTCGCTGCTGCCGGCGCTGGCGCTGATCACCCTGTTCGGCAACCAGGGCATGCTGAAATGGGCGCTGGCCGGCGGCAGCATCTACGGCCCGGCCGGCATCGTGGCGGCGCAGGTCTTCTACTGCTTCCCGGCGGCGGCGCTGATCCTCTGCGTCGCGCTCTCGACGGCGGATGCCCGTCTCTATGAAGCCGCTGAGGCGCTCAAGGCGACGCGGCTGCGCATCTTCCTCACGGTCACGCTGCCCGGCGCGCGCTACGGGCTGGTCTCCGCCGGGGTGGTCGTCTTCACCCTGGTGGTGACGGATTTCGGCATCCCGAAGGTGATCGGCGGGCAGTTCCCGGTGCTCGCCACCGATGTCTACAAGCAGGTGGTCGGGCTGCAGGACTTCAACATGGGCGCGGTCGTCGGCCTGGTGCTGCTGGTGCCGGCGGTGATCGCCTTCGTGCTCGACCGCTGGGCGACGCGGCAGCGCGCCGGGACGCTGAGCGGGCGCGCCGTGCCGCTGCGGCCCAGGCCGCGTCGCCGCCGCGACGTGCCGCTGTTCGCCTTCTGCATGCTGGTGGCAGCCATACTGTTCGGGATCGTCGGCGTCGCGGCGTGGGGTTCGCTGATCCGCTTCTGGCCCTATGACCTGTCGCTGACGCTCGACAACTACGACTTCTCGCGCTTCGACACCGCGGGCTGGGGTGCCGTGTGGTTCTCGGTCCGCATGGCCGCGCTGGTCGCCGTGCTTGGCACGGTGATCGTCTTCGTCGTCGCCTACGTCCTGGAACGCGGACCAGCCGGCGGCAGCGTGCCGGCGCTGACGCGCTTCGCGGCGACGACGCCGCTGGCGGTGCCGGGACTGGTGCTTGGCCTCGCCTACATCCTGTTCTTCAACCACCCGGCCAATCCGCTCGGTCTGCTTTACGGCACGATGGCGATCCTGGTGCTGAACTCGATCGTGCACTTCTACACGGTCGGCCATCTGACGGCGGTCACCGCGATCCGCCAGCTCGATCCGGAATTCGAGGCGGTCGGCGCGTCGCTGCGCGTGCCGGTCTGGGTCACCTTCGCCCGCGTCACGGTGCCGATCTGCCTGCCCGCGATCCTGGAGATTGCCGTCTACCTCTTCGTCAACGCCATGACGACGGTCAGCGCGGTGATCTTCCTCTACGGCCCGGACACCAAGCCCGCCTCCGTCGCCGTCGTCCACATGGATGAGGCCGGGCAGGCCAGCGCGGCCGCCGCGATGGCGGTGGTGATCCTTGGCGTCACCACCGCGGCGAAGCTTGGGCAGCTTGGGCTGGGCGCGGCGCTTGGGCGCCTCACCCAGGCCTGGCGCCGCTGAGTCAGGACCGACGCAGCGCCGTCGGGTAGAAGCGGCCCGAGGGCGCGCGCATCGCTTCCAGCACGAAACCGCCCGGCAGGTCGAGCACCTCGCGGTTCGGCGGCGCGTCCGCCGCAGCATCGAGCGCGGCGCGCAGCGGGCGGCCCTCCATCCCTTCGACCGGCAGCCCGAGCGCATGCAGCACGGTCGGCACGATGTCGGTCAGGTCCGCCGGTTCCTCGGCCACCGCACCGCGGCGGAACGGACCGCCCTCCATCACGAGCACGGTGGCGAGTTCGGCGCGGTGCAAGCCGCCATGCATGCCGCCGCCCTCCGGCACGTCCGGCGCGTCGAAGGGCGCGAAGCCGGGCAGGCCCCATTCGTCCGGCGCTTCCTCGCCCGCGAAGGTCGCGACCAGGTCGGCGCTGCGTGCATGGGCGCTGCCGAGCAGGGCGAGCGGAACGGTGCGCCCCTCCGGCAGGATGGACGGGTCGCGTGCCAGCAGCGGCCCCGCCCAATCCTGCGCTGCGAGGAAATCGGCGATCAGCGGCGCCAGCGCGGCATCGCGCAGCCAGATCCCGGGAGCGGCCGCCGGGGCCACCACCACATCGACCTCCGGCGCCATGCCGGTGCCGGCGCGGAAGCCTGCGCGTTGCAGTTCGGTGCGCAGGCAGCGCTTGCCGCGGCCGGTGACGTGGCCGTGGTCGGACAGCACGATGATGGCGATCTCCGCCGCATCGGGCTGTGCTTCGCGCCAGGCGCGGATGCGGCCGAGCACGGCATCCGCCGCGGCCAGCGCGTCGCGCGTCGCCGCCGCGCCGAGCCCACCCCAATGGAAGGAGATGTCGGGCTCCGACAGCCAGAGCAACGCCACGTCCGGGCGATGCCGAGGCAGCACGTGCTCGAGCAGCACGCGTCCGGCGAATTCGACGCGCGGCGTATTCGGCATGCCATGGGCGGGCGTGGCGCCGAGCGCGGCGCGCACCTCCTCTGCCGCCATGCCGGCGCTGTCCTCGACGTTCCAGCGGAAGCTGCCGAGGCGCTCCGCCGCCGGGTGCAGCAGCCGTGCCGCGCCCGCGGTCCCGGCGCTGACCAGCGCGAAGCGCCGGCCGGCAGGGGCCAGGCGCTCGGCCAGGCTCGGCCGCTGCAAGGGCGATTCCGCGCCCGCCGCCATGGCGAGAACGTCCTCCACCAGTTTGGTGCGCAACAGGCGGTCCGGCGCGACGGTGGCGTCGAACAGCGTGTTCGCCACCATGCCGTGGCCGCCCGGACGGCAGCCGGTGATCAGCGAGGGCGTCGCCACCCGCGTCTCGGAGGGGAAGACGCTGCGCGCATTGGCGAAGCGCGTGCCCGCAGCGGCGAGCGCGAAGAGGTTCGGCGTCGCGGTGGCGTCCACCATGTCCGGACGCAGGCCGTCGAGGGCCACCATGATGACGCGGGTCATTGCTTTCTCCCTCAGCGTGCGATGAGCACGGGATTGGCCCAGGCGCGCCGCCCCTGCGCATCCGCGACGACGATGCGCGCGAAGCCGCCAGGCAGCAGCTTTCCGATCGGAAGCCGCACGCGCGTCTGGTTCGCCTGCACCGACTGCACGGCGAGCGAGCCGCGGCCCAGCGCCATCACGCTCGCCGCCGGGGAGCAGGTGACCTCCACCTCATCCGTGCCCCAGGCGATGTCGTGGATCAGCGGCCCCTGGGTCGAGTAGAAGCGGCCGG
Organism: Neoroseomonas eburnea; assembly: GCF_018129005.1. GTDB lineage: Bacteria > Pseudomonadota > Alphaproteobacteria > Acetobacterales > Acetobacteraceae > Neoroseomonas > Neoroseomonas eburnea. The sequence continues at coordinate 46,532 of NZ_JAAEDL010000006.1, forward strand.
ACTTGATCGCTTCCAGCAGGGGCTCCGGCTCATTCGCCTCGGCCTTCACCATGAGCCAGCCGCCGAAGGCGTCGGGGCAGGCGAAATGGGCGTCGTCCACGGCGATCAGGTTGATGTGGCGTCCCTCCGCCAGGAGCAGGTCGGCCATGTAGACGCCGTCGCCGCGCTCGGTGCGGAGCTGGGAGGTGTGATTGTAGACCTCGACGGCATGGGCGCCCGGGATGCTGCGCGCATCCTCGATCGTCAGCGCGTACCAGGCGGGATGCGGGATGGCGACGAAGGCGCCGGCGGCCAGCGCGCGCGCGGCAAGGGCCGGTCCGCTCTCCTCCGCGGCGGTCGGCGCGAAATCGGCAGGCAGGCCGACGGCGAGGATGTGCCACTGTTCCCCGAGCGCCGTCGCCGGGGCATGCAGTTCGGCGCCCAGGATCGTGGTGAAGCGGCTGGTGCGGTAGGGGCGCGTGTCCACGATCGGGAAGCCGTATTTCGGCAGGAAGTGGTCGGTCAGGGCCAGGAAGTCGTAACCGGCGTCCCGATAGGTCGCGCAGACCGCCTCCGGCGCCAGCATGCCGTCGGACAGGGTGGAATGCGTGTGGATGTTGCCCTTCCAGAAGCGGCCGGGGCTGGTGAAGGCAGGATCGTGGACCATGGTCGCCTTGCGGTTGTCGAACGGATGCTGGAGCGGTTCCCGTTCGCCTTGGCTCACGGCAACCGCTCCAGCCATTGATTTCGCGAGCATCTTTACCCGATCAGGTGATTCCACCTGATCGGGATCTGCTCTAGGGGCGGATGAGGCGCAGGCGGATCATCCGGCTTGCCAGGTCGATCGCCGCGACCATGGCAAGGATCATCAGCATGATAAAGGCGGCCTCGTCCCAGTTGTTGATGCGGATGCGGTCGGACAGCGCGAGGCCGATGCCCCCGGCGCCCACCACGCCGAGGATGGTGGCAGAGCGCGTATTCGATTCCAGCGTGTAGAGCACCTGGGAGAGCATCACCGGCGCCACCTGCGGCAGCAGCCCGAGCCGGATGGCGAGTCCACGCCCCGCCCCGGCGGCGCGGACCGCCTCGACCTGGCGGCGGTCGGCCCCTTCCAGTGCCTCGGAGAACAACTTCGCCAGCGTGCCGGTGTCCGAGACGGCCAGCGCCAGGATGCCGGCGAAGGGCCCCATGCCGACGGCGGAGACGAAGATCAGTGCCCAGATCAGCGCATCGATGCCGCGCAGCCCGTCGAAGATGCGCCTGGCCGAGAAGCGCAGCAGCGCCGAGCCCACCACGTTCCCCGCGCCGAGCAGCGCCAGCGGCAGCGCCGCCACCGCCGCGAGCAGCGAACCGAGGAACGCCATCGCCAGGCTCTCGGCGAGCCCCTTCAGCAGGTCCGCGAAGGCCCCGCCGGGGGAAGGCGGCCACATCAGCGCGACCAGCCAGCCGAGCCGGCCCAGCCCGGTCCAGATGCGCTCCGGCGAGGCATCGATGCGCCACAGCCCGACCAGCAGCATCAGGAAGCCCGCACCGAAGATCAGCGGCGTGGCGGAAAGGCGGTTCATGCCGTGCGCGCCCCGAGCGCGCGCCGGCGCAGCGCGCCGCACAGCAGATCGATCGCCGAGACAGTCGCCAGGATCAGCACCAGGATGGCGGAGATGTCCTGGTATTCGAACTGGCGCACGGCGAGATAGAGCTCCTCCCCGATGCCGCCGGCGCCGACGATGCCGAGCACGCTCGCTTCCCGCACGTTGATCTCGAAGCGCAGCAGGCCGAGAGAGAGCATGCCGGGCAGGGATTGCGGCAACACGCCGAAGCGCATCTGCGCCGCCCAGGCGCCGCCGGTGGCGCGCACCGCCTCCACCGGGCCGAGGGCGGCGTTCTCGTGTTCCTCGGCGAACAGCTTGCCGAGGGCGCCGGCGGTGTGGAGCGCGATCGCCAGCATGCCGGCGAAGGCGCCGAGGCCGAAGGCGTAGACGAAGACGAGCGCGAGGACGAGCGTCGGCACGGTGCGCGCGAACTCCAGGAACCGCCGCGCGGCTGCCACCGCCCAGGGCGGCGCCAGCGTCGCCGCCGCCGGGAAGGACAGCAGCAGCCCCGCCGCCGCTCCCAGCACGGTGCCGGCATAGGCGATCAGCAGCGTGTCGCCGAGTAGCGCCAGCCAGTCCGGGAAGCCCCACATCCAGTCGGCGAGATCGGCGCCCAGTGTTTGCGCGTGCAGCGGCGGCAGGGTGCGGCTGACATAGTCCCAGGCGAGCGGCAGGCCGCGGCCCAGCCGCGTGAGGCTGACCTCACCCACCCAGCCGGCGGCGAGCACCGCGGCGAGGAAGGTGAGGCCGCCGAGCAGGAGACCGCGACGCCGCCGCGCGCGTGCCGCACGCCAATGGTCTTCCGCGGCAAGGACGGCGGCGCTGGCCATTCAGGACCGCCGCTCGCGCCGGCGCGCGGCGTTCTCCTCGAGGATCGCCATGATGTCCGCGTAGTCCTCGTGCCGGGCGGGCACAAGGCCGCGCGCGCCGGAGGACATCTCGCGGAACGCCTGGGCATCGCCTTGGGGCATCGCTGCCAGTGCAGCCGTCAACTCGGTGCGAAAGCTCTCGGGCAGGTCCATCCGCAGCACGATCGGGCTGTTGGGAATGAGCGGCGAACGCCAGATCACGCGGACCTGGCCATCCTGGATCATCCCCTTCTCCACCATGCGCTGGAAGGTGTTCCGGTTCTCGTTTGAATAGGCGACGACGGCCGCGTCGTAGGTGCCGTTGATCACCGCCATCACGCCCTGCTCGTGGCTGCCCGTGAAGCCGGTGCGGGAGAAGAAGGTGGCGGGGTCCATGCCCTGCCGGCGGAGGAACCAGCCCGGCACCTGGAACCCCGAGGTGCTGTTCGGATCGCTGAAGCCGAGCGAGCGGCCGCGCATGTCCTCGACGCGCTGGAAGGGGCTGTCCGTGCGTACGATCATGACGCTGTGGTAGCCTTCCATTCCCGCGTTATCGAGGTAGCGGAAGACCGGGGCGACGCGCTCGCCCATGATGCGGCGGGCGAGGCCGTAGGAGGCCGGGCCGAGATAGGCGAGCTCGGCATGGCCGGAGCGCAGTGCCTCCACCACCGCCGCATAGTCGGTGCCGCGGAAGACGCGGCAGGGCACGCCGAGACTGCGCTGCATGTAGGCCTGGAATCCCTGGAGGCGGGCGACGGCATCGCGCTCGTTCTCCACCGAGATCATGCCGAAGCGCAGTTCCGGCACCTGCGCGCGCCAGTCCGACTGCGCGGCGGCGGCGGGCGGCAGCAGGGCAAGGGTCGGCAGGGCGAGTGCGGTGCGGCGGGTGATCATGGGCGGCTCCTTGGTCGGGACGGCGCCGGGTGCCACGCGGCCCGGGACCTCCCGATGACGGATCGGTGAAGAAGCCGTGACGTCGGGAAGGGCCGATCGGCAACGTCGAGCGGGGGCGCGAACGCCCCCTTCGGCTGCGGCCCTCCTGCAGACCTCGATCGGGTGGGATCGCCCGATCGGCTGCAGCCGTCCGAACCAGCAAGGGCTTCGAGCGGTCTGGCGCGCGGGGCTGGTGGGGCGGCCGCGCGCCAGACCAAGACTCTGATAGCGAGCCAGCCGATAGGCTGGCCGGTATCAATCGCCGATCGGACCGCCGTCCTTCTTCACGATGGCGATCACCGACGGTCGCGGCGGCACGCCCTCGGCGAAGTCCGGCCAGCGTGTGGACGGGCGCTCGAAGGTGGAACCGCTGTCCTCGCCCGGGTGCTGGATGGCGAGGAAGATCGTGCGGTCATCCGGCGTGAAGAGCGGCCCGCAGACCTCCGCACCGGTCGGGGCCTGATAGAACAGCCGCGTCAGGGCACGGCCGCGGCCCGTGGTGTCGGCTGCGTAGAGGCCATCCGCTACCCCCGCCGCCGACGGCGCGCCGTCGGTGGCGATCCAGATCCGGCCCTTGCTGTCGAAGGCGCAGTTGTCGGGGCAGGACAGCCAGCCGTTCGGGCTGGTGGCGCGGTGATACTGCGCGCCGGCGTCGATGCCCGGTGCACCGGCGACGAGGAAAAGGCCCCAGCGCATCTCCTTCGCGGCGTGGTCCACCTCCGCCGTGCCGGCACCCGGCGGGATGATCTCCACCACATGGCCCTGGGTGTTGCGCGCGCGGGGATTCGCGGCATTGACCTGCTGCGCCGTGCGGCGGTCGTTGTTGGTCAGGATGACATAGACGCGGCCCGTCGTCTTGTTCGGCTCGACATCCTCCGGCCGGTCCATCGGCGTCGCGCCGAGCAGGCTCGCCGCCTGACGGGCATTGATCACGACGTCGCCCTGGTTGCGGAAGCCGTTGGCTTCGGTGAGCGGCCCCTGGCCATGCACCAGATCCAGCCACTCGACCTTGCCGTCATCCGACAGCTTCGCGACAGACAGCGTGCCTTCGTCCAGCAGGTCGCGGTTGGCGGCGCGGTTCTGCCGGTCGAAGGGCCGGGCGGTGACGAAGCGGTAGACGAACTCGAAGCGCTCGTCGTCGCCCATGTAGATCACCACGCGGCCATCCTTGCTGACGGCGTGGTGGCAGCCCTCATGCTTGAAGCGACCGAGGGCGGTGCGCTTCACCGGCTCGCTGGTCGGGTCATAGGGGTCGAACTCAACGACCCAGCCGAAACGGTTCGGCTCGTTCGGCTCCTTGCCGAGGTCGAAGCGTTCCATGTGCTGCGGCCAGGAATACCAGGCATTCTGCGTGATGCCGTAGCGGCGCCAGGCGGCATGCTGCGGGTTCTGCTGGTTGGCCGCCTCGGCGCCGCCGAAATAGCCGTTGAAGTTCTCCTCGGCGGTCAGCACCGTGCCCCAGGGCGTATTGCCGCCGGCGCAGTTGTTGAGCGTGCCGAGCACGCGCAGCCCGGTCGGGTCGGCGTTGGTCTTCAGCTTCTCATGCCCCGCCGCGGGGCCGGAGACGCGGATCGGCGTCTCGCCGGTGATGCGGCGGTTGAAGCGGCTCTCCTTCACGTAGGACCAGCGGCCGTTCTGCTTGCGGATCTCGACGATGGACATGCCATGGGCAAGCAGCTCGGTCTTCGCCTGTTCGGCACTCGCGCGCACCGAGCCGGTGCGGCCCGAGGGCAGGCCCGGCCACATCAGCGCGGTGTTGGTGTATTCGTGGTTCACCGCCAGCAGGCCGTGGTCGGAGCCGCTGTTTCCCTGCGGCAGGGGGAAGAAGTCCAGGTAGTCGTTGTTGTAGCCGAACTGCTTCGCCTGGGCGTCCGGCGTGCTGCGGCCCGGCACGAAGTCCGGCGCATCGGCGAGGATCGGGTCGCCCCAGCGGATCACCGTCTGGACCTCGTAGCCCTCGGCAACCGCTTCGGTCTGGGCGAGCTGGTGGCGGATCTCGGGGAAGCTCAGGGTGGAGGGGCCGCCCGCGCGGGGGACGCCCTGCGCCTCGGCCTCGCCCGGCAGGGCGCCGGCGGCGAGTGCCGCGGCCGCCGCCCCGGCGCCGAACAGGGCGCGGCGGCCGTAGCGCGCCTCGATGATCTCGCCGATCGGCCGGCGGGGATCGGGGTTGGAGGTGCCGAGTTCTTCCGAAGCGTCGATCTTGGCGTCCTCGGGGATCGGGGCTGTGTGCATATCGGGCATGGCGTCCGTCGCTGTGAGGATCGCCGCCGGCCGGATGGCCGGCGGTGAGTGCGATGTGGCGGGAACAGCCGCATGGGGAAACTACGCATTCGGTGAAGAATCTGCGACGGTGGCGCTGGAGGCGGGCTGCCGCGGTGTGGCGGCGCCCCGCACTGCCCATCCATCAGGCCGATCGCGGCTTAGCTGAGGACAGGGCCGCAGCCAGCGGGTTGCCAGCGGCGAAAGGCGGCCCCTAAAGTTCAGAAAGACAGTTCAAGGACGGCGATGCCACGCTATTCGGGCTTCCGCATCCTCGCAGAAGGCCTCCGCGGCAACAGCGGCTGGCAGCCGGCGTGGCGCAAGCCGGCGCCGAAATCCTCCTATGATGTCGTCGTGGTGGGTGGCGGCGGGCACGGCCTCGCCACCGCCTTCTACCTCGCCGAGGTCCATGGCATCCGCAATGTCGCCGTGCTCGAAAAGGGGCCGATCGGCCATGGCAATACCGGGCGCAACACGACGATCGTCCGCTCCAACTACCTGCTGCCCGAGAACAACAACTTCTACGAGCATTCGCTGAAGCTGTGGGAAGGGCTGGAGCAGTCGCTCGGCTACAACGTGATGATGAGCCAGCGCGGCGTCATCAACCTCTTCCACAACGACGCGCAGCGCAATGCCGCGCTGCGCCGCGGCAATTCCATGCGGCTCAACGGCATCGACGCCGAGATCCTCGACCGCGACGGCGTCAAGGCCATGTGCCCGCTCGTCGATCTCGACAATGGCCGCTACCCGGTGATGGGCGGGCTGCTGCAACGGCGCGGCGGCACGGCGCGGCACGACGCCGTCGCCTGGGGCTTCGCCCATGCGGCCGATGCGCGCGGCGTCGACATCATCGAGCATTGCGAAGTGACCGGCATGATCGTGGAAGGCGGCGCCATCCAGGGCGTGCGCACCACGCGCGGCGAGATCCGCGCGCCGAAGGTGGGCCTGGCCGTCGCCGGCCACACCAGCACGCTGACGGACATGGCCGGGTTCCGCGTGCCGATCGAGACCCACCTGTTGCAGGCCTTCGTCAGCGAGGGGCTGAAGCCGCTGATCGACTGCGTCGTGACCTTCGGCGCCGGGCATTTCTACATCAGCCAGTCGGACAAGGGCGGGCTGGTCTTCGGCGGCGGGCTCGACGGCTACCCGAGCTACGGCCAGCGCGGCACTCTGCCGGAAGCGGAGCATGTCTATGCCGCCGGCATCAGCATGATCCCGGCGCTGGGCCGGCTGCGCGGCCTGCGCTCCTGGGCCGGGGTGATGGACATGACGCCGGACGGTTCGCCCTACATCTGCAAGACGCCGGTGCGCGGCCTCTACATGACGGCGGGCTGGTGCTACGGCGGCTTCAAGGCGACGCCGGGCTCGGGCTGGTGCCATGCCTGGACCATCGCGAAGGACGAGCCGCACCGGCTGAACGCCGCGCACACCCTCGACCGTTTCCGGGAAGGCCGCATGCTCGACGAACGGGGCAACGGCCCCTTCTTCTGGGCGCAGTAGCATGCTGCGCATCCCCTGCCCGCATTGCGGCCCGCGCGACGAGGCCGAATTCTCCTACCGTGGCGACGCGACCGTCACGCGCCCCGGTCCGGAGGATGGGATCGAGGCCTTCCACGGCTACCTCTACGAGCGACGCAACCCGCGTGGCTGGCAGGTGGAATGGTGGCAGCACGGTGCGGGCTGCCGTGCCTTCCTCAAGGTGCTGCGCCACACCGTGACGCACGAGATCCGCGCTGTCGCGACGGCGACCGAGGCGCTGGAGGTGCCGGAGGCATGAGCCAGCCACATCGCCTTGCCGCCGGCGGCCATGTGGACCGGACGCGGCGCGTCTCCTTCACCTTCGATGGCCGGCGCTACGAGGGCCATCCGGGCGACACCCTCGCCTCCGCCCTGCTCGCCAACGGCGTGCGGCTGGTGGGGCGGTCCTTCAAGTACCACAGGCCGCGCGGCATCTTCTCCGCCGGCGTCGAGGAACCCAACGCGCTGGTGGAACTGCGCGACGGCGCAAGGCGGGAACCCAATACGCGGGCGACCGTCGTGGAACTCTTCGATGGGCTTGCCGCCACCAGCCAGAACCGGCGCGGCTCGCTCGCCTTCGACTGGATGGCGGTGAACGGGCTGCTCGCGCCCTGGCTCGGTGCCGGCTTCTACTACAAGACCTTCATGTGGCCCGCGGCCTATTGGGAAAGGGTCTATGAGCCGCTGATCCGCAAGGCGGCGGGCCTCGGCCGAGCCTCGGGCCTGCCTGACCCCGACCGCTACGAGGCGGCGCACGCGCATTGCGATGTGCTGGTGGTCGGCGCCGGCGCCGCCGGGCTGGCCGCGGCGCGCGCGGCGGGCGCGACCGGCGCGCGGGTGATCCTGGCGGAGCAGGATGCCCTGCCCGGCGGCGACCTGCTGAACGAGCCGGGGCTGGAACCCTGGCGCACCGAGGCGCTCGCCGCCCTTGCGGCGATGCCCGAGGTCACAATCATGCCGCGCACGACCGTCTTCGGCTTCTACGACCAGGGCGTGCTCGGCGCGGTGGAACGCGTCGCCGACCACCTGCCGGAACCGCCGCCGCACACGCCGCGGCAGAGGAGCTGGACCATTCGCGCGCGGGAAGTGGTGCTGGCGACCGGCGCCCATGAGCGCCTGATCGCCTTCCCCGGCAATGACCGCCCCGGCGTGATGCTGGCGGGCGCCGCGCGCAGCTATGCGCGTCGCTTTGGCGTGCGGGCGGGGGAGAACGTGGCGCTCTTCGCCACGCATGACGGCGCCTACGACGCTGCCTTCGCCCTCGCCGAGGCCGGCGCCCGCATCGCCGCCATCATCGACCCGCGACCGGACAGCCCGGCGATGCAGCGCGCGCGGGAAGCCGGCTTCGCCGTCAGGGCCGGCAGCGTGGTGTCCGCGACGGTCGGCGGCACGGCGCTGCGCGGCATCGAATTGCGCGCGGCCGGCGGGTCCGGGCGCGGCGATGCCGTCGCGGCGGACCTGTTGATGATCTCGGGCGGTTGGAACCCGGCGGTGCACCTGGCCAGCATGTCCGGCGCAGCACTCGCCTGGGACGAGGGGCTGCAGGCCTTCGTGCCGGGCCCGCCGGCGCAGCGCGAGCGCAGCGCCGGCGCCTGCCGCGGCGTCCACGGCATCGGCGCCGCCGCGGCGGATGGCGCCGCCGCCGGGCGCGCCGCCGCGATCGCCGCCGGCTTCGCCGCTGCACCGGATATTGCGCTGCCCGACGCGCCGGCGCCCGACCATCGGCCGCATCCGCTGTGGGAGGTGAGGGGCCGCGGCAAGGCTTTCGTGGACATCCAGGACGACGTCACCGCCGACGACATCCGCCTCGCGCATCGCGAGGGCTTCAGTCATATCGAGCACGCCAAGCGCTACACCACCCACGCCATGGGCACGGACCAGGGCAAGACCGGCGGCATCGTGGGCGCTGCCGTGCTCGCGGAGGCGCGCGGGGAGCCGCTGGCCAAGGTCGGCCTGCCGCGCTTTCGGCCCTACACCTCACCCATCGCCTGGGGCGCCATGGCGGGGGAGGGGGTCGGCGCCCACTTCCAGCCAACGCGCCGCACCTCCCTGCATGCGGTGCATGAGGCCGCCGGCGCGGTGTGGATGGATGCGGGCATCTGGAAGCGCCCGGCCTACTACCCGAAGCGCGAGGATGCCGACGCCTGGGCCAGCGTGCTGCGGGAAGCGCGCGCGGTGCGCGAGCGCGTCGGCATCTGCGATGTCTCGACGCTTGGCAAGATCGCGGTGGAAGGGCCGGATGCGGCGATCTTCCTCGACCGCGTCTATGCCAACACCTTCTCCACCCTGCCGGTCGGGCGCGCGCGCTACGGGCTGATGCTGCGGGAGGACGGCATCGTCTTCGACGACGGCACCACCAGCCGCATCGGACCGGACCGCTTCTTCGTCACCACCACCACGGCGCAGGCCGGGCCGGTGATGCAGCACCTCGAATTCCACCTCGCGAGCGTGTGGCCGGAGCTGGATGTCAGCCTTGCCAGCATCACCGACCAATGGGCGGGCATCGCCATCGCGGGACCGAAGGCGCGCGAGGTCATCGCCGGCGTGGTCAGCGGGCTCGACCTGTCGAACGAGGCCTTCCCCTTCATGGCGGTGGCCGACTGCATGGCCGCCGGCGTGCCGGCGCGGCTGTTCCGCATCTCCTTCTCGGGCGAGCTCGCCTACGAGATCGCCATGCCGGCCGGCTACGCGGCGCATGTCTGGCAGGCCGCGATGGCGGCCGGCGCACCGCACGGCATCGAGCCCTATGGCATGGAGGCACTCGGCCTGCTGCGCATCGAGAAGGGCCATGTCGCAGGTTCTGAGCTGAACGGGCAGACCACGGCGCAGGATCTCGGCCTCGGCCGGATGCTCAAGAAGAAGGGCGACTTCATCGGGCGTGTCCTGGCGCAGCGGCCCGGCCTGACGGACCCGTCGCGGCCGCGGCTGGTCGGGCTGCGCAGCCTCGATCCGCGCAGGCAGATCCGTGCCGGGTGTCATCTGCTGCTGCCGGGCGGCGACGGAAGCAGCCAGGGCTGGATCACCAGCGCGACGCAATCCGTCGTCGATCCTGGCTGGATCGGCCTCGGCCTGCTGCGCGACGGCGAAGCGCGGATCGGCAGCGAGATGTTGGCTGCGAACCCGCTGATGGGGGAGGAAGTGCCGGTGAAGGTCATCAGCCCCCACATGCACGATCCGGAGAATCTCCGTGTCCGCGCCTGAACCGACCCACCCGCTGGCTGCCGTCGCGACACCGGGCCGGCACGGCGCGGCCGGCGACGCGCCGCTGCGCGTCACGCTGCCGCGCCGCGACCTGGTGCAGGTGATGGCCCGGCGAGGCCGCGAAGAAGCGCTGGCCCGGGCGATGCAGGACACCTTCGGCATGGCACCGCCGGCGGCTGGCCGTTCCGCCACCGGCCGCGACGCCAGCGCCGTCTGGATCCAACCCGGGGCCTGGATGCTGACGGCACCGCGTGGCGCGGAAGGGGCGCTCGCCGCGCGTGCGGCAGCGGCCTTCGCGGGCCTCGCGGCGGTGGAGGACCAGAGCCACGGCCGCACCACCATCATCGTCTCCGGCCCCGCGGCGCGCGCCGTGCTGGCACGCGGCTGCCGGATCGACCTGCATCCGCGCGCCTTCGGTCCGGGTCGCGCGGCCGGGACGCAGATCGCGCATGTCTCCTGCCTGGTGCATCAGGTGGATGACGCGCCGAGCTTCGAACTGACGGTCTTCTCGACCCTCGCCGAGCCCTTCTTCCACTGGCTGCTTGAGGCCGGCGCCTCCCATGGCGTGGTGATCGCATGACGCGCCCCGCGCCGCCGCCGGTACAAGGCTCCGCAGCGTGACAGCGGCGGCGACCCTCCCGCGCGATGCGAGAGCGGCCGCCGCCGAAGGCCCCCTGCTGGCCGTTCGCGACCTGACGGTCCACATCCCGGTACCGCCGCACGTGCTGCGCGCGGTGGACGGCGTCTCCTTCGAACTGAACCGCGGCGAGACGCTCGGCCTGGTGGGCGAAAGCGGCAGCGGCAAGACCCTGACAGCCCTGACGCTGATGCGGCTGCTCGAACCGCCCTTGGCGGAGATGCCGCGCGGGGAGGTGGTGCTCGAAGGCACGGACCTGATGCGGCTCTCGGAAATCGAGATGTCGGCGCTCCGTGGACGTACCGTCTCCATGGTGTTCCAGGAACCGATGACCTCGCTGAACCCGGTGATGACGGTGGGGCGGCAGATCGCGGAACCGATGGTGCGGCATCTCGGCCTGTCGACGCGCATGGCGACGATGCGGGCGGAGGAGATGCTGCGCCTGGTCGGCATCCCGGATCCGGCGCGCGTGGCGCGGGCCTATCCGCATTTGCTCTCGGGCGGGATGCGGCAGCGCGCGATGATCGCCATCGCACTCGCCTGCCGGCCTGCCCTGCTGGTGGCGGATGAGCCGACCACCGCGCTCGACGTCACGGTGCAGGCGCAGATCCTCGACCTGCTGGCCGCGATGCAGCGGGAGATCGGCAGCGCCATCCTGCTCATCACCCACGACCTCGCGGTGATCGCCGAGACCGCGCACCGCGTCGCGGTGATGTATGCCGGGCGGATCGTGGAGGAGGCGCCGGTCGCTTCGCTCTTCGCCGCGCCGCGGCATCCCTACACGCGTGGCCTGCTGGCGAGCATCCCGCGCATCGAGCGCAGGCCGGAACCGACGCTGCCCGAGATCCCGGGCATGGTGCCGGGGCCGGCGGAACGGCCCGCGGGCTGCGCCTTCGCGCCGCGCTGCGGCCGCGCCCAGCCGCGCTGCGCGGCGAAGGCGCCTGCGCTCCTGCCGCTCGCGCCCGGCCACCGCGCGGCCTGCTGGAACCCCGAAGATGGCTGAACCGCTGCTCGAGGTCGCGGGATTGCAGGTCCACTTCCCGATCCGCTCGGCGCTGCTGCGGCGGCGCATCGGCACGGTGCGCGCGGTCGATGGCGTGAACCTCTCGGTCGCGCGCGGCGAGACCCTTGCGCTGGTGGGCGAGAGCGGCTGCGGCAAGACCACCACCGGCAAGGCGATCCTGCGCCTGATCGAGCCCTCCGGCGGCAGCATCCGCTTCGGCGGCGAGGACATCGCGCGCCATAGCCAGGCGCAGCTCGCGCCGTTCCGCCGGCGCATGCAGATCGTCTTCCAGGACCCCTATGCGAGCCTCAATCCGCGCATGACGGTGGGCGGCATCCTCGCCGCGCCCTTCGAGATCCATCGCATCGGCGATGCCAGGGACCGCGCCGATCGCGTCGCCGCGCTGCTGCGCACCGTCGGCCTGCCGCCCGAGGCAGCGCGGCGCTACCCGCATGAATTCAGCGGCGGGCAGCGGCAACGCATCGGCATCGCGCGCGCGCTGGCGCTGGAACCGGAACTCGTGATCGGCGACGAGCCGGTCAGCGCGCTCGACGTCTCCATCCAGGCGCAGATCATCAACCTGATGAAACGGCTGCAGGCGGAGCTCGGTCTCGCCTATGTCATGATCTCGCATAACCTCGCGGTGGTCAGCCATGTCGCCGACCGGGTGGCGGTGATGTATCTCGGCCGGGTGGTGGAGACCGCACCGCGCGAGACGCTGTTCTTCGACGCGCGTCACCCCTACACCCAGGCATTGCTCTCGGCCGTGCCGGAACCCGTGCCCGGCCGCCGCCGTGCCCGCCAGGTGCCGCAGGGCGATGTGCCGAGCCCGGCGAGCCCGCCTTCCGGCTGCCATTTCCACCCGCGCTGCCCGCACGCCATGCCGCGCTGCGCGCAGGAAGCGCCGGCGTCGCGCATCGTCGCTTCCGGCCATGCGGTCGCCTGCCATCTGGAGGCGCCATGATCGGCTTCGTCGCGCGCCGGCTGCTGCAGGCCATTCCGCTGCTGATCGGCGTCTCGCTGATCGGCTTCGGGCTGATGCACCTGGCCCCGGGCGGGCCGCTCGCGGTCTACACGCTGAACCCGACGATCCAGGCGCAGGACATCGAGCGCATCAGGATCATCTTCGGCCTCGACCAGCCGATCCATGTGCAATACGTGAAATGGGCGACCGGCATCTTCTCGGGCAATTGGGGCTACACCTTCTTCGGCGGGCGGCCGGTGCTGGACGTCATCCTGGAACGGCTGCCGGCGACCCTGCTGCTGATGGGCAGCGCGCTGTCCGTCGCCATCCTGCTCGGCCTGTCGATCGGCGTGCTCGGCGCGGTGAAGCGCTATTCGGTCTTCGACGTGCTGGCGACCACGGGGGCGCTCTTCGCGCTGTCCTTCCCGACCTTCTGGTTCGGGCTGATGGCGATCTTCGTCTTCGCCATCGAGCTGCGCTGGCTGCCCTCCGGCGGCATGTGGGAGCTGGGGGAGGAGGGCAACATTCTCTCCCTGCTGCAGCACCTGGTCCTGCCGACGCTGGTGCTGGCGCTGGTCATCACCGCGACCTGGAGCCGCTATTCGCGCTCCGCCTTCCTCGAGGTGATGCACCAGGACTACATGCGCACCGCGCGCGCCAAGGGCGTGCCGCCGCGGGCGCGCCTGCTGCGCCACGCCTTCCCCAATGCCGCCAAGCCGCTGATCGCGCTGCTCGGCGTCGAGGTGCCCTTCCTCTTCTCCGGCGCCCTGGTGACCGAGACGATCTTCGGCTGGCCGGGCATGGGGCGGCTCTTCGTCGATGCTCTGGGCATGAAGGAATACCCCGTGCTGATGGGCATGATGATGTTCACCGCGATCTTCGTCATCCTCGGCAACCTGCTGGCCGACATCGCCATCGCGGCGATCGACCCGCGCGTGAGGCTGCGGTGAGCGCCACTGCCGCCGCGCCGGAGAGCCAGGCCGGGCGTGTCTGGGCGCGCTTCCGCCGGCACCGGCTGGCGCTGGCCGGCGGGATGGTGGTGGCATTGCTGCTGGCCTCGGCACTGTTCGCGCCCGTGCTGGCGCCGCAGGACCCGACGCTGCTCGACACCGCGCTGCGCTTTCGGGCGCCCTTCGCGGACTGGCACTTCCCGCTCGGGACGGACGAGCTTGGGCGCGACACGCTCTCCCGCCTGCTGCATGGCGGGCGCGTGTCGTTGACGGTCGGACTGGTGGCGATGGTCACCACGGTGATGACCGGGGCGCTGATCGGCATCGCTGCGGGCTATCTCGGCGGCATTGCCGACACGGTGCTGATGCGCTTCGTCGACACCATGCTCTGCTTCCCGCAGGTGTTCCTTCTGCTGGTCGTCGCGGCCTTCGTGCCGCCGACGCTGGTGTCCATCTCTCTCGTCATCGGGCTGACGTCCTGGATGGAGGTCAGCCGGATCGTGCGGGCCGAGATCCTGCATCTGAAGGAACAGGATTTCGTCGCCGCCGCACGGGCCCTCGGCGCTTCCCGCGCGCGCATCATGTTCCGGGAGCTGCTGCCCAACGCGGCCGCGCCGATCCTGGTGGCGGCGACGCTGAAGGTGGCCTCGGCGGTGCTGATGGAGAGCTACATCTCCTATCTCGGCTACGGCGTGCAGCCGCCGCTCGCCTCCTGGGGCAACATGCTCACCAACGCCCAGGGATATTTCGATACGGTGCCCTGGCTCGCCATCCTTCCCGGAGCGGCGATCACGCTGACGGTGATGGGTTTCAACTTCCTGGGCGACGGGCTGCGCGACGCGCTCGACCCGCGCCTGCGCATGGATCCGTGACAACCAACAAGAAGGAGGCTCGCGACATGACCATCAGGATCTCCCGCCGCGGCGTGCTGGCAGGTTCGGCCGGCACAGCCATGCTGCTCGCCGCCCCGACCGTCCGGGGCCAGTCCATCAACCGCGACCGCATCATCCTGGCGATGACGCAGGAGCCGGTGCAGTTCAACCCGCTGCTCTACGTCAACGCCGGGACGGAGAACGTGCCGGAAGCCTGCCTGTTCGATGCCTTGTGGGACGTGGACGACAAGGGCAATTTCATCCCGAACCTCGCCGCGCAGGTGCCGTCGCGCCAGAACGGCGGCATCTCTGCCGACGGCCTGACCTGGACCGTGAACCTGAAGCGCGGCGTGAAGTGGAGCGACGGCCAGCCCTTCACCGCGAAGGACGTCGAGTTCACCTACCAGACCATCATGAGCCCGAACGTGGCGGTGCGCAGCCGTTCGGGCTTCGACCTGATCAAGGCCTTCCGCGTGAAGGACGACCACACGGTCGAGATGGAACTCTCGCGCCCCTTCGTGCCCTTCCTCTGGGCGTGGCAGAACATGCACATCGTGCCGCACCATATCCTCTCGCGGGAGCAGAACATCCAGACCGCGGCCTTCAACAGCCAGCCGATCGGCACCGGACCGTTCCTGCTGCGCAGCCGCACCGCCGGCAGCCACATGGTCTATGAGCGCAACCCGAACTACCACCGCGGCCCGGCCAAGGTGCGACAGTTCATCCACAAGTTCGTGCCCGACCAGATGGCCGCCTACGGCCAGGCGCGGACGGGGGAGGTGGACTACCTCGCGCTCGGCGGCGTGCCGAATGACCGGTGGGCGGAGGCGCGGGCCTTCCCTGACCGTGACTTCCTGCTCTATCCGACGCCGAATGTGCAGTTCATCTACTACAATTGCGGCAAGCCCCAATTCGCCGATCCGCGCGTCCGCCGCGCGCTGACCATGGCGACGCAGATGCAGAAGTCGATCGACGACATCTATTTCGGCACCTGGCCGCGCACGCTGTCCTACCTCCAGCCGACGCACTGGGCCTACAACGGCGACCTGCGCGACTATACCAACGATGCCGCCGGCGCGGAGCGCCTGCTCGACGAGGCCGGCTGGCGCAGGGGGGCGGACGGCATCCGCGCCAAGGACGGCGTGCAGCTGAAATTCACCATGTCCACCACTGCCGGCAATGTTGCGCGACAGGGCTGCCAGGCGCTGTTCCAGCAGAATTGGAAGGCGATCGGCGTTGAGATGGAAATCCGCAACATGCCGGCCTCGGTTGTGTGGGGCGAGTACACGACACAGTCCCGCTTCGACACGCTGCTGGTCGCCTGGGATCCCACTGTGGGCCTTGATCCCGACTACACGGCGCGCTGCCATTCGAGGATGATCCCGGTGAAGCACCGGCAGGGCAGCAACTACGTGCAGTACGAGAACGCGGAGGTGGATCGCCTGCTCGAACTCGGCGTGACCCAGACCGAGCAGGCGGACCGCATCCGGACCTACCGACAGATCCAGGCCATCCTGCATGAGGAGGTACCCTTCGCCGCGCAGGGCGGTTCGGTGCAGGGGCATCTCAAGCGCAAGCAACTCCAGGGGCCGACGCCGAACCAGTACGTCACGGACATCACCTGGAACGTCTACGACTGGGCCTGGGCGTAGTCGGCCATCGAAAGGCGGCGCGTCCGGCATTGGCGCATCGAGCGCCGGCGCCGGAGGACGCCGGAGGTTCACACCGGCAGGGCGTCCCAGCCCTGCCGGCTGCGCCAGTCGAGCGGCAGATTGCCGAAGCGCGAGAGCTTCAGTTGCGACAGATCGGCGAAGTCGCAGCGCCCCTGCAGCACGAGTTGCGCCAGCGCCCGCCCCGTCGCCGGCGACAGGCCGAAGCCGACCGAGGACATACTCGCCACCACGACATTGCCCGGATCCTCGAGCCGATCGAGGATCGGCCGCCCGTCCGGCGTGTTCTCCACGATCCCACCCCAGGAGCGGATCACGCGCACATGGCCGAGGCGCGGGAACAACTCGTTCAGTCGCCGCGCCAGGCTCGCCACCACGGGGGAGTTCACCGGCCGCGGCGTCGCCTCGCCATCGAGGTCGATCCATTCATGCGGCCCGCCGCCATAGGCGAGGTTGCCGCGCAGCGTCTGCCGCCCATACAGCCCGTTGCCGTCCACGCCGCCGATGGCGACCGGCGGCAGCGGCTCGGTGACGATCATCTCCACCCGCGCCGGCGCCATCGGCACGCGATGCCCGAGCGGCGCCGCCAGCGCGGCGGTGTGCGGCCCGGCGGCGATCACCAACGCATCGCAGCCGATCTGACCGGCGCTCGTCTCCACCGCTACGGCGCGGCCGCCCTGCACGCGGATGCCGCGCGCCGCGGTGTGCTGCAGGATGCGCCCGCCGTGGCGTTCCACCGCCCAGGCATAGGCCTGACTGGTGCGCTGCGGATTGGCATGGCCGCCATATTTCCAATGGATGCCACCGACCGCATTGTCGCCGACCCAGGGCACCAGTTCGCGCAACTCGGCCCGGTCGAGCGTCGCGGCCTCGAAGCCCTGATCCGTCGCCAGCCTCGTCGACTTCCACAGACGATCGAGCTGCCCCTCGTCCAGCGCCACCTTCAGCCGGTGCGGCCGCCATTCCGTCGGATGGCCGAGCAAATCGTCCATCATCGGCCAGAGGCGCTGCTCCTCCCGGAACAGGGGCGAATAGGGATGGGTGCAGCCGCCGCCGTTGCGGCCGCTCGCCTCCCAGCCGACGATGCCCTTCTCGACCACCGTCACCGGATGGCCGTCGCGCGCAAGCCAGAAGGCGGTGGAGAGACCGGTGACGCCGCCGCCGACGATGACGATCACTTCACCACGTCCTCCGGGCTGAGGCGGCCGCCGATGTATTCGGCATCCGCGGGGGCCGGTTCCCAATGCGGCAGCCACTGTGCTGCGATGCCGAACCAACCTGTCCAGTTGGCGCGCAGCGCCGGGTCCTCCTCCAGCGCCGCGAGGACCGAGAGCGGCAGCGGCCGCACCGGGGCGCGATGCGAGGCGAGGGGCGCCGGGCCATCGTGCGAGAGCAGGGCATGCACGGCTTCCCTGCAGCGCCGCCCCTGGCACGGCCCCATGCCGGCGCGCGTCAGCCGCTTCACCTGGTCCTGATTGAGCGGCCCCAGCGCGGCCAGTCCCGCCTGCGGCCCCGGGGCGTCGAGGTAGCGCGGCGGTCGGAGCGCCCGCAGGTCGCCGGCGCCGACCTCCTCGCAGGCGCAGACCAGCGTCTCGGCTTCCTCCAGGGCCAGATCGAGCCACGCCGCCCGCGCCATCGGCGCCGTGCCCGTGGCGTCGCCCAGGATCGTCACGCCCGGCAGGCTGGCGCGACCGTCTTCGCCGAGTGCCGGCGCGAAACCGCCCCGCGCCGCATCCCAGGCGATCGCGCAGCCCAGCACATCGGGCAGATCGACCATCGGCACCGTGTCCACCGCCATTACGACAGTGTCGCAGACGGTCTCGCGCCAGGCGGCGCCATCCTGCCAGGCAATGCCGGCCACCTCCTCGCGTCCGAGGATGCGCAGGCGTGCCGGTGTCGTGCGATGCAGCGCCACATCGAGCCCCGCGGCGCGCGCCGCCGCGACCACGCCATCGGCCAATGCGCCGCCCCCGAGCACGGCAAGCCGTTGCCCGGAGAATGCGCCATAGAGACGCAGCGCCGCGTCGAAGCCGCGTGCGCCCACCACGCCCGGCAACGTCCAGCCGGGGAAGGGCAGCACGACATCGCGCGCACCGGTCGCGATCGTCAGCCGATCGAAGCCGACGAGCCAGGCCGCCTCGCGATCGGCGAGGCCAAGGAGCGGCCGCGCCATCGCGCGGCTCGTCACACCCTTCACGAAGCCGCCCCAGGCGGCGACGCCGAGCGCGACCTCGACGCCTTCCTCCATCGCCGCCAGAAGGTCCGGGCGGGCGGCGACGATGCGCTCCTCCATGCGCGCCGCATTGCGCGTCGCGGCATCGAGCCGCGCCCCGAACAGGTAGGGAATGTCGAGGCCGAAGAGCCCGGGATCGAGCGGATGTTCGTCCACCAGCAGGGTTGCCATGCCCGCGGCGGCAGCGGCGCGGGCCGCGGCGATGCCGGCCGCGCCGGCGCCGACCACGACCTGGCCGAAGGACCCGCGCAGCGGGAAGGTCTTCCCGGCGATGGAGGTCGGATCGGGGTTCGTCATGCGGCGAGCATAAGCGCCCGCTGCGCCTGTCGTCATCGGCTGGTGTGAGGCTTCAGGCGAGGCCGGCGCCCGCCATCGCCGCCCCGGCGCGGCGCAATGTCGGGTCGAAGGGATTGACGTTGGCCCCGATCGCATTCGCTTCGCGCATCAGCATCCCGGCGATCACGGCGCGGCGTTCGGGCGTCAGCCGGTCCGTCGTCGTGCCGATGCTGAGGGCTGCGACGGGGCGCCCCTCGCGGTCGAGGATCGGTGCGCCGAGCCCCGCCATGCCGGGGATGAGGCCGGTCGCGCCGCCGCAGAAGCCATCCCGTCGCACCTGCGCGAGCTCCGCGCGCAGCGAGGCTTCGTCGGGACCGCCGAAATCCCGCATGCGCGGCAGGTTGTGCCGGATGATCTCGTCCTGCTCGGCGGGCGGGAGGAAGGCGAGAATGGCGACCGAGCCCTGCCCGATGCCGAGCGGCACCCGCCCGCCGATGTCGCCGGTGAAGGAGCGGATCGGCAGCGGCCCCGCGCTGCGCTCGATGCAGACGGCGTCGTAGCCGTTGTGGACGAGGAGGAAGAGCGTTTCGCCCAGCGCCGCGGTGAGCCGCAGGAGGGTCGGTCGCGCGATGTCGCGCAGGCCGCGCACGTCGCCGGCGCGGGCCGCCAGCATGAACAACGCCAGGCCGAGCGTGTAGCGCTTGCTGCGTGCATCAAAGTCGGCGGCACCCTCGGCGACGAGCGCGCGCAGCAGCCGGTGCACCGTCGGGCGCGGCAGTTGGACGCGTGCGGCGATTTCCGTGAGCCGAGCGCCGCTGGGACCAGCTTGCCCGAGAAGCCGCAGCAGGCTGAAGGTCCGGCTGATGCCGCCGGAGGCGCCTTCGCGCTCCATTTCCATCCGATCCACCGAACCTCCCTCCATCGATCATTGAATTCTCGATGATCGAGAAAATCGACCGATTCATGTCGGCAGATGAAATTAGCGCTTGCCGGTCTTCCGAATGCAACCGGATAGTCACACCCCACGAGGCGTTCTCCGCGAAGGGATCGAGCAGCATGGCCCGTTGGCGTGTCGGCGTGGACTCCGGTGGAACCTTCACCGACGTCTGCCTGTTCGACGAGGAGGAAGGCCGGGTGGAAGTGTGGAAGGTCTCTTCCACGCCGGACGATCCTTCCCGCGGCATCGCGCAGGGCGTCGAGGAAGGCATGCGCCGCGTGGCGCCGGACGCCGCGCAGCCTGGAGCGCCGGTTGCGTATTTCGGCCATGGCACCACGGTGGCGACCAACGCGCTGATCCAGCATCGCGGCGTGAGGACGGGTCTCGTCACCACGGACGGCTTCCGCGACCTGCTCGAGATCGGCCGGCAGAAGCGCCCCGACCTCTATGACATGCAGGCGGACAAGCCGCCGACGCTGGTCTCCCGTGATCTGCGCCAGGAAGTGCCGGAACGCGTGCGCCATGACGGCCGCATCGACCTGCCGCTGGATGAGGCGCGCATGCGCGCCGCGGCGAAGGCGCTGAAGGAGGCGGGGGTGAAGGCGATCGCCGTCTCCTTCCTCTACGGCTTCATCCGCTCCGAGCACGAGAAGCGGGCCGTCGAGATCCTGCGCGAGGAGATGCCCGACGTCTTCATCAGCGCCGGCCACGAGATCGCGCCGGAATTCCGCGAGTTCGAGCGGCTCTCGACCGTGGTGCTGAACGCCTATCTCGGCCCGGTGATGCGCAACTACATCGAGCGGCTGACGCCGCGGCTGCGCGACCTCGGCATGACCGCGACGCCGCACCTGACGCAGTCGAACGGCGGCGTCATCGGCTTCGGCACGGCGGCCGAGATGCCGGTGCGCGCGGTGCTGTCCGGGCCATCGACCGGCGTCGTCGGCGCCCAGGCGATCGGCGCCGTGGCGGGCTTCGAGGACCTGATCACCTTCGACATGGGCGGCACCTCCACCGATGTGGCGCTGCTCAATGGCGGGTATTGCAAGCTGACCTCGGAGGCCATGGTGCATGGCTATCCGATCAAGGCGCCGATGCTCGACATCCACACGGTCGGCGCCGGCGGCGGGTCGATCGCATACATCGACGGCGGCGGGCTGCTGAAGGTCGGTCCGCGGAGCTGCGGCGCCGATCCCGGACCGGTCTGCTACGACCGCGGCAATGCGGAGCCGGCGACGACCGATGCGAACGTCGTGCTGCAGACCTTGAACCCGGAATACCTGCTGGGCGGCCGCATGAAGGTCCGGCAGGACCTGGCGAAGCACGCCATCGGGCGTCTCGCGCAGCAGCTCGGCCTCGGCGTGATGGAGACGGCGCAGGGCATCATCTCCGTCGTCACCGCGAACATGGCCCGCGCCATCCGCGTGATTTCGGTGCAGCGCGGCCATGACCCGCGCGACTACACGCTGATGGCCTTCGGAGGCGCCGGCCCGCTGCATGCGGCGCGGCTGGCGCGCGAGCTCGACATGAGGCGCGTGCTGGTGCCGCCCTATCCCGGCATCCTCTGCGCCATGGGGCTGCTGCTGACCGATCTGCGCGCCGATTTCGCGGCGACCAAGCTGCTGCCGGCGACGGCCGACTCGGTCGGCGAGGTCGCGGCAGCCTTCGACGGCCTGGCGTCGCGTGCCGCCGAATGGTTCGCGCAGGAGCATATTGCGGCGGCCGACCGCCACCTGACCCGCACCGCCGACATGCGCTACGCGGGACAGAACTACGAACTCGCGGTGCCGCTGCCCGACGGGCCGGTGACGGCCGCGACCATCTCGGCGCTCGCGGAGGGCTTCGCCGACGCCCACAGGCAGCGCTACGGCTTCGTCGCGGAGGGCGAGCCTGTGCAGCTCGTCACGCTGCGCCTGGAGGCCACCGGCCGCGTCCGCAAGGCGGAGCTGAAATCCTACCCGGATGCCGGCCCCGACGCCTCCGGCGCCGTCATCGGCGAACGCGAGGTGTGGTTTCCCGAGGCGGGCGCCTTCGTCCGCACGCCGATCTACGGCCGCGACAAGCTTGCTCCGGGCAACGCCTTCACAGGGCCCGCCATCGTCGAGCAGATGGACACCACCACGGTCGTGCTGCCGGGCATGCATGCCCGGGTGGATTCGTACCTCAACCTGATCCTCGAGGTGGCGGCATGAACGACGCGCCCGCGACGCACGCGCCCGTGCTCGACCCGATCACCGTCGAGGTGATCGGCGCGGCTCTCTCCTCCATCGTCGAGGAAACCGGCGAGGCGCTGATCCGCGCCTCCTACTCGACCAACATCAAGGAACGGCGGGACTGTTCCACCGCGCTGTTCGACACGGCGGGAAACACGCTCTGCCAGGCCGAGCACATCCCGATCCACCTCGGCAGCTTCATCGGCATCGTGCCGCATATCCTGAAGCTGCACCGCGTCGAGGACATGAGGCCGGGCGACGTCTTCGTCGGCAACGACGCCTATGAAGGCGGCGGCACGCACCTGCCCGACATCGTGCTGGCCGAGCCGATCTTCGTCGACGGTCGGATCGCCGCCTGGACGGTGAATCTCGCGCACCATTCGGACTTCGCCGATCGCGGCCACGCGCATATCTACCAGGAGGGCCTGCGCATCCCGCCCGTGCGCCTCTATCGCGCCGGCGAGCTGCAGAAGGACGTGCTCGACCTGATCCTGCTGAACTGCCAGGTGCCCCGCGAGCGTCTTTCCGACCTGCGCGCGCAGATGGCGGCCAACCGCGTCGGCGTGCAGCGCTTCCAGGCGCTGTGCGCGAAGTACGGCACGGCGGTGGTGATGGCCGCCGGCGCCGCGCTGCTCGATTATGCCGAACGCAAGATGCGCGCAGGCATCGCCGCCATCCCGGACGGCAGCTGGACCTTCGAGGACGTGTTCGAGAGCACCGAGGTCACGCAGCAACTTCCGCTGAAGGTGCGGGTCACGGTGCAGGGCGACACCATGTCGCTGCATTTCGACGCGCCGGACCAGCTGCGGGCCGGGCTGAACATGACCTGGACCGCGCTTGCGGCCACTGCCTACTACGTCGTGAAGTCGGTGGTGGATCCGACCATCCTGCCGAACGCCGGGCTGGCGCGGCCGTTGACGGTCACGGCACGGGAGGGCTCGGTGCTGAACTGCGTGCATCCGGCCGCCGTGAACGGTCGCGTGCAGACCTGCCAGCGCGTCTCCGACCTGATCATCGGTGCCCTCGCGCAGGCGGTGCCGGATCGCGTGACGGCCTGCTCCAATTCGGTCTGCACCGTCGCGACCTTCATCGGGCAGCGGCCGGAGGACGGCGCGATCTGGGTCTATCTCGAGACGATGGGCGGCGGCGGCGGCGCGCGCGCGACGAAGGACGGGCTGGACGGCGTGCATGTGCATGTCACCAACACCTCCAACCTGCCGGTCGAGGCGCTCGAGACCGAGTACCCGCTGACCCTTCTGCGATACGAGCTGGTGGAGGAATCCGGCGGCGTCGGCACGTATCGCGGCGGGATGGGGCTGCGCCGCGTCTATCGGGCGGACCAGGACTGCCGGGTGCGCGTCGATGTCTCCCGACTGTCCTCCCGTTCCTGGGGGCTGCTTGGCGGCGGCGCCGGGGGCCACGGCGCGGTCGAATGCGGGCCCGGCGTGGTGTTCGACAAGGACAATGCCGTGCTGAAGGCGGGCCAGTGGTTCGCCGTGGTCAGCCCCGGCGCCGGCGGCTACGGCCCGCCGGAGAAGCGCGACCGCGCCGCCGTGGCGCGCGACCTGGCCGAAGGCGTCATCGGCGAGGGCACCGCGCGCGAAGTCTACGGCTATACTGCCTGAAACAGGGTCACGTCTGGGCAACGAGAAGGAGAAGTTCGCATGGGTCCGTCCGCCTCCCGTCGCGCCGTGCTGGCCGGCGCCGCCGCCTCGGCGATGCTGCCTTTCCTCCGTGTCCCCGGCGCGCGCGCGGCAACGCCCGGCATGCTGACCTTCGGCCTTTCAAGTTTCCCGCCGAGCATCCAGCCCTGGGCAAACACCGGCACGGCGGCCGCGACGGTCAAGCTGATGATCTATCGCGGCCTCACCTCCTATGCACCGGACGGCTCGCTGCGCGGCGAGCTCGCGGATTCCTGGGACCGTGTCGGGGCTACCGGCTGGGAGTTCAGGCTGCGTGACGCCCGCTTCCAGAACGGCGAGAAGGTCACCTCCGCCGACGTGAAATGGACCATCGAGCAGATCGCCGGTGAACGCTCGACCGCCTATTTCCGCGCCGAGATGCAGGGCGTCGAACGGGTGGAGACGCCCGACGACCGCACGGTGCGCATCATCATGAAGAACCCGGTCGCGACGCTGCCGGTCTGGATGGCGTCCTACCACCTGCCGATCATCTCGCGGAACTCGCCGCGCGGCAGCTTCGTCGGCGCGGGCCCCTTCATGCTGAAGGCGCAGGAGCGCGGCGTGTCGCTGGAGCTCGAACCCTTCTCCGGCTTCCACCGTGCCGGCCTGCCCAAGCTCAAGGGAATCCGTGCCGTCGCCTATGCCGACGAGAATCTGCGCGTCGCCGCCTTGCGTTCGGGTGACGTGGACCTGATCGAATACGTGCCGTGGCAGGCGATGGACGCGATCGCCGCCGACCAGTCGCTCAAGCTGGACACGGTGGACGGCGCCTTCATGTTCCTGGTGTTCAACGGCAGCCGGCCGCCCTTCAACGATGCAAGGGTGCGCAGGGCCGTCGCGCACGCCATCAAGCGCGACGAGCTGGTGCGCGCCGCCTTCTTCGGGCGTGGCTCGCCGCTCATGCAGCTGCCGATCGCGGAATCGAGCCCCTTCTACAATCCGGAGTACAGGGAAGGCTGGAAGTATGATCCCGACCTTTCCAAGCGCCTCCTGGCCGAGGCCGGGCATGCCAATGGCCTGTCCTGCTCGCTGCTCTCCACGGCGCAGTACGGCATGCACAAGGACACGGCCGAGGTGGTGCAGCAGCACCTTGCCGCCGTCGGCATCCGCGCCGAGCTGAACCTTCCCGACTGGGCGACGCGCGTGGCGATCGGCAACCGCGGCCAATACGAGATGGCGGTGATGGGCACGGCGGCGGACAGCAACGATCCGGACGGCATCGCCAACTTCGTCGACGGTTCGCTCGCGCCGTCCTATGTGCGCAGCTACGGGTTGAAGATCGACCGAATCACCGAGCTCCTGGCCGCCGGGCGCGCCGAGTTCGACCAGGCGAAGCGCCGCGACATCTATCGGCAGATGGAAGGCGTGGCGATCGAGCAGGCGCCGATGGTCGGCCTGACCTGGCGCAGCCAGGGCTACGCCATGCGGCGACAGGTGACGGGATTCCGCAACCTGCCGGGTGCCCTGACCTTCTATTCGGGCCTGACCTTCGAAACCACCGACGTGGCCTGACTACGTGCTGGCCTATGCCGCTCGCCGCCTCGCGGTCTCGGTAGCACTGGTCTGGGTGGTCGCGTCGCTGGTCTTCCTGGTGATCCACCTGATCCCGGGCGATCCGGCGGAGCTGCTGCTGTCCCAGGGCGGCATCGCGCCGGACCCGGCCGCGGTCGAGGAGCTGCGCGAGCGGCTGGGCCTGAACCAGCCGCTCTGGACCCAGTACGTCGCCTATATGGGCGGGTTGCTGAAGGGGGATTTCGGCCTCTCCCTGCAGGATGAGCATCCGATCGCCGACGAGATCGCGCTTCGTCTGCCGCGCACGCTCGAACTCGTGGGCATGGCCGGGGCGATCTCGGTGGCCTTCGGCGTGCCGCTCGGCATGGTCGCCGCACTGCGTGCGGGCGGGCCGCTCGATCGCGCGCTTTCGGCCTGGGCGAGCTTCGCCCTCTCCGTGCCGGTCTTCGTCGTCGGCACGCTCGCGATCCTGGTCCTGGCACAGGAGCTCAGGCTGGTCTCCGCCGGAGGATACGTCCCCTTCGCGCGGGATCCCGTGCGGCACGTCGCGCTGCTGCTGGTGCCCGCCGGCACCATAGCCTTCGGCCTCGGCGCCGTGGTGTTCCGCGTGATGCGGAGTTCGGTCCTCGAAGTGCTTGAGCGGGAGCATGTGCGGGCAGCGCAGGCGCGCGGCGTCTCGCCGGCCGCCATCATCCGCCGCCATGTGGTGCGCAATGCGCTGACGCCGGTGGTCACCGTCGTCGCGCTCCACCTCGGCACGCTGCTCGGCGGCACGGTCCTTGTGGAGTTCGTGTTCAACTGGCCCGGTCTTTCGGGCTATCTGGTGCGGGCGGTCGAGGCGCGCGACTACCCGGAGGTGATGGGCATCGTGCTCGTGATCTCGTCCCTCTTCGTCCTGCTGAACTTCGTGGTCGACATGCTCTACGCGGTGATCGACCCGCGTGTCAGGCACGGCTGATGCGGCGGATCGGGCTGCGCGCCCTGGCGGTCCCGGGTCTGATCTCGCTGGCCATCCTGCTGGTCGCGGTGGCGGTGCCGCTGCTGCCTCTGGCTGACCCTGTGCGACAGGACGTCGCCAACCGGCTGGCAGGGCCGTCGGCCGCGCATTGGCTGGGGCAGGACGAATACGGGCGCGACGTGCTCTCCCGCATCCTCTGGGGTGCGCGGGTCTCGCTCTCGGTCGCCTTCGCGGCGACGGCGGTCGCCGCGGTGATCGGAACGCTGCTCGGCATCCTCGGCGGGTATTTCCGCGGCGTGGTCGAGCTCGCCACCGTGCGCGTGGCCGAGATCGTGCTGTGCTTCCCGCCGCTGCTGCTCGCGCTGCTCGTGGTGACGCTGCTCGGGCCGGGCGCGGGCACGCTGATCTTCTCGCTGTCGATCCTTTTCGCGCCCGGCTTCGCGCGCGTTGCCTATGGGGAGACGCTCTCCGCCCGCGCGCTCGACTACGTCACGGCGCAGGAGGCGCTTGGCGCGCCCACCGGGCGCATCCTCGTCCGCACCCTGCTGCCCAACATCGCGGCGCCGCTGATCGTGCAGTTCTCGCTGACTGTCGCCTCGGCGATGGTGCTGGAGAGCGGCCTCTCCTTCCTCGGCCTCGGCGTGGTGCCGCCTTCGCCTTCCTGGGGGCTGATGATCCGCGGCGCGCGCGCCACCATGGAGCAGGCGCCGCTGCTGCTGGCCTGGCCGTGCCTCGCCCTGACGCTGACGGTGCTGCTGCTGAACCTGCTGTGCGACCGGCTGCGCGATGCGCTGGATCCGCGCGGCCGAGCAGCGGGACGCCCTGGCTTCCTGCGTCGCGTCCTGGCGCTGCCTGCCGCAGCGGCGCCGGGCGCATCGGTCCCTGGCCTGCTGGCGGTGGAAGGGCTGACGTTGCAGGTGCCAGGCCCCGCCGGTCCGGTACAGGTGGTGCGCGATGTCGGCTTCAGCCTGGCTCCAGGGGAGACGCTCGCCATCGTGGGCGAAAGCGGCTCCGGCAAGACGCTCACCGGGCTTGCGATCATGGGCCTGCTGCCGCCGGCGGTCACGCCGGTCGCCGGTCGCATCCTCTTCACCGGGCGGGACGGCTCCGTGCGCGACCTGCTTCGTCTGCCGGAGCGCGAGATGCGGCGGCTGCGCGGCCGCGACCTGTCCATGATCTTCCAGGATCCGTCGAGCAGCCTGAACCCTCTCGTCCGCATCGGCGTGCAGGTCGCCGAGAGCCTGCGCGCGCATGGCGTGGCGGAAGGCGTGAAGGGCCGCGTCGTCGCGCTGCTGCGCCAGGTCGGCCTGCCCGACCCGGAGCGGCAGGCCATGGCCTATCCGCATGAGGTCTCGGGCGGCCAGCGCCAGCGCGTGATGATCGCCGCAGCCATCGCCAACCACCCACGCCTGCTGCTGGCGGACGAGCCGACAACGGCACTCGACGTCACGGTGCAGGCGCAGATCCTCGCGCTGCTGGCCGCGCTGAAGCGTGCCGAGGGCGTGATGGGCATGGTTTTCGTCACGCACAACCTGGCCGTGGTCGCCGACATCGCCGACCGCGCGGTGGTGATGTATGCGGGCGAGGTGGTGGAGGAGGGCCCGGTCGCCGAGCTCTTCGCGGCGCCGCGCCATCCCTATACCGCCGCGCTCATCGCCAGCATGCCGGAAGGAGAGGCGGACCGCCTGACCGCCATTCCAGGTGCCGTGCCGCAGCCATGGGCCATGCCGGCGGGCTGCCGCTTCGCGCCGCGCTGCGCGATGGCGATGGAAGCCTGCGGCGCGACCTCGCCCGCGCTGGCGGAGATCGCGCCGGGCCGAGCCACGCGCTGCCTGCGCTGGAAGGAGATGGCATGAGCGCCGCGCGCGAACCGCTGGTCCGGGGCGAGGGGCTGACGCGCGCCTTCCGGCGGCGCGCGGGGCTGTTCGGCCGCGGCGTGCCGGTGATGGCGCTGCGCGGTGTGGATGTCGCCGTCCATCGGGGGGAGGCGCTGGGCGTCGTCGGCGAATCCGGTTGCGGCAAGAGTACGCTCGGCCGCGTCCTGCTGCGTCTCATGCCGCCGACCGATGGGCGGGTGCTGTTCGAGGGCGAGGACCTCGCGCAGCAGACGGCGTCGCGCCTGCGCGTGCTGCGACGGCGCATGCAGATGGTCTTCCAGGATCCCTACGGCAGTCTCGATCCGCGTCGCACGGTGGGGGCGCAGATCGCGGACGGCATGGTGATCCACGGCCTCGCGCGAGGCGGAGAGGCGCGCGAGAAGGTGGCGGCGCTGCTGCGCCAGGTCGGTCTCGACCCGGATCATGCGCGGCGGCTGCCGCATGAATTCTCCGGTGGGCAGCGGCAGCGCATCGCGGTCGCGCGCGCTCTCGCGACGCAGCCCGACTTCATCGTGGCGGACGAGCCCGTCTCCGCGCTGGACGTCTCCATCCAGGCGCAGGTGGTGAACCTGCTGGCGGATCTGCGGGCTGAACTCGGCCTTGCCCTGCTCTTCATCAGCCACGATCTGCACGTGGTGCGTCACCTGTGCGACCGCGTGGTGGTGATGTATCTCGGCCATGTCATGGAGCAGGGGCCGGCGGCCGAGCTGTTTCGCGCGCCGGCGCATCCCTACACGCGCGCGCTGCTGGCCGCGACGCCGTCCCTGCGGCATCGCGGAGGAGCGGCGAATCCGTTGGTGGGCGAAGTGCCGAGCATCGCCGCGCCGCCCTCGGGTTGCGTCTTTCGCACGCGCTGCGCGATGGCGCAGCCGCGCTGCGCGGAAGGTACCCCGCCGCTGGCGCCCATGCCCGGCGCTCCCGCGCGCCAGCTCGCCTGTCATCGCGCGGCGGAACTCGCGCCATGATGGCATCAGGAGGACTGCGTCGATGATGGATCCGACCGGCCGTGTGGCCATGGTCTCCGGCGCCACGCGCGGTATCGGGCGAGCCGTGACCGAGCGCCTGTTGGCCGCCGGCTACGCTGTCAGCGCCGGCGTGCGCGATCCGGCGCGTCTCGCGCCGCACGACCGTCTGGTCGGCCATGCCTTCGATGCTGCGACCGCGGGCAGCGCCGAAGCCTGGGTCGCCCAGACCCTGGCACGACACGGCCGGATCGACGCCCTGGTGAACGCCGCAGGCATCAACACGCGCGGCACGCTGCTCGATTCCGACGAGACGGCCTTCGACGCGACGTGGACGGTCAACGCCAAGGGACCGATGCGTGTGATCCGCGCCGCCTGGCCGCACCTCGTCGCAGGCGGGGAGGGGAGGGTGGTCAACATCTCCTCCCTTTCGGGCAAGCGCGTGCGCAACGACAACCTCGCCTATGCCATGAGCAAGTTTGCCGTCATGGCGCTGACGCAGGAGGTCCGCCGGCTGGGCTGGGAGCACGGCGTCCGCGCCACCGCCGTCTGCCCCGGTTTCGTGGACACGGACATGACGGCCCATGTGACCAAGGTCTCGCGCGGCAGCATGTCGCGTCCCGAGGACATTGCCGCGCTGATCGAGGCGGTGCTGCGCCTTCCCAACACCGCGACGGTGGCGGAGCTGCTGGTCAATTGCCGGCACGAGGATACGCTGTGAAGCTGGTTCGCCTGCGCGATGCGTCCCGTCCGCGCATCTCCCTGACGCTGGAAGGCGCGCCGATCGAGGCACAGCAGGGCGATACGCTGCTGACGGCGCTGCTCGCCGCGGAGGCGGGGCATCTGCGGGTCAGCGAGTTCGGCGATGGCCCGCGCGCCGGCTTCTGCCTGATGGGTGCCTGCCAGGATTGCTGGGTGTTCGTCGAAGGCATGGGCCGCGTGCGTGCCTGCGCGACGCTCGCGCTGGAGGGCATGGAGGTCCGGCGCGGATGAGGGTCGTGGTGGTCGGTGCCGGCCCCGCCGGGGTGCGCGCCGCGGAGAAGCTGGTGGCGGCGGGCCTCTCGCCCATCTGGGTCGACGAGGCGCCCGATGGGGGCGGGCGGATCTATCAGCGACCGCCGCCCGGCCTCGAGCGGGATGCGCGCACGCTCTACGGCTTCGAGGCGAAGCGGGCGGAGGCGCTGCACGCGACGCTCGATGCGCTGAAGCCGCGCAGCGAATGGCGGCCGGAGACCTTCGTCTGGCACATCCGGCCCGGCGCGCGCGAATTGCACGTCCTGCACCGCGGGAGACAGGAGAGGATCAGCTACGACGCCGCCATCCTCTGCACCGGCGCCATGGACCGCGTCATCCCCGTGCGGGGATGGACGCTGCCTGGCGTGACGACGCTGGGGGCCGCGCAGATCGCGTTGAAGGCACAGGGCTGCGGCATTGGGCGCCGCGTGGTGTTCCTGGGTACCGGGCCGCTGCTGTGGCTGGTCGCGTACCAGTATGCGAAGGCGGGGGCCGATGTGGCTGCCGTGCTCGATACCACGAGCTTCGCGACTAAGGTTGCTGCGGTGCCTGGTCTGCTGCGCGGCGGCGCGACCTTCGCCAAGGGACTCTATTTCATCGCCTGGCTTCGGCGCCGCGGCATCCGGATCGCGGAAGGGATCACGCCGCTGGAGATCCAAGGCGATGCGAATGGCATCACGGCCGTGACATGGCGCGACGCGGCGGGAAGGGATTGCCGCGAGGTCTGCGACGCCGTCGGCATCGGCTGGGGGCTGAGGCCCGAGGCGCAGCTCGCCGACCTGGCCGGCGTGCCGTTCCGCCATGATCGGCTGCAGCAAAACTGGGTGCCCGTGCGGGACGGGGCCGGCAGGACGCCGGTCGCGGGCATCTACCTCGCCGGGGACGGCGCCGGGATCGGTGGCGCGGAAGTCGCCGAGCTCGCCGGGACACGCGCGGCCCTGGCGCTCCTGGAGGATGCCGGGCACCGGGTGGATGCGGCGGAGGCCGCGCGGCTGGAGGGCAGGCTCGCCGGTCAGGCGCGGTTCCGCGCGGCGCTGGAGCGTGCCTTTCCGTTCCCGGCTGCGCTCGCCCGCGCGCTCGCCGACGATGTTATCCTCTGCCGCTGCGAGGGTCTGCGCGTGGGCGAGCTGCGCGCTGCGGCGCGTGCGGATGCCGCCACCGGCCCGGCACCGGAGATGAACCGCGCCAAGGCCTTCACGCGTGTCGGCATGGGCCGCTGCCAGGGGCGCGTCTGCGGCGCGGCCGCCGCCGAGGTGCTCGCAGCCGAGCTCGGCTGCGATGTCGCCGAGATCGGTCGCCTGCGCGGTCAGCCGCCGGTCAAGCCCATTCCGATACCCGCCGCGGTGAACGCGCCATGACCACAGAGTGCGACGTACTGATCCAGGGCGGCGGTGGCGCGGGCTGTTCCGCCGCGCTGCACCTTGCGCAACGCCGCGCGCGGGTGGTGTTGCTGGAGCGCGGCCTGGTCGGCGGGCAGGCCTCCGGCGTCAATTATGGCGGCGTGCGGCAACAGGGCCGGCACCCGGCGGAACTGCCGATCGCGCGGCGTTCGCGGGAGATCTGGGGCCGGCTGAAGGGCCTGGTCGGCACGGATGCGGAGTTCACCGTCACCGGCCATCTGAAGCTCGCGCGTGATGAGCGGGAGGAAGCGGATCTCGTCGCCTACCTCGATATCGCGAAGGAGCACGGGCTGCCGCTGCGCATGGTGGGGCGCAACGCGATCCATCGGGAGTATCCCTGGCTTGGACCGAAGGTGCTCGCCGGCTCATTCGCGCCGGAGGACGGCGCGGCCAATCCGCGGCTCCTTGCGCCCGCGCTGGCCAATGCCGCGCGCGCCGCGGGTGCGGTGATCCGTGAGCACGCCGAGGTGGTTGCGCACCACCACGACGGCGCGCGTTTCACGCTCCGCACCAAATCCGGCGAAGCATTCTCCGCGCCGCTGCTGCTCAACATGTCCGGCTACTGGGGGGGGGCCGTCGCTGCCGCCTTCGGCGAGCCGGTGCCGGTCGCGCCGCTCGCACCGAACATGATGGTGACGGAGCCGGTGCGCTACTTCATCGAGCCAAACATCGGCGTCGTCGGCGGCAATGTCTATCTGCGCCAGATTCCGCGCGGGAACATCATCCTCGGCGGCGGGCATGCCGAATGCGACCCATCCTTGCCGTGGACGCGGCCGCTGCCCGAGGTGACGATGGAGGCGATGCAGCTCGCCGTGGAACTCGTGCCTGCGCTCGCCGGCACGCAGGTGATCCGCTCCTGGAGCGGCATCGACGGGCAGATGCCGGACCGCATTCCGGTGATCGGTCCGAGCGGCACGACGCCGGGCCTGTTCCACGCCTTCGGCTTCTCGGGCCACGGCTTCCAGCTCGGACCCGCCATCGGCGCGATCATGGCGGAGCTCGTGCTCGACGGCCGCACCGATGTTCCTCTCGAACCGTTCCGCATCGGACGCTTCACGTCCGGTTCCGGCTGATCCCGACTGCGCGTCACGCTTGCGTCGTCGTGGGGCGCGTGAAAGTATTTCTTCCGGCGTGGCGGGCCAGGAGCGATGGCGCGCCATCCACGCAGGAGAGGCAGAATGATCAAGCGTTTCGTGGCCGCGGCCGCCCTCGGTGGCGCGCTCGTTCTGGGTTTGCCGGCAGGCGCATCGGCGCAGCAGACGACGCTGAGGGTCGGCATCGCCTCGGCGGATGCGGGCGTGCTCGATCCCCACCTCAATTCCTCCACGCCGGGTCGCGGCTTCCTGCAGTGGATGTTCAACGGCCTGGTGCGCATCAAGCCCGGCGAGCTGTCGCCGGAGTTCATGGAGCCTGACCTCGCCGAGCGGTGGGAATCCTCGCAGGACGGCAAGACCTGGACCTTCCATCTGCGCCGTGGCGTGCAGTGCCATGGCGGCTTCGGCGAGTTCACCGCGGAAGACGCTGTGTTCTCGCTGAACCGCGCGGCGACGCGCGACACCTCGACCTTCTCCTCCGACTACGTCGCCTTCGACCGCGTGGAGGCGGTCGATCGCTACACCGTCCGCATCACCCTGAAGAACACCATCCCGAGCCTGCTCGGCGCGGTGATGAACTACGCGGGCGGCTTCCAGGTCTGCAAGGCTGCCGTGGAGCAGATGGGCAATGAGGGCTTCCGCCGCCGTCCGATCGGCACCGGGCCATTCGCCTTCGCGGAGTACGTGCCGCAGCAGTATGGCCGCCTGGTCGCCAACGACCAGTATTTCCGCGGCCGGCCCCAGATCCGGGAGGTGATGTACCGCTTCATTCCCTCCGACGCGGCGCGTGACCTCGCCTTCCAGTCGGGCGAGCTTGACATGATCTACGGCCGCCAGGACCAAACCTGGTTCATGCGCACGCAGCAACTGCCGAATGTCCGCGTGGTGGCGATGCAGCCGGCCGAGATGTCGGTGATCCACCTCAACATGAGCATGCCGCCGCTGAACGACATTCGCGTACGGCAGGCGATCGCGCATGCGATCAACCGGGACCAGATTGTCCAGTTGCGCGGGCCGAACACCTCCGTCACCGCGCTCTCAGTGGTGCCGCGGGGCTACCTTGGTCACAACGAGGCGGCGCCACTGCTGCCGCCTGACCCGGCGCGCGCACGTGCCCTGCTCGCCGAGGCCGGCCATCCCAACGGCATCACCATCCGCGCCATCCACACCACACTGCCCGGCATGATGAGCGTGATGGAAGGCGTGCAGGCGCAGCTCCGCCGCGCCGGCATCACGCTGGAGATCACGCCGGTCGAGCACGCCACCTTCCACCAGCAGATCCGGCAGAACCTGAGCCAGGTAGTGCATTTCCAGGCGGCGCGCTTCCCGGTGGCGGATGTCTACCTGACGCAGTTCTTCCACTCGCGCTCGATCGTCGGTACGCCGACGGCGGTGACCAATTTCTCCCATTGCCGCGTGGCTGATGCGGAGATCGACCAGGCCCGCGGCGAGACCAACCGGGAGCGCGCCATCGCTCTCTGGCGGACGGCGCAGGAGAAGATCGTACGCGAGGTCTGCGCCGTGCCGGTCTACGAGCAGATGCAGCTCTGGGCCTACCGCACGAACCTGGATTTGGGCTACGAGCTGCGCGCCTCGCTGAACCTCGCGCCGCCGCTACTCGAGACCACGCGCTTCACCCGCTGAACGTGGCCGGCTGGGACGAGTTCGGCCCCGGCCGCCGCATGTCCAAGGCTCCGCCGCCATGAGCGCCTTCATTGTCAAGCGGCTCGGCTTCGCCGTCATCACGCTCTGGGCGGTGCTGACCCTCGTCTTCTTCATCGTCCGGGTCGTGCCCGGTGATCCGGCGCAGGTCGTGCTTGGCGATCAGGCGACGGCCGATGCCATTGCGGCCATGCGCGTGCGTCTCGGCCTCGATCGACCGCTGGTGCTGCAGTACGCGGAATTCCTGTTCGGCGCGCTGCGCGGCGACTGGGGCATTTCCCTCGTGACCGGCCGCCCCGTGCTTGTCGAGGTGATGGACGTCCTTCCCTGGACGCTCGAGCTGACGGTAGCGTCGCTGTTCATCGGCGCGATCATCGGCATTCCGCTTGGCGTTTGGGCCGCTGTGAACCGCAACCGCATCCCGGATTATGTGACGCGGCTTGCCTCTCTGCTGGGGCTGTCCTTCCCGGCCTTTGTCTCCGGCATCCTGCTGCTGATCCTCTTCGCCATCCAGCTCCGGTGGTTCCCGGTGATCTCGGCACAGGCGGAGGGCGTCGGCGGCTGGCTGCGCGCCCTCGCGCTGCCGGCCTTCAACCTCGGCCTGATCATGGCGGCCTACATCACGCGCGTGACGCGCTCGGCGATGCTGGAGGTGCTGTCGGAGGACTTCGTGCGCACCGCCCGCGCCAAGGGCGTGCCATGGCGGGTCGTGGTGTGGCGACATGCGCTGCGCAACGCGCTGATCCCGGTCATCACCATCGTCGGGCTTTATCTCGGCGTGCTGATCGGCAATTCCGTGCTGACCGAGATCGTCTTCAACCGCCCGGGCCTCGGCAAGCTGATCGTGGGCGCGCTGAACCAGCGCGACTACACGATGCTGCAGGGCATGATGGTGATCTACACGCTGGTGGTGATCGTGGTGAATCTCCTGACCGACCTTGCCTATGGGGCGGCGGATCCTCGGGTGAAGCTGAAATGAGCGCCACCGCCCGGCCGCGCAATGCGGCGATCGCCGCGACGATCCGCGCCTTCAACGCGAACAAGACGTCGTGGTTCGGCCTCGGCGTCTTCATCCTGGTGGTGGCGCTGGCGATCCTCGCGCCCTGGATCGCGCCGAACGATCCGATCGAGCAGGACATCTTCTCCAAGCTGCAGGGGCCGTCCTCGACCTATCCGCTCGGCACCGACTATTTCGGGCGCTGCATCCTGTCGCGCCTGCTCTATGGCGCACGCTACTCGCTGCTGATCGGCGTGGTGTCGACCTTGGCCGCCATGCTGATCGGATCGACCATCGGTATCCTCGCCGGATGGCATGGGGGGCGCTTCGACGTCATCGTCATGCAGGCGATGGACGTCATGCTCGCCTTCCCGGCGCTGATCCTCGGCCTGATCATCGTCGCGGTGCTCGGGCCGACGTTGACGAACATCATCGTGGCGATCGCCTTCACCTCCATTCCGGCCTTTGCCCGCATCGCCCGCGCCCCGACCATCTCGGTGAAGGAGCGCGAATACGTCGAGGCCTGCCGTGCTCTCGGCTTTTCCGATGCACGCATCATGTTCCTCCACATCCTTCCCAATATCTTCGCCGAGATCCTCGTCATGTCCTCGCTCTGGCTGGCGAGCGCCATCCGCACGGAGGCGTCGCTTGCCTTCATCGGCCTCGGCCTCAAGCCGCCGACGCCGACCTGGGGCGGCATGATCCGGGAAGGCTTCGAGAACATCCTCGACAGCTACTGGCTGGCGCTGGCGCCGGGCACGGCGATCCTGGTCGTCGTCTTCGCGCTCAACCTGCTGGGTGATGGTCTGCGCGACGCGGTTGACCCCAAGCTGAAGGGCGAGCAGTGATCCCCCCTGTCCTCAGCATCCAGGGCCTGACCACGTCCTTCCGCGTGGATGGGGTGTGGCGCCCGGTGGTGGAGAATCTCTCCTTCGACGTAGGCCCGCGCGAGACGGTTGCGATCGTCGGCGAATCCGGCTCGGGCAAAAGCGTCACGGCGCTGTCCACCATGCGGCTGCTGCCGGCGGCGAATTCGCGTGTCGAGGGGCGCATCCTGCTGCAGGGCCGCGATCTGCTGGCCTTGCCCGAAGCGGAGATGCGTCAGGTGCGCGGCAACGACGTCGCGATGATCTTCCAGGAACCGATGACGAGCCTGAACCCGGTGCTCACGGTCGGCTTCCAGGTCGCCGAGGCGCTGGTCTATCACCGCGGCATGAACCAGGCGGCAGCAGAGGCGGAGGCGCTGCGGCTGTTCGAGCGCGTGCGCATCCCGGCGGCGCGGTCGCGCTTCCACGAATACCCGCATCGCTTCTCCGGCGGCATGCGTCAGCGCGTGATGATCGCCATGGCGCTGGCCTGCAAGCCGAAGCTGCTGATCGCGGACGAGCCGACCACCGCGCTCGACGTCACCATCCAGGCGCAGATCCTGGAACTCGTGAAGATGCTTCAGGAGGAGGAGGGGATGTCGGTCCTCTTCATCACCCATGACATGGGGGTGGTGGCGGAGATCGCCGACCGCACGGTGGTGATGTACAAGGGCCTCGCGGTCGAGGAAGGCCCGACCGCCGAGGTCTTCCGCGCCCCACGCGCGCCCTATACACGCGCGCTGCTCTCCGCGGTGCCGGAACTCGGTTCGATGGCGGGCCGCGCGCGCCCGATGCGCTTTCCCGTGGTGGATATCGTCACCGGTGGGTCGGACCAGCCCGTCGAGGTGCCGGATACGGTGGCCGCCGCGGAACGCCCCTTGCTCGAAGTCTCGAACCTCGTGACGCGCTTCGACATCCGTGGCGGCATCCTCTCCCGCGTGACCGGCCGCGTGCATGCGGTGGAGAGTGTCTCCTTCTCGCTCCACGCCGGAGAAACGCTCGCGCTGGTGGGTGAGTCCGGCTGCGGGAAATCAACCACGGGTCGGTCGATCCTCCGTCTCGTGCCGCCGAGTGCGGGACGGATCATGTTCGAGGGTAAGGACATCGCCTCGCTCGGCCGCACGGGGCTGCGCGCCATGCGGCGGCGCATGCAGATGATCTTCCAGGACCCCTTCGCCAGCCTCAATCCGCGCCGCACGGTCGGTGCCGCACTTGCCGAGCCGATCACCGTGCACGGACTTGCCGGCAAGGCGGAGGCACGCGAACGCGTGGCGGAGCTGCTGCGCAAGGTCGGGCTGTCCCCGGACATGGCAAGTCGCTACCCGCACGAATTCTCCGGTGGCCAGCGCCAGCGCCTGTGCATCGCGCGCGCGCTGGCTCTCGAGCCGCGGCTGATCGTGGCGGATGAGGCGGTTTCCGCACTCGACGTCTCGATCAAGGCGCAGGTGCTGAACCTGATGCTCGACCTCCAGGCCGAGCTCGGTCTCGCCTATCTCTTCATCTCCCACGACATCGCGGTGGTGGAGCGCGTCAGCCATCGGATCGCCGTCATGTACATGGGCGAGGTCGTGGAGATCGGCCCGCGCGCGGCGATCTTCGAAGCGCCGCAGCACCCCTACACGAAGCGCCTGATGGCCGCGGTGCCGGTGCCCGATCCGGCCCGCCGCGCCATGCGGCGCGGGCTGTCCAACGACGAGATCCGCAGCCCCGTCCGGGCGCCGGATTTCGTGCCACCCGTGCGGACCTATCGGGAGGTCGCTCCTGGCCACGTCGTGCAGGTCGCAGGCGAGGAATGGGACCGCGCCTAGGCGCGGCGTCCGCGCCGTGCCACCCGAGGTCAGGCGGTCAGCGCCCGTCCCGTGGATGGATCGAAGAGGTGGACATGGCCAGGGTCCGGCCGCACCGCCACCACATCATCGATCGCGGCGCGGTGGCTGGCGCGCACTTCCGCGGTGACGCGGATCTTCGGGGCGATCTCCACCTCGATCAGCCGCTCGCTGCCGATGAGCTCCACCATCCACACCTTGCCGGGGATCGCACCGGCATCACCGGGTTTTGCCATGCTCACGTCCTGTGGTCGCACGCCGAGCACCACCTCGCTCGGCGCGCCCGGCGGCAGGGGCACCGGCAGCGGCGTGCCGGCGACGGTCAGCACGTCGTCCTTCACCTGTGCCGGGATCAGGTTCATCGGTGGCGTGCCGATGAAGCCCGCGACGAAGAGGTTGGCGGGCCGGCCATAGACCTCCTCCGGCGTGCCGATCTGCTGCACCACGCCCTCGTTCATCACCACGACCAGGTCGGACATGGTCATGGCTTCGAGCTGGTCGTGCGTGACGTAGACCGTGGTGGTGCCGAGATCGAGGTGGAAGCGACGCAGCTCCCCACGCATTGCCGCGCGCAGCTTGGCATCGAGATTCGACAGTGGCTCGTCCATCAGGAAGATGTCCGGTCGCCGCGCCATGGCGCGTCCGAGCGCGACACGCTGCCGCTGCCCGCCGGAGAGCTGCTTCGGCTTGCGCAGCAGCAGGTGCGCGATTTCCAATACCTTGGCGACGGCGCCGATCTTCGCCTGCCGCTCGGCCTTCGGCGTGCGGCGCACCTCGAGCCCGTAGCCGATGTTCCTGGCGACATCCATGGTCGGGTAGAGCGCGTAGCTCTGGAACACCATGGCGATGTTGCGCTCGCCGGGCGGCAGCGTGTCCACGCGGCGTTCGCCGAAGCGGATCTCCCCGGCGGTCGCCTTCTCCAACCCCGCGATCAGCCGCAGCAGCGTCGTCTTGCCGCAGCCCGAGGGGCCGAGCAGCGTGACGAATTGCCGCGACGGCACCCGCAGGTCCAGTGCCTTGAGGACATTGTTGCTGCCGAAGGACTTGGACAGTCCCTGAACGACGACATCCGTCATCCCTTCACCGCCCCCGCGCCGAAGCCTGCCACCAGGTGGCGTTGCATGAAGCCGAACAGGATCGCCATGGGCAGCGTCAT
Source organism: Neoroseomonas eburnea (assembly GCF_018129005.1). Classification (GTDB taxonomy): domain Bacteria; phylum Pseudomonadota; class Alphaproteobacteria; order Acetobacterales; family Acetobacteraceae; genus Neoroseomonas; species Neoroseomonas eburnea. The sequence continues at coordinate 85,617 of NZ_JAAEDL010000006.1, forward strand.
CAGCACGGACGACGCCATCATCAGTCCCCAATCCACATGCGTGCCGTCGAAGAAGTGCATCACGCCGACGGTCAGCGGCAGGTTCTCCATGGAGTTCATGAACACCCGCCCGAACAGGTAGTCGTTCCAGGACACGATGAGCGAGAAGATGCTCGCCGCGATGATCCCCGGCAGCGCCACAGGCAATACAATCTGGCGAAACACCTGCAAGCGCGATGCGCCGTCGACCAGCGCCGCCTCCTCGATCTCGATCGGCACGCCGCGGAAGAAGGCCCACATCAGCCAGAGGCAGAAGGGCAGGGTGATGCAGACATAGCCGAGGATCAGCGAGAACAGCGTGTCCGTCAGCTCCAGCGAGACCATCGTCAGGAACATCGGGAAGACGAAGATCACGCTCGGCACCATGTAGCCGAGGATGGCGATGTAGGGCACCGAACGCTGCCCCCAGAAGCGGAAGCGCGTCAGCGAGTAGGCCGCGAGCGTGGCGACGGTGATCGAGATGATGGTCGATCCGACCGAGACGATGATCGAATTGGCGAACCAGGTCAGGAAATACGCCGAGGGCGGCACGCCCGCGCCCGGCGCGCTGGCCACCGAACCGCCAAACAGAAGTTCATGGTAGCTCTCGAAGGTGATGTTCTCCGGCCACAGCGTCGGCGGCCAGCGGAAGATCTCGTCCTTCGGCTTGAGGCTGGTGGAGATCGCCCAGAGCAGCGGAAAGCAGACCACGAAGGTGATCGCCCCGAGCACGGCGTAGAGGATGGCTGCGACCCAGGGTCTCATGCCGCCTTGTCCTCCCGTCCGAAGCCCGAGACGCGGATGTACAGCATCGACCCCGCCAGCAGCAGCAGCAGCATGATCACCCCCGCCGCCGCGCCGACGCCCATGCGCAGGTTCGCGATGGACTGGTCGAAGGCGTACAGCGCCAGGTTGTAGGTCGAGGTCCCGGGTCCGCCGCGCGTCAGCAGGTAGATCTCCTCGAACTTGTTGAAGGTCCAGATGGTGCGGAAGACGATCACCACCGCCAGCACCTCGGCGAGCTGCGGCAGGGTGATGTCGCGGAAGCGGCGCAGGGCGCCGGCGCCGTCGACCTTCGCGGCGTCATACAGCTCCGTCGGGATGGTCTGCAGCCGCGCCAGCACGACGATCACGACGAAGGGCGTGTACTTCCAGACGTTCAGCAGGATCGCACTGGCCATCGCCATGCTGGGTGTCGAGAGCCAGGCGATCCGTTCGTCGATCACGCCCGCGGACATCAGCAGGTGGTTGACGATGCCGATCTCGGAATTGAACAGCCAGCGCCAGTTCAGCGCAATCACCACCGTCGGCACGATGTAGGGGAACAGCAGCAGCCCCCGGAAGGCGTTCATGCCCTTCAGCGGCTGGTGCAGCAGCAGCGCCAGCCCGACGCCGATCAGCGCCTGCAGCACGGTCGACCAGCCGGTCCAGACCAGTGCCTGATAGAAGCTCTCCCAGAAGAGCGGGTCGTCCAGCACGAACAGGTAGTTGTCCAGCCCCACGAAGGGCTGGTCGTCCGGCCGCAGCGGGTTGTAGCGGACGAAGGATAGCCGAACCGCCTCGGCGATCGGCCAGACGAGAAAGACGCCGACCGCGATGATGAGGGGGAGCATGAACAGCACCCCCACCTGACGGTCGCTGAGGCGGAACTTCACCGGGCGTCTATCCCAGCAGGCGCCGGTTCTCGCGGCGGATGTCCTCGAACTGGCGATGGCCCCATTCGACCGCGGCGCGCGGGTTCTCGTTGTTCACCAGGATGCGCTGCGCGACCTGCGACCAGACATTGCGCCCGTGCCCGATGCCGGCGAGCGGGTTGATGCCCTTCTTCACCTCCAGCCCGGAGTTGCAGGCATGCGGCACGAAGCCGGTGAAGATCACGTCCACGCTGCGCCGCTTCGCCTGGTACATCGGGTGGTTCACGATGCCCGGCGCCGAGGCCTGGTCCTTGAACACCGGCCCGACATTGGGGAAGAGGCTGGTGGAATAGCGCACCATCCATTCGGTGTTGTTCATCACATGGGCCATCGCCTCCTTCGCCTCGCGGATGAAGGGGTTGTTCTGGCGCGGCATGATGAAGCCGTTGATGTCGGTCCAGGACCAGCGCGCGCCGGTGCGCGGATGGGCCGGGTTCAGGTAGTATTCCATCTTTTCGTAGATCGGCTTCGCCTCGTCGAAGGCGCGGCCCATGGTACGGCCCCAGTAGAAGCTCGACCCGGTGCGGCCGGTGACGTGCTGGTCCACCACCTGCAGGAAGCTGAACTCCACCGCCGAGCGCGGCATGGTGCCGTAGAGCTCCTTGATGAACTCATAGGCCTCGATCGTCGCCGGGCTGTTGAAGGTGGTCTCGAAGTTGCGCGACGGGTCCCAGGTGAGCCCGCCCGCCTGCCAGATCAGCTGCTGGATGTGATAGTCGCCGCAGAGGTTGCGCCCCAGCGCCATGGTGAATCCGGCGCTGCCTTGCCGCTTCTGCTGGATGGCCTTTGCGCCGTTCAGCAGGTCGGTCCAGGTCCAGTTGGTGGGGTCCGAGAGCCCCGCCTCCTGCCGCGCATCGTCCTGCATGATGAAAAGGCAGCCCTGGTGATGCAGCGGCACCGCGTATTGCGTGCCCTTCCAGGTGCCGAAATCATCCACCGTGAATCCGTCCACCAGCCGCTCGCGCGCGCGGATCGCCTGGTTCACGTCCTGCATCGGCTCGAGCAGCCCTTCGGCCGCGAGCTGATAGGCGATCGGGCTTTCCACGCTGATCAGCGCCGGCGGACGTCGCGCCGCGAGGTCGGTCGCGAGCTTCGTATAGACCGCATCCCAGGCGATCTGCTCGGACTCGAAGCGCAGTCCCGGCGCATTGCGCTGCGCCCATTCGTTCATGCCGTTGGTGAAGACGCCGATATAGGGCCCGGGCTCGCCCCAGATCCGCGCCACGCGCTCGCGCGTCTGCGCATGGGCGGGGGCGGCGAGGGTACCGGTGGTCGCAAGCCCGGTGGCGAGGGCAGCACGACGGGTCAGGCGCAGCGTCATTGTCGTTGTTTCCTTCCCGAGGCACGGCCTGTTCGCCCCATTGTGCGGGGTCGCCGGCCGGCATTGCGCGACAGCCTAGGGATCGCAGCGCCCATCGGTCAACGGAGGCCGGCCGGCGCGTCGCGCTCGGGTAGGTGAACCGTCGTGCGGTCTTCTCTTCCGCAACTCCGTCCTGCATCTCTTCGTCATGGACGTCGCGATGCTCCCCCGCACTGGAGCAAGGCGTAGCCGTCAATGCTCGTCAGCGCTGCTTCAGGCACGGCGAGCGGATCCGCCATCAGCACCGCGAGCCCGGTGAGCGCGTCAGGTTCGGACACGTCGCGTCGGTCCTCCTCCGCTGTCAGGATGGCATCCTCATGGGCTGAGGCGCGGATGACGCGCATTGGCGGGAAATCCACGCATATCCCTTCGATCCGGCCGCGGTCGCTCCGGCGCTGGCGCACGCCGGATGCCGCCCGATCCGTGGCATGGTGCTTGCTGTCCGACCTCATGGCACGTGTGGCGAAGCCGGGGTCAAGACCAACCAGGCCGGGCGCGCCGGGAGGCTGGCGGGCATCATGGCACGCAATCGCGGGGAGGCGGGGATGTTGGATCGCAGAATGGTGCTTCTCTCGGGCGTCGGTGTCTTGGCCGCGTCGCGCGCCGCGCGGGCACAGGGCCGGGTGCGGGAGGTGCGGGTCGGCGTCTCGCAGGATGCGCTGACGCTCGACCCCGCGAACCACCGCAACCGCGAGACGCAGACCGTCATCCGCAACATCCACGATGGGCTGCTGACGCGCGACGCCGACATGCGCATCCAGCCGGAGATCGCGGACTCCTGGCGTCAGATCGATGCGACGACCTACGAGTTCCGTATCCGCCCCGGCATCCGCTTCCACTCCGGCGATGCACTGACCGCCACCGACATCAAGTTCACCTTCGACCGGCTCGTGAAGGGCAACGCCATGGGCGGCCAGACCAGCCCGCGCAAGGGCCTGCTCGGCCCGCTCGAGGACACGGTGATGGTGGACGAACGCACCGTGCGCATGGTGTTGCGCGAGCCCTGGCCCATCCTGCCCGCCATGCTCCCCTTCCAGGAGGTGGTGAACAGCCGCCACGTCGAGCGCGTCGGCCAGGAGGGCATGCAGACCCGTCCGGATGGCTGCGGTCCCTTCAAGCTGGTGGAGTGGCGCCGCGGCGAGGCGGTGATCATGGAACGCTTCGCCGAGTACTACGGCGGCAGCACGGAAATCCCGGTTGCCGGCCCGGCGCAGATCGACCGCGCCATCTTCCGCGTCATGCCGGAGAACAGCGCGCGCATCGCGGCCCTGCTGGCCGGCGAGCTCGACATCATCAGCGAGCTGCCGGCCTCTGCCATGCGGCAGGTGGAGGCGTCGCGCAACGCCCAGGTGATGAAGGTGAACGGCACGCGCACCTTCTTCGTCTCTCTGAACCTGGCGAAGAAGCCCCTCGACGATGTCCGCGTGCGCCGCGCGCTCAACCATGCGCTGGACAAGGGTGCGATCATCTCCCGCATCCTCAACAACACGGCGACGCCGCTGCGCGGGGTGATGAGCCCGGATGCCTTCGGCTTCAACCCGGAGCTGCCGGAATACGCCCACGACCTCGCACGCGCCCGCGCACTGCTGGCCGAGGCCGGCGTCGCCCAGGGCACGGAGCTGGTCATCGACACCACCGCCGCGCTGAAGGAGATCGCCGAGGCGATCGCCGCCCTGCTCTCCCGCACCGGCCTGCGCGTGCGCGCACAGATCTGGGAAGGCGCGGTGCTCGGCCCGATGTGGCAGAACGCCGAGCGGCGGCGGGACCGCGACATGTTCCTCACCTCCTGGGGCAATGGCGCGCTCGATCCCTCCGACATCATGCTCCCGACGCTGCGCAGCGGCGGCCGCGGCAACTCCGCCGGTTTCAGCAATGCCGAGGTGGATCGCCTGCTCGACGCGGCGGAGACCGAGGCCGACCAGGCGAAGCGGGCGGACATGTACAAGCGCGCCCAGGCCATCGTGACCGAACAGGCACCCTGGATCTTCCTCTGGCTGCCGCAGGACATCTACGGCGTCGCGCGCCGGGTGCAGAACTGGCGCCCGCAGGCGGACAGCCGCATCAACCTGCACCGCGTGCGCGTGGCTTGACGCTCTCCCGCCTCCTGGAGCGCCTGCTCCACACCCTGCCGGTGCTGTTCGGCGTCAGCCTGATCGTCTTCCTGATGATCACGCTGACGCCGGGCGATCCGGTCGAGATCATGCTCGCCGACAGCCGCGCCACGCCGGAGCAGGCGGCGCAGCTCCGCGCCGATCTCGGCCTCGACCGCCCCCTGGCGCAGCGTTTCCTCGTCTTTCTCGGCAACGCGGTCACCGGCGATTTCGGCATCTCCTTCTTCCATCGCCGGCCGGTCTGGGATGTGATCGCGGAGCGCCTGCCGGCGACGATCGAGCTCACGCTGGTGGCGATCCTGCTGGCCATCGCCGTTGCCATCCCGCTCGGCGTCGTCGCCGCGGTGAAGCGCGACAGCGCGATCGACCGGGCGCTGACGGCGCTCTCCCTGTTCGGCGTCTCGCTGCCGGGCTTCTGGTTCGGCATCCTGCTGATTCTGCTGTTCGCCGTGCAGTGGAGCGTCTTCCCGGTCGGCGGCCGCACGGATTTCGACCTCGAAGTGGCGCGCGTCACCGGCTTCCTGCTGCTCGACAGCCTGCTCGCCGGGCGGCCCGACGCATTCCTCGCCGGGCTGCGGCACCTGGCGCTGCCGGCGATCACCCTCGGCCTGCCGACCGCGGCGCTGCTGGCGCGCGTGGTCCGCAGCGCCATGGCGGAGGTGCTGACCTCCGACTATGTCCTCTTCGCCGAGGCCAAGGGGTTGTCGCGCCGCCGCGTGCTGCTGCGCCATGCGCTCAAGAACGCGCTGATCCCGGTGGTGACGGTCGCGGCCATCGAGACCGGCTCGCTGCTCGGCGGCAACATGATCGTCGAGACGGTGTTCGGCTGGCCCGGCCTCGGCCGATTGGTGGTGGAGAGCATCTTCGCCCGCAACTACCCGCTCGTGCAGGCGGCGGTGCTGCTCTACGCGGTCACCTACGTGATGCTGAACTTCACGGCGGATCTCCTCTACACCGCGCTCAACCCGAAGGTGCGGCTGTGAGCGCGACGCTCACCGAAGAAGCCCCGGTCTCGCCGCTGCGGCTCGGGCTGGAACGCTTCGCGCGCCACCGCACGGCACTTGTCGCTGCCCTGCTGATCCTGATCTTCGTGATCGCGGCGCTCGCTGCGCCCCTGATCGCGCCGCACGACCCCGCCGAGGCGGATCTCTTCCGCCGCCTGCAGCCGCCTGCCTGGCAGGAGGGCGGCGAATGGGCCTTCCCCCTCGGCTGCGATGCGCTCGGCCGCGACATCCTTTCGCGCCTGCTGTATGGCGCGCGCGTCTCGCTGCTGGTCGCCGCGCTGGTCATTGGCATCGCCGCGGTGATCGGCACGCTGGCGGGGCTCGCCGCCGGCTATCTGCGCGGCTGGACGGACACCGTCATCTCCCGCCTGGTCGATACGCTGCTCGGCTTTCCCTACCTGGTCTTCGCCATCGGCCTGATGGCGATGATGGGCCCGGGCCTGCACAACATCGTCCTCGTGCTGATCTACAAGGAATGGGTCTTCTCCTGCCGCGTCGTGCGCGGGGAGACGCTGGCGGCGCGGGAGCAGGACTACGTCGAGGCCGCCCGCGCCCTGGGCTGCGGCACGCGCCACATCATGCTGCGGGAGATCCTGCCCAACGTGCTCTCCCCCGTGCTGGTCGTCGCCACCTTCCGCATGGCCTACGTCATCATCATGGAGGCCTCGCTCTCCTTTCTCGGCCTCGGCGTGCAGCCGCCGACGCCGTCCTGGGGATCGATGGTCGCCGACGGCCGCGACTTCCTGGTGGATGCCTGGTGGGTCTCGACGCTCCCTGGCCTCGCCATCCTCGCGCTCGTGCTGTCCATCAACCTGGCGAGCCAGGGCCTGCGCGACGCCTTCGACCCGCGGCTGCACCACGCATGAGAGCGACCGATGATCGGGGCGCCGAAGGGCGCGGCGAGCTGAATCGGCCGCGCCAGCCGAACGCGCCGCTGCTCCGCGTGCGCGGCCTGCGCACCGTCTTCCCGACGCGCCGCGGCCCGGTCGTCGCCGCCGACGGGGTGGACCTTGAGATCGCGGCCGGCGAGGCGCTCGGCGTCGTCGGCGAAAGCGGTTCGGGCAAGAGCGTCACCTTCCTCTCGGTGCTCGGCCTGCTGCGCCCGCCCGGGCGGATCGAGGGCGGCGAGATCCTGTTCGACGGCCGCGACCTGCGGCGCCTGCCGATGCGCGAGCTTCGCGCGCTGCGCGGACGACAGATGGCGCTTGCCATGCAGGATGCGCTTTCCGCGCTGAACCCTGCCTTCACGATCGGCCAGCAACTTATCGAGACGCTGGAGGCGCATGGCCTGGCGAAGGATGCCCGCGTCCAGGCCGCGGCGCTGCTGACGCGCGTCGGCATTCCCTCCGCCGCCGAACGGCTGGACGACTACCCGCACCAGTTCTCCGGCGGCATGCGGCAGCGGGCGATGATCGCGATCTCGCTGGCCGCGCGGCCCCGGCTGCTGGTGGCGGACGAGCCCACCACCGCACTCGACGTCACCCTGCGCGCGCAGGTGCTCGACCTGCTCGACGAGCTCCGCGAGCAGGACGGCCTGGCGCTGGCGCTGATCACCCATGACCTCGCGGTGGTGGCGGAACGCTGCCCGCGCGTCATGGTCATGTATGCCGGCCAGGTGGTGGAAAGCGGCCCGACCGCGGAGGTCGTCGTCCGCCCGCGCCACCCCTACACGCGCGGCCTGCTGGAAAGCCTGCCGAGGCTGGAAGACCCCGACCGCCCCTTGCACCCCATTCCCGGCCAGGTGCCGGACCTGGCGCGGCTCGATGCCGGCTGCCGCTTCCGCAACCGCTGCTCGATGGCGGTTGCCGCCTGCGCGGGACCGACGCCGCTCGTCGATCTCGGCGACGGCCGTGCCTCCCGCTGCCTGCGCGCCGTCGAGGTGACGCCGTGACGCCGCTTCTTGAGGCCCGCGGCATCCAACGCCGCTTCGATATCCCGCCCGGCTTCCTCGATCGCCTGCGCGGACGCCCCGGGCGCATGGTGCGCGCCGTCTCCGGCGTGGATGTCGCGCTGGCGCGTGGGGAAACGCTCGGCCTGATCGGTGAGAGCGGCTGCGGCAAATCCACTCTCGGCCGCCTGCTGCTGCGGCTGCACGCGCCGACCGGCGGGCGGGTGGTGTTCGACGGCCAGGACATCACGCACCTGCCGGAACCCGCACTGCGCCCGCTGCGCCGGCGCATGCAGATCATCTTCCAGGACCCCTATGCCTCGCTCAACCCGCGGCGGACGGTGCGGGAGATCCTCGCCCTGCCGCTCGCCCTGCACGAGCGCCTGAAAGGCGCGGCGGCGGAGGCGCGCATCCTGCCGATGCTCGACCGCGTCGGCCTGGCGCGGCAGCACCTCGACCGCTACCCGCACCAGTTCTCCGGCGGTCAGCGGCAGCGCATCGGCATCGCCCGAGCGCTGATCCTGAAGCCGGACTTCGTGGTCTGCGACGAACCTGTCTCGGCGCTCGATGTCTCGGTGCAGGCGCAGGTGCTGGCGCTGCTGCGCGAATTGCGGGACGAGCTCGGCCTGACGATGCTCTTCATCTCTCATGACCTTGCGGTGGTGGCGCATCTCGCGGGCCGCGTCGCGGTGATGTATCTCGGGCGGGTGGTGGAGGAAGGGTCGCGCGACGCCGTGGTGAACCACGCGGCGCATCCCTATACGCGCGCGCTGCTTGCCGCCGTGCCGCGGATCGGCACGGCGGGTGCGAAGGGCGCCCGCGCAGCGGCGGGCGACCTGCCGTCGCCGCTCGCGCCACCGCCCGGCTGCGCCTTCCATCCGCGCTGCCCGCTCGCCGGGCCGCGCTGTTCGCGGGAGGCGCCGCGGCTGATGAACCTCACCGGCGCGCATCGCGCCGCCTGCCACCTGCACGACGGAGGCGTCGCGTGACGCTGCTCGTCACACTGCGCGGCGATGCGCGCGCGCGCGGTCGCGGCCAGGCCGAAGCCTGCCCTGATCAGGCGGAGGCCGTGCGCGTCGCCATTCGTGGCCGGCTCGCGCAGGCCCCGGCGTGCACCCCGCGCATGGCGCGCTTCCTCGACGCGCAATGGGATGCGACGCTGCGGTACACGCCGGAAGCGCTCGAGGAGATCGCCGGCATTGCCGAGGGCTTCTCCCTGCCGCCGGAGGAGGTCTTCGACTTCCTCCATCTCGGCTGCCTCGCCGACCTTGCCGCCGCGCCGGCCGACACGGATGGCTGTTCGGCCTTCGTGGCGAACGGCGTGGTGGCGAAGAATCGCGACTTCCGGCCGGAGCATGCCGGCCTCCAGCGCGTCTTCCAGCACGAGGACCCGACCTGGGGTGGTCGGCGCGTGCTCTGCCTCGGTTCGCTTGGCGCGCCGGGCGCGTGGTCCTCGGGGATGAACAGCGACGGGCTGGCGCTGGCCGACACGCAGATCCCGACCGCCGACCATGGCCCCGGCGTGCTGCGCTACTTCCTGATGACCCGCCTGCTCTTCGCCTGCGGCACCGTCGAGCAGGCACTGACGGCCATCGCGTCTCTGCCGCACGCTGGCGGCGGCAGCCTGGTGCTGGGCGACGCCACCGGGGGCGCCGCCGCGGTGGAGCTGCGCCATGGGCGCGTGGATGTCGTGCGCGGCGCGTGGGTCGCGCGCACCAACCACTACACCGCCGCGCCCGATCCCCTGCCGCCGGTCGCGCATTCCGAAGCGCGGCTCACCCTGCTGCGCGCCGCGCTGGGCGGTGACCCCACGCAGGACCCGCATGCGCTGCTCGCGACCCACGCGCCGGTCGCGCTCTGCCGCCATGCACCCGACCCTTCCCCGACGCTCGCCGGCGCCGTGTGGGACTGCGTCGCACGCAGCGCGGCCATCGCGGCCGGCGCACCCTGCTCCACCGCCTGGGTGCGGTTCCTGCCCGACGAGGCGGGATGGCGCGAATTCCACGCCTCGGCGTAAACTCCACGCCAGTGGAGGCGCCGACGCCCATGGCCTATGCCGACCTGCTGGGGGAGCACGAGAGCATCCGCGCGGTGCGCGACCTCATTGCGCGCATCGCGAGAAGCCCCGCGCGCACCGTCCTGCTCTATGGCGAGACCGGCACCGGCAAGGGTCTGGTCGCCCGCCTGCTGCACCGGCTCTCCGCCCGCGCGGCGAAGCCCTTCGTCGACGTGAACTGCGCGGCCATCCCGGCAAGCCTGATGGAGAGCGAACTCTTCGGCCATGAGCGCGGCGCCTTCACCGGTGCGGCCGGCGCCAAGCCGGGGCTGATCGAAGCGGCGGATGGCGGCACCTTGTTCCTTGACGAGATCCGGGAGATGGACCTGCAGCTCCAGGCCAAGCTCTTGACCATGCTGGACACCCAGCGCTTCCGCCGGCTCGGCGCGGTGAAGCAGACCGCGGCGGATGTGCGCTTCGTCGCCTCGACCAACCGCATCCTGCTCTCCGAGGTGAAGGCGGGGCGGTTCAGGGATGATCTCTATTGGCGGCTCCAGGTCGTGCCGGTGAACATTCCGCCGCTGCGCGCGCGCGGCGACGACGTGCTGCTGCTGGCCGAATCCTTCCTGCGCCACCACGGCGAGCGCTGTGGCCGCGTCATCCGCGGCCTGGAACCGCGCGTGGCCGAGGTGTTCCGACGCTATTCCTGGCCGGGCAATGTCCGCGAGCTCGAGAACCTGATCGAGCGCATCGCCATCCTCGAGACCGAGGAGCAGGTGCTGGTGAACCACCTGCCCGACCGCATCCTGCGCGAGGTGGAGGGCCGCACCGCGCCCGAAGCGACGGAAGGAGAGGGCGCGACCTTCGACCTGCGCTTTCACGAGGCCACCGACCGCTTCCAGAAATCGCTGATCGAGAAGGCCCTGCGCGAAGCCGGCGGCCGCCACGGGCGCGCGGCGGTGCGGCTCGGCCTCTCGCGTCATGCGCTGCGCCACCAGATGCAGAAACTGGGCATGGCGGTGCCCGCCTGATCTGGCACGCGTTGTGCAACGTTGGCGCGAAAGGGCGCCAGCGAAGGCCAGACCACATGACAGAGATCACCATCCTTTGCCCCACCGGGCATCTCGGCTTCACGCCGCTCGAGAAGGACTCCTTCCTCGCGGGCTGCGAATTGAAGCCGGATGTCATCATCGCCGATTCCGGCTCCTGCGACATCGGGCCTTATCCGCTCGGTGCCGACGGCCAGGCGAGCCCGCCGGCCTGGCAGCGCCACGACCTCGAGGTGATGCTGCTCGCCGCGCGGCGTCTCGGCGTGCCGATGATCATCGGCTCGGCCTCAGACACCGGCACGGATCGCGGCGTCGCGCAGTATGTCGCGCTGATCGAGGAGATCGCCGCGCAGCACGGCCTGGCGCCCTTCCGCCTGGCGGCAATCGAATCCGAGATCAAGCCCGAGGCGCTGCGCGCGATGATGGCCGCCGGCACGCCGGTTCGCGGCCTCGACGGGCGCCCGGATGCCGATGAGGCGCTGATCGCCCGCACCGACCGCGTCGTCGCGGTGATGGGCGCCGAGCCGATCGCCGCCGCGTTGCAGGACGGCGCCGATGTCGTCATCGCCGGGCGCGCCAGCGACTGCGCGCTCTTCGCCGCGCCGATCCTCAATGCCGGCATGTCGCCGGCCACGGCGTACTACGCCGGCAAGCTGATGGAATGCGCCTCCTTCTGCTGCGAGCCCTTCATGGGCAAGGAGAGCATCTTCGGCCGCATCCGCGAGGACGATATCCGCGTCACCGCCATGCATCCGGGCCAGCGCTGCACGCCGGCCTCGCTCGCCTCCCACGCCATGTACGAACGCCGCGACCCGTTCCGCGAATACGTCGTCAGCGGCTACGTCGACATGAGCGAGTGCCGCTACGAGCAGGTGGATGAGAAGACGACCCGCGCCAGTGGCGCCCGCTTCGTCGCCTCCCCCACGCCGATGGTGAAGCTGGAAGGCGCGGGCAAGGTGGGCGAGCGGCGCCTCGCCGTGGTCGGCATGCGCGACCCCTACATGATCGCCAATATCGACAAGGCGATCGCCTGGGCGCGCGCGCGCCTCACCGAGCGCTTCGGCGCGCCGGAGGAAGCCGGCTGGCAGGTCTTCTACCACCTCTATGGCCGCAACGGCGTGATGGGTCCGATGGACCCGACAGCGCCGACGCAGCCGCACGAGATCGGCGTGGTGGTGGAAACGCTCTGCCAGGACGGCAGGCGCGGGGAGGAGATCTGCGCCCTCGCCGCCCGCAACCTGTTCTATGCCCGCCTGCCCGAGGTGAAGGGCACCGCCGGTGCCGCCGCGCTGATGTCGGACGAGGTGCTGACCGGCAAGCCCGGCTACGAATGGACGCTCAACCACGTCATGCCGGTGAAGGAGGCGAGCGAGCTGTTCCGCACGCGCCTGCTCACCGTGGACGGCACCGCCCGGAGGGCCGCGTGATGGACCGCCGCAACATGCCGACGCTGCGCGACCTGGCCTCGACCATCCGCAGCAAGAACGCCGGCGTCGACCACATCACCTTCGACATCATCTTCAAGGAGCGCGCGAACTTCGAGAAGGTGCGCGATGCGAAGGTGCTCTCTCCGGCGATCGTCGCCGGGCTGCTGCGCATCCCCGAGAACCGCGTGACCGACTTCGTGGTCTTCGAACCTGCCAACGCGATCAAGTTCACCATCCGGCGCGAACGCCCCTCGGGCAGCCCGGGGGAGCGGGACGTCTTCGGCTCCCAGCAATACGCGCCGCTGTTCGACGTCGAGGTGCCCTGACCCCAGGGGCGCGCGGGGGCTTGCCTTCGCGCGCCGCCGGGGCTCGCATGCGGGGCAGGAGGAACGTCCATGACCCCGCTCACGCTTGCCGTCGTCTCGCGCAACTACTTCAACATGCCGGCCTGGCTCGGCCTGCATGCGGGGCTGTTCGCCGCCGAGGGCATCGTCCTGACCATCGACCACATCGAGGGCATCGAGGAGGTCAACGATCGCCTGCGCTCCGGCCGGGCGCAGCTCGCCTACGGCGTGACCGAACACGTCGTCCTCGATGCCGAATCCGGCGGCCACCAGGCGATCATCGGCGGCAATGTGAACCGGCTGCCCTTCTCCCTCATCGCGCGGCCGGGGATCGAGGGGCTGAAGGGGCTGCGCGGCAAGCGCATCGGCGTCTCCTCGCTGCGCGCCGGCTCGTCCTCGCTGATCATGCGGCTGCTTGCGGAGGAGGGCCTGCACTGGCCGGGCGACTACGAGCTGGTGCCCTGCGGACCGATCCTCGCGCGCTGGGAATTGCTGCGCAGCGGCGGCATCGATGCCGGGCTGCAGGGGGCGCCGCTCAACCACATCGCGCTGGACCAGGGCTTCGTCTCGCTCTGCGAGCCGCGGCAGGATTTCCAGTTCACCAGCCTCGACGTGGACACGCGCTGGGCGGAGGCGAACCGCGACCTGCTGCTGCGCTTCCTGCGCGGCTTCCTGCGCGCACATGAGCGCTTCCACACGGACCGCGACTTCGCCCGCGACGTGGCGGTGATGGAGAGCGGCATCGAGCCGCGCTACGCCGACCGCGCCTGGGACGAATACACGCGTGACGAGATCTTCCCGCGCGACGGGGAAGCGAGCGAGGCCGGCGTGCAGGCCCTGATCGAGACCAGCGCGCTGATCCGCGACCTGCCCGCCCGCGCGCGTACCCACGCCGCCGACTACATCGACCGGCGCTGGCTCGCCGAGGCGAGGGCCTCGCTGTGAGCGCGATCGACTATGGGGACCGCGCCCGCATCGGGTTGATGGTCCCCTCCGGCAACCAGGTCTGCGAGGCGGAGGTCCACGCCATGCTGCCCGCCGGCGTGGCGGCGCTGGTCACTCGCCTCGAACTGCGCGGCAGCTCGGAGCAGGAACTTCTGCGCATGCTGGACTCGCTCGAGAACGCGGCCAGGCTGCTCGCGGATGCGCGGCCGCACCTGATCGGCTTCCACTGCACCGCGGTCTCCACCTTCGCCCCCGCCATGGCGGAGGGCATCGTGCGCCGGATCGAGGACGCCACCGGCCGCCCGGCGACGGCAACCGCCGACGCGATCCTGGCGGCGCTCGGCGTGCTCGGCACGCGCCGCGTGCTGCTGGTCACCCCCTACATTGCTCCGGTGCATGAACGGGAGATCGCCTTCCTGGCCGCGCACGGCGTCACGGTGACCGGCGGCGCGATGTTGGGGCTCAACACCAATGCCGAGATGGCTGAACTGTCCCCGGCCGAAATCGCGGTACGCACCCGTGCCGCCGCCGCCGCGGCACCCGGCGCCGAGGCCTGTTTCATCTCCTGCACCGCGATTCGCTCCGCAGGCCTGGTCGCGCCGCTGGAGGCCGAGCTCGGCATGCCCGTCATCACCAGCAACCAGGTCATGGCCTGGCACATGTTGCGCCGCTGCGGCATCGCCGAGGCGGCGCTTGGCTTCGGACGGCTGATGGCGCTCGGCTGACCCGGTCTTGCCGCGCCGTTGCGACCGCCTATCATCGCGATGACTCGTCCGGACCCAACCGGAGGTCGGAGGAAACGCCCGATGACACGTCTCACCCGCCGCGCCCTCGCGGGCGCCACCTTCGCCCTTGCCGCGGCGCCGGCCGTCCTTCGCGCGCAGGGCCGCACGGTGCTGCGCATAGGCTGGACCAGCGGCGATGGTGCGCAGGACCCTTACGCGAACGGCGCGCGGCTGTTCAAGCAGGCGCTGGAACGGCGCGTCGGCGAGCGCGTGGACGTGCAGCTCTTCCCCAACCGCGCCCTCGGCGACGAACGTCCGATGCTGGACGGCATGCGGCTCGGCACGGTGGACATGGGCGTCATCACCAACGCGGTGATCGCGCAGGTCGAGCCGGCCTTCCAGGTCAATGACATGCCGTTCCTGTTCTCCAGCGAGGAACAGGCGCATCGCGTGCTCGACGGCCAGGTCGGGCAGGCGCTGAAGACGCGCCTCGAAGCCCGCGGCGTCGTGCCGCTCGGCTACATGGAAGGCGGCTTCCGCCACATGATCAACAACATCCGGCCGATCGCGCGGCCGGAAGACCTTCGCGGCATCAAGTTCCGCGTGCTGCAGAGCCCGATCTACATTGAGATGTTCCGCAGCCTCGGCGGCAACGCCGTGCCGATGGCCTGGGGCGAGACCTTCACCGCCGTGCAGCAGGGTGCCATCGACGGGTTGGAGATCCCGCTCGGGATCATCGACCAGAACAAGTACTACGAGGTCACGAAGTACCTCTCGCTGACCGGCCACATCTACTCGATGATCGGCCTGCTGATGGCCAAGCGCAGCTTCGACCGCCTGCCCGCCGAGCTGAAGGGCCCGGTCACCGAGGCCGCAGCCGAGGCGACGCGCGCCCAGCGCACCGCCAATGCCGCCGCCAATACCGGCTTCCTCGAAAGCCTCCGCCGCCACGGCATGCAGATCAACGAGGTCGCGGACAAGGCCGCCTTCCGCCGCGGCGTGCTGCCGATGTACGAGAGCTTCCGCGGCCAGATCGGCGCGGACATCGTGCGGGACGCGCTGGCCGCGGTGCAGTGACCGCGCTCGGCTCGATCACCCGCACGGTGGCGGGGGCGACGCGCGTCTCCATCGCGCTTGCCGCCGCCGGCATGCTCGGCTGCATCACCTACCAGGTGGTGATGCGATACGTGGTCGGCGCTGCCTCCTCCTGGAGCGAGGAGGCGGCGGTGCTGCTGTTTTCCTGGAGCGTGCTGGGCGGACTTGCCCTCGGCGTGCATGAAGGCTTCCACGTGCGCCTGACCCTGCTGCCGGACAGGCTGCCACGTGACGCGCGGATCCCCGCGGAGCGCTTGCTGGATGCCGTCACGGCAGCGCTCGGCGCCTTCCTCGTCTGGTCCGCCTGGCGGTTCCTCGACATCACCTCGGGTTCCGTCTCGGCGGCGATCGGCTACCCGACCGAGATCCTCAATGCGCTCGGCATCGCCTGCGGCGCGCTGATGGCGCTTTTCGGCCTGGAACGAGCGCTGCGGCCCGGCGGCACGGTGGACGGCGCCGCATGACCGAGATCGCCTGGTTCCTCACCGCCGGCTTCGGCCTGATGGTCGTGCTCGGCGTACCCTTCGCCATCGCCATCGCACTGGCCGTCACCGGCGCATTGATCGCCGCCGACATCGAACCCGCCTTCCTGGCGCAATCCGTCATCAGCGGTTCGCAGCAGTTCAGCCTGCTTGCCATCCCGCTCTTCATGCTGGCCGGGGAGTTGATGTCCGCGGGCGGCCTGTCCCAGAGACTGGTGGACGTCGCCTCCACCCTTGTGCGTCACCTGCGCGGCGGGCTGGCGATGGTCACGGTGCTGGCGGCGCTGGTGTTCTCGGCCATTTCCGGTTCGGCACCCGCCACCACGGCGGCGATCGGCGCCATCATGATCCCGGCCATGGCGAAGGCCGGCTACGACAAGGCCTTCGCGGCGTCGATCGCCGTCAGCGCCGGCGTGCTCGGGCCGCTCATCCCGCCCTCCATCGCCTTCGTCATCTGGGGCATCGTGGCGGAGCAATCGATCGGCCGGCTGTTCCTGTCCGGCATCGTGCCCGGCATCGTGCTGGCGCTCGGGCTGCTGGTGATCTGCTGGGTGCATGCCTGGCGCAACGACGTGCCTCGCCTGCCGCGCGCCAGCCTGAAGGAGGCAGCCATCGCCTTCGCACGGGGGCGCTGGGCGCTCGCCTCGCCGCTGGTGGTGCTGGGCGGAATCTACGGTGGCATCTTCACGCCGACCGAGGCGGCGGCCGTCTCCTGCGTCTATGCGCTACTGGTCGGGCTCTTCGTGGAGCGGCAGCTCGACTGGCGGGAATTGCCGAAGATCTTCGCCAGCGCCATGCGCACCAGCGCGATCGTCTGCGCCATCATCGCCGTCTCGGCGGGCTTCGGCATCCTGGTGGCGCAGGAGCAGATCGCGACGCGCTTCGCCACCTGGCTGGCGGCGAACGTCAGCGAGAAATGGATGGCGCTCGCCGCGCTGAACATCGCCTTCTTCCTGCTGGCGGCGGTGATGGACGAGATCGCCATCATGGTGATCCTCGGGCCCATGCTGATCGCCATCGCCAATCGCTTCGGCGTGGACCCGATCCACTTCGGCGCCATCATCGTGACGAATGTCTCGATCGGCATGGCGGCGCCGCCGATCGGCTATTGCCTGTTCATCGGCATGGCGATCAGCGGGCTGTCGCTGATGCGCATCAGCCGGGCGATCTGGCCGCAGATCCTGTGGATGCTGGTGGTGCTGTTCCTCACCACCTACATCCCGGGCTTCGCGCTGATGTTCCAACCGCCGGTGCGGTAGGCGCCGCCAAGCGAAACGCGCCGCGCGAAGGTCTTCCTTCGCGCGGTCGAGATCAGAAGCCGTAGAGCCGTGCCGGGTTGTCCACCAGCACCCGGCGCCGCTCGGCAGCGGAGGGCGCCCATTCGCCGAAGCGGTCGAGCAGCGCCCCGTCCTCAGGCATCCACTCCGCCAGCGAGGGGTGTGGCCAATCCGTGCCCCAGACGCAGCGATCCGGCGCAACATCCAGCAGGGCGCGCGCGAAGGGCGCGACATCGGCGAAGGGCGGCCCGGCCGAGGAAATCCGGTAGCCGCACAGCTTCACCCAGGCCCGCCCGCTGCCGACCAGCCGCAGCAGCGCCTGGAAGCCTGGCGCGTTCAGCCCTTCCGCCGTGCGCACGCCGCCCATGTGGTCCACCACCACCTCCACCGGCAGGTCGGCGAGGCGCGGCGCCAGTTCCGGCAATTGGTGCCCCTCCGCGTAGAGCTGCAGGTGCCAGCTCAGCGGCGCGATCCGCCGCGCCAGCGCCTCGAGCTGATCGAGCGGCGTGCCGTTGCCGCTCACCGCGTTGAAGCGAACGCCCCGCGTGCCGCGCGCGTGAAGGTCGCGCAGCGCCGCCTCGTCGAAGCTGTCGTCCACCACCGCGACGACCCGCGCGCGGTCCAACCCGAAGCGCGCCGCCGCATCCAGGGAACACGCATTGTCCGTGCCGTAGACGGAAGGCTGCACGATCACCATCCGCTCGATGCCGAGCGCCTCCGCCATGCGCAGATAGGCCGGGATCAGTGCCGCCGCCGGGTCGTAGTGCCGCCCCGCATCCAGCGGAAAGCGGTCATAGGGCCCGAAGATGTGGAAGTGGCAGTCGCAGGACAGCGCGGGTGCGCGCCAGGACGGCTTCGGGACGACGTCGAGCGGCGGCAGGGACGGCTTCATCGCGCTGCCCCCGTCAGTTCGCGCCGCACGATCGCGGCGCCTTCGACCATGGCGCGCATCTTCCCGTCCGCGACCTCGCGCGGCAGGTACTTCATGCCGCAATCGGGTGCGACGATCACCCGCGCCGGATCGACATGCGGCAACGCGCGGCGGATGCGCGCCGCCACCGTCTCCGCGCTTTCCACCTTCAGCTCCGCCAGGTCGATGACGCCGAGGATGATGGTCTGCTCCGGCAGCCCCTTCAGCACCGAGGTGTCGAGATTGGACTGCGCCGTCTCGATCGAAATCTGCCGCACCCGGCAGTTGCACAGCTCGGGCAGGAATGAATAGCCGTGCGGCCGCTCGTGGATGATGGCGGCGTAGCCGAAGCAGATGTGCAGCGCCGTCATGCCCTCGATGCCGTCGAGCGCGCGGTTCACGGCGTCCAGGCCGTATTGCCGCGCCTTCTCCGGTCGCGCCTGCATGTATGGCTCGTCGATCTGCACGATATCGGCGCCGGCGGCGAAGAGGTCGCGGATCTCCTCATTGACGGCGGCGGCGTAGTCCATCGCCATCTCCGCCTCGTCCTCGTAGAAATCGTTCTGCGCCTGCTGGGCCATGGTGAAGGGGCCGGGCACCGTGATCTTGATGACGCGGTCGGTGTTGGCGCGCAGGAACTGCACGTCGCGCGCTTCCACCGCATGGCGCCGACGGATGCGCCCCACCACGCGAGGCACCGGGTTCGGATGGCCGCTGCGGTCGAGCGCAGACCCCGGATTGTCGATGTCCACCCCGTCCAGCGCCGTGGCGAAGCGGTTGGAGTAGCTCTCGCGCCGCATCTCGCCATCCGTGATGATGTCGAGCCCCGCCTTCTCCTGCGCGCGGATCGCCAGCAGCGTCGCGTCGTCCTGCGCCTGGTCGAGGAATTCCGGCGCGACGCGCCACAGCTCGCGGGCCCGCACCCGCGGCGGGAAGCGGCCGGCCAGCCGCTTGCGGTCGATCAGCCAGTCAGGCTGGGGGTAGGAGCCGACGAGCGAGGTCGGCAGCAGCGGCAGCGCACGGGCCATGATGTTTCCTCCGTGCGGGAAGGCTAGCGCCACCTCCGCGGCCAGACCAGGGGCGCCCGGGCTTGCAGGACCGGGAGGGCGAGGAAAGAATGATGCCACGGCGACGGATGATCGCCGGCGATCCAGGGAGGATACCGATGCTGTTGCGCAGGTCAGTTCTGGCCGCCGCGATGCTGGCCATGGGGTGCGGCGGCGCGTTGGCGCAGACGCGCTGGACCATGGCGACCGCCTACGCCGAGGGCAACTTCCACACCCGCAACATCCGCGCCTTCGCCGAGGAGGTGGAGCGCGGCACCGAGGGCCGCCTTTCCATCCAGCTCCATCCTGGCGCTTCGTTGCTGCAGATGCCGAGCATCAAGCGGGGAGTGCAGACCGGCCAGATCCAGATGGGCGAGGTGTTGCTCTCGGTACACGGCAATGAGGACCCGTTCTTTGAGGTGGACAGCGTTCCCTTCCTCGCGGACACCTGGGATGCGACCGCCGCGCTCGACCGCACGAGCATGCCTTTCATCCGCGCGCGACTGGAGCGCCAGGGCATCGTCCCGCTCTACGCCGTTCCCTGGCCGAGCCAGGCCTTCTACACGCGCACCGAGATCCGTGCCGTCGAGGACCTGCGCGGCCTGCGCTTCCGCACCTACAACGTGCTGACGACGCGCATGGCGGAACTGCTCGGCGCCGCGCCCGTCACGGTGCAGGTGGCGGAGATCCCGCAAGCCTTTGCCACCGGCGTCATCGCGGCGATGTTCACCTCGGCGCAGACCGGTGTCGACACCAGCGCCTGGGACTACGCGCGCTACTTCACCGATGTCGGCGGCATGCGGGCGCGCAACTTCATCATCGTCAATGCGCGTGCCTTCCGTGCGCTCGACGAGGCAACGCGCGACGTGCTGACCCAGGCCGCCGAGCGCGCGGCCGCGCGCGGCCTGGATGCCGCCAAGGCAGCGGAGACAGAGATGGTCGAGCGCCTGCGCGCACGCGGCATGCAGGTCGGCACACCCTCGCCGCAGTTCCTGGCGCAGTTGCGCGAGATCGGCGTCCGGCAGACCCGGGAATGGGCGCAGCGCGCCGGACCGGAAGGGACGCAGCTCCTTGCGGCCTATCGCGCCGCTATCCCTCGATGAGATGGCGCCGCGGCCCCTGGTGACGGGCGGCGGCGCAGGTTCCCGCCTGTCCGCAAGAACGGAGGATACGACCATGCCATTCGACCGGCGCGCCCTGCTGGGCGCCGCGCTGGTGCCAGCCTTCCCGCGCATCGCCCGCGCGCAGGCCTTCCCGGCGCAGCCCATCCGTATCATTCCCCCTTACCCGCCGGGCGGCGGCACCGACACGGTGGCGCGGCTGCTCCAGCCGCATCTCGCGGCACAGCTCGGCCAGAGCGTCGTGATCGAGAACCGCGGCGGAGCGGGTGGGTCGATCGGCGCCGCCGAGGTCGCGCGCGCACCGAAGGATGGACACACGCTTCTGCTCGACAGCATGGGCCATGTCGTGAACCCGACGCTGATGCAGGGGCTTTCCTTCGACTACGCCTCCGCCTTCGCGCCCATCACGCAGCTCACCTGGCAGCCGCAGATGCTGGTGGTGCCCGTGGCATCGCCCTTCCGCAGCATCGCGGACCTGGTGGCGGCCGCGAAGGCGCGGCCGGGCACCTTGTCCTACGCCTCCTCCGGAAACGGCACGGGCGCGCATCTCGCCATGGTGGAGTTCTCCCGCATGGCCGGGATCGAGGTGATGCATGTGCCCTATCGTGGCGGCGGTCCCGCCATGACCGACCTGGTGGCCGGCAATGTCGCCATGGCCTTCGCCTCCGCCTCCGCCGCGACGGCGCATGTCCAGGGCGGGCGCCTGCGCGGTCTCGGCGCCGCCGGGCTGCGCCGCATCGGCGCCCTGCCGGACATGCCGACGATTGCCGACCAGGGCTTTCCGGGCTTCGACTTCGACGAATGGAACGGCCTTTGGACCGTGGCCGGATCGCCGCCGGCGGCGATCACGCGCCTGCACGCCGCGGCGGTCTTCGCCCTCGCACAGCCAGACGTCCGCGCGCGCATGGCGCAGATCGGCATCGTGCCGGTCGGCAACGGTCCGGATGAATTCGCGGCCTTCGTCGTCGCGCAGCGCGAACGCGCCGCGCGGCTCATCCGTGATGCCAACATCACCCTGGGCTGAGACATGTACCCCGCACCCCCTTCGATCACCGCCGAGATTCATGCCGAAATTCCCGAGGCGCTGCGCATCCGCGGCCGTACGAGCGAGTGGCTCTATGGTCGCGGGGGCGCGACACCGCATTCCTTCCTCGAAGGGCCGTCTTTCGATCGTGCCGGGGATCTCTGGCTCACGGACATCGTCTTCGGGCGGATCTTCCGCGTGACGCCCGGCGGCGAATGGTCCGTCGTCGCGGAATACGACGGCGAGCCGAACGGCCTTGCCTTCCATCGCGACGGCTGGGCCGCGATCACCGACGCGAAGCGCGGGCTGATGCGGCTCGATCCCGCCACGGGTAGCGTCACGCCGCTCTTGCCGCGGGCGCGGCGGGAGGGCTTCCGCGGCGTGAACGACTGCACTTTCGCGATGAACGGGGACCTCTATTTCACCGACCAGGGGCAGACCGGGCTCCACGATCCGGCGGGGCGCGCCTATCGCCTGCGCGCGGGGGCGGAGCAGGCCGATGCGCTGGTCTCCAACATCCCGAGCCCGAACGGCCTGGTGCTGACGCCGGACGGGCACACGCTCTATGTCGCCGCGACGCGCGACAACGCGATCTGGCGCGTGCCGGTGATGCAGGATGGCGGCGTCATCCGCGTCGGGCGCTTCATTGCCATGTCGGGCGGGCTCGCCGGGCCCGATGGAATGGCGATGGACGTGCAGGGCAACATCGCGGTCGCGCATGCGGGGATGGGGACGGTATGGGTCTTCTCGCGCCTTGGTGAGCCGCTGCTGCGCATCCGGTCGCCACGCGGGCTCGGGACCACCAATGTCTGCTTCGGCGGGCCGGAGAACCGCGACCTCTTCATCACCGAGAGCGAGAGCGGCAGCGTGCTGCGGGCACGGTGGGAACACCCGGGGCAGCCGTTGTTCAGTCATGCCTAGGGGCGGTTCCGAGAGGGGCCCTGCCCCTCTCGGGCTCACCCCGCCAAAGGCCGCAGGGCCTTTGGAAACCATGACTCATACCAGCGGCCGCTATTCGCGGCCTCGGCACGAGTCAAGAACTCGTGCCGCTCGTATCAAGGATCCGCGGGTGCAGGGGACCGTGTCCCCTGCTGGGGGAGCTTGAGGGGGCAAAGCCCCCTCAATCGGCCGACCCTATTCAGAGATTCCTGCGCTCCGCCCGCAGCGTCGGCAGCCCGATCCCCGTCGCCTCGAATCCGCCGTCCACGGCGATCACCTGCCCCGTGAGATAGCTCGCGCGGTCGCTGCACAGGAAGAAGATCGCCTCGGCGAGTTCTTCCTCCAGCCCGTAGCGGTTGAGCGGAATGGTATCGTGGTAGTCGCGCCGGATCTCCGGCGTGTGCACCGCCTTGGCCATCGCCGTGTCCACCGGCCCGGGCGCCACAGCGTTGACGCGGATGCCGAATGCCGCGAGTTCCACCGCCTGCTGCTTCGTCAGATGCGCCAGCCCGGCCTTGCTGGTGCCGTAGGCGACCCGCAGTGTTGAGGCACGCAGCCCCGAGATGGAGGTGATGTTCACCACCGCCCCGCCGCCGGTCTCGGCCATCAGCGGGGCGGCCGCCTGGGTGGTGAGGAAGGGGCCGGAGAGGTTCACCGCGAGCACGCGGGCCCATTCCTCCGGCGTCGTCTCGAGGATCGGCTTGAACACCGCCACGCCGGCGTTGTTCACCAGCGCGTCGAGCCGGCCGAAATGTGCCGCCGCCCGTTGGACGGCGGCGTGCACGCCGGCGGCGTCGGCAACGTCGCAATGGAGCGCGAGCGTCGCCTCGGGCGCGGCGAGGCTTGCCATCGCCGTGCCGAGCAGCTCCGCATCGATGTCGAGCAGGGCGACGCGCCAGCCCTCGGCGCGGAAGCGGCGGGCAGTGGCAAGGCCGATACCGCGCCCCGCGCCCGTGACCAGGGCGACCTTGGAGGTCATGGGCCCACCCCTGGCCGCGTGGTGCCGACTGAGGAAGTCATCATCCTGGCGTCTCCGTCCCTCATGGCCGGCATGTTTCCACGCTTCGGGGCCGCGTCCCAGCCGCATGGCGGGGCGGAGCGCAGGAAGCCGGGGAAGGCGGCAATGAGGATCAGATCCATGGCATTGGCATGGAATTCAAATGACCTGTCCGAAAGCCGTTCCTCCCGGCAGCGCTCGGCGGCAGACCGGCGCGGCACCCGGGATGCCGATGAGGAACCCGGCCAGCGCGGCGCGTCGCCGACCTGCGCGTTGCGCCGAGCCGGTCCGCGCGTCAGCATTCCGCTCCAGCAACCGGGGATTCAGCATGACCTTCCAACCTTGGCAGCGGGGCGGCGCCGGTGGCCGCTGAGGCGCACGGCCCCGACCTCGTCAGCGTCGTGGCGCTGCTCGGCGCGGCCGTGGTGGCAGTGCCGCTGTTCAAGCGGCTCGGCCTTGGCTCGGTGCTCGGCTACCTGGTCGCCGGGCTGGTGATCGGCCCCTATGGCTTCGCCCTGTTCAACGATGCGCAGTCCATCCTGCATGTCGCCGAGCTCGGCGTGGTGATGTTCCTCTTCATCATCGGGCTGGAGATGGAACCGTCGCGGCTGTGGGGCATGCGGCGGCAGATCTTCGGGCTGGGCGTGGCGCAGGTGGCGGTGTGCATCCTGCTGCTCTCCGGCGTGGGTCTGGCGATGGGCTTTCCGCCGACGGTCGCTTTCGTGGCGGGAACCGGCTTCGTGCTGACTTCCACCGCCATCGTGATGCAGATGCTCGAGGAGCGGCGGATGGTCGGCATCCGGGCGGGGCAGCGGATCATCGCCGTCCTGTTGCTGGAGGATCTCGCCATCGTGCCGCTGCTCGCCCTTGTCGCCTTCCTCGCACCGGGCGGGGTGGAGATGACGGCAGGGGCGCGGTGGCAGGCGGTGGGGATCGGGCTTGCTTCGATCGCCGCTCTGGTGGCGGCGGGGCTGTGGTTGCTGAACCCGATGTTCCGGCTGCTTGCCGAGGCGCGAGCACGGGAGGTGATGACCGCGGCCGCGCTGCTGGTGGTGCTCGGCTCCGCGCTGGCGATGCAGCTTGGTGGGCTTTCCATGGCGATGGGCGCCTTCCTCGCCGGCGTGCTGCTGTCGGAAAGCGCCTTCAAGCATCAGCTCGAGGCGGATGTGGAACCGTTCCGCGGCATCCTGCTCGGGCTGTTCTTCCTGGCGGTCGGCATGGCGCTCGACCTTGCGGTGATCGCGGCGAACTGGTCGGTCGTCGCTGTCGGCGTGGTTGCCTACATGATGTTCAAGGCGCTCGCCATCTATGGGATAGCGCGGCTGGGGCACGCCGATCACCGCGAGGCGCTGGAGCGCGCCGTGCTGATGGCCCAGGGCGGCGAATTCGCCTTCGTGCTCTACGCGGCCGCGGCGGCGGTCGGGATCATCGATGCCCCGACGAATGCGGTGCTGACCGCCGCGGTCATCGTCTCCATGGTGCTGACGCCGGTGATGATCATGCTGCATGACCGCCTGATGCCGCCGGAGATGCCCTCCCTCGATGGGGTCGAGGCACCGGACCACAACTCGGCGAGCGTGCTGATCATCGGCTTCGGGCGCTTCGGCCAGATGGTGGGCAGTTCGATGCTGACGCGGAACTGCTCCATCTCGGTGATCGACACCGACCCCGAGATGGTGCGGGAGGCCAATGCCTATGGCTTCAGGGTGCATTACGGTGACGGAACGCGGCTCGACATCCTGCACGCGGCCGGGGCGGGACGCGCCCGGCTGATCATCTGCTGCGTGGACGACCGCGAGACGGCGCTGCGCATTGTCCATCTGGTGAAGGACGAGTTCGGCGGCATTCCGGTGCTGGCCCGCGCCTTCGACCGCGAGCATGCGATCCGCCTGGTGGAGGCCGGCGCCGACCATCAGGTGCGCGAGACCTTCGAATCCGCCCTGGCGATGGGGCGGGAAGCACTGATCCGTCTGGGCAATGCGGATGAGGAGGCGGATGAGGTGATCGCCACCCTGCGCCGGCGCGACACGGAGCGATTCGCGATGGAGATGTCGCAGGGGATGGAGGCGGGCCGCCGCCTGCTGCTTTCGCATCGGGCGGACTGGCTCGCGGCGCATGAGGGGATGGAGAGCGAACCGCAGCAGGGCGGCGCAGGCACCCCTTGAGCAGGCGCCGGCGCCGGGTCTGATCCCGCCATCGCCCGGCACGTTGCGGGACTTTGCCTGCGGGGCCTTGCGAAGGCCTGCGAAGCCCTGCTTTGCTCGCGGCGGGAGATCGCAGGTCACCGGCGGCAATGTCGCTGGGAAGGCCTGAGCCATGCTTCGACGTCATCTTCTGACCGCCACGGGCGCGGGACTGCTCGCGCGTCCCGCTTTCGCCCAGCCGGCCGCCGCACGAACCTTGCGCTACGTGCCGCAGACGGATCTCACGGTCCTCGATCCCGTGTTCACCACCGCCTACATCACGCGCCACCACGCGCTGATGATCTATGACCAGCTTTTCGGGCTGGACTCGCAGCTTCGGCCCCAGCCGCAGATGGTCGAGGCCTATGAGGCCGATGGCGACGGCCTGACCTGGCGCTTTCGCCTGCGCGAAGGCCTGCTGTTCCACGACGGCGAACCGGTGCGCGGCCGCGACTGCATCGCCTCCATCCGCCGCTGGGCGCAGCGCGACGCGCTTGGCCAGGTGATGCTCTCGCGCGTCGTGGAGATGACGGCGCCGGACGATCGCAGCTTCGTCATCCGCCTGAGCCGCCCTTTCGGTCCGATGCTGGACGCGCTCGCCAAGATCGGCCCGCCCGCGCTCTTCATCATGCCGGAGCGCATCGCCGCGGCGGATGCCAACACCCGGATCCAGGAGACGATCGGCAGCGGTCCCTTCCGCTTCGTCGCGAATGAGCGGCTCGTCGGCTCGCGCGTGGTCTATGAACGCAATCCGGCCTACCGCCCACGCGAGAGTGGCACGGTGAGTTGGGCCGCCGGGCCGAAGCGCGTGCATCTGGACCGTGTCGAGTGGCACGTGATGCCCGATCCGGGCACCTCCGCCGCCGCCATCCGCAACGGCGAGGTGGATTGGTGGGAGAATCCGCCGAACGACCTGGTCCCCGTGCTGCGCCGCGCGCGCGACGTGACGCTGAAGCGCTCGAGCCCGCTCGGCACCTTCGGCACCGGCGTCTTCAACTGCCTGCATGCGCCCTTCGACAAGCCGGCGGTGCGCCGCGCCGTGCTGCGCGCCATGTCGCAGCAGGATTTCATGACCGCGGCCGCCGGCGTCGATCCCTCCCTGTGGAACGCGGAGGTGGGCGTGTTCACGCCGGGCTCGCCGCTCGCCAATGCCGCGGGGATCGAGGCCATCACCGGCCCGCGGGATATCGAACGCTCGAAGCGGGAACTGCGCGAGGCGGGATATCGCGGCGAGACCATCGTCATGCTGGCGCCCTCCGATCAGCCGGTGCTGATGGCGTTGGCGGAGGTCGGGCGGGATCTGTTCGTGCGCCTCGGCATGGAGGTGGACTACCGCGTCTCCGACTGGGGCACGCTGGTGCAGCGCCGAGCCAGCCGGGAGCCGCCGGCGAATGGCGGCTGGAACTTCTTCCACACCACATGGAACGGGCTGGACGGCATCAATCCCGGCGTCATGCAGTTCCTGCGCGCCAACGGCGCGCAGGCCTGGTTCGGCTGGCCGACCGTGCCGCGCCTCGATGCCCTGCGCCAGGCGTGGTTCGACGCGCCGGACCTCGCCGCCCAGCGCAGCGCGGCCGAGGAGATCCAGCGCGTGGTGTTCGAGGAAGCGCCCTATCTGCCCTCCGGCCAGTACTTCGCCAACACCGCCTTCCGCCGCTCGATCACCGAGCCGATCTCGGAAGTCTTCGCCTTCTGGGAGGTGCGGCGTAGCTGAACGGGGTCCTTGCGGAGGCGGCGGAAGGCGTGGCGCCGCCCATTGTGCGCCCGGCGCCGCGCCTCCGCCATGTGCCGGCTTCCTGTCGGCGGGACGGACGGCCCGATCGCCTGCGCCGCCGCCTGCGAGTGCCTGGGTGAGTGGGTATCAGGCATCGCGCAATCGGTGTCGCCGTCCGGCTTCTCCCGCGATCCCCGCTGCGGAGGTCACGGGGCCATCGGTGCCGCCGCCCGCGGCACCGCGCGGGCGATATGGCCGGCGATGGCCCGGATCGGCATTGGTCCGGAGGAAGTGCCGGGGGCTGCGCCATTGACCGATCCGCTGCCAGGCCCTGTGCTGGCCTGATCCAGTGAGAGCACACCAAACATGACAAACCTTCCCGTCCCCGAGGCATCTGCGGCGACCAGGGCCGAAATCCTGGACTGGCTCGAACGATTCGCGGCCTGCGTGCGCGAGGTGGATTTCCGCAGTGCCTATCCCTTCTGGCACGACGACATCGTGATCTTCGGCACCTACCAGGAGCTGGTGCGCAGCCGGGAGGCCTGGACCGACACGCAGTGGTCGAATGTCTGGCCGCGCACCAAGGACTTCGCGATCGACGCCGTGAACACGCTGGTGCTGTCCTCCGAGGACGGGAAGACCGCCGTGGCGGTCGTTCCCTGGACCAGCACGGGCTTCCATCCCGACGGCACCGAGTTCCCGCGTCCGGGACGCGCGACCATCGTGCTGCAGAAGCAGCCGGACGGGCGCTGGGTCGGCGTGCACAGCCATATGTCGCTCGGTCGCGGCGTGCCCCAGGATAGCCATGGGAACCGTCCCATCAAGGCGCGGTGAGGGGCCGTCCGGGGCAGGCGACAGGGGAGGGCCGCCCTTCCAGGCCGGTTTTCCGCGGCGAGGCGCGACCTGGAGGGCTGGTGCGGCGAGTTGCGCGTTGGGGAGGGGCGGCTGGGCGGCGAACAGTCTTCCCCGCGAAGTCGCCGCATCAGCGGCGGACAGAACAGATATGCCGACCACTGAGTGCAGAGGCCGGGGGGAGCCGTGCAGGAAGTCCCGGAGACTACCGAAGCAGGGCAACTTCGTCGGCGCGAGCGGGTCGGCGTTCGCTGCAACCGGTGCAAGAGCCCGGATCGCTGGATTTTCGAGGGGGGGGTGCTGGAGCGGGCGATGGGAATCGAACCCACGACATTCAGCTTGGGAAGCTGACGTTCTACCTCTGAACTACGCCCGCAGCCCTCCCTCTATAGGCGGGGCGTGCCGTGTCGGGCAAGCTACCCCGAAGGGCGTCGGCGGCGGCCGTGCCGCGTCGCATCGGCCAGCACCCCGGCCTGCCGCGGCATCAGGTTGCCGCCTGCAAGACCTCCGACCGCCGCCACCGCTTGACCGCCGGCCCCCGCCGGGCGTAACGACAGGATCGGCGGAAACGCCCCTCGCGATTTGTCCGGCCAGCTTGCGGCGAGGTTCCTTCGGGGTCCCCATCAATGCCGCGCAGCGGCGCGGTGGGGGAAAACAAGCGCGCTAAACGGCCGTGGGGATGCCGCGCATTCCTACCCCCGTGCAGGGGCCGGACGCCGTTCTTCCGTGAAGGTGTCGCCCCATGGCCAAGTCCCGTCCCGACCATCCGCTCCGCCCCGCCACGCTGCTCGTGCGCGGCGGGCAGATGCGCTCCGGCTTCGACGAGACCGCCGAGGCGATGTTCCTCACCTCCGGCTTCGTCTACGACAGCGCAGCCCAGGCCGAGGCGACCTTCGCCGGCACGGTCCAGCACTACCAGTATTCCCGCTTCGGCAACCCCACCGTCGGCATGCTGGAGGACCGCATCGCCGCCCTCGAAGGGGCCGAGGCCTGCCGCTGCACCGCCACCGGCATGGCCGCGGTGCACGCCGCGATGCTTTCCCACCTCAAGACCGGGGACCGTGTCGTTGCCTCGCGCGCGCTGTTCGGGTCCTGCCACTGGATCGTCTCGACCCTGCTGCCGCGCTTCGGCATCGCGACGGAATTCGTCGACGGCGCAGACCTGGCGCAGTGGGAAGCAGCGCTGTCGAGGCCCGCGAACCTCGTGCTGCTCGAAACGCCGTCCAACCCGATGCTCGAGATCGTCGACCTGCGCGCGGTCTGCACGCTGGCGCACAGGGCCGGCGCGATCGTCGTGGTGGACAATGTCTTCGCCACCCCGCTGCTGCAGAAGCCGATGCAGTTCGGCGCCGACGTCGTGGTCTATTCCGCGACCAAGCATTTCGACGGCCAGGGCCGCGTGCTCGGCGGCGCCGTGCTGGGCTCGAAGAAGTGGGTGGAGGACACGCTGCAGCCCTTCATCCGCAACACCGGCCCGTCGATCAGCCCGTTCAACGCCTGGGTGATCCTCAAGGGGCTGGAGACGCTGCACCTGCGCGTGCCCGCCATGTGCCGCGCCGCCGCCGCGGTCGCCGACATGCTGGCCGAACGGGCCGAGGTGGAGCGCGTATTCTACCCCTTCCGCGCCGACCATCCGCAGCAGAAGCTCGCCATGGCTCAGATGTCGGCCGGCGGCACGCTGGTCAGCTTCGACCTCAAGGGCGGCAAGGAGGCGTGCTTCCGCTTCATGGACGCGCTGCAGCTGATCGACATCTCCAACAATCTCGGGGATTCGAAGTCGCTGGCGACGCACCCGGCCACGACGACGCATATGCGCGTGGGGGCGGAGGAGCGCGCGCGCCTCGGCATCGCGGAAGGCACGGTGCGCCTCTCGGTCGGGCTCGAGGATGTCGAGGACATCATCGACGACCTGTCCCAGGCGCTCGACGCGGCCGCCGCGCCGGCGGCGCGTGCGGCGGAGTGACGGCACGATGACCTTGGATGCCTGGCTCGCCTTCCTGGCCGCGACCGCGGTGATGCTGGCGATACCCGGGCCGACCATCCTGCTGGTGATCGGCCAGTCGCTCGGCGCCGGCCGGCGGGCGGCGCTGCCGCTGGTCGCCGGCGTTGCGCTCGGCGACCTGACGGCGATGACGCTGTCCCTGGCCGGGCTCGGCGCATTGATGGCGGCCTCGGCGACGCTGTTCACGATGCTGAAGTTCGCCGGCGCGGCCTACCTGGTCTGGCTCGGCCTGAAGCTCTGGCGGGCGCCGGTGGAGGAGGGGGCGATGCCCCCCGTCACCGCCCGCCGCGCCTTCCGCGACGCCTATGTGGTGACGGCACTGAACCCCAAGAGCATCGCCTTCTTCGTTGCCTTCGTGCCGCTCTTCGTCGATGCCACGGCGCCCTTTCTGCCGCAGGCGGTGGTTCTGGTGGCCAGCTTCGTGACGCTCGCGGCGCTGAATGCAGGCCTCTACGCCCTGCTCGCGGTACGCCTGTCGGGCGCGGTGCGCCGGCCTGGTGTCCGCCGGGCCTTCAACCGCGGTGGCGGCGCAGTGCTCATCGGCGCCGGCCTGGCCACGGCGGCGATGCGCCGTGCCTGATGCCCGCGACGCCGCCCTCGCACGCGGGCGGCGTCCCGGAAGAAGCTGGGGTTCCGGGCTCATGCCCCGCATGCCGCCCGGCCAGGACAGACCGCGGGCAGCCGATCCCTCGGACCAGGCCCTCGATCGTCCGCGCCGCCGCACCAGGACCACGTTCGGCCGCCTGAAGCACTGGAGGCGCATCGCAACTCGCTATGACCGATGCGCCACAAACCTCCTCGGCGGCACGATCCTCGCAGCGCCTGCCTAACGCCGCGTCAGACGCCCTGCGGTGCCGAAGCGATCGGCGAACCAATCGAGCAGCATGGGCTCCTCAAAGCGCAGAGGGGCGCCCGATCGAACGGCTTCCGGCCTTTGCAGATAGGTCATGTCCGTCAGAGTCTCCTCGCCGCTGGCCACGACGCGACCCTCCTGCGAGAGCGAGTACCGCAACCTGATGCGCGGCCACGTCGTCGGCTCCATGACCCGGATGCTGGGGTTCGGGACCTGCCAGGGCGGAAAGTAGCCCGCGAGATCAACGTCGAGGACTTCGATGAGGAGGACCTGGCCTGGCGGCAGGTCCTGCCCGATGCGCTCGAATATCCGGCGCAGCCCGACGAGCGTCGGCGAAGTCTGATCGGCAGGCCTCGCCGCGTAGAGATTGGCGTCGGCGAACGACTGCGGGTTGACGAAAGTCACCCGCACTTCCGCCTGCGCCGGACCTGCGGCCACCAGCCCCGCAATGCCTGTCGCGGCTATCGAGAGAACGGCACGCATGGCTGCATCCTCCTGGTCCGCTTTGCGCCTGCACATGCAACGCGCGCATCATATAGGGGGGTGCGCCGGAAGCGGTTGCAGATAGTCAAGCCTGCCGTGCCTGGCAGGAACGTCATTCGGGCGACAGCCTCACCCGCCGCGAGCGCCGCTCCGGCCACTTCGCCTCGCCTCGATCCGCCCAAGGTTCTGCCAGGCATGAGAAAGGGCTCTGACGGTGCCGGCTCCGGCTGGCCCGGCTCGCGAACAACGGGTCAAGCGGCGGGGCGATTGCGACATGGCATCTACGCAAGCCCGGCCCGCAGGATCCGGAATTGTCACGAAGCGACCCGGCCTACACGCCAAGGTGATCGGCCAGCATCCCGCCCGCCGCCAGAAGGTCCGAGGACGCGCCATCGAAGACGATCCTTCCGCCGGCAAGGATGACTGCGCGTTCGCATGACCGCAGCGCCAGGGACAGGTTCTGTTCCACCAGAAGCACCGTTTTCCCCTCGCCGGCCAAGCTGCGCAGGGTGTTCACGATGACCTCCTCTGCCACCGATGGCGCGAGCCCCTCGCTCGGTTCGTCGAGCACGAGCAGCGAGGCCTGGGTCAGCAAAGCGCGCCCGATCGCCAGCATCTGCCTCTCGCCGCCGCTCAGCGCGTTGCTCGGCGTGGCGCGCCGTTCGGCCAGGCGCGGAAAGAGCTCGAACACCCGTTCGAGCGACCAGGCGCCGGGCCGGCCGCGAAGCGTCGCCAGGCGCAGGTTCTCGACGACGGTCAGATCCGGGAAGGCTCCCCGCCCCTGCGGGACCAGCGCGATGCCCAGCCGGGCGATGCGGTAGGTCGGCCAGCCGGCGACCTCCCGCCCCATCACTTGCACGGACCCGCCGACCTGCGGTCCGAGGTTGAAAACAGCCTGCACCAGCGTGGTCTTGCCGGTCCCGTTACGGCCCAGCACCGCGACGCGCTCTCCGGGGCGCAGCACCAGGGACACATGCTCCAGCACGGCTGCCCCGCCATAGCCCGCCGAGACGCCGGACAGGGCCAGCACCGGCTCATGCGGCATCGGATCGGCCGCGCGCATCATCATCCACCCGTCGAGCCGAGATAGGCGCGGCGCACCTCCGCGTCCTCGCGCACCTCGGCCGGCGTGCCGCTGCCGATCACCCGGCCGAGTTCCATCACCACCACGCGGTCGCAATGGCCGAACACGATGTCGATGTCGTGCGCCACCAGCAGCAGCGCCGTGTCCGCGTGGTTGCGGCGCAGGATACCGAGCAGCCTGTCGGATTCCGCGCGCGTGAGTCCGGCCGTGGGTTCGTCCAGCAGCAGCAGCCGGGGCGACAGCGCGAGTGACATCAGCGCATCGACGATGCGGCGTTCGCCGTGGGACATGTCGCGCAACGGCGTCTCCGCGCGGTGCGCGAGACCGGCATCCCCCAGCAGCCGCACCGCGATCTCGGCCGCCGCCGAGGCAGCACGGGCCCCGCCGAACCAGCGCAGACCGTCACCGGCATGCTGCCGCACCGCCATGGCAATGTTCTCCCGTGCGGTCAGTCCCGGAAAGACCATCGCCGTCTGGAAGGTGCGCGCCAGGCCGCGCGCCACCCGTTGGGCCGGGGCCATCCCGTCGATCGACTGCCCGGCAAGGCGGATGCTGCCCTCATCGGGGCGCAGGAAGCCCGTGATGACGTTGAACAACGTCGTCTTGCCGGCGCCGTTCGGACCGATCAGCCCGACGGTTTCCCTCTCGCCGACATCGAACGCGACGTCGCGGAGCGCGCTGAAGGCACCGAAGCGCTTTCCGACGCCACGCAGCTCGAGAATGGCCGTCATGCGCCGCGCCGGCGCAACCGGTCCCGCAGGATGCGCAACCCGCTCGCGATGCCGTTCGGCAGCAGCAGCACCGTCAGCACGAAGACCAGCCCGACGCAGAGCTGCCAGCGGTCGGTGTAGGCACTGAGGTAGGTCTGGATGCCGAGATAGACCGCGCTGCCGATGAAGGCGCCCCACAGGGAGCCGATGCCGCCGATCACCAGCATGATCACCATCGCCGCCGACTGCGTCCAATGCACGCTCTGCGGGCCGACATAAAGGTTGACGAAGGGAAACAGCGCCCCGGCCGCCCCGGCCAGGGCGCCGGCGAGGA
The DNA here is from genome assembly GCF_018129005.1 of Neoroseomonas eburnea. Lineage (GTDB taxonomy): Bacteria > Pseudomonadota > Alphaproteobacteria > Acetobacterales > Acetobacteraceae > Neoroseomonas > Neoroseomonas eburnea. Next base: position 119,284 of record NZ_JAAEDL010000006.1, read on the forward strand.
CCAGCGCGCGGAAGCGCACGGCAAACAGGCTGTAGCCCAGCGCCGCCATGCGGATCGGCTCCTCGCGCGTGCCGACCAGCGCGCGGCCGATCGGCGCCGCCACGAAGGAGCGCCCAACGACAAATGCGACGGCCGCCAGCAGCGCGGCGAGCAGGAACAGCGCACGCGCGGTGGACAGCGTCCAGGGACCGAGGGACAGCGCCGGCAGGCCGCGCAACCCGTCCGCACCGCCCGTCACCTCACGCCAATGGAACGCCACTTCCCAGACCATCTGCCCCATCAGCAGCGTCAGGATCAGCAGGAAGAGATGGCCGCTGCGCAGGACCACCACGCCCATCAGCGCGGCCAGCACCATGCCCGTGGCGATGCCGCTGCCGAGCACGAGCGCGACGTCGCCGCCCCACTGCCGCGCCGCGATCGCCGCCGCATAGGCGGCTCCGCCGAACAGCGCGGCATGGCCGAGCGACATCAGCCCGCCGAAGCCGATCAGGATATCGAGGCTCATCACAGCGATGCCGAACAGCAGGATCTCGGCGAGGAAACGGAGCACGAAATCATCCGCCAGCAGGGCGGCGGCCGCCGCTGCCGCGGCGGGCAGCGCCACCATCGCGATGTTGCGCTTCATAGCCGCCGCAGGGGCGGCGCCACCAGCCCGGCCGGGCGGAGCAGCAGCAACAGGGCGAGGGCGGCGAAGGCCGCGAGATTGGCGAATTCCGGAAACCACACCTTGCTGAAGGTCAGCGCGAAGCCGACCACCAGGGCGCCGGCCACCGTGCCCCCGAAACTGCCGAGCCCGCCGACCACCACCGTGACCAGCGCCAGCAGCAGCACCTCCTCGTCCAGGCCCGGATAGGCGGCGAGCATCCCCGCGCCGAGCGCGCCGCTGAGACCGCCGAGGCCCGCCGAGAGCACCAGGACCACGGTGAAGACGCGGCGCGTGTCGATGCCCAGTGTCTCGACGATGCCGCGATCCGTCACCGCGGCGCGCAGCACGGCGCCCCAGATCGTGCGATCGAGCAGCAGCCACAGCAGCAGCCCCAGCGCCACCCCTGCCGCGATGAGGAACAGGCGAAAGACGGGAAACGGCATGTCGAGGATGAAGACGACGCCCTGCAGCGCCCCGGGCAGTTCGGGCAGCAGGATCTGCGCGCCGATGCCCCAGCGCATCAGGTCGGCGAAGATCAGCGACAGCCCATAGGTCAGCAGCACCTGCATCAGGTGCGGCCGCGCGTAGAAGTGCCGGAAGGGAAAGCGTTCGAGCAGCGCGCCGGCGAGGCCCGCGGCGAGGAAGGCGGCCGGGAAGGCCAGCCACCAGGGGGCGCCGGTGCCGAGCCAGAAGATCGCGACATAGCTACCCATCAGGAAGAAGGAGCCATGGGCGAGGTTCACGAAGTTCATCAGGCTGAGCACGACCGAGAGGCCAAGCCCGTTGAGCAGCAGCAGGGCGGAAAAGGACAGCGCGTTCAGCGTCTGGATCGCGGCGTAGCCCAGGAAATCAGGCATTGGGCCCGGGATCGCGGAGCTGCGGATAGGTATGCACGACCGTGTTGATCACCCCGCCCGGGGCCGAGCGGACCTCATGCACATGGATGTCGAGGATCGCCTGCCCGTTGCGCGGATCGAAAGGCATGCGGCCGAAGGCGGTGTCCACCGGCGCATCGAACAGGGCCTGGCGCGTCCGCGCCCAATCGGTCGGGTCGCCGCCCGTCCGTTCGGTGGCGGCGCGGAGTACCTGGCCACAGGCATAGCCGGTCGTGCTGAACTCCCCGGGAAGGCCCTTGCCGCTGGTGCGATAGGCCTCGACGAAGGCGGCGCTAGCCGGCGCGGTCGGCGACTGGTGGAAGGTATTGACCGCACCGAGGGCGGCATCGCCCACCGCAGGCAGCACGTCTTCCTGGTCGAAGCAGGCGCCGGTACCGGTCAGCCGGATACGCCCGGCGAGGCGATACTCCTTCCATTGCCGCAGGAAACGCACCGCGTCGCTGCCGGCGAAGAAGACGTAGACGGAGTCCGGCCGCTCGGCGGCGATGGCGGTGAGCAGCGGGCCGAAATCGGCGCTGCCCAGCGGCGTCCAGAACTGGCGGCCGATCCGCCCGCCGAACTCCTGATAGGTCTGCACGAAGTCGCCGACGAATTCGCGCCCCGCCGCATAGTCCGACGCCGCGGTGACCACCCGCGCGCCGGGGTGCGTCTCATGGGACCGGCGCGCCGCGGTGCTGCCGAGCATCCAGTTGGTCTTGGTCGGCCGCAGGATGTACGGGCTGACGGCCTTGCGCGCGAGGTCGTTGGCCGAGCCCAGCAGAAAGGTCGGCATCTGCGCTTCCGTCACCACGTCGCGCAGCGCCAGTGCGACGCCGGAGTGGATGACACCGCACAGCAGATCGACGCGGTCCTGGCCGATCAGTTTGCGCGCCTTGCGCACGCCGTCATCGGGGCGGGCCTGGTCGTCCTCGACGATCAGTTCGACCGGACGGTCGGCGAAGCGTTCCCCCGACTGCGCCAGCAGCAGGCGCATCCCGGCGCGCATGCTCTCGCCAAGGGCGGCGAAGGGGCCGGAGAGGGACGTCACCATCCCGATCCGCAGGGGGCGCGCCTGAGCCAGCGCCGGCGTGGCCAGCGGCGCGAGGGCGCCGGCCGTGGCGCCGACGAGCAGCAAGCGCCGCGTTGCGGCAGCCGACGCGGCGGCGCGCGCCGAGGCGCTGGACGCGCGGCCCTCGTGATCGGTGGCGTTGGGCATTGTCGGTTGCTCCGTGGCGGCGCGTCGGCGGCCGCGCAAATGCGACTAAGTCGCATTACTCTTGGCAGAGCTGCCCACCACCGGCAAGGTGGCTTCCCACATGGGGAAGAGCACGGCTCCTTGCCGGACGTGGCCTATCAATGATAATGCGAAGCATTATTAATTATCCGCCCTCGCATCCAAGGTAGGCTGCAAATGCCCCATCCCACCGTCAGCGCGGCCCTCGCCCGCCCGGCCGTCTCGCGTCGCCATCTCCTGGCGCTGCTCGGCGCCGGTGCGGCGGTCAGCGCCATGCGTCCCGCCGCGGTCAGCGCCGCGCCGGTCATCGAGAAGACCGTCAGGGTTCCGTCGGGGCTCTACGAACTCGCCGTCAGCACCACCAGCAATCTCGTGCATGTGGCTGCGGTCGGCGCACGCGGCCAGAACGCCGCGAAGATCATCGGGCTCGACCTGCGCACCCTGGAGACGCGCTCGACCATCGAACTCGGCGAGGATTCGGCATTCGGCCTCACGGTGAACGACCGCCGCGGCCTGTTGCTCGCCACCGGCACGCGACAGGGCGCCTTCAAGATCCTCGACGTGCGCACCGGCACCCTGCGGGCGAGGCTGACCCAGGGCGAGGGCTCCCATCTCCGACAGGTGGTGGCGGATGAGGCGCGCGACCGCGCCTTCGCAACCTCCTTCGGGGCGCGCGACCGGCCCAGCGCCATCTGGGTCGTGGACACCGCCGCCGACCGGATCGCCACGATCATCACCGAAGGGCTCGAAGGCGGCATTGCCGGCCTGGCGCACGATCCGGCCGGAGACCGGCTCTTCGTCACGGCGCTGACATCGAACGAGATCGTGGAGGTCAGCCTGGCCCGCAACGCCGGCATCCGCCGCTTTCCCTCCGGTGGCGAGGGGGCGATCAACGTCGCCTTCGACCCCGCCAGCGGCCGGCTTTTCTGCGCCAACCAGAGGAGCGGGACGCTGACGGTGCTGAACGCCGCGTCGGGCGAGGTGGCGAAGGTGCTGGAGACCGGGGCGGGGGCGCTCGGCGTCACCCTGTCCGCCGATGGCGCCATCGCCTACATCGCCAACCGCCAGGCCGGCACGGTCAGCGTCGTCGACACCCGTGCACTGACGGTGCTGGGCAGCCTCGCCACCGGCACGCATCCGAACACGGTCGCGGTCGATCGGCGCAGCGGGCTCGCCTATGTCACCAACAAGGCGCGTGGCCTGCCGCGCGGCGCCCCGCGCGACCAGGCGCCGCCCGAGGATCCCAACGGCGACACGGTCAGCATCATCCGCCTCTGAGCGGCCGATCGCCGGCGGCCGCTCCGCCGGCGCGCGTGCAGGTCCCTGTCAGGCGCATCGTCACCCGATCAGGTCATTCCGCCCGATCGGGATCTGCACCGGCGTGCTGTCCGCTTCGTTCGCTGAAGTGCCGGCGGACGAAGCGGTTCGGCAGGCCGCTGGAGACAAGGGCGCAAGGCCGGGAAACGACGGTCGCAGGCGTCGGAAGCGGAACTCATGCCGTTGGGCCTTGCCGATGAGGTCGTCGGCAAGGCCCATCGGCATTGCGCGCGCGGTTCGTGGGATGGCCGTGCGCAAGACCAGGATGTTGGTCCCGCGTCAGCCAGGAGTCCGGCCGGCTTCAGCACTGCATCAGCCGCCACGTCGCGCTGAAGTGGTCGGCGGACCGGCCCGGCAGCCTGGGCTCTTCGAGGCGTGGACGGGCGGCCGACCGTCAGCCGGCCGCCGGGCGCCGCGCCCGCCCATCCGCATCAGCACGCCGTCACGCCAGACCACATGGTGGACCAGCGCCATCGCCGCATGGCCGAGGATCAGCGCCATCAGCAGCCAGGCGAGCTTCGAATGCAGCAGGTCCGCCGGCCCCGCCATCCATTCGATGCGCTGGCCGGTCCGTTCGACCACCTGGTGGCCGAAGAAGGCGAAGCCTCTGCCCGAGCCGAGGGCGCGCAGCAAGGCCAGGGCCGGAACAACGAGCAGCAGCGCATACAATGCCAGCTGGCCGACGAGCGCCGCCCTGCCGATCCCGCTCCGGTCGTGCCCGGGACGGCGCTTGCGATTCGCCCATGCCCAGAGGAGGCGCAGCACGATCAGCATCAGAAGCACCGAGCCGATCGACTGGTGCGTGCCGACCCAGAAGGCCATCAACGGCGTGCGTCCGAGAACCAGCCGCAGGATCATGCCGGTGAACTGCCACAGCAGGATCAACGCCATCGTCCAGTGCAGCAGCCGCGTCACCAGGCCGTAGCTTTCGGGCGTATCCCGCCATTGCAGCGCCATCTTGCATCTCCCGCTCGCCATGCCAGGCCATCAGCGGTCCACTGCGGCCATCAGAAATCGACAGTGAGGATCAGCCGGGTAGCAGAGGGGCCGGGGAGGTCAAGCAACCGCAGCGTGACCAACGCTTGCGGGCTTGCGTCGCCCTTGCCGAGGTCGGCGCCGCTGCTACAGGCGCAGCAACAGCGCCGGCGCGATCACCGCCGTCGCCGCATCGCCCATCATCTCGCCATGCAGGGCAGGGACGTCGATCACCTCGACCCGCGCCGCATGCGACGTCCACATCGCAGGCGAGAGGTCGCGCCCCGCATGGTCGCGCGCTGCGCGGAAATGCGTCAGCGTACCGTCGAAGCGACGGTGGTGGTGGCCGCGCACCAGGCGGTTGTTCCCCTCCACCACGCGCACCACGCCATCGAGCGCCGCTTCCGGCAGCCGACCGAGCGGCATGCCGCCGCGGCGCAGGAAGTCGATCACCGCGCCGCGCTCCATCGGCAACTCCGGGTGCTGCGCCGGGTCATGCCCCGCGATGGCAAGCAGCGCACCATAGATCGCCGCATCGTCGGGTTCCGGCGCGGCGCGCCAGACCTCGGCCGGATAGGCATCGAGCAGCGCAAGCACGCCCACCTCCCTGCCGAGGTCGCGCAGCCGCACCGCCATGGCCTGGGCGATGATCCCGCCCACCGACCAGCCGGCGAGATGGATCGGACCTGCCGAGGCAGCCGCCAGCACGCGGTCGGCGTAGTCGGCCGCCAGGGCCTCCAGGCTTTCCATCGGCGGCACCGCGGCGTCGAGCGACGGCGCCTGCAGGCCAAGCACCGGAACCTCCGGTGCCAGCGCGCGGGCGAGACCGCCATAGCACCACGCAATGCCGCCCGCCGGATGCACGACGAAGAGCGGCGGCCGGTCCGGAGCCCCGCGTCCCAGCACGATCAGCGGCCGCAGGCCATCATCCGTGGGCGGCAGCGCGGTGGAATCGAGCAACGCCGCCAGGCGCTCGACCGTCGGATGTTCGAACAGCGCGCCGAGGCCAGGATCGCGGCCGAATTCCTCCTGCACGCGCAGCATCAGGTCGACCGCGAGCAGCGAATGGCCGCCCAGGGCGAAGAAGTCGTCCTCCGCACCGACGGCCGGGACGTCGAGCGTCTCGGCGAACAGCGCGGCGACGCGGCGTTCCGTCTCCGTCGCCGGTGCGCGGCCTTCGCTCTGCGGAAGGTCCGGTGCGGGCAGCGCGCTGCGGTCCAGCTTGCCGCTGCTGTTCACCGGCAGCGCCGCGAGCGTCACGAAGGCCGAGGGCACCATGTGGTCCGGCACGCGCGCCGCGACATGGGCGCGCAGCGCGGCAGCGTCGTAGCCCGGCCCGGGCACGACATAGGCGACGAGCCGCTTGTCGCCCGGCCGGTCCTCCCGTGCGATGACGCGGCTCTGCTGCGCCAGGGAGGATGACGCGATGGCGGCCTCGATCTCGCCGAGTTCGACGCGGAAGCCGCGCAGCTTCACCTGGCCGTCGGCGCGACCGAGATAGAGGATCGCACCATCCGGGCGGAACCGTGCCAGGTCGCCGGTGCGGTACATGCGCTCGCCGGGGTGGAAGGGGTCGGGGATGAAGGCGCGCTCCGTCAGGTCGGGCTGGCCGAGATAGCCGCGCGCAAGCTGCACCCCGGCGATGAACAATTCCCCGGTGACGCCGGGCGGCAGCGGCCGCAGCTCGGCATCGAGCACATAGAGCCGCGTGTTCCACACCGGAAAGCCGATCGGCATCGGCCGGCTGTGGTCGCCGCGCGAGGCATCCCAGTAGCTGACATCCACTGCCGCCTCGGTCGGGCCGTAGAGGTTGTGCAACTCGGCCGCCATCGTGTCGTGGAAGCGGTCGCGCAGGTCTGTGGTCAGCGCCTCCCCCGAACAGAAGACACGCGCCATGGCGAGCCCGGCGGAATCGGGATGGGCGAGGAAGGCGGCGAGCATCGACGGCACGAAATGCGCCGTGGTGACGCGCTGCTCGCGGATCAGGCGTGCGATGGCGGCCGGGTCGCGATGCGCGCCGGGCGAAGCGACGACCAGGGTCGCACCCGCGATCAGCGGCAGGAAGAACTCCCAGACCGAGACATCGAAGGTCGCCGGCGTCTTTTGCAGGATGCGGTCCCCGGCGGCGATGCCGTAATGCGCACGCATCCATTCCAGCCGGTTGACGATCGCGCGGTGCTCGATGACCGCGCCCTTCGGCTCGCCGGTGGAGCCCGAGGTGTAGATGGCATAGGCCGCATCGCCGGGTGCGGGGCCGTTGGGCGCCTGCCCGTCCAGCGGCCAGTCGGCGGGCGGCAGGATGGCGCCGCCGCCGGGCAGCGCCGCCGTTGCCAGGGTGAGGCGCGGCGCCGCGGCCGCCATGATGCGGGCGATGCGGTCCGCCGGATGTGTGGCATCGAGCGGCAGGTAAGCCGCGCCTGCGCGGAGCACGCCGACGAGAGCGACGATGAGCTCGAAGGACCGGTCGAGCGCGACGGCGACCAGGTCGTCCGGCCCGATGCCGCGCGCGGCGAGTTCCGATGCCAGCGCGGCGCTGCGCCGGTCGAGCTCGCCATAGCTCATCGAGCGGCCTTCGAAGACCAGCGCCTCGGCCTCGGGGCGCGCTGCCATGGCTGTCTCGATCAGCCGTGCCAGCGTGGTGTCGTGCACCGGATGCCTGGTGTCGTTCACGGCATGCACGAAGTGCTGCGCTTCCTGCGGCGTTGCGGTCGCGACGGCAGCGAGGCCGCCTGCCTCCAGCGCGGCCGCGATGAACCGCGCAGCGCGCGTCGCATGGGCGGCCGTCGCCTCGGCGGTGTGGAGATTCGGGTTCGCCTCGACGTCCAGGCGCAACACATGGGCGGTGGGGTCGCCGCGCAGGTCGAAGGTGATGTCGTCCACCGGCCCGGTGCCGAGCAGGTGCAGTTCCGCCGTCAGCCCCGGGAAGGTCGGCACCTCGTGATAGGGTTGGATGTTGACGATGGGCCCGTGCAGCCGCCGCCCCGCACCGACGCGGCCGAGGTCGCGGCGGATCTGCTCGCCGCGATAGCGCCCGTGGCGACGCAGCGCGGCAAGCTGCGTCGCGACATCCTCGACCCCTTCCTGCAGTGGCCGCGCCTCGTCGAAGCGGATGCGCAGCGGCAGCACGTTCATCAGCGTCGCCGGCGTGCGCGCCGCCGCGCTGCCGAAGCGATTCATGAAGGTGACGCCGACGAGGGTCTCCGCCTCGCCGGTCAGGCGACGGACATAGGCGCCGAGCAGCGCCGTCATCACATCCGGCCAGGCGAGATCATGCGCCGCGGCGAAGCGGCGCAGCGCCGCGGCATCCTCGGCGGGGATCGCCGCCTGGGCGCGATGGGTCGATCGCGCGGTCAGGGCGACGCCCTGCCCGATGCCGGTGACATCCGGCGCATCCGCCAGGGCCTGCCGCCAGAAGGCGGCATCCCTGGCGCGGCGTGGCGCCGCGCGATAGGCGGCATCCTCCGCCGTCGCCGCGTCGAAGGGCGCCAGCGGCGGGCCGGCATCGCCACCCGCGACTCGCGCGGCATAGAGCGCGGCTGCGCGGCGCATCAGCAACTCGGTGCCGAAGCCGTCGAGCACCAGGTGGTGCGCGCGATGGTACCAGAGGTGATGCGTGGCCGAGAGGCGGTAGAGCCGCTCCGCCGCGAGGGGCCCGCGCGCGGGATCGACCGGCCGCGCCATGTCGCGTGCCATCGCTGCCTGCGCCGCGGCGAGGGGGTCTGCCTCAGCCGAGAGATCGACGACCTCCAGCCAGGGCCGCAGCGCGGTGTCGGGGCGCTGGGTCACGCCCGCCGGCCCGTCCCCGATGCGGAAGGCCAGCGAATCCGCTTCCGCCACCATGCCGTTCACCGCGTCGCGGAAGGCGTCGGTGTCGAGCACGCCGCGCAGCGCGAGATAGTGCCCGGTGTTGAACACCGGGTTTCCGGGATCGAGGCGTTGCGCGTACCACAACCCCTCCTGCGCTTCGGTCAGCCTCACGCCCGGCGCGGCGAAACCGCCGCCGTCAACCATCGCCACGCACCGCCAGGGCGCGTTCGGCGAGCGCCCACCAGGCGCCCAGCGTCACCTTTTCCGCCACGGCGGCGAGGTCGAGTTCCACCCCCTGCTCCGACCAGCGGGTCAGCAGCGCCATGGCGCGCATGGAATCGAGACCGAGGTCGATCAGGTCGTCGTCGTCCTCGAGTTCCTCCGGCGCCATGCGCAGAAGCCGCGCGAGGTCGGCGCGCATCTGCTCCCGCGTCATCGGCGGCATCCCTTCCGCGGCCATGCCACTGGTCTTCCCGTCCTAGCGTTCCGCTTCTTCCGCCAGCAGCCGCGCGCGCAGGCGGGCACGCAGCTCCTTGCGGCTGATCTTGCCGGCGGCGGTGGTCTCGAAGCTCTCCACCAGCACCACCTGGTCCGGCACCTTGAACTCGGCGATGTTGCGGGTGCGCATCCAGGCCTTGAGCGCCACGGCGCGCGGCTTCTCGCCGCGCGGGATGATGAAGGCGCAGCTCCGCTCGCCGAGATACTCGTCCGGCACCGAGACCACCGCCGCGTCGAAGACGTTGGGATGAGCGAGGAGGTGGTCCTCGATCTCCTCGGCCGAGATCTTCTCGCCGGCGCGGTTGATGTGGTCGCCCGCGCGGCCCTGCACGACCAGGTAGCCCTGTGGGGTGCGGCAGACGATGTCGCCGGTGCGGTAGTAGCCGTCCGGGGTGAACGACCGCGCATTGGCGGTCTCGTCGTTGTGGTAGGCGCGGATGGTGTAGGGGCCGCGCGTCAGCAGGTTGCCGGGTTCGCCCTCGGGCACCGGGTTGCCGAGATCGTCGAGGATCAGCACCTCGTCATCGGGGCTGATCGGGCGGCCCTGCGTCTCCAGCACGATCGGGTCCGGATCGTCGAGCCGCGTGTAGTTCACCAGTCCCTCGGCCATGCCGAAGACCTGCTGCAGCCGGCAGGCGGGCAACGAATCCTGCACCCTTCGCGCCGCTTCCGGCGTCAGCTTGGCGCCGCCGACCAGCAGCACCTTGAGGCTCGACAGGTCGTGCTTCGACGCGGGCGCCGACTGCGCCCAGAGCAGCGCCAGCGGCGGCACCAGGCCGGTGATGGTGACGCCCTCGCGCGCGATGATCGGAAAGGCGACATCAGGGCTGGGGGAGGGGCTCAGCACCACCCGTGCTCCGGCATACAGCGCGCCCATATGCCCGGGCGAACTCATCGGGAAGTTGTGCGCGGCGGGCAGCGCGACGAGGAAGGCGCTGTCCGGCGATACGCCGCAGATCTCGTTGCTCGCCCTGAAACTGTAGATGTAGTCGTCATGGGTGCGCGGGATCAGCTTGGACAGCCCGGTGGTGCCGCCCGATATCTGCAGGAAGGCGACGGCGGAAGGATCGGGGTCGCCCGGCAGCGCGCCACGGTCGCCATCGAGGCCCGCAAAGGGCGTGAATTCCTCGGCCTCGCCCACCACGATCACGTGGCGCAGGCGGGCCTCGCTCTCGCGCGCCTGCCGCGCCAGCACGCGGTAGTCGAAGCCGTCCGCGCCGCGATCGGCGCAGACATAGGCGGCGGCTTCGGATTTGCGGAGGAAATGCGTGATCTCGGTCAGGCGGTGTCCCGGCAGGGCATAGACCGGCACCATCCGGGCGCGGAACAGGCCGAAGACGACGGCGAAGAATTCCGGGATGTTGCCGAGCTGGACCACCACCCGGTCGCCCGGCCGCAGACCGATCGCGAGGAAGCCGGCCGCCGCCGCCTCGGCCCGCGCCCAAAGCCCGGCATAGGTCCAGCGCCGGTCGCCGGCGATGATGGCCGGCGCATCCGGGCGCTCGGCGGCGCGTGCGCGCAGGAAGCCGGGGAAGGTCTCGCCGCGCCAGTAGCCCGCCGCGCGGTAGCGGGCGGCGAATTCGTCGGGCCAGACCTGTCGGAGGGGGAGCACTGAGGGAATCCGTTCCATCGGCGCCGCCGCGGTCAGCCGACCGGGTCCGGAGGTGGCGCCTTCGCTTCTTGAGAATGCTTATCACTAGCGCCAAGCCCGGGGCGCGACAAGCGCGTGGCGCCGGTCGGGTGCATCACGGTGCTGCCCGGCCCGGCGCGCGCCCCGCCCCGAGCCACAGCGGCAGCGCGACCGTCAGCAGCAGCGCGCTGGCCAGCGCATAGGGCAGGGCCGGCGCCAAGGCATAGAGCAGCGTTCCCGCCACCGGCCCGACCACCATGCCGAGCCCCTGCGCCGCACCCGCCGCGCCCGCCGCCGCACCCTGCTCATCCGGAGCGACGGCATTGGCCGCCATCGCGGAGAAGGCAGGGAACACCCAGCCCATGCCGAGCGCCGCGACGAAATAGCTGGCGGCCAGCATCCAGCTCCGATCCGCCAGGACGACGCTGCCGAAGCCCAGCGCCGCCACCAGCGTGCCGGACCGGATCATCCCTTCGGGCGCGATCTGCAGCCGCGCCGCCACGGCCTGCGAGAGCACGAGCGCGACGCCGACCAGCATCAGCGCGGTGCCCGCGGCCTGCGCCGCGGCCTCGGGCGACAGGCCGAGACGATCCATCGCGAAGAAGCCGATGCTGACCTGGGCGATGGCGACGCTGAACATGGCCGCGAAGCCGATCGAGAGCGGGCGGCGCAGACGGGGATCGGAGAGTGTCAGCCGGCGCCGCACCGGGCTCGGCCGCGGTGGCGTGCGCGGCACCTGCCACCACAAGGCGAGGCAGGCCAGCAGCGGCAGCGCGGCGGTCGCGATCAGCGGCACGCTCAAGCCGTGGGGCACCAGCAGCGCGGCCAGTGCCGGCCCGGCCACCAGCCCGGCGCCGCTGCCGGTGCCGAGCTGCGCCATGGCCTGGGCGCGGCGCGCCGGCTCCACCCGATCGGCGATCAGCGCCATGCCGGCGGCCGGGATCGCGGCATAGGCGCCGCCCACCAGGCCACGCAGCAGCACCAGGCCGAGAAAGGCCGGCATCGCCGGGATCTGCCAGCGCAGCAGAGCATCGATGAAAAGGCAGAGTGCCCAGTAGGCCAGGGTGAAGCCGGCCGCGCCCGCGAGCAGGACGGCGCGGCGCCCGAGCCGGTCGCTCGCCGATCCCCAGGGCCGCGCGGCCAGCATCCACATGACGCCGGAAGCGGTCACGGCGAGACCGGCCTGCCAGGGCGGCAGCCCGGCGGAGCGGGCGACCGGCCCGACCAGCGCCACGAAGGCCATCATCGCCAGGCTGCCCGAGAAGACCGCCGCCATCAGCGCGAGGAGCACCGGATCGCGCGGGGCGGTGCCCGCCGCGGCGGCTGCGCCAGCCGGCTCCGTCATCATTCGACCGTCACGTTGGCGGCACGCATCAGCGGCGCCCAGCGCGCCCGCTCCTCCGCCAGCATGCGGGCGAAGGACGCCGGGTCCTTCACCGCCGGCTCGGTCGCCTGCTGATGGAAGCGCGCGACGATCCCGGGCTCGGCGAGCGCCGCGGCGGCCGCTTCATGCAGCCTGTCGATCACCGCAGCCGGCGTGCCCGCCGGGGCGATCAGGCCGACCCAGGATCGCAGATCGTAGCCCGGCACGGCATCGGCCATCGGCGGAACATCGGGCAGCACGGGGGACCGCTCATTCTGCGCGACGCCAAGAATGCGGATGCGCCCCGCCCGCGCCAGCGGCACCAGCACCGGCGCGGTGCCGACCGTGGCGTCGAGCTTCCCGGACAGGAAGTCGGCCATCATCGGGCCGCCGCCGCTGTAGGGCACCTCCAGAACCTCGATGCCGGTCAGCGAGCGCAGCAGCACGATACCCACATGGCTGCCGGAGCCGACGCCGGAGTGCGAGACATTGAGTTCGCCGGGCCTGGCCCGCGCCGCCGCGAGAAACTCCGATGTGCTCTGCCAGGGCCGCGCCGCCGGCACCGCCAGCACGTCGAGGATCACGCCGAGCTGCGCGACGGGGGCGAAGCTGCGCTCCGGATCGAAGGGCAGGCGGCGATGGATCGAGGGATTGACGGTCAGCGGCCCCGGCGTGGCGAGCATCAGGGTATGGCCGTCCGGCGCCGCGTTCGCCAGCACCTCGGCGGCAATGTTGCCGCCGGCGCCGCCGCGGTTCTCCACCACCACCGGCTGGCCGAGCCGGGCCGCGAGTGCAGGCGCCAGCAGCCGTGCCACGATGTCGTTCGCCCCGCCCGGCGCGAAGCCGACCAGCAGCCGGATCGGCCGGCCTGGCCAGGGGGCTTGCGCCTGCGCGGTGCCGGCGAGCGCCGGCCACGCGAGCAAGGTGCGGCGGGGCAGCCTCATGCCGGGTCTCCAGGCCGGGCGGCATCCGCCTCGCCGAGCGCGTGATCGACCAGGCTGACCCAGTACGCCGCGCCGAGCGCCAGCAGCCCGTCGTTGAAATCGAAGCGCGGCGTATGGACATGGTGGAAGGTGCCGTCCGGCGCCACGCCGTTGCCCGCCAGCATGAAGGCGCCCGGGCGCTGCTGCAGCATGTAGGCGAAATCCTCGCCGGCGGTGATGGGTGGATAGTCGGAATCGACGGCCTCGGCGCCGACCAGCGCGGCGGCGGCGCGGGCGGCGAGCGCCACCTCCTCGGCCGTGTTCACCAGCGCCGGGTAGTCGTGACGATAGACGATCCCGGCGGTGCAGCCATGGGCGGCGGCGGCGGCGGAGGCGAGGTCGCGCAGGCGGCGTTCCATCACCTCCCGCACCGCGGGCAGGAAGGACCGGCCGGTGCCGGACAACACCACTTCGGCCGGAATGACATTGGGCGCGCGGGCATCGCCGCCGGCGACATGGCCGACACTGAGCACGGCGGTCTGGCCGGGCGGGACGTTGCGGCCGATCACGCTCTGCAGCGTGCCGACGAACTGCGCCATCGCCTGGGTCGGGTCGGTGGCGCGGTGCGGCACCGCGCCATGGCCGCCGCTGCCGCGGAAGGAAACCGACCAGGTGTCCACATTGGCGAGCATCGGCCCGGCGCGCAGGCCGAACCGGCCGAGCGGCAGGCCGGGTTCGTTGTGCATGCCGAAGACGGCATCGGCGGGGAAACGGTCGAACAGACCTTCCTCGACCATCACGCGGCCGCCGCCGAGCCCTTCCTCGGCCGGCTGGAAGATGAAATGGACCGTGCCTTCGAAATCGGGATGTTCCGCGAGGTGCCGTGCCGCGCCGAGCAGCATCGTCGTGTGCCCGTCATGCCCGCAGGCATGCATCACCCCCGGATTGGCGGAAGCGTAGGGCACGCCCGTGGCCTCCTGGATCGGCAGGGCGTCCATGTCCGCGCGCAGCGCGATGGCGCGCGACCCGCCGCGCCGGCCACGCAGCGTGCCGACGACCCCGGTGCGCGCGATGCCCTCGGCGACCTCGATTCCCCAGCCGCGCAGCGCCTGCGCGACCACCCCGGCGGTGCGGCCCTCCTGGAAGCCGAGCTCGGGATGGCGGTGCAGGTCATGACGGATCGCGATCAGCTCGGCCTCATGGCGTCGGAGCAGGCGAAGCAGGTGGGCGGACACGGCGATCTCGCTGAATGGATTGCGAATGATTGCTACTTGCAGTCGCTGCGCGGGGCAAGCAGAAGGGCGCATCGATCCGCCGGTACGTCGGGCCGGCGGCCCAATTGACGGGATGAACGATGTCTGACGCCTTCAGCATTCCTCCGGATATCGTCTGCCTCGCCGACTATGAGCGCCATGCGCGCGGCCGGCTGTCCGAAGGGGCCTGGGCCTATGTCGCCGGCGGCGCGGCGGACGAGACAACGCTTCGGCGCAACCGTGAAGCGTTCGACGCGATCCTGCTCAAGGGACGCGTGCTCGGGGATCTTGGCGGCGGCAACACGCGGCTCGTTCTGTTCGGGGAGACCTACGAGCACCCGATCATGCTCGCACCCGTGGCGCATCACGGGCTTGCCTGCCCCGCGGCCGAGATCGCAACGGCGGTGGGCGCGGTGGGCGCGCGCGCGGGATTCGTCATCAGCACGGAGGCGGACACGGCGATCGAGGAGATCGCCGCGGCGGCAACGGGCGGGAACTTCTGGTTCCAGCTCTATATCCAGCACGACCGGGACTTCACCCACGCGCTGGTCGAGCGCGCGACGCGGGCGGGGGCGAAGGCCATCGTCCTGACCGCCGACGCCCCGGTGAGCGGCGTGCGCGACCGCGAGAGGCGGGCCGGCGTGACCCCGGCAATCCTTCGCGCGCCGGTGAATCTGCGCGATGCGCGGCCCGGGCCGGTGCCGCGCGCGGGTCTCGGCGAAAGCCTGATCTTCAACGGCTTCATCGACAGCGCCGCACGCTGGGAGGATTTCGCAAGGCTGCGCGCCGCGACGCGCCTGCCGCTGCTGATCAAGGGGATCATGGCACCCGAGGATGCGGATCGCGCGATCGGGGAGGGCGCCGACGGGATCGTCGTCTCCAATCACGGCGGGCGCGTGCTCGATACGCTGCCGGCGACCATGGAGGCGCTGCCGGTGATTGCCTCGGCCGTCGCGGGGCGTGTGCCCGTGCTGGTGGACGGCGGCATCAGGCGGGGGACCGATGTGCTGAAGGCGCTCGCTTGTGGTGCGAGCGCAGTGATGATCGGGCGCCCCTACATCCATGCGCTGGCGGTGGCGGGCCCTGCGGGAGTCGCCCATGCGGTGCAGATGCTCCGCGGGGAGTTCGAGGTCGCGATGGCGCTGACCGGTTGCCGGACCTTGCGGGACGTTTCGCCCCGGGTGCTGTGGGAGGCGACCCGGTCCGGGCAAGCGGGCTCTTCTCGCGAGGCGTGAAGGAAGGCCGGCGGAGAAGCCTGCGCGTCAGAGGGAGAGGCGCGGCGCCCTTGGTTGAGAAGACCGGATGCTTCCCTGCGTCCGCCCCGCGGGACCGCGCATCCGGCCGGCCTATTGTTGCCGCGAAGTCACAGGAGCCGCCGGCGCATAGCCGGAGCGAGGCAAAATTTCGGCAAACCTACTTGATAACGACTCGCATTCGCAGCACGGTAGGGGCCATCGCGCTCCACCTGGAGGCGCCTCGGATCCGGGAGAACTAGCAGGTGACCATGACCTCTTCCCTACGGACGGCGGTCCGTTCGACCATGTTCGGCAGCGGCCTCGCGGCCGGCATGGTGTTCGTCGGCGGCGCGCCGGCCGACGCCCAGACCACGGAGCCCGCGCCGTCTGACGGGGTGAACCTGCCGCAGATCAGCGTCCAGGGCGCACAGCCCGACAACACGCTGCAGGGCACCACCGGCCTCGGCCGTCTCCCGGGCCGCATCCAGGACCAGCCGCAGACGATCCAGGTCGTCCCTCGGGAGATCATGCAGCAGCAGGGCGTCACCACGCTGCAGGAAGCGCTGCGCAACGTCCCCGGCATCACCTCCTCGATCGGTGAGGGCAATGGCGGCGTCAACGGCGACCAGCTGCGCATCCGCGGGTTCAACTCGCAGAACGACCTCTATGTGGACGGCTTGCGCGACTTCGGCAGCTTCCGCCGCGACGCCTTCACCTTCGAGGAAGTGCAGGCGCTGCTCGGCCCGTCGGGCGTGAACTTCGGATCCGGCGCGGCGGGCGGTGTCGTCAACATCACCAGCCGCACCCCGCACCTGGGCAACTCCTTCAGCGCCGACGTGACCGGCGGCATGGACTTCTTCCTGCGCGCCACCGCGGACGCGAACTACCAGTTCAGCGACACTGGCGCCTTCCGCCTCAACATCATGGGGCAGACCGGGCGCACCGTGGACCGCGACCTGCCCCGCGGCGAGCGCTGGGGCATCGCGCCCTCGCTGGCCTTCGGCCTCGGCACCGACACCACGGTGACACTGGAATACCTGTACTACCGCTATGACGAGCCCGCCGATGCCGGCGTGCCGATCGTGACGCGGCCGGGCACCACGGTCGGCCGCCCGGTGACGGAATTCGGGGTTCCCCGGGGTACCTGGTACGGCAGCAACGACACCGATCGCGACCAGGCCACCGTCAACCGCCTGACCGCGCGCCTGCAGCATCGCGCCTCCGACTGGCTTACGCTGTACAACGACACCCGGCTCGGCTTCGCGGACAAGTTCTACAGCTTCTCCGTGGTGTCCTGCGATGCGACCTGCGTATCCCGCCTGTTCAGTGGCAGTGGCACGCCGCAGTACAGCCTGAGCGGCGGCGGCTCGCCCTACACCACGCAGACCTGGGGCATCCAGAACATCTCCACGGCGGTGGCGCGCTTCAACACATGGTCGCTGCGGCATGAGGCGACTCTCGGCGTCGACCTCTGGTACGAGGATTTCCAGCGGACGACCTACACCTACAGCTCCAGCCGCACCGCCTTCCGCGGCAATCTCTTCGCGCCCGACAACGACGTGAACTTCCTCTACAGCGTGAGCACCGGCGCCACGGCCCAGCGGCAGAACGAGACGACCCAGGCGGCGATCTTCGCCAGCGACCGGATCTGGTTCACCCCGGAAATCTCGGTCCTGGCCGGCCTGCGCTGGACCCGCCAGCAGTCCGACTACACATCCTACGGCGGCACCAACCCGGTCAGCACGCTCAACGCCGACAACAGCTTCCTCGATCCGCGCGTGTCGCTCATCTGGGAGCCGACGCCGCAGTACACCCTTTACGCCTCCTACGCGCAGTCCACCTTCGCGCCGGGGTCGAACTGGGCGACGCAGCCGGGCCAAGCGAGCGCCAACAACTCTCGGCTGGAACCCGAGCGGAGCACGATCTACGAGATCGGCGGGCGGGCGAGCATTCTCGATGACCGCCTCGGCCTGAGCGCATCGGTCTATCAGATCGAGAAGGACAATGCGACGGAGACGGATCCGTCGAGCGGCACCGTCTTCTCCTCGGGTGACCAGCAGCGCATCCGTGGCCTCGACCTCGGCGTCTCTGGCCGCATCACGCCCGCCTGGAGGGTCAATGCGCGCTACAGCTACATGAACAGCGAGACCACCAGTTCGCTCACCGCCGCCAATGTCGGCAAGCGCGTCGTCTATGTGCCCGAGCACGCCGCCTCGCTCTGGACAAGCTATGAGATCGCCCAGGGTACGCCGTGGAACGTCACCGTCGGTGGCGGCTTCACCTGGCAGACCGACGTCTACACGAATGCGGCGAACACCGCGGAAGTGCCCTATGCCTTCTCGCTCGACGCCTTCGTCTCGCACAGGATCAACGACCAGCTGACGGTGCGGATCAACGGGTACAATCTGACCGACAATCGGAACTACGTGCAGGTCTTCGGCAACCGCGCCGTGATGGGGCCGGGCCGCGCCGTGACCGCGACGGTCGGGGTGAGCTTCTGAACGTCGGATCCGGCCGGGCAACACCGCGCGGCCGGATCCAGGGACCGAAGGGGCCGTCCGGGCTGCGATGTCCGGGCGGCTCATTGCTTTGCCGCCGGCATCGGGGCTGAGAGGCCGCTTGGAAAGTCCGTCACCGGCCCGCACCCACATCCGGCCACCCATTCCAGGATACTGCCGTGGGTGGCCGGGTGGGGGTGCGGGCTGGTGACGGAGTCGGAAACGCGCCGCGAGGCGCGTTTCCAAACGGGCTCTGAGGCATGACGGCGCGGGCGAAGGAGAATTGCCATGCTGGTTCACATCCCCAATGTCCTGACGGCCGAAGAGGTCGCGCTGTGCAGGCAAAGGCTGGAGGCGGCAGAGTGGGTGGACGGGCGCGTCACCGCCGGCGACCAGTCGGCCAAGGTGAAGCACAATCTGCAGGTACCCGAGAATTCGCCGACGGCGCGCGAACTCGGCGACATCGTCCTGCGGGCGCTCGCGCGCAGCCCGATCTTCGCCTCGGCGGCGCTGCCGCTTCACGTCTATCCGCCGATGTTCAACCGCTATGACGTCGGCATGACCTTCAACACCCATGTCGACAACGCCATCCGCAACGTCTCCGGCAGGCGCATGCGGACGGACGTGTCCTCGACGCTCTTCCTCAGCGCACCCGAGGAGTACGACGGCGGCGAGCTGGTGATCGAGGACACCTACGGCGCCCAGGCGGTGAAGCTGCCGGCCGGCGACATGATCGTCTATCCGGCGACCAGCCTGCACCGCGTCAACGCCGTCACCCGAGGCAGCCGCTGGGCGTCCTTCTTCTGGACCCAGTCGATGATCGAGGACGATCGTCAGCGCCGCCTGCTGTTCGAGATGGACATGTCCATCATCCAGATGCGCACGGTCGTGCCGGACGACCATGCCAGCGTGCTTGGGCTCACGTCCTGCTATCACAACCTCATGCGCATGTGGTGCAAGATGTGATGTCAACGGCTGCCGTCAGCATCTGCTGAAAGTGGCCGTTTTGTCCTTGCCACGTCTCCCGCGGATGGCGGCGACCGGCATCCGGATCGCGCGATCGTGTTGCCTTGCTGCGGGGATGGGCAGCATTCGGGGGCGTTGCCTCCGCTCCCTGCACCGCTGCATCGGCGCCGGCCCATCGTCCGGGCGCGATCCGCAGGGCAGGTGACGACACGCCGCCGAACGGCGACGCAACCTGGTGTCCCGAGGCCGGAGCTCTGCGGACTTCGCTCGCCGGCCATCAGCCCTTGTTTTCAGAGGCCTGCTTGGCCGCTTCGCTCGCTGGAGATCCGGCGAACGAAGCGGGCAGGGCGCTAGAGCAGATCCCGATCAGGTGGAATCACCTGATCGGGCAAAGATGCTCGCGAAAACAAGAGGCTGGAGCGGTTGCCGTGAGCCAAGGCGAACGGAAACCGCTCTAGAGCAGATCCCGATCAGGTGGAATCACCTGATCGGGTAAGGATGCTCGCGAAAACGAGAGGCTGGAGTGGCTGCCGTGAGCCGGGGCGAAGGGAAACCGCCCTAGGGCGGCGGCGCTCGCCGGCTGACGCCATCGATCAGCAAGGTGCGGCGACCCTGCGAACAGGGTTCGATGCGCGCCTCCACGCCGTACACGTCGTCGAGCATCCCGGGCGTCAGGACCGTCTCCGATGGGCCGAAGCCGTGTGCTTCGCCGTGATCCATCACCAGCAGGCAGTCGGCCCACCGGGCAGCCAGGGCAAGGTCGTGCAGCACGACGATGACGGTCCGCCCCTCGCGCGCCAGCTCGCCGAGAAGACCCATCACTTCGAGTTGCCGCCGCAGGTCGAGCGCGCTTGTCGGCTCGTCGAGCAGCAGCAGCGGCGGATCGCGGATGATCGCCTGGGCAAGTGCCACCATCTGGCGTTGCCCGCCCGAAAGCGACTGCAGCTGCGCCATGCCGAGATCGCCGAGGCCGAGCCGGTCCAGCACCTTCCCCACGCGGTCGAGCAGCGCGGCCTCGCTGCCCCAGCTCGCGCCGTCCGGCAGCGCGCGCCAGGCGCCGAGCAGCGCCTCGATCACCGAAAGCGCGGTGTCCTGCGGCAGGGCCTGGGGCATGAAGGCCAGGTGGTGCGCACGCTCGCGTGCCGACATGCCGATCAGCTCGCGGTCGCCGAAGCGGATGGAGCCCTTCGCCCGCACGAGCCCGGCGATGGCGCGCAGCAGCGTGGACTTGCCCGCCGCATTCGGACCGACCAATGCGGTGACGCGGCCATGGGGGATGGGGCCGCAGGACAGGCCACGCAGCACGGGGCGCCCGGCATAGCCGGCCGTGACGCCTGACAGCAGAAGCTCGCTCATCGGCGCCTCCGCCCGCCGAGGATCAGCATCATGAAGACCGGCAGCCCCACGAGCGCGGTGACGATGCCGAGCGGCAGCACCGCGCCGCGCACCAGCATCTCGCTTGCCGTAGCGGCGAGCGACATGATCGCCGCGCCGCAGAGCAGGCTGCCAGGCAGCAGGAAGCGGTGATCCTCCCCCAGCAGCAGCCGGGCGACATGCGGCGCGACCAGGCCGATGAAGCCGATGGTGCCCACCATGGCGACCGCCGCGGCCGCCAGCAGGCTGATGCGCAGCAGCGCGGCGAAGCGCAGCGCCCCGACATCGACGCCGAGGCCGCGCGCGCGTTCCTCGCCCAGCCGCAGCACGGTGAGGCGCCAGGCCGCGCGCCAGGAGAACGGGATCACCAGCACCAGAACGACCGCGACCAGCACGATGCCGTCCCACTGGGTGCGGCCCAGGCTGCCCAGCGTCCAGAACACCAGTTGCTGCAGCGCGTCCTGGCTGGCGACGAACTGGATCAGCGCCACGATGGCGTTGAAGGTGAAGACCAGCGCGATGCCCAGCAGCACCAGCGTCTCCACCCCCGCACCGCGCCAGCGGATGACGAGTTGCAGCAGCGCCACCGAGGCGAAGGCGAACAGGAAGGCGTTGCCCGACACGGCCCACCGCGCCGGCAGCCCGGGAATGGCGAGGCCAAGCACGATGGCCAGCGCCGCCCCGCAGGCCGCCGCCGAGGAGATGCCGAGGGTGAAGGGGCTCGCGAGCGGGTTGTTCAGGATGGTCTGCATCTCCGCCCCCGCGGCGGCGAGCGCCATGCCGACCAGCACCGCCATCACCGATGGCGGCAGCCGCGCCTGCCACACCACGGTCCGTGCGAGCGGACTGGCCGAGGAGGGGTCGAACAGCGCCCGCAGCGCCTCGGATGCCGGCAGCGGGGAAGGGCCGACGGCGATATCCGCCAGGAAGGCGACGACAGCGATGGCGGCGAGCAGCGCCAGCAGCAGTCTCCGTCGGTGCAGGCTGGCCCGATAGGCGGCGATCGCCGTCGCGGAGCCACCGGAGACGATGGCGCTCACCGCAGGTCGATCCAGTAGGTGCCCTGCATCTTGATGGACAGGAAGCGGCTGTTGAGTTCGGCGAGCGAGGCTTCGGGGTCGATGCCGCGCATCCGGTCGGGGTGCAGCCAGCGGGCCAGTGCCTCGATGGCGAGGTAGTGCGCGGGCGTGTCGTTGAAGCCGTGCCACAGCGCATGGGCGCGGCCCTCGCGCACCGCCGAAAGGCCGCCCAACCCCTGGGACTGCACCACCCGGGCCAGGCTGTCCCTGGCTTCCTGCGCCGTCGCGCCGGTGCCCATGGTGACGCCGCCGCGCGCGCCGCCGAAGGGCCCGCCCGTTGCGACATAGGCATAGGGATCGGCGGACAGGATGAACTCCAGGCTCAACTGGCCCATCTGGGCGGACAGGATGTCGGTCGCGATGTTGTGCCCGCCCGCCGCGCGGATCATGCCGTTGAAGATGCCCGTGCCGGCCGAGAAGCAGCAGGCGGTGCCGCCGGCATGCGCATGCACGAGGATGGAGCGCTTCGGTTCCGCGCCGTCCATGCGCGTGGCGACCTCATCCATCCTGCGGCGGTAATAGGCGTTGAAGGCCGCCGCCTGCTCCGCGCGCCCGATCAGCGCGCCGAGCACGGCGATGCTCCGTTCGGAATCCACCAGCGGATCGGCGAAGAAGTCGATCACGGCGCAGGGGATGCCGGCGGCGTCCAGTCGCCGCGCCAGCCCGCCATCGGGCCCCCCCGTGGTGAAGCGGCTGAGCAGCACCAGGTCCGGCTGCAGGGCGAGGATGTTCTCGAACGAGATGGTATCCACCGGGCCGCGGCCGATCACCGGGATCTGGTCCACCGTCGGCGTCTGCGAGCGGAGCCGCGCATATTCCGGCGCATTGGCCTGGCGCAGGTCCGAGGACCAGCCTGCGATCAGACCCAGCGGGTCGGGATGCAGCAGGGCGAGCACCGGCAGGTGGCGGCCCTGCGTCAGCACGATGCGCCGCGCGGGGCGCGCCAGCCGGACTTCGCGGCCGACCAGGTCGGTGACCACCACCACGCCCTGGGCGTGCACAAGGGCGGGTGCCGCGAGCGGCGCGAGCAGCAGGGGCAGGGCGCGGCGCTTCAGCACTCCGGCGTCCCCTTCGCGGCATCTTGGCAAGCGGCATCGCGATCATCGTCGTGCCGGTCATGGTGTTCTGTTTCGTTCATGCCTCGTTTCCAGAATCCGATGGCGAGGTGCTGGCCGCGCTCGATGCCGCGCCCGTCCCGGACATAGGCAGGCAGCCGACGGACGCTGCGGAAGCGCCGCACCCAGGGGGCCACCTCGGCGGGCTGCGCGATCATGCCGGTCTCCATGTCAGGGGACCGCCGGCAACGCGAAGCGGAGCGCCGGGCCGAGAGCCGCATGGACCGCCGAGCCGTGGTTCTCCCCGGGGAGGATCCGGAACACCTCCGCCGGGAGCCGGTCGGCGAAGGCACGGGCATTGGTGATGAGGCGATGGGCACGGCGCCGGGCGGCGTGGGGATCCTCGCCAGGCGTCTCGGGCGGTTCCTCCTCGCCGCCCACCGCCAGCATCACGCGCGCACGGGTGGCGGGCAGCGAGGCGTGCCGCACATCGAGCTCGCGGAGCAGCGACCCGCCATTCCACCAGAGCGACGGGCTGACGGCGACGATCCGCGCGAAGGCGCAGGGGCGGGCCAATAGCGTGTGCAGCGCGAACAGCCCGCCCAGGGAGTGGCCGAACAGCGCCTGACGCGCCGGATCGACCGGGGCGAGGCCGGCGACCATCGGCTTCACTCGGGCCTCCAGGACCTCGAGAAAGGCCTCGGCCCCGCCTGTCGGCGACCATTCCCCGCCATCGGGGCGCTCACCGAGCGTGGCGGGATCGGCGGGCGGCGTGTAGTCCAGCGTCCGCCGCAGCCGATCGAACGGGCCATCGACGGCATAGCCGATGCCGACGATGATCCCTGGCCCGACCCCGGTTGCGAGGCCGCGCGCGCCCTGGATGCGCAGCGCCTCGACCATGCTGGCGAAGACCGCATTGCCGTCGAGGTGATACAGCACCGGAAATCCCGCAGCGGGCGGAGGACCTTCCGGCACCGCGATCATGACGCGATAGACGCCGCCATTGTCGCGCGGGACATCGAAGCAATGCGCCCCCGGGACGACGACGGGCATCGCGCCAGCGGCGGGACGCAGCACCGCGCGGTTCATCGCCGCGGCGCCGCGGCGAGGGACGGCGCCACGCGCGGCGCCTGTCGCAATGGCAGGCCGTGCTTGCGGCGCAAGGGGGCGCCTGCGCTGCACGGCGCCCGGCATCGATCCGCGCTGCGAAGGTGAAGGCGCCGGATGCCGCGTTGGCCCGGCGGATACCATTGCCGGTCCGAAATGGCGTCGGTCATCAGCCCAATGGTCCGGGTCGTCCGGCGGCGCGGACGCGTCACCAGCATGGCGCGGCCGGGGCTCCGACAAGGCACGGCACGGCGCGGCAAACGGGACGATGCGGAGACGTTGCGCCGGCAGCGACACCCCCGGGGGCAGGTTCAACCAGGCCCGTCGCGACGCCGCAGGCCACCGGCAGCGCACCGGCGTTGTCGTCGTCCATGCTCTCGAAGGTGGTCGGGGCTGTGCGCATCGACATGCCGGGTAAACTGAATGCCGCGATGGCTGCGGCGCATGGGCCGAACGCGGAGATGAGAGAAATTCTCAACTGGCCTCATGTAGCGGAAAGAGAGCCGGCCGGTCCAGCCATCGTCGTGGCGATGCCGGGAGTGCATCGCGTGACTGGCGCGGCGCCCAGCCGGCGAAGGGCTCCAGCGGTGCGCGCACATGGCCGGGCGGGATGCCGACCTCGACGAAGGCCGCGCTGCCGGTCAGGCGCGACCGCCAAGGCGTGCCGGACTCGGCCGACTGGCGCAGCGCATCGGCGGGGAAGGTGGGCCGCAGCGCCTCCACGAAGAGGCAACCGCCGGCGCTGCCGCATCGGGTTTCCTGTGCCAGCACCTGCACCGGGACGCCGTCTCCGCGCCGGGTGGTGGCGCGCGCGAATCTGGCTTGGCTCAGCGCATGGCTGGCGATGACCATGGCGCGACAGGCGGTCGTTCCGTCCGCTCGCTGCCGCTCCGCGCCGAAGCTGGTCACGATCATCGGAAGGCCGCCCGGGGATCCGGTCTGCAGCCGCGGCGGGACCGCGTAGAGGATCGCGGGGCCGGCCGGATTTGCCTGCACCCGGATCGAGGCCGGCCGCACGGCGGCGCTCGGCCCGACAGGCGCCACCCTCGGCACATGCCTCTCCATCCAGTTCTCTCGTTCGGAGCCATGGAGGAGCTTGGGGGGCGTTCATCCTTCGACCCTGCTTTCCGTTGCGCCGTCGGGTGTGGACAAGCGCCCCCCGGCGGCGCTTCAAATAGGCTGTGGGAGTGGTTGCCAGCATGGCCAGGCAGGACGAGTTCAGCGCAACGACACGCGGCATCCGCGTTTCCGTCCGCGCCTTCTTCCTGGCCGACCAGTCGGAGCCCGAACGGGGCCAGTATGTCTGGGCCTACCGCGTGGAGATCGCCAATGTCGGGCGGGAGACGGTGCAGCTTCTGCGCCGGACCTGGCACATCACCGACGGGCTCGGCCGCACCCAGACGGTGCACGGCGCCGGCGTGATCGGGGAGCAGCCGGTGCTCGAACCGGGCGGGCGGTTCGAATACACCTCCGGCACGCCGCTCGCGACCGCCTCCGGCTTCATGCAGGGCGCCTATCATATGGTCGTGACCGGCAGCGGGGAGGCCTTCGACGTCGCCATCCCCGCCTTCAGCCTGGACAGTCCGCACCAGCCCTCCGGCCGCCTGCATTGAGGTGCGGGTTGCGCCCCCTGAACCCGCCACCATCTAGCCGGGTAAGGAAGGCGCCGCGACGCGCCGGCATGGATACGCGACCGGCGCATGGCGCCCCTTGAAAGACACCGAACCCGTGAACATCCATCTGACCGCCCCCCGCAGCGAGGACGACAAGGCCACGACCTTGCCGCGCCCGACCCAGGAAGAGGCCGAGGAGGCGATCCGCACCCTGCTGCGCTGGGCCGGGGACGACCCGAACCGTGAAGGGCTGCTCGACACGCCGCAGAGGGTCGCCAAGGCCTATCGGGAATGGTTCTGCGGCTACGAGGAGGATCCGGTCGAACTGCTCGCCCGGTCCTTCGAGGAGGTCGAGGGGTACGACGAGATGGTCGTGCTGCGCGACATCCGGCTCGAGAGCATGTGCGAGCACCACATGTGCCCGATCATCGGCAAGGCGCATGTCGCCTATCTGCCGAAGGGGCGCGTGGTCGGCATCAGCAAGCTCGCCCGCGTCGTCGAGGCCTACGGCAAGCGCCTGCAGATCCAGGAGAAGATGACGGCGCAGATCGCCAATACGCTGCTGGACGTGCTGCAGCCGAAGGGTGTCGCGGTGGTGATCGAGGCCGTGCACCAGTGCATGACGACGCGTGGCGTGCACAAGACGGGCGTGTCGATGGTGACCAGCCGCATGCTCGGCGCCTTCCGGCATGACCCGTCGACGCGGCGGGAGTTCCTGTCGATCATCCAGGGGAGCCGCGGCCTGGGCGGGGAGGGCTGATGCCACTGATGCCGGAGCGGCTGCCGTTCGCCTCGGCTCACGGCAACCGCCCCAGTCTTTTGTTTTCGCGAGCATCTTTGCCCGATCAGGTGATTCCACCTGATCGGGATCTGCCCTAGGAGGAGGCGACCGCCTCGGCCTCCACCTCGACCTTGAAATCCGGCGTGGCAAGGCCGGCCACGATCAGCAGCGTGCTGGTCGGGGCATGGCCCTGCAGGAACGCGTCGCGCCGCGCCCGCCAGGCGCCCACCAGGCCGGGATCGGTCAGGAACACCGTCATCTTCACGATGTCGCCCGGCCCCATGCCGTGCGCCCCCAGCACGGCGCCGAGATTGGCGAGGGACTGGTCGATCTGGTCCACCGGCCCCGGCACGAGGCTGCCATCCGGCCGTAGTCCGACCTGGCCCGAGATCACCAGGCGACGCCCCTCGCCCTCGATCAGCGCCGCCTGGGAGTAGCGCGACTGCGGCTGCGGCGCGCCGGGCGGGCTGGAGTAGGTGATGCGGGCCATGATGGCGGGTCCTCCGGTCAGGAGCGGGGCAGGGGGGCGGCCTCGACGGGCTCGGGCGTGGCCTCTCCCGGGCGGGCGGGGGCCTGGATCAGGGCACGCAGGTTGCGGCGGAGCTGGTACTCGAACTCCACATTGAGATCGTTGCCCGCGAGGCGGACGATCTCCTCCGCCGCGCGGGCGCGCTCGGCCGGGCTGCCGGCGGGCCGCACGGCGACGCGGCGCACCTCGGCCTCGGCGAAGCCGGCGGGGCTGTCGTCCTCGCCCACGACATCGAGCCGGCAGCGCATGGTGCAGGTCAGCCGCTCCGTCGCGGTGGTGAACATGCCGCCCGCAGCGGCGGGTTCGCGCGTCAGCGTGGCGACCTGCACGCGGAAGCGCGCATTGGCGCTGCCACCGCCGGCCGAGAGCCGGTCCCGCGCCATGGTCAGCACGACGTCGGAGGGCACCAGCGGGGCAGGCGGCATGGTGCGCGTCGCGGCCGGGTCGGTCGCCGAGATCACGTCGATCCGCCCGACCGCCAGGCGCAGCGGCGTGAGATGGGAATAGGAGGGCGGAGCGGCCCGCGCCGGGGCCGGCTCCGGTGCGCTGCCGCAGGCGGCGACGGCGAGCGTGGCGGAGAGCGCCGCGCGGCGGGACAGCGCCACCGGCTCAGCCCTGGGCGCCGCGCAGCTCGGCGCGGTCGAAGCGGAAGCCGAGGTTGCAGAACTCGCAGGTCATGGTGATCGTCCCGTCCTCCGCCATGTGGTCGAGGTCCTCCTCGCCGAATCCGGCCAGCACGCCGGCGAGCTTCGCGCGCGAGCAGCGGCAGCCGTAGGAGAGGGCGCGGGCACGGTCGAGGGCAAGGCCCTCCAGTGCGAAAAGTCGATGAAGGAGGCGTTCGCCGGGCAATGTGTCGTCCAGAAGTTCCGCATCCGTCAGCGTGGCCGCAAGGGCGACGGCCGTGCGCCAGGCCTCGTCCTGCGCTTCCGCGTCCATGTCGGCGTCGATGCCGCCTTCGCCGGCGACGCGTTCGAGGATCAGCGCGGCCGCGCGCCAGCCCAGCGGCGTCTGCGCGCAGGCGAGATGGACATGGGTCTGGATCTGCTCGGACGTGCGGAAATAGGCGCCCGTCATCTCCGTGATCGAATCGCCCTCGATGGCGACGATGCCCTGGTAGCGGTCCATGTCCGGACCCTGGTCGCAGGTGAAGGCGAGGTAGCCCTGGCCGAGCAGCGCGCTGGCGGACGGCGCGGTGTCCTCCGCCAGGAGTTCCGCGAGCCGCTCGTCATTGGCCCGGGCGTAGCCGCGCAGCGCGCCCCCATCGGTGCAGTCGGCCAGCAGCATCGGCACCGGGCCGTCGCCCTTGGCCTGCAGGCTGAAGGAGCCGCGGAACTTCAGCGCCGCGGCGAGCCCGGCGGTCAGCGCCAGCGCCTGGCCGGCGAGCATGGTGACGGCCGGGTGGTTGTCGTGCCGCGTCAGCAGCGCGTCGGCGAGCGGGCCGAGCCGCACCAGGCGGCCGCGCACCGGGCGCCGGTGCAGATGGAAGCGCTGCACGCCGCGCGGCACCACCAGGTCGGGCACCGGCGGGCGGTCGTGGTTGAGGAAGTCGGGCGTGGCGGAGGGATCGGTGGGGCTGGACACCGCGCCTAGATAGGGCGGCAGGGCCGCCGCGTCCAAGCCGGTACGGCACTTTCGGATTTTCGGGCCTTTGCCCTTCATCGGGGGCCGTGCGGGCGCGGATACACGGGCAGAATAAGACAATCTTCCCAATTCAATTGTTGAAGCGGGAGCAAGGACGGAGGATGCCGCGTCGCGAGAGGGGCTTTGCCCCCCTCGCACTCCCCCCACCAAAGGCCGAAAGGCCTTTGGAAACCAACAATTGGGGCTGATCCTGACCGTTGTGGCCGGAGCCAGGTCATGGTTTTCAAAGGCCTTTCGGCCTTTGGCGGGGTGGTCTGGAGGGGCGGCGCCCCTCCAGGGCCGTCACCCGCCGCCGAGCGCCCACAGCAGCACGCCCTTCTGCGCGTGCAGCCGGTTCTCGGCCTCGTCGAACACCACGGACTGCGGCCCGTCCATCACCTCGTCGGTGATTTCCTCCCCGCGATGCGCCGGCAGGCAGTGCATCACGATGGCGTCCGTCGCCGCATGCTTCAGCAGTTCGGCATTGAGCTGATACGGCGCGAGCAGGTTGTGCCGCGCCGGCGCGCGGCCTTCCTTCTCGTCCGACATCGACACCCAGGCGTCGGTGACGACGCAGCGCGCGCCCTTCACCGCTTCGACGGGGTCGTTGGTCAGCTCGATCCTCGCCCCTTCCTTGCGCGCCCAGTCGAGCAGCGCGCGCGGTGGCGCGAGTTCCGGCGGCGTCGCGATGCGCAGCACGAAGCCGAAGCGCGCCGCCGCCTGGATGAAGGACTGCGCGACGTTGTTGCCATCCCCCGTCCAGGCCACGACCTGGCCGGCGATCGACCCGCGATGTTCCTCGAAGGTCATCACGTCGGCCATGATCTGGCAGGGATGGGAGACGTCGGTCAGGCCGTTGATCACGGGGACGGTGGCGTACTCGGCAAGCTCCCGGATCTTCCGCACGTCGTCGGTGCGCAGCATGATCGCATCGACATAGCGCGAGAGCACGCGTGCGGTGTCCTTGGGCGTCTCCCCGCGGCCCATCTGCATGTCCCTGCTGGACAGCACGACGACTTCGCCGCCGAGCTGGCGCACGCCGACCTCGAAGGAGACGCGGGTGCGGGTCGAGGGCTTCTCGAACAGCAGGGCCACGGTCTTGCCGGCGAGCGGCTTGCCCGTGACCTCCCCGCGCTTGGCCTTCTCCCCGAGATCGAGCATCCGCCGCAGCGAGGCCGCGTCGAAATCCATGATCTCCAGGAAGTGGCGGGGGGCCTGGGGCCCCCCGTCGATCGGCTTCAGCATCGCGCTCACTGCGCAGCCGCCTGGGAGGCGGAGGGCGTCATGCGGCGGCAGGCGCGGTCGAGCAGCGCGACCGCCTCGTCCGCCTCGGCCTCGGTGATGATGAGCGGCGGCGCGAGCCGCAGCACGTTCATCCCCGCCGCCACGGTCAGCAGGCCTTCCGCCACCGCGGCGGCCTGCATGTCGCCATTGTTGATCTCGGGCTTCAGCTTGATGCCGACGAGCAGACCCGCGCCGCGGACCTCCTCGATCACGGCAGGATGCTTCGCCGCGAGTTCGACCAGGCCCTTCCAGAGGTGCCGCGCGACGCGGTCCACGCCGTCCAGGAATCCGGGCGCCATGATGACGTCCATGACGGCGAGACCGGCCGCGCAGGCCAGCGGATTGCCGCCATAGGTCGTCCCGTGGGTGCCCGGCTTCAGGTGCTTGGCCACGTGTTCCTTCGCCAGCACCGCGCCGAGCGGGAAGCCGCCGCCGATGCCCTTCGCGGAGGACATGACGTCGGGTTCGATCCCCGCCCACTGGTGCGCCCAGAGCTTGCCCGAGCGCCCCATGCCGGTCTGTACCTCATCGAGGGCGAGCAGCAGCCCGTACTCGTCGCAGACGGCGCGGAGTTCGCGCAGGAAGCGGATCGGCGCGGGTCGCACGCCGCCTTCGCCCTGGATGGGCTCGATCATGATGCCCGCGGTGTGCTCGTTGATGGCCGAGCGCACGGCGTTCATGTTGTCGAAGGGGACATGCTCGAAGCCCTGCACCGGCGGGCCGAAGCCGGCGAGGTACTTCTCGTTGCCGGTGGCCGACAGCATCGCGAGCGTGCGGCCGTGGAAGGCGCCCTCGAAGCAGATCATGTGGAACCGCTCGGGGTTGCCGTTCTCGGCGTGGTACTTGCGCACCGCCTTCACCATGCCCTCGTTCGCCTCGGCGCCCGAATTGCAGAAGAAGACGCTGTCCGCGAAGGACGCCGCGACATGGCGCGCGGCGAGCTCCTCGGCCTGCGGCACGCGGTAGAGGTTCGAGACGTGCATCACCTTCGCGGCCTGCTCGGCGATCGCCTTCGTCAGGTGCGGGTGGCCGTGGCCGAGGCTGGTGGTGGCGATGCCGGCGCCGAAATCCAGGAATCGTCGCCCATCCACCGTCCACAGGCGCGCACCCTCGCCCCGCTCGAAAGCAAGGTCGGCACGGTTGTAGGTCGGCATAAGGGCGGGGATCACTGAATCCACTCTCCGCTCATTTCCCCTGCGCTGCATGCGCGACCATCGCGATGCTGGCGCCGGAGAAAGGGCGGAGGATGCCGTAAACGACGCGGGGAAAAAAGGTCGGGGGAATGAATTCCCCCGAATCCCCCTTCTTTTTTGTCGATATGGGCGGCCGGACCGCCTTCTTCGGTCAGTACCTCCTCCGCGGCGACCGACGCAGCCCGGCGGCGCGGCCGGATCGGGGGCTGCGATCAGGCGGGGTCGCCGGTGTCGGCCGCCAGGCCCGCCGCCTCGATCCCCGCGATGCAGCATTCCTCGTCCTTCGCCGAGGCGTCGCCGCTGATGCCGACAGCGCCGAGCAGGGTGTGCGCCGCATCCCGCACCAGCACGCCGCCTTGCACCGGCACGGCCTTGCCGCCCGTCAGGTCCGACAGCGCATTGGTGAAGCCCGGCACGGCCTGGGCGCGGCGCGCCAGCTCCCGCGTGCCGAAGCCCATGGCGAGCGCGCCGAAGGCCTTGCCGGTGGCGATCTCGGGCCGGAGGATCGAGGCGCCGTCCTCCCGCTTCGCGACCTTGAGCTGGCCGCCGGCATCGAGCACGACGACGCAGAGCGGCAGCAGGCCGAGGGCACGGCCCTTGGCCAGCGCGGCATCGGCGATCGTCTCCGCCTGGGCGAGGGTGAGGCCGTTGACAGCGGCGGGATGGGCGGGCTGGGGCATGGCATGGGCCTCGTCTTGGACGGAAGCCCGGGCGATAGGCGGTCAGCGCCGCCGTGTCGAGCCGCCCCGGCTACCCTGGCCGCACAGCCTCTCGCAAGGCACGCCGTCCCGGTCGCCGTCAAGCCGCGTCAGGCCGCATTGCTGGAAGTGGAACATCGCCTCGGCGCAGCTCGTCATCTCGGTGCAGTAGCGCTTGGTGCCGCAGGTGAAGGCCTGCGTGGAGCGGGCCGGCGGGTCGCGCGGCGGCCAGGTCTGCGCCATGGCCCCGCCCGGCGACAGCAGCAGGATCAGCGCGGACAGGCGCGCCATCCAGCGCGCGTTGCCGGGCCAATGCTCGGCAGCGACCATCCTTCTCCTCCCCCGAGGGGGCAAGGCCCCCTCGATCGGCTCGCCGCTACCCTGGCAGGTCGCAACCGTCGAGCGAGACGAAGGCCCAGGTCGCGCCCCTCAGGTTGGGGCGCGATTCGAGGACCCGCACGCATTGCCCGACGCTGATGAGCCCCCGCACCGGGTTCTCGCTGCCGGTGGTGACCTCGGCGTTCGCGCGCAGGTTCACGCTCCATCGCGCCGACATGCGCGTGCCGACCGGGATCCCGCCGTCCCGGGTGAATCCGGCGCCCTGGAGCAGGTCGAAATTCAGGTCCGCATAGCGGGTCGTGTTCGGCCGCCCGACGGAAACCCAGCCGTCGCCGCGCGGGCCGGTAGCCGGCCCGCTGGTCGGCGCGATGGTCGCCGCGATGGGCGGAAGGCGGGTCCCGGGCGTGATGCGCTGCGCATCGTCGTCGAGGCCGACCTCCATGAAGATGCCGATGGCGACAGGGTCGAGCTGCACCCGGGCATAGGCGTTGTAGGTGGCGATCCAGTGCGCGCGGAAGGTCCTGATCTCCTCGCGCTGGGGGACGCGTCCGAACACCCGCTCCTGCTCCCGGCCCTCGAACAGCACGGTCATGGCGCGGCCGAGCATGACCTGGTTCACCTTCTCCTGTTCGAGCACCAGCTTGTCCCGTTCGACCGCGTTGGAAATGAGCCACCCTGCCCCGGCGAGGGCGAGGGGCATGGCCGATTTCTCGATCAGGAACGCGATCCAACCGCCGATGCCTTCGGGCATGCCGACCTCGCTGTGATGATGGGCAGGCAGGATCGATTGGAAATTGTAACAAACGGCGCGCCGCGGAGGTGTGAGGGGAATCACACGCTTCGGTCACGATGGGGGCTTCGGTGCCGGCGTCTCGTCGCGCCTTGGGAACCGCCTGGGGTCGTGCCAGAAGGGCGCCGGATGTCCGACACCGAGCGCCCCGGCCGCCGCGCCCCGCGCCCTGCCGGCCCGCCGCCCACCGCGGCGCGGCTGCGGGAAGCCGCGCTGGCTCATCTCGCCCGCTTCGCCGCCACCGAGGCGGCGCTGCGCCGCGTGCTGGAACGCCGCGTCGACCGCTGGGCCCGCAGTGCCGAAGCCGAGGGCCAGCCGCGCGAGGCGATTGTCGCCGCCGCCGCCGCCGCCCGCGCCGCTGCGGCCGAGGTCGCCAAGGCCATGGTGGCTGCCGGCGCCGTGGACGACGCCGCCTTCGCCGAAAGCCGTGCCCGCCGGCTCGCCCGAACCGGGCGGTCGCGCCGCGCCATCGCCGCGCATCTCGCCGCCAAGGGCGTGGACGCGGACACCGCCGCCGCCGCGATCCCGGAGGGCGAGGAGGCGGAACTCGATGCGGCGCTGGCCTTCTGCCGCCGCCGCCGCATCGGCCCCTTCGCCCGCGCGGCCGAGGATTTGGAGGCTCGTCGCAAGGCCCTGGCCGCGCTCGCCCGGGGCGGCTTCGCCCATGGTGTTGCACGCAGGGCGCTGACGATGTCGCCGGCGGACGCCGAGGACCGGCTGCTCGCCGCGCGGCGCGGATGAGCGGCAGCACCGAACCGCGCGTGACCTTCACCCGGCATGGCATATGGCGCGGCGTGCGCCAGGCCATGCCGCT
The DNA here is from genome assembly GCF_018129005.1 of Neoroseomonas eburnea. Lineage (GTDB taxonomy): Bacteria > Pseudomonadota > Alphaproteobacteria > Acetobacterales > Acetobacteraceae > Neoroseomonas > Neoroseomonas eburnea. The sequence goes on from NZ_JAAEDL010000006.1 coordinate 152,780, forward strand.
GGTGATCGGCACCTTTCCCTTCGGCCTAGTGGTCGGGATCCTCTCCGACGCCAAGGGTCTCTCGCTGCTCGAGACGCTGGTGATGTCGGGCCTGGTCTTCGCCGGCTCCTCGCAGCTCCTGGCTCTGGAGCTCTGGTCCGACCCGGCGCCGATCCTGGCGGCGACGCTGGCGGCGCTGGTGGTGAACATGCGCCTGGCGCCGATGGGGGCGGCGCTGGCGCCATGGCTCGACCGGCTGCGCGGCTGGCGGCTGTGGGGGACGCTGGCCACGCTGGTCGACCATTCCTACGCGCTCTCCGCCGCGGATCAGCGGCGGGGCGGGCGGGATGCGGGCTTCCTGCTCGGCGTCGGGCTGGCGCTGTGGCTGTTCTGGATGGTTGCGGTGGCGATCGGGCATGTCTTCGGCGCGACGGTGCGGCTGCCGCCGGGGCATCCTCTCTACTTCGCGGCGGTGGCGACCTTCTGCGCCATCCTCGTGCCGGTCTGGCAGGGGCTGCGGCGGGACCTGCTGCCCTGGGCGCTGGCAGCGGCGATGGCGCTGGCGGCGTGGCGGGCGGGGCTCGGCGCACCGTGGCCACTGCTGGCGGGAGCGCTGTCCGGTGCGGCGCTCGGCGCCTGGCTGGAACTGCGCCGGCGATGACACTGCGGCTTGACGTTCTGCTGGCGATCATCGGCATGGCGCTGGCGACCTATCTCTGCCGGGCCGGCGGCTATGCGCTGTTCCGCGCGCTGCGGCCGCCGCGCTTCGTGGAGGTGACGCTGCAGCACCTGCCGGGGCCGATCTTCGTCGCCTATGTCGCGCCGGCGTTGGCGGCGCAGGGCGCGAAGGGCTTCGCGGCGGCGGCCGTGGTGGTCGCGGCGCAGGCGGCGACGCGCAATCTGGCGGCCGCCATCGCAGCCGGGGTGGGCGCGATGTGGTTACTGGGCTTGGCGGCGTAGGGCGCGTCCCATCGGGTGGGGTCACCTCATCGGGTGATGCCGGCGGCACGAGTTCTTGACTCGTGCCGAGGCCACGAATGCGGCCCGCCGGTGGTTCGGCGAAGCCAAGCAGACCGGAGGTTTGCGCCCGGCGTCTGAGGGCAGGAAAAGCCTCATGCCAGCGGTCGCGAATGGCGGCCGCTGGTATGAGGACGCACGCGACGACACAGGGCCGGAGCGGTTGCCGCGGGCCGAGGCGGTGGAAACCGTTCCGGCGCGCCTCAACGGGCCGAGATGGGCACCAGGGTGATGGTCGAGCCCGGCGTGGCGGCGGCCTCCGGCGCGCGCACCCGGACGGGGACGGAGACGGCGGCGCCCTCGGCGTCGAGCACCGTGACGCGGTAGAAGCCGGGGCCGGGCGGCACCCAGGCGGCTTCGCGGCGGGCCGCCTCGTGCGGGATGGGCGCGCCGTCCACCAGGAAGGCGAGGGGCCGGCGGCCACCCGCGGCGCGCAGCGTGACGGGGCCGCCGCCTTCCGCCAGTGCCGCGCCGGGCGGCGGGAACAGCAGCCGCAGCCGGTCCGCCGGGACCTGCTGGCGCGGCGCATCGGCCATGACGCGCAGCCGTTCGCGCGGCGCGTCCGGCAGCAGGGCGAAGACGCGGGCGAGCACCGGCAGCGCTGCCTGCCGGCCCGTCGCGCCCGGCATGGCGGTGCCGTCCGGCCGGCCGATCCAGACGCCGGCGACATGCCGCCGGTCGAAGCCCATCGCCCAGGAATCGCGCCCGCCCCAGGAGGTGCCGGTCTTCCACGCCACGCCGGCGGGGCCGCCGCCGGGAAAGTTCTGCACCAGGATGGCGGCGACGGTGTCGGCCGCGCGCCGTTCCACCGCCTGCTGCGCCTCGCCCGCCGGGCCGGGCCTCAGGCGCAGCGGCAGCGAGCGGCCATGATCGGCGATGGTGGCGTAGAGCGCCGTCATCTCCCGCAGCGTCGTTCCCGCGCCGCCGAGGGTGAGCGGCAGCGACGCATCCGCCCCGCGCGGCAGCCTCGGCGCCGCGCCGGCCGCCTTCAGCGCCGAGGCGAAGCGCAGCGCGCCGATCTGGTCCAGCAGCGCCACCGCCGGCAGGTTGAGCGACATGCGCAGCGCCTCCGCCGCGGTGACGCGGCCGGCGAAGTCGCGGGAAAAGTTCTCCGGCGCATAGGCACCGAAATGGCGCGGCAGGTCGGCGATCAGCGTGCCCGGCTGCACGATGCCGCGCTCGAAGGCCATGGCGTAGAGGAAGGGCTTCAGCGCCGATCCCGGGGACCTCACCGCGCGCGTCAGGTCCAGCGCGCCGGCGCGGGATTCCGCGCCCCATTCGCCGCCGATCAGGGCGCGGACTTCGCGGGTCTCGATATCCGCCACCACGATGGCGAGGGCGGCGCGGTCGGGCAGCGTCGGCAGGATGTCGGCGGCGAGGCGCTCGGTCGCGCGCTGCAGCGGGGCGTCGAGGGTCAGCGTCACCGGCGCCGTCGCGCCGCGCGCCATCTCCCGCGACAGGTGCGGCGCGAGGCGCGGCATGGCGCGGCGACGCTCCGGCATGGCGGCGGCGAGCGCGAGTTCCCGGTCCGGCGCCGAAAGCCCCGCCGCCGGGCCGCCGCGCCGCGCCAGCACGGCGTCGCGCGCGGCGCGGGCGGCATCGGGGTGGCGGTCAGGGCGCAGGGTCGCGGGGCGCCGGGCGAGGGCCACCAGCAGTGCCGATTCCGCCGCGTCGAGCCGCGCCGCCGGTCGCCCGAACCAGGCCAGGCTGCCGGCGCGGATGCCCTCGATGTTGCCGCTCTGCGGCGCGAGGGTGAGCCAGATGCCGAGGATCTCATCCTTGCTGAAGCGCGCTTCGAGCTGGAAGGCGCGGAAGATCTCGATGACCTTCGAGCGCAGCGTGCGCGGCCGTGGTTCGAGCAGGCGGGCCGCCTGCATGGTCAGCGTCGATCCGCCGGAGACGACGCGACCGGCACGGATCCACTGCAGCGCCGCGCGCGACAGCGCCACCGGATCGACGCCAGGATGGCTGCGAAAGCGGCGATCCTCGGCGGCGATCAGCAGGTCGGTCAGCGTCGGCGGCACGTCCGCCGTGGTGGTGCGCAGCCGCCAGGTGCCGCCCGGGGCGGGCAGGACGGACAGGGTGCGGCCTTCGCGGTCGAGTACCTCGACGCCCGTGGCGGTCAGGCGCGAGAGGTCGGGCGGATAGGCACGGTCGAGCGCAAAAGGCGCGGCGACGACGGCAAGCGCGAGTGCTGCGAGTGCGAGGCGCTTGATCATGGGACGCGACCGGAGGGGCCCCGCCCCATGCGCGCGAACATGGGGTGGAGGCGGATCGGAGAAGGGTCTTGCCCCTTTCCGGGCCTCTCCCCAGCAATGGCCGAAAGGCCCTTGCGAACGAATACCTGGCGCCTTGCCCCGCTGCCGGCGCCAGCACCGAGACCGGGCGATGGGTACCGGTCGCGCTCAGGGGGTGCAATGCCCGTGTGGCGCCCGGCACCAGGTGACGGTTCCCAAAGGCCTTTCGGCCTTTGGCGGGGTGGTCCGGAGGGGCGGCGCCCCTCCGGTTCCTCTGCCGTGCCGCGCGTCATCAGTTCCCCGGCAGCACCGTGATCCGCGCCGTGTTCTGCCGTGCGAAGATCCCCGGCCGGTACATGTCCTGCGCCTCCCCGCCCGGCAGCTCGAACGCCCCGGCCGTCACCGCCCGCAGCCGCACCGCGAGGCGTGCGAAGGGCCGCTGCGGCGTCAGCGTCACCGCCGCCGCGTAGCGGTCGTCGAGTGCCGGCTGGCTGTCCACCTCGGTCAGCGTGCCGAGCCAGGGCATGCCGGCGATGTCGCCCGCCGGCAGGCGGGAGGCGATTTCCCACCCCGCCGGAAGGCCGTGGATCACCATCGCCTCGTGCCGTTCGTTGGTTTCCGCGCGCAGCTCGATCAGCAGCACGAAGGAGGTGTTCTGCGTCAGCCGGTCGAGGTCCAGCGGCTGCCCGTCCAGCGCGAAGAAGCGGCGTGTCACGCGGAAGCCCTCGCGCGCCGCGGGCAGCGGGTCGCGCGGGATGCCGTTGATCGAGACCGACTGCCACACCGGCGCGCTGCCGAGGTTGCGCGCGACCCCCGGGCCGGAGATCGGCGTCGCCACCACCGGCCGCGGCGGCAGCGCGCTGCCGTTGACCGCGACGGTCGCCGCCCGCATGCCCTGGCCGAGCACCTGCGCCGCCAGCACCGCCCAGGCCTGTTCCTGGGTGCTGCTGCGCAGCGGCGTGAACGCGGCGCCCGGCAGGGTGTTGAGCACCTGGCTCAGGCGGTCGGGCATCAGCCCGCTCTCGCGCAGCAGCAGCGCGGTGGCGAGCGCATCGCGCGGGGCGCTGCCGTAGTCGTAATACCAGAAGCGCCGGCCGGTGGCGGCGAGCGCCGCGGCGAAGGCCTGCTCCGCCCGCACGGTATCGCCGCCGCGCGCGAAGGTGGCGGCGAGCTGCGCGCGGGAGAGCTGCGTCGGCAGCTCGTTCAGGTTCTCCATCAGCCGCCGTGCGGCACCGAGGCGCGGCTGGCCGGCCAGCGCCAGGGCGTGCAGGCGATAGGCCTGGGCGGCGCGTTCCTCCGGCGTGTCGGCGCTGGTGTCCTCGATGGCGTCGTCAAGGAAGCGCAGCGCCTCGCGCAGCGCGCCCTCGGGCACGGTGGCGCCGGCGGTGCGGGCGCGGACCAGCGCCTCCACCGCATAGGGCGTCAGCCATTGCTGTGCCTCGCCGCTCGCGCTCCACATGGAGAAGGAGCCATCGAAGCGCTGGCGGTCGAGGATGGCATCCACCGCGCGCTGCAGGCGGATGGCACGATCGGGGTCGCCTTCCTCGGTGATGCCGGCCGACAGCGCGAGCGCGCGGGAGGCCGACTGCTCGAGGCAATAGAGCGGGAAGTCCTCCACCGCCCTCAGCATGCCGGAGACGTCATAGCGCACGGCCGCGCCGAAGGAGGCGGTGGCGCGCCAGGCGTTCTGCACGAAGCGGGAGATCGGCGGGTTGAACGGCAGCTCGACGCCGGGCGGCAACTCGACGCCCGCCACTTCGGTCACGCGGGCGCGGGAGGACCGGATGGTGATCCGGCTCTCGCGGTCCACGCGGAAGCCGTTCGGGCCGGTGACGGCGAGGCGCAGCACGCCCTCGCCGCCTTCCGTCGCGCGCAGCGTGGTGAAGGGCTGCGCCCGCGCGCCGGTGGCCAGCGCCGCCGCCAGCCGCGTCGGGCCGGCGATGGCCAGGCCGCCGGTCGCGGTGAGCTCAGCGGCGATCTCGCCCTGCGGCAGTTCGATGTTGTGCAGCAGGACGGAAAGGCGGGCCTCGTCGCCGGGGGCGAGGAAGCGCGGCAGCAGCGCTTCCGCCACCACCTGGTCGCGCACGGTGACGGGCTTCGCCGCCGCGCCGACGCGCGTGCCTTCCCAGGCGACCACCATCAGGCGGAGCTCGCCGGCGAAGTCGGGGATGTCGAGCGGCACCATGGCGACGCCGTCCGGCCCCGCACGCACCACGCCGGAGAACAGCGAAACCAAGCGCTGCGGCGGCTGGATGGCGTCCGCCGCGGCATCCTCGTCGCCGCCCTGGCGCAGCAGGGCGAGCTCGCCCTCGGCCGGCGCGATCAGGCGGCCGTAATCGTCGCGGATATCGACGCCGAGCCGCCGGCGGCCGAGCAGATGCGCGGCCGGGTCGGGGTTGGCGAAGCTGGTCAGGCGCAGGATGCCCTCGTCCACCGCGGCCAGCGTCAGCAGCACCGGGCCGCCGGCATTGGCGACGCGCACCGGCACCTCGGCGCGCTGACGCGGCCGCAGCAGCGGCGGCGTGTCGATGGTGACGGCGAGGGTGCGCGGCGCCGGGTCGATGCCGACCCAGGCGAGGCCGAGGCCACGGCCCGGCTGGCCGGACCGCGTCTCACCCGGGCGGAAGACGGTGACCGCCACATAGGCGCCGGGGCCCCAGGCGGCGTCGACCGGCACGTCGACATCGGTGCCGCCTTCGGCGACCTCGATCTCGCGCAGGGAGACGAGCCGGTCGGTCAGCACGGCAACCGAGGCTCGGCCGGCGAAGGGCGGCGTGATGCGGATGCGTGCCGCCTCGCCAGGCGCATAGGCGCGGCGGTCGGCGGCGACGTCGACGCGGTCGGGGATCTCGGCGCTCTCGACGCCCGCCCAGCCGGAGCGGAAGCGGATGGAGGTGATGCCGAGGCCACCGGCGTCGCTCACCTCCAGCCGGTAGCGGCCGAAGGGCAGGGTGCGGGCGAAGCGCATGGGCTGCTGCGCGGTGACGCGGATCTCCTGCGCGTCCACCGGCTCGTCGCGCCACACCGTCTCCCAGCGCGCGATGGAGCCGCGCACGACGATGCGCCAGTTCGGGCGTTCGCGCACCAGCCGCACGCGCAGCGTCGCCGGCACGGCGCGGCCTTCCGGCGAGACGGCGGCGATGTCGAAGGCGGCTTCGGCGCCGGCGTCGATGGCGTCGTTCTCGAAGGCGGGCTTCACCGCGACCAGCGTGCCGCGCGCGCGGACGGGGACGGCGAAGCGCGTGCGCGTCTCGCGCCCGCCGGGTTCGCTGACGGAAACGGTCACCTCGCCGCGCACCGGGCGCGTTGTGTCCGGCGCCTGCGGCAGGGCGAGGGTGAGCGTGGTGCGGCCCTGGTCGTCGGTCTCAGGAACCTCGAAGGTGATCAGGTCCGGGGCGAACTGTTCCTGCGCCAGGCCGAAGCGCCAGCCGCGCCAGGCCTCGAAGGGTTCGGGGTCGTGCAGCAGGCGCATCTCCGCCTGGCCCGACAGGCCGGAGCCCGGCGCGCCGTAGAGGAAGCGGGCGGTCACCGGCACCGCGAGCCCGCGCGCGCCCGGCACCAGCGGGCCGGGCACGGGGCCCGCCGTCACCTCCAGCCGCTCCGGCACGAAGGCATCGACGCGGAAGGTGGTGCGGCCGACCGGCGGGGCGTCGGGGTCGGTCAGCGCCTCCAGCGTCCACAGGCCGAAGGGCGCGCCGGCGGATAGCCGCAGCGGCCAGTAGATGGCGCCGCCATCCTGCCGTGGCGGCACGATCTCCTGCGCGATCTGGCCGTTGGGGCGGCGCAACCGCAGGCGGATCGGCAGGTCGAGCGGCCGGCCGGCGGGGTCGCGGATCAGCGCGGCGGCGTTCACCGTCTCGCCGGGGCGGAAGATGCCGCGGTCGAGCCAGAGGAAGGCATCGACCGGCCCGGGATGCGGCTGCCCGGTGGCGCCGCGGTCGGACAGGTCGAAGGAGGCCGCCTCCAGTGACAGCGCGGCGATGTCGTCCGCCGTCTCGGCATGCACGGCGACCGGGGCGAGCGGTCCCGTGCCGCGCAGCAGCGCGACGGGGAAGCGCGCGAGCCCGTCCGCGCCGGTGCGCGTCTCGGCGAGGATCTCGTTGTTGCGCGCCATCAGCATGACGCGCAGGTCGCCGGTCGCGGTGGCGGATTGCAGGCTGCGCGCCTGCACCGCGAGGCCATCCGCGCCGCGCCAGGCGGTCAGGCCGATATCGGTGACGAAGAACGGAAGCGCGGCGGTACGGCTTTCGCCGCGCCGGCTGTCGTCCTGGCGTAGCACCAGCAGGTAGGCCCCGGGTCCGGCGCTGCGCAGCACGTCGGGCAGCGGCAGGATGGAACGGTGGGTGCGGTTGGGCTCGACGCGCTGAAGCTCGGCGCGGCCTTCCCACAGGATGCGGCCCATATCCTCGCTGATCGAGGAGGCGGACCAGGATTCCAGCGCCTCGCCCGGCGTCCAGTCGCGGCGCAGCGGCACCAGGTTGCGCTCGGCGACGCGCACCAGGCGCATCGTCATGTTGGTGACGTTGACGGTGGCGACGCCGATCCGCGCCTCCTGCCCGCGCGGCAGGATGAAGGCGCGGGTGTCGAAGGCGATGTTGGCGTCGCGGTTCGGCATGGCGATGGCGACGGCGGTCTCCTGGCGCAGGTTCTGCCGGTCCTCGCCGGGCAGGCCGGCGCGCAGGATCAGGCGCGTGGAGGCGCCCCAGGGCAGGCCGGCGACGCAGAGGAGGTCGCCCTCGCGCTCGATGGCGAGGGAGGGGATCGGCGGGTCGGCGCGGATCCAGTCGCCCGGCTGCCAGTCGGTGCGGCGCGCCGGCGCATTGGTGAAGGCGAGGCAGGCGCGGGCCGGATCAGCGTCAGGTTCGGTGGTGACGCGGCGGACCAGCATGCCGGCGGCACGGCGCGCGGTTTCCAGCCGCTGCCGATGCTCGGGGCTGTCCATGCGCTCGAGGATCGCTTCCAGCGCCTCGATCTGCTGCACCGGGCGGTCCATGCGGCGCAGCGCCTCGGCGATCACGAGAAGCGGGGCGATCTCGGGTTCGCCGTAGGGGGCGAGCTGGAAGGCGCGCCAGGCGGCCTGCAGGGCGCGCTGGTTGTTCGGCGGGGTGCGGTTGAGCTGCGCCTGCGCCAGCGCCAGCCAGTGGTCGCCGTTCGGCTGGCCGAGGCCGATCCGTTCCTCCCAGGCGGCGGCCGCGGCGGCGTAGTCGCGCCGCCCCTCCGCCTGGCCGGCCCGCTGCTCGGCCGCGAGGCGCTGCTGCGGATTGCCGCCGGCGGGGAAGCGGCGCTGCATCTCCTGCTGATAGGCGCTGGTGTCGCGCCCGAGTCCCGGCAGGTCGAAGGTTTGTGCCGCGGCGAGGCCCGGAAGGGCGAAGGCCAGCAGGAGCAGCAGGCGGATCAGTCGCATGGCGGGCGTTCCGGTCGTTTCGCGCGGGGGAGGATCATGGCACGCGACGGGGTGGCGCGCACCGGCGGAGGCGGGCCCGCCGGGGCGAGGGCGTGAGGCGTGTCACGCTCCGGCCCCGGCGCGGCATCACCGTTGCGGCGGGTTCTGCTGACCCGGGCGAAGGGCGACGTCCCGCAGCACCAGGCGTTCGCCTTCGAGGGCGAGCCGCGCCTCGGCGCGACCGCCGGTCGGGCAGCAATCCCGGTCGTCCTCGCGCCACAGCCGGAAGGCGACGGTCAGCCGCTCCGGGTCGAGGGCGACCACGCCGCGGACTTCCAGGCCGGCGGGCAGCCGCTGCTCCAGCGTCGACCGCCAGCCTTCCGCCTCGATCTCCTGCCAGATGCGGAAGGAGGCCGGGCCGGCGCGGCGGTAGAGCAGCGGAATCGCGCCGCCGGCGGTGCCGGTCTCCGCGCAGGGCAGGTAGAGCAGGCTGTCCTGGCCGTGGCGGACGAGGCGCGGGCGCATGCAGTTCGCCTCGGTCAGGCGTTCGGCGATGTCCACCGTCCATTCGCCGGGCTGGCCGGCGGAGAGCACCAGGATCGCCGTCTCGTTCGCGAGGTCGCCGGTGGGGTCGGGCGGGTACTCGTAGAGCGCGAAGGCGAACCGGCGGCCATCGACGGTGCCGAGGCTGCCGAATTCCGCCACGCGGCAGCGGCGCCGCTGTGCCGCCGCGCCTTCCGAGGAGGGCAGCGCCAGGCAGGTGGTGCGCAGCCGGCGTTCCGGTGCTTCCTCGAGGCCATGGGAGGAGAACCACTCGTTCTCCTCCCGCAGCGCGGCGAGGCGGGCCTGCAGGCCGCGGCGGATCGCCGCGGGGTCCCGGGCGCTGTCGTTGCGCAGTGCGGCCATGGCGGCGTCGTGGCGTTCGCGCAGGCCACGGCGCCAGGGGATGCCCGCCATGTCGCGGCGGTAGGTCGCGACCTCGCCTTCCAGGGCGGAGAGGGCGGGGTCGGCGCAGACGGTGCGCTGGAAGGCGTCGGCCGGGGCGCGGCAGTCGAAGCTGGCGGCGCCGGCCGTGGAGGGCAGCAGCGCCGTCAGGCCGAGGAGGGTGGCGCAGGCAGTCCGGCGCGCCAGGGAGGCAAGGGAGATCACGATCGGCAGGACCCTTCGTCGCAGTGACATGCACGGGGGCGCGGAGTTGGCCCGGGCGTGGCACGCCTGTCCATGAAACCCTGCACGCGGAGCGATGACATCGCGGCGACACGGCGAAAACGTTCCGGTTGCAAGGGGGGCTGATCTAGCATGACGCCAACTCCGCGGATCAGGGCGGGGAGAGGGAGGACGCCATGTCGATCACCATGCCCATGCGGCGGCGGCCGTTGCTGGCTGCCGCCGGCGGCGCGCTCATCGCGCCGCGCAGCTTGCAGGCCCAGGGAGCCTGGCCGAACCGGCCCATCACCATGGTCGCGCCCTATCCGCCAGGCGGCACCACCGACCTTTCCATCCGGCCGATCGCGGAACCGCTCGGGCGGCTGCTCGGGCAGCCGATCGTCATCGAGAACCGCGCCGGGGCGGGCGGGACGATCGGCGCCCAATACGTGGCGCAGGCGCGGGACGGGCACACTTTCCTTGCCTTCCCGGTCGCGGTGATGACCATCGCGCAGCACGTGATGCAGCTCTCCTTCGATCCGGCAACCGCGCTGGTGCCGGTGGCGATGACCTCGATCGCCTACAACGTGATCTCGGCGAATCCGTCAGTGCCCTACCGCGACGTCGCGGGGCTGATCGCATACGCCAAGGCCAATCCCGGTGCGCTGCGCTTCGGCTCGGCGGGCAACGGCACCATCACGCAGCTTTCCGGGGAACTCTTCGCCGAGGCCACCGGCATCCGGCTGGAGCACGTGCCCTATCGCGGCTCCGCCCCGTCGCTGACGGATCTGCTCGGCGGGCGGCTGCAACTGCTGTTCGATCCGGTGGCGCTGCCGGCGATCAAGGACGGCCGGCTGATCGCCCTCGCCACCCTGGCGGAACGCCGCAACCCGGACCTGCCGGAGGTGCCGACGCTGGCGGAACTCGGCCATCCGCGCGCGCTTGCGGTGCCCTGGTACGGCGTCGCGGCGCCGGCCGGCACGCCGCCCGAGGTGGTCGATCGCCTGGCGGGCGCGATCGGGGAGGCGCTGGCCATGCCGGCGGCGGCGGCCGGCATGGCGCCGATGGGCATGGCGCCGGTCTTCGAGCGCGGCGAGGTCTTCGCCAGCCGCGTGGCGCGGGAGCGGGAGACCTTTGGCGCGCTGGTGCGCAGGCTCGGCGTGCGGCCGTCCTGACGGTGCTTGGAGCGGTTTCCGTTCGCCTTGGCTCAAGGCAACCGCTCCAGCCCATTGTTGTCGCGAGCATCCTTGTCCGATCAGCTGATTCCAACCGATCGGGATCTGCTCCAGCCCGCCGCTTCCGCGCGCAGCCACTCGGCGAAGGTGGCGGTGGCGGCCATCAGGTCGGGAATCTCCATCGCCTCGCGCGGATTGTGGCTGCCATTGGCGTTGCGGATCAGCAGCAACCCGGTCGGGATGCCGGCGGCGGCGAAGTTCGCCGCATCATGGGACGCGGGGGAGCCGAGCGGCATGGTCGCGATGCCCATGCGCGCCGCCGCCGCAGCAAGGCCCGCCCGGAGCGCCGGGTCGCAGGGCCCGACCGGCGCGGCATTGCGCGGGCCGAGCTCGATGCCGACGCCGCGGCGCGCGGCGACCTCGGCGACGATGGCGTGCAGGCGCTGCTCCAGCGCGGCGAGGTGCGCGGCGTCATAGGCGCGCAGGTCGAGCGAGAAGGTGAAGTCGCCGGCAACCACCGTCAGCTCGTGCGTCGACGTGTCGGTGTGGAAGCGGCCGATGGTGAAGGCCATGGCGCGGCCGGCCTCCTCCTCCTCCGCCCACAGCGCATCGAGGGCGGTGAAGATATCCGCCCCCGCCAGCGCGGCGTCGCGGCGGAAGCGGCGCGGCAGGCCGACATGCGCGTCCTCGCCGGCGATGCGGATGGCGGCGTGGCGGATATTGCCCGGGATGCCGGTGGCGATGGCGAGCGGCAGGCCGGCCTCGATCAGGCTCGGCGCCTGTTCGATATGCGCTTCCAGGAAGCAGCGGATGGGGCCCACCGGCAGCAGGCGCGTACCGGGGACGATGGCATCGGGATCACCGCCGCAGCGGGTGATGTGGTCGGCGAGCGTCAGGCCGGTGTCGGCGCGGCGGCGGTCCAGCGCCTCGCGCGGCAGCAGGCCGAGCGCGGCGCGGCTGCCGATCAGGCCGAGGCCGAACCACACCGCTTCCTCGCAGCGGAAGGCGGCGATGGTGATGTCGGCGCGCGGCGTGAAGCCGGTGGCGCGCAATGCCGAGACGGCAGCGAGCGCCGCGACCACGCCCGCCGCGCCGTCGAAATTGCCGCCGTGCCGCACGCTGTCGAAGTGGGAGCCGAGCAGCACGCGGGGCGCCGACCGGCCCGCGCCCGGCCAGGTGAGGTAGAGGTTGCATGCGGCATCGCGCGCGACCTGGAGGCCGAGGCGCCCGGCCTCCACGACGGCGAGCGCATGGGCGGCGTTCTCACGCTCGTCGAAGGCGTGGCGCGTGATGCCGGGTGGATCGGCGCCGATCGCCGCCAGGCGGTCGAGCAGGGCGGCGACGCGCGGCTGCTCCTCCGCCACGGCGGCGGCCAGCGTCACGCGCCGATCTCCGCCAGGATCTCGGCCGTGTGCTCGCCGAGGCCGGGGGCGATCGCGTCCCAATGGCCGAGGCCCGGCAGCATCGGCAGCGGCACCTCGCCGAGCTGCGGCTGCTTGATACGCGAGGCGGCGCCGTAGGCGACGACATGCTCGTTCGCCAGCCAGTCGAGCGGCGTATTGACGCGATCCGCAAGCAGGCGCGCACCCTGCAGGCGCTGCACCCAATCCGCCGAGGACCGCTTCGCTAAGGCGGCGCGGACGATGGCGTAGAGCGCGTCCCGGTTCTCCCAGCGCCGCGCGAAATCGGCGAAGCGCGGGTCGCGCGCCGTCTCCTGGATCTCGAGCACCTCGCAGATGGCGAGCCATTCGGCCTCGCGCACCAGCGTGATCATCACCCAGGCGCCGTCCGCGGCCTGGTAGGCGCCGGCGGGCACGTTGGGCGGCGCGGCGGCCTTGCCCTGCATGCCCCATTCGCCGATCTGGTGCGTCAGCAGGTTCGACGTCGCCGCCATCAGCGACATGTCGATGACGCGGCGGCGCGGCGCGGTGTCCTGCGCGCGCGCGGCGAGCGCCACCTGCACGGCGGAGAAGGCGTAGATGCCCGTCGCCATGTCGGCGACGAAGGGGCTCGCCTTGTGCGGCGCGCCGTCGGCGCCGGCATTCAGTGCGACGAAGCCGGAGAAGGCCTGCGCGACGGAATCCGTGCAGGGACGTTCCGCATAGGGGCCGGTCTGGCCGAAGCCGGAGATCGACAGGCAGACCGCATCCGCCTTCGCATTCTCGGGCCCGAGGCCGATGCGCGCGGCGACACCGGGACGGAAGGCCTCGATCAGCACGTCGGCGCGGGCGGCCAGCGCGGCGGCGGCGCGCTTGCCGTCCTCGGATTTCAGGTCGAGCACGACGCTGCGCTTGCCGCGGTTGAAGCACACGGTCATCACCGAGACCTTGTCCTTCGCGGTGCCGAGGCCGCGCGACCAGTCGCCTTCCGCCGGTTCCAGCTTGATGACATCCGCGCCGCAGGCGGCGAGCATCATGCCGCAATAAGGGCCGGCGATGCCCTGTCCGGCATCCAGCACGCGAAGGCCCCTGTAGGGCCGCATCGCCTCGTCCATCGCATTTCCTCCTTGGCGGACCGGGCCTATCCTGACGCGAAGCGACAAGATGGGAAGAGGATCTCCGAGAATGTGGACGACACGACGCGCGGCGCTGGCCGCGACAATGCTGCCGATGGCCGCGCATGCCCAGGCGCCGTCCTGGCCCACCCGTCCGGTGCGCTTCATCGTGCCCTATCCGCCCGGCGGACCGACCGACATCATGGGGCGGATCGTCGCGCAGGCGGTGCAGGGGCCGCTCGGCCAGCCCTTCGTGGTGGAGAACCGCGCCGGGGCCAACGGCATCATCGGCAGCGAGCAGGTGGCGCGCGCCGCGCCCGACGGAGCCACCTTCCTGGTCAATGCCTCCGCCCACACCATCGTGCCGCATCTGACGCGGCAGATGCCCTTTGACGTCATCAACGACTTCCTGCCGGTGACGAACATCGCCGCGGTGCCGCTGATGGTGGTGGTGAATCCGTCGCTGCCGGTGCGTTCGATCGCGGAGCTGATCGCCTATGCGAAGGCGAATCCCGGGCGGCTGGCCTATGCATCGTCGTCGCAGGGCGGGGCGCCGCACCTGGCGGCCGAGCTGTTCAAGCTGATGGCCGGCGTGGACATGACGCACGTGCCCTATCGCGGCAGCGGGCCGGCGGTGCAGGACATGATCGCCGGCACGGTGCAGGTGATGATCGATTCCATGCCGAGTAGCGCCGGCGCGGTCCGCGACGGGCGGCTGCGGGCACTTGCCGTCACCACGCCGGCGCGGGTGCCGGCCTTCCCCGACCTGCCGACGGTCGCCGAGGCCGGCCTGCCCGGCTACGAGATCGCCACCTGGTACGGCATCTGGGCGCCGCGCGGCACGCCGCAGCCGATCGTGGACCGTTTGCAGCAGGCGACGGCGGCGGCGGTGGCGACGCCGGAGGTGCGTGCGCGGCTCGATGCGCTGGGCGCGCAGCCGGTGGCCGATACGCCCGCCGCGTTTGCGCGCTTCGTCAGGTCGGAATACGAGCGTTGGGGCAGGCTGGTGCATGACGCCAGCATCAGGATGGACTGAACGATGCGCGCGCTTGTCTGCGAATCCTGGCGTCCCTTCGACGAACTCGAACTGAAGGAGGTCGCGCCGCCGCCCATGCGACCGCGCGGCGTGCGCATCCGCGTTGAGGCCGCGGGCGTATCCTTCGCCACGCAGCTCGTGGTGGAGGGCAAGTATCAGCGCAAGCCGCCATTGCCCTTCACCCCGGGCACCGAGGTGGTCGGCACCATCATCGAGGCCGCGCCCGACGCCGAGGCCCCGCCGCCCGGCACCCGCGTCTTCGCCGTGCTCGACTGGGGCGGCCTGGCGGAGGAGGCGATCGCCGACGACATCCATGTCATCCCGATCCCGGAGGGGCTGCCGGCGGATCCGGCGGTGGCCTTCCCGATCTCCTACCCCACCGCCGGCGCCGGCCTGCTGTGGCGCGCGCGGATCGCACCCGGCGACTGGGTGCTGGTGCACGGCGCCGCGGGCGGCGTGGGCCTGGCGGGGGTGGAGATCGCGCATGCCATGGGCGCACGGGTGATCGCGCGGGCGGGTGCGACCAAGCACGCGCTGCTCGCGGCGCGCGGGGCGGAGGTGGTGCTCGACAGCGCGGCACCCTTCCGCGACGCGGTGCGCGCGGCGACGGGCGGGCAGGGGGTGGCCTGCGTGCTCGACACCATCGGCGGCGACGCCTTCGACGATTCGCTGCGCTGCCTCGGCGATGGCGGGATGCTGGTGGTGATCGGCTTCGCCGGCGGCGGCATTCCGACCGTCGCGGCGAATATCCTGCTGCTGAAGAACATCGCCGTGGCCGGGGTGAACTGGGGGACCTATGTCGGCTGGTCACCGGGCGACAATCGCCGGCTGCACGCGCCGCGCGCGCGGGAGCTGTGGGGCAAGCTGATGGGCTGGTGGCAGGAGGGGAAGCTGAAGCCCGAGGTGCACGCTTCCTTTCCGCTCGGGCAGTTCCGCGAGGCGATGGCGGAGGTGCGGGCGCGGCGCAGCGCGGGACGGGTGGTGTTGAAGCCGTGAGGAGGAGGAAGAAGTCGCGGGGGAGGGGAACCTCCCCCGCCCCCCCTCCCTTCTTTGTCTATTTGGCACCGGCCTTGGCTGTCAGTTCCCAAAGGTCAAAGAAGGTTGAGGGGGCGCGGGGGAGAAGTTCTCTTCTCCCCCGCATCCTGGCCGCATGAGCGACCACCGCGGCATCGCGCTGATCGTCGCCTCCGCGCTCTTCATGCAGAATCTGGACAGCGCGGTGCTGGCGACGGCGCTGCCGGCCATGGCGCGCGACCTGAACGAGGACCCGGCGCGGCTCGGCGCGGCCATCACCTCCTACCTGGTGGCGCTGACCGTCTTCATCCCCTTCTCCTCCTGGATCGCGGACCGCTTCGGCGCGAAGCGGATCTTCATGTCCGCGATCCTGGTCTTCGTCGGCGCATCGGCCCTGTGCGGCCAGTCGCAGGGGCTTGGCGAGCTGATCGCCTTCCGCGTCCTGCAGGGATTCGGCGGGGCGATGATGGTGCCGGTCGGGCGGCTGCTGCTGCTGCGCGGCGTGGCGAAGAAGGACATGCTCTCGGCCATGGCCTGGCTGACCATGCCGGCGCTGCTGGGGCCGGTGACGGGACCGCCGCTCGGCGGCGTGCTGACGGATCTGTGGTCCTGGCGCGCGGTGTTCTGGATCAACGTGCCGATCGGGCTGCTCGGCTTCCTGCTGGTGGCGTGGAAGATCCCGCATGTGCCGCCTGCAAGGCCCGGGCCGCCGGACCTGGTGGGTCTCGCGCTGACCGGCGGCGCGCTCGCCCTGGTCATGTTCGCGCTGGAGACGGTGGGTCGGCATGTCGTGCCGGCACCGCTCACCTGGGGCGCGCTGCTGCTCGGCCTGCTGGCGGGCGTGCTCGCCATCCGGCATTGCCGGCGGGTGGCGCGGCCGGCGGTGGATCTCTCGCTCTTCTCCATCGCGACCTTCCGCGACCCGGCGGTGGCCGGCAGCCTGTTCCGCACCGGTGCAGGCGCGGTGCCGTTCCTGATCCCGGTCATGCTCCAGATCGGCTTCGGCATGAGCGCCTCCCAGAGCGGCTTCGTCTCCTTCGCCACGGCGCTCGGCGCCTTCGCGATGAAGCCGCTGGTGCGGCCGCTGCTGAAGCGGACCGGGTTCCGCGCGACGTTGATGGTCAATGGCGTGGTCGCGGCGGCCGGCATCGCGGCGCTGGCGCTGGTGACGCCGGCCTGGCCGTCGCTCGCGATCTTCCTGCTGCTGGCGGCCGGGGGCCTGGCGCGCAGCCTGCAGTTCACCTCGCTCAATACGCTGGCCTTCGCCGACGTGCCGACCGAACGGATGTCGGCGGCGACGGCGCTGTACGGGACCTTGCAGCAGCTCACGCCGGCGCTGGGGGTGGTGCTGGCGACGGCGTCGCTCGAAATGTCGCTTGCGCTGGCGGGGCGCAGCGCGCTCGTGGCCGTGGATTTCTCCTGGGGCTTCGTCGTCGCGGCACTGGTGGTGCTGGCGTCCGTGCCGTTGCATGCGCGGCTGCCGGCCGACGCGGGCGAGGAAGTGTCGGGGCATCGGCGGTAGCGCGGCTGGGAGGGCGCGCGCCGCCGCGCACCCCGCCCGCCGAGGGCGCTTGGAAGCCGTGGCGTCGGGCGGCTTTCGGCCCTGGGCAGGGAGAACGGCGGCCCCGCTCCCTGCTGCGCGTCAGAACAATTCCATCAGCCGCGCATGGTCGTCGAGGTCGCTCGGCGCGCCATCGAAGATGAACTTGCCGGAGCGCATCACCAGCACGCGATCGGAGACGGCGAAGGCTTCGCGTACGTTCTGCTCCACCAGAAGGATCGCCATGCCGCGGGTGTCGCGCAGCGCCGCGATCGGCCGGATCAGGTCCTGGAACAGCTTCGGTGCGAGGCCGATCGAGGGCTCGTCCAGCAGCAGTGCCCGCGGGCGCGTCAGCAGCGCACGGCCGATCGAGACCATCTGCTGCTGCCCGCCGGAGAGCGTACCGGCGCGCCGCGTGCGGAATTCCTTGATGCGCGGCAGCACCTCGAGGACTTCCTCGACGCGTTCGCGCTGGCCCGATTTCGGCACTCCGGCCGACCACAGGGCGAGCCCGAAGATCTCCTCCACCGTCAGGTCGGGGAAAACCCCGCGGCCTTCCGGCACCAGGGCCACGCCCGCCGCGCCGAGAGCCGCCGGCGTGTGCTGCGCCGGCACTTCCCCGAACACCTTCATGCTGCCGGCCGAAGGCCGGTGCAGGCCGAAGAGCACCCGCAGCAGCGTGGATTTGCCGGCGCCGTTGTGGCCGATGAGGCAGAGGATCTCGCCGGCGTTCAGAGTCAGCGAGACGTCCTGCAGCACTTCCCGCCCGCCATAGCCGGCGGAGAGGCCGAGGGCCTTGATCGCCGGCGCGGGGTCCTCGCGGCGAGGCGGCGCCGCGCCGCCAGGCCCTTCGGTGCTCCGTCGATTGGAAAGGCTCATGCGGCCTCCTGCGGCCGGTCGCCGAAATAGATGGCGGCGAGTGCGGGGTCCTTGAGAATGGTCCCGGGGTCACCCTCGGCGAGGACGCGGCCCTGGTCGAGGAAAGCGATGCGGTTGGACAGTTCCACCACCACGTCGAGATTGTGCTCTATCAGGCAGATGGCGACGCCGCGCGCCTGCGCGTTCTTCAGCAATTCGCCGAAGCGGAGGCGCGAGGCGAGGTCGAGGCCGGAGGCGGGTTCGTCGAGCAGCCAGATATCGGCCTCGGCGGCGAGGATGCGCGCCATCGAGAGGAATTTCCGTTCGGCATAGGCGAGGTCGACGGCGCGGGCATCGGCGAGCGCCGCCAGGCCCGTGGCTTCCAGCGCGGCCTCTGCGCGTTCCTGCCGGCGCAGGCGGGCGCGGCTGCCGCCCGGTTGCCAGAACCAGGACGCCGTCTCGGTCGCCGCGAACACGTTCTCCCGCACCGTCATGTGGGTGAAGAGGCGGAGATCCTGGAAGGAACGCGCGACGCCGAGCCGTGCCACCTGCCACGGCTTCAGCCCCATGATCGGCCTGCCGCGGATCTGTGCCGTGCCGGAATCCGCGCGCAGGTTGCCGGTGATGAGGTTGAAGGTCGTCGTCTTGCCGGCGCCGTTCGGCCCGACCAGCGCCGTCACCTGGCCCGCGTAGAGGGAGAGCGACACGCCCGCCACCGCCTGCAGCCCGCCGAAGGCGCGCGCGAGGTTCTCGGATCTCAGCAGCACCTCGTTCATGCCGTGGCCCTCCCCTTGGAGAGGTCGCCGACCAACCCGGCGGGGCGGAAGATCATCAGCAGTGTCATGGCGAGGCCGTAGATGATCTGCTGCACCGCGCCGACCTCGGTCGGCGGGATGAAGGGCAGGAAGGCGAGTCCGGCAGGCAGCGACAGCAGCAGGATGGCGCCGAGCAGCGGCCCCCACAGCGTGCCGGTGCCGCCGATGATGACCATCGCCATGACCAGCACGGACTGGTCCATGGTGAAGCTCTCGACATTCACGAAGGACAGGTGCAGCGCGAAGAGCGCGCCGCCGATCCCCGCCCCGGCGCAGGCGAAGGCCACGGCGAGGGTCTTGACCGCGGCGACGTTCTTGCCGAGCGCCTCGGCCGCACTCTCCGCGTCACGGATGGATTGCAGCGAGCGACCGAAGGCACCGCGCTGGAGGCGGGCGGTCAGGAACAGGATCAGCGCCAGCGCGACGAGGGCCAGCGGCAGCACATTGACCTCGATGCCGGCGACGGTGGGGCGCGGGATGGCGACCAAACCGCCGATGCCTCCCGTGAGCGGCTTGGCCTCGGAGAACAGCGTCGTCGCCATCATCTGCAGGCCGAGCGAGGCGGCGACGAAGTATTCCCCCCGCACGCGCAGCGCCGGCAGGGCGAGGCAGAGCGACAGCCCGCCCGCCACGATGGCGGCGACCAGGCAGGCCAGCAACGCATCGGGCACCAGCAGCAGCGCCACCTGCGCCCCGGCATAGGCGCCGAGGCCGAAGAACACCGCATGCGCGACGGAGAAGATCCCGGCGAAGCCGACCACGAAGTTGAGCGTCGCGGCGAGGATTCCGAAGATGGCGACCAGCGTCGCCAGGTTGGCGGCATATGCGATCATCGAGCCTGGGCCACCCCGAAGATGCCGCTCGGGCGGAAGATGATGAAGGCGAAGAGCACGAGGAAGGACACGCCTTCGGCCCATTGCGTATCGACGAATTGCAGCGCGACGGATTCCGCGACGCCGAGCATCAGCCCGGCCAGGGCCGCGCCACGCAGCGAGCCGACGCCGCCGACGATGGTCGCGGCCATCGAGATCAGCATGACGTGGTGCCCCACCGCCTCGTTCAGGCCGGAGGTCATCGCCGTCAGCACCGCCGCCGGCGCCGCCATGGCCGAGCCGAGTGCGAAGGCCAGCATCGACAGCCGATTGGAGGACAGCCCGTAGGCCCGCAGCAGATCGGGGTTCTGCGCCAGGGCGCGCAGCGCCACGCCCGCATGCGTGCGCGTGAGGAAGGTCGATAGTGCTGCGAACAGCGCCACCGCGACGCCGACGGCGATCCAGAAGATCGGGGCGAGGAAGACGTCCGGCAGCACCTCATCCGCACGCGACAGCGGCGTGTCCACCGAGGCGAAGCCGCGGCCCGCAACCATGCCGACCAGGTTCTGCACCACCACCGCGACGCCGAAGGCGGCGACGAAGACGGTGAAGAATGAGCCTTCGTGCCGCTGGATCGGTCGATAGACCAGCCGTTCCATGGCCAGGCCGAAGAGCACGGCGACCAGGATTCCGGCCAGCGACCCCGCCCACCACGGCAGGCCCCCGTTCCAGGCGAAGAGGAACACGTAGCCTGCGAGCGTGAAGGATGTCCCGTGCGCGAAGTGGAAGATGCGGGTGGCGCCGAATATCAGCGCGAAGCCCGCGGCGGTCAGCGCATACAGGGCGCCGGTCTGGACGCCCTGCAGCAGGAGCTGGAGGAAGAGCACGCCTGGCTCAGCCGATCGGAACCACGCGCCCGCCGCGGATCTCGTTCACCTGGATGTCGGCGGACATGTTGCCCTGGTCGTCGAAACGGCCCTTGCCGCCGACCAGGTCGAATTCCCGCACGCGCAGCAGCGTCGCGCGCAGCGTGTCCCCGTTCACCGGCGCGTTCTCGCGTTCCAGCTCGCGCGCGAGCAGCGCGAAGAGCCGGGTCGCGTTGTAGTAGTTGGCGTTGTAGGTGCCCGGGTCGGCGCCGTGGCGCGCCTTGAAGTCGGTGGCGAAGCGGCGCGTCACCTCGCTGCCGCCGGTGTAGTCGAACTTCTGGCTGGTGAAGATCACGCCCTCGGCCTCCGGCAGGGCCGTGACGGAGGCGATGGACAGGGCCGAGTAGCCGACCAGCGGCTGCCGGATGCCGTTGTCGCGCAGCCCCTTGATGATCTGCGCCTGCTGCGCGCCGAAGGAGGCGATGTAGACCGCATCCGGCCGCGACTGGCGCACGCGCGCCGCGATCGGGCCGAACTGCTGCGCCGTGCGCGGGATGGAGAAGGTGCCGACGAGCTCGCCGCCCGCCTTGGGCAGTTCCGTCCGCAGCAGGCCCAGGATGGCGTCGCCCAGCGGGTCGTCCACGTAGACCAGCGCGATGCGCTTGAGGTTCCGCCGCATCAGGAAGGGAAGGAAGGCCTGCGTCTCCAGATGCGCGAGCGGGATGACGTTCCAGAAATAGGGCGAGAGGCCCGAGAGGTCCGGACCCACCGCGCCGCCGTTCACGGTCACGGTCTTGGCACGGTCGGCGACCGGCGCGACCGCCTTCGAGACCGAGGTGAACCCGACCAGCACGTAATGCGCCTTGTCGACGTTCACGAGCTTGGTCATGCCGATGACGCCCTGCTGCGGCAGGGCCTGGGTGTCCTCGGCCTGGATGCGCATCGGCCGGCGCAGCATGTTGTCGGCGCGCGCATGCTCGATGGCGAGCGCCGCGCCGTCGGTGAAGAGCTTGCCGTATTCGCCGTTCGGGCCGCTCATCGGAAAGAGCGTGCCGATCACGTAGGGGTCGGAGCCCTGCGCGAAGGACGGGCGGACGAAAGGCGCGGCGAGCGCCGTGCCGAGCAGGGCGCGGCGCGCGATCTGCGGACCGGTCATGAACGATACTCCCCAGGAGAGCTTGCTTGTTGGCGCGGAGGTTCCGCTCCGCGCCGCGGCCTGTCAACCGTGGGGCAGGCGCAGGCCCGGCTCGTCCCATTCCATCGCGACCAGCTTCCCCGTGGTCGAGAGGGTGATGTAGGCGGTGCGCATGTCCGGCCCGCCGAAGCAGATGTTGGTCGGCATGCGCTCGGGCATCTTCACCACGCGCAGGATCTCGCCTGCGGGCGAGACGGTGGTGATCTCGCCCGAGACGAGAGTGGCGACGACGATGTTGCCGGATGCGGCGATGGCGAGGCTGTCGAGGCGCCGGTAGCCCGGGAACTGGCACAGCATCCGCCCGCCGCTGACCGACGGCCAGGGTTCCTTCTTCAGCCTGCCCGGGCCTTCCACATCCCAGGCCCAGAGGCGGCCGGTCTCGGTCTCCGCGACATAGAGCGTCCTGCCGTCGGGGCTGATGCCGATGCCGTTGGCGCCGCCGAAGACCGGGAAGGCGGCCTCGACCACCTTCGATCCGTCCTCCGCCGCCCAGTAGACGCCGCCATGGTCGCGGTCGCGCGCGCGCACCTTGCCGAGGTCGCTGAACCAGAAGCCGCCCCGGCCGTCGAACATCAGGTCGTTCGGGCCGCGCAGCGGGCGACCGTCGCAGGCGCGGTAGAGGGTCTCGACGCCGCCGGTCGCGGGGTCCACGCGCTCGATCCGGCCGCCGGAATAGTCGGGGGACTGGCCGCTCGGGCGCAGCAGCCCCGGCTCCTCATGCCAGGAGAAGCCGCCGTTGTTGCAGACATAGAGCGTGCCCTTCGGCCCGAGCGCCAGGCCGTTCGGCGCGCCGGTCACGGTCGCGATGGTGGTCCTGGTCCCGTTCGGCGCCACGCGGGTGATGCGGCGCGACTCGAGCTCGACCAGCGCCACGGAGCCGTCCGGCATCGCCACCGGGCCTTCGGGGAAGCGCAGCCCTTCGGTGACGATGCGCAGGTCCGGCGCGGCGACGGTGACGGTCATGGCGGTTCCTTCCCTTGGGTGTTGCCGCGGATCATGGCCTGCGCCGGCCGGGCTGCGAAGCCTTGACGCGAACCCCGCCACCGCTGAGCGTTCGCGGCATGACGACACCCGATCCCGTGACGCTCTCCGTCCTCGACAACCGCTTCCGCGCCATCGTGGAGGAAATGGGGGAGGCGATGCTGCGCACGACCTATTCCCAGATCCTCAACTCCTCCCGCGACTTCTCGATCGCGCTGTGTGACGCGCAGGCGCGTCTGGTCGCGCAGGCGGACCATATTCCGGTCCATGTCGGCGCCATGCCCTACGCCGTGCAGGCGGTGCGGGACGCCTTCGGCGAGACGGTGCGGGAGGGTGACGTCTATCTGCTGAACGACCCCTATCACGGCGGGTCGCATCTGCCGGACCTGACGGCGATCGTGCCGGTCTTCTGCCAAGGGCGGCTGGTCTTCTGGTCCGTCGTGCGCGCGCACCACACCGACATCGGCGGCGCGACGCATGGCGGCTACAATCCGGGGGCGACGGAGATCTGGCAGGAAGGGCTTCGCATCCCGCCCATCCTGCTGGGCCGGGACCGCACGCCGCGCGAGGACCTGGTGCGCATGATCGCCACCAACACCCGCCTGCCGCGGGAAGTGCGCGGCGACCTGATGGCGATGATCGGCGCGGCGCATCTGGGCGAACGGCGGCTGCTGACGGTGCTGGCGAAGCACGGCGCGGAGGGCACGGTCGCGGCGGTGGACGCCATCCTCGCGCTGTCGGAGGCCCATGCGCGCCGCATCGTCGCCGGCTGGGCGGATGGGGAATGGCTGGGCGAGGCCTTCCTCGACGATGACGGCTTCGGCGGCACCGACATCGCGATCCGCGCGCGGGTGACCAAGCGCGGCGATTCGCTGACGGTGGACCTGTCGGAAAGCGATCCGCAGACGCCGGGCTTCGTCAATTCCTCCTACCCCAACATGGCGAGCGCGGTGCGCATGGCCTTCGCCTTCCTGCTCGACCCGGAGGTGGCGAAGAACGACGGCTGCTTCCGCCCGGTGGACATCGTGGCGAAGGAAGGCACGGTGGTCTGGGCGCGGGAGGGCGCGCCGGTGACCATGTGCACCTCCCACTGCTCGAACGAGATCGTCGAGGCGGTGGTCAAGGCGCTGGCGAATGCCTGCCCGGAGCGCGCCATGGGCGGCTGGGGCCGGCGCTTCCGCGTCGCCATCAAGGGGCGCGACGCGCGTCGGCCGGACCGCCCCTTCGTCTGGCACCTGTTCCATGCGCGGCCGGGCGGCGGCGGGTCATCCAAGGGCGATGGCTGGTCCACGGCGGGCGAATGGCATTCCGCCGGCGGCCTGAAGTTCGGCAGCGTCGAGATGGCCGAGGCGCGCTTTCCGCTGTTCTTCGCGAAGCATGAGTTCCGCCCCGGCAGCGCGGGCGACGGCACCTATCGCGGCGGCCTCGGCGGCGAGCTGGAACTGCGGCTGGAGACGGACGGCCCGGCGGTGGCCAACACCGCGGGTGACGGCGTGCGCTACGGCGCGGCGGGGATGCTCGGCGGGCGCGACGGCGCGCCGCACCACTACACGCTGAACCGCGCCGACGGGACCTCGCGCGACCTGCGGACGAAGGAGGTCGGCATCCCGCTGGCGCCGGGCGATGTGCTGCATGTCCGCGCCGGCGGTGGCGGCGGATGGGGACCGCCCGACAAGCGCGACCCGGCCGCGCGTGCGCGCGACGCGGCGGAGGGCCTGCTGTGAGCAGCTTCCGTATCGGCGTCGATGTCGGCGGCACCTTCACCGACGTGGTCTGCGTGGCGGCGGACGGCACCACCACGCTCGCCAAGTCCTCCTCCACCCCGGCCGACCAGAGCGAAGGCGTGGTCAACGGCCTCGGCGTGCTGGCGGAGCGTCTCGGGCTGACGCTGCCGGACCTGCTGGCGCGCACGGAACGCATCGTCCACGGCACCACCGTCGCGACCAACGCGCTGCTGGAACGCAAGGGCGCGCGCGTCGCCATGCTCACGACGGAAGGCCATCGCGACGTCATCGAGATGCGCGAGGGGCTGAAGCCCGAGCGCTACGACCTGCGCCTGCCGGCCGCACCGGCGCTGGTGCCGCGCCGCCTGCGCCTGCCGGTGCGCGAGCGCATCCGGCCCGATGGCCGCGTCGAGGTGGCACTCGACCGAACCTCGCTCGACGCCGCCATCGCGACGCTGAAGGCCGAGCAGGTCGAGGCGGTTGCGATCTGCTTCCTGCATTCCTGGCGCGACGACGCCCATGAACGCGCTGCCGCCGAAGCGGTGCGCGCCGCCCTGCCGGGGGTCTTCGTGACGACCTCCGCCGAGGTGCTGCCGCAGATCAAGGAATTCGAGCGCTTCTCGACCGCCTGCGTGAACGCCTATGTCGGGCCGGTGGTGTCGCGGTATCTCGCGCGGCTGCGCGGGCGGCTCGCCGATGCGGGGTTCGGCGGGCCGGTCTTCGTCATCCTCTCCCATGGCGGCGTGGCGCCGGTCGAGGAAGCGGCGCGGCTCGCCGCCGGCACCGCGCTGTCCGGCCCCGCCGGCGGCGTCGCGGCCGGCGTCGCGCTGGCGCAGCGCGGGCTCGGCGACGACCTCATCACCTTCGATGTCGGCGGCACCTCCACCGACATCGCGCTGGTGCAGGGTGGAGAGGCGGCGCTCGGCCGCGGCCGTACCGTGGCGGGGGAACGCATCGCGCTGGAGAGCCTCGACATCGTCACGCTCGGCGCCGGCGGCGGGTCGATCGGCCATGTCGGCGCCGGCGGCACGCTGCAGGTCGGGCCGCGCAGCGCCGGGGCGGTGCCCGGCCCGGTCGCCTACGGCCAGGGCGGCACGGAGCCGGCGGTGACCGACGCCAACCTGGTGCTCGGCTACCTCGACCCGGACAACTTCCTCGGCGGGGCGCGGAAGCTCGACCGCGACGGCGCGCGCGCGGCCTTCGAGCGGCTCGGCGCCTCGCTCGGCCTCGATGCGCTGGCGGCCGCGGAGGGCGTGCATCGCCTGGCGAATGTCCGCATGGCGGACGGCATCCGGGTCGCTACCGTGCGCCGCGGGGTGGATCCGCGCGACTTCACCCTGCTGTCCTTCGGCGGCGCCGCGGGCCTGCACGCCAGCGCGGTGGCGCGGGAACTCGGCATGCGCCGCGTCGCCGTGCCGGTCTTCGCCGCGGGGCTCTCCGCCTGGGGCATGCTGCACACCGACCTGCGCTACGAAATGGCGCGCAGCGAGCTCGGCACCGGCGGCGTGCCCGACGATGCCACCCTGCGCGGCATCTGGGCCGGGCTGGAGCAGGAAGGCCGCGCCCGCGTCGCCACCTGGTTCGGCGGCGAGGTCGAGACGAAGCGTGCCGCCGACATGCGTTACGGCGAGCAGGTCTTCGAGATCGCCGTGCCGCTCGAGGAGGTGGACTGGCAGGCCTCCGGCCTCGCCCGGCGTGTCACCGAGGCATTCCACGGCCGCCACGAATCCCTCTTTACCTACGCCCTGCGCGGAGAGGAGGTGGTGCTGGTCAATGCCCGCCTCGCGGTGATCGGCCGCCTGCCGCCCATGCCGGCACGGGATGCCGCGTCCGGCGGCGCCGCGGCCGGGCCCTTCGCGCATCGCCGCGCGCGGCTCGCCGGTGCCGAGGCGGAGTTGCCCGTCTACGACTTCGCGGCGCTTGCCCCGGGGCAGCAAGTCGCCGGCCCGGCCATCATCGAGAGCGACACCACCACGGTCCTGCTGCTGCCTG
The DNA here is from genome assembly GCF_018129005.1 of Neoroseomonas eburnea. GTDB lineage: Bacteria > Pseudomonadota > Alphaproteobacteria > Acetobacterales > Acetobacteraceae > Neoroseomonas > Neoroseomonas eburnea. The sequence continues at coordinate 179,044 of NZ_JAAEDL010000006.1, forward strand.
GCGATGTTGCGCGCATGGACGGCCGCGGCTGGCTGGTCGTCGTCCTGCCCGAGGAGACGTAACGCATGGCCGAGTGGAAGCCGCCCGCGGGCACCGGCCCGCGATGGATCCTGGCCTGCGTGGCCGGGCTCGCCGTGGGGCTTCCGCTCGCCACGCTGTGGGGGGTGACGCTCCGGCCGGACATGCTGCCGGGGACAAGCCGCGTCGGCCTGCTGATCATGGCGTTGCGCGCGCTGTCCGGCGCGATCCTGGGCGGTTGCCTCGGTCTGGCGCAGGCCTGGGCGCTGAGGCGGGTCCATCCGGACCTGCCGCCGTTGCGCTGGATCGGCGCGACGGCGGCGGCCGGCTATCTTGCCGCACTGATCGGCATGTCGGTCTACGGCGTGCTGATCGCGCGCTTCGACGGCTTCCAGACCTCCGTCTTCCTGGTGGCGGCACCGTTGGCAACGGGCCTGCTCGGCGGGCTCATTCACGGCCTTGCGCAGGGCCTCGTGCTCGACGGTGTGGTGCGGCGGTGGGTGCCCTGGGTGTGGTTGAACGTCCTCGGCTGGGTGCTGGCCGCAGGGATCTCCGGCCTGCGCTCGGTGCTCGGTCTGGCCGGGACGGAGCCGCTCGCCCTGGTCGGGGGCTCCGTGATCGTTGGCGCGCTGGAGGGGCTGGCGATCGGCCTGGTGACGGCCGGCGCCATCCGCCTCATGCCGGCGGGCCGCCCGGCCGAAGCGGCATGAGGATCCCCGTTTCGCGGGCGGCCGCCGCACCGCCCCTGCGCACGATGGCTCCGCGCCTCGCCGCCGACGGATCGGCGACGGGGCGCGGCGGCATCATACCAGCGGCACGAGCTCCTGACTCGTGCCGAGGCCGCGAATGCGGCCCGCCGGTGGTTCGGCGAAGCCAAGCAAACCGGAGGTTTGCGCCCGGCGTCCGAGGGCAGGAAAGGGCGGCTACCAGCGGTCGCGAATAGCGGCCGTTGGTATCATGCCGCCACGGACAGCGCCGCCAGCTCCGCCTTGAGATTGGCGCGCGCCTCGGCCTCGTAGATGGCGGACAGCCGCGTCCGGAACAGTCGCTCCGCCGCCGCGAAGCGTGCCAGCACCTGCCTGCGGCCGGCGCGCCACGCGGTCTCGCTCACCGCCGCGTATTCCCGCCGCAGCAGCGCGGTATTGCGCGCGAAGACCTCCGGCGCCTCGGCGAGCGGCGTCAGATCGAGGTCGAGCAGCCGGAGAACGCGGCAGTCGCTGCCCGCGTAGGCCAGGTGGTCGGCGGTGGCGCGGATCGCCTCCTGCACCCAGCCGGTGTCGCCCGGCACCAGCGCGGCGAGCAGGGCGGCGGAGCGTGCCTCGTTGTCCTTCGCCAGCGGATCGTAGACCGCGTCATGGAACAGGATGGCGAGCGCCATGTCCCGATCGCCGGGATCGCCGCCATGCATCAGGTGGCGCAGCCAGAGCAGCCCGACATGCGACGCATCGTGGTAGGCGCGGTGCGGTTCCTCGTAGCGCCGCCGCAGCTCCGTCGCGGCAGCGGCAGGCAGATCCGCGCGGGCGAGCAGCGCGCCGAAGCCGGCGCGGCCCTGCTCGCGGTCGAAGGCGAGGGCGCGGGCCGCTTCCGCCTGTCCGGTGCAGCCGGTCATGGTGCTACCCCGCCCGCCGGAATTCGGTGCGCCCGCCCGTATCCTCGAGCAGCAGCCGGTCCTCGCCCTGCAGGATGTAGCGATAGGTTTCGCCGCGCGGCATGCGGATGTCCGTGCAGCCGATCAGGCCGCAGGCGCGGCGCGGAGCCCAGTCCTCGATGGTCAGGCGCAGCCAGGGGCCGGAACCGGCCAGGGTCCAGTGGCCGGTGATCGTCATGTCCGCACCATGCGGGCCGCGGTCGCGGCGGGCGAAGGCGCCATCGGCCGAGAGGGTGATCTCGACCGACTGCCCGCCCTGCGACGCGCGCCAGGTGCCGGCAAGCGGGTTTGCCGCGGCGCCGGCGAGCGGGGCGGCGAGCAGCATCAGCGCGACGGCAAGGCGTCCTGCGGTGGCCATGGCATCCTCCGTTGTCGGAAGGCCTACGGCCGGAAGGTGCCTCCGGATGCGGCACGACGCGCTGAAGTGCTTCAGACCATCCCGAAGATGCGGCCGAGTGGGGCGAGCGGCGCGGTGGCGACGTCCGCCGCGCGCAGAACCGCTGCGACGCCCAGCGCGGCACTGTCCAGCACCGGGATGCCGAGGGCCGCTTCGAGCGGCGCCATGCAGGGCAGGCCGTGCAGGTTGGTGCTCCAGATCAGCACGGCATCCGGCGTGGCCTCGGCTGTCAGCGCGCGGGCGGCGGCGATGATGTCCTCCGGCGGCACGGCGGCGGCGGAGAGATTGTCCGGGCAGCCGAGGCCACGCAGGGCCGCGGTGGCAATGCCCTCGGCGGCGAGGCCGGCCATGTGCGCCGCGCCTTCCGTCGCCGTGCCCGGCAGGATCAGGCCGACACGGCGTGCGCCGAGGCGCTGCAGCGCCTCGACCGCGAACAGGGAAGTCGTGGTCGCCGGGCAACCGGCCGCGGCCGTGAGCGTCGCCGCAAGGTCACGGTCCCGCGCCAGGCCGAGCGCCGCCCCGCGGGTCCCGTTCCAGCACAGCGCGGCCATGTCGGCGTGGGCGAGCAGCCGCGCCGCTTCGGTGTAGGAAGCGGCATCGTAGGCGCCCGGTGGCTGGCCGCTGCCGTCGCGGGCATAGGGGATCCGGGCGAAGCAGGCGTCGATCCCGGGAAGGTGATGCAGGATCGCCAGGGTGGTGCGCTCCACCACGCGGTTGGAGGAAGGAAGGATGGTGCCGATGGCGATGCGGGTCATGCGCCGATCCTGGCGGCCCCCCGCAACTGCGCAAGCGCGATCAAGCCGGATCGCGGCATAGCGACACGGCATCGGAGGAGCCGGCATGGCGGCACGCGACAGGACGGGACCGGACTACGCCTCGCGCATCGCGCGCGCGATGGCGCTGATCGCCGCACGGCCGGACGATCCGCCGGGGCTGGAGGACCTCGCCGCCGCGGCGGCCTTCTCGCCCTTCCATTTCCACCGGGTCTATCGCGCCATCACGGGCGAGACCCCGGTCGAGACGGCGGCGCGCGCCAGGCTTCAGGAGGCGGCGATCGCGCTGCTGAAGGGCGGCGAGAAGGTGGCGCTGGTGGCACGGCGGGCGGGCTATGGCAGCCAGGCCGCCTTCACCCGCGCCTTCCGGGCGGCCTACGGCATCCCGCCGGCGGCCTATCGCGCCCGTGGCGGGCTCGGCTTTCCGGTGCGCAGCGATGATGAGGAGGAGAGGGCGATGTTCGAGGTGACGATCCGGGAAACCACGCCTTTGCGCCTGGCGGTGATCCGGCACGAGGGGGAGTACAAGCGCATAGGCGACGCCTTCGGGCGCCTGCAGGCCTGGGCGGCAGGACGCGGGCTGCTCGGGGCGGGCACGCGCGCCGTGGCGCTCTACCACGACGACCCGAGCAGCGTGCCGGCGGCGAAGCTGCGGTCCGACGCCGGGGTGACGGTCGGGCCCGAGGTGAAAGGCGAGGGCGAGGTGCGGGTGCTGGAGGTGCCGGGCTTCGCGCGCGTCGCGGCGCTGCGCTTCAAGGGACCCTATGCGGAGCTGGAGCGGGCCTATGACTGGCTCTACCGGGCCTGGTTGCCGGGGAGCGGGGAGGAACCGGCGGATGCGCCGGTGATGGAGGAGTACCTGAACGACTGCAAGGCATTGCCGCCGTCGGAATGGCTGACGGAGATCCTGGTGCCGCTGCGGGGATGAGGGGGCGTGGAGGGGCGCCGCTCCGCAGGCGCGAAGATTGTCGGTGAGGGGCGGAGGGGCCTTGCCCCTCCGTACCACCCCACCAAAGGCCGAAGGGCCTTTGGGAACCGTCACTTGACGCCGGGTGCGGCAGGTATCCCGGCACGGCAGCGTCGCGCGCGAAAGCGGATTTCGGCACCGTTCCCGACCGCAACGCGTGGTGCCAGGTCACGGTTTCCAAAGGCCCTTCGGCCTTTGGCGGGGTGAGGTCCGGAGAGGGGCGGCGCCCCTCTCCGGCATGCCTCACTTGCGCTGCGCCCCGAGATCCGCCTCCAGTTCCCGGATGCGTGCCTGCAGCGTCGTGCGCATCGACGCCGCCGCGTGCGGCTTCAGCCCGGCGAGGGTTTCCTTCAGCTCGCGGAGCAGCTTCTCCTTTTCCGTGCGGCTGCGCTGGATCGGGCGCGCGTCGGAAAACTGGCCTTCACGGCTGCGCATGGTTGTCCTCCTGCGTGTGACTGTGGCGCGGCACGCGCGGCGCGTGCCGGTGGAAACGCGAAGGCCGGTCACGTCGCAACGACATGACGCGGCCTCCGCGCTCGGCGCCGCGGGATCGCCCGCGACGCCCGGATGAACGGTGTGTGCCGCCCGGTGGACCGGGGGCACGCCCCCGTCCACGAGGCGGATGGCGGCTCAGATGTCGAGCATCAGCCGGCGGGGATCCTCGATGCTCTCCTTCACGCGCACGAGGAAGGAGACGGCTTCCTTACCGTCCACGATGCGGTGGTCGTAGGACAGCGCGATGTACATCATCGGCCGGACCTCGATCTTGCCGCCGACCACCATCGGGCGTTCCTGGATCTTGTGCATGCCGAGGATGCCCGACTGCGGCGGATTCAGGATCGGCGTGGACATCAGCGAGCCGTAGATGCCGCCATTGGTGATGGTGAAGGAGCCGCCGGCGAGTTCATCGAGCTTCAGCGCGCCGTCGCGGGCCTTCTTGCCGAAGGCGCCGATGGTCTTCTCGATCTCGGCGAAGGAGAGGGTATCGGCGTTGCGCACCACCGGCACGACCAGGCCCGACGGTCCGCCCACCGCGATGCCCATGTGCACGAAGTTCTTGTAGACGATCTCGTCGCCGTCGATCTCCGCGTTGACGGCCGGGAATTCCTTCAGCGCGGCGACGCAGGCCTTCACGAAGAAAGACATGAAGCCGAGCTTCACGCCGTGCTTCTTCTCGAAGACGTCCTTGTACTCGGTGCGCAGCGCCATCGCCGCGCCCATGTCCACCTCGTTGAAGGTGGTGAGCATGGCGGCGGTGTTCTGCGCCTCCTTCAGGCGGCGGGCGATGGTGGCGCGCAGCCGCGTCATCTTCACGCGCTCCTCGCCGGCCTCGAGCGCGCGCGCGGCCTTCGGCGCGGCGGCGGCCGGCGCGGCGGCGGGGCGGGCGAGGAAGTCGATCACGTCGCCCTTGGTGATGCGCCCGTCCTTGCCGGTGCCGGCGCCGATGGCGGCAGCCGACGCACCGCTCTCGGCCATCAGCTTCGCCGCGGCGGGCAGCGGCGCATGGGCGCCGGGCACGGCGACGGGGCCGGTCACGGCGCGCGGCGTCTCGACATGCGGCGTGGCGGGCGCCGGGGCAACCGGCTGCGGCGCCGGGGCCGGCTTCGCGGCGGCCGCGGCGCCGGCGGCGATGGAGCCGAGCACGGCACCGGGCGCCACCTCGGCGCCCTCGGCAGCGGCGATCGCCTCCAGCACGCCGGCGGAAGGCGCGTTGACCTCCACAGTCACCTTGTCGGTCTCGAGCTCCACCAGCGGCTCGTCGGCCGCGACGGCCTCGCCGGCCTTCTTGAGCCAGCGGGCGACGGTGGCGGAGGAAACGCTCTCGCCGAGGGTGGGAACCAGGATGTCGGTCATGTCTGCCGTCCGTTGTCTGCCCGGCGCGCCGTCACAGCCCGAGGGCCGCGCGCACCAGGGCTTCCTGCTGCTGCTGGTGGATCCTGGCGAGGCCCGTGGCCGGGCTCGCCGCTTCTTCGCGGCCCACGTAGTCGGGCCGCTTCGCCTTGATGTCGAGAGCCTTCAGCACCTTCTCGATGCGCCGGTCCATGAAGGTCCAGGCGCCCATGTTCTCGGGTTCCTCCTGGCACCACACCACGTCGGCGTTCTTGTAGGGCGCCAGCGCCTTGGCCAGGCTGTTGGCCGGGAAGGGGTACATCTGCTCGACGCGCACGATGGCGACGTCGTCGATGCCCTTGTCGCGGCGTTCCTGCAGCAGGTCGTAGTAGACCTTGCCGGTGCACAGCACGACGCGCTTCACCTTCTCCTCCGGCGCGATCGCGTCGATCTCGGGGATCACGTAGCGGAAGGCGCTGCCGGGGCCGAAATCGGCCAGGCTGCTGACCGCGAGCTTGTGCCGCAGCAGCGACTTCGGCGTCATCAGCACCATCGGCTTGCGGTAGTTCGCCTTGATCTGGCGGCGCAGCGCATGGAAGTAGTTGGCCGGCGTCGTGAAGTTGCAGACCCGCATGTTGCGCTCGGCGCAGAGCTGCAGGTAGCGCTCGAGCCGGGCGGAGGAATGCTCCGGCCCCTGGCCCTCGTAGCCGTGCGGCAGCAGCATCACCAGGCCCGACATGCGCAGCCACTTGGTCTCACCCGAGGCGATGAACTGGTCGATGATGACCTGCGCGCCGTTCGCGAAGTCGCCGAACTGGGCTTCCCACAGCACCAGCGTATGAGGGTCCGCGAGCGAATAGCCGTAGTCGTAGCCGAGCACGCCGAATTCGGCGAGCAGCGAGTTGAACGCCTCGAACTTCGGCTGGCCCTCGCGGATGTTGTTCAGTGGCACGTATTCGGCCTGGGTGACCTGGTCGATCAGGTAGGCGTGGCGGTGGCTGAAGGTGCCGCGCTGCACGTCCTCGCCCGACAGGCGGACGCGATGGCCTTCGAGCAGCAGCGTGCCGAAGGCCAGCGCCTCGCCGGTCGCCCAGTCGATGCCTTCGCCGGAGTCGATGGACTGCTTCTTGGCCTCGAGCTGGCGGGCGATCTTGGGGTTCACGCCGAAGCCCTCGGGCACGCGGGCGAGGGCGTTGCCGACCTCGCGCAGCGTATCGAGCGCGACGGCGGTCTCGTGGAGCTTCTCCACTTCCTCGCCCGCGGTGGCGGTCTTGAGGCCGGTCCAGTGGCCTTCCAGCCAGTCGGCCTTGTTCGGCTTGAAGGACTGGGCGGCCTGGTAGGCGTCCTCGAGCTGCGCGTTGAAGGCGTCGAGCATCGCCTTCGATGCCTCCGCCGTGAGGCTGCCCTCCCGCGCGAGCTTCTCCGCATAGAGCGTGCGCGTGGTGCGCATCTCCTTGATGCGGTTGTACATGATCGGCTGGGTGAAGGCCGGCTCGTCGCCTTCGTTGTGGCCGTGGCGGCGGTAGCAGACGATGTCGAGCACGATGTCGGCGCCGAACTGCATGCGATATTCCGCCGCCATCCTGGCGCAGAATACGACGGCCTCGGGGTCGTCGCCGTTCACGTGCAGGATCGGCGCCTGGATGCTCTTCGCCACGTCAGTGCAGTAGAGGCCCGAATAGGCATGCACCGGCACGGTGGTGAAGCCGATCTGGTTGTTGGTGATGATGTGGATGGTGCCGCCGGTGCGGTAGCCGATGAGCTGGCTCATCGCCAGCGTCTCATAGACCACGCCCTGGCCGGCGAAGGCGGCATCGCCATGCAGCAGGATGCCCATGACCGAGCGGCGCGACTTGGTGTCGCCCGCCATGTCCTGGCGCGCGCGCACCTTGCCGGCGACCACCGGGTTGACCGCTTCCAGGTGCGAAGGGTTGGGCTGCAGGGAGAGGTGGACCATCCGCCCGGCGATCTCGACATCGACCGAGGTGCCGAGGTGATACTTCACGTCGCCCGAGCCCTGCACGTCGTCGGGGTTCGCGCCGACGCCCTTGAACTCGGAGAAGACCTGCACGAAGGGCTTCTTGACGACGTTCACCAGCACGTTCAGCCGGCCGCGATGGGCCATGCCGATCGCGATCTCCTGCACACCGCCCTTCGCCGCCGTCTCGATGACGGCTTCCAGCGCCGGGATGGTCGATTCGCCGCCCTCCAGGCCGAAGCGCTTGGTGCCGACATACTTGCGCGCGCAGAAGGATTCGAAGCCTTCGGCCTCGGTGAGCTCCTGCAGGATCTGCTTCTTCGCCGCGGGGTCGAAGGCGCCGAGCCAGGGCGCGCCTTCGATGCGGCGCTGGATCCAGGCCTTCTGCTCCGGATCCTGGATGTGCATGAACTCGACGCCGATCGACCCGCAGTAGGATGCGCGGCAGATCGCGATGATCTCGCGCAGAGTCGCCGTTTCCTTCCCGAGCACCATGTCGAGGAAGATCGGCCGGTCGAGGTCGGCGTCGGTGAATCCGTAGGTCTTGGGATCGAGCTCCGGGTGCGGCTTGGGCTTGGTCAGGCCGAGCGGGTCGAGCTGTGCCTCCAGGTGCCCGCGCACGCGGTAGGAGCGGATGAGCATCAGCGCGCGCAGGCTGTCGAGCACGGCGCGACGCGTCGCTTCCGGGTCGGCCGCTGCGGCGCCCTTGGCGGGGGCCGGCTTCTCGGGCTCCGGGCCGAAGGCGCCGCGGACCCGAGGGGCCCAGGAAGCGCCGGTCGCGTCGGTCAGCACGGCGCGCGCTTCGTCGTTCAGCGCGGCGAAGAGCTCGGCCATGGAGGGATCGACGCTGTCGGGCTTCTCTGCCCAGCGGGCGTAGAGGTCCGCGAGATACGCGGCATTCGCGCCGGTCATCGCGGTTGCGAGGACGTCAACTCCGGCCATCGGTTCTCTCCGTGCCGGCGGGCGGCGCCGCCGGGGGTCACGTTCGGTTGCTACTTGCTGCGGGTCGCCGCCGCCCCTGCCTCAAGGGTGCGGCGGCGCCGCTTAACATAGGGCGCATGGCCCATTTGTGGCAGGGTTTTCACCCTGCAAGGCTGCTCAGCCCTTGAGGGCCTTCACCATGGTCGAACCCAGCGCCGCCGGGCTGTCCGCGACATGGATGCCGGCCGCGGCCATGGCCTCCATCTTGGCTGCCGCCGTGTCCTTGCCGCCCGAGATCACCGCGCCGGCATGGCCCATGCGGCGGCCCGGAGGGGCGGTCGCGCCGGCGATGAAACCCACCACCGGCTTGTTCGGCTTGCCCGGGCCGAAATTCTCGGCCTTCAGGTATTCGGCCGCGAGGATCTCGGACTGACCGCCGATCTCGCCGATCATGACGATCGACTTGGTCTCGTCGTCCTTGAGGAAGAGCTCGAGGACGTCGATGAAGTCCATCCCCTTCACCGGGTCGCCGCCGATGCCGACGCAGGTGGACTGGCCGAGGCCGGCTGCCGTGGTCTGCGCCACCGCCTCATAGGTCAGGGTGCCCGACCGCGAGACGACGCCGACCGAACCACGCTTGTGGATGTGGCCCGGCATGATGCCGATCTTGCAGGCCTCCGGCGTGATCACGCCCGGGCAGTTCGGCCCGACCAGGATCGACTTCGATCCCGACAGCGCACGCTTCACCTTCACCATGTCGAGCACCGGAATGCCCTCGGTGATGCAGATGATCAGCGGCAGCTCGGCGTCGATCGCTTCCAGGATCGCATCCGCCGCGAAGGGCGCGGGGACGTAGATCACCGAGGCATTCGCCTGGGTCTTCGCGACGCACTCGGCGACCGTGTCGAAGACCGGCAGGTTCAGTTCCGGGTGCATCGTGCCGCCCTTGCCGGGCGTCGTGCCGCCGACATAGGTCGAGCCGTAGGCGATGCCCTGGCTGGCGTGGAAGGTGCCCTGGGCGCCGGTGAAGCCCTGGGTCATGACGCGGGTGTTGGTATCGACCAGAACGGCCATGGCTCAGGCTCCCTTCACCGCGGCCACCACCTTCTGGGCGGCGTCGGCCAGGTTGTCGGCGGGGATGATGGCAAGGCCGGACTCGGCCAGGATCTTCTTGCCGAGATCCACGTTCGTGCCCTCGAGCCGCACCACCAGCGGCACCTTGAGGTGCAGCGTCTTGGTTGCCGCCACGATGCCTTCCGCGATCATGTCGCACTTGGCGATGCCGCCGAAGATGTTGACCAGGATGGCCTTCACATTGGCGTCGGAGGTGATGATGCGGAACGCCTCGGTCACGCGCGCGGCATTCGCGGTGCCGCCGACATCGAGGAAGTTCGCCGGCGAGGAGCCGTAGAGCTTGATGATGTCCATCGTCGCCATGGCGAGGCCGGCGCCGTTCACCATGCAGCCGATCTCGCCGTCGAGCGCGACGTAGTTCAGGTCGTTCTTGACCGCGTCGAGTTCCTTCGGATCCATCTCGCTGTCGTCGCGCAGCTCTTCCAGGTCCTTGTGGCGGAACAGCGCGCTGTCGTCGAAGGACACCTTGGCGTCGAGCGCGACGATCTCGCCCGCGCCGGTGACCACCAGCGGGTTGATCTCGACGATGCCGCAGTCGAGCTCGTTGAAGGCGCCGTAGAGCGCCGTCACGAACTTGGTGAAGGAGGCCACCTGCTTGCCCTGCAGGCCGAGCCCGAAGGCCAGCTTGCGGCAATGGAAGCCGGAAATGCCCGAGGCCGGATCGACCGCGACCTTGAGGATCTTCTCGGGGTGGTGCTCGGCGACCTCCTCGATCTCCATGCCGCCTTCGGTCGAGGCCATGATGGTCAGGCGCGAGGTCGCGCGATCGACCAGAAGGCCGAGGTAGAGCTCGCGCTTGATGTCGCAGCCGTCCTCGACATAGACGCGGGAGACGACCTTGCCGTGCTCGCCGGTCTGCTTGGTGACCAGCGTCTTGCCGATCATCGCCTCGGCGGCGGCCTTCACGTCCTCGATCGACTTGACGACGCGCACGCCGCCCTTGCCGTTCGGGTCTTCCTTGAAGCGCCCGGCGCCGCGGCCGCCGGCATGGATCTGCGATTTCACGACATAGACGGGGCCGGGAAGCTGCTTCGCCGCGGCCACCGCCTCGTCGGCGGTCCAGGCCACATGGCCGTCGAGCACCGCAACGCCATAGCGGCGCAGCAGTTCCTTCGCCTGGTATTCGTGGATGTTCATCCCGGGGGATCCCCTTGGCCTGACAGGAAAAGGGCCCGGCGTCGCCGCCGGGCCCGGGTGGGTCAGCCCACCAGCTTCTTGGAGGCGTCGATCAGTTCGCGGACGGCGCCGCAGGACTTGTCGAAGGCCGCCTTTTCCGCCGCGTTGAGCTCGATCTCGACGATCCGCTCCACGCCGCCGGCGCCGATCACCACCGGCACGCCGACATAGAGGCCGTCGATGCCGTACTGGCCGTCGAGCCAGGCGGCGCAGGGCAGCACGCGCTTCTTGTCCTTGAGGTAGGCCTCGGCCATCGCGATCGCCGAGGCCGCCGGGGCATAGAAGGCGGAGCCCTTCTCGAGCAGCTTCACGATCTCGCCGCCGCCATTGGCGGTGCGGGTCACGATCGCGTCGATCTTCTCCTGCGTGGTCCAGCCCATCTTCACGAGATCCGGCACCGGGATGCCGGCGACGGTGGAATAGCGGGTCAGCGGCACCATGGTGTCGCCATGGCCGCCCAGCACGAAGGCCGTCACGTCCTCGACCGAGACGTTGAATTCCTGCGCGAGGAACAGGCGGAAGCGGCTGGAATCCAGCACGCCCGCCATGCCGACCACCTTGTTCGCCGGCAGGCCCGACTTCTCGCGGAACACCCACACCATCGCGTCGAGCGGGTTGGTGATGACGATGACGAAGGCATTGGGGCAATGCGTCTTCACGCCCTCGGCCACCTGCGCGATCACGCCGGCGTTCTTGGAGACGAGGTCGTCTCGGCTCATGCCCGGCATGCGCGGGAAGCCGGCGGTGATGATGACGACGTCCGAGCCCGCGATGGCGGAGTAGTCGCCCGTGCCGACCATGTGGCTGTCGAAGCCGTCGACCGGCCCGGACTGCATGATGTCGAGCGCCTTGCCGGCGGCCACACCCGGGAAGACGTCGAACATGACGACGTCGCCGAGTTCCTTCAGGCCGATCAGGTGGGCGAGGGTGCCGCCGATGTTGCCGGCGCCGATCAGCGCGATCTTCTTGCGGGCCATGATGCGTCCTTGGTGCAGGTGCAGTGCGGAAAGCCGCCGCTACCTACTCCGCAGCCCGCGCTGCGGCAAGGCGGCCCGCCGGAAGGCGGCGATCCGACAAGGGGAGGGTCAGAGCGGCAGGCAGCGCACCACGTCGGAATGCCCGCGCGCCAGCGTCGCCATGGTGCCCACGGGGCAGGATTGCGCCTGCATGTTGGTCGCCGGCGCGAGGCCCGCCTGCCAGGAGACGGCGCGCGGGGCGCAGCGTGCGCCGCGGGTGCAGTCGGCCGTGGCCTGCTGGGACCGGCCGCCGCTGCGGCCGGCAACCTGGCGGCCGCTGGTGCGGGCGGCGACCTGGCGGCTGCCGCGCGACCCGCCCCGCGCGGCGGCCTGCCGCGTCGGCTGGGCAGCGCGGGCCTGGCGCTGGGGCACTTCCGACCTCCGCGTGGCGGCGGCGCGCGTGGTTTGAGGGGCGGCTGCCGTGCGGGTCTGCGCCTGGGCCTGCTGCGTCCGGCTCCGCGCATCCACGGGCGCGGTCCACGCCAAGGTTGCAAGGGCGATCAGGGCCATGGCCAGGATCCGCATGAGCCTACCTCTCGTTTCGTTGCGCGATATTTCATTAACTCTAACCCAGCAAGCCCCGTGCCGGGAAGCCCCGGATCGCCGGGGGAACCCGCCGCGGCAGCGGCCGGTGCCTGCGTTGACCTCCCTCAAAGCCTGCCGGCCAGGGCTGCGCTGTTCTTCAGCGACAACGCATGGAATGGATCCGGAGATCGTGATGCATCAGGACTGGCCCGCCCTCGCCACCGGACTCTCGGGGCCGCTGAAGGAACTGCGCGGTGGCGCGGCCGATGTGATGAAGGGTTTTTCCGCGGTCGCCCGCGCGGCGCTGGAGGCCAGGGCGCTCGACACCAAGACCAAGGAGCTCATCGCTCTCGGCATCTCGGTCGCGACGCGCTGCGCGCCCTGCATCGCCTACCACGCCGAGGCCGCCGTAAAGCTCGGCGCGACGCGAGAGGAGGTGATGGAGACCATGGGCATGGCGATCTACATGGGCGCCGGCCCTTCGGTGATGTACGCGGCCCAGGCGGTCGAGGCCTTCGACCAGTTCCGGGCGAAGGCGAGCGCCTGAGTTCTCGCAGCTCCAATGGCGGCCCGATGACCTGCACCGGGCCGGGAGCGCACGGCGCGGCCGTGTCGAGACCGCCGGTTGCCGCCGACGCGCCCTTGTCCGCCGCGAAGCCGCGGGCCGCGGATGCGGCCCGGGGCAGCATTCTCAAACGCTCTCTCAGGTGAGATGCGCGAGCGCCAGATAGTCCTGGCTCTGCATCTCGACCAGGCGCGAGGCGGTGCGCTCGAACATCGCAGCGTTCTCGCCCCGCTCGTAGAGGCGATCCGGGTGGTCCTCGGCGCTCGCCACCAGCTTGCAGCGGTGCTCGTAGAGCGCGTCGACCAGGGTGATGAAGCGGCGCGCCTTGTCGAAGTTCTCGGGGCCGAGGCGCGGGATGCCGTCCAGCACGATCGTGTGGAAATGCGTCGCGACGGCCAGGTAGTCGGCCGGGCCGAGCGGCCTGCCGCAGATCTCGTCGAACCCGAAGCGCGCCACGCCGCGGGCGGCCTGCGGCACCTCCATCGCGCGGCCAAGCAGGGTCAGCTTCGTCGGCGCGGCCGGCGTGTCGCCGGTCAGCTCCGCGAAGGCCGCGTCCAGCGCGCGTTCGGCGCGGCCATCGGGCGGCACGTGCCAGGTCGGCAGGCCGCGGATGCGCTCGCGCCGGTAGTCGCGCGCCGATTCGAGGACCAGCACCTCGATCCGCTTCTTGATGAGCTGGATGAAGGGCAGGAAGGCGTCGCGCCCCGGCTTGCCCCGGAACAGGTCGTCGGGCGCGGTGTTCGAGGTCGCGACGATCACCACGCCGCGGGCGAACAGCGCCTCGAACAGCCGGCCGAGGATCATCGCATCGGCGATGTCGTGCACCTGGAACTCGTCGAAGCAGAGCAGCGCCGCCTCGGAGACGATCGAATCGGCGAGCGGCGGGATGGGGTCCGCGGTGTCGCCGTGCTGCTTCTTCCATTCATGGATGCGCCGGTGCGCCTGCTGCATGAACTGGTGGAAGTGCAGGCGTCGCTTCCGGGAGACGTCTGCGCTGGCGAAGAAGAGGTCCATGAGCATGGACTTCCCGCGCCCGACCTCGCCGACCAGGTAGAGGCCGAGCGGGGCGCCGTTCGGCGCCTCGTCCACCGGCTTGCGGCGGAAGAAGCGGCCGAGGAAGCCGCCGGTCTCGGGCGGTTCGGCCTTGGGGTCGTAGCCGCGGGTGCGGCGCCAGAGGTCCTGCAGCTTCTCCGCTGCCAGTTCCTGCGCCGGGTCGGGGGCGATGCTGCCCGCCGCGATGCGGGCCCGCAGCGCGGGGAGCGGTCCCTCGGCAAGGGGGGCGCTCGACGACACCGCCGGCGCTTCCGCGGGCGGGCGATTTGCGGCGGAGTGCATGATCGGCCCGCATAACCCGATCGCGCCGGGCGGACAACCGCTGCCCCGGCGCGCTTTACAGCCGCCGGCCGGCACGCCAGCTTCCTCCACCTACCCGCCCGACCCGGATCGCCATGCGCCGTGCTGCCCTGCTCTACCACCCGGATGGGTTCACCACGGCGGGCGGGCCGATGCTCGGCCGGCGCGTCGCCGGGGAGGAGTTCCTGCGCGGCCTCCTCCGCCATGGCGACATTGCCGAGCTGCGCGCCCTGGTGCAGTCGCCGGAACATGGGGCCGCCTTTGCCCGCCATGTCGCCGAGCTCGCGCCCGGTCTCGCGGCGAGCGCCCACGGCTTCGATGCGCCGGACCGCTTCGACGGCGCCGGCACCATCTTCCTGCCCGGCGCGGGCATGGCGTCCTACGCCTGGTGGCGGCGACGCCATCGGCAGAATGCCTTCAGCCTCTGCGGCGTGACGCACACCACGGCGACCGACCGCACCATGGATGCGATCGGCGATCTGCTGGTCGCGCCGCTGCAGCCCTGGGATGCGCTGGTCTGCACCTCCCGTGCCGTGCAGGGCATGGTCCGCCGCCTGCTGGAGGAGCACGCCGCCTATCTGGGGCAGCGATTCGGCGCGACGGAGGTCGTCGGCCCCGCCTTGCCGATCATCCCGCTCGGCGTGGACACCGCGGCCTACGATCAGTCGGAAGGCGCACGCGCGCGCTGGCGCGAATCGCTCGGCATCGGCGTGGAGGAGGTCGCGGTCCTGGTCATGGGGCGGCTGAGCCTGGCGACGAAGTTCACGCCCGGGCCGATGTACCTCGCGCTCGAGGAGGCGGCGCGGGGCGCCGCGCAACGCGTGCACCTCATCCTCGCCGGCTATTTCGAGGCCCCGCGCGACCGGACCATCTTCCTCGAAGGCGCGGCGGCGCTCTGCCCCTCGGTCACCGTGCATCACGTCGACGCCACGGCCGATCCGGCGCGGCGCGAGATCTGGGCCGCGGCCGACCTCTTCACCCTGCCGATCGACAACATCCAGGAAACCTTCGGCCTCGCCCCGGTGGAGGCGATGGCGGCGGGGCTGCCGGTCGTGGTGACCGACTGGGACGGTTTCCGCGACACGGTCGGCCATGGCGTGCATGGCTTCCGCGTGCCGACGGTGATGGGCGGCTCCGGCGCCGACCTCGCCCTGCGCTACGCCGCCGGCATGGACGGCTACGGCAACTACCTGGTGGGCGCCTCGCTCGGCGTCGCGATGGACGTCCGCGCCGCAGCCGAGGCCTTCGCCACCCTGATCGGCAATGCGGAGCGCCGCCGCGCGATGGGCGCGGCAGCCCGCGCCCATGCCCGCGCCACCTATGACTGGGCGGCGGTCATCCCGCAGTACCTCCGGCTGTTCGACGCCCTGGCGAAGGTGCGCGCGGAGGGCGCCGAGCAGGCGCCGCCCCGGCCGGGGCGGGAGCCGGTGCCGCTGCGGCCCGACCCGCTGCGCGCCTTCGCCGGCTACCCGACGGCCACTCTCACGCCGGAGACGCGCTTCGTCCTCGCGCCTGGGGCCGGGCCGCAGTTGCTGGCCGCGCGGGCCGGGGCTCCCGGCACGGTGAGCCGCGGCAGCCTGCTGCCAAGCATGCCGACGCTGACGGCCATGCTGGCGCGCCTCGCGCAGGGGTCGGCGACGGCCGCCGAACTCGCCGGCCCGGCGCCCGCGGCGGAGGCGGGACGAGCGGTGCGCGGCCTGATGTGGATGGCGAAATACGATCTGGTGCGGCGCCAGCCCTGAGGCTGGCCCGGATGCGCGTCCCGCCGGGGCGGAAGGTGGGGGTTATGGAGTTTCTGCTCGACGCGCTGCCGACCTGGGGTGCGATTCTCGGCATCGTCGCGGCGGCCTTGGCGGGCGGGCTGTCGCGCGGCTTTTCGGGCTTCGGCGCGGCGCTGGTCTTCGTGCCGCTCGCCTCGGCCGCGGTCGGCCCGCGCGCGGCGGTGCCGGTGCTCGCGCTGCTCGAATGCGTCTCCTGCCTGGTCTTCCTGCCCGGCGCGTTGCGGTACGCCGAACGGCGGGAGGTCGCGGTCATGGCCGTCGGCGCCATCTGCGCCGTGCCGTTCGGCGCGCTGATCCTCGCCAGCGCCGATCCGGTGGCGCTGCGCTGGGGGCTGACCGGGCTGGTATTGCTGGCGGTCGCGGTGCTCGCCTCGGGCTGGCGCTACCGGGGGGAAGGCTCGGTGCCGATGACGCTCGGCGTCGGCGCGGTCGGCGGGGTGATGAGCGGGACGGCGATGCTCGGCGGCGTCGCGCCGGCGGCCTGGTGGCTCGGGCGTGCCGCCCCGGCGGTGATGGTGCGGGCGAACATGAACCTGTACTTCGCCATCCTGACCGCGGCGGTGGCCGCGGCCTTCGCCTGGCGCGGCCTGTTCGGGTGGGACAGCGCCTGGCTCGCCCTCGCCGCCGGGCCCTCCTACGCGGCGGGGCTGTGGGGCGGGGCGGCGCTGTTCGGTCTGGCCAGCGAGACCACTTTCCGCCGCGCCGGCTATGCGCTCATCCTGGCCGCGGCGGTGCTCGGCATGCCGCTGTGGGACCCGCTCACGGGCCGATGATCCGGGCGGCGCTGACGAAGTGGCGGATGCGGTCGGTGGCAGTGCCGCCCGCTTCGACCTGGGCGACCGCCTTGGCCTCCGCCGCGCGCACGGCGGCAAGGCGTTCCAGCACCGCCTCCGCGCGGTCGAGGGGCACGACCACCACGCCATCGGCGTCGCCCACGATGATGTCCCCGGGGCGGACATGCTGCCCGCCGAGCGTGACCGGCGCGCCGACCACGCCCGGGCCGTTGGCGGCGGGAGAAGCCGGCATGATCCCGGCGGCGAAGACCGGCAGGCCGGCGGCGACGATGCCGGCCCTGTCGCGGGCCAGGCCATCGGTGACAAAGGCGGCGACGCCCTTGTTCTTCATCATGCCGGCGACGATGTCGCCGATCACGGCCGTGGTCGTGTAGGCGTCGTTGGCGACGATGATGACGTCGCCGGGCTCGGCTTCCGCCAGCGCCCCGTAGACGCCGACGATGTCGGCCGGATAGGCGAAGGCGGTCAGCGCCGGGCCGGCGAAGACCGCGTTCTCAGGGTCCATCGGCTTGATCCGGTAGTCGAGCGCCCCGCGCCCGTCCATGGCATCCGCGAGGTGGGAGGTCTGCGCGCCGCGGAAGGCCGCGACCAGCGCGGGGTCCGGCCGGGGGTGGCCGCGGTGGATCGTGAGCAGCGGCGGGTTGTCGAGCATGGCGCGTCCTCTCCGGGTGTCGCCGGATGCTCGCCCGGCTCCCGCAAGTCGTCCAGGCGTTCAGCCTCGGCGTGTCACCAGCAGGGCGGCGGCGAGTTGCAGCGCGAGGGCCAGCGCCGCCACCGCCCAGTCGCCGAGCGCGCCGCGCGCCAGGCCGAAAAGGCCGGAGGCGGCGGCGAAGAAGGTCTGGTAGACGGCGGCATTGGCCGCCACCACGGCGATGACCTGCGCCGGGGGCCATTCGGCCTGGACGATGAGCGGCGGGAGGGAGAGCAGGTTGCCGATGCCGAGGCCGAAGAGCAGGCAGCCGACGACGATGAGGATCGCGGAGCCTTCGTCCGACAGCAGGAGAGCCAGGCTGCCCCCCGCCTGGGCGGCGAGGTTCGCCTGGGCGACACGGCGCCGATCCATCCCCGGGGTGAGCAGCCATCCCACCGCGGTCCTGCTGAGGATGGCGCAGACCGTCGCGGCGCTGAGCGCGAGGCTCGCGCCTCGCGGTCCGAGCGTCGGGACCATGACCGAGAAGAGATGCGCGAAGAGGCCGACCTGCGCGCAGGTGCCGAGGCCGACGGCGCCGGACAGGCTGCGGAAGCGCGGCTGGCGCCACAGCGGCCCGGCCGGCTGCGGCGCGGGGCGCGGCGCCGGCGGGCCCGGCGCGCCATCGGGAAAGAGCCCGAGATCCCCGGGCGTCCGGCCGAAGTACCGGCCTGCCAGGGGCCAGAGCAGGACCAGGCCGGACACGCCGACGATCAGCGCCGCCTGCGCGAAGCCGAGCAGCCCGATCAGGCCTGCCCAGAGCGGGACGAAAACCATGCCGCCGACCGATGCGCCGTTATAGGCCATGGCGAGCGCTGCGGGACGGCGCCGGTCGAACCACGGTGCGATCAGCGCGTTGATCGCCGGTCCCCCGGTGACCGAGAGCGCCGCGCCGGTCACGAGGGCCGCCGCCAACAGCCGCCATGGCGCATCGGCGATGGCCCAGGCGGCGCAGCCGAGCGCCCAGGCGAGCAGGCCGGCCCTTGTCACCGCGGATTCGCCGAACCGGCCGTAAAGCCGCGGCAGATGGGAAACGATCGCGGCGCTGGTCAGGAAGTGCAGGGTGATGGCGGCCGAGACGAAGGCCGGCGACCAGCCGCGTTGATCGACGATCGCGTGCAGCCACACGCCGACGCCGTAGATGCCGGTGCCGTAGGCGAACATCGCCAGGCCGAAGCTCGCCGCCACGACGCGCCAGCCGAAGAAGCGTCCGGCCATGACCCTTCCCCGCGAAATCGTTCCTGATGTAGCACGAACGGGCGGCGATGCGGATGCAGGCGTGTCGGCCGCGCGTGGCCCGTCAGGTCCGGGTGCGCAGGATCAGGGCCGCGGCGAACTGCAGCGCGAGGGCGGCAGCGCCAACCGTCCAGTCTCCCGCGAGGTCCCGCAGCAACCCGAAGAGCGCCGGCGCGAAGGCGTAGAAGGCCTGGTTCACGGCGGTGATCAGGGCCACCACGGCGGCGAGTTCCTCCGGCGGCCATTCCGCCTGGGCGATCAGCGGCGGCAGGGACAGCAGGTTCCCGATCCCGAGGCCGAACAGTACGCAGGCCAGCAGGAGGAAGGGGGCGGAGCCGCCGGCGGCGAGCAGGACCAGGCTGCCCGCCGCCTGGACGAGGAAGTTCAGCACCGCGGCGCGCCGCCGGTCCGCGCCCGGCGGCAGCAGCCAGCCGACCGCGGTCCGCCCGAGCACGGCGCAGGCGGTCGCGAGGCTCAGCGCCCAGCCCGCGCCCTGCGCCCCGAGTTCCGGCGCGAGCAGGGAGAAGAGTTGCGACAGCAGCCCCATCTGGGCGACCAGCCCGAGCGCGAAGGCGAGTGACAGGCTGCGGAAGGCGGGCTGCGACCACAGCGGTCCGGCCGGACGGGCCACGGGCCGCGGCGCGGGTGGCGCCGCGGCGCCATCCGGGTGCAGGCCGAGCCTGGCCGGGTCGGGGCGGAAATAGCGGCCCGCGACGGGCCACAGCACCGCGATGCCGGCGAGCCCGATGGTGAGCGCAGCCGTCGCGAATCCGAGCCACCCGATGAGCGCTGCCCACAGCGGGATGACCAGGATCCCACCCACGGAGGCGCCGTTGTAGGCCATGGCGAGGGCCGCCGGCCTTCGCCGGTCGAACCACGGGGCGATCAGCGCGTTGATGGCCGCCCCGCTGGTGAAGGCCCAGCCCGCGGCGGTGAGCAGGGCGGGCGGGAGCAGCAACCAGGGCGTGGGGGCGCATGCCCAGCCGGCCGCCCCAGCGGCCGCGGCGACGATCCCGGCGCGCGTCACCACCACCGGTCCGAAGCGGGCATGCAGCGCCGGCAGCCGCGCCACGATCGCCGCGCTGGCGAGGAAATGCAGGGTGATGGCCGCGGAGACGATCGCAACCGACCAGCCGCGCCCGGTGGTCAGCGCATGCAGCCAGACCCCCGGCCCGTAGAAGCCGATTCCCCAGGCGAAGACCGCCAGCCCGAAGGCCGCCCCCACCACTCGCCAGCCGAAGAAGCCGCCCGTCATACGCCGATGCTGGCATGGTTCGCGGAAAGCGCCGAAAACCGCGGCGGGTCGGTTGCGGTGCGGCAGGCCCTATGTTAATCGCCCGCCGCCGCCAGGGGATTGCCTCTGCGCGGCCAAGTCCTTTGCCGTCGTTTCGTCGAGACCCAGCAAGAACAGGACCGGGACCGCCCGTGGCCGCTGCCGAGACCATCCAGACCGCCTCCTCCTCCACGCCGAACCCGGTCGGCGCGCCGGCGCGCTATGCCCTGGCGCTGCTCAGCCTGGCCGACGACAAGCGCGCCGACGAACCGGGCGCGCTGGACCGCATCGCCGCCGACCTCGAGGGCCTGCTCGGCCTTTGGCGTGACGATGCCGGCTTCCGCGACTTCATCGCCGATCCGCGGCTCGATGCCGTCAAGCAGCGCGCGGGGACCTTCGCGATCCTCGACCGTGCAGGCATCGGCACCGAGGTGAAGAACCTGGTCGGCGTCATGATCACCAACCGGCGGCTGTCGGCGCTGCCGGCGGTGGCGCAGGCCTTCGGCACGCTGCTCGCGGAACGCCGCGGCCAGCAGACCGCCGAGGTGACCACCGCCCATCCGCTGTCGGAGACGCAGCGCGCGCAGATCGTCGCGCGCCTGACCGAGGCCGGCCATTCCGGCGTCCGCCTCGCCGAGCACATTGATCCGTCCATCCTGGGCGGGCTGATCGTCCGGATCGGCTCCCGCCTTTATGACAACAGCATCAAGTCCAAGCTGCAGCGCCTGCAGTACGCGATGAAAGGGGCCGCCTGACCATGGATATCCGTCCCGCGGAAATCTCGGAGATCCTCAAGCAGCAGATCGCCGGGTTCGATGCCGAGGCGAACGTGGCCGAGGTCGGCACCGTCCTGACCGTGGGTGACGGCGTCGCCCGCGTCTACGGTCTGCAGAACGTGATGGCCGGCGAGCTGGTGGAATTCCCCTCCGCCGGCATCCGCGGCATGGCGCTGAACCTCGAGGCCGACAATGTCGGCGTCGTGATCTTCGGCGACGACAAGGGCATCCGCGAGGGCGACACCGTCTCCCGCACCGGCTCGATCGTCGACGTGCCGGTCGGCAAGGGGCTGCTCGGCCGCGTGGTCGACGCGCTCGGCAACCCGATCGACGGCAAGGGCCCGCTGGTCGACGTGACCCGTACCCGCGTCGAGGTGAAGGCGCCGGGCATCATTCCCCGCAAGTCGGTGCACGAGCCGATGCAGACGGGCATCAAGGCGATCGACAGCCTGATCCCGATCGGCCGCGGCCAGCGCGAGCTGATCATCGGCGACCGCCAGACCGGCAAGACGGCGGTGATCGTGGACACGATCATCAACCAGAAGCCGATCAACGCCTCGGGCGACGAATCCAAGAAGCTCTACACCATCTATGTCGCGGTCGGGCAGAAGCGCTCCACCGTCGCCCAGCTGGTGAAGACGCTCGAGGAGCAGGGCGCGCTGGAATACTCGATCATCGTGGCTGCCACGGCGTCCGATCCGGCGCCGATGCAGTTCCTCGCGCCCTATTCGGGCTGCGCGATGGGCGAGTTCTTCCGCGACAACGGCATGCACGCGGTCATCTTCTACGACGACCTGTCGAAGCAGGCCGTCGCCTACCGCCAGATGTCGCTGCTGCTGCGCCGTCCGCCGGGCCGCGAGGCCTATCCGGGCGACGTGTTCTATCTGCATTCGCGCCTGCTCGAGCGCGCGGCGAAGATGAACGACGATTTCGGCGCCGGCTCGCTGACCGCGCTGCCGGTCATCGAGACGCAGGCGGGCGACGTGTCGGCCTACATCCCGACCAACGTCATCTCGATCACCGACGGGCAGATCTTCCTCGAGACCGAGCTGTTCTATAAGGGCATCCGCCCCGCCGTGAACGTCGGGCTGTCGGTGTCGCGCGTGGGTTCCGCCGCGCAGGTCAAGGCGATGAAGCAGGTCGCGGGCAAGATCAAGCTCGAACTCGCGCAGTACCGCGAGATGGCGGCCTTCGCGCAGTTCGCCTCGGACCTCGATGCGACGACGCAGGCGCTGCTCGCCCGCGGCGCCCGCCTGACCGAGCTGCTGAAGCAGCCGCAGTACAAGCCGGTTCCGGTCGAGGAGCAGGTGATCTCGCTGTTCGCCGGCACCCGCGGCTATCTCGATCGCATCACGGTCGGTCAGGTGGGCGAGTTCGAGAGCCGCCTGCTCGCGGACATCAAGTCCCGCGCGCCGGAGATCGTGACGGCGATCCGCGACGACCGCGAGATCAAGAAGGAGACCGAGACGAAGCTGGTCGCCTTCCTGGACGCCTTCGCGAAGTCCTTCGGCTGAACAGGCAGGGCGCGGAGAGCCACCCATGGCGAGCCTGAAGGCCCTGCGCATGCGGATCAACAGCGTGAAGTCCACGCGGAAGATCACGCAGGCGATGAAGATGGTGGCGGCGGCCAAGCTTCGCCGCGCGCAGCAGCGCGCCGAGGCCGCGCGCCCCTATGCCGAGCGGATGGAGCGCATGCTCGGCTCCCTCGGCGCCGCGGTGGCGGGCCAGCCCGACGCGCCGCGCCTGCTGGTCGGCAGCGGCGGCGACCAGGTGCATCTGCTGGTCGTCGTGTCCGGCGACCGCGGTCTGGCCGGCGCCTTCAACACCAATGTCGGCCGCTTCGCCCGTGCCCGCGTGCGGGAGCTGGAGAGCGCCGGCAAGACGGTCAAGATCCTCGCCATCGGCCGCAAGGGCGCGACCTTCCTGCGGCGCGAGTTCGGCTCCCGCTTCGCCGGCGAGATCTCCTTCGCCGGCAAGAAGGCGGTGGGCTTCGAGGATGCGGCCGAGGTCGCGTCCAGGATCACCGCGATGCTGGAAGAGGGCGAGTTCGACGTCTGCTCGCTGATCTACAATCGCTTCCGCAACGTCATCACCCAGGTTCCGTCCGAGCAGCAGCTCATCCCGGCCGCGCTGCCCGAAGCCGGGAGCGATGCGCAGGAAGGCCCGCAGGCGCTCTACGAGTACGAGCCGACCGAGGAGGAGATCCTCGCTTCCCTGCTGCCGCAGAACCTCGCCGTGCAGATCTACCGTTCGCTGCTCGAGACCACCGCCGGCTTCTACGGAAGCCAGATGACGGCGATGGACAACGCGACGCGCAACGCGGGCGAGATGATCAACAAGCTCACCCTCAACTACAACCGCACACGCCAGGCCAACATCACCAAGGAGCTGATCGAGATCATCTCCGGTGCCGAGGCGGTCTGAGGAGCACGACACGATGAAGAACAACGTCGGCAAGGTCACGCAGGTGCTGGGCGCCGTCGTGGACGTGCAGTTCCCGCAGGACCTGCCCGCCATCCTGAACGCGCTGCACTGCAAGGTCGAGGACCGCACCCTCGTTCTCGAGGTCGCGCAGCACCTCGGCGAGCGCACCGTGCGCACCATCGCCATGGACACCACGGACGGCCTGGTCCGCGGCACCGAGGTGGTGGACACCGGCGCCGGCATCGCCGTGCCGGTCGGCCCGGCGACGCTCGGCCGCATCCTCAACGTCATCGGCGAGCCGATCGACGAGCGCGGCCCGGTGGTGGCGGAGAAGACCTACACCATCCACCGCGACGCCCCCTCCTTCGACGAGCAGGCCACCTCGGCCGAGATCCTCGTCACCGGCATCAAGGTCATCGACCTGCTGGCCCCGTACCTGAAGGGCGGCAAGATCGGCCTGTTCGGCGGCGCCGGCGTGGGCAAGACCGTGACCATCCAGGAGCTGATCAACAACGTCGCCAAGGCGCATGGCGGCGTCTCGGTCTTCGCCGGCGTGGGCGAGCGTACCCGCGAGGGCAACGACCTCTACCACGAGATGTGCGATGCCGGCGTCATCAAGCTCGGCGAGGGCACGACGGAAGGCTCCAAGGTGGCCCTGGTGTACGGCCAGATGAACGAGCCGCCGGGCGCGCGCGCGCGCGTGGCGCTGTCCGGCCTGTCGATCGCGGAATACTTCCGCGACGAGCAGGGCCAGGACGTGCTCTTCTTCATCGACAACATCTTCCGCTTCACCCAGGCGGGCGCCGAGGTGTCGGCGCTGCTCGGCCGCATCCCCTCCGCGGTGGGCTATCAGCCGACGCTCGCCACCGACATGGGCGCGCTGCAGGAACGCATCACCTCGACGAAGAAGGGGTCGATCACCTCGGTGCAGGCGATCTACGTGCCGGCCGACGACCTGACCGACCCGGCGCCGGCGACCTCCTTCGCCCACCTCGACGCCACGACGGTGCTCAACCGTTCGATCGCCGAGCTCGGCATCTTCCCGGCGGTGGACCCGCTGGACTCCACGTCGCGCGCGCTCGACCCGCGCATCGTGGGTGAGGAGCACTACAAGACGGCGCGCGAAGTGCAGCGCATCCTGCAGACCTACAAGTCGCTGCAGGACATCATCGCCATTCTCGGCATGGACGAGCTCTCGGAAGAGGACAAGCTGGTGGTGGCGCGCGCGCGCAAGATCCAGCGCTTCCTCTCCCAGCCCTTCCACGTCGCGGAAGTGTTCACCGGCACGCCGGGCGTGTTCGTGAAGCTCGAGGACACGATCCGGTCCTTCGCCGCGATCTGCGCCGGCGAGTACGACCACCTGCCGGAAGCCGCTTTCTACATGGTCGGCACGATCGAAGAGGCGGTGAAGAAGGCGGAAGGGCTGAAGGCCGCGGCGTAAAGCCGCCGCGTCTTTCTTTCGTCCCTCGGACGCCGGGCGGCGGCCATCCGGCCGCTTTGGCTTCGCCGCGTCGCGGCCGCGGCTGAGGGGTAAGTCGAGTGGGCGGCGCCGGCCGCTGTGCGGCCGGATCCTCCAGTGGCGGTGCGACGACTGCGCGGGCGCGCCGGTGTTGAAGTCGTAGGGGATTGCCCAGATGGCCACCTTCCAGCTCGAATTCGTCTCCCCCGAGAAGCTGCTGCTCTCGCGCCCGGTGGAGATGGCGGTGCTGCCCGCCGCCGAAGGCGAGATGGGCGTGCTGCCCGGCCACGCGCCGATGATCGTCGCGCTGCGCGGCGGCGTCATCACGGTGCGTGAAGGCGGGCAGGAGACCGAAAAGCTCTTCGTCGCCGGCGGCTTCGCCGAGGTCACGCCGACGCGCGTCACCATCCTGGCGGAGGAGGCGACGCCGGTTGCCAGCCTCTCCCGCGAGGATGCCGAGCGCCGGATCGCGGATTGCGAGAAGGCGCTTGCCGAGGCCGCCGACGCCACGCCGGAGAAGCGCGAGGCGGCGATGGCCCGCCTGCTCTCGGCGCGCGCCATGCTCGCCGCCGCGCAGGCGGCCTGAACGCCGGCGGCGCTGCCGGCGCCGATTGCTGGCCGCTACAACGCCTGCCGGCGGCGGTTCGACGCCGCCGCGCATCGTGCCTCCGCGTTGATTCAAGGCATGCCGGCGTCTTGGCGCGTGTGGCAACGTGCCTTGAATCCGCCATGCGGTGGGCGAAGATGTCAGGACAAGCACCGCGGCCCGTCCGGCCTTCCGGCCAGGCCCGCGTTCGACCGGGCTGACGAGGAACGGCATGAAGCACTGGCATATCGATGAGGTGGCCTGGGACCGGTTCGACCCGTCCAAGGTGCATCCGGATGTCGTGCCGCTGGTCAAGGCCGCCGCCATGGTCGAACGCAACGCGGCCGACTATGTCACCTATCTGACCCGCGTCTTCGAGGATGATCCGGACTTCCGCGCCGCGGCGGAGCATTGGGGCGTCGAGGAAACCCAGCACGGCGACGCTCTCGGGCGCTGGGGCGAGATCGCCGATCCGGGGTGGAACTTCCAGCAGGCCTTTGCCCGCTATCGCGCCGGCTACAAGATCCAGCTCGATGCCGATGCCTCGATTCGCGGCTCCCGCACCGGGGAGCTGATCGCGCGCTGCATGGTCGAGACCGGCACGTCCTCCTACTACACGGCGCTCGGCGATTCGACGGAGGAACCGGTGCTGCGGGAGGTCTGCCGGCTGATCGCGGCCGACGAGTACCGCCACTTCAAGCTCTTCTACGACCACATGAAGCGCTACCTGGCGCGGGAGAAGCTCTCCTTCCCCAAGCGGCTGCGCGTCGCGCTCGGCCGCATCGGGGAAAGCGAGGACGACGAACTTGCCTTCGCCTTCCACTGCGGCAACGAGCCGGAGGGCACGCCCTACGACCATGACCGCTGCATCAGTGGCTACATGGGGCGGGCGATGGGGTTCTATCGCTTCAACCACATCGAGCGCGGCATGGGCATGATCTTCAAGGCGATCGGGCTCGACCCGCGCGGCCGCATGTCCGACATCGCGGCGAAGGGCGCCTGGCGGCTGCTGCAGTGGCGGCGCGACCGCTACCAGCAGGCGCTGCGGCGGGCGGTGAACGAGAACGCGACGGAGCCGGCGCGGGCCGCGTGACGGTGGGGGCGCTGCCGCCCCCGACCGCTGCCCGGGCCATCGACGCCGACGCCTTGCCCCGGCGACGGGAGCCAAGGCCGAAAGGCTGTTGGAAACCAATACCTTAGATCTCCGCGAGTCCAGGGGACCGTGGCCCCTGGTGGGGGAGCGCAAGGGGGGCGACACCCCCTCGGCTGCAGTCCCGACAGGCAAGGTTCCTGCGATTCGTGGCCACCGCGGGGCGAATCACCCGGAACTCGCAGCGCCTCCGGGCCAGTTTCCGGGCATTTGCGCGACCTTGAGAAAAAACTTCGGCCCCTGCGCAATTTCCCCTTTGCGTGCGGTGCGGCCGGGCGTATAGCGCCGCTCAGACGCAGTACGCACGTGCCTCTGGCCCCCGGCCCAACCCGGCCAAAGGGTTTACGCAACGACGTCAAGCGTTCTGGCAACCCCGTCCGGCATTCGCCGGGCGGCCCTCTTTGGTCGCTGGTTCGTTCGACCGTTTCGTCAACCTTGGGCCGTCGCCTGGAAAGGCGGCCCGCTGGAGCCTGGAAGAGGTGCGGCGATGACCCCGAAGATCGCCCAGTATCTGCGCGACCACGCGCCCGCGACGCCGTGCCTCGTCCTCGACGTGGACCGTGTGGAGCAGAACTACCGCCGCCTGAAGGCCGCGTTGCCGCTGGCGCGCGTCTACTACGCGGTGAAGGCCAATCCCGCCGCGCCGATCCTGGCGCGCCTGACCGGGCTCGGGTCCTTCTTCGACGCCGCGTCGTGGGAGGAGATCGAAGCCTGCCTCGTCGCCGGCGCGCGGCCGGAGGCGATTTCCTTCGGCAACACGGTGAAGAAGGTCTCGGCGATCAAGGCCGCGCATGAGGCCGGCGTCACCATGTTCGCCTTCGACAGCGAGCCGGAGCTGCTGAAGCTCGCGAAGCACGCGCCGGGCGCGCGCGTCTACTGCCGCATCCTGGTCGAGAACAAGGGCGCGGAATGGCCACTCAGCCGCAAGTTCGGCTGCGAGCTGGAGATGGCGCGCGACCTGATGGTGCAGGCGGCCGAACTCGGCCTGGACCCCTATGGCATCTCCTTCCATGTCGGCAGCCAGCAGACCCGGACGGATACCTATGAGGGCGCGATCGCGCGGGTCGCCATGCTCTTCACCGACCTCAAGGAGGCAGGGGTGAAGCTACGCATGGTGAACCTCGGCGGCGGCTATCCGGTGCGCTATCGCCAGGAGGTGCCGGGCATCGACGATTTCGGCACCGCCATCATGGGCGCGATGACGAAGCATTTCGGCAACGACCTGCCGGAGATGGTGATCGAGCCCGGCCGCTTCATGGTCGGCGATGCCGGCGTCGTGTCGAGCGAAGTCGTGCTGGTCTCCCGCAAGGGGAAGGACGATCCGGTGCGCTGGGTCTACCTCGACATCGGGCGCTTCGGCGGCCTGGCAGAGACCGAGGGCGAGGCGATCAAGTACGCCTTCCACACACCGCATGACGGCGGCGCGGATGGCCCGGTGACGATTGCGGGACCGACCTGCGACAGCACGGACACGCTCTACGAGAAGTCCAACTACCGGCTGCCGCTGGCGCTCGGCTGCGGCGACCGCGTGGAACTGCTGTCCACCGGGGCCTATGTCACGAGCTATGCCGCGCAGTCCTTCAATGGCTTTCGGCCGCTGGCAGAGCACTACATCTGAGGGCACACCGGGAGGGGCGCTGCACCTTCCGGGCCACCGCGCCGAAGGCCCCGGGGCCTTTGGAAGCCGTGATCTGTCACCGGAGTGGCTGGCCGGAACCTTGCCGAGGCCTGCGGCCTTGCCGAGGCCTGCGGCGGCGGGCGGGCGCCGCGGGGATAGGGAATGCCTGCGGCGCCTGGCACCAGGTCCCGGGTTGCGATGGGCTTTCGACCGATGGGGTGCCACCGCCCGTTGTGCTGCACCGGCCATGAGGGCCGCAGCACGGAGGCGCGCCCAGGCCGTATCCCATCAGCCCCGCTTTCTTTCCTTCCCAGGCGCACATCTGCCGGATAGCATGCGGTCATGGACAGCATAGACCGGAACATCCTGGTCGCGCTGCAGCATGATGGGGCTGCCGGGCTCGCAGAACTCGCCAAGGTCGCGGGGCTTTCGGTGTCCGCCACCGCGGAGCGCGTCAAGCGTTTGGAGGAACGCGGCACCATTCGTGGCTGGCGGGCGGACCTCGACCCCGCGGCCGTGGGTTGCCCGCTGCTTGCCTGGGTCTTCGTCACGCTGCGCGCCGGCACCAACGAGGCCAAGTTCCGCGAAGCCCTGATGCCGATGGAGCAGGTGCTGGAATGCCACGCCGTCAGCGGGGCCTGGTCCTACATGGTGAAGCTGCGCGTCGCTGGGCTCGCCGAACTGGAAGCCTTCATCGCCTCGGAACTCCGCCGCAAGGCCGGGGCGGATCGCACCGAGTCGGTGCTGGCCCTCACGACCGTGAAGGAGACCGCGATCCTTCCCGTCGCACCGTCGGACGACGAGGAGGAGTGACGCGACGCGGCGGCATGGTGCAGGCTGGCAACATGAGCCGCCGCCAGGTTCAGGTGACGCCCGACCTGCTGATCCGCGCCTATGCCGCGGGCGTCTTCCCGATGGCGGAAGGCCGGCGGTCGGAACGGCTCTACTGGCTCGACCCGGCGCTGCGCGGGGTGCTGCCGATCGATGCGGGCTTCCACCTGCCACGGCGGCTGAAGCGCACGGCATTGTCGGACCGGTTCGAGGTCACGGCCGACCGGGATTTCGGGGGCGTCATCCGCGGCTGTGCCGAGCCCGCGCCGGGGCGGACCGACACCTGGATCAATGCCGAGATCGAACAGCTCTTCACCGAACTGCACCACCGCCGCGCCGCCCATTCCATCGAGGTGATGCAGGAGGGACGGCTCGTCGGAGGCCTCTATGGCGTCGCGCTGGGCGCGGCATTCTTCGGGGAGAGCATGTTCTCCCGCGTCACCGATGCCTCCAAGGTCGGGCTGGTGCATCTGGTGGCGCGGCTGCGGCTCTGTGGATTCGTGCTGCTGGATACGCAGTTCCTGACCACGCATCTGGCGCGCTTCGGCGCGGTCGAGATCCCGAAGGCCGAATACAAGCGGCGGCTGGCGGCGGCGCTGGAGGTGCCGGCGCGCTGGCAGGCCGACCTTCCGGCGGAGGCAATCGCCGAGGAGATCCGGCGGATGCGGGCGCCTTCTGAGGGCTGACGCCAAAGGGCGCTGATCGCAATTGCCAGCGTCAGCCCTCTTCATGCCTTCAGACGCCGGGCGCAAGCCTACGGTCTGCCCGGCTTCGCCGCATTTGCGGCGGCATCGATTCGGACGCGTGGCATCGGTCAGAGAGCCATGCCGCCAATATGACGCCCAATTCTCGCCTGAGGGCATGATGCGGATCGGTGATCGGCACGCGCGCTTCGCGCGGGACAGCGCTGCCGGGTCCCAGGGCGCCCGCGCTCGTCGGGCGTGACCCCCGCGCAGGCGCCTCCGCGGCAGGACGGGCCTGGCCCTGACCAATGGCTCGCCGATCACCTCCAGCGGCGAGGAGCGCGGTCCCCCTGCGCGGGGCCGGTGGGGCGATCCGAAGCGGGACCGGGTCGCCGGTCGTGCCGGCCCATTGGTCGGCCGGCAGGCAAGGCGCCGCCGCCGTGGGGAATCCTCCCATCGGAAAATTTCCCGGGCGCCGCCGTGCGGGGTGATGTCACACCGGGCGCGGCTCGCTCGTCCTGTGGGCATCAACCCTGGCCAAGGAGCCGAGATGCCCCGTCGTCTCAACTACTACGCCGCCAATCCAAAGGCCGTTCAGGCCATGCTCGGCATGGAGAAGGCCGTCCGCCAGTCCGGGCTGGAACCGAGCCTGCTCGAACTCGTGAAGACCCGCGCCTCGCAGGTCAACCATTGCGCCTATTGCATCGAGATGCACACGCGCGAGGCCCGCGCAGCGGGAGAGACCGAGGAGCGGCTGTACATGCTCGCCGCCTGGGAGGAGGCGGAATGCTACACGCCGCGCGAACGCGCCGCCCTCGCCTGGACCGATTCGCTGACCCGCCTGGCCGACACCGGCGCGCCCGATCCGGCCTATCATGTGATGGCCGAGGCCTTCACGCCGGAGGAGCAGGTGGCCCTGACCCTCGCCATCGTCACCATCAATGGCTGGAACCGCTTCGCTGTCGGCTTCCGGGCCATTCCCGGCGAGCCGCCGGGCTGATGGCGGGCCAGGCCCCCGCGGCCGAAGCCTTCGCCGCCGCCCGCCCGCGGCTGGCGGCGCTGGCCTACCGCTTCCTCGGCTCACGCGCCGATGCCGAGGACGTGGTGCAGGCCGCCTGGCTGCGCTGGCAGGCGGCGGCGCGGGAGGATGTCGCGGAACCGGAGGCCTTCCTGCGCCGCATCGTCGCACGGCTCTGCCTCGATGAGCTGAAGGCGGCGCGGCGCAAGCGGGAGACCTATGTCGGCCCCTGGCTGCCGGAGCCGGTGGTGGAGATCGACCCTCTGGCCGGGCGCGCGGCGGAGGAGGAGGTTTCGATCGCGCTGATGCTGGCGCTGGAGCGGCTGAGCCCGCTCGAGCGTGCGGCCTTCCTGCTGCACGACGTGTTCGGCGCGGGCTTCGAGGAAGTGGCGGCGACGCTGGACCGCTCGCCCGCGGCGGTGCGGCAGTTGGCGGCACGGGCGCGCAGCCATGTGCGGGACGCGCGTCCGCGCTTTCCGGTGACGCCGGAGGAAGGCAGGCGAATCGCCGGCGCCTTCCAGGCGGCGGTGGAGAGCGGCGACGCGGCGGCGCTCGGCCGCCTGCTGGCGGAAGATGCGGTGCTGCGCACCGATGGCGGCGGGGTGGTCCGGGCCGCCATCAATCCGATTCTCGGCGCGGGGCGGATCGCGCGCTTCTTCGCCGGGCTGGCGCGCAAGGCCGCGCTGGGGAACCGGCACGAACCCGCCTGGATCAACGGCCTGCCCGGCTATGTCACGCGCTTCGGCGATGGCAGCGCGCAGACCACGGCGCTGGAGATCGAAGCCGGGCTGGTGCGCGCGGTCTATGTGGTGCGGAACCCGGAGAAGCTGCGGGGCCTGCTCGCCTAGGGCAGATCCCGATCAGGTGGAAGCACCTGATCGGGTGAGGTTGGTCGCGCAAACAGCAGGCGAGAGTGGTTGCCGCGAGGCTGTGCGAACGGAAGCCGCTCCAAGCCGGCTTCCGGTCGAACCGGGCCGCGGGCGCCCGCTCCATCCTTCCCCGCACCCTTCAGCGCGGACTCGACATCCGCGGCATGGCGGCCAGCTCCCGCGGGTGGTGCCGGTCCACATAGGCCAGGGCCGCGCGGAGCAGCGCCTGCAGCCGTGTATCCTCGACCAGCGGGACACGAACCTCCGGCAGATCGAGAAAGCCGTCCGGGCTTGCGCTGTTGGCGGCCCAGGCGTCATCCAGCCGCCCCTCGGCCATGGCGTCGCCGAAGAACCGCGACTGCCAGTTCTCGCCGGGCTGCGAGACCTCGAGGATCCTCGAGGCCTGCACCGCACGCCGGCGCAGCGCACCGGCGGAGCGCAGAGGCAGGTGGAAGAGTTCGAGCCCCTCGGCCAGCACCTTCGAAGGCCCCCTCAGGAGGCCATGCTGTCCGAACATGATGTCCACCGGATCATCCGACCGGAAGCCGACCTTCGGCATCGTGTGGCAGATGAAGGCACGTTCGTAGCGGGCGACCGTCTCCGGTCCGGTCTCGTCGACGACCGGCGCACGGTAGCGTACCCGCAGCAGATCCTCGCGCCGGGACGCGCCGACGGCCCTGTCCTGCACGAACTGAACCCAGTGTCCGACGAAAATCCCGGGCATCGTGGCGGCGGCGCGGATCCGGCCCGCATCGACGTGCCAGAACTCGTCGGCATCGAAGGGGAAGACGATGTCAAAACCGTCCGCCAGCGCCGCATTCGCGATGCCGTTCATGATGCGGACCTGGCGGAAGACCGGATCGACCGAGCGCCGGACCGTGATCCGCCGATCGGCCTGCGCCATGGCGCGGAGCGCCTCGTAGGTGCCGTCGGTGGAACTGTCGTCGACGAAGACCAGGCGGTCGAACCCGATGCCGAGGTAGTGGCCGCAGAGCAGGGGAACGAGGTCGACCGCGTCCTTGATCATGCAGGTGCCGCAGATCCTCGGCCGCCCGACCAGGCGGCGGAGGATGCCGGCGAGGCGTGCCCGTCCGCGATGGCCCGGCCACGATCGGTGCAGCATCGGGAAAGCTCGTCCTTCGCCGGTCGGGAGCGGTGCGGGAAGGGCCCTGCGGCTGGCAGGGCGCCCCGGCGGCCTACCGGATCAGCCCGGTCATCGGGCTCGACGCATCCGCCTGGTAGTTCCACGGCATCCGCCCCGCCAGGAACGCGTCCCGCCCGGCTTCCACCGCCGCCTTCATCGCCCGCGCCATCCGGATCGGGTCCTTGGCGTGGGCGATGGCCGAATTCAGCAGCACCGCGTCGCAGCCGATCTCCATCGCCTTCGCCGCGTCGGACGCCGTGCCGATCCCGGCATCGACCAGCACCGGCACCTTCGCCTGCTGCTTGATGGAGTGGATCATGAAAGGGTTTGTCAGGCCGAGCCCCGAGCCGATCGGCGCGCCGAGCGGCATGATGGCGACGCAGCCGAGGTCTTCCAGCTTCTTCGCCGCGACCGGGTCGTCCGCGCAGTAGACCATCACCTCGAAGCCGTCCTGGATCAGCGCCTTCGCCGCTTCCAGCGTGCCTTCCATGTCCGGGTAGAGGTAGGGCGGCGGGCCGAGGACCTCGAGCTTCACGAGGTTCCAGCCGCCGGCCTCGCGGGCCAGGCGCAGGGTGCGCACGGCGTCGTTCGCGGTGTGGCAGCCGGCGGTGTTGGGCAGGTAGGTGTAGCGTTCGGGCGACACGAAATCCTGCAGCATCGGCGCCTTGGGGTCCGAGAGGTTCACCCGGCGCACCGCGACGGTGACGATCTCCGCCCCCGAGGCCTCGATCGCCGCGGCGGTTTCCTCCAGCGACTTGTAGCGCCCGGTGCCGACGATCAGGCGTGAGCGGAAGCGGCGGCCCGCGACCTCCCAGGTGTCGTCGCCGGTTGGGGCGGGATTGACGTCCATGCTTCAGCCTCCGCCGATGAAATGCACGATTTCGAGCCGGTCGCCGGGCGCGAGCGGCACCGTCGCATAGGTCGATCTCGGAACGATTTCCTCGTTCCGTTCGACCGCGACCTTGCGGGTGTCGAGGCCGATGGCGCGCAGCAGGGCCGCGACGGTGTCGCCGGGCGCCACGGTCTGCATTTCCCCGTTCACGGTGATGGCGATCGTGTCTGGCATGTCGGCGAGGAAGATGGCGAAGCGCAGGGGGCACCGCAAGCCGGGGCGGCGCATGACTGGCCAGCCCCGCTTGCCCCCCCGAAACCCGGCGTGCTAGCCCCTTCAGCCCCAGAAAATCGGGAAGCGCCCGTGACTCCGCCCCTGATCGTGGTCCTGAACGGACCGAACCTCAATATGCTTGGCGTCCGCGAGCCGGAGAAATACGGCAACGCCACGCTCGACGACGTCGAGGCGCTGTGCGCCGAGGCGGCGGAGGAGTTCGGCCTGGCGATCGACTTCCGGCAGACCAATTCCGAGGGCGAACTCGTCACCTGGGTGCAGGAATGCCGCGGCCGCGCCGCCGGCATCATCATCAACCCGGCGGGCTACACCACCACTTCGATCGCGCTGCTCGACGCGCTGCTGCTCGCCGAGCTGCCGGTGATCGAGGTCCACATCACGAACATCCACCGCCGGGAGGAATTCCGGCACCACAGCTACGTCTCCAAGGCGGCGACCGGCGTGATCTGCGGCCTCGGCGTCGCGGGCTACGCGCTGGCGATGCGCGCCATGGCCGAGCTGGTCGAGCAGGACGAGGAATGATGGGCAACTTCATCGAGTTCGACCCCGCCGCCATCCGTGAGCTCGCGCAGATCCTGCGCGAGACCGACCTCACGGAAATCGAGCTGGTGGACGGGGAATCCCGGCTGCGCGTCGTGCGCCAGTCGATCGTCGCCGCGCCGGCGGCGGTGACGGTCGCCGCGCCGGTGGCCGCCACCGCGCCGGCCGTGGCGCCGGTCGTGGAGCCGGCGGATGCCGACCACCCGGGCGCGGTGACCAGCCCGATGGTGGGCGTCGCCTACCTGGCACCGGAGCCCGGCGCGGCGCCCTACGTGACGGTCGGTTCCAAGGTGGCGCAGGGCCAGACCCTGCTGCTGATCGAGGCGATGAAGACCTTCAACCAGATCAAGGCGACGCGCGCCGGAACGGTGACGCGCATCCTCGTCGAGAGCGGCATGCCGGTCGAATACGGCGAGCCGCTGATGATCATCGAGTGAGCCGCCCGATGACGGGTGGGCCAAAGGCCCCGAGGTCCGGCTCGGCCGGCCGGCGAGCGGCGCGCAGCGACGCGAGGCAATTCTGATGTTCGGCAAGGTCCTGATCGCGAACCGGGGCGAGATCGCGCTCCGCGTCCATCGCGCCTGCCAGGAGATGGGCATCCGCACCGTCGCCGTCCATTCCACGGCGGACGCGACGGCGATGCATGTCCGCCTCGCGGACGAGAGCGTGTGCATCGGGCCGCCCAATGCGCGCGACTCCTACCTCAATGTCGCGGCGATCCTGTCGGCGGCGACCATCACCGGCGCCGACGCGGTGCATCCGGGCTACGGCTTCCTGTCCGAGAACGCCCGCTTCGCCGAGATGGTGGAGGCGCACGGGCTGAAGTTCATCGGTCCCTCGCCGGACCACATCCGCATGATGGGCGACAAGATCGCGGCCAAGGACGCGATGCGGCGGCTCGACGTGCCGCTGGTGCCGGGCTCGCCCGGTGCGCTGGACTCCTACGAGGATGCGCGCGCGATCGCCGAGCAGATCAGGTACCCGGTGCTGATCAAGGCGGCGGCCGGCGGCGGCGGGCGCGGCATGAAGGTGGCGCGCAGCGCCGAGGAGCTGGAGGAAGCCTGGCGCGTCGCCCGCGCCGAGGCGAAGGCCGCCTTCGGCGACGAGAGCGTCTACATGGAGAAGTACCTCGACCGCCCGCGGCACATCGAGCTGCAGGTGCTGGCCGACACCCATGGCAACGTCGTGCATTTCGGCGAGCGCGACTGTTCGCTGCAGCGCCGCCACCAGAAGCTGGTGGAGGAAGCGGGCAGCCCGGTGCTGACCGCGGCGGATCGCGAGGCGCTAGGCGCGCGCGTCACCGCCGGCCTCGCGAAGCTCGGCTACCGCAATGCGGGCACGCTGGAATTCCTCTGGCAGGACGGCCACTTCGCCTTCATCGAGATGAACACCCGCCTGCAGGTGGAACATCCGGTGACCGAGATGGTCTGCGGCGTCGATCTCGTGAAGGAACAGATCCGCATCGCCGCGGGCGAGCCACTGGGCTACACGCAGAAGGACATCCATTTCGGCGGCCATGCGATCGAATGCCGCATCACCGCGGAGGATCCGGAAACCTTCGCGCCGAGTCCCGGTCGGGTGAACACCTATCATGCGCCGGGCGGCCTGGGCGTGCGCGTCGATAGCGCGCTCTATTCCGGCTACACGGTGCCTCCGAACTACGACAGCCTGGTGGCGAAGCTGGTGGTGCATGCGCCGACGCGGGCCGAGGCGATCGGCCGCATGCGCCGCGCGTTGAGCGAGATGGTGGTGGCCGGCATCCGCACCACGCTGCCGCTGCACCAGGCGGTCATGGACGACCCCGAATTCCAGTCCGGCGACTACACGATCCACTGGCTGGAACGCTTCGTCGCGTCGCGCCAGGCCTGATATCCCGACGATCCGGTTCGACCGGTCGGGCGCGGATGTGCCGCGTCAGGCTGACGTGGGGCGAGGCGGCGCGGAAGAGCGATTCGGGCAGGGCCGGCGGCCCGCCGGTCGCCGTCGCGAGCTGCCGTGCGACCGCGCCGCCGGCTCTGCAGAGCGGCAGGCGGCGCCCGGTCGGGCAGGACTTCCGGTCCTTTCCGGCACGTTGCGGGACCCGTCCGCAGCCTAGCGGCGCCTAGGGCAGGCTGC
The DNA here is from genome assembly GCF_018129005.1 of Neoroseomonas eburnea. Taxonomy (GTDB): domain Bacteria; phylum Pseudomonadota; class Alphaproteobacteria; order Acetobacterales; family Acetobacteraceae; genus Neoroseomonas; species Neoroseomonas eburnea. Next base: position 215,456 of record NZ_JAAEDL010000006.1, read on the forward strand.
TACAAAGGGCGTTCAACGCGTTCCGGGGGGCGGAAGATGGAGCGAAACGTGCAGCGGCGGAGGCGTGCCTTCGCGACCTTGGCTGCGGTGGGCATGGCTGTCGCGGCCGGGCAGGTTCATGCGCAGACGGCGACGATCGCCGTGGGCGCGCCGGTCACCTCGATCGACCCGCACTACCATCAGCTGTCGCCGAACAATGCGGTGTCGGACAGCATCTTCGACAAGCTGGTGAACACCGACGCGCAGGCGCGCAACATCCCCGGCCTGGCGACGGAATGGCGCGTGGTGGAACCCACCGTGTGGGAGTTCCGCCTGCGGCCGAATGTCCGCTTCCACAACGGCAACGCCTTCACCGCCGAGGACGTGGCCTTCACGCTGCAGCGGCTGCCGAACGTGCCGAACAGCCCGTCCTCCTACGCGGTCTATGCGCGGCCGATCACGCGCATCGAGGTGGTGGACCCGCTGACCATCCGCTTCCACACGGCGCAGCCCTATCCGCTGCTGCCGCTCGACATGACGAATGTCCGCATCATCGACCGCGAGTCGTCGGAGAACGTGACGACCGAGGACTTCAACTCGCTGCGCGCGGCCGCCGGCACCGGGCCGTACCGTGCCGTCACCCACCGCAACGGCGACCGCATCGAGTTCGAGCGCTGGGACGGCTACTGGGGCGATCGCGCGCCGTTCGAGCGCGTCAGCTACCGCATGATCACCAACGACGCGGCGCGCACCGCGGCGCTGCTCGCCGGCGACGTGGACCTGATCGACCAGGTGCCGACCTCCGACATCGCGAAGCTGCGGCGGGACAACCGCGTGCAGCTTTCGGAGACGGTCGGGCTGCGGCTGATCTTCCTCGGCATCGACCATCTGCGGGCGGCGAACGAGAATTCCCCCTTCATCACCGGCAATGATGGCCAGCCGCTGGGGCGCAACCCTCTGCGGGACGTGCGCGTGCGCCGGGCGCTGTCGATGGCGATCGACCGCCGCGCGATCGTGGAGCGCGTCATGGAAGGCGCGGCGGTGCCGGCGAACCAGTTCCTGCCGGAAGGCGTCTTCGGCCATGTCGACGACCTGCCGGCGCCCGCCTACGATCCGGACGGCGCGCGGCGGCTGCTGGCGGAAGCAGGCTATCCCCAGGGCTTCCGCATCCAGCTCAACGGCCCGAACGACCGCTACATGAACGACGGCCGCATCGTGCAGGCGATCGGCCAGATGTGGACGCGCATCGGCGTGCGCACGGCGGTCGAGGCGCAGCCCTGGACCACCTTCATCGGACGGGCCGGGCGGCAGGAATATTCGAGCTTCCTGATCGGCTGGGGCTCCAACCCCGACGGCTCGCATCCGCTGCGCAACATCCTCGCCACCTATTCGCGCGAGCGCGGCTGGGGTGCGTCGAACCGCGGCCGCTACTCCAACCCGCAGGTGGACGACCTGCTGGAGCAGTCGCTGTCGGAGATGGACGAGGCGAAGCGCGAGCGGCTGGTGGTTGATGCCATGCGCATCGCCATGCAGGACGTCGGCGTGGTGCCGCTGCACATCCAGACCAATATCTGGGCGGCCCGGCGCGGCTTCGAGCATACCGCGCGCCGCGACGAACTGACCCGGGCGCAGGATCTGCGCCCCGCCGCACGCTGACGGCGGAGGAAGGACGATGACCGTCTATCTCGTGCGGCGCCTGATCCAGGCGCTGTTCGTCGTGCTTGCAATGTCGGTCATCGTCTTCGTCGGCGTCTTCGCGATCGGCGACCCGGTCGAGATCCTGATCAGCCCCGACGCCGACCAGCTCGAGCGCGAGCGCGCGGTCGCGGCGCTCGGCCTCGACCTGCCGCTGTGGCACCAGTACCTGGTCTTCCTGGGCAATGCGCTACAGGGCGACCTCGGCCGGTCCTTCGTGTTCAACGAGCCGGCGCTCAAGCTGATCCTGCAGCGCATGCCGGCGACGCTGGAACTCGCCTTCGGGGCGATGTTCATCTCCATCCTGGTCGGCCTGCCGCTCGGGCTCTATGCGGGGCTGCGGCCGAACTCGCCGGCCAGCAAGACCATCATGGCGGGGTCGATCCTCGGCTTCTCGCTGCCGACCTTCTGGGTCGGGCTGATGCTGATCATGGTCTTCGCGGTGCAGCTCGGCTGGCTGCCGTCGACGGGGCGGGGGGAGACCTGCTCGGTGCTCGGCTTCCTCGGCGTGCAGCCCTGCGGCGCCGGCCTGCAATGGTCCTTCCTGACGGTCGACGGGCTTGCGCACATGGCGATGCCGGCGCTCAACCTGGCGCTGTTCAAGATCAGCCTGGTCATCCGCCTGACCCGTGCCGGCGTGCGCGAGACCATGCTGATGGACTACGTGAAGTTCGCCCGCGCCAAGGGGCTTTCGCCCGCGCGCGTGACCTTCGTGCACGTCTTCAAGAACATCCTCATCCCCGTCGTCACGGTGGTCGGCCTGGAACTGGGCTCGACCATCGCCTTCAGCGTGGTGACCGAGAGCGTCTTCGCCTGGCCCGGCATGGGCAAGCTGATCATCGACAGCATCAACGTGCTCGACCGGCCGGTGATCGTCGCCTACCTGATGATCATCGTGCTGATGTTCATCACCATCAACCTCATCGTGGATCTGACCTATTCCATGCTCGATCCGCGGGTGCGGCTGGAGACCAAGGGCGCATGAGCCAGGCCGTGATGAACGGGGCGGCCCCCGCCGCCCCGCGCAAGGACAAGGTGGAGACGCCGTTCCGGCGCTTCGTCTCCGAATTCGCGGAATCGAAGGTCGCGCTCGGCGGGCTGGTGGTGTTCACGGCCATCGCGCTGGTGGCGATCTTCGCCTCGGTGATCGCCCCGCAGAACCCCTACGACCTGGCGCAGCTCGACATCATGGACGGGCGCATGGAGCCCGGCACGGTGGGCGGCGCCGGCTTCACCTACTGGCTCGGCACCGACGACCAGGGGCGCGACATGCTCTCGGGCATCATGTACGGGCTGCGCATCTCGCTGATGGTCGGCGCCGGCTCGGCTTTCATCGCCTGCGTGGTGGGCGCCTCGCTCGGACTGCTCGCGGCCTATGCCGGCAAGAGGACCGACACGGTCATCATGCGGCTGGTCGACCTGCAGCTCTCCTTCCCGTCCATCCTGGTCGCGCTGATGATCCTCGCCTTCCTGGGCAAGGGCATCATGAACGTGGTCATCGCGCTGGTGATCGTGGAATGGGCCTACTACGCGCGCACCGTCCGCGGCACCGCGCTGGTCGAGCGCCGGCGCGAATACATCGAGGCGGCGCAGTGCCTCGCGCTGCCGACGCACCGCATCCTGTTCCGCCACCTGCTGCCAAACTGCCTGCCGCCGCTGATCGTGGTCGCCACCATGCAGGTGGCCCGCGCCATCGCGCTCGAAGCCACGCTGTCCTTCCTCGGCCTCGGCGTGCCGATCACCGAGCCCTCGCTCGGCCTGCTGATCGCCAACGGCTACGAGTACATGCTGTCCGGCAAGTACTGGATCTCCTTCTATCCCGGCATCGCGCTGCTGATCACGATCGTCTCCATCAACCTGGTGGGCGACCAGCTTCGCGACGTGCTCAACCCGCGGCTCAAGAAGTGAGTTCTCAATCGCCGGTCGCCGGCTCCGCCGGCTTGGTTTTCGCGCCAACGCCCCGTCGCGCGGGTGCGGCGGTCATCCTGTGCGCGCCGGCCGCGATGCGGCCGGATTTCCGGAATTCCTGCCCGTGACCAATGCACCGACCCTGGAGGTCCGCAACCTGCGGACGCACTTCTTCACCCGCGCCGGCGTGGTGAAGGCCGTGGACGACGTCTCCTTCAGCGTGGAGCGGGGCAAGGTCCTCGGCCTGGTGGGGGAATCCGGCTCGGGCAAGACCGTGACGGGTTTCTCGATCCTCGGCCTGGTGGACCCGCCCGGCCGCGTCACCGGCGGGCAGATCCTCTTCCAGGGGCGGGATCTCGCGAAGATCAGCGAGGAGGAGATGCGCGACCTGCGGGGCAACCGCATCGCGATGATCTTCCAGGACCCGATGATGACGCTCAACCCGGTCCTGCGCATCGACACGCAGATGATCGAGACGGTGCTGGCGCACAAGAAGGTCAGCCGCGAGGAAGCCCGCCAGCGCGCGCGCGACACGCTCGGCATGGTCGGCATCCCGTCCCCGGACGAGCGGCTGAAATCCTACCCCCACCAGTTCTCCGGCGGCATGCGCCAGCGCGTGGCGATCGCCATCGCCCTGCTGCACGAACCCGAGCTGATCGTGGCGGACGAGCCGACCACCGCGCTCGACGTCACCATCCAGGGGCAGATCCTGGCCGAGGTGCAGAAGCTCGCGCAGACCACCGGCACCTCGCTGATCTGGATCACGCACGACCTTTCGGTCGTCGCCGGCCTCGCCGACGACGTCGCGGTGATGTACGCCGGGCGCATCGTCGAGAAGGGCGCGGTCTCCGATGTGCTCGACCATCCGCTGCATCCCTATACCGCCGGGCTGATCGGCTCGGTGCCGTCGCGCAACAAGCGCGGCGAGCCGCTGCGGCAGATCCCGGGCATGACGCCCTCCCTCCTCAACCTGCCGCCCGGCTGCGCCTTCCGCTCGCGCTGCCCGCGCGCCGCGGAGGCCTGCATGGCCGAACCCGAGATCCGCGAGATCCTGCCGGGGCGGGAGGCGCGCTGCTTCCTGCCGCTCACCGCCGCAGCGGAGCAGGCGGCATGAGCGCGGCCGTGAGCATGCCGATGCGCGCCATCGACGCCGGCGAGCCGATGATGGAACTGCGCGGCGTCTCCCGCCGCTTCGAGAAGAAGCTCGACTTCGCGGGACGGATCGCGAGGCGCCTCGGCGCCCCGGTGCGGGAGGAGGTGGTCCACGCGGTGGACAACGTCGACCTCACCATCCGCAAGGGCGAAGTCGTCGGCCTGGTGGGCGAGAGCGGCTGCGGCAAGTCCACCCTCGGCCGCATGGTCGCCGGCATCCTGCCGCCGTCGGATGGAACCATCCTGCGCAACGGCCAGGACATCCTCTCCCTGTCCAGCGCGGCGGCGCGGGAGATGAAGCTGCGCACGCAGATGATCTTCCAGGACCCCTATGCGTCGCTGAACCCGCGCATGCGGGTGGCCGACATCGTCGGCGAGGCACCGCTGGTCCATGGCATCGTCACGCGCAGCGGCTACGACGCCTATGTCGACGAGCAGATGCGCCGCGCCGGGCTCGACCCGGCCTTCAAGCGACGCTACCCGCACCAGTTCTCGGGCGGGCAGCGGCAGCGCATCGGCATCGCGCGCGCGCTCGCGGTGAAGCCCGACTTCATCGTCTGCGACGAGGCGGTCGCCGCGCTCGACGTGTCGATCCAGGCGCAGATCCTCAACCTCTTCATGCGCCTGCGGACCGAGCTCGACCTCACCTATCTCTTCATCAGCCACGACCTCGGCGTGGTGGAGCACCTCTCCGACCGCGTGGTGATCATGTATCTCGGGCGGGTGGTGGAGGAAGCGCCCGCGGAGACGGTCTTCGCCCACCCGAACCACCCCTACACCCAGTCGCTGCTCGCCTCCGTGCCGCGGATCGAAAGCCGCAAGCGCGCCTTCTCGGTGGTGAAGGGGGAGATCCCGTCACCGCTGAACCCGCCCTCCGGCTGCCATTTCCACCCGCGCTGCCCGCATGCGATGGAGCGCTGCAAGGTCGAGAAGCCGGTGTTGAAGGAAGTGGCGCCGGGGCAGCGGAGCGCCTGCCATCTGAACGACGCGGCCTGATGTGCGATCACGGTCCGGCCCTCGGGGCCTGCCGTCGCAGGCCACGACCGGGGCGGCCTGCGCGCGCCCCATCGTGGCGGTGACGCCGGACCTGGGCGCTTCTCGCCTTGACGACGAAAATCCTGGGGACATCGTTCGACCCACATGAGCATCTTCCAGCACATCCGGGCGGCTGATCAGGGCTTCGCTCCGCGCTGCATCTTCGACATCGGCGCCAATGTGGGCCAGACGACGCGGCAGATCCGCGCAGTCTGGCCCGAGGTGCAGGTCCACGCCTTCGAGCCCGTGAGCAGCACCTTCGCGCGGCTGCAGGAGAATCTTCGCGACGATCGCGCCGTGACGCTGCACCGCCTCGCCTTCGGCAGCCGCCCGGGGCGGGCCCGCATGCTCGCCATGCCGGGCGGCGTGATGAACCGCATCGTCGATCGTCCGGTCGGCAACGCCATGGTCGAGGAGGTCGAGGTCGTCGTGGGCGATGCCTTCTGCGCGGCGCAGGGCATCGATCGGATCGACATCCTCAAGGTCGACACCGAGGGCCACGACCTCGAGGTGCTCGCCGGCTTCCGCAACATGCTGGCGGAGCGGCGCATCGCCTATGTCGAGGTGGAATGCGGCATCGCCCCGGACAACCGGATGCATGTCCCGTTCGGGCGGCTGGCCGACTTCCTCTTCGCCTTCGGCTACGGGCTGTTCAACCTCTATGCCGGCGGGCGGGCGAACCTGACCGCGCGCCGCCGCGATCGCGGCATCTGGTACGGCAACGCTGTCTTCGTCGCCGAGGACTGGCCGGAGGATGCCGTCGGGATCGATGGCGCCGCCGCTCAGCCCCTTCCCGCCGTCGCGACCAGCGCGACCGCCGTCGGCAGCCACGGCACCGGCCCGTAGCCCGCACCGCCTTCCCACACCAGGGCCAGCAGCAGCAGCGGTGTGCGGATGCGCGACAGCACCGCGGCAATGCCGGGCGTGAGCAGGCCTGCAGGAGAGGCCCCGTTGAGCGGCAGGCGGGGCCAGCCGGGTTCGGTCTCGATCGGCGCCACGTCAGCGGGAAGGGCATGTGGAGCATGCTCCAGCCGATGCGCTGCGTCGCGGCGGTGCCCCGGAACAGGGTGCCGCCGGGAATCCCGGCGCGGCCGCTCATGCCGGCCAGCCTGTCGGCTGATCCGGCGTGCGGATCCTGGTCTGGCGCGCAGCGGCCACACCAACCCTGCGCGCGATGCCGTTCGCCCTCCCGATGACGACGTCATCGACAAGGCTCGGCGGCATCACACCGTGAACTGTTCCGCGATGATGCGTTCCGACAACCCGTGGTCGGGGTCGAAGAGCAGCGTCAGGCAGACGTCGCGCGCTTCCCGCACCTCGACCCGGCGCACGTCGCGCACCTCCGTGTAGTCGGCGACGGCGGCGACGGGGCGCTTGTCGCGTTCCAGGATGTCGAACACCACCTCGACATCCGCCGGCAGCAGCGCGCCGCGCCAGCGCCGCGGGCGGAAGGCGGAGATCGGCGTCAGCGGCAGCAGGTTGGCGCCGAGCGGCACGATCGGCCCGTGCGCCGAGAGGTTGTAGGCGGTGCTGCCGGCCGGCGTGCTGATCAGGATGCCGTCGCAGATCAGCTCCGCCAGGCGTTCCTTGCCATCCACCAGGATGCGGATCTTCGCCGCCTGGCGGCTTTCGCGCAGCAGGGAAACCTCGTTGATGGCCAGCGCCTCGACCGGTTCCTGCCCGTTCGCGAGCGCCCGCATGCGCAGGGGATGCAGCGTCGCGGCCTGTGCGGCGGCGATGCGCGCGGGCAGGTCCTCCTCCCGGTAGTCGTTCATCAGGAAGCCGACCGAGCCGCGGTTCATGCCATAGACCGGGACGCCGCGGCCGAGGAAGCGGTGCAGCGTCTCGAGCATGAAGCCGTCGCCGCCGAGCGCGACGACGACATCGGCCTTCTCCGGCGGAGCGGCGCCGTACCGTGCCGCGAGCGCCTCCTGCGCCACGCGCGCCGCCTCGTTCTGCGCCGCGAGGATCGCGAGGCGCGGGGCAGCGCTCACGTGGCGGCCTTCGCGACCCAGGCGCGCGCGGCGTCGCGGTGTTCGAGCAGCGGCATCCCCGCGCGCACCCGGGCCGTCACCTTCGGGTCGATGCGGGCCGTCGCCCAGCCGGTGCCGTCGCTGCACTTGGCGACGACATGGCCCCAGGGGTCGGCGACCAGGGAATGGCCGTAGACGCTGCGCGTCGCGCCGCGCTCCTCATAGGTGCCGTAGGAGGCGGCGGCGAGGATCCAGCACTGGCTGTCGATGGCGCGTGCGCGCAGCAGGACCTCCCAATGGTCCTTGCCGGTCTGCAGGGTGAAGTTGGAGGGCACCAGGATCGCCTCCGCGCCCATCCGCCGCAGCGCGACGTAGAGTTCCGGGAAGCGCATGTCGTAGCAGATGGTGCAGCCGAAGCGGATGCCGCCGGCCTCGAACAGCGCGAGGTCGGTGCCGCCGCCGTAGAGCGCGCTCTCGCGATAGCCGGTGCCGTCCGGGGCGGTGATGTCGAACAGGTGGATCTTGCGGTATCGCGCGATTTCCGCACCGTCGGGCCCGAAGACGAGCGTCGTGTTGAACAGCTTCTCGCCGCCGTCCTCGATGATCGATCCGCCATGGACGGTGATGCCATGGGTGCGCGCGAGGCCGCGCAGCATCTCGTAGGCCGGACCGCCGGTGCCGCCTGGCGCTGGCAGGATTTCCGCCGCGGCGCGGCGCGAATCGCGGCCGCCGCCGAGATTGGTCCAGGTCTCGGGCAGGCTCACCAGGCCGGGGCGGTCCGCGGCGATGGCGGCCTCGATCAGGCGCTGCGCGTGGTCGAGATTGGCTGCCTTGTCGCTGCCCTGGTTCATCTGGATCACGCTGACGCGCAAGGCTGCCTCCTGCATCCCGACGCGCCCATCAATCCGCGCAACCGGGGTGGCGGGCAAGGGGGCACGCGCCCGATCTCAGGGGTTGGGCACCTCGTCGTTGTAGAAATCGCCCTGGCCCTGTCCGCCGAGGACGAAGAAGTTCACCTGGGTCGCGCGCAGCGGGTGCAGCGCGTTGCCGAAGCTGAAACGGAACCAGAGATGCGCCGCGCCCTGGGTGGCGACGAGGGAATTGATCAGCCGCTCCACGTTCTGGGCGTAGGTGCCGCGGTTGATGTTCGGGCTCTGCGGGAAGATGTTCCACCAGACATGGCCGAGGCCGCCCTGGTTGCCGCCGACGACGTGGCCGGCATCGTCGTCGTTCCGGCCGATGCTTCGCGCGTAGTCGCGCGTGGCCTGGGTCGTAGCCGTGCCTCGTCCGAGATGTTGCGGGCTCACCACTGCATAGAGCCAGCCGATCGCGGTTGGCCCGGCATTCGGGTCGCCGAGGGTGATCAGCTCCACCACCGGCTGCGTGGCGTCGTTCGGCTGCAGCCCATGGACCCGAGGGCACCAGGCGAGCCAGTCGAGCCCGAGCGGCACGTTGTTCGATGGGAACGGGATCGGGATCAGCGGCGTGCCTCCCTGCCTATGGCCGCGCTCGGCGCAGGTGCCTCCAAAAAATGCCTTATCCGAAACGAGGCGTCAGCCTCCCTTGGTCCCCGGCCAGTCGAGGCGCGGCTCGGACCGCGCCGCGCGCGCCGGCCGCGCCGCGGGCGGCGGCACGGGGGGCGTCAGCCGGGGTTCGACCTCCGGCGCGCGATAGCCGCCGCGCGGCGGCGGGGCGACCCAGTCGTCATCGACCGCTGCGCGCGGCGGCAAGGCGGAGCCGGGCTGGCGGATCAGGGCGCGGATCTCGGTCCGCAGGTCGGCGAGTTCGGCTTCCACCGCCTCCAGCCGCGACTTCACGCCGAAGACCGAGAAGGGCATCGCCAGGAAGGCGAGGACGGAAACGGCGATCGCGACCAGCAGCACCAGCGCCACCCAGCCGGGCAGGCCGGGGATGGTGAGCTTGTCGACCAGGCCCTGCAGAACCTCAGCCACCGGTCATGCTCATGTGCCGGGCGACGGCCGGGCGGTTGTGGCGGCGGTCGATCACGAAGTCATGCCCCTTCGGCTTGCGCGCGATGGCGTCGCGGATGGCCTGCGCCAGCGCCGCGTCGTCGACCGACGGGTCGCGCAGCTTGTCACGGAACTCGGCCGCATCGTCCTGGCCGAGGCACATGAACAGCGTGCCCGTGCAGGTCAGCCGCACGCGGTTGCAGCTCTCGCAGAAATTGTGGGTCATCGGCGTGATGAAGCCGATGCGCCGGCCGGTCTCCTTCACCGTCACGTAGCGGGCGGGGCCGCCGGTGCGGTAGTCGGTTTCCTCCAGCGTCCAGGTCTGCCGCAGCCGGGACCGCACGAGGGAGAGCGGCAGGTACTGTTCGGTGCGGTCGCCGGAGATATCGCCCATCGGCATGGTCTCGATCAGGCAGAGGTCGAAGCCGTGTTCGCCGCACCAGGCGACCATGCGGTCGAACTCCTGCTCGTTCACCCCCTTCAGCGCGACGGCGTTGATCTTGATGGCGAGGCCGGCCGCCTTGGCGGCGAAGATGCCGTCGAGCGTCTGCTCGATCCTGCCCCAGCGCGTCACCGCCGCGAAGACCGCCGGGTCCAGCGTGTCGAGCGAGACGTTGATGCGCCGCACCCCCGCCGCGTACAGGTCGCCGGCCATCTTCGTGAGCTGCGTGCCGTTGGTGGTGACGGTCAGCTCCCGCAGCCCGCCCGCGCCGATTCGCGCGCCGAGCGCCTGCACCAGCGTCATCACCCCCTTGCGCACCAACGGCTCCCCGCCGGTCAGCCGGATCTTGTCGGTGCCGAGCGCGATGAAGGCGCCGCAGAGGCGGTCGATCTCCTCGAGCGTCAGGATGTCCTTCTTCGGCAGGAAGGTCATGTCCTCCGCCATGCAGTAGACGCAGCGGAGGTCGCAACGATCCGTGACGGAGACCCGGAGATAGGTCACGGCCCGTCCGAAGGGGTCGGTCAGCCCGGCCGGCGGGGGATCAAGTGCCTGCATGGTCAGGGATTTGGGGCCGGAGGGGCGGGGGCTGCAAGCCCCATTCGGTGCCCCGGTGGCGGCGCCGGGCTTCCTGCGTCGCCCTCGGGGCCCCGGGCGGCGTCAGCCGGAAGGCGGGCGGTAGGCGACCCCCGCCGATTTCACCTTCTGCATGGCCCGCTGGGCCTCGGCCGAGGTCAGCAGCGCATGGGTCTCGAAGGCGGCGAAGGCACCGCTCGAGCCGACGCGCATGCTGCAGGCGACGGCGCTCTCATTGTCGGGAAACTCGACGATCGCGACGCCGTCCCGCTCGCCGAGCATGAAGAAGTAGCAGACCAGCCGGCCGCCGAAGCCCTCGATCACCTGGCGCGCCGGGCCCTCGCGGTCCTGCGGGTTCTCGGTCATCGCCTTGGCCTGGGCCGGGGTGAAGGACCATTGCAACATGTAGTGCGGCATGACGTCCTCCCTTGCTGCGGCCGGCCGAGCGCCGGCCGCGGGGGAGGAGGCTACGCTCTTCCGGAGCGAATACGAAACAATTGCGTTATCCTAACAATGCCAGCCCGCCCGCCGCCATCAGCACCCCCATGGCGAAGGGGCGGTAGAGCTTCTCCGGCACGACATGGAACAGCCGCGCGCCGATCGGCACCGAGGCCGCCATGACCGGCAGCAGCACCGCGAGCCGCACCCAGACCGCGCCGTCCACCAGCCCGCCGAGAAAGGGCGGGACCACCGAGATGATGGCGATGGTCGAGAAGAACATGATCAGGTTGGCGCGGTGCCGCTTCGCGTCCTCGAGACCCGCCAGCAGGTACAGGATGACGGGCGGGCCGCTCATGCCCGTCGAGCCCTTGAGCAGCCCTGCCATGGTTCCGACGGCCAGGTTGAGCGGCAGTGGCCGCGACCCGTGGTAGCGCCAGCCCGTCATCAGCAGCAGGCCGAACACCAGCACGAAGCCGCCGATGAACCGGCGCAGCAGATCCCCGTCCGCGGTCAGCAGGATCCAGGCGCCGAAGGGTGTCGCCACCGCCGCCGCGCCGCCCAGCGGCAGGACCACCCGCCGGTCGGCATCCTTCAGCGCGCCCGGCAGGAGCTGGAGGGAAACCAGCAACTCCATCAGCAGCATCACCGGCACGCCGGCGCGCGGCCCCCAGAGCAGCGAATAGACCGGCGCCAGGATCACCGCCGTGCCGAAGCCGGAATAGCCGCGCATCAGGCCGGCGACGACGGTGGCGAGGACGGCCGCCAGCAGGCGCCAGTCCGCCAGCACGGCGGGCGCCGACGCGAGGATGCCGCTCACCGGCGATCATCCTCCACGATGTCGAGAGTGACGACGGTGGCGTTGATCAGCACCTTGCCAGCATGCTCGAAATTGACAGTGATGCGATCGCCCACCACGGACTGGACCTGGCCGATCCCCCAATCGGGCCGCGCCGGATGGCGCACGCGCATGCTTGGTTCGATGGGGGAGGTCACGTGTCTGGCGCTAAGGTGGTGGAAGTCACCCAGAGGATACCGTCTGCGGCCATGACGCAAGGGATGCCCAGGTCGATGCCTTCCGATTCGCCGCTGTCCGAACTCCGCCTGGCGCGGCTTGTCGGTCTTCGCATGTGCCACGACCTCGGCGGCGTCGCCGGCACGGTGGGCAATGCCCTCGAACTGCTCGGCGGCGCCGGCGGGGAGGCGGCGGATATCGCGCTGGAGGCGGCGACCGTGCTGCGCCGGCGCCTGCTGTTGTGGCGCGCGCTGCTCGGCGGACAGGGGGAGGCGACGCTTGGCACCCTGCTCGGTCTGCTCGAGGGCCAGCTCGCCGGTGGCCGTGCCGCGGCGGATGCGCAAGCCCTCGACCACGGATGGATGGTGACGGAGGAGACGGTGCCGGTGCTGCTCGCCGCCATGCTGGTGGGCGGCGAGGCGCTGCCCCGCGGCGGCATGGTGCGCCTGGCCGGCGACTGGACGCGCGAGGTGGTGGTGCTGCCCGACGGCCCGCGCGCCGCCTGGCCTGCCGCGCTGGTCCGCGCCGTTGCCGGCGCGCCGCCGGCCGGGGAACCGACCGGGCGGGAAGTGCTGCCGCTCTGGCTTGCCGCCGCCGCACGCCCGGCCGGCGTGCGCCTCGGCCTCGCCTTGCCGCCGGGCGAGGGTGCCGGTCCGCTGGTGCTGACCCTGCCGCACTGAGAGCCGCAAGCCGCTTTACGGATTCTTCGCCGCCGCCGCCGCATCCTCTGCCCCGCACCGCGTGGGGCTGGCGATGGACGATCTACTGGCGGACTTCCTGACCGAGACGCATGAGGGCCTGACGGCCCTCGATTCCGCCCTGGTGCGGCTGGAACGCACGCCGGACGACCATCCGACCCTGTCCGAGGTCTTCCGGCTGGTCCACACCATCAAGGGCACCTGCGGCTTCCTCGGCCTGTCGCGGCTGGAGGCGGTGGCCCACGCGGCGGAGAACGTGCTCGGCCGCTACCGGGACGGCACGCTGCCGGTGACGCCTGCGGGCATCACCGTGATCCTCGCCGCGCTGGACCGCATCAAGGCGATCGTCGCGGGGCTGGAAGCGACGGGGTCCGAGCCCACGGGCGAGGATGCGCCGCTGATCACCGCGCTCGACGAGGCGGCCGAGGGGCGGGCAGCCGCCCCTGCGGCCGCGACC
>NZ_JAAEDL010000007.1 GCF_018129005.1 Neoroseomonas eburnea
GTCGCTGACCCATCGATGCCTCGCCTCAGCCTTCACGAGGCTCAGCGAATCACCCCATCATCCACTCACCAAGGCGTTTCGCAGAGGTCTCCTCAGGGTTCAGGCACCTGGCACCATGTTTACGTTACACGATCAGGCATGTCGGCGTTTTCATTCTTCTGAGCCGTGATGCGACCCAAGGCCCTTCTTGCCGATTGAAGAGATGCTGAGTGGTTCGAGAACTTGTTCTCATGAACAGATATGCCCTCTGCAAGCAGGCGGAGGGGGATATCAATAGAAAAATCGATGTGCTGTGTTCGGAGTCTTTCTTGAACAAAATCGAGAAAATCCTTCATGATGATGTCATCTAGATTGTAGTCATTTGTTATGTAATTTTGGAAGCAGCATTCTTTACTCAGAAAGCCGTATTCCTTAAGGAAACTGACGACGGAATTCGGGTCAATCCAGGCTGCGGCAAGAAATTTGCCGTCGCGACCGACGGGCGGCAAGGAGACAATATCCTGGAAAATAGTAAGTGAATTACATTTTTCCTGAAGAGAATGAGATGCGAGTCTATGCCCAAAATACCGACGAGAAATTATACAAATGTCAGCTTTCACGCGAGGGATTGTTTCCAGGGCGTGAAAGGCACTTCCTTCGGTAAAAATTATCCTTTCGGCGCTTGTGTAGTGGCGGATCTGATCCTCAATGGAATGCTTTTCCGGTCGAAATATGAAGTATCCGTTCTTGGAAAGAATTCCTTCGACCTGCTGCTCGCCAATGAAACGTCCCGTCTTCATGTGGCCTCTGGTGACGGCAAGGTGAGAAGGAAGATCTGCTCGATCTGAAATCTTGACGGGGCATTTTTCGTTCAGCCAGGACAGGTACCATGGCTTGTTGGGCTCACCCAGGATCTTTCCGGGTTCCGGCACGATAAGCTCATTGACCAATGTTGGGGACGTCACGATCCTGATGCGATTCCTCAGCCCCCATAATTGAAAAAACTCCGATGCCCAGATCTGGAGGTCGCGGATATGATTGCGAATTGCAAAAAAAAGAACCGGGGATTCCAGATCTTCGCTGATGGCGTACCAAAGCCGATGCGTCGATTCGGCCATGAAGTGACCAAAATGGTGATTTAGAGGGCCTCCGTAGATTGCTTTTTTCACAGCGATGCTTGCGCTTGCGAGGGCGAGGTCGTTGCGGTTTGATTCTTTTGGCTTATATAAATCTCGTCCACGGCGATTGAAAACAAAATCCGGTGCCGTACTTGGAAAGTCTGGTCCGCCTCGGATTGCAGTATTATAAGGGTCATTGAATGGCTTGCAGGCAATATCCCTGAAAATTGCGACCTGAGCGCCATCCACGGGCATTTTCTCTTCTCTTGACGTCGATTGCGTACTTATGGTGAAAATCTTGCGTGACAGCAAGAATCGCTAATATGGCGATAAACTTCTCTGGATATTCAGCAATGGCGCTCCCCTTGGCCTCCGACCATGCCGGCCTCCCCCTCAAGCTCGCACTCAAGGCGGCCCTGGAGGCGGAAGGCCACACCGTCTCCGATCTCGGTACCCACGGCACCGAGTCCGTCGACTACCCCGACTTCGCTGCCAAAGTGGCCGAAGCTGTCGTCTCCGGGCAAGCCCCCCTCGGCATCCTCGTTTGCGGCACCGGCATCGGCATGGCGATTGCCGCCAACCGTCACCCGGGCATCCGCGCCGCCGTCCTGCATGACAGCACGGAAGCCCGCCTGACGCGTGCGCACAACAACGCCAACGTGGCCTGCTTCGGCGCGCGGACCATTGGCGCCGAAACCGCCCTCGATGCGCTGCGCGTCTTCCTCTCTACCCCCTATGAGGGCGGTCGCCACGACCGCCGCCTTGCCAAGCTCGACCCCCCGGGCGCAAAACCGGGCGCATGACGCGCCCCACCCCCGCCCCCCTCCGCGCTCCGGATGGCCCTGCCGCCGGCGCCGCCCCCGCCGAGACCTTCTTCCGCGCCGGCCTTTCCGCGGCCGACCCCGATATCGCGGCCGCTGTCGCCGAGGAATTGACCCGCCAGCAGGACGGCATCGAGCTCATCGCCTCGGAGAACATCGTCTCCCGCGCGGTGCTCGAGGCCCAGGGCTCGGTCCTCACGAACAAATACGCCGAGGGCTACCCCGGCCGCCGCTACTACGGCGGCTGCGAGGCGGTCGACATCGCCGAGCGTCTGGCGATCGAACGCGCGACCAAGCTGTTCGGCTGCGGCTTCGCCAACGTGCAGCCCCATTCGGGCGCCCAGGCCAACCAGGCGGTGTTCTTCACGCTCATGCAGCCGGGCGACACCTTCATGGGTCTCGACCTCGCCGCGGGCGGGCACCTGACGCACGGCTCGCCGGCCAACCAGTCGGGCAAGTGGTTCAAGGTCGCCCCGTATACGGTGCGGCGCGAGGACCAGCGCATCGACATGGACGAGGTCGCGCGCATCGCCCGCGAATCGAAGCCGAAGGTGATCGTCGCCGGCGGCTCGGCCTATGCCCGCGCCTGGGATTTCGCCCGGTTCCGGCAGATCGCCGACGAGGTCGGCGCCTGGTTCATGGTGGATATGGCCCATTTCGCCGGGCTGGTGGCGGGCGGCGCGCATGACTCGCCCGTCCCCCACGCCCATGTGGTGACGACCACGACCCACAAGACGCTGCGCGGCCCGCGCGGCGGCATGATCCTGACCAATGACGAGGCGCTGGCGAAGAAGATCAACTCCGCGGTCTTCCCGGGGCTGCAGGGCGGCCCGTTGATGCACGTCATCGCCGCCAAGGCGGTGGCCTTCGGGGAGGCCCTGCGCCCCGACTTCCGCGCCTATGCCGCCGGCGTGGTCGCCAATGCCAAGGCGCTGGCCGAGGAGCTGAAGGCCCAGGGCCTCGACCTCGTCACCGGCGGCACCGACAACCACCTCCTGCTGGTGGACCTGCGGCCCAAGAAGCTGACCGGCAAGGTGGCCGAGGCGGCGATGAACCGCGCCCACCTGACCTGCAACAAGAACGCCATCCCCTTCGACCCCGAGAAGCCGATGGTGACCTCGGGCGTCCGTCTCGGCACGCCGGCTGGCACGACGCGAGGCTTCGGCACCGAGGAGTTCCGTCAGGTCGGCCGCCTGATCGGGGAGGTGCTGGATGGCGCCGTCGCCGCCAATTCCGACGCCGGCAACGCCGCGGTGGAAGCCGCGGTGAAGGCCAAGGTGCTCGAGCTCTGCCGCCGCTTCCCCGTCTACCCCGCCTGAGGCCCGGCGCATGAAGTGCCCATTCTGCGGCGCCGAGGACACGCAGGTGAAGGACAGCCGCCCGGCCGAGGACGCGGCGGCGATCCGGCGCCGGCGCGCCTGCGCCTCCTGTGGGGCACGCTTCACCACCTTCGAGCGGGTGCAGCTGCGCGAGATAACGGTCCTCAAGACCGACGGCCGACGGGTGCCCTTCGACCGGGAGAAGCTGGCACGGTCGATCCGCGTGGCGCTGCGCAAGCGCCCGGTGGACGAGGACAGGATCGAACGGCTGGTGAACTCCATCCAGCGCCGGCTGGAGACGGAGGGCGAGACCGAGATCCCCTCCCGCAAGATCGGCGAAATCGTGATGGAATCGCTGAAGGAGCTGGACCAGGTCGCCTATGTCCGCTTCGCCAGCGTCTACCGGAACTTCGGGGAGGCGAAGGACTTCCAGGCCTTCCTCGGGGAACTCGGGAAGAAGGAATAGCGGCCCGGCGGCTGCGCCCCCACATCGGGCCGGACCATGGACGACATCGCCCATATGCGCGCCGCCCTGGCGCTGGCCCGGCGGGGGCTCGGCAACGCGTGGCCCAACCCGGCCGTCGGCTGCGTGCTGGTGCGCAACGGCCAGGTGGTCGGCCGCGGCTGGACCCAGCCCGGCGGTCGCCCGCATGCCGAAACCGAGGCCTTGCGCCGCGCCGGTCGCCTTGCCCGGGGGGCGACGGCCTATGTCACCCTCGAACCCTGCTCCCACCATGGCCGCACGCCGCCCTGCTGCGATGCGCTTACCCAGGCCGGCGTCGCACGCGTGGTCATGGCGATGCGGGACCCCGACCCCCGGGTGAACGGGCGCGGCCTCGCCATGCTGCGCGCTGCCGGCATCCTGGTGGAGGAGGGGCTTCTGGAAGCGGAGGCCCGCGCGCTGAACGCTGGCTTCTTCCGCCGCATCGAGGCCGGGCTGCCGGTGGCGACGCTGAAGCTTGCCACCACCCTGGACGGCCGTATCGCCACCGCCACCGGCGAGAGCCGCTGGATCACCGGCGCCGAGGCCCGGCGGGAGGCCCATGCCCTGCGCGCCCGCCATGATGCGGTGCTGGTCGGCTCGGGCACCGTGCTGGCGGATGACCCGGATCTGACCTGCCGCATCCCGGGCATGGAGCGCGTGCCGGTGCTGCGCGTCGTCGCCGATGCACGGCTGCGCACGCCCGTCACGGCCCGGCTGGTACAGACTGCGCGCGTCGCGCCGACCTGTATCGTCACCGTGCCGGGGCACCCGCCGGCCGCGCTCGCGCCCTACATCGCCGCGGGGGTCGAGGTGCTGACCGCACCCGCCGCCGAGACAGGGCTCGACCTGCGGGCGCTGCTCGGGGCCTTGGCCCGGCGGGGGGTCACGCGCATCCTGGCCGAGGGCGGAGCCGGAGTCGCCGCCGGCCTGTTGCGGGCGCGGCTGGTGGACCGCCTGGCCTGGTTCCACGCACCCGGCGTGATGGGCGGGGAGGGTCATCCGGCGGTCGAGGGCTTGCGCCTGGCCGCGCTCGCGGCCATGCCAAGGTTTCGCCGGGTTGCCGTTCGGCCCCTCGGCGCCGACCTGCTCACCGAATTCGAATGCATCGCGGAGGTGCCCCCATGTTCACCGGGATCGTGACGGCGCTCGGCACGGTGCGGGAGGTGCAGCCGATCGGCGGCGGGCACGACCTGCGCCTGGTCATTGGCACGGCGCCCGCCTTCCTGACGGAGCCCGTGCCGGCGGCGCTCGGCGCCTCCATCGCCTGCTCGGGCGTCTGCCTGACGGTGGTGCACCTTGCGGCGGATGCCTTCTCCGTCGATTGCTCCGCCGAGACGGTGGCCAAGACCACGGTCGGGCGCTGGAAGCCGGGCACGCGGATCAACCTCGAACGGGCGCTGCGCATGGGCGACGAACTCGGCGGGCATCTCGTCGCCGGCCATGTCGACGGCGTGGCGGAGGTGGTGTCGGCGACGCCGGAAAACGCCTCGGTGCGCTGGCGCTTCCGTGCACCGGCCGCGGTCGCGCCCTACATCGCGCCCAAGGGGTCGGTCGCCATCGACGGCGTCTCGCTCACCGTGAACGAGGTTGACGGGGAGGTGTTCGGGGTCAACATCATCCCCCATACGGCTTCCGTGACCACCTTCGGCACGCTGCAGCCCGGCGACAAGGTGAACATCGAAGTGGACATGATGGCGCGCTACGTCGCGCGGCTGCGGGAGTACCAGCGATGAGCGCGATGACGGAAAGCGCACCGGTCCGCACGTCCTTTGCGGATTTCATCTCCCCGACCGAGGAACTGCTCGAGGAAGCGCGGCGCGGCCGCATGTTCATCCTGGTGGATGACGAGGACCGCGAGAACGAGGGCGACCTCGTCATCCCCGCGCAGTTCGCGACGCCGGACGCCATCAACTTCATGGCGCGCTACGCCCGCGGGCTGATCTGCCTGTCCATGACGCAGCACCGGGTGGAGCAGCTCGGCCTGCCGCTGATGGCGCAGTCCAACAGCACGCGGCACCAGACCGCCTTCACCGTCTCGATCGAGGCGCGGGAGGGGGTCACGACCGGCATCTCCGCGGCCGATCGCGCGCGCACCGTGGCGGTGGCGATCAACCCGGAACTGGGGCGCGAGCACATCGTCACGCCCGGCCATGTCTTCCCGCTCGTCGCGCGCGAAGGCGGCGTGCTTGTCCGCGCCGGCCACACCGAGGCGGCGGTCGATTTCGCGCGCCTCGCGGGCCTCAACCCGTCCGGCGTGATCTGCGAGATCATGAACGACGACGGCACCATGGCGCGCATGCCGGACCTGGTCGCCTTCGCGCAGCACCACGGCCTCAAGCTCGGCACCATCGCCGACCTCATTGCCCATCGCCGCCGGACCGAGCGCCTCGTGCACCGCGTCGAGGAAACGATGCTGCACCAGGCGATCGGCGGCGAATGGCGCGCCGTGGTCTATTCCAGCGCCGTGACGCCGGGCGAGCACCTGGCCCTGGTCAAGGGCGATGTCTCCACCGGCGGGCCGGTGTTCGTGCGCATGCACGCCGCGTCGCTGCTGAACGACATCGTCGCCGGCCGCGGCATCGGCGATCTGCATGGTGCGATGCGCATGATCGCCGAGGAAGGGCGCGGCGTCGTCGTCCTGCTGCGGGATGGCCGCGCCAACGGCCTTTCCGACCAGCTTCGCCGCGGTGGCGGCCGCGCCACCGCGCCCGAACTGCGCGACTACGGGATCGGCGCGCAGATCCTCGCCGATCTCGGCGTGTCGCGCATGATTCGCCTTTCCAACCATCCGCGGCCGATCGTCGGCCTCGAGGGCTACGGGATCGAGGTTGTCGAGTCCCGGCCCATTCCCACGGACAGCACGCCTTGAGCACTCTCGATTCCCCGGAGCGCGGCGCCGCCAGCCTGCCCGGCCCCGCACCCCATATCCTTGCGATCCAGGCCCCCTACTACCGCGACGTGGTGGAAGGGATGTTGCGCGGCGCCGAGCGCGTCTTCGCCGACGTCCATGCCGCCGTCGAGGTGGCGGAGGTGGCTGGCGGCTACGAACTGCCCGCCGCGCTCGCCATGGCGCTGAAGTCGCCGCGGCGCTGGGATGGCTTCCTGCTGCTCGGCTGCGTCGTGAAGGGCGAGACCGATCACTACACCTTCATCTGCGAGGCGATCTGCCAGGGCGTGATGGATGTCGCGACGCGCAGCGCGGCAGCGATCGGCTTCGGTCTGCTGACGGTGGATTCGATTGCCCAGGCGGAGGCGCGTTCGCGCAACGACCGCATGAACAAGGGCGCGGAGGCGGCGCACGCGGTGCTCGGACAGATCGCGCTCGCCCGCCGCTGGGGCGTGGCCGGATGAGCCAGCGCCCGAAGCCGCCGGGCCGGCCGCGCACCGGCGCCCGCGTCGCCGCGGTCCAGGCCCTGTTCCAGAGCGAACAGACCGGCGAGAGCGCCGAGGCCGTCGCGCATCAGTTCATCCGCCACCGCATCGGCGCGGGGGAGGGGGCGGAGGCCTTCGAGGAAGGCCGCGTCCCGCTCGCCCATGTGCCGCTCTTCGAGGCCATCCTGCGCGCCGCGGCGATGCGGTCGGAGCAGGCGGATGCGGAGATCCGCGCCCATCTGCAGAAGGACTGGACGCTCGACCGTCTCGACCCGGTGCTGCGCGCGCTGCTGCGCGCGGCGGCGGCGGAGCTGCTGCAGGGCGGTGAGCCGCCGGCACGCGTGGTGATCAACGAATACCTCGACATCGCGCGTGGCTTTCTCGACGAGGAGACCTCACGCTTCGCCAATGGTGTGCTCGACGCCATGGCCCATGCGCTGCGTCCGGCGGAGTTCGGGGCGGCGCGGTGAGCCTGCCGGCGGAGTTCGCACTGATCGCCCGGCATTTCCGGCCGCTGGCCGGGGCAGGGGCCCTGGACCTTCTCGACGATGCGGCCGTGCTCGACCTGCCGCCAGGTCGACGCCTGGTGATCGCGGCCGATGCGATGGTCGAGGGCGTCCACTACCTGCCCGACGACCCGCCCGAAACGGTCGGCCGCAAGCTCCTGCGGGTGAACCTCTCGGACATGGCGGCGATGGGGGCGGTGCCGCTGGGCTACCTGATGACCACCGCCTTCAGTCGCGGCATCGCGGATTCGTGGATCGCCGGCTTCGCCCAGGGGCTCGCGGAGGACCAGGACGCATTCGGCGTCACGGTGCTGGGGGGCGACACGGCGGTCACGCCGGGGCCGACCTGCCTGTCGCTCACCATCCTCGGCACCGTGGCGCCGGACGCGGTGCTGCGGCGCGTGGGCGCGCGGGCGGGGGACGACATCTGGGTTTCCGGTACCATCGGCGACGGGCTGCTCGGGCTCCGTGTCCTGCGCGGGGAAGTGCCGGCGGATGCCGAAGGGCATCTCGCGCGGCGCTACCGGCTGCCGCAGCCGCGGCTGGCGCTCGGCCAGGCCATTGCCACGGTGGCGCATGCGGGGCTCGATGTCTCGGACGGGCTGGTGCAGGACCTCGGCCATCTCTGCCGAGCCGCGGGCTGCGGCGCCGAGATCGCGGCGGCGGAGGTGCCGCTCTCGCCGGCGGCGCGCGCGCTGCTGGCGCGCGACGCCGCGCTGCTGCCCGCGCTGTTGACCGGTGGGGACGACTACGAGTTGCTCTTCACCGCGGCGCCGGATGCGGCGGCGGCTGTGCGCGACGCGGCCGCCACGGCGGGGATCCCGGTCAGGCGCATCGGCCGCATGCTGGCCGGGCCGACGGAGGTGGTGGCCCGTGATGCCTCCGGGGCTGTGCTGGACGTGGCGCGCGGCGGCTGGAGCCATTTCTGACAACGAAGCGCCGGTCGCACAGGCGCTGGCGACTGGCGGGCGAGGATCTTCGCGCGGCCGTCAGATGCCCCGGCACCGGTTGAGAGGGGACGCTGCCCCTCTCACACTCTCCCTGCCAGAGGCTTAAGGCCTTTGGAAACCATGACTTCACGTATTCGCGGATGCAGGGGAGCGTGTCCCCCGCCGGGGGAGCTTGAGGGGGCGGCGCCCCCTCAATTCTCCTTCGTCGGCCTCGCCTACCGCCGGGGTGCGAAGCTCGCCGGGTTCTGCGCCGGGCCGCGGTCCAGACCGGGCCGGCCGATATTGCCGAACAGCGCCTGCAGCAGCGTCCGCTCGTTGCCCGGCACGGGTGTCTCGCGGGAAACCATCGAAACGTTGCGCCCATCCGCTTCGGTCAGTTCCCGGATGCCGCTGACCACGCCCTCCCGGTTGAACGAGATGGCGATGACGCGCCGGTCCTCGACCTCGAGGTAGCGGCCCGGCTGGGTCCGCGTGCGGGCGCTGATGTAGTACCAGTTGTCCTCGTCGAAGGTGCCCCTGGCGGTGGGCGAGCCCAGCAGCGCCTCGACGTCGTTGCGGCTCTGCACGCCGGGCGTGATCTGGCCCAGCCGTTCGGGATCGACGCGATTGCCGCGTTCGATCGGCGCGGGACCGAGGCGATCGCTGATCCACCCGCAGCCTCCGAGAAGGGCGAGAAGCACCAGGGGGGCCAGACGTGCGTTGACCGATCGGGGATGGCGGGCCATGTCGCGGCAACCGATAGACAGCATGCCGCCCCCGGGTCAACCGCGCCGGCGGCCGGAGCCTTCTGAACCCATGGGCCTCCTGACCCTTTTCCGCCGCCGGCCGCACGAACGGGCCGGCTTCGAGCTCTACGGCGCGGCCGTCGCCGCGGCTCGTGCGCCGGCGCTTTTCGCGGCACTCGGCATTCCGGACACGGTCGAGGGCCGCTTCGACCTGGTCAGCCTGCATGTCGCCCTGCTCATCCGCCGGCTCAGGACGGATTCGGATGCGCGCGGGCCGGCCCTCGCCCAGGCGGTGTTCGACGCGATGTTCGCCGACATGGACCTCAACCTGCGGGAGATGGGGGTGGGCGACCTTTCCGTCGGCAAGAAGGTGCGCCAGGCCTGGGAAGCGTTCCACGGTCGCGCCCTGGCCTTCGAGGCGGCGCTCGACTCGACGGATGCCGGGGCGCTGGCCGAGGCGCTTGCCCGCAATGTCTGGCGGGGCGAGCCGCCGGCCGGCGCGGCGGACCGCCTCGCCGCCGTCGCACGGGCCCAGGCGGCGCATCTGGCCGGGCAGGGGATCGACGCGATGGCCGCCGGTCGCGCGGCATTCCTGGCAGCGGAGGGGCTTCTCCATGACGCCTGAATTCTCCCGCCACGTCTCCCTCGCGCGTCTGCCGGAGCAGGGACGGGAGGAGCGGCTTTCGGCCTCCCCCGCCGAATGTGCGGCACTGGCGCGCCGCTTCGGCATCCCGGCCGTCAACCGGCTGGAGGCGGTGCTGGTGTTGCGGCCGGAGCCCGGCGGTTCGGTGGCCGTCTCCGGCCGGCTCGCGGCCGAGGTGGTGCAGGACTGCGTCGTCACCCTCGAACCCGTGACCCAGAAGGTGGAGGAGCCGGTGGCGCTGCGCATCCTCGCCCCGGGGGAGGAACCCTCCGACGATCCGGAGGCGCCCGACGAGATCCCTGTCGAGGGCGATACCGCCGACCTTGGCGAGGCGATCTCGGAGCAGCTTTCCCTGGCGCTCGATCCCTACCCGCGCGCCCCGGGGGCCGCCCTGCCGGGCGAGGGGGAAGGGCCGGAGGAGCCGCCCAGCGGACCCTTCGCCGGGCTTTCGGCGCTGCGGCGCAGGACATAGCGGCGTTTTGGCGCCGCCCGCGCTTGCGCCCGCCGGGGGCGGGTGCTAATGCCCCGCCCTCTCGCTATCCTGCCTGACTATTGATGAAAGAGGCTCGGCGCCATGGCCGTTCCGAAGAAGAAGACTTCGCCTTCCCGCCGCGGCATGCGTCGCAGCCATGAGGCGCTCAGCGCTCCTTCCTACCAGGAGTGCTCGAACTGCGGTGAGCTGAAGCGCCCGCACCATGTCTGCTCCCACTGTGGCCATTACGATGGCCGCGAGGTGGTTGCGGCCGAGCGCGTGGGCCAGACCATCCGCAGCTGACGCGCCGTGCTGACGCGCGCGCGCGGGATTCGTTGACGGTGGCGCAGGAAACCCCGCCCTTCGCCCTGGCGATCGACGCCATGGGCGGAGACGCGGCACCCGATGTCGTGCTCGATGGGCTGGAACTCGCGGCCGAGCGGCATCCGCAGGCGCGCTTCCTGCTCGTCGGCGACGAGGCGCTGGTCGCCGGCGGCCTGGCGCGGCGCAAGCGCGCCGCCCGGGTGTGCAGCCTGCGCCATGCGCCGGAGCGCATCTCGGGGGACCTGAAGCCGACCGCCGCGCTGCGCGTACGCGGCTCCTCCATGCGCGTCGCGATCGACGCGGTGGCGGGCGGGGAGGCGGCGGGCGTCGTCTCCGCCGGCAATACCGGCGCGCTGATGGCGCTGGCCAAGATCGTCATCAAGACGCTGCCCGAGATCGACCGTCCGGCGCTCGCCGCCATCGGTCCTTCGGCGCGCGGCGACGTGGTGCTGCTCGACCTCGGCGCCAATGTGCAGTGCGACGCGCGCAACCTGGTCGAATTCGCGGTGATGGGCGATGCCTTCGCGCGCGCCGTGCTCGGCCTCACCAACCCGACCATCGGCCTGCTCAATGTCGGCTCCGAGGAGCTGAAGGGCGACGACCGCGTGCGCAACGCCGCCGAGGTGCTGCGCGATTCGCATATCGGTGCGCAGTTCCGCGGCTTCGTCGAAGGCCACGACATCACCGCCGGCACGACGGACGTGATCGTGACCGACGGCTTCACCGGCAATGTCGCGCTCAAGACCGGCGAGGGCGCGCTGAAGCTGATGCGCGATCTGCTTCGGCAGGTCTTCACCAGCTCTGTCCCGGCACGGCTTGGCTATCTGCTGGCGCGGCCGGCGCTCGACCGGCTGCGCGAGTGGATGGACCCGCGCCGCTACAATGGTGCTATCCTGATTGGGTTGAACGGCGTCGTCGTGAAATCCCATGGCGGGACCGACGCGCTGGGCTTCGCCCACGCCGTCGATGTGGCCATGGACATGGTGACGCACGGCTTCAACGAACGCATCCGGGACGGGCTCTCGCGCCTGTCCGCCGCCGGGACGCGACTCGCGCCCGCCACCCGCTGAGAGTGCCCATGGTCCTGCGCGCGATGATCGCCGGCTGCGGCGGCTACCTGCCGGAAAGGCGCCTATCCAACGACGAGCTCGCGGCGCTGCACGGGCTCGACACATCCGATACCTGGATCCGCGAACGCACCGGCATCCGCTACCGCCACATGGCGGCGCCCGGCGAGACGGCCTCCGACATGGGCGCTGCGGCAGCGCGCGAGGCGCTGGCGATGGCCGGGGTCGGGGCGGCGGAGGTCGACGCCATCCTGGTCGCGACCTCGACCCCCGATTCCGCCTTCCCGGCGACGGCGGTGCGCATCCAGGCGAAGATCGGCGCGAACGGGGGCTTCGCCTTCGACCTCGCGGCCGCCTGCACCGGCTTCGTCTATGCGCTCGGCATCGCCGACTCGCTCATCCGCACCGGCCAGGCGCGCAACGTGCTGGTGATCGGCACCGAGGTCTATTCGCGCATCCTCGACTGGACCGACCGCGGCACCTGCGTGCTGTTCGGCGACGGCGCCGGTGCGGTGCTGGTGCGCGCGGGGGAGGCCGCGGGCACCACCGCCGATCGCGGCATCCTCTCCTGCCACATGCATTCCGATGGCCGCTTCGGCGACATCCTGCAGATCGAGGGTGGTGCCGGCTCGACCGGCGGGGCGGGCCTGCTGCGCATGGCGGGCAAGGAAGTGTTCCGCCACGCCGTGACGAAGCTCGCCGCCGTGGTGGACGAGGCGCTGACGGCCAACGGCCTCGGCCACGAGGATGTCCGCTGGCTGGTGCCGCACCAGGCCAACCTGCGCATCATCGAGGCGATGGGCCGCAAGCTGCACCTGCCGACCGAGCGCGTCGTGGTCACGGTGGACCGCCACGCCAATACTTCGGCCGCCTCCATCCCGCTCGCGCTCGCCGAGGCGCGGCGCGACGGCCGCATCGGGGCGGGCGATCTGGTGGTGATGGAAGCGATCGGCGGCGGGCTGACCTGGGGCGCCGCGCTCGCGCGGTTCTGATCCCGCCGGCGGGCGGGCCGCGGGCCCGCGCGCGGCCGCTCCGCAATTCGGTTGACGCGCCGGCCGCTTCCCGGTTTTCTTCCCCCGTATCAAGGGGTTGCGGGGCCATCCACGGCATGAACACGGTGACGCGCGCGCAACTGGCCGAAGCGGTCTATGCCAGTGTCGGCCTGTCGCGGAACGAGAGCGCCGCGCTGCTGGAGACGGTGCTGGAGCGCATCTCCGCCGCGCTCGAAGCCGGCGAGCCGGTGAAGATCTCCGCCTTCGGCACCTTCCTGGTGCGCCAGAAGGGGCAACGGGTGGGGCGCAATCCGAAGACCGGCGTCGAGGTTCCGATCCTGCCGCGGAAGGTGCTGTCCTTCCGGCCGTCGCAGGTGCTCAAGGCCCGCATCAACAACGAGCCGGTCGGGGACGAGGCATGAGCGAAGACCTGCCCGAGGGCGAGGGTCGCGCCAGGCCGCGCAAGGCGCCGACCGCCTTCCGCACGATCAGCGAAGTTGCCGACGACCTGCATATCCCGCAGCACGTGCTCCGCTTCTGGGAGACCAAGTTCCCCCAGCTCAAGCCGCTCAAGCGCGGCGGCGGGCGGCGCTACTACCGGCCCGAGGACATCGCGCTGCTGCGCCGGATCAGCGACCTGCTCTACACTCAGGGCTATACGATCAAGGGCGTGCAGCGCCTGCTGCGCGACGGCACCGACGAAGGCCCGCAGGCCGTGATCGGCGAATTGCCGCTGGGCGATCCGCCGCCGGCCGCCGAGGAGCAGGAAACCGCGGCGCTGCGTGCGGCGCTGGCGGAACTGGAAGACATCGCACGGGAACTGCACGCGCTCGCGGGTTGATCGCGGGGGGTGGAAACCCGCCGCGCCGGGTGCTACACGGCGCGCACGGTCGGGCAGTAGCGCAGCCTGGTAGCGCATCAGTCTGGGGGACTGGGGGTCGTGGGTTCGAATCCCGCCTGCCCGACCATTCTTCCCCCTCCCGGGCAGCAGAGACGTTCAGCCCCGCCCCACCGCCTGCGGCAGGAACGCCCCGTTGTAGTACGGCGTCACCGACAGCGGCTTGCGCGCGGCGTAGACATAGGCCGGGTGGTAGATCATGTGGATGATCGCCTCCTCCCCGATCGCAATATCCGCCGCGCGGGCGAGCAGGGCGTTGCGCTTCGCCTCGTCCATCTCGGTGAGCGCTTGCGCCACGAGCGCATCCGCGCGCGGGCTCGAATGCCGCGTGCGGTTGGCGGTGCCGAGGCCGCGGTCGCGGTCATAGGTGTGGACCAGCGCACGATAGGCGTAGGAGACATTGTCTGCGCCGTACTGCGCCGCCATCACGCTGAAGGTCTGCCGGGCGGCGGCGGGGAAGAAGGCGGCGTTGGGCATCGTCGCGACCTCCGTCCGCACGCCGATGCGCGTCCAGAACTGGGCGATGGCCTGCGCCACCTTCTCGTCGTTCGGATAGCGGTCGTTGGTGGCGTGGATCGTCAACTGGAAACCGTTGGGATAGCCGGCCTCGGCCAGCAGGCGCCGCGCGCGGTCCGGGTCGAAGGGGGTGACGCCCAGCGCCGCCGAGGTGCCCGGCGTGCCCACCGGCAGCAGGTTCGAGGCCACCGTCGCCGCCCCTTCCATGACGCGGTCCACGATCGCGGCGCGGTTCAGCGCGAGGGAAAGCGCAAGCCGCACCCGCGCATCCTTCAGCGGGTTGCGTGTCATCGGCTGGCCGGCGGCATCGCGGACGAAGGGCGTGACGTCGCGCTCCATGTCCATGGCGACGTACATCACACGCATGCCGGCGATCTGCGTGACGTTCAGGTTGGCATCGCGGCGCAGCCGGGCGATGTCCTGGATCGCCACCTCGTCCACCGCCTGCACGTCGCCGGCGAGCAGCGCCGCCATGCGGCTGGCGTCGGAGGCGATGACCTTGAAATTGGCCTCGGCGAAGGTGGGCGCCTGGCCGAACCAGTGCGGGTTGCGCCGCATGGCGACGAATTCGCCGAAGCGGTAGTCGGCCAGCGTGTAGGGGCCGGAGAAGACCTTCACCGCCTGGCTGTTGAAATCCGCCGTGCGCAGGCTGGGGCCGAGGGACTTCGACAGCACCGCGACCTCGGTCATGTCCTCGACCATGAAGGGATAGGGGCTGGCCGTGTGCAGCAGCACGGTGCGGGCGTCCTTCACCTCCACCCGCGTGATGGCGCGGACGAAGATGTGGTAGGCGCCGGCCGAGCCCTCGATGGTCGGCACGCGGGCGATCGAGAAGGCGACGTCCTCGGCCGTGACCGGGCTGCCGTCGCTGAACTTCGCATCGGCGCGGACCTTGAATTCCCAGGCCTTGCCGTCGTTCACCGGGCGCCAGGATTCGGCAATGCCCGGTTCCGGCTTGCCGTCCGCCGTCATGCCGACCAGGCGCGCATGCAGGGCGCGCAGGATGTTCTGTTCACCGGACAGGCGGAAATGCGGGTCCATCGAGGTCGGGCTGAGCTTCAGCCCGGCGCGCAGCATGCCGGCGGCGTCGCCCTGGGCGCGGGCGATCCGCGGCCTGCCGAGCGTGGCCGTCGTGGCGGTGGCGGCGATCGCCGCCAGGAACTCCGAGCGCTTCATGGCGCTGCCTCCCTGGATCTTTTGAGGATGATCCTGGCGGGAAGGCGACGCCGGAAGCAAGCAACGCGGCGTCAGCCGCGCGCTTCGCCCCCGTAGTAGAGCGTGACCGTGTGGGTGGCCTCGGCGAACATCAGCCAGCGTTCGGCCAGCATGCCGGCCAGCGCCAGGGCGGCAGCGGCGAAGGCCAGCATCCCGGCCGGCACCCCGCCCAGCAGCAGCGTGAGCAGCAGCAGGACGGTCGGCGCGGCGAAGCCGGCCACGCTCGCGATGCCGCGCAGGCGCTTCGCGTGCACGCGGCCGATGCGGAAGGCCATTTCCCGCAGCAGGTAGTTCGTCTCGGTGTGCGGCGGGTCGAGCGGGCGGACCTTGCCGATGAAACCGAGCCCGGTGGCGCTTTCCGCGGTGGCGATCGGCGGCGCGGCATCCACGCTCGCCCAGTAGGCGCGCTTCAGCGCGAAGGCGAGCGCGCCGAGCACCGCCGCGATCGCCGCCGGCGCCGCCGCCGCGCCCCAGAAACCCGCCAGCATGGCGAGCAGCGCGGCGCCGGAGAAGGCGCCGAACAGCAGGTAGCCCGGCGTCACCAGCGGGTGGTGCCATTGCCGGATCGTCTTCAGCGAGGCGTAGATCATGCCGGTGCAATAGACCGTCACCGTGGCGCCGACGGCCGAGAGCAGCCCCATCGGCGCTGCCAGGCCCTCATTGCCGCCGACCATCGCGATGAAGAACAGCCCGGCCGGCACGAAGGTGGCGACCGCCGCGACACCCTCCCGCGACAGCCAGGAGGAGCGCCACTGGCTGAGCGCCCGCCAGGCCCGTTCCGGCCGCCCCAGATGCGCGGTCGAGGACAGCAGCCCGAGCATGACCAGCACCAGCGCCAGTCCGCAGGACGTCGCGCCGAAGAGCGCCCCGCCCGGCACCAGCCCGAGCGGCCGCAGGATACCGAGCCAAAAGAGCAGCCCGTAGCCCGCCCCCGAGGCAACAGTGAAGAAGACGATCGAGGGCGCCGGATTCATCGGGAAAGCACCTTGTCCACCCAGCGCAGCAGCGGGTTGGTGATCTGGGAGGGGAGGGGGCCGGCCTCCTTCGGCGGGCCGGCATCGGGTTTCGGCGCGCGGCGCGGCGGCAGGTAGCGGTTGACCGGCTTGTAGCCGAGCTCGGGCATCAGCTCGACGCCGCCGCGCTCCGCCACCAGCTTCGAGACCGCGCTCTCCGGGTCGCCGAGGTCGCCGAAATGCCGCGCATTGGCCGGGCAGGTGGAGACGCAGGCGGGCACACGGCGGTCTTCCGGGATGGTCTCGTTGTAGATGCGGTCGACGCAGAGCGTGCACTTCTTCATCACGCCCTGGTCGTCGTCGAATTCGCGCGCGCCATAGGGGCAGGCCCAGGCGCAGAGCTGGCAGCCGATGCACATGTCGGTGTTGACCAGCACGATGCCGTCCTCGGCACGCTTGTAGGAGGCGCCGGTGGGGCAGACGGTGACGCAGGCCGGCGTCTCGCAATGCAGGCAGGAGCGGGGGAAGTGGACGGTGCGGCCGTCCTCGCCCTCGCCCGCTTCGTAGGAATGGACGCGGTTGAACCACACGCCCTCCGCGCCGGCGGAATACGGGTTGCGGTCGGGCAGCGGCGCCATGTGGCCGCTGGTATTCCACTCCTTGCAGTTGGTCGCGCAGGCCTGGCAGCCGACGCAGGTGTCGAGGTCGATGACGAGGCCGAGCTTCTTCGCGCCGGGCTTGGCTTCGGGCAGGGAGGTCACGGACGCTTCTCCCCGACGTTGTAGCGGAGCATGTCGGGCGGTTCCGGCATGTTGGGCGGCGGCGCCAGGGCGGTCGGGAAGGGGTCGGTGACGCCGGCTTCCTCCGGCGCGCATTTCGTCACCTTCACGCGCAGGTCGTACCAGGCGGCCTGGCCGGTGACCGGATCGGCATTGGCGAGGCGCGGGCCGGCCTGCGCCGGCAACCACTCGCTGATGACATGGTTGAGCAGGAAGCCGCGCTGCGCCTCGGCCGCGCCGGGGCTCAGCATCCAGGCGCCGGCGCGCTTGCCGATGGCGTTCCAGGTCCAGACCGTATCGCGGTTCACGCCCTCCATCAGCGAGAGCTGCGCCTTCACCCGGCCGCTGCGGCTTTCGACCCAGACCCAGTCGTCCTGGAGGAGGCCTTCGGCTTCCGCCCGCGAACGCGACATGTAGAGCTTGTTGGAGCCGTGGATCTGCCGCAGCCAGGCGTTCATCGAGCCCCAGGAATGGTACATCGCCATCGGCCGCTGCGTGACGGCGGAGAGCGGGAAGGGCTCGGTGTCGTGCGCCTGCTGTTCGAGCGGCGCGTACCAGAAGGGCAGCGGGTCGCAATAGGTGCGCACGCGCTCCCGCAGGTGCTCCGGCGGCTGCTTCGTGCCGTGGCCCTCCGCGGCGAGACGGAACTTCTGCAGGGGCTCGGACCAGATCTGCATCACGATCTGGTCGGACTTGCCGACCATGCCCATGGCCTTGGCGTTCTCGAGATAGGTCCGGTTGGAATGCTTGAAGTAGGATTCCTCCGGCGACAGGTGATGGCGCCAGAAGCAGCCATTCTCGATGTAGCGGCGAAGCTGGTCCTGGTTCGGCTCGCCGACGCCCTTCTTGGAACCATCCTCGCCACGCCAGCCGGACAGCGGCCCGACGCCGGGCGTGCGCTGGTGGTTCACGAGGTAGTCGGGATAGTCCTTGAAGCGCGGGCTGCCGTCCTCCTTCACGAAGGCGGGCAGGCCGAGCCGCGCGCCGAGCTCGATCAGCACCTCCTGGAAGGGCCGCACGTCGCGGTCGGGCTTCACCACCGGCTGGCGGATCGCGTCGCCCGGACCGTGCGAGGAGCCGATCGGACGGTCGAGGATCGAGATCGCGTCCCAGCGTTCCAGGTAGGTCGTGTCGGGCAGGATCAGGTCGGCGTAGGGGACGGTTTCGCTGAAATAGGCGTCCGAGTAGATGACATGCGGGATGACGTACTCGCCGTCCTCGTCCTGCGCCGTCAGGCAGCGGATCGTCTCCAGCGGGTTCATGGCGCTGTTCCAGGCCATGTTCGCCATGAACATGAACAGCGTGTCGATCCTGTACGGGTCACCCTTCTCCGCGTGGCCGATGACGCTGTGCATCATCCCGTGCAGGCCGAGCGGCGCCTCCCAGGAGAAGGAATGGTCGATGCGCAGCGGATTGCCCGCATCATCCACCAGCAGGTCGTCCGGCCCGTGCGGGAAGGCGAGCAGATTGCCCGCGATCGGCGTGTTCGGCGCGCAGGTCTTGCCGGCCGGCCCCGGGCCCGGCGGGATCGGCCGCGGGAAGGGCGATTTGTAGCGCCACGAGCCCGGCGTATCCACGGCACCGAGCAGCATCTGCAGGATGTGCAGCGCGCGGCAGGTGTGCATGCCGTTGGAATGCGCGCTGATGCCGCGCATCGCATGGAAGGCCACCGGGCGGCCGACCATCTTGTCGTGCCTGCGGCCCCAGACATCGGTCCAGGGAATGTCGAAGGTCAGCGGCTGGTTGAAGGCGACATCGGCGATCTCGGCCGCCAGGCGCCGGATGCGATCGGCGGAGAAGCCGCAGCGTTCGGCAACCGCCTCCGGCGCGTAGTCCTCGCCGAGGTAGCGTTCGGCCATCAGGTTGAACACCGGCTGCACCCGCCGCCCATCGGGCAGGGTGAAGTCGCCCACCAGCACGGCGCTCAGCGTCACGTCATCGGCCGGGATGGCGCCGCGCGCGCGGTCCCAGGCGAGCGGCTTGCCATCCGCATCGCGGGCGAACAGCCCGTCATCCGCCCCGCCCGGATTGCGCACCACCAGCCAGGGCGCATTGGTGTAGCGCACCAGGAACTCGCCATCGACGCGGTCGGTGCGGATCAGCTCATGGATCAGCGCCATGATGAACAGCCCGTCCGTGCCCGGACGGATGCCCACCCATTCGTCCGCGACCGCCGAATAGCCGGTGCGCACCGGGTTCACCGACACGATCTTCGATCCGCGCTGTTTCAGCGCCGCGAGGCCGGTCTTGATCGGGTTGGAATCATGGTCCTCGGCGACGCCGAAGATCATCAGGTACTTCGCGTGCTCCCAGTCCGGCTCGCCGAATTCCCAGAAGCTGCCGCCGATGGTGTAGAGCCCGCCGGCCGCCATGTTGACCGAGCAGAACCCGCCATGCGCGGCGAAATTGGGTGTGCCGAACTGCGCGGCCCAGAAGCCGGTCAGGGACTGCGACTGGTCGCGGCCGGTGAAGAAGGCCAGTTTGCGCGGATCGGTCTCGCGCACGTGCTTCAGCCAGCCGGTGGCGATCTCCATCGCCTCGTCCCAGGAGATCTCGGCGAATTCGCCCGAGCCGCGCGGCCCGACGCGCTTCAGCGGCGATTGCAGGCGCGCCGGCGAGTACTGCGTCATGATCCCGGCGCTGCCCTTGCCGCAGAGCACGCCCTTGTTCACCGGGTGGTCGGGGTTGCCCTCGATGTAGCGGACGCGGCCGTCCTTGAGGTGCACTCGGATGCCGCAGCGGCAGGCGCACATGTAGCAGGTGGTGGTCTTCACCTCGTCGCCGATGGGCGCCGAATAGATGATCCTGTCTGTCGCGCCGCCGTCGTCCGGCATCTTCTTCCCCCGCAAGCCTGCCCCCGAGTAGTGCATGCCCGGGGGCCCGGCGCAAAGGGGGCTGCGGAAGCAGGGACGGGAACGCCGCAGCCCGATCCTCGCTTGCCGTTCATGCGGCGCCGGCGGCGATGGCTGCCGCTGATGGGCGCCGGCGCCAGCAGGCGTCGGCAGGTCCGGACCTGCAGCGGCGAGTCCTCGCCCTGGCGCAGCGACCCGGAGGCGGCGGCGGAGATGGGCAGGCGTGCCGTCCGGAGCCGCGCGCTGCCCTGCCCGTGT
Source organism: Neoroseomonas eburnea (assembly GCF_018129005.1). Classification (GTDB taxonomy): domain Bacteria; phylum Pseudomonadota; class Alphaproteobacteria; order Acetobacterales; family Acetobacteraceae; genus Neoroseomonas; species Neoroseomonas eburnea. The sequence goes on from NZ_JAAEDL010000007.1 coordinate 20,244, forward strand.
CCTGCCGGGCGGGATCAGACGACCAGGGCGGCACCGCGCATCACGGCGCGCGCCGCGCCGAGGCAGCGAGCGTCATCTCGTCCGTCCGCGCCTCATAGGTCACGCCGCGCCGCATCGCCCAGGTGTTCACCTGGAAGTAGAGCGGGATCAATGCCGTCTCGTCGCGGATGGCGCGGCGCGTCGCCTCCTGCGTCAGGCGCTCGCGCGCGGCATTGTCCATGGTGGTGCGGGCGCGCTGGATCAGCGCGTCGATCTCCGGGTTGCCGAACCGCCCGCGGTTGGCGGTGCCGAGGCCGAGCGTCGTGTCCCAGGAATGCACCTGGGTCTCCAGCATGCCCAGCACCTCCGGATTGGGCGAGAAACCCGCGAGGTTCACGGAATAGCGAAGCTGCGCCGCCTCGGTCAGCCAGACGCCGCGCGGCTTGACCTCGACCGTCGCCTGCAGGCCGGCGCGGGTCCAGAACTGGGCGATCGCCTGCACCACCTGCTCGTCGTTCACGTAGCGGTCGTTGGGGCCGTTGACCTGCACGGCGAAGCCGCGCGGAAAGCCGGCCTCGGTGAGCAGCCGCCGTGCGCCGTCGAGGTCGAAGGCGGGCGGCGTCAGGTCGGGCGAGGTGCCGAAATACCCCGCCGGGCCGAGATCCCCCGCCGCGACCGCCTGCCCCTGCAAGGTCCGCGCGACCAGCGCCTCGCGGTTGATGGCGATCGACAAGGCGCGCCGCACGCGGGCATCGCGCAGCGGGTTGCGCAGGGGCGCGCCTTCGGGCGCACGGACATGCGGGCTGTCCTCGCGGCCGGAATCGAGCGTGAGGAAGATCAGCCGGTTGGAGGGGCTTTCCGCCGTGGCGAAGCGCTGGTCCGCCTTGAAGCGGGCGAACTGCTCGGGCGGGACGATCTCGATGAGGTCGACGTCGCCGGCCTGCAGGGCGGCGACGCGCGCGCCGGCATTGGCGATGGGGCGGAACTCGACCGTCGCGAAGGCGGGCGGCGTGCCGGCGAAGGCGTCGTTGCGCGCGTAGCGCACCGGCTGGCCCGGCTGCCAGGAGACCAGGCGATAGGGTCCGCTGCCGATGGTCGCCGTGCCGGCGTTGAAGGCGGCGGTGGTCGCGTTCTCCTGCTTCGGCACGATCATCACCAGCGCGAGCTGGTTCAGCAGCAGCGGGAAGGGGCCGTTTGTCCGCAGCCGGATCCTGTGCGGCCCGACCGACTCCACCGCCGCGACCGGCCGCGTCGCGTAGCGGAAGGAGGACGGGCTGTTCGGCACGTCCCCCGCGCGCTGGATGGTGAAGGCGACGTCCTCCGCCGTCACCGGGCGCCCGTCGGAGAAGCGGGCATCGGGATCGAGCTCCAGTTCCCAGGTGGTGTCGTCCACCACCCGCCAGGACCGGGCGATGGCCGGGCGCAGCGCCTGGCGGTGGTCCTGTTCCGCCAGCGGCTGGAACACGTGGCGCGCGAAGGCGATGTTGGTGATCAGGCTGGCATAGTGCGGGTCGAGGCTGGTCGGGCCGGCCTCCACGCCGATACGCAGTTCCGCGCGGTCCTGCGCGGCGGCGGGGAAGGCGATGGCGGCCGCGACGGCGGCGGCGAACAGGCGCTTCATGCGGCGTCCCTCCGGGACATCAGCGGGCAGAGATCGAGTGGCGCGGTCTCCGGCCGCGGCATCCAGCCACCGGGCACGCGCGCGAAGAGCGGCGTGGCGAAGGCCGCGCGCAGCGGAACATCGGCCGGCCAGGCGGCGCGCCATCGGTCACCCTGGGTCATCGCCACGACCAGGGCGAGGGGGCGGACCTGCACGTGCCCCAGCAGCGCCAGCGCCGCCAGCGCCGAAGTCCCGGTCGAGATCACGTCGTCCACCACCAGCACACGCCGGCCCGCGAGGCGGTCCAGCAAGCGCGGGTCGAGCCACAGCCGGCGCTCGCCGGGCGCGGTGGAGGAGGAGGCGGGCACGGACAGCGCCTCCTCGTACCAGCGCTTGCGCGACCAGCCGAGCGCCACCCAGTTCGTGTGCCCCAGCGCATCGGCCACCAGCGGCGCGAAGGTCTGGCCGAGGGTCGGCACGCCGACCACCACCTCGGCGCCGAACGGCTGCGCCGCCTCCGCCATCCACAGGGCGATGCGCTTCGCCACCGGGATCGACGCCTGGTTGGCGATGAAGCCGGTGACGGCGACATCGCCGTAGTCGCGCAAGGGCAGCACGAGTCGCGAGCCATCCGGCATGGCGGCGGGGTAGCGATCGGCGAAGGGGCCTTCGGTGCCGCTGCCGGGCTCGAATGACTGCCAGAATTCCATGGGTCGGCCTGTGGTCGGATGGCGGTCAACGTGGCATTTTCGCCGCGGCGCAGCAACGGAGGCCCGCATGCCATCGCCGGACGACCTCGCCCCGCTGGCGGCGCAGATGACCGCCTGGCGGCGCGATTTCCACCGCCATCCCGAACTCGGCTTCGAGGAGACGCGCACCGCGGGCATCGTCGCCAGCCTGCTGCGCGACTGGGGCATCGCGGTCGAGGAAGGCATCGGCACGACCGGCGTGGTCGGCACCCTGACGGGCACGCGCGCGGCAGGCGGCAACCGCGCCGTCGCGCTGCGCGCCGACATGGATGCGCTGGCGATGCCCGAGGCGACCGGCGCCGCATACGCGAGCGCCACCCAGGGAAAGATGCACGCCTGCGGCCATGACGGGCATACGGCGATGCTGCTCGGTGCCGCGCGCTGGCTCGCGGCGAACCGCGACCGCTTCGGCGGGACGGTGCGCTTCGTCTTCCAGCCGGCCGAGGAAGGCCGCGGCGGCGCGCGACGCATGGTGCAGGAAGGCCTGTTCGACCGTTTCCCCGCCGATGCGGTGTATGGCATGCACAACCTGCCGGGCCTGCCGCTCGGAACGGTCGCGGTGCCCAAGGGGCCGGTACTGGCAAGCTCCGACACCTGGGAAGTCGCCTTCCGCGGCGCCGGCATCCATGGCGCGCGGCCGCATCTCGGCACGGATGCGCCGCTCGCCGCCGCGCAGTTCATCGCCGCCCTGCCGATGATCGTGGCGCGCGAGATCGACCCTCTGCAGGCCGCGGTCCTGTCCGTCGGCCACATGGCCGCCGGCGCGCGGGACGCACCCAACGTCATCCCGGCCGAGGTGTTTCTGTGCGGCACCGCGCGTGCCTTCACGCCGCAGGTGCGCGACCATCTGGAAGCGCGGCTCGCCGCGGTGGCGCACGGGGTGGCCGCCACCTGCCGCGTGCAGGCCGAGCCGCGCTACATCCGCCGCATCTCGCCCACCATCAACCGCGCCGAGCAGGCCGCCATCGCGGTGCAGGCCGCGCGCGCCGCGCTCGGCGATGCGCACGCCATGGACGACCACCCGCCGCTGACACCGGGTGAGGATTTCTCGGAGTTCCTCGCTGAGCGGCCCGGCGCCTTCGTCTGGCTCGGCACCGGCGATCCGGCGCATCCCGAGGGCTTCCACCACAACCCGCATTTCGACTTCAACGACGCGGCGCTGGCGCATGGCGCGGCCTTCTGGTGCTCCCTGGTCGAGACCGAGCTCGGATGAGCCGCCGCGCCTGCCTGATCGACACCGACCCGGGCACCGACGATGCGGTGGCGCTGTGGCTCGCGCTCGCCTCGCCGGAGCTCGACCTGCGGCTGGTCACGGTGGCCGGCGGCAATGTCGGGCTGGAGCAGACGCTGCCCAATGCGCGCGCGATCCTCGGCCTCGCGCGCAGCGGCCTGCCGGTGGTGGCGGGCGCGGACCGGCCGCTGCTGGGTGCCTTCACGGCGGAGACGCGGGTGCATGGCGCCGATGGCCTCGGCGGCGTGGTGCTGCCGGAGGGTCCACCCGCCACGCCCGGCGTCGCCGCGGATGCGATCCGCGACCTGCTGCGGCGGGAGGAACGCGTCACCCTCATCGGCATCGGGCCGGCGACGAACCTCGCCCTGGCGCTGGCGACGGAGCCGGCGCTCGTCGCGCGGGTCGAGGAGATCGTGCTGATGACCGGCGCCTGGGCGGAGGGGAACATCACCCCCTCGGCCGAGTTCAACGCCTGGTCCGACCCCGAGGCCCTGGCGCTGCTGCTGGGCTGCGGCAGGCCGGTGACGCTCGCGACGCTGGAACTGACGGCGCAGGCGCTGGTGACGCCGGCGCGCATCGCCGCGCTGCGGGGGCGGGGCGGCGGCGCATGCCTCGATGCGGCGGCGCGGATCATGGAGGGCGTGCCGCCCTCCCGGCGCTTCGCCCATCGCGGCCATCCGCTGCACGATCCCTGCGCCATCGCCTGGCTGATCGACCCCGGCCTGTTCACCCATCGCGACGTGCATGTGCATGTCGAATGCGCCGGAATCACGCGCGGCCGCACCGTGGTGGATCGCTGGGAGCGCAGTGGCCAGGCGCCGAATGCGCGGCTGCTCGAGACGCTCGACGCCGATGGGTTCTTCGCGCTGCTCGGCGAACGGCTCGCCGCGCTGCCCTGATATCGGCCGAGCCTTCGGCCAAGCCGGCATGGGAGCCCCTGTCTCGCGCGGGGCCGCGCCGCCAGGGCAGATCCCGATCGGGTGGAAACGCCTGATCGGGCGAAGATGCTGGCAAGGAGCAAAGAGGCTGAAGCGGTCTCCGTGAGGTAAGGCGAAGGGGAGCCGCCCCAGCTCCGCGCGCCATGCCGCCGAGCCTCGCCGATGAGGGCATGGTCCACGCTCAGCGGGATCAGTCTCGCGCACTTCACCTTTCCTTAAACCGCGCTTCCTTAGATGTGCAGAAGGGCCCCGTTCGGTGCCCGCGGCGGGTGGCGGGAGACCCCTTGCGGCGGACCGGGATCGCCCGTTGGCTGGCAGGATGCCATGGCCTCCAAACCCCCCCGCGTGCCGGACGGCGCGCGTCCACGGAGACCCGGACATGGTGAGGACGATTGCGGCGCGGATCTCGGCGCTGAAGGCTGACACGCGCGGCGTGACGGCGATGGAATACGGGCTGATCGCAGCCTTCATCGCGGTTGCGATCATCGGTGGCCTGACGTTGCTCGGCGGCAACCTCGACGCGATGCTGAACGGTATCGCCGCGAAGTTCGTGGCGCCGACCTGACGCCGGCGGGGCGGCGAGGGCACGGCTCGCCGCTCCCCTCGCGCCTGCCATCCGCGAGGCGATAAACCCTTCCTTCACGTGGGCCTGGCGATGATCGCTGCAATGGTCCCGTTCCCTGCATCCTCCCTGCCGGAAGCGATCGCCTGGCTGGCCCTTCCTGGGCTTGCCCTTGCCGCGCTGCACGATGTCGCGGTGCGGCGGATCCCGAATGCCCACATAGCCGCCGTCGCGCTGATCGGCCTGCTGCGTCAGGCGGTGTCCGGCGGCCCGATGCTCGCCCTCGGCCTGCTTGCGGCGGGCGCGGTGCTGTTGCTTGCGGGGGCGCTCTGGCTGCGCGGCCTGATGGGTGGCGGCGACGTGAAGCTGCTGGCGGCAGCGGCGCTGCTGGTGCCCGCGGGGCAGGTGGTCGCGCTGCTGCTCGCGGTTGCGCTGGCCGGCGGGTTGCTCTGCCTGCTGCTCCTGCTGTTGCGGGCCGTGCTGCCCCGGCGGGGCGCGCTGCAGGGTTCCTCGGGCGTGCTGCGTCGCGTGCTGCGCTGCGAGGCGTGGCGCATCGGCCGGGGCGCTCCATTGCCTTACGGCGTCGCCATTGCGGCCGGTGCGGCCTTCCTCGTGATCGCGCCGGGGCGTTGAGGCATGGCGCTGCGCCTGGCCCTCATCGTCGTGGTGATCGTGGGGCTGGCCGGCATGGCGGTGCTGGGCGTGCTCGCGCTTGCGCCGCCGCCGCCGCCGCCGAGCATGGCGGCTGCCCCCGCGGCGCCGGTGCGGGTCAGCCTGCTGGTCGCGGAGCGTGCCGTGCAGGCGGGCACGCTGTTGAAGCCGGAGGACCTCGCGGCGCGCGACATCGCGAGCGCCGACATGCCCCTCGGCGGGCTGCGGGATTCGCCCGAGGCGCGGATCGAACTGATCGGCGCCATGGTGCGCCGGACCCTCGCGCCGGGCGATGTGCTGCGGCTCGATGCCGTGCTGCGGCCGGGCGAGAGCGGCTTTCTTGCTGCCGTGCTGGCGCCCGGAATGCGTGCCGTCACCGTCGGTGTCGATGCCGTCACCGGCGCGGCCGGGCTGATCTGGCCGGGCGATCGGGTGGACGTGATCCTGACCCAGGCCTTCGAGGAGAACGACATTGCCCCGGCGCGGCGCGTCGCCGGGGAGACGGTGCTGCCGGCTGCCCGCGTCATCGCCGTGGACCGCCATCTGGTTCAGGGCATGCAGCCGGGCGCTGTGGGGGACTCGCTGCGCGAGAGCAACCGCACCGTGACCATCGAAGTGACGCCCGAGCAGGCGACGCGGGTCGCGGTGGCGACGCGGCTCGGCCGCCTCTCGCTTGCGCTGCGCGCCGCCGGCACGCCGATGGAGGAGCGCGTCGAGCAGCGCCCCGTCTGGGGCGGCGACGTCAGCGGCGCCTTCGCCCCGGCCGGCACCGCGGCCACCGCCGCGGCGGCGGGGGCGGGCGCCAGGATCCGCGTCTTCGGGGGCCCAGGACGGGTCGAGGAGATACAGTTCCGATGAGGAGACGGCCTCAGCGCGTTCCGATCTGGGGCGTGGCGATGCTGGCGCTGTCCGGGCAGGCTGGTGCGCAGGCCCAACCCACGGCGCCGGCCGATCCGGCCGCGTCGCTGCCCGTCGCGCAATCACCGCCCGGACTGCGCGTGGAACGCATGTCGCTCGAGGCCGGTACGGGGCGCGTGCTGGTACTCTCGGCGCCGGCCGCGAGCCTTTTCGCCGCCGATCCGCGCATCGCCGAGATGCGCCCGGCGAGCCCCACCAGCGTTTTCGTCTTCGGTGTCGCGCCGGGGCGCACCACGCTTGCTGCCATGGATGCGGCGGGGCTGCCGCTGGTGCAGTGGGAAGTGACGGTGCGGCCTTCGGCCTTCCTGCTGTCGGACCTGCAATCGGCGCTGCGCCGCTCCTTTCCGGGCAACCGCAGCCTGCGTGTCGAATCCGGGCCGGGCGGGATCATCGTCAGCGGCACGGTCAGCGCGCCGGCGGATGCGGACCGCGCGCAGACGCTGATCCGCTCGCGGCTCGAGAATGAACGCCTGCCGATCGACAACCGCATCTCCGTCACCGGCGTGACGCAGGTGAACCTGCGCGTGCGGGTGGCCGAGGTCTCGCGGGAGGTGACGCGGCAGCTTGGCGTCAACTGGCAGGCGCTCGGTACCATCGGCCGCATCGGGACGCTGATCGGCAGCCCGACCAGCGTGGCGGTGGAGACCTTCAACTTCTCCTTCGATCGCACCGCCCCCTCTGATCGCATCGGCCTTGGCTTCCGCACCGGCAACGAGGCGCTGCGCGACATCAACGCGGTGATCGACGCGCTGGCGCAGGACCGGCTGGTGACCATCCTCGCCGAGCCGAACCTCACGGCGACCTCGGGTGAGACGGCGTCCTTCCTCGCCGGCGGGGAATTCCCCATCCCGGTCAGCCAGCGCGAGAACCAGGTCACCATCGAGTTCAAGCAGTTCGGCGTCGGCCTCGCCTTCGTGCCGACGGTGATGTCGGACGGGCGGATCTCCTTCCGTATCCGCTCGGAGGTCAGCGAGCTGTCCGACCAGGGCGCGGTGCGGCTGCTCTCGGGCAACAACAACACCATCACCGTGCCGGCGCTGACGGTGCGGCGGGCGGAGACGACGGTGGAGCTCGGCTCGGGCCAGGCCTTCGCCATTGCGGGGCTGCTGCAGGATTCGTCGCGCCAGACCGGCCGCGCGCTGCCGGGGGTGGGGGAGGTGCCGATCCTCGGCGCCCTGTTCCGCTCCGACCGCTTCCAGCGCAACGAGACGGAGCTCGTCATCATCATCACGCCCTACCTGGTGCGTCCGGCGGAGAGCCCGCGCGCGGTCGTCGCACCGACCGACGGCTACGTGCCGCCGAACGACGTGGAGCGCATCCTGCTGCTGCGCCAGACCGGCCGTTCGCAGGCCGGGCGTGGCGGCGTGCCATCGCCCCAACGCGGGCTGGCCGGCAACCCCGGCTTCGTCCTGGATTGAGGGAGGCGGGATGCGACACGCGATCCTGCTCCTGGTCCTCCTCGGCGGCTGCGAGGCAATCGATCCCTACACAAGGGCGGGCAACTGGCGGCCGCTCCATGCCAATGAAGCCAATCTTCGTGTCCATGTCGCCGATCCGGCGATGCTCGACCGCGGGATCGACGATCCGCGCTCCGACGGGCAGGTCGCGGCCGCCGCGGTGCATCGCCATCGCAATGACCGGCTGAGGGCGCTGCCGGCCTCGGGCGTGGCGCGGCTGCAGGCGAGCGGGCAGGGCGGTGCCGCCGGCGCCGCGACGGGTGGTGGCGATGGCGGGCGTTGACGGGTCCGACCGGCTCGCCCCCGCCCCGGCGCAGGCCAGCGCGCCGGCCGCCGATCGTGCGCCGCTCATCGCCTTCGTCGCCGATGCGGCGTCCGATGCCGTGCTGCGCGAGACGTTGCTGGCCGAACTCGGGGAAGGTGCGGAAGTCCGGCGCGGCGACGTGTTGGCGGCGACGAAGACACTGAAGCGCAGTGCCACGCCACTGGCGCTGGTGGTGGACGTCTCCGGCGTCGAGCAGCCTCTCACGGCGCTCGAGGAGCTGGCGCTGGTGGTCGAGCCCGACGTGCGTGTGCTGGTCATCGGCGAACGCCAGGACGCGGCCTTCTACCGGCAGCTCACGCGCGGGCTCGGCGTGCTGGAATACCTGTTCAAGCCGCTGACGCAGGAAATGGTGGCGCGGCACCTGCTGCCCTATCTGCGCAGCGGCGCCACCCCGCGCGACATGCACCTGCGCGGCGGGCGCGTCATCACCGTCACCGGCGTGCGCGGCGGGGTGGGAGCGACGACGCTCGCGGCCAACCTGGCCTGGCACCTGGGGGAGGAGGCGCGGCGCCATACCGCGCTGTTCGATGCTGACTTGCATGGCGGGGCGGCGGCGCTGCTGCTCGGCGCGCGCACCACCAACGGGCTGCGTGCCGCGCTCGAACATCCGGAGCGGGTGGACGAGCTCTTCGTCGAGCGCACTGCGCAGCCGGTGGGTGAAAGGCTGCACGTCCTCGCCGCGGAGGAGAATCCGGGCGAAGCCGTGCTGGCCCAGCCCGGCGCCGCGGCGCGGCTCATCGCCATGCTGCGGCGGCGGTACAACTTCGTCGTGGTGGACCTGCCCGCGCGCGGCGCCCCGGCGGCGCGGGAAGTGCTGGACATGGCGCACCAGCGCGTCCTCGTCACCGATGCGAGCCTCGCCGGCGCGCGGGAGATGCTGCGCTATGCCGCCATCCCCAATGCGCCGACGCAGTCGCGGCGCTCCCTGACCGTGCTGAACCGCGCCGGCCAGCCCGGCCTGCTGACGGAAGCGCAGGTGAAGGAGGCACTGGGGGAGGCGCCGGACCTCGTCATCCCTTGGCTGCCCAAGGTCGTTCCACCGGCCGCCGATCTCGGGGAGCCGGCGGCGGCGCGGCGCGGGCCGTTCCGTGCATCGCTGCTGCGGCTGGTGCAGGAGGTCGCCTCGATCCGTGCCGAGGGCGAGCAGGCCGAGAAGCGGGGGATCTTCGCGCGATGGTTCCGCTAGAATTGCCCACCCCCGCCTTCGGGCGGCTGGTCCGCACCGAGGCCCCGGCGCCGGCGCCAGCCACGCCGGCCGAAGCGCCCGCCGCCGGGCCGGCCGCCGCTGCGCCGCCCGCGGCGCTGCTGACGCCGCAGCAGCGCCAGAAGGCGGATCTGCGCGCGATCTGCCTCGCGCGCATCGACCCGGCCTCGGTTGCCGCCCTGCCGCAGGAGGCGCTCTTCGCCGAGGTCGAGCGCATGATCGCCGAGATCGCCGACGGCCAGCGCATCGGCCTGTCCGCGCGCGAGCAGCGCGAGGTCGCGGCCGAGCTTGTGGACGACATGCTCGGCCTCGGCCCGCTCGCGCCGCTGCTGGAGGACGAGACCGTCACCGACATCATGGTGAACGGTCCCTTCCGCGTCTTCATCGAGCAGAAGGGGCGGCTGACGCTGTCGAACGTGCGGTTCCGCGACGGCACGCACCTCGCCGGCATCGCGCAGCGCATCGCGGCGCAGGTCGGCCGCCGCATCGACGAGAGCAGCCCGATGGTCGATGCCCGCCTGCCGGACGGCAGCCGCGTGAACATCATCTTCCCGCCGCTCTCGCTGCTGGGGCCCTGCCTGTCGATCCGCAAATTCGCCAAGCGGAAGATCGACTTCCAGCAGATGGTACAGAATGGGTCGGTCGCGCCGGCCATGGCGCGCATCCTGGAGGTGGCGGCGCGGTCGCGGCTCAACATCATCGTCTCGGGCGGCACGGGCTCGGGCAAGACGACGATGCTGAACGCCCTGTCGCGGCTGATCGACCCGACGGAACGCATCGTCACCTGCGAGGACGCGGCGGAGCTGCAACTCCAGCAGCCGCATGTCATCCCGCTGGAGACCCGGCCAGCCAACCTCGAAGGGCGCGGGGAGGTGACGCAGCGCGACCTGGTGAAGAACGCGCTCCGCATGCGGCCCGACCGCATCATCCTCGGCGAGTGCCGCGGTGCCGAGGCCTTCGACATGCTGCAGGCGATGAACACCGGCCATGACGGGTCGATGTCCACCATCCATGCCAACACCACGCGCGACGCGGTGACGCGCATCGAGAACATGGTGCTGATGGGCCAGACCAGCCTGCCGGCGCGCGCCATCCGTCAGCAGATCGTCTCCGCCGTCGATCTCATCGTGCAGATCGAGCGCATGCGCGACGGCGTCCGCCGCGTCACCCAGCTCACCGAGGTCTGTGGGCTGGAAGGCGAGGTCGTCGTCCTCAACGACATCTTCCAGTGGGAATACGAGGGCGAGGAGCCGGGCGGGAAGCTGCGCGGCAGCTATCGCGTCAGCCGCGCACGGCCGGCCTTCGCGCCGCGGCTCGCCTATTTCGGCCTCGACCGCGCCTGGTTCTCGGCGCTGGGGGAGGCCGGCGAGTGAGCGGCCTCGCCGCCCTGCTGCTGGCGCTGCTGCTCGGCATCGGGCTGGCGCTGTGGGGGCTGCACAGCGCCGGCAGCAAGGGCCAGGGGCGACGCCTCGCGGCGCGCTTCGCGGCCTATTCGCTGCCCCATGCGCGGGTGCGCATGACGAGCCGCCTCGCGCAGCGCCCCCCGCAGGCGAGTTGGCTGCGGATCCCGGAGCCCCTGGAACGCCGCCTCTCGGCCCTGTTCGGCTGGGATGCGGAACGGCTCGACCAGTATCCGCTGGCACCGCCGCTGATCGTGCTGCTCGCCGCGCTGCCGGTGATGATCGGCGGGGCCTATGCCGTCTCGCTCTTCGGGCCGCTGGGGTGGGTCGGCACGATCCTCGGCTGGATCGGCCTCGCGCGTTGGGTCTTCGCCGCGGCGCATCGGCGGCGGGCGGACGCGCTGTACCGACAGTTGCCGGATGCGCTCGGCATGGTGGTGCGGGCGGTGCGCGCCGGCATTCCCGTGGTCGAGGCACTGCGCACCGTCGGCAGGGAGATACCTGAGCCCACCGGCGACGAGTTCCGGCGCATGTCGGACCAGCTCGCCATCGGCATCCCGATGGAGGAGGCGCTGCGCCGGCTGGCGCGACGCTCGGGCCTCGCGGAGTATCGCTTCTTCGCGGTTGCCCTGACCTTGCAGAACACGGCCGGCGGCAATCTGACGGAGACGCTCGACAACCTCGCCGACGTGGTGCGCAAGCGGGTGGCCACGCGCCAGCGCGGCCATGCGCTCGCCAGCCAGGCGCGGGCGAGCGCCTATGTACTCTCGGCCGTGCCGGTCTTTGCCGCTGCCGCCCTGCTGCTGATCAACCCGCGCTACGTGCTGGTGCTGTTCCAGGACCAGCGCGGGAACATGGTGCTCGGCTTCGCCATCGCGTCGCTGGCGACCGGGCTCGGCACGATGAAGGCGATCATCCGGCGGAGCCTGGCATGAGCCGCGCGCAGCTCCTGCAGGCGGGCTTCGCGGTGCTGGCGGCGATGCTGCTGTGCGTCGCCATGCTGCTGCCGCGGCTGCGTCGGGCGGAGCGGCTGCAGGGCAGGATCGCGGCATTGCGCGGCCTCACGGCGGGTCAGCGGCCGGTGGACGTGCCCCTGCCGCAGCGCGTGGCGCGCGCGGTCGGCCAGGCGGTGCTGGCGAGCGGCATCGTCAAGGGCGAGACGCTGGCGGAGCTCCAGCGCACCGTGCTGGCCGCCGGCTTCCGTGGCGCGCGCGCGGTCGCGGTCTTCATCGGCGCCAAGGTCATGCTGATGGTGTCGCTGCCGCTGGCGATGCTGCCGCTTTCGGCGGGATCCGCGCCGATGCTGCGCAACCTCCTGGTGGCCGGCGCCGCGGTCGCCGGGCTCGTGCTGCCGGACATGGTGCTGCGCCGCATGAAGGAGGCGCATGCGCGGCAGGTGGAGCGCGGCCTCGCCGATGCGCTCGACCTGATGGTGATCTGCGCCGAGGCTGGCCTGCCGCTCGAGGGCGCGGTCGAACGCGTCGCCGCCGAGATGCAGGAGGCGAACCGCGCCGTCGCCGCGGAATTCGCCAATGTCGGCACCGAGCTGCGCATCCTGTCCGACCGGCGCCAGGCCCTGCAGAACATGGGCGATCGCACGGGGCTGGAATCGCTGCGCCGCCTCGGCGGCACGCTGGCGCAGACGCTGCAATACGGCACGCCGCTGTCGCAGGCGTTGCGCACCCTCTCCACCGAACTGCGGCACGAGACGCTGATGCGCTTCGAGGCGCGCGCGGCACGGCTGCCGGCACTGCTCACCCTGCCGACCATCGCGTTCATCCTGCCCTGCATCTTTCTCATCGTCGGCGGACCCGCCGTGCTGCGGGTGCTCGACATCGCCGCGCGCCCCTGAGCCGAAGGAGTTGGCCCCATGCGCAAGACCCTGCCTTCCGTCCTCCTCGCCGGGCTCCTCGCCGCCTGCGGCAGCGCGGGCCAGGCTGAACCCGATCAGCGGCTGCGCGTCGCCAGCGCCGCGCTGGCCACCGGCAATCCCGGCGCGGCGATCGGCATCGCCGGCACCCTCGCCGCCGAGAACCCGGGCGACGCGGCGGCGCAGCTTCGCCATGCCGAGATGCTCGCCGAGGCGGGGCGCTGGCAGGAAGCGGTTCAGGCCTATGACCGCGCGGTGCGCGCCGACGGAACCTCGCGACTGGCGCGGCTCGGGCTTGGCCGGGCTCGATTGCGCGGCGGCGACGTCGCCGGCGCGGAGGCCTCCTTCCGCGAGGCGATCGCCGCCCTGCCGCGGGAGCCCGGGGCGCAGAGCGGCCTCGGCGTCACCCTCGATCTCCAGGGGCGCCACGAGGAGGCGCAGGCGGCCTATCGCGCGGCACTCGCGCTCGACCCGGCCCATGCCGGGGCGCGGACCAACCTGGCGCTGTCGCTGACGCTTTCGGGTCATGGGCAGGAGGCCGTCCGCATGCTGGAGACGGTGGCGCGCGCGCCGCAGGCGACGCCGCGCCAGCGGCACAACCTCGCCCTCGCCTATGCCGCTGCGGGGGATGCGCCGCGCGCGGCGGAGATGATGGCCCCCGAACTCGGGGAGGACAGCCGGGACGCGGCAGCCGCCTGGCGCGCCGCGCTGGCGGGGTCATGACGCGCCCGCGGCGGGCGCGCCGGTGCCGGCGCGGCGCGATCGTACTGGAATTCGCGCTGACGGGGCCGATGCTGCTGGCGCTGATGATGACGGTGCTGGAAGGCGCCTGGCAGGCGCTGACCGCCGCGACGCTCGACGTCGGCGCGCGGGAGGCGAGCCGCTTCGGCGCCACCGGCGCGGCCGCGCCGGACTGGCTGCCACCGCCGGCGCCGGCGACGCGGGAAGAAGCGGTGCGCCGCATCGTCCTGCATTACGGCCCCCACGTCCTGCACCAGGACCGGCTGAGCATCACCGTCGCCGCCTATGCCGGCCCGGCCGCTCTCGGCACGCCAGGCGCGGCACAGGCGGGCGCGGGCGAGGCCGGGCAGACGGTGCTCTACGACCTCAGCTACCAGCAACCCTTCCTCACGCCGGTGCCGGCGCTGATGCTCGGGCGATCCTCGCTCGAACACCGCTCGCGGATGATCGTGCGCAATGAGCCCTTTCCGCCCGGCTGACCGCCGCCGGCGCGGTTCGGTGGCGCTCGAGTTCACGCTCGTCGCGCCGATCCTGGCGCTGCTTGGCCTCGCGGTGCTTGACGTGGTGGATTTCCTGCGCGTTTCGCTCCGTCTGGAGCGCACGGCCGGGGAGACCGCGAACGTCGTCGCCCAGTACCAGGTCCTGCGGGAGGCGGATTTCGCGACGCTGTTCGATCTCGCCGCCCGCATCGCCGCACCCTACCGGGTGACGGATACGGACGGGGTGGTGGTGATCTCCGGACTTGCCAATCAGGGCTCGGGGCCCGTCGTGCTGTGGCAGCGGCGGGCCGGGTCCTCCGGCTATGCCAGTACCTTCGGCGCGCAGGGCGGGAGCGCCACCATTCCGCGCGGTTCCGCGGATCTCTCCCTCGCCGTCGGGCAGGGCGCGGTGGTGACGGAGGTATTCTACGTCCGCGAGCCCTGGCTGCTGTCCGGGCGGTTCCTCGCGGGCGAGCCCTTCACCCGCCTGCAGTCCTTCGCCCTGCAGCGGCCGCGCATGGTTTCGATCCTGCGGGTCTCCGCGCCATGACGAGGTTGCGCCGCCTGCTGCGGGACCGCCGCGGCGCCGTTGCCATGCTGGCCGGGCTAGCCGCCATCCCACTGCTGGCCATGGCCGGCGCGGCGATCGACCTGACGCGGCTCTACCTGCTGCATTCGCGCTTGGTGACGGCGGTGGACGCCGCCGCGCTGGCGGGTGCGCGAGTGATCAACGAGCTCGATCGCGACGTCCAGATCCAGCGCTGGTTCTGGGCGAATTTCACCCGCGAGGCGGCGGGGCAGACTACCGGCTATCTCGGTGCCGAGGTCACCTCCTTCACCATTTCGGTCGATGAGACGAGCCGCATGGTGCGCGTGCATGTCCGCGCCGCGCTGCCCACCACCGTGCTGCGCCTGTTCGGCCAGAACGTGCTGGTCGCCAGCGTCGATCAGGCGGCGCGGCGGCAGGACCGCGGCATGGAGCTGGCGCTGGTGCTCGACGTCACCGGCTCGATGGCGGGCACGCAGATGACGGCGCTGCGGGATTCCGCGGCCGAGCTCGTCAACATCCTCTACGGGCCGAACGAGACGGTGCCGAATTTCTGGGTCTCGGTGGTGCCCTATACCTCGATGGTGAATCTCGGGCGGGGGCGCACGGCCTGGCTCGCTTCGGGCAGCCTCAATGCCTCCGCCTATGGCAGCACCGTCTGGCGCGGCTGCGTGCAGGCGCGATCGGACAATGGGGAGGACGAGACCGACACGCCACCGACCGCTGCGCCTTTCCGGCCGTTTCTGTGGCCGTCCACCTATGGCCGCTACAGCCCGAACCGCGGCGACAACGAGTGGACCAACAGCACCATCACCGAGCCCAATCCGGAGAACCCGCCCAGCGATTCCGCGCAGAACAGCCTCGGCAACAACGCCAAGGGGCCGAATCTCGGCTGCGGGCGCGCCATCCTGCCGCTGACGGCACAGCGCAGCATCGTGCTGAACGAGATCGCCAATCTCCGCGCGACGCATCGCGGCGGTACCATGGCCAATCTCGGCCTGCAGATGGGCTGGGCGACACTGTCGCCGCGCTGGCAGGGTTTGTGGGGCACGGCGGGCCTGCCGCAGGACTACGACACACCGTACATGGACAAGGTCCTGGTCCTGATGACCGACGGCAACAACGAATGGTACGACTGGCCGGAGGGCGCGCCCGGCGCCTGCCGCACCAGCGGCAGCAACGCGCCCTGCCGCAGCAGCTACGTCAGTGACGGCGACGCCGACATGACCGCCTATGGCCGCTTGCGGGAGAATCGGCTGGGGCTGTCCAGCATCAGCAACGCAAATGCGCGCAACGAGATCAGCGCCCGCATGGCGCGACTGTGCACCCGCATCAAGGCGACCGGCGTGATACTCTACACCATCACCTTCAATGTCTCCTCCAGCTCGACGCAGGATCTCTACCGGAGCTGCGCGACACAGCCGGAATACTACTTCAACAGTCCGGATGCCGCTGCGCTGCAGGCCGCCTTCCGGGAGATCGCGGGGCAGCTCGCCAATCTCCGCCTCGTGCGCTGATGCCGTGCGCCGCGATGCGGGATTTCACAGGGCGCCGGGCGCACCGCAGATCGGCGGGTGGCGATCGGCGACAGGCCGTTGCGGATGTTGCCCGTCGGGATCGACGCCTTCCCGAGCGCGGAATTCGGTCGCCGTGCAGCGGTGGTGCGCCAGGCCGCGATCGGCCCGGACGGCCGCCCTCCGCGCGTTGACGGCCTTCGCGACCCGGGCCTAGCGTCGCGCTCCGCCAGGAGGGGAGAGCGCGATGAAACTGCCGGGCCACGGGCGCTACGCCCATAGTGCCATTCCGCAGCGGCCCCCCTATGAATGGCCGAACGGCACGCGGCTCGCGCTCGTGGTGTGCAACAACATCGAGGCCTTCGCCTATCGCGGGGGCCTCGGGTCCGACAGCACCGGCGGGCCGGCGGTGCAGAACCAGCGCAACTACGCCTGGCGCGACTATGGCAACCGCGTCGGTCTGTGGAACATGCTCGACATGCTGGACGAGCTCGGCATCCCCTGTGCCCACAACGTCAACGGCGCGGTGCTCGATGCCTGCCCGGAGATCGCCCCGGCGCTGAAGGTGCGCGGCGATGAGTTCATCGGCCACGGCCGCACCAACGCCGAGCGCCAGGACATCCTGTGGGAGGAGGATGAGCGCCGCCTGATCGCCGAAAGCCGCGACGCCATCATCCGCCATGCCGGCGTGGCGCCGCAGGGCTGGCTCGGGCCCTACATCGCGCAGTCGGCGGTAACGCTCGATCTGCTGAAGGAGGAAGGCTTCTCCTACGTGATGGACTGGCCGGCGGACGACCAGCCCTTCTGGATGACGACGCGTGCCGGGCCTATACTGTCGGTTCCCTATTCGATCGAGCTGAACGACAGCCCGGCGCAGGTCTTTCGGCAGCACACCGGTCGGCAATTCGCCGAGATGATCGTCGACCAGTTCGACGAGATGCTGGAACAGTCGCGCAGGCGGCCGCTGGTGTGCTCGGTTGTGCTGCACCCCTTCATCGTCGGCCAGCCGTTCCGCCTGCGGGCGCTGCGGAATGCGCTGCGGCACATCCTGTCGCATCGGGAGCGACTGTGGGTGACGCGGCCAGGCGCGTTGGCGCGCTATGCCGCCACCCTGCCGAAGGGGGTCGTGCCGGGATCGGAGATGCTGCCGTGAGCGGGTCCGATGATCGGAGGGCGCAGGCGTCACGGACGCCGAGCATCGGAGATCCGAATCGGCACCACCAGACCACGGGCCGCTCCGATGACCCGAGGGCACTGACGCCGGGCACCGCAGGCCCGGACCGGATTGCCGTGCTCGACGAGGAAGCCGGCCGCACCCGCGACTTCGCCGGCTACGGCCGGAACCCGCCCGACCCGCGCTGGCCGGGTGGCGCGCATGTCGTCTGCAACTTCGTGATCAACTACGAGGAGGGCGGTGAGGCCGCCGTGCCCGATGGCGACCCCAACAGCGAGAATGCACTGACCGAGGGCAGCACCGCGCCCGTGAAGGGCCGCGACCTCGCGGCGGAATCCATGTTCGCCTATGGCAGCCGTGCCGGCTTCTGGCGTCTGCACCGCATCTTCACGAAGCGCGGCCTTCCCTGCACCGTCTTTGCCGTGGCCCGCGCGCTGGAACGGAACCCGGAAGCCTGTGCCGCGATGCGCGAGGCCGGCTGGGACGTGGCCGCCCACGGCTTGCGGTGGGAGATGCACAACGCCTTCGACGAGGCGACGGAACGTCAGCGAATCTCGGACGCCACCGCGCTGATCGCGCGCTGCATCGGCGAACGGCCCGCCGGCTGGTACACCCGCTACGCGCCGTCTCTGCACACGCGCCGCCTGCTGCTGGAAGCCGGCTACGAATACGACAGCGACGCCTATGACGACGAGATCCCGTATTGGGTGAAGTGCGCGGGGCGCGACGTGCTTGTGGTGCCCTATTCGCTGGTGCACAACGACGTGCGGTTTCCGCGCATGGGCATGACTTCCGGCACGGAATACTTCGACTACATGCGCGACGCGATCGAATGCGTGCTGCGGGAGGACCCGCCGCGCATGCTCTCCTTCGGCCTGCACAACCGCATCATCGCGCATCCGGGGCGCGCCATGGGCCTGGCGAAACTGCTCGACTGGATCGCCAACCACCCGCGCGTCGCGGTGATGCGCCGCGTGGACATCGCCCGCCACTGGCGCAAGGAACATCCGCCCAAATGACGCGTGACCTCCCGACCTGGCGTTCGCTGCTCTACGTCCCGGCGAGCGCGGAGAAGTTCGTCGCGAAGGCGCATGAGCGCGGCGCGGATGCGGTGATCCTGGACCTCGAGGATGGTGTCGCGCCGGATGCCAAGGCGGCGGCGCGTGCGGGATTGCCGGCCTCCGTCGCCAGCGTGCGGCGGAACGGCGCCGATGTGCTGGTGCGCATCAACCGCCCGCTGCGCATGGCGGTGCAGGACATCGCCGCCGCGGTCGCCGCCGGGGCGGATGCACTGATCTGCACCAAGATGATGGGCGCGGACCATGTGCGGTTGCTGTCCGAACTGACGGCGGAATCGGAAGCCGAGGCCGGGCGCCCGATCGGGTCCGTCCGCTTCGTCGTGCTCGTGGAGGACGCGCCAGCGCTCGCCCACGCGCAAGCCATCGCCGGGGCCGATCCGCGCGTGGTGGCGCTTGGCGTGGGTGGGGAGGACCTGGCGACGGACCTCGGCGCGGAGCCGACCCCGGATGCGCTGGACCTGCCCAAGCGCATGGGGCTGGTGGCGGCGCGGGCGGCTGGCGTGCTGCCGCTCGGCTTCATCGGGACGGTAGCGGGGCTGAACGACCTCGACGGCTACCGCGCCATGCTGCGGCGGTCGCGCGCCATCGGCTTTGCCTGCGCGTCCTGCGTGCATCCTTCCCAGGTGCCGATCATCAACGAGGAATACGGCGCCCGGCCAGAAGAAGTGGAGCGCGCGAAGCGACTGGTCGCGGCCTTCGAGGCGGCGCTGACAGAAGGGAAGGGGGCGGTCGCCTTCGAAGGCAACATGATCGACAAGCCGATCGTCGACCGCGCGCGCAAGCTGATCGCGCGGGCGGGCTAACCCATGAGGAGGCTTCGCCCCTCGCGCTCCCCCACCAAGGGCGGAAGGGCCCTTGGAACCCCCTCACACCACGGCCGTCATGCCGCCATCGACGTACAGCAGATGGCCATGGACGAAGTCCGACGCCGGCGCGGCGAGAAAGACCGTGGCACCCACCAGCTCCTCCACCTTGCCCCAGCGGCCGGCGGGCACGCGTTTGCAGAGCCAGTCGGTGAACTCGGCATTGTTCACCAGCGCGCCCGTCAACTCGGTGTCGTAGTAGCCTGGCGCCACGCCGTTCACGTTCACTCCATGCCTCGCCCATTCGGCACACAGCGTGCGCGTCAGCATCCGCAGCGCGCCCTTGCTGGCCGCATAGGGCGCGATGGTCGGCCGGCCGAGCTCGCTCTGCACGGAGCAGATCGTGACGATCTTGCCCTTGCCGCGCGCGACCATCCGCTTTCCCGCCGCCTGGCAGCAGTACCAGACGCCGTCGAGGTTGGTGGCCAGCACCTCCCGCCAGGTCTCGGGCGGCATCTCGACGGACGGCATGCGGCGCATGATGCCGGCATTCGCCACCAGGATGTGCAGCGGGCCGTGGGCGGCCTCGATCGCCGCAATGCCGGCCTCCACGGCCTTGGGGTCTGTCACGTCGAAGGCGGCGGTCTCGGACGCGATGCCCACCTCGGCCAACCTTGCCTGGGCGGCGACGAGCTTCGTCGGATCGCGGCCGTTCAGCACCACGACTGCCCCCGCCTCGGCCAGTCCCCTGGCCAGGGCGTAGCCGATCCCCTGGCTGGATCCGGTCACCAGGGCGAGCCGCCCGGTCAGGTCGAACAGCGCACGCGACATCGGCGTCTCCCCCTGTAAGATCGCCATCAAAGGCAGGAGCGGTTTCCGTTCGCCTTGGCCCACGGCAACCGCTCCAGCCATTGTTTTGGCGAGCATCTTTACCCGATCAGATGATTTCACCTGATCGGGATCTGCTCTAGGGGGGAGGCACACGCATGGACAAGCCGGGGCTCCTGGTGGTGGGCGTGCTGCCCGATTGGGACCTGCAGGCGCTCGCGCGCCGCTTCACGCTGCACCTGCTCTATGAGGCATCCGACCGCGCCGCCTTCCTCGCGCAGCACGGGCCGTCGGTCCGCGCCATCGCGACCAAGGGCGAGCTCGGCGCCGACGCGGCGATGATGGATGCCTGCCCGGAGGCGAGGATCATCGCCTGCTATGGCGTCGGCGTGGACGCCATAGACCTTGCGGCGGCCCGCGCGCGCCGCGTTGCCGTGACCAACACGCCCGATGTGCTGACCGAGGACGTGGCCGACATGGCCTTCGCCCTGCTGCTGGCGACGGCGCGGGCGATTCCGGAGGGCGACGCCTATGTCCGCTCCGGCACCTGGGCGCGGCAGGGGCCGATGCGCCTCGCGACGCGGGTCTGGGGCAAGCGGCTTGGCATCGTCGGGCTGGGGCGCATCGGGCGGGCCATCGCGCGGCGGGCGGAAGGCTTTGGCATGTCGATCGCCTACAGCGGCCGGACCAGGAAGGAATTGCCCTACGCCTTCCATCCCGATCCTGCCGCGCTCGCGCCGCATGCGGAGATCTTCATCGTCTCGGCCGCCGGAGGCGCGGCGACGGCGGGGCTCGTGGACCGCGCGGCGATCGAGGCGCTCAACCCCGGCAGCATCTTCATCAATGTCTCGCGCGGGTCGGTGGTGGATGAGGCGGCATTGATCGCCGCCATCCGCTCCGGCCGGATCGCGGCGGCGGGGCTCGACGTGTTCCACAACGAGCCTGCCATCGACCCGGTCTTCGCGACCTTCCCGAATGTCGTGCTGTCCCCGCACCAGGCCTCCGGCACGGTGGAGACACGCAAGGCCATGGGCGCGCTGATGCGCGAGAACCTGGAGGCCCATTTCGACGGCCGCCCGCTGCCGACGCCGGTGGCGTGATGCGCGCCGTCGTCATCCATCCGCCGCACGATCTTCGCGTCGAGGATCGCGCCGTCGCCGATCCGGGCCCGGGCCAGGTGCGCGTTGCCGTCCGCGCCGGCGGCATCTGCGGGTCGGACCTGCACTACTACCAGCATGGCGGCTTCGGCACGGTGCGGGTGAAGCACCCGATGGTACTGGGGCATGAGGTGGCCGGGCTGGTGGATGCCGTCGGCGCCGGCGTGACGGGGATCGCGCCGGGGCAGGCGGTGGCGGTGAATCCTTCGTTGCCCTGCGGCGCGTGCCTCTATTGCCAGGCGGGAGAACAGCAGCACTGCCTGGAGATGCGCTTCTACGGCAGCGCAATGCGCGATCCTCATGTCGATGGCGGCTTCCGCGAGGCCCTGGTCTGCGAGGCCGCGCAGGCGGTCCCGCTGCCGGAGGGGCTGGATATCGCCACGGCCGCCTTCGCCGAACCGCTCTCCGTCTGCCTGCATGCGGTGCGCCAGGCGGGGCCGCTGCTGGGCCGCCGCGTGCTGGTGACGGGGGCCGGCCCGATCGGCGCGCTGACCATCGCCGCGGCCCGGTTGGCCGGCGCGCGGGAGATCGTGGCGACGGACCTCTCGGCGGCGCCGGAAGGGGTGGCGCGGAGGATGGGCGCGGATCGCTTCGTCGCGGTCGGCGGCGCGGCCGGTGCGCTGGCGCCCTATGCCGCGCGCAAGGGCTGGTTCGACGTGGCCTTCGAGGCCTCCGGCAGCCCCGCCGCCCTGCTCGGCATCCTGCCCGTGCTGCGGCCGCGCGGGACCATCGTGCAGATCGGCGTCGGCGGCGATGCGGCGGTGCCGCTCTCGGTGCTCGCCGCGAAGGAGATCACCTGGCGCGGCACCTTCCGCTTCCACGAGGAATTCGCGCTGGCGGTCGAGATGCTGGCCCGTCGTGCCGTGGATGTCGCGCCCCTGCTGACCGCCCAATTCCCGGTGGAGCGCGCGCGCGACGCCTTCGACCTCGCCGCCGACCGCTCCCGCGCCATGAAGGTGCAACTGTCCTTTTGACGTCCCCGCGGGGTCCGGGGAGGCCGTCGCCTCCCCGGCGGGGGACCGGGGGCGGCGCCCCCGGCTACTCCGCGGCCGTCCTCGGCGCCGCCTCGCGGATGACCCCCGCGGCCTTCAACCGCGCGACCTCGCCCCTGCCGAGCAGCGGCCCCAGGATCTCCTCATTGTGTTCGCCGATGCGCGGCGCCGGCCGCGCGAGGATTCCCGGCGTGCCGGAGAGCCGCGGCACCATCCCGTGCATCGGCAGCCAGCCGCCCGGCATGTCCTCGTCCGGCACTTCGATCAGTGCCTCGCGCTCGATGGCGTAGCGGTCGCGCTCCAGCATCTCGGTATCCATGATCGGCCCGATGGTCACGCCGGCCTTGTCGAAATGCGCGACGTTCTCCTCGAGCGTCCGCTCGGCGATCCAGCCGCCGATGATGGCGTCGAGTTCCTGCCAGTGCTGCAGCCGCGCCGGATTGTTCGCGAAGCGCGGATCGCCGAGCAGGTCCTCCCGCCCGATGGAGCGGAACAGCTTCTCCGTCATGCCTTGCGTGGAGGCCGACAGGCAGACCCAGCCGCCATCCCTGGTGCGGTACGCGTTCCGCGGCGAGGTATTGGTGGAGCGGCTGCCCGTGCGCGGTTTGCGCCTGTGCGTGATCCGCCAGTTCGCCACCTGGGGCTCCATCACGCTGAACAGCGGTTCGAACAGGGATACGTCCAGCACCTGCCCGCCGCCGCCCGCCTCCGCGTGGCGCAGCGCGATCATCGCGACCGAGGCGCCGTAGAGCCCGGCATAGGCATCGCCCATGAACATCGGCGGCAGCACCGGCTCGCGGTCGTCGAAGCCGTTCACCGCGGCGAAGCCGGAATAGCCTTCCACCAGCGTGCCGAAGCCGGGCTTGTGGCGGTACGGCCCGTCCTGCCCCCAGCCGGAGATGCGCACGACCACCAGCGCCGGGTTTGCCGCCAGCAGTCCGGCGGGGTCGAGGCCCATCGCCTCCAGCACGCCGGGCCGGAAGGATTCGACGAGCATCGCGGCGTCCTTCGCGAGCGCCTTCACGGCCGCGACACCCTCGGGCCGCCTGAGGTCGAGGCAGACCGACTTCTTGTTGCGGCAGATCGTCTTCCAGGAGGTCTCGACGCCGCCGACGCGCCAGGCGCGCAGCGTGTCGCCCTCGGGCGGTTCGACCTTCACCACCTCGGCGCCGTGGTCGGAGAAGACCTTGGTCAGCACATTGCCCGCGACGAGGCGCGAGAGATCCACCACCCGCACGCCGTCCATGGCGCCGCGCGCGGCGGGGTCGAATTGCTTGCGGTGGATCTCCGGCATGTCCTCGCCCTCACTCGACGCGGATGTTCGCGTATTGCGCCACCTCGCGCCAACGCGCGATGTCCGTGCGCAGCAGGTCGGTGAACTCCGCCCGGGTGGCGGGAGAGGGGACGGCGCCCTCGCCCTCGAAGAGCCGCGCCAGGGCGGGGTCGCGCAGCGCGGCGTTCACCTCGGCGTTCAGGCGTTCCACGATCGGTGCCGGCAGGTCCTTCGGCGCGAACATCCCCCACCAGATGCTGGTCTCGTAGTCGATGCCGAGATCCTTCACGAGCGGCGCCGGCCGCGCCCCGGCCGGCGCGCCTGGCGCGGTGTAGGCCAGCAGCCGCACGCGATTGTCGCGCACCACGCCGGCGGCGCTGGGCATGGTGGTGATCATGAGCTGCACATGCCCCGCGACGAGGTCCGTCACCGCCGGCCCGGTGCCGCGATAGGGCACATGGTTCATCCGCGCCCCCGTCACCTGGGAGAAGTACTCGGTGACGAAGTGGTTGATCCCCCCCGGGCCGGAGGTCGCGTAGTCGATCGTCCCGGGCCGTTCCTGCGCGATGCGGACCAGGTCCTGCACGCTGCGCGCGGGGAAGTCGTTGTTGACGATGACGATGAAGGGCGAGCGCGCGAGCAGCGCGACCGGGGTGAAGTTCTCCAGCACGCCCCAGGGCACGCGCTGCGCGATCGAGGTCGTCGCGAAGGATGAGGAGGAGACCATCAGCGTGTAGCCATCCGCCGGCGACTGCGCGACGGCGCCGGCGCCGATCGCCCCGCCGGCGCCGGCGCGGTTCTCGATCACCACCGGCTGGCCGAGGCGCTGCTGCAGCCGTTCGGCGACCGGCCGGGCCACCACGTCGTTCGAGCCGCCCGGGGGGAAGGGCACGACGATGCGCACCGGCCGGTTCGGCCAGGGCGCCTGCGCTCGCGCTGCCGGCGCCGCCAGCGCCGCGGCCCCGCCCGCGAGCAGCGCACGCCGCCCGAATGTGATCCGCATGGCCATGGACATCTCTCCCGTTTCGTCGCTGCGCGCAGTCTCGCGCATCGGCGCCGGGTCAGAAAGCCGGCTGTCGCCATCGGCGGCGATCAGCGGCGGATTAACCACTCCGCGCCAGATTGGCCGGTGGGGCCAGGAGGGTCCGGCAGCGATGGAAACAGACAGGCCATTCCGCGAATGGCCGATCGAGCAACTCGCCGAACAGGCGGCGCTGCACGCGGGCAACCGCAAGGTGCTTGCCGGGTTGCTGGCGGAGGTCACATTGCGCCCCGGTCCGCGCGCCAAGGCGCTGCGCGCGCGGCTCGAACGCATGCTCGACGGCGCAGCGGGGTCGGCCGGCGCTGATGCCCCGCAGGCCGAATTGCGGTCGCTGCTCGCCGCTGCCGCCGCCGAAATCGCCCTGCTGCGCGCCAGGCTCCAGGAAAGCGAGGCGGCGCTGGCCGCCCGGCCGGCAGGCCCGGCGGAGGTCGTGGGCGAGCTCGGTCCCCATCGCCGCGTCTATCTGACGCCCGACGCGCCATCCTGGCTGGTTGCGGAGGTGCGGCGGGCGTTCCGCCGGCGCTACCATCCCGACACCCATCCCGACCTCGCCCGTCGGCGCCGCGCGGAGGATGTCTTCAAGCGCGCCGAGGCTGTCTTCGATGAGATCGAAAAGTTGCGCGATCGGTAGAATTCCGTGGCCCCGACGGGGAAGCCGCGGCCTGCCGACGGGCCGTAGGCTCCAGGCCGCGGCCTTGCGGCCAGAATGCCCTTGGAGTCGCGCGGGGAATTTGGTTAAAAATCTAGAAATTCGTCGAGAAAGAAGAGCATTTCGTGACCTCGGCAATGGTGCCGCCTCAGAACCGCAAGGCCATCGTCAGCTGGCCCTCTGCCCGGCTGCTGGATCTCGCCGAGGCGAATCCCGAGGATTGCGAGCTGCTGGAGTTCATCCAGGGGGAGCTCGACCGCCGCGACGTCGCCATCGCGGCCTCAGCTTCGCGGCGCGTCGCACAGCTTCTCGCCCGCGCGCGGATGGAAGGGGAGCCGAACGCGGAGTTCAGTGCCGGCGAGCGCGAATCCAAGATCGCCGCGCTGCAGGCGCGGATCGAGGCGATGGAGCGCCGGATGCGCGAGGCCGAGGCGCGTGCCTCCGCCGCCGAACGTGCCCTGGCGAGCGAGGCCCTGCCCCCGCGCGGAGGCGGGCTGCTGCGGCGCGTGCACCTTGCGGACACCGCGCCGATCTGGCTGGTGGATGCGGCGCGGCGTGCCTTCCGGCTGCGCTTCCACCCGGACCGCTTCGCCGATCCGGTCATGAAGTCGCGCGCCGAGGAGACCTTCAAGGAGGCGGAGGACATCTTCCGCCAGATCGCCGCCGCACAGGGCGGCCAGTAGAGCCTCGTTTCCAGGCTTCATGGCGTCCTGCGGTCCCGGGCCGTCGGATTTCGAGTAGGGCGACCGGCCGGACGCGCGACGGAACGCCGCACGTCCGAGGCACCCGCCGCGGGGCGGCACGCTACAGCGCGGCCGCCGCCTCCAGCACCTGCGCGGCATGCGCGTCAGGCTTCACCTTGCGCCAGATCCTGGCGATCTTGCCGTCGGCGCCGACCAGGAAGCTCGACCGCTCCATGCCCATGTAGGTGCGGCCGTACATGGATTTCTCCACCCACACGCCATAGGCCTCGGCGACCTTGTGGTCCTCGTCGGAGGCGAGCGGGAAGGCGAGGCCGTACTTCGCCGCGAACTTCTCGATCGGCGCCATGGCGTCGGGGCTGACGCCGATCACCTCGAGGCCGATCCTGCCGAGTTGCGGCAGCGCTTCCTGCACGCCGCAGGCCTGCCTGGTGCAGCCGGGCGTATTGGCCTTGGGATAGAAGTATATCAGGTAGGGCTTGCCCTTCAGCGCGGCGGAGGAAACCTCCCGCCCGCCGCTCGCCTTCATCCTGAAGGCGGGCGCCTTGTCGCCCTCGGCCAGTTCGCTCATTCCCGTTCCCCGTTGGTATCGGGGCGGCCGAGGCGCCGCTCGAAAATGGCGCGGACCTCGTTCGCCCGTGCCGCCATCTGTGCCTGGAGCCCGGGGAGGTCAACCGCGGCCTCCTCCGGCGCCAGGCGGTGGCAGGCATTGAGCAGCGCCGCGGCGACGCTTTCGGGCAGGGCTTCCTCCGTCCAGCGGCCGACGGTCAGGCGCAGCAGGCCGCTGACGGTGCGCCAGAGGTGTTCGGCGCGGATCAGCGCCGCCGCCTCCTCCGGCGGCAGCACGCCGGCCTCTGCCAAGCGCGCGAGGGCGAGCCGCGTCGTCGTCGCCAGCACCCCAGGCTGCCTTGGCGCATGGACGAGTTGCAGCGCCTGGGCGACGAATTCCACCTCCACCAGCCCGCCGCGGCCGAGCTTGACGTCCCAGGGGCCGTCGGGGGGCAGGTCGCGCAGCATGCGGCCGCGCATCGCGACGGCGTCCGGGATCGCCTTGCCGGCCGCGTCCGGGCGCAGCAGCGCGGCGCGGATCGCCGCCTCCACCTTGCGCCGCAGTCCGGGCGGGGCGGCGACGACGCGCGCGCGGGTCAGCGCCATGCGTTCCCAGGTCCAGGCCTCCTCCGCATGGTAGCGCTGGAAGGAGGAGAGCGAGACGGCGACCGGCCCCTTCGATCCGGACGGCCGCAGCCGCATGTCCACCTCATAGAGCTTGCCCTCCGCCCCCTGGGAGGTGATCGCCCCGATCACCTGATGGGCGAGCCGGGTGAAGTACTGGCTGACCGGGAGCGGCCGCGGCGCGGGCGCGCCGCGCTTCGCCTTGCCCTCGCTCATCTCCGAGCCGGGCGCGTGGTCGTAGATGAGGATCAGGTCGAGGTCGGATCCCGGCAGCATCTCCCGCCCGCCGAGCTTGCCGAGGGCGACGACCGCGAGCGCCCCGCCCTTCACCTTGCCGTGCCGATCGGCGAAGGCGGCGGTGATGTGCGGCAGCAGCCCGGCGATGGCGGCATCGGCGAGCGCGCTGCGCGCCTCCCCCGCGGCATCGACGTCGAGCACGCCTTCGAGCGCGGCGGCGTCGATCTCGAACTTGCCTTCGAGCACCAGGCGGCGCGCCGCCTCGAAGGCTTCCTCGATGTGGCGGGCGTCCTTGAGCAGCGCCGGCAGGGTGTTCGCCGCATTGCCCACCGTGCCGCCGGCACCGACCAGCAGCCCTTCCAGCGCCGCGGTGTGGCGCGCGAGGTGGTCGGCGAGCTGCGGCGCCGCGCCAAGGATCCCCGCCAGCCGGTCGAGCAGCGCCGGGTTGCGCGCAAGCAGGCTGAGCACCTGCACCCCGGCGGCCAGCCGTCCGAAGACGGCGTCGAGCCGCGCCAGCGCCGCATCCGGGTCGCGCTGCTTCGCGAAGGCGCCGAGCAGCGCCGGCATCAGGGCAGTGAGCAGCTCGCGCGCGCGCTCGCTGCGGATCGCCCGCGCATGGCCGTGGTGCCAGCCGCGCACCATCGCGGCGACGCCGGCCGGGTTGGTGTAGCCCATGGCGCGCAGCGTCGCGATGGTGGCGGGGTCGTCATCGACCCCGGTGAAGACCAGGCTGCCCTTCACCTCCTCGGAGGCCAGGGTGGGCTCGGCCTCGAACATCCGGCCGTAGTGGTGCTCCACCTTCGCCATGTGCTCGGTGAAGGCCGTGCGGAAGGCCTCAGCATCGGGGAAGCCGAGGAAGGAGGCGATTCGCGCCACGCCTTCCGCGTCCTCCGGCATGCGGTGGGTCTGGCGGTCGGCCACCATCTGCAGCCGGTGCTCGAGGTTGCGCAGGAAGACATAGGCGGCAGAGAGGTCCTTCACCGCCCGCCCGTCGATCTTGCCGGCGGCGACCAGCGCGGTCAGCGCGCCGATCGTCGTCGGGTTGCGCAGGCCGGGGTCGCGCCCGCCCCAGATGAGCTGCAGCACCTGGGCGGTGAATTCGATCTCGCGGATGCCGCCGCGGCCGAGCTTCACGTCGTGGCCTTCCACCTGCACGGTGGCATGGGCGCCCTTCGCGCCCTTGTGGGCGTGGATCTGCCGCTTGATGGAATGGATGTCGGCGACGGCGGCGAAATCGAGGTGGCGGCGCCAGACGAAGGGGCGGATCTCGCGCAGGAAGGCCTCGCCGGCGGAACGGTCGGCGCCGACCGGCCGCGCCTTGATCATGGCCGCGCGTTCCCAGTTCTGCCCCAGGCTCTCGTAGTAGGTGATGGCCGCGGGTATGGAGACGGCGAGCGGCGTCGCCGCGGGATCCGGTCGCAGCCGGAGGTCGGTGCGGAACACATAGCCCTCCGACGTCCGTTCCTCGAGCAGCTTCACCAGGTCCCGGGCGATGCGGACATAGACGGCACCCGCCCGGTCGGCATGGTAGGCTGCAACCGAAGGGTCATAGAGCACCATGAGGTCCACATCGGACGAGTAGTTCAGTTCGCGCCCGCCGAGCTTGCCCATGCCGAGCACGACGAGGCCGGAATTCCGCCCGACGATGCGCGGATCCGCACGCGACGCGCCGGAGAGCCTGATCTCGCCCCGCGCCGCCGCGTCCCGCAGCAGATGCGCGCAGGCGGCATCGATCGCGGCCTCGGCGAGGTCCGACAGCGCGCCCGTCACCCGTTCGAGCGGCCAGAGGCCCGCGATGTCCGCGACCGCGGCGGCCAGCGCGCCCTGCCGCTTGGCCTGGCGGAGCAAGGCGGCGAGGGCGGGGCGCGGCGTTTCCGGGGCGATGGCGGAAAGCGGGTCGAGTGCGCGGGCGAAGGCCTCGTCCGGTCCGCGCTCGGCAAGGGCGAGCAGCGCTGCCGATTCGCGCACGGCGAGCTCCGCCAGGTAGGGGCTGTGCCCGCCGAGCGCGTCGAGCAGCGCGGCGCCGGCGGCCGAGGCGGCGAAGGCCCGTTCCGCATCGCCGCGATCCGCGAAATGGTCCCGCGCCAGGGCGGCGGCGGCGGGGTCGAAGGGGCGCGGCAGGCGCGCGGGGTTGTAGCAGGCTGGCATGGCCGGGCAGGGAACAGGTGAGGCGCGCCGCCGGTCAAGCCGGGCGCTGGCTCAACCGCATGGCGCGGTTCGTCCTCGCCGTGACCGCCCTCAGCGGAATCGGCCTCGGCATGCTCGCCTGGCGGCTCGAACAGGCGCCGCTTCCCGTCCACTGGCTGGCGGACCAGGTGGAGCAGGTGTTCAATTCCGCCGGCGGGCCGACGCGGCTCGACATCGGCGATGCCGCCCTCGCCTGGGCCGGCTGGCGGGAGGGGCACCGCTCTCCGCTCGAGATCACCCTGCGCCATGTCCGGCTGACCGATGCCGATGGCTCGGTCCGGGCGGAGCTGCCGGATGCGGCGATTTCCCTCTCCGTACCCTGGCTGCTCCGCGGGGTGGTGGCGCCGCAGGCGCTTGAGATGCGCGGCCTCAGCCTGTGGGCGGTGCGCGGGGGGGATGGGTCCTTCGTGCTCGACCTCGGCTCCTTCGGCGATGCAGCGGGGGAGGCGGCCAGCCCGCCGGAAGACAGGCCACAAGGCAGCGCGTTGCTCGAGATGCTGGCGGAGATGATGCTTCCGCCCTCCGACGACACGCCGCTCGCCGCCCTGCGCCGCCTGCGCCTGACCGAGGCTCGGCTGGTCGTCGTCGATGCCCAGCTTGACCGGAGCTGGTCGGCCGAGCTGATGACGCTCGGCCTGACCCGGCGGGAGGGCGGCGGGCTCGACCTTGCCGGCGTCGGCGCGCTGGCCCTGGGCCGGGAACGCGTGCCGCTGCGCATCGATGGCCTGCTCGACGGCCGGACGCGGCGCGGGCAGGTGACGCTGGCGCTGCCGGCGGTGCGGCCGGCGGCGCTCGCCCGCGCGGCGCCGGCGCTCGGCGCGCTCGCGGCACTGGATGCGCAGGCTTCGCTGGCGCTCGACGTCCGGCTGGAAGGGCTGCGCATTCCTTCGATGGCCCTCGCGCGTTTGCGGGTGGGGCCGGGGGCGATCGACCTCGGCGCGCGGGGGCGCCTCATGCTCGCGGCGATCGAGGCGGATGCGACCTTCGACGAGGGCACGCTGCGGCTGGAGCGCGCGGTGATTCGGCCCGCCCCGCCACGCAGCGCTACGGCCGGCGCGCCGCCGCTGATCCGCGCGGCGGCCGAGGCCAGGCAGGAGGGCGGCGTCTGGACCGCCGAGGCGCGGGTGAGCCTCGATGAGGTCGCCTTCGCCGACCTGCCGCACTACTGGCCCGAGGGCGTGGCGCGGGGCGCACGATCCTGGCTGGCCGAGAACGTCACCGCGGGCACCGCGCGCAACGGCGCCTGGAAGGTCTCGGCGCAGCTCGACCCGGCCACCGGCGCGCTGCGGCTGCTCGGCTTCGAGGGCAGCGTCGAAGGCGAGGAAGCGACGGTCCACTGGCTGCGGCCCATCCCGCCGGCCGAAGGTGCCCGGGCCCGCGCCAGCTTCGCCGCCGACGCCATCACCGTCGATGTCACGGAGGGTCGGCAGTCGGGCACCGGCATCGCGGTGCGGGAAGGGCGCATCCGCTTCGGCCTCGACACCGATCCCGAGACGGCGGAGATGAGCTTCCGCGTCGACGGTCCGCTGCCCGACGTCTGGACGCTGCTGCGCCATCCGAGGCTGCACCTGTTCGACCGCCGGCCGCCGCCGATCGCGGCCCTTGGCGGCACGCTGCGGGAGGCGCGGCTGCAGATCGCCTTCCCGATGGTGGCGGAGCTGCCGATCGAGATGCTGCGCCTCAGCGCCACCGGGCGGGGGACCGAGGTGCGCATCCCGCGCGCGATCTTCGGGCGCGACCTGGAACGCGGCGCCTTCGACTTCACCGTCGACACCGACGGGCTGCGGGTGAACGGCACGGCGACGCTCGCCGGCATCCCCCTGCGCATCCAACAGGAGGCCGATTTCCGCCCCGGCCCCGCCAACCAGGTGGTGGCGCGGGAGACGGTGACAGCGCGCGCCGAGGCACGGCAGGTCGCCGCCCTGGTCTTCGACCCGCGGCCCTTCGTGGACGGGATGCTTGGCCTCGACATCCGCAGCGAGACGCGGCGCAACGGCCAGGGCCGCGTGGCGCTGCGCACCGACCTCACCCAGGCGCGGCTGGCGGTCGAGCCGCTGGCCTGGGCCAAGCCGCCCGGCATCGCCGCCAACGGGGAAGCGACCTTCCTGCTGCAGAACGGCGCGCTGACCGCGATCGACGGCATCCGGGTCGAGGGGGCGGACGCGCTGCTGCGTGGCAGGGCAAGCCAGATGCGGAACAACGAGCCGCAACGCATCGAGATCCAGCAGGCCCATCTCGGGCGCAGCCGCTTCACCGCCGAACTCACGCCGCCGCAGGGGCGCGGCGGCGCCTGGACGATCGGAATGCGCGGCCAGGTGCTCGACCTCGCGCCCGTGCTCGCCGCGCCGACGGCGGCGCCGGCGACGGCGGCCGAGGCGGCCGCGCCGGGTGTCGCTCTCGATGTCCGCTTCGAGCGCATGCTGCTCGGCGAGGATCGCGCGCTGACCGGGGTCGGCGGATCGGCGCGGGTGGATGGCATCGGCGTGGTGCAGGCGGCGGAGCTGCGCGGGCGCGTGGCGGGCGGCGGTTCGCTCGACCTGCGCATCCAGCCGGAAGGTCCGCGCCGGCGCGTGCATGTCGAGAGCGACGACGGCGGGGCGCTGCTGCGCGCCTTCGGCGTGCTGCGCACGGTGCAGGGCGGGCGGCTGCGCGTCGAGGCGAGCTATCCGCATTCGCGGCCCGGCGCGCCGCTCTCCGGAACGGCGGAACTCGAGGAGTTCGTGCTGCGCGACGCGCCGGCCTTCGGCAAGCTGCTGCAGGCGCTGTCGGTCTATGGCGTCTTCGAGGCGCTGAGCGGGCAGGGGCTCAACTTCAACAGCCTGACCGCGCCCTTCGTGCTGACGCGGGAGGCGCTGGTGCTGGACGATGCGCGCGCCTTCTCGGCTTCGCTCGGCGTCACCGCGA
This sequence comes from Neoroseomonas eburnea, assembly GCF_018129005.1. Classification (GTDB taxonomy): domain Bacteria; phylum Pseudomonadota; class Alphaproteobacteria; order Acetobacterales; family Acetobacteraceae; genus Neoroseomonas; species Neoroseomonas eburnea. The sequence continues at coordinate 52,608 of NZ_JAAEDL010000007.1, forward strand.
AGGGGCGGATCGACCGGCTGCGCCAGACGATCGACATGGAGGGCACGATCGTGCCCGCCTACGTCTTCAACTCGCTGCTCGGGCGGCTGCCGATCTTCGGGCGGCTGTTCAGCCCGGAGCGCGGCGGCGGCCTGTTCGCCGCGACCTACCGGATGCGCGGGCCGCTGAACGATCCTTCGGTGTCGGTCAATCCGCTGGCGGCGCTGACGCCGGGCTTCCTCCGCGGCGTGTTCGGCATCGGGCAGGATTCGGCGCCGACGGGTCGGTAGCGGCGCGGCGGCGGCGGCGCCTTTCGCCCGGCGGGGCGTTTCCCATCGCGCCGCGCTGCTCTAGCCTCCCTCCCCGCAAGGATGGAGCGGGACATGACAGGCATCGCGAAAAGCGCCGAGGAACTGGCGCTGATCGAGACGGCGAAGCGCGTGCTGCCGGGGGGCACCTTTGGCAATTTCGGCGCCGACATCGTCATCCGCGAAGGCCTGGGCGGCCGCGTGAAGGATGTCTCGGGCAACGAGTTCATCGACTACCTGCTCGGCTCCGGTCCGATGTTCATCGGCCACAACCACCCGGCGGTGACCGAGGCGGTGCTGCGCCAGGTGCCGCTCGGCACCACCTTCTTCACCAACAACGAGCACGGCATCCGCCTGGCGGAAGCGATCGTCGCGGCGGTGCCCTGCGCCGAGCAGGTCCGCTTCGTCTCGACCGGGTCGGAGGCCGACCTCTACGCGATGCGCCTCGCCCGCGCGTATCGGAAGCGCCCGAAGATCGTGAAGTTCGAGGGCGGCTACCATGGCATGAGCGACTGGGGGCTGATGTCGCTGGCACCCAGGCGCCTCGCGAACTTCCCCGAAGCGGTGCCCGACAGCCCGGGCATTCCCGACGCGATCCGCGCCGAGGTGCTCGTCGCCCCCTTCAACGACGTCGAGGCGGCGGTGCGGCTGATCGAGGCGCGCCAGGACGAGATCGGCGGCGTCATCATGGAACCCTTCCAGCGCCTCATCCCGCCCAAGCCCGGCTTCCTGCAGGCGGTGCGGGAGGTGACGGCGCGGCTCGGCATTCCGCTCATCTTCGACGAGGTCGTCACCGGCTTCCGCTTCGCCTATGGCGGCGCGCAGGCGCTCTATGGCGTGACGCCGGACATCTGCACCCTCGGCAAGATCGTCGGCGGCGGCTTCCCGCTGGCGGCGGTGGCGGGGCGGGCCGACATCATGGCGCATTTCGACAAGGCACTGGTCGGCGAGGATGGCTTCCTGACGCAGATCGGCACGCTGTCCGGCAATCCGGTGGCGGCGGTGGCCGGGCTCGCGACGCTCGAGGTGCTGCGCACGCCCGGCACCTACGAGGCCGTCACCGCGACAGGGCAGGGGCTGATGGACGGCCTCGCCGCACTGATCGCCGAGGCCGGCATCCCGGCGCAGATCCTCGGCGAGCCGGTGCTCTTCGACGTGGTCTATGCCGAGGGCGACATGCGCGACTATCGCGCCCTGCTGCGCCAGGACACGGCGATGCAGAAGCACGTCAACGGCGTGCTGCGGCAGCAGGGCATCCTGAAGGGGGACAGCAAGTACTACCTCTCCACCGCGCATACGGCGGCGGACATCGCGCAGACCCTCGACGCCTTCCGCACGGCGCTGCGCACGCTGCCGGCGGCGCGGCGCGTGGCCTGACGAGGCGGCTGCCGGCACCGCGCCGGCAGCCGGCCCGCTTGACGGGGAGGGCCCGCTGGCGTTTTCAGGCTCGGCATTCACGACAAGACCCCGGGTGGGAGACTCCATGGCGGACAGTCAGGACGCGGCGAGGCAGGAGTTGCTCGCGCTGCGCAAGAGCATCGACAACATCGACGCGGCGATGATCCACATGCTGGCCGAGCGCTTCCGCTGCACCCAGCGGGTCGGCGCGCTGAAGGCCGCGCACCACATGCCGCCGGCCGATCCCAAGCGCGAGGAGTATCAGGTCGCCCGCCTGCGCGAACTGGCGAAGGTGGCGGACCTGGATCCGGAATTCGCCGAAAAATACCTCGCCTTCGTCATCCGCGAGGTGATCCGCCACCATGAGGCGTTCCAGCGGACGCCGCAGGGCTGACCCGCGCCCGTGCCGCGATGCCCCGCAGCGTGGCCGTGCCGCGCTACGGGGGCGTCGCCGGACCTATTTCGTGCCCCACATGCGATCCCCGGCATCGCCGAGACCGGGGCGGATGTAGTGGTGGTCGTCCAGTTCGCGGTCGATCGCCGCGGTCCAGACCGGCACGTCCGGGTGGCGGGCGTGGAAATGCTCCAGCCCCTCCGGCACCGCGAGCAGGCTGACGAAGCGGATATCCCTGCAGCCGCGCGCCTTGAAGCGGTCCACCGCGGCGACCGCCGAATGGCCGGTGGCGAACATCGGGTCGAGCACCAGCACCAGCCGCTCCGCCACGTCGGGCGGCGCCTTGAAATAGTATTCCACCGCCTGCAGCGTCGCCGGGTCCCGATAGAGCCCGATATGCGCGACGCGCGCCGAGGGCAGCAGCGCCAGCATCCCGTCCAACATGCCGAGCCCGGCGCGCAGCACCGGCGCCAGCACGAGTTTCCGCCCGGCGATGCGCGGCGCCATCATCGGCTCGAGCGGCGTCGCGATCGGCGTGTCCTCGATCGGCAGGTCCCGCGTGACCTCGTAGCAGAGCAGCATGGCGATCTCGCACAACAGGCGACGGAAATCGCCGGAAGGGCAGGAGGCCTCCCGCATCAGGGTCAGCTTGTGCTGCACCAGCGGGTGGGTGACGTGGTGGACCTGGCCGCTCATGCGCCGATAGCCTTCGCGCCTTTCCGGCCCCGCGCCTGCTCCGATCCCTCGTCCATGCCGCCCGCCTGCCTGATGACACCCCTGTTTCGCCCAAAGCGCCACGGGCCGCCAGAGGTTGGGAGGATATCAATTTCAGGTTGAAAATCATGAAATAGATATCGACTATGTGGGTCGATGCCTGATACCGCCCTCCTGCCGGATCTCGCTCTCCTGCCCGCCGCCGGGCTCGGCCGGGTGGTGGTGGTCGGCCTCGGCTATGTCGGCCGGCCGCTGGCCCTGGAAGCCGCCGCCTCTGGGTTCGATGTCACAGGCTTCGACCTCGACCCAATGGCCGTGGTCGCGGCCGAAGCGGCCTGGCGCGCCACGCCGCCGGCCCCGGGGGCTGCGCGGCTCGCGGCCACGGTCGATCCGGGATGCCTGCCGGCCGCCGAAACCTGGCTGATCTGCGTGCCGACGCCGCTCGATGCCGATGGCCGGCCGGATCTGTCGGCCGTGGCCGCGGCGCTTGCGACCTGCCGGGCGCAGATCCCGCGCGGTGGGCTGGCCTGCCTCGTCTCCACCTGCCAGCCAGGGGCGACCAATGGCCTCTGCCGCCGGGTGCTGGAACGGGACGGCTGGCAGGTCGGGCGCGACGTCTTCCTCGCGGTCTCGCCTGAGCGCGAGAACCCCGGCGACGCAGCCCTCGGCCCGCGGCGCATTCCGCGCCTGCTCGGCGCGCCGGATGACGCTTCGCTCCTCCGCGCGCGCCGCTTCTGGGACCGGGTGACGGACCGCGTCGTGCCGGTCGCCAGCCCGGAGATCGCCGAATGCGCGAAACTGCTGGAGAACACCTACCGCCTCGTCAACATCGCGCTGATCGACGAACTGCACCGCAGCTTCGCCGCGCTGGGCGTGCCGACGCGCGCGGTGGTGGCGGCGGCCTCGACCAAACCCTTCGGCTTTGCCCCCTTCTGGCCGGGGCTCGGTGCCGGAGGCCACTGCATCCCGGTCGATCCGGCCTACCTGCAGATGGAGGCACGGCGGGCGGGCGCGCCCTCCGCCCTGCTCGACGCGGCGCTGGCCGCGAACCGCGCACGGCCGGGGCGGGCCCTCGCGGCGATCGCCGGCGCCTTCGGCGGCAGCCTGGCCGGGCGGCGCATCCTGGTCGCCGGCGTCACCTACAAGCCTGACGTCGCCGACCTGCGCGGCGCGGCGCCGGTCGCCCTGCTGCACGGGCTGCGCGCCTGCGGCGCCGAGGCCGCCTGGTGGGATCCGCTGGTCGAGGAATGTCCAGGCGAGCTCGCCGGCCTGCCGCGAGCCGACGATCCGTCCGGCCAAGGCTGGGCGGCGCCGGAAGCGATCGTGCTGGGCACGCCGCATCGCGGGCTGGACCTTGCCGGGTTGGCGAGGCTGGCGCCGATGGTGTTCGATCCCTTCGGCCTGGTGCCGCCCGATGCCGAGGGTCGCGTCAGGGTGCTGTGAGGCGGCGCGTTCCCCGATCGCGATGGTTTCGATGGGGCGGAAGCCGGGCACGATCCTGGGTCGGTCGTCCAGGGCCACACGTCCGACGGGATCCCGCCGCGCAGGAGGGGCCGCTGCAGCGCGACGCGTCGCCGTGGCCGGTCAGGACGTCGCCGCGGTCTCCTCCACCGGCGCCGGCAGCCCGACCCGGAAGCGGATCACCGCGCGGACACCGTCCTCCGGAAAGAGGACCGAAACCTCGGCGCCCGGGCCGAGGTCATGCGTGAGGCCGCGCTCCAGCACGCGCAGGCCGAAGCCGCGCCGCTCCGCCGGCGGCGGCACCACGGGCGGCCCGCCGCGCTCGCGCCATTCGAAGGCCACAACGCCGTCCTCGCCGACCGACCAGTTCACGTCCACCTCGCCCCCGGCCCGGGACAGCGCGCCGAACTTGGTGGCGTTGGTGACAAGCTCGTGCAACGCGAGCACCAGCGCCTGGGCCTGCGCGGCGTCCACCTGGATGCGGCCGGAGCCGACGAGGCGGATCGGGCGCCCGCCCTCGAGCCAGGGCGCGAGGCCGGCCCGCACGACGCGTGCCAGGTCCACCGGATCCTTGCCATACTCGGCGAGGAGGTCGTGGCCGCGCGTCAGCGCCTGCAGCCGGCCGACGAAGTCCCGCCCGAAGCCGACCGAGTTGTTCCCGGCCCGGCGCAGCGACTGCGCCGCGATCGACTGCACGCGGGCCAGCGTGTTCTTGACCCGGTGGTTGAGCTCGGTGACGAGCAGCTCACGCGAACGCTCCGCGCGCACGCGCTCGGTCACGTCCTGCATCACCGCGGAAACGCCGGTGATGGCCCCCTCGGCATCCTTCACCGGATGGCAGGAGGCGAGCCAGTGGCGCAGGTGCTGCACGGCGCCCGGCGCCTGGCCGGCGCAGGTGACGTCGAGCACCGGGCGCCCGGTCGCCAGCACCTCGCGCTGCGCGGCCTCGAGCGGGCCCGCCAGCCCATCGGGCATCACCTCGTGCGGGGAGCGGCCGATATGCGCCTCGGTCGGCAGGCCGCTGATGGCGGCGAAGCGCGCATTGACGTTGAGGAAGCGCAGCGAGGCATCGACCAGCGCGAGGCCGACCGGGACGGTGTCGTAGACGGCGCGGAGCTCGGCCACCGTCTGGCGCACCTGTGCCTCGTTGACGCGGTGCGCCGCGCCGGCGCCGCGCGCATCCGTCACGTCGTGGATGGCGCCCACCCATTCGACCAGGCGGCCATCCTCGGCGGCGATCGGCACGCCGGTCGCCCGCACCCAGCGCCAGGATCCGGCCTCGTCGGCATTGCGCAGCCGGAACTCGACCCCGATCTGGCTGCGCGCGACCAGGCAGCGGCCCCATTCGGCCAGCGTGGGGGCGCGATCGTCCGGATGCAGCATCTCGACCCAGCCATCGCCGCGGAAGCCCGGCGGCGTCTGGCCGGTGAGCCCGGCCCAGCCGGCGGCTTCCGTCCAGCCGCCGGCGGCATCCGCCCGCCAGAGCACGAGCGCGCCGGCCTCGGCCAGCGCGCGCAGGCGGCGCTCGCGGTCCTGCGCGGCGGCCTGCGCCTCGGCCAGCGCGGCGCCGAGGGCGGCGAACTCGGCCGGCCCGGCGGACGGCGGCGGAGGCGGCACGGGGGCATCCGTGCGCAGCGCCTCCGCGGTCTCCAGGGCATGGTCCTCGAGCGTGGCAATCGGCGCGGCGAGGACGCGGCGCGTCCATCGCATGGCGAGCAATGCGCCGGCCACCGCGAGGAAAACCGCCGCGCATAGCCAGGGCACCAGACGGCGCACCGCCGCCGGCACCGCCGCCGGCTCCCAGGCGACGACGCGCCATTCCGGCGCCTCCCGCAGGAAGGCGATGGCGAAGCGGACGTTGTTGCCGGCGGCGTCGGTTCCCTCCCGCACGGTGGCGCGAGGCGCCGTCAGGATGACGGGCCACTCCGGCAGGTCCGCGGCGCTGCCCCGCTGCGCGGCCACGGTGCGGCCGCGCCCATCCAGCAGCAGGGCGTGGCCGGGGCCGAGCGCCTCGGCCAGGCGTTCGGAGGCGAGGACGAGGCTCAGCACCGTCTCGGTGCGGCCTTCGCGCAGGACAGGGAGCAGCAGAAGCGGATCGACGGCGGCGCCGCCCGGGCCCGGCAGTACGTCGCTGACGCTCGCGCGCCCGGTCTCGATGGCCCAGAGGCCGGCGGCGACGGCGGGGGTGGAGGCGAGCGGCGTACCGAAGGGGTGGCTGGTGTCGACCAGCAACCCAAGCCCCCGGTCGAGCAGGCCGACGGGCGAGCCGAGCGCCTCCGCCAGGCGACGCGCCGCGGCGTCGGTGCCCGGCAGGTCAGCGAGGCTGCGCGCGCCGTCGATCGCGTTGCCGAAGGCCTGCAGTGCGAGCCGCCGGCCGTTGATCTCCGCATCGACCCTGAGGGCTGCGACACTGGCGGCGGACACCAGCTTGCGGTCGTCGACCGCCTGCGCCTGGCGGCGAAGCTCCAGGCCAAGCCCGGCCACGATGAGCAGCGACGGCAACAGGCATACGGCGGCAAGAATGCCCAGACGCTCCGCCAATCCGCGGCCATTGGCGGCGCGCCGATCCCTGCTCTGCCCGATGACTTGCACTACCTATCCTGGAGAGGTGCCAAACCGCGTGCCAGTAAGAAACGATCAACCGATGGTTGCCGCGACGCAAGCGCCCACAGCAGATGCATGCGATCACAATGCTGGCAGTATGGCAAGCTGGTGCTAGGCTTTCGAAATGATGCGACTCCGCTTTGCGAGGCTCGCCGCCGGATTGCTGCTCCTCGGTGCCTGTGCGGCGGAGGTGCCGGAACCGGAGGATCTGCCCCTTCCGCCCCCCCCGCCGCCGGTGGCGCGCCCGCAGGCGCTGCGGCCCGGCGGCAACTCGACCCTGCGGCCTGGCGTGGCGGAGCAGCCGGCAGAGCCCAATGGCGCCGAGCATCAGGCGCCAGCCGACATGCCCGCCGATGCCGCGGTGGCAGCCGCGCCGCCGCTTTGGCGGGTGGCGCGCGACGGCACCATCGGCTGCGCCGAGCCGTCGCCGCTGCGCCTCGCGCGGCAGGGCCGTGACGTGCCGCCGCGACTGCTGGCCGAGGCGCGCGCGTCCGGCGGCTGCCGCACGACCTTCCGGGTGAACGAATGGACACTCGAGGGCACCGATGCGGATCTGGTGCGGCTGCGCCTGACCAACGGGCCGCCGCTCACGCTGTGGTTCCTGCGCGCCGACCTCATCGCGCCCTGAGCCTGCCTTGCCGGGCCTGCCCGGCGGCGTGAGGATGCGCCCACGGGATTGGGAACGTATCCGCGGATGAACTGGGAAGCCGAACTCGAGGAACTGCGCCGGCGCGAGGCGATGGCCCGCGCCATGGGCGGGCCGGACAAGGTGAAGCGCCAGCACGAGGGCGGCCGGCTGACGGTGCGCGAGCGCGTCGAGAAGCTGGCCGACCGGGGATCCTTCCATGAGGTCGGCGCCATCGCCGGGCGTGCGGAGTACACCGCGAAGGGCGACCTGAAATCCTTCACGCCGTCCAACTGCGTGATGGGCCGGGCGCTCGTGGACGGCCGCCCCGTCGTGGTGGTGGGGGACGACTTCACCGTGCGCGGCGGCAGCGCGGACGCCACCATCCGCGAGAAGCCGATCATGGCCGAGCGCATGGCCGCCGAGCTGCGCCTGCCGATCATCCGGCTGATCGAGGGCTCGGGCGGCGGCGGTTCGGTCAAGACCATCGAGACGACCGGGCGGGCCAACCTGCCGGGCGGCGTCGGCGGGACGCAGCTCTATCACCAGACCACGGCGAACATGGGGCTGGTGCCGGTGGTGACGCTGGGGCTGGGCTCCGTCGCGGGGCTCGGCGCGGCGCGGCTGGCGGCGGCGCACTACTCGGTGATGACGAAGTCCTCGGCGATGTTCGTCGCCGGGCCGCCGGTGGTGGCGCGGCTGGGGGAGAAGCTGGAGAAGCGCGACCTCGGCGGCTGGGAGATCCAATGCAAGGCCGGCGCCGTCGATGACGCGGTGGAGACGGAGGAGGAAGCCTTCGCGCTGGCGCGGCGCTTCCTGTCCTACCTGCCGTCCTCGGTGTACGACCTGCCGCCCAGTGTGCGGTCGCGCGACGATGCGGCGCGGCGGGATGAACCCCTGATCTCCGCCATCCCGCGCGATCCGCGCCGCGCCTACAAGATGCGGCCGATCGTCGAGACGTTGTTCGACAAGGGCTCCTTCTTCGAGATGGGGAAGTGGTTCGGGCGGCCGGTGATCACCGGGCTGGCGCGGCTCGACGGCCGTGCCGTGGCGGTGCTGGCGAGCGACCCGATCTTCCACGGCGGGTCGTGGACGGCCGACGCCTGCCAGAAGGTGATCCGCTTCGTCGACCTGGCCGAAACCTTCCACCTGCCGGTCGTCTACCTGATGGACTGCCCCGGCTTCGCGGTGGGGCTGGAGGCGGAGAAGACCGCGACGATCCGCTGGGGGGTGCGGGCGATGGCGGCGGTGAACCAGTGCCGCCAGCCTTGGTGCACCGTCATCCTGCGCAACGCCTTCGGCGTGGCGGGGGTCGTGCACCAGCCGGCGGGACGGTTCTCGCTACGCTATGCGTGGCCTTCCGCGCGCTGGGGCTCCCTGCCACTCGAGGGCGGCGTCGAGGCGGCCTATGCGGCCGAGGTCACCGCCGCCGAGGATCGCGAGGCGAAGGTCGCTGAGATCGAGGAGCGGCTGCAGAAGCTGCGTTCCCCCTTCCGCACCGCGGAGGCCTTCTGGGTCGAGGAAATCATCGACCCGCGGGACAGTCGGAAACTGCTATGCGAGTTCGCGCGGCTGGCCGAACCGCTGAGGGCACCGGGGGCGGCGGCCTTCACCATGCGGCCCTGAGGCCGCCGCCGGTGTGCCGCGTCACGGCGCGGGAATGCGGCGCAGCGCATACGGGGCCCGCCGGGCGAACCATGAGGTTGCCGCATGCGTATCCCCTCCACGGGGCTTGGCGGATTGAGCCCCCGCCGCCGGAACATCCTCTGCGAGATCCTGCCTGAGGTCGTGCCGAGCCACTATGGGAGCGACGCCTTCAAGGAGATCGACGCCGGCTGGAAGCCCGGTTCAGGCTACACGACCTGCGGGGGCCTGACTGCGCTGGTCGCGCAGCGGCTCGGCGTGACGCTGGAGATGCGGAAGGAGGGAATGGGGGGCTATGGGCTCACCGGCCTCCGGAATGCCGCGCTCCGCCGCGGCGCCTGGGTGCATGCCAGCAGCAGGCCGGGCCACGGCCAGTACATGTGCGCCCCGCCAGGCGCGCTGCCGCAGCCCGGTGACATGTACGTGCTGTGCAGCGGCGAAGGGCATGATTTCGGCTGCTGCACCATCCAGCGAGAGAAGGAAGGCGACCCCTGGCCGCGCTTCCTCGGCGCCAAGGTGGAGCATGTCGGCATCGTCGTGGACACCGGCTGTTCCTGCCTCTGGGTCACCGCCGATGCCGGGCAGGGCAGCAGCCAGATGCAGACCGCGGAGTATGTGCTGCGGAACTTCGATTCCGGCACCGGCTACATGACCGGCGAGCAGGGCCGGGAGGGCAAGCCCATGCGCCGGCTCTGCGGCTGGGTGGACGTGGACCGGTATCCGTACCTCGACGGCTACGGGGGCTGACGGCGGAGAGGGTCGGGCGGGCCCTTTCGCATCGATCTGCGCGACGTGCGCAGGCGTGGCTTCCGGCACCGGTCGCGACCCCGCCGCATGGGTCCGGGTGACGGTTCCCGAGGTCCTTCGGCAAGGGAAACCCCGGCCGGGGAGGCTCGGAGGGGGCGGTGCAGCATGCGCGCGGACGTGTGGCGATGAGGGAACCGGAAGGGGGCCTTGGCGGCAGTGCCGCCAAGACCGCCAAAGGCCGCAAGGTCTTTCGAAGGCAAGACCTGGTGTCGGGCAGGACGGGAACTCCGCGGCGACGAAGGAAGCACCGTGCCCGGAGCCTGGAACACCTTCCGGCTGTGCTTCTCGCAGCGTGCCTGTTCGTGCCGGCGTGGCAGTCTCTGCCCGGCACCAGGTATCGGCCGGTCCAGGGTGCACTGCACCCTGGCGGGGTGAGGCTCGGAGAGGGGCAGGGCCCCTCTCCGATCGGCAGCGCCGCAACCTGGGGCGACGCCCCTGCAGCTTCCCGGCCGTCTCCGCGCAGGTGGCGCGGCGCCCTTCTTCGCCCGGTTGCCTGATTGCCGAAGCGGCGATCTTCGCGGCGCGTGGATCAATCGCCGCGCACGCCCGCGGCGCGAATGACCTCGCCCCAGGACCGCAGGTCGTTCGCGATGCGCTGGTTGAAGACCCGCGTATCCTCGAAATTCGGCGTCAGCCCGTTGGCGAGCAGGCGTTCCCGGAAGGTCGGGTTCTCGAGCGCCTTGCGCGTCGCCTCGCTCCAGCGCGCGAGGATCTCCTCGCTCATCCCCCTGGGACCGCAGATGCCGAACCAGCCGGCCATCTGCAGCCCGGCGACGAAGGCCGAGATCGGCTGCGCCTGGGGAAACAGCGGCGAGCCGGCATCGTCGCCGAGCGCAAGCAGGCGCAATTCGCCCCCGGTGATCTGGCGCATCACGTCGCCGAGGTTGGTGATCATGAAATCCGTGCGGCCGCCGAGGATGTCCACCACCGCCGGCGTCGCGCCGCGATAGGGCACGTGCACGATGTCGAGGCCGGTGCGCGCCTTCAGCAACTCGACCGAAAGATGCTGCGCGGAACCGACGCCGGCCGAGGCGTAGGTCAGCCCGCCGGGCCTGGCGCGCGCCGCGGCCAGCAGGGAGGGGACATCCTGGTACGATCCGCGCGCGGCGACGACGAGGGCATAGGTGGAGAGTGCGACATTCGCCACGCCCACCATCTCCGTGCGCGGGTCGATCGGCAGGCTGGCGCCGGGCAGGTTCGGCGTGATGGTCATGCTGCCCATCGGGCATTGCAGCACGGTCATTCCGTCGGGCGCCGAGCGCGCAACCACCTCGGCGCCGATAAGGCCATTGGCGCCGGTGCGGTTCTCGACGACGCCGCGCGCGCCCATCTGCGGCGGGACGTATTCAGCGATGAGGCGCGCCATCAGATCCCCGGCGCCACCCGCGGCGAAGCCCGAGATGACGCGGATGGTGCGATCCTGCGCGTAGGCGGGCAGGGCAAGCAATACCGCCGCGGCGGCGGCAAGCAGGGCACGACGCATGGACTTTCCTCCCTTTCGTTGCAAGGGAGGCTAGGATAGGTCGCGGCAGGTGGCGAGAGGGCACCGCCCCCTCGCGTTCCCCCGCCAGGAAGTTCAGCTTCCTGGACCTTCGGGGAGGGAGGCGTCGAGGGCGGCGAGGACGGCGTCGGTCATGGCGCGCGTGGTGAGGACCGGCTCACCGTGCACGGCGATGTCGGCCGTCCGGGCGCCGGAGGCGAGTGCCGATCCCACAGCCGCTTCCAGCCGATCGGCTTCGGCCGGCGCCTTCGCGGTCCAGCGCAGCAGCATCGCGGCGGAGAGGATGGCGCCGAGCGGGTTCGCCACGCCCATGCCGGCGATGTCCGGCGCGGAGCCGTGGATCGGCTCGTAGAGCGCGCGCCGCCGGCCGGCCGGGTCGGGATCCGACAGCGCGGCCGATGGCAGCATGCCGAGGCTGCCGTTGATCGCCCCCGCGCAGTCCGAAAGGATGTCGCCGAACAGGTTGTCGGTGACGATGACATCGAAGCGCGTCGGGGCTCGGCCGAGTTGCAGGGCGCAATTGTCGGCCAGCATGTGCTCGAGCGCCACATCGGCGAACTCGCGCGCATGCACGGCGGTCACGACCTCCCGCCACAGCGCGCCGGCCTCCATCACATTCGCCTTGTCGACCGAGGTGACATGGTTGCGCCGCGTCCGCGCGAGCGTGAAGGCGAAGCGCGCGACGCGGGCGATCTCGGCTTCGGTGTAGGCATGGGTGTTGAGGCCCCAGCGCGTGCCGTCGGGCAAGGTCTGGATGCCGCGCGGCGTGCCGAAATAGACGCCGGCCGTCAGTTCCCGCACGAAGACCAGGTCGGCGCCGGCGATGGTGCGGGCCTTGTAGGGGGAGGCCTCGGCGAGCGCGGGCTGCGCCTTCACCGGGCGGAGATTGGCGAAGACGTCGAGCGCCTTGCGCATGCGCAGCAGCGAGCCCTTGCGCCGTTCCTCCGGCGGGATGTGCTTCTGGTCGAGGCTGCCCGTCGCGCCGAACAGCAGCGCATCGGCGGCCATGATCGCATCCCAGGTGGCGTCGGGCATGGTGGTGCGCTGTTCCGCCCAGGCGGCGGCGCCGAAGAGGCGCCGTTCCATGGCGAGCGGCACGGCGCGCCTGCGCACGAACCATTCGAGGACGCGGACGGCCTCGTCGGTGACTTCGGGGCCGATGCCGTCGCCGGGCAGGACGACGATGCGCAGTGTCATCTTTGGACGGTCTCCCAGACCCAGGGGCGGGCGGCGCGGTCGGCCGCCTGCCAGGCGGCGATGTGCTGTCGGAGGCGCAGCGTGAGCGCGATGTCGTCGAGGCCTTCGAGCAGGGCGTCGCGCTTGCGCGCGTCGATGCTGAACGGAATCTCCGCGCCCTCCGGCGTGACGACGAGCCGGCGCGCGAGGTCGACAATGGTGTGGCGCGCACCTTGCGCGGCTTCCGTCTCCGCGGCGATGCGGTGGATGACGTCCTCGGGCAGGAGGATCGGCAGCATCCCGTTCTGGAAGCAGTTGTTGTGGAAGATGTCGCCGAAGGACGGCGCGAGCACGGCGCGGAAACCCATGCCCATCAGCGCCCAGACGGCGCCTTCGCGCGAGGAGCCGCAGCCGAAGTTCGGGCCGGCGAGCAGGATCGGGCTGCCGCGGTATTGCGGGCGGTTCAGCACGAAGTCGGGGTTCTCGGACCCGTCCCCGGCGTAGCGCAGGCGCTCGAAGGCATAGGGGCCGAGGCCGGTGCGGCCGCTGCCGACCAGGCGCTGGATCGGGATGATGACGTCGGTGTCGATGTTCGGCCGCAGCAGCGGCGCCGCGGGGCCGGCGACGGTGGTGAACTTCTCCATGCGCGCGCCTCCCTATGCCGCGAAGTGCCGGACATCGGCGATGGCGCCGGCCACCGCCGCGGCCGCCGCCATCGCCGGGGAGGCGAGGTGGGTGCGCGCCCCGGTGCCCTGGCGGCCGACGAAGTTGCGGTTGGAGGTGGAGACGCAGCGCGCGCCGGGCGGCACGGCCTCGCCGTTCGCGGCGACGCAGAGGGCGCAGCCTGGCTCGCGCCATTCGAAGCCGGCCTCGCGGAAGGCGGTGTGCAGGCCCTCGGCTTCCGCGGCGTGCTTCACGCGTTCGGAGCCGGGCACCACCCAGGCGGTGACATGCGGCGCCACCTTGCGGCCACGCAGCACGGCGGCGGCGGCGCGCAGATCCTCGATCCGCGAATTGGTGCAGGAGCCGATGAAGACCCAGTCGACCCTCGTGCCCGCGATCGGGGCGCCGGGCGTGAGGCCCATGTAGGCAAGCGCGGCTTCCCAGGCGGCGCGCTGCTCGGCGTCGGCGGCGGCGGCAAGCTCCGGCACGCGGCCGGTCACGGCCAGCACCTGCTCCGGGCTGGTGCCCCAGGTGATCTGCGGGGCGATGTCGCGCATGTCGATGAGAAGGTCGCGGTCGAAGCTGGCGCCGTCATCGGTCCGCAGGTCGCGCCATGCTGTCACGGCGGCATCCCAGGCGGCGCCCTTCGGCGCGAAGTCGCGGCCGGCGAGCCATGCGAAGGTGGTCTCGTCCGGCGCCACCATGCCCATCCTGGCGCCCATCTCGATCGAGAGGTTGCACAGGGTCAGCCGGCCTTCGACGGACAGCGCGCGCACGGCCGAGCCGGCGTATTCGACCGCGTGGCCGGTGCCCGCGCCGGCGCCGAAGCGGCCAATGGCCGCGAGGATCATGTCCTTGGGCGTGACGCCCGGCGGTGCCGCGCCCTCGAAGCGGATGCGCATGCTTCGGGGCTTTTTCTGCGGCAGGGTCTGGGTGGCCAGCACGTGCTTGAGTTCCGACGCGCCGATGCCGAAGGCGAGCGCGCCGACGCCGCCGTTGGTGCAGGTGTGGCTGTCGCCGCAGACCAGCGTCGTGCCCGGCAGCACGAGGCCGAGCTCCGGCGCCATGACGTGCACGATGCCGTTGCCGTCCTGGCCGAGGTCGAAGAGCCGGATGCCGGTCTCCCGCGCCCGCGCGCGCAGGCCGGCGAGCAGGCGGCCGCCTTCGGGAAAGGTCTCGGCCGTGCGGCCGGGAGCCGAGGAGACGGCATGATCGGGCGTCGCGAAGACCAGGTCCGGGCGGGCCAGGCTGTAGCCGCCCTCGCCGACTTCCCGCAGCGCGCGGGCACCGGAGAGGTCGTGCAGCAGCACGCGGTCGCAATGGAGCAGGGTCCAGCCGTCACCGAGATCCGCGACGACGTGGGGGTCCCAGATCCGATCGAGGAGGGTCGCGGGCAAGGTCGGGGAGGGCAGGTCCGGCTTCGGTGCGGGTCGTAGGTCCGGCATTGGCGCTTCCCCTTGTTGTTCTTGAAGGGGCGGGGCAAGGCCGCGCCCACCCCGGACAGCGGGCGGCATCACGCCGCGCCGTCACGGCGCGGTCAAGCCGAGCCGCGTCGTGGGTGGAGAAGCACCGCAGGGCGATGCCGCATCCCCGGGTCGATGCACCACCGGGTCTGCTGCCCGGATTGCCGCAGACCACGCCCCATCGCGCTGCCACGCCCAGGGGGTGCGAGACCGCCTGCATCCGGGAGACGCGCCGGGTGCGGCGTCGTGCGCATGCGTGGCGAAGCCGGACGAGGATTGAGGGCCCTGTCGCGCCGAACCGACCGAGTGAAGTCGGATCGTCGCCTCCGCACGGCACTCGTCTCCCGGCAGAAACAATCACATTGTCGTGATTCTTGGCGGGGCGGCCAGTCGGGATCCTCCGAGTGTCACAGGGCCCACTAATGGGGGCAGCGCCGCCGCGCGCCTACAATCTTTTGGTGTGCTGCGCCTTGCTCGATTACCTGCCGGATGGGCCGGAACCCGCGAAGCGGAAGCTGCCTCGAAGCGAGTGTCATAAAATGAGACATTAGCATGTTTTTTTGGCGTTGACGTTTCGTTAACGAGTATGTTTGTGTCCCGGTGACGCGGTCGTCCACCCCAGGTGGTGATCCGCTTCGCATCTCTCCTACGCGAACCCTGACGAGCGGGTGTGGGGGAGGTGGTGCAGAACAGGCTCGTTTTTGAGATGCATCGAAGGGGATCGACATGATTCGCAATTTCCTGGCTTCCTTCCGCGCCGCCGCTTCCGACAAGAAGGGCGTGACCGCGGCCGAGTACGCCATCCTGGCGGTGGGCATCGTGATCGTGGTCGGCGGCGCCGTGATGGCGTTCGAGGGCACGCTGTCCTCGGCGTTCAGCAACATCGGCACGCAGATCCTGAACCAGCAGGGCTCGCTCCAGAACTGATCTGCCGGTTGGCGCCGGCCGCGCGATCTCGCATTGTCGCGGCCGGTGTCCGCTGATCTTACGGCGCATGTTTCCGCAGGCGTCGTGTAACCTTGGGGCACGGCGCTACGGCGATGATGCCTCGGGCCGTTCGAGGAAAGGGTGGCATCGCATGACAGCGTTGGCAGCTCTGCAGCGGCTGAGGGACCTCGTCGCTGGCCTGGAACGGGACCGAAGGGGTGTCACCGCGGCCGAATACGCGATCCTCGCCGTGGGGGTCGTCGTCGTCGTCGCTTCCGCCGTCGTGGTGATCGGCGATCCGTTGTACGGCGCCATGGCGATCGCGGGGCAGGGCGTGCTGGACGTCCAGTCCTCCATCGCGCAGTCGTCGCGCTGAGCGGAACTCCAGCCAGGTTTCAGCCATTCGGGAGGGATGCCGCATGAGCGGCCTGCTGCTGTTCCAGGTCGTCGCCATCCCGCTCCTGGTTTTCGCAGCGGCGCGGGACGTCGCGACCCGGCTCATTCCCGACACCGTCTCCATCGTCATCGCCCTTGCCGGCCTCGCGGCCCGGCTGTCCCAGGGCTGGTCGGAGGCAGGCTATTCGGTGCTGATCGGCGCCGGTCTCTTCGTCGCGCTGCTGCCGCTCGCCGCCCGCGGCATGCTCGGCGGCGGCGACGTCAAGCTCATGAGCGCGATGGCCGTCGGGCTCGCGCCCTTCGACACCTGGCACTTCATCGTGGTCACCGTCTTTGCCGGCGGCGTCCTGGGCATCGCCTACATCCTGGGCCGCTTCCTGGTTCCACAGCCCCGAGTCGCGGGCGGCGGCACGCTGCTGCGCCGGGTGCTGGCGGTCGAGGCCTGGCGCGTGCGCCGGCGCGGCCCGCTTCCCTACGCCGTCGCGATCGCGGTCGGCGGCATTCTCGTCCTTCTCTCCTTGCCGAGGGCCTGACCCATGTTCCTGCGGCTCCTGGTCGTCTTCTCCCTCATCCTGAGCGCCACCGGCCTCGGCATCCTGGCGCTGCAGCTCCTGCAGCCGCCGCCGGGGGCGCCGCCGCAGGTCGCGCGAGTCGAGGCCCCGCCGGTCGTCGCGCCGGCGCCGCGGGTGCGCATGGTGGTGGCCGCCCGGCCGCTGTCCATCGGCACGCTGCTGAAGGACGAGGACTTCCGCGAGGCCGAGGTCACCGGCGACGCGGTGCCGGAAGGCGCCTTCACCGGCGGCGCAGCCTCGCTCGCCGAACTGCGTGGCGCGCTGCTGCGCCGCTTCATCGATCCCAACCAGCCGGTCCTGACGACCGATGTGCTGCGGCCGCGCGACCGCGGCTTCCTCGCCGCCGTGCTGCGGCCGGGCACGCGCGCCATCTCCATCGGAGTCGATGTCGTCACCGGTGCCTCGGGCCTCATCTGGCCGGGCGACGAAGTCGACATGATTCTCACGCAAAACCTCACGACCAGCACCAACGGCGCAGATGCGCCTGGACGCCGCGTGGTCGGCGAGACCATCCTGTCCGCCGTGCGGGTGATCGCGGTGGATCAACAGATCAGTCACAGCGGAGCGGACACAACGGCGGGTCGAGTCGTGGCGCGCACCGTCACGCTCGAGGTCACGCCCGAGCAGGCGGAACGCCTGGCGGTCGCGACTCAACTCGGCCGCATCTCCCTCGTCGTGCGCTCCATCGAGGGCGTGCCCGAGGCGACCGGTCCGCGTCCTTCGCTTGTCTTCGGCTCTGACGTCTCCTCTGCGCTCACCGGACCGCAGGCGCCCGCACCCACGACGCGCATGCGCATCATCCAGGGCGGGTCCCAGCAGGAGGTCACTTTCCGATGAGTCAGCCACACGACACGCCGGGACGCGGCCGCCCGGCAGCGGCCGCCGCGGGTGGGCTCGCGGGGTGCGCCGGCCTGGTTCCGGCGCTCGCCTCGCTGTCCGTCCTGCTGCTCGCCGGAGTCGCGCTGCCATCGGCGCGTGCGGGCGAGCAGCCCGCCGCAGTTGCCACGGGCCCGCAGGTCGGTGTGCGCACGGGCAACCATCCCGGCTATGGCCGAGTCGTCTTCGACTGGCCGGCGCGCATCTCCTACGAGGCCGAGGTGACCGGCGGCGAGCTGGTGATCCGATTCGCCGAGTCGGGCCGCATCGCCGCGCCGGCGATGGCGCCGCGCAATGTCCTTGGCGTCGTCTCCGACGGCGGCACGGTGCGCATCGCCGCACGCGAGGGTGCGCGGTTCCGCCACTTCCACCACGGGCCCAAGCTGGTCGTCGACATCCTGGACCCCGCGCGCGAAGGCGCGCCGGCCGATTCGGCCCGCGCCGAGAACGCGCCCATGGCGGGCCTGACGGCGGACGGCGTGCTGGCGGATCTCGCCGCGGCGACGCGCCTCGCCGGCCCCGCCCGCGAGGCGGAGCGCTCAGCCATGCTGGCGAGCGCCTCGCCCGCGGCGACGGGCGGCGCGGCACCGCCCGCGATCGTGAGCGATGCGCCGCTGCCGCCCCAATCGGACGCCTCGACGCCGACCGTGATCCGCATGGCCCAGTCGCTGCCGATGGGCGGGCCGCGGATGAACGTTCCCCTGAATGCGCCGACCCAGCCCGGCATGCCGATGGTGGCCCAGGCACAGGCCCAGCCGGCGCCGATGGCGCCCGCGGTCCCGGGCATGCCCCAGGTCATGGCGCCGCAGCCGGGTGCGACGCTCACCCGGCCGCTGGTGCTCGAGCAGGGTGCCGGCCGGCTGGTGGAACTGCCCGCCCCGGCGCTGACCGTGCTGGTGGCCGATCCGCGCATCGCGCGCGTGCAGCCTGCCTCGCCGACCAGCCTCTTCATCATGGGCGTCAACGCGGGACGCACGAACCTGATCGCGACCCGCGAGGACGGTTCGCTGGTCGCCGAGTTCGACATCACCGTGCAGGCCACCGCGACCGGCGCGCCGCAGGCCGCGCCGATCGCCGCCGCGCCGGCGGTGACCGCCGGGCAGGTGCAGAGCATGATCCGCCGCCTGGTGCGCGGCGGGCAGAACGTCCGCGTCGCGCTGGCCGGCCGCGGCGGTGCCATCGTCCTGAGCGGCATGGTGCCGAGCGCGACCGACGCGCAGCGCGCCGAAGCCATCGCCAAGTCGATGGGGGGGGAAGCGCGCGAGGTCATCAACAACCTCACCCTGCTGTCGGGCATCCAGGTGAACCTGCGTGTCCGCGTTGCGGAGATCTCACGCGAGGTGACGCGGGACCTCGGCTTCAATTGGCTGGGCACCTTCAACGACGGCACCTGGCAGATCGGCATGCGCACCGGCGGCGGCGTCGCCGGGAGCATCATCAGCGCGCTCACCGGATCCGCGGCCACCACCGGCGGCCTGGTCGGCGTGGGTTTCCGCGGCGGCAACTGGGACATCAACGGCATCATCGACGCGCTGGCGCAGGACCGCCTCGTTACCATCCTGGCCGAGCCGAACCTGACCGCGCAGTCGGGCGAGATGGCGTCCTTCCTCGCCGGCGGCGAGTTCCCGGTGCCGATCGCCGCCTCGAACAACAGCAATGCGCTGACGGTCGAGTACAAGACCTTCGGCGTCAGCCTCGCTTTCGTGCCGACGGTGCTCTCCCCCGAGCGGCTGAACATGCGGGTTCGCCCGGAGGTCAGCGAACTCTCGCAGACCAATTCGGTCACCTTCCCGATCGCCGGCAGCACGGTCACCATCCCGGGCCTGACGGTGCGTCGCGCGGAGACCACCATCGAGGTGGGCAGCGGCCAGAGCTTCGCCATCGCGGGCCTGCTGAGCCGCACCAGCGGCTACAACAACAACGGCATCGCGGGGCTCGCCGACATCCCGGTGCTCGGCGCGCTGTTCCGGTCGGACAGCTTCCGCCGCAACGAATCGGAGCTGGTGATCATCATCACGCCCTACCTCGTGCGGCCGGTTTCCGACCCGCAGGCCCTGGCGACGCCGCTCGACACCTTCCGCCCGGCGACCGATCTCGAGCGCATCCTGCTCCGGCGGCAGACGGGGTCCGGTGCGCCCTACCGCCAGATCAGGCCGCCCGCGGCGGCCGGCTTCATCGTGGAGTGACCGGCATGGCACGGCGAACGACACCGATCCTGGGCCTGGCGCTGGCGCTCGGGGCATGCGCGCCCGACACCTACTTTCCGCCGAACGACTTCGACCGGCGCGGCACCTGGCAGGCCGAGGGGATCAACGACCGCAACCTGCGCGCCCAGATCGCCGACCCGGCGCATCTGACGCGCGGCGCGGCGGCGGCAACCGACCGTGGCCAGGCTGGCAGCGCCGCGATCCAGGCGCTCGAGGCCGGCAGGCGCCCGGCGCTGCCGGCGGGCTTCTCCGAAGTCGGTCAGCAGAGCAGCGGCGCGGCCGGCGTCTCCTCGGGAGGCGGCGGTGCGAACTGAGCGCATGCCGGTTCGCGAGTTGCCCGATGCCGGGCGCGGCGGCGGCGCGATCATCTCGGCCGACCGGCCGGCGCTCATGGTCTTCGTCGCCGACGAGGCGAGCGAGGCGGCGATCCGCGGCGGCCTCGGGGACGTGCTCGGCGCGCAGATGCGGCGCGGCACCGTGCGCAATGCGGTCAAGGTGCTCGAGAAGGAGACGACGCCGCGTGTCCTGATCGTCGACATCAGCGGCATCGACGACCCCTTCGCCGCGCTCGACGACTTGGCGAGCGTCTGTACGCCCGACGTCCGCGTGCTGGTGGTCGGCGAGCGGACCGAGATCGGCTTCTACCGCGACATCACGCGCAATGTCGGCGTGCACGAATACCTGCACAAGCCGCTGACGCGGGACAATGTCGCACGGCTCTTCGCCCCGCACGTCCAGGGCAGCGGCGACATCGGCCAGGATCGCGGCGGCCAGGTGACGGTCGTCTGCGGTGTCCATGGCGGTGTCGGCGCCACCACCATCGCGGTGAACCTCGCGCTCGAGCTCGAGGAACTCACGCGCAGCCACGTCGCGCTGCTCGACCTGCATCTCCAGGGCGGGGCGGCGGCGATGATGCTCGGCGCGCGGGTGACCTCCGGCCTGCGCGTGGCGCTCGAGGAGCCGGACCGTGTCGATGCGCTGTTCCTCGACCGGGTGGGCGTGCCGATCGGCGAGCGCATCCGGCTGATCGCCGCCGAGGAGCCGATGGAGGCCGACATCAGGCCGACCGAGGAGGGTGTGCGCCGCGTCGTCGACATGCTGCGGCAGCGCTTCAACCACGTGGTGGTGGACGTGCCGGTGCCGCCCGGCCCGATGGAGCGCGCGGTGCTGCAGCGCGCGCGCCATGTCGTGCTCGTGCTCGGCCCCGAGGTGGCGAGCATCCGCGATACCGTCTCGATCAAGAAGCTCGTTGCCATGACCGGCGCGGCGGGCCGCGTGATCACCGTGCTCAACGGCCTCGGGCGTCGGGGCTACCTGCCGCTCAAGCTGGTCGCGGAAGGCATCGGGGGCGCGCCCGACGTGATCATCCCCGACCTGCCGCGGCAATTGCCGCGCGCCGCCAATCTCGGCCGCCCGGCGCTGAAGGACAGCGCGGTGTTCCGCCGCTCCCTCGCGCAACTCTCGCAGGAGATCTCGGCGGTGCGCGCCTCGGCCCAGGCGCGTTCCCTGTTCGCACGGATCCTTGGACGCGGAGGCAGCTGATGCGCCCCTTCGGACGCCGCAACGACGGCAGCCCGCTCCTGCCGGTGCCCCTGCAGACGGAGCCGGTCGCGCGCGCGATCAACGTCTCCGCCGGCGACATCGCGCTGTCCGACAGCGCCGAGCTGGCGCGCCTGCGCACACTGGTGCTCGAGCGGATCGACCCGGTGGTGGCCGGCGAGCTGCCGCCGGCGGCACTGCGCCAGCAGCTCGACGCGCTGGTCCATGAGCTCGCCAGCCGCGAGCGCATGGAGATCTCCGCGCGGGACCAGTCCCGCATCGCGGAGGAGATCGCCCGCGACATGGTGGGCTACGGCCCGCTCGAGCCGCTGCTCGCCGACGATAGCATCAACGACATCATGGTGAACGGGCCGGACAACGTCTTCGTCGAGGTGCGCGGCAAGCTGATCCGCACCAATGTGCGCTTCCGCAGCTCCGCCCAGGTTGCCGCCATCGCGCAGAAGATCGCCGCGACGGTCGGCCGGCGCGTCGATGAATCGAGCCCGCTGTGCGATGCGCGCCTGCTCGACGGGTCCCGCGTCAACATCGTCTTCCCGCCGCTTGCGCTCGACGGGCCCTGCATCTCGATCCGCAAGTTCGCCAAGAAGCGCTACGACCTGCCTTCCCTGACGTCGAACGGGTCGATGTCGCCCGCGGTGCAGCGGATCCTCGAGATCTCGGCGCGCTGCCGGCTCAATGTCATCATCTCTGGCGGCACCGGCTCGGGCAAGACGACGATGCTCAATGCCATGTCGCGCCTGATCGACCACGGCGAACGCATCGTCACCATCGAGGACGCGGCGGAACTGCAGCTGCAGCAGCCGCATGTCGTGCGGCTCGAGACCCGGCACGCCAATCTCGAGGGTCGCGGCGAGATCACCGCGCGCGACCTGGTGCGCAACGCCTTGCGCATGCGCCCCGACCGCATCATCGTCGGCGAGGTCCGGGGCGCCGAGGCCTTCGACATGCTGCAGGCGATGAACACCGGCCATGACGGTTCGTTCTGCACGGTGCATGCCAATACTTCCCGCGATGCGCTGACCCGCATCGAGAACATGGTGATGATGGCGCAGTCGACGCTGCCGTCGCGGGCGATCCGCACGCAGATCGCCGCCGCCGTCGACCTCATCGTGCAGATCGAGCGCATGCGCGACGGCGGGCGACGCGTCTCGCAGGTTTCCGAGATCTGCGGCCTGGAAGGCGATGTCATCACGATGAACGACATCTTCACCTTCCAGTACGAAGGTGAGAACGCCGACGGCAAGCTGCGCGGATCGTGGAGCTCCCCGGGCATGCGGCCGGCCTTCGTCGACCGGCTGAGCTATTTCGGCATGCTCGATCCCTGGATGCGCGCGCTCCAGGAAGCCTGACGATGGACCGCCGCATCCTTCTCGGCGTCGGCGCGCTCCTGACGATCGCTCTGTTGACGGCGCTCGTCACGCTGGTCAAGCAGGGCCAGGCGCGGCGCCTGAAGGAACGCATCGCCACCGCCGGGGCGCCGACGCTGCGCGAAGTGGAAGCGGCAGGTCTGCCGAGCATCCGCCTGCAGACCAACGAGAGCCGCCCCTTCGTCGAACGCATCCTGCGATTCCTCCGCTTCAATCCCGACCTGCCGCAGGAACAGAAGATCCCGTGGCCCATCGTCGTGGTGGCGGGGGTGCTGATCGGGGTCTTCGCGGGCTACAACCTCATTCGCTTCTTTGGCGTCTACATCTCGATCCCGCTCGGCATACTGCTCGGGCTCGGCCTTATCCGCTTCGCCTTCGGCTACCAGCATGCGCGTTACGTCGACGCGGTGTTCCGGCAGATCCCCGATGCGATCGGGCTGATGGTGCGCGCGATCCGCGCCGGCCTGCCGGTGGGCGAGGCGATGCGCAGCGTTGCGGCCGAACTCGCGCCCCCCCTGCGCGACGAGTTTGCCCGCATGCTCGGCGACGTCGCGATCGGCCGGCCCGTGGACCAGGCGCTGATGCGCGTCTACCAGCGGACCCAACTGCCGGAATTCTCCTTCCTCGCGGTCACCCTCGGCATGCAGTCGCAGACCGGCGGCAACCTTGCCGAGACGCTTGAGAACCTCGCCGACATCGTGCGCAAGCGCGTGGAACTCGCCAAGCGCGCCAATGCCCTGGCGGCGGAGGCGCGCATGCAGGCGGGCATCCTCCTCGTGCTGCCCTACCTCGCGGCGCTCGCCATGTCGCAGATCCAGCCCTTCTACGTCGCGCAATTCTCGAGTCCGGCCGGACAGAAGCTCGCGATGATCGGCCTCGGCTTCTCCATCTTCGGCTTCCTGGTCATCCGCTGGATGATCAAGCGCGCCGGCCAGGATTGATCTGATGGAAGCCCTCGGCATCGACACCGGGCTGCTCGCGATCCTCGCCGTGGCGGCGGCCGTGGCGCTGGCGATCTCGGCCGCGATCCTGCTCGCGCGCAGCGTGGAGGACAAGGACGTCTCCATGCGTGTGCAGGGCATCCTGCGCCCGGAAATCACGCGTGAGGCCGCGCCGCGCGGCGGCATCAGCGCCGCCGCCGCACCCTTCCGCCGCATCGGCGAGGCGCTGCGCAACACCACGCTCATCTCCGAGAAGGACCTCGAAGGCTTTCGCATGGCGATCGCCGCGGCCGGGTACAACCCGCGCGCAGCCGTGCCGACCTTCATCGGCGTCAAGGCGGTGCTGCTGATCAGCCTGCCGGTGATCGCCTTCGTCTACGCCCACCTGAACAACTTCGCCACGCCGCGACTCGCCTTCACCGTCTTCGGCGCCATCTTCCTCGGCATCTTCGGGCCGAACTACTTCCTCATGTACCTCAAGGGGAAGCACGAGCAGACGCTGCGCAAGGGTTTGCCGGACGCTCTCGATCTGCTGGTGGTGACGGCCGAGGCGGGGCTCGGCATCGAGACGGCGCTCGACCGGGTCGCGCGGGAGATCGAGCACACCAACCGGCCGCTCGCGCTCGCCTTCCTCGTTCTGGTGCAGGAACTCCGCATGCTGCCGGACCGGCGGCAGGCGCTGGAGCGATTCGCGCAGCGCACCGATTTCGAGGGGTTCAAGCGACTCGGCGGCACTCTGTCGCAGACGCTCAAGTACGGCACGCCGCTCGCGCAGGCGCTGCGCACCCTCGCTGCGGAAATGCGCACCGATCGCATGCTGCGAATCGAGGAAAAGGCGATTCGCCTGCCGGCCCTGCTGGTCATCCCGCTGATCCTGTTCATCATGCCTGCGGTCTTCATTGCGTTGGTCGGGCCATCCGTGCTGGAACTCTCCAAGGGGCTGTTCTCCGGAATCCAACGATGATGCATTCCCGGCTGCCGATCATGGTGCTGGCCGCGCTCCTCGCAGGTTGCGCGAGCGACGGGCTGCGCGATCCCGATGCCGCCTCCCGAATGCGAATCGCCGCCTCGGCGGAATCGTCGGGCCAGATGGATGTGGCGCTGTCCATGTACGGCGCGGCGGCCGCGCGGGATCCAGACAACGTCGAGGCGCAGACCCGCTTCGCGGCCGCGCTGGTGCGCGCGGGCAACCACGCACAGGCCGAGCAGGTCCTGGCGGCCGCGGTGCAGCGGCGGCCGGGCGACCGCGCCCTGCTGGTCCAACTGGGCCGGATGCGGCTGCGCAACGGGGCGGCGGGTGAGGCGCTCAGCCTGTTCGACCGGGTGCTCGCAACCGACAGCCGCAGCGTCCCGGCCCTCGATGGCCGCGGCGTGGCGCTCGACCTCATGGGGCGGCACCCGGAGGCGCAGGAATCCTATCGCCGTGCGCAGGCGCTCGATCCGAACGCCATTTCCGTGGCCAACAATCTCGGGCTCTCACTGCTGCTCGACGGCCGTCCGGATGAGGCGCGCGCCGTGCTCGAGCCGCTCGCCCGCCGCGCCGACGCGACGCAGCGCGTGACGGCGAACTACGCCATCGCGCTCGCCGCGACAGGGCAGGAGGCGGCGGCGCGGTCCATGATCGGCGACGCCGATGTCGACCTGCGCGGTGTGGCGGAGAGCCTGCGGGTGAATCGCCAGGTCATCGAGGTCACGCCAGCGGGCGGCCGTAGCTGACGGCCGCTGCCGCCGGGTCATGGCCGGGTCCGGGGGGGCGTGGCTGACAGGACGCAGCCTGCTGTTCGGCAGCGTGTTCGTGGTCATCATCTACGCCGCGCTGCTCGTGGGCGGGATCGTCATGCGGGCGGGTGCGCCGCCGATCGCTGACTACCTGGCATTCCATGCCGCCGGACGTCTGGCGGCAGAGGGGGCGGCCGCCGACGCTTATGACTGGGCTGTGCTGCACGCGGCGCACGCCGGGATCCTCGGCGAGCCGGTGCCGGGCAGGCTCGGTTGGCTCAACCCCCCGACCTTCTTCTTCGCGATCCTGCCCTTCTCGGCACTGCCCTACCGGCTCGGCTGGCTCGTCTGGATCCTCGCCTCTGGCGTGGCCTTCGCGTTGGCCGCGCGCGCCATCCTGCCGCGGGCGGCCGCCGTCGCCGCGGCACTGGCCGTGCCGCCGGTCATGTTCACCGCCTCGGTCGGGCAGAACGGTCTGCTCACGGCGGCGCTGCTCGGCGCGACCCTCGCTTTGCTCGATCGCCGGCCGGTCGCGGCGGGGATCGCGCTCGGCCTGCTGACGGTGAAGCCGCAGTTCGGCCTGCTCTTCCCGATCCTGCTCGCGGCGAGCGGGCGGTGGCGCAGCTTCCTCGCGGCGGCGGCCACCGCCCTGGCCCTGGCGGCGGCGGCCTGCCTCGCCTTTGGTACCGAGGCCTGGATCGCCTTCCTCGAGGCCTCCGGCGGCAATGCGGAGCGCCTCCTGGCCAACGGCCAGGACGTCTCGCCCCGCATCCTCTCCGTCCATGCCTTCGTCATGCGCGCCACCGGGCAGGAGGCGCTCGCGGCGGCGCTCCACGCCCTCGTGGCGCTGGCGGCGACGGTCGTGACGCTGCGCCTCTGGCTGCGCCGGCCGGAGGGGCCGGAGGAGGCGCGGGCCGCTGCGGCGATCGCCGGCGCCTTCCTCGTCACCCCCTATGTCTGGGGCTACGACATGCCGGCGATCGCCATGGCGGCGCTGTTCCTGGCCCGGGCCGGGCTGCGCGACGGATTCATGCCGGCGGAACGGGCCCTGATCGTGCTGGCCTGTGCCTGGCCGGCCGTGCTGGTGGCGCAGCCGCACCCCTTGGTCGGGCCGGCGGCCTGGCTGCTGATCCTGGTCCTCGCCTGGCGGCGCGACCGTGCGTGGCGGCTTGCGCCGGCGAGGCCTTCAACAGGTTCGGCGTAAAGGTCCCGATGCGCGGGCGACGGCCGCGCCAGGCCCGTGGGCCGATGCAATGCCTGATCGCCGAAACGCTGTGCTGCCGTCAGCCGGGCGCGGCGCGGCTCGATGTCCTCAGACACAGGATGCGTGGCCGCTCCGGGCCAGCGGCGGCCGGCCTCCCGCGCAGGCGCAGTTCCACCGCCGGCACCGCGACCACCGGCTGCAGCGTCGGCGCCCGCGCGCCGAGCAGCAGCACCGCGCCGCGACCGGAGGCGCAGAGTCCCGCCATGGCCGGGCCGGGCAGGGGGATCACGCCGGGCGCCGGGCCGGGCACGAAGCCCTGGCCGGTCATCGCGGCCATCACGCGCTGGTGATAGATCAGGCCGCGCTCGGGCGTGGCCGAATGGTACTGCGCCGTCGCCTGCGCCCAGTCGCCGGTGCGCGCGTGCAGGGACTTCAGGAAGCGCACCGCATAGGCCACGTTCGTCGCCGGTTCGAAGCCCGCTTCGACACTGGGGAAGGCGTCCGGATGGTGCAGCAGGTTGATCTGCATGCAGCCGATGTCGACCGAACGCACACCGCGCGCCTGCAGGGCCAGGACCTCGGCCACCGCCTCGGTACGGGAGGAGGCGTAGCGGCCTTCGCCTGCTGCGTTGTAGGACCAGGGCCAGGGCTGCACGCCGCCACCCGGGGCACGCCGGCCGGTCTCGACGCGCGCGATGGCGCCGAGCAGCCCCGGTGGCAGGCCGGACCCCGCCTCGGCCGCGGCGATGGCCCGCGCGCAGGCATCCCAGGGGTCGTTGGAAGGAGGCGCCGTCACCGTGGCCGGGGCGCTGCGGGCGGCCACTTCGCGCACCGGCCGGGCGCGGGCGGGCGCTGTCGCCGCGGGGCGCGAGGCCTCGGTCCGGCGGGTGGGGGCATTGGCCTCGGCATGGGCGAGCGGCAGGGTCGCCAGGGGCAGAATCAGGCCGAGCAGCCTCAAGGCGCCAGGTCGTTGCGACGGCATGGCATGGCTCATGGACTGCCAGCGCGTGCCGGGTCAAGCACGCAGGGGTTGAAGATCGTCGCGGCCGTCTCAGAAGTGATCGATCTGCCGCGCGGCGTGGACCGCCTGCGGCGCGATCGCGAGCGGGCTGCCGCGTGGCAGCCCCCGTGCGGCGCCGGCGGTCGCACGGGTCACCGCCGCTCCACCGGATGGACAAGCACGCACGGGATTGCGAGGCTCGGCGCCAACCACGTCCCGGAGGAATGACCATGTCCGAGCTGATTCGCAGCGCCGTGCCGCGCCGCGCCCTGATCGCCGCGCCGCTGCTCGCGCCGGCCATCGTCCGGGCGCAGGGCGCCTGGAAGCCGTCCCGGCCCGTCACGGTGATCGTGCCCTTCGCGGCCGGGTCGGGCACCGACACGGTGTCCCGGCTGCTCGCCTCCCTGCTCGAGCAGGAATGGGGCATCCAGGCGGTGGTCGAGAACAAGCCCGGCGCCAACGGCGCGATCGCCGCCGTCGCCGCCGCGCGCGCCGCGCCCGACGGCCACACCATCATGGTCACCACCAACAGCCCGCATGGCGCGACGCCGGCGCTGATGAAGCGGCCGACCTACGACGCGGTGGCGGATTTCTCGCCGCTCTGCCGCATGGGCACCTACATCTTCGTCTTCGCCGTGAACGAGCAGGTGCCGGCGCGGACGATGCAGGAGTTCCTGGCCCTGGCGAAGGCACAGCCCGGGCGCCTGACCTGCGCCTCGGGCAACACCACGGGCGTCGTCGGCGCGGCGATGCTGAACCGCATCGGCGGGGTGGACGTGACCCACGTGCCCTACCGTTCCTCGCCGCCGGCGATGACGGACGTGATCGCGGGGCGGGTGACCTCCATGTTCGCCGACGTCGCGGCCTCCCGCGCCTTCCTCAACGAGGGCAAGATGCGGCCGCTCGGCATCACCTCTGCCCGGCGCACGCCGCTCTTCCCCGACTGGCCGGCGCTCTCCGAGGTCGGCCTGCCGGGTTTCGAGCTGCTCTCCTTCATGGGTGCGGTCGGGCCGGCGCGCATGCCGGAGGAGATGGTCGCCGGCTGGAACGCGGCCATCCGCAAGGTCTGGGACCGCGACGAGACGGCGCGGCGGCTGGGCGAGTTCGGCATCGAGCGCGTCACCTCCACCCCGGCCGAATTCGGCACCTTCATCCGCCAGCAGATCGCCTTCTGGGGCGAGCAGGCGCGCGCCGCGGGCATCGAGCCGGAATGATGGCGAGCGGCAGTCCCGCGCCGGTGCGGGGCTGCCTTCGCATCCCTGCCTGTTGCGCAGGCACAAGACGGTCCATGCGCATGCATCATGCCGGCGATCCGGCCATTGCCCTTGTCGTTGCGGTCCTGTGACCCCAAAAATCAGATCGCGCGCAGAAAGGGGAGGCCGCGCGCGATGTCCGAAAGGGGACCCAGATGACCACTTCCAAGCGCACGCAGACCGCAGCCCTGGCCCGCGCCCTGGCCGAGATGGCCGAAGGCGGCCTTGCCGAGCGCATCCGTCTCGAGCAGGCGGCCCGGGTGATCGTGATGGCGCGCCGCGCCGCCGAACTCGCCGCTGCCGGCGGCCTTCGCCTGCCGCCGGTGTCCGATCCCTCCGTCCAGGCGGTGACCGAGATTGCCCGCCATTGGGATGCGACCGCGGTGACCGCCGTCGAATACGCCGAGACGCTGCCGGAGTCCGCTCTCGACCGCCTTCTGCGCGCGGCCCCGGCCTGGGCCGCGGCCTTCGCCGGTTCGACCGCGCCGCACCGCCTGGCGGCCTGAGCGACCGATTGGGAAGGCGCCGGACGGCGCATTCCCGGGTCGGCCTGCGAAGGCGACCCCGGCCGGCCACTCACGGCCGATGTCCTTTTTGGGCGGCCGGATGCGGGCCGGAGCCAACATTCGCGGATGCTCGCCGATTCCGGCCTGTCCTTCGGCTGACCTGATGTCGGGGCGATGGTCCTGCGCGCGGCCGCCCCGCCAGCGCCGCGCACCTCGCCGCTGAATCTGGCCGATGACACCATCAGCCTCGCTCGTCGGCATGACCCGCCTGACATGACGGCCCGGCGCCGGGGCGCCGGGTGTTCGCGCCCGCCATCCGGGCTATATCCACCCTGCATCGACAGCACGGGGTAGGCAGATGGCGACGAGCGGCGCGAGCCGAGGCAGGGCCTCCAACGGACCGCGTCGTGTGCTGCTGCTGACGGGCGCGTCCCGCGGCATCGGCCACGCGACGGTGAAGCGATTCTCGGCCGCGGGTTGGCGCGTCATCACCGTCTCCCGCCATCCCTTCCCGGAGCAATGCCCCTGGGAAATGGGGCCCGAGGACCATATCCAGCTCGACCTCACGGACCCCGCAGCGACCGAGGAGGCGGTGGCGGAGATCGCCGCGCGCCTGGAGCCCGACGAAGGCCGGCTGGACGCGCTGGTGAACAACGCGGCGATTTCGCCGAAGGGGCCGGACGGGTCGCGGCTGGGTTCGCTCGAGATGGATCTCGAGGGCTGGCTGAAGGTCTTCCGTGTCAATTTCTTCGCGCCGGTGTTGCTGGCGCGCGGCTTGGTCGGGCAGTTGCAGAAGGCGAAGGGGTCGGTGGTGAACGTCACCTCGATCGCCGGCAGCCGCGTGCATCCCTTCGCGGGGGTCGCCTATTCGACCTCGAAGGCCGCGCTGGCGGGGCTGACGCGGGAGATGGCGAGCGACTTCGCGCCGCTCGGCATCCGGGTGAACGCGATCAGCCCCGGGGAGATCGATACCTCGATCCTCTCGCCGGGCACCGAGAAGATCGTACGGGAGCAGATCCCGATGCGTCGCCTCGGCCGGCCGGAGGAAGTGGCGCAGGCGATCTACTTCCTCTGCACCGAGGCGTCGTCCTACGTGAACGGCGCCGAGCTCCACATCAACGGCGGGCAGCACGTTTAGAATGCCCTCAGACGGCGGGCGCGGCCCATCCGGGCCGCTTGCCTTCGCGCATCCCGGGCGCGCCGATGGCGGCTGAAGCTCGCGCGCGGTCGCGCCGTGCGCTCCCGGATCGTGCTGCGCACGATCCGAGGTTTTCGCGCCCTCAGACGGCGGGCGCGGCCCATCCGGGCCGCTTGCCTTCGCGCATCCCGGGCGCGCCGATGGCGGCTGACGGTCGCGCGCGGTCGCGCCGTGCGCTCCCGGATCGTGCTGCGCACGATCCGCGGGCTTCGCTGCGCGTCGGGATGACCGCCCGTGTCGGGTAGCGGCCGGGGGCGTGGCGTTGCATCGCTGCGGCTGCTGCTGCCGTTCCTGCGGCCCTACCTGCCGCGTGCGCTCGGCGCCGCGGTGGCGCTGCTCGCCGCAGCCGGGCTGACGCTCGCGGTCGGGCAGGGGCTGCGGCATATCATCGACGACGGCTTCCGCGGTGGTGGCGAGGCGCTCAATCGGGCGGCCATCGTCATGGCCGGCATCGTCGCCGCGCTCGGGGTCGCAACCTCCTTCCGCTACTACCTGGTCACCTGGCTCGGGGAACGCGTCGCGGCCGATCTGCGACGCGCGGTCTTCGACCACCTGACGCGGCTCGACGCCCGCTTCTACGAAACCGCGCGCACCGGCGACCTGATGTCGCGGCTGACCGCCGATGTCGCGTTGCTGCAGTCGCTCATCGGCTCGGCCATCTCCATGGGGCTGCGCAATGCGCTGACCGGCATCGGCGCCTTCGCCATGCTGGTGCTGACCAGCGCGAAGCTCGCCGGGCTGATGGCGGTGGTGGTGCCGGTGGTGCTGGTGCCGATGATCGCCTTCGGGCGGCGGGAGCGGCGCCTCTCGCGCGCCGCGCAGGAACGCGTGGCGGACCTTGCCGCGACCGCCGAGGAAGCCATCAACGGCATGCGCACCGTCCAGGCCTTCACCCACGAGGCCGCGGAACGCGCGCGCTACGGTGCCGAATCCGAACGCTCCGTGCAGGCCGCGCTGCGCCGCGTGCTGACGCGCACGCTGCTGATCCTGACCGTCATCCTGCTGGGCTTCGGCGCCATCACCTTCGCCCTCTGGGTCGGCGGGCAGGACGTGATCGCGGGGCGGATGAGCGGCGGCGACCTCACCGCCTTCGTCTTCTACGCCGTGCTGCTGGCGAGTGCCGGCGCCACGGTCAGCGAACTGTGGGGCGAGATCCAGCGCGCCGCCGCGGCCGCCGACCGGCTGGCGGAGGTGCTGGCCGAGCGGCCTGCCATCGCGGCGCCAGCCTCGCCCGTGCCGCTGCCTGTGCCGCAGGGGCGCGTCGCCTTCCGCGACGTGACCTTCCGCTACCCATCGCGGCCCGAGGCGAAGGCGCTCGACGCCTTCAGCCTGGAGGTCGCGCCGGGAGAGACGGTGGCGCTGGTCGGGCCGTCCGGCGCGGGCAAGACCACCGTGCTCGCGCTGCTGCTGCGCTTCTACGACCCGCAGCAGGGCGCGATCCTGCTCGATGGTGTTGATATCGCGCGCGCCGCGCCGGAGGAGGTCCGGCGCCGCATCGGCCTGGTGCCGCAGGACCCGTCGATCTTCAGCGCCTCGGTCGCCGACAACATCCGCTACGGACGGCCGGACGCCTCGGATGCCGAGGTGCGCGCGGCGGCCGAAGCCGCCTCCGCCGACGGTTTCATCGAGGCGCTGCCGGAGGGATACGCCACGCATCTCGGCGCGCGCGGCGTGACGCTCTCCGGCGGCCAGCGGCAGCGCATCGCCATCGCGCGGGCGATCCTGCGCGACCCGCCCGTGCTGCTGTTGGATGAGGCGACCAGCGCGCTCGATGCCGAGAGCGAGCATGCGGTGCAGCAGGCCCTGGCGCGGCTGTCGAAGGGACGCACGACGATCGTGGTGGCGCACCGCCTGGCGACCGTGCGCGAAGCCGACCGCATCGTGGTGATGGAGGCCGGGTGCATCGTCGCGACCGGCACGCATGAGGCACTGCTGGCGGAGGGCGGGCTCTATGCGCGGCTGGCGGCGCTGCAGTTCACCGACGCCTGATACCAACGGCCGCTATGCGCGACCGCTGGTATCGGCCGTTTCGTGCCCTCAGGCACCCGGCGCAAACCTCCGGTTTGCTTGGCTTCGCCGGACGACCGGCGGGCCGCATTCCGGGTGCCCGTCGCGGCCTCGGCACGAGGCAGGAACTCGTGCGGCTGGTGCGAACCAGCCCGCCGCGAGGCTACCGGCTTCGCCTGTCGCCAAGCTTCTTCCGCATGAAGACGGTCGTGCCGCCCATGAACGGCTCTCGGGCGGTGATGACGTAGCCGGTCCTCTCGTAGAGGGCGACATTGTCCTTGAAGTCCGCATTGGTGAGCAGGCGCAGCTCGCCGCGCCCGGCCTCGCGCGCCAGATGTTCGGCACGCGCCAGCAGGCGTCGGCCGAGGCCCTTGCCCTGTTCCTCCGGCCGCACGGCGATGTTCTCGATCCAGAGGTGGTCCGCGCGCAGCATCGTCTCGATCAGGCCGAGGATGCGCGGGCCGCCTTGCAGCAGGTCGAAGCGATGCTCGCGCAGCGCCCGGGCGTAGTCGGCGACCATCGGGCGGGGCTCGCGGCCGATGACGGGGACCCATCGCGCATAGGCGGCGCGCACGATGTCACGGATCTCGCCGGCATCGGCCGGCGCGGCGAGACGGAATTCCATCGGAAGGTCCTGTGTCATCGGAGGTTCCTGCGGACTGGACGCAAAAAAAACCCGCCGACCGTATGGTGGGCGGGGTGCCGGAGAACCGGGAGGGAAATCGGGAGGGCTAGCCTCCGCGTGCTCCTCGCGGCTTCGGATTCGACGCGCGGCCCCGCACCGTCATGCAACGGCGACGTCGCTGGGCCGGGGCCGGGTGGCGCGGGAGCATGCGCGCATGTTCGGGACGATGGGCGCGGCCGTCAATCCGTCCGCGCCCCGCGGCGGGTGTCGCCCTTTGCGTCACACGCCTGCGAGGAAGGCGAGCACCGCTTCGTTGAACGCCGGCGGATTGTCCGCCTGCACGCTGTGGGCCGCCTTCGGGATGGTCACGCGCGTCGCGCGCGGG
Source organism: Neoroseomonas eburnea (assembly GCF_018129005.1). Lineage (GTDB taxonomy): Bacteria > Pseudomonadota > Alphaproteobacteria > Acetobacterales > Acetobacteraceae > Neoroseomonas > Neoroseomonas eburnea. The sequence goes on from NZ_JAAEDL010000007.1 coordinate 86,088, forward strand.
ATGGTGCCCTCCAGCGCATCCAGGATGCGCCCGAACTGCGGCTGGGACTGGTCGCCGCCGATCAGCAGGGTCGGCGTGCGGATCGCCATCGCCTCCGCCTTCGCATAGGGCTTGCGCTGCTCGTTGATCTGGCCGAGCAGCGTGGTGGCATTGTCGCGGTTCACGGTCTTGCGCGCCTCGGAGCGCTTCTGCCAGGCGCCGGGGCCGCCGGTGTGCTCGGCAACGACGGTGAGGCCTTCCTCGACCTTGCCCTCGGCGATCAGCGCGGCGGCCTTGCCGAAGGCCGAGGCCTGCTTGCCCGCTGGCGGCGCGCCGCCGAGGCTGGCATCCAGCTCGCCACCCGGTTCGACCAGCACCAGTGCGGCGAGCAGATCGGGATGGTGCTGCGCGACGCGGAAGGCGATGTGCCCGCCGCGCGAATGGCCGACCAGCCGGACCTTGCCGGCGCCGAGCGCCTTGATGAAGCCGGCGACGTCGGCGGTATGGCGGGCGATGGTGAAGTCGCCGCCGTCCTCCCACCTGCCGGGCCAGCAATGGCGCATGCTGAGTGCCATGGCATGGTAGCGGTCCCCGAAGGGCACCATCTGCGCCGACCAGGACCGCTGGTCGCCGAGGGTGCCGTGGATCATCACCACCGGCGGGCCGGAGCCGGCCTCGGCGTAGGAGAGCGGGTAGCCGTCGACGCTCAGGCTGGGCATGCGGATTCCTCCACGGGGGACGGGTTTCTTGCCTCCATGGAGACACGGTGCGTGGCGCGCGTGAAGGCCGCCGGCCGCCGCCCACGGCCTACGCTGCCGTCCAGCCTTGCACCTCGGCCACCATCGGTATGCCTCCGCCGCGAGATGGGAGGCGAGGCTGCCGGCGCCGCCATGAAGCATCCTCGGCAGGACGTCAATGCGACGGCTCCGGCGTCATGTCGACCTGTCTGCCCCGGGGCAGCGCAGCATTGGAGCGCACGGCCGCGACCGCTCGGCACGGTCCGGGATCGGACCCTCATGCATAGCGGTGTGGCGGTGCCACCCGCCACGCCGGCCCGGTGCCGGACCCGGAGACGCGCCGCGCGGCGCGTTTCCAAGCGGGCTCTCAGCCTCTGCGAGCCTCCTCGATCAACCCGCGGAAGCGTTTCACCACCGCGGGCAGCCCCTCGAAGACGCTCTGCGAGATCAGGAAATGGCCGATGGAAACCTCCGTCACCTCCGGCAAGCGGGCGATCTCGCCGACCGTGTCGTAGGTCAGCCCATGCCCGGCATGGCAGAGCAACCCGGCCGCCTTCGCCGCCGCGGCGCCGGCCCTGAGCCGGGCGAGCTGTGCCGGGCGGCTCTCGACCGGCCCTTCGGCGTAGGTGCCGGTATGCAACTCGATCGCCTGGGCGCCGAGCTTCGCCGCGGCCTCGATCTGCGCCGCATCGGCCTCGACGAAGATGGAGACGCGCACATCCGCGGCGCGCAGCCGGGCGATGGCTTCGACCAGGAACGGCCCGGCGCGCAGCACGTCGAGCCCGCCTTCGGTCGTCAGCTCGGCCCGCTTCTCCGGCACCAGGCAGCAATAGGGCGGGCGGATGCGCTCCGCGAAGGCGACCATCTCCTCCGTCGCGGCCATCTCGAAGTTCAGCGGCGCGGGGATCTCGGCGCGCACACGCTCGACGTCGCGGTCGCGGATGTGGCGGCGATCCTCGCGCAGATGCATGGTCACGCCGTCCGCGCCGGCCGCGACGACGATGCGCGCGGCCTCGACCGGGCAGGGGAAGCTGCCGCCGCGCGCGTTGCGCAGCGTCGCCACGTGGTCGACGTTCACCGAGAAATCGAGAGGCGTCATGCGGTTCCCCGTGCGGCAGCGAGTTCCGCCGCGAGGCGGATCGCGGCGATGAGCGAGGACGGATCGGCCCGTCCCGTGCCGGCGATGTCGAGCGCCGTGCCATGGTCCGGGCTGGTCCGCACGATGGACAGCCCGAGCGTCACGTTCACCCCGCCCGCCATGTCGAGGGTCTTGATCGGGATCAGCGCCTGGTCGTGGTAGAGGCAGATCGCCGCGTCGTATCCCGGCCTGGCCAGCGCGGTGAACATCGAGTCCGGCGGCACCGGCCCGCGGGCGTCGATCCCCTCCGCGCGCAGCAGCGCGACGGCGGGGGCGACGATCTCGATATCCTCGCGGCCCATCGTGCCGGCCTCGCCCGCATGCGGGTTGAGCCCCGCGACGGCGAGACGCGGCGCGGCGATGCCGAATTCCTCCCGCAATGCGCGGGCGGTGATGCGGGCGGTCCCGGCGATCAGCTCCGGGGTCAGGCGGGCGATGGCCTTGGCCAGCGCCTCGTGCACCGTCACCGGCACCACGCGCAGCTCCGCCGAGGCGAGCATCATCACCGGCGGCACGCCGGTGCCGGCGATCTCGCCGAGGTATTCGGTGTGGCCCGGATGCCGGAAGCCCGCCTCGGTCAGCGTCGCCTTGTGGATCGGGTTGGTCACCACGCCGGCGACGCGGCCGGCCTTGGCGAGCTCGACCGCCTCGGTGATGGCGGCGACGACGGCGGGTGCGTTGGCGGCATCCGGCTGCCCCGCCACGGGCTTCGCCGCCAGGGGGCGGTGCAGGACCGGCAGCGCATCGGGGAAGACGGCGGCCGCTTCTTCCGGGCCGGCGATGGCGCGCACCGGCACGGCGAAGCCGCGCGTCGCGTCGTCGATCAGGAAGAAGGCCGGGCCGGTGGCGCGCAGGGCGGACCAGGCGCCGGCGGAGATTTCCGCGCCGATGCCGGCGGGTTCTCCCATGGTGAGGGCGAGGGGGCGCATGGCCTTCGCGTGTAGTCGCTGCCGCCCGTCCTGGCGAGGGCTTGCGGCCGCGCAAGGCGATTCGCTCCGCGCATGCTAGAAGGCAGCGATGGAATTCCTGGCGAATTGCCTGCATGACCTGACGGCCCTTGGCCCAGGCGGCGTGCCGGCGGTGATGACGGCGTTGTTCCTGGCCGGGCTCGCCGGCGGCGCGACGCACTGCGCCGGCATGTGCGGCCCCTTCGTCATCGCCCAGGCGACGGCGGTGGCCGACCGGGCGGCCGGTGGCGGGCTGCTGGCGAGGCTGTCGGGTGCGGCGCTGCTGCCGTATCACCTCGGGCGGATGCTCGGCTACGGCGCGCTGGGTGCGGCGGCCGGCGGCTTCGCCGGGGTCGTCGCGCTGGGGACGGGCTTCCGCTTCCTGCTGGCGGCGCTGCTGGCGCTGGCGGCGCTGCTGATGTTCGCGCAGGCCTCGGCACGCGTCGCGGCGCTGCTGCCGCGGCTGCCGGCGCCGCGCCTGCCCGGCGGGCTGGAGAGGCGGCTCGGCGCCTTGCTGGCCGCACCGACGGGGCTGCGGGGGGTGGCGCTGGGGCTGATGCTGTCCGCGCTGCCCTGCGGCCTGCTCTACGGCGCGCTGGCGGGGGCGGCGGCGACCGGCTCGGCGCTTGGCGGCGCGCTGGCGATGGTGGCCTTCGTCGCCGGGACGGTGCCGGCGCTGGTCGGTGTCGCGCTGCTCGGGCGCTTCTTCGGCCGCCGCGCCGGGCCCGGGATGCGGGTCGCGGGCGCGGCGCTGTTCGCGCTCAACGGCGCGATGCTTGCGGCGATGGCGGTGCGGGTGGCGGCGTAACGTCCTGCCCGCGAAGCTGGTGGTGCTCCACCACGGGCGAGACGCATCGGCAGGCCACCGAAGGCAAGGGCCGGGGGCCGGACAGCGAAGTCCGCCGGGATCGGATTGGGGCGCCGGGTGGCATCCCGCGCGACGGAAGCGCCCGACGCGACGATGATGTCGCGAGGGCGAAAGCCGGCGCGGTTGCTGCCTGCCGGTGCGAAGGCGAGCCGGGGCGGGGGCGGGGAGAGGCGTTCGGCCTGCGGTCCGAGGCATGGCAGCGAGGGGCATTCGCGAATGCCACCCTGCGCCGACCTTCGGCCGCCGCCGGTGTGATGCTGCCGGGCGCGCGGATGTGCGCGCCGGCGCCCGAGGGTCAGTCAACCAGATCCCGGTAGGCATGCCAGGTGGCATGTCCGACCAGCGGGATGACCAGCGCCAGGCCGAGGAAGAACGGCACCATCGCCATCGCCGTGAAGACCACGATCAGCCCCGCCCAGAACACCATGGCGCCAGGGTTGGCGATGACGGCGCGCAACGAGACGATCACCGCCTCGATCGCCGAGACGTCGCGGTCCACCAGCATCGGGATCGACACGGCCGAGATCGCGAAGGCGGTCGCCGCCAGGATGGCGCCCGCGCCGGTGCCGACGATCAGGAAGGGCAGCAGCATCGGCGAGCGCAGCATGGCCAGCGGAATGTCCTCGAGCGCGGGCGCGAAGTTGATGCCGAACATCAGCATGAAGATCAGCGCCGCGACGCGCACCCAGAACAGGTGGAGGATCAGCAGCACCACGCCCATGAAGGCGAGCTGCCCGCCATTGCGGGTGAAGCCCTTCATGCAGGCGGCGAAGCTGACGGGCTTGCCCTGCTCCCGCAGGCGGGACGCCTCGTAGAGGCCGGCCGCCAGCAGGGGGGCGACGATGAAGAAGCCTGCCGAGGCGGGCAGGATCGCCCAGGCGCTGCGCGCCCAGAGCAGCAGCAGGGCGAGCAGCCAGCCCGCGACCGTCAGCGCGGCGCCGTAGAAGAAGCCGATCTGCGGATTGGCCATCAGGTCCCGCCAGCCGGCGGTCAGCCAGGCCCAGGGCCGATCGGGCGCCACCGTCCGGACGACGACGGTGCGGGGCGCGGACTCCACTTCGCTGGTCATGGCCATTGTTCCCTCCGCAAACAGTGTAGCTGCGCCGTGACAATGTTGCACCTTAGGATGCTGCGGTGCGGGGGAATTGATTCGGATCAAGGACGCGCCATGGGGGCGGGGCTTGTGTGCCGAACATCGCACGCGTCGCGACTCCGCCGCGCCGCCGTATGGGGAGAATCTGGTCGTGGCAGCAGCAACTGCAACCGCCGCCCTGGCTCCGGGGCAGGCCTCGAGGGCAAGGGAGGCGACCTATGTCGAGGCGCCGATCCGCGCCTTCGCCATCGCCACCGCCTTCTGGGGCGTGGTGGGCTTCCTGATGGGGGTCCTCATCGCGACGCAGCTGGCCTTCCCGCTGCTCAACCTCGATCTGGAATGGACCACCTTCGGGCGGCTGCGCCCGGTCCACACCAGCGCCGTGATCTTCGCCTTCGGCGGCAATGCGCTGCTCGGCACCTCCCTGTTCGTGGTGCAGCGGACCTGCCGCGCGCGGCTGTTCGGCGGCGAGGACGCGGGCTGGTTCCTGTTCTGGGGCTACCAGTTCTTCATCGTCATGGCGGCGCTCGGCTACGTGCTCGGCATCACCCAGGGCAAGGAATACGCCGAGCCGGAGTGGTACGTGGACCTGTGGCTGACCGTGCTGTGGGTGATCTACCTGGTCGTCTTCGGCGGCACGATCGTCAAGCGCGAGGAACCCCACATCTACGTGGCGAACTGGTTCTACCTCGCCTTCATCATCACCATCGCCATGCTGCACATCGGGAACAACATCTCGATCCCGGCGAGCCTCGGTTCCGCGATCTCCTATTCCGCGCCGGCCGGCGTGCAGGGCGCGATGATCCAGTGGTGGTACGGCCACAATGCGGTGGGCTTCTTCCTGACCGCCGGCTTCCTCGCGATGATGTACTACTTCATTCCGAAGCAGGCCGAGCGGCCGGTCTATTCCTACCGGCTGTCGATCGTGCACTTCTGGACGCTGATCTTCCTCTACATCTGGGCGGGGCCCCACCACCTGCACTACACCGCGCTGCCCGACTGGGCGCAGGTGCTGGGCATGGTGTTCTCGGTCATGCTCTGGATGCCGTCCTGGGGCGGCATGATCAACGGGCTGATGACGCTCTCGGGCGCGTGGGACAAGCTGCGCACCAATGCGTCGCTGCGGTTCTCGGTCACCGCCGTAGGCTTCTACGGCATGTCCACCTTCGAAGGCCCGGTGATGTCCATCCGGGCGGTGAACGGCCTGTCGCACTACACCGACTGGACCATCGGCCACGTGCATTCGGGTGCCATGGGCTGGGTCGGCTTCATCACCTTCGGCGCGCTCTACTACCTGTTCCCGGTGCTGTGGCGGAAGAAGGGGATGTGGAGCGAGAAGCTGATCGCCTGGCACTTCTGGCTCGCGACCCTCGGCATCGTCTTCTACATCACCGCGATGTGGGTCTCGGGCATCATGCAGGGCCTGATGTGGCGGGCCTATGACGAGCTCGGCTTCCTCCAGTACTCCTTCGTGGAGACCGTGGAGGCGATGCACCCCTACTACGTGATCCGTGCCCTCGGCGGCGTCCTGTACCTGACCGGCGCGCTGCTCATGGCCTTCAACCTCTGGAAGACGGTGACCAGCAGCGAGGCGCTCGAGCCTGAGCCCGCGGCCGCTCCCGCCATCGCCGTCGCGGCGGAATAAGGAGGATACGCGAATGTTCCGCTGGCTTCGCGACCACGGCGTCATCGAGCGCAACCTGATCCTGATGGGCGTGCTGACGCTCATCACCGTCTCGATCGGCGGCCTGGTGCAGATCGTGCCGCTGTTCGCGGTCGAGACCACCATCGAGCGCGTCTCGGGGGTGCGCCCCTACACGCCGCTCGAGCAGATGGGCCGCGACATCTACGTGCGGGAAGGCTGCTACACCTGCCATTCCCAGATGGTCCGCCCCTTCCGCGACGAGCTGGAGCGCTACGGCCATTTCAGCCTCGCCGCCGAGAGCATGTACGACCACCCCTTCCAGTGGGGATCGAAGCGCACGGGGCCGGACCTCGCGCGCGTCGGCGGCCGGTACTCGGATGACTGGCATGCGGCGCATCTGCGCTCCCCGCGCGCGCTGGTGCCGGCCTCGGTGATGCCGCCCTATGCCTTCCTCGACCGTCCGCTCGACTACTCGGACATCCAGGACCGGCTGCGCGCGCTGCGCATCGCGGGCGTGCCCTACAGCGACGAGATGATCGCCAATGCGCGGGCCGACATCGAGGCGCAGGCGCGCCCCGATGCCGATGCCTCCGGCTTCCAGGGCCGCTACGCCCGCGCCCGCCAGGCCGCCTTCGACGGCGACCCCGGCCGGGTGACGGAGATGGATGCGCTGGTGGCCTATCTGCAGATGCTCGGGACCCTCGTGGACTTCCGCGACGTGACCCCGGCGCAGCTGCGCCAGCCGTGAGGAGGGGAGGATGGACTCGCTGATCGACCTGCTTCCCCTGTTCCGCACGCTCTGGGTCGTGTGGTTCTTCGTCCTCTTCCTCGGGATGCTGTGGCTGGTGCTGCGGCCGTCGCGGAAGAGCCACTACGAAGCCCAGGCCGACATTCCGCTGCGCGATGACCCGCCCGCGCGCGCCCTGCGCGGCGATCGGCCCGCGCGTGCCCTGCGCGGCGACGCGCACGCCAGCCGCTGAGGAGCATCCGAGGATGCCGACGAAGATCGAAAAGGACAGCCTGACCGGGCGGGACACCACCGGCCATGAATGGGACGGGCTGAAGGAGCTGAACACGCCGCTGCCCAAGTGGTGGCTGTGGACCTTCTACGCCTGCATCGCCTTCAGCGCCGTCTGGGTGGTGATCTACCCCTCCATCCCGGGCTGGCGCGGCACCTCGGGCTGGATCGCCCGCGAGGCGGTGGTGGCCGAGGTGGCCGAGGCCAATGCCCGCAACGCGCCGATGATGGCGCGGCTGCGGGAGGCGACCCCGGCGCAGATCGCCGCCGACCCGGAGATGCGGGCCTTCGCCACCGCCGGCGGCCGCGTCGCCTTCGCCAACAATTGCGCCGGCTGCCACGGCGCGGGCGGGCAGGGCGCGGTGGGGGGCTTCCCCTCGCTGGCCGATGACGACTGGCTCTGGGGCGGCACGCTGGAGGCGATCCAGCACACCATCCGCCACGGCATCCGTTCGAACGAGAGCGACGACCAGCGCCAGAGCCAGATGCCGCGCTTCGGGGCCGACGGCCTGCTGACCGCCGCGCAGATCAACGACGTGGCGGAGCACGTGCTGTCCTTCACCGGCCGCGCGACCGACCAGGCGGCGGCGGGACGCGGCGCGCCGCTCTATGCCGAGCAATGCGCCTCCTGCCACGGCGACCGGGGCGAGGGGAACCGCGAGTTCGGCGCGCCGCGCCTGACCGACCAGGTCTGGCTCTACGGCGGCAGCAAGCGGGACATCGTCGCCATGATCGGCAACGCCCGCGCCGGGGTGATGCCGGCCTGGGGGCAGGGCCGTCTCGACCCGGCCATCGTGAACATGCTGACCGTTTACGTGCATTCCCTGGGCGGAGGGGAGTAATCCTTCCCGCCCGGGAGCCGGAGCTGCCATGAGCAACGTCGAAGCACCGCACCGCGCCAAGGCCGATCGTCCGGCGGAGGCCCCCGTCTCCGCCGCGGCGCAGCCGCTCTACGCGACGCGCCAGAAGGTCTATCCGAAGCGCGTCTTCGGCAAGGTCCGCTCGGTGAAGTGGGCGGTGCTCATGCTCTGCCTGGCGCTCTACTATCTCGTGCCCTGGCTGCGGTGGGACCGCGGCCCGGGCATGCCCGACCAGGCCGTGCTGGTCGACATCGCCAATGCCCGGCTCTTCTTCTTCTGGATCGAGATCTGGCCGCAGGAGATCTACTTCCTGACCGGCGCGCTGATCCTCGGGGCCTTCGCGCTGTTCGCCGTCTCCTCCCTGTTCGGGCGGCTGTGGTGCGGCTTCACCTGCCCGCAGACGGTCTGGACCGACCTGTTCATGTTCGTCGAGCGCTGGATCCAGGGCGACCGCAACGCGCGGATGAAGCTCGACCAGGGGCCGCGCAACGCCAACTACTGGGCGCGCAAGGGGCTGACGCATGCCGTCTGGCTGCTGATCGCCGCGGCGACCGGCGGCGCCTGGGTGATGTACTTCGCCGACGCCCCGACCGTGACGATGGAGATCCTGACCGGCGCCGCGAGCATCCAGATCTATTTCTTCTTCGCCCTGTTCGCCGGCTTCACCTACCTGCTCGCCGGCTGGGCGCGGGAGCAGGTGTGCACCTACATGTGCCCCTGGCCGCGCTTCCAGGCGGCGATGCTGGACGAGAACTCCCTCGTCGTCACCTACCGCGACTGGCGGGGCGAGCCGCGCGGCAAGGCGAAGGCCGAAGGCGTCGGCGACTGCGTGGACTGCTTCGCCTGCGTCCATGTCTGCCCGACCGGCATCGACATCCGCGACGGGCAGCAGCTCGAATGCATCGGCTGCGGGCTCTGCGTCGATGCCTGCGACAGCGTCATGGCCAAGCTCGGCCGGCCCAAGGGGCTGATCGCCTTCGAGACGCTGAAGAACCTCTCGGCGAGCGCTGCCGCGACCGCCGGCATGGCGCCGGGGCCGGAACGGCAGAAGGCCGGCATGGCGGCACGCCACATGCCGCGCTTCATCCGCCCGCGCACGATGATGTATGGCGGCGCGATTGCGGTGGTGGCGCTGGCCATGCTCGGCGCCTTCCTGCTGCGCTCGACCCTCGATGTCACCGTGCTGCGCGACCGCGCGCCGCTCTTCGTCCGGCTGTCCGACGGCGCGATCCGCAACGGCTACACCGTCAAGATCGTCAACAAGCGGCGGGAGGACACGCCGCTGGTGCTCGACCTGCGCGCGCCGGAAGGCTTCCGCATGGTGGTGCAGGACGCCGAGCACGACCCGCAGGGCCGGCCGCTGCTGGCGCGGCGCGCCGACGCCATCTCGCAGTACCGCGTCCTGCTGACCGCGCCCGCCGGTGCGCGGCTGGCGGAATCCACGCCGGTCACCTTCCGCCTGCTCGAACCGAACGGGCGCGAGGCGGCGAGCCAGTCCAGCGCCTTCCTGGGGCCGAGGCCGTGAGCGCCGCGATGAACGACCGCTCGCACGACCCGAACCGCAGCCGCTGGATCCCCTGGGCCTTCGCCGGCGGCATGGGCCTCGTCGTCGCGGTGAACATGGTGATGGTCTACTATGCGGTTTCCACCTTCACCGGCGTGACCGTGCCGCGCTCCTACGAGCGTGGCCGGGGCTACGAGACGGTGCTGGCCGAAGCCGCGCGGCAGGATGCGCTCGGCTGGAAGGCGGAGGTCTCGCTCGCCGGCGGCGCGCTGCGCGTCGCGGCGACCGACCGCGAAGGCCGGCCGGTCCATGGCCGTGTCGAGGGCGTGCTGCTGCGGCCGCTCGAAGGGCTCGAACTGCCGCTGGCCTTCACGCCGACCGGCGGCGGGCGCTGGACGGCCGAGATCGACCCGCCGCGCCCCGGCCAGTGGGAGGCGCGCCTCACCCTCTACGGTCCCAACGAGGCGCCCTTCGACATCCGCCAGCGGGTCACCGTCCGATGAGCCTGATCGGCCGCGCCGCACCGCTTGCCCCGGACACGGTCAGCACGGCCGCCTGCGCGCATTGCGGCGCGCCGCTCGCGCCCGGCCAGGGGCGCTTCTGCTGCACCGGCTGCGAGGGCGCCCACGCGCTGGTCGCCGGCCTCGGCCTCGATGCCTTCTACCGCCGGCGGGAGACGGAAGCCGGCGCGCTGAAGCCGGACGCGATGGCGCCGGGTCTCGACCTTGCCCCCTTCGTCAGCGCCGGGCGCGACGGCACGCAGCGGCTGGAACTGGTCGTTTCCGGCCTGACCTGCGGGGCATGCGTCTGGCTGGTGGAGCAGGCGCTGGCGGCGGAGGCCGATGTGCTCTCCGCGCGCGCTTCGCTCTCGGCCCGGCGGCTGACCGTGACCTGGCGGGGAGAGGCGGCGCGGGCGAATGACTTCGTCGCGCTGCTGGCGCGCCTCGGCTTTCGCGCGGCGCCCTGGTCGCCGGCCTGCCTGCGCGCGACGGAGGATGCCGAGGGGCGCGCGCTGACCCGCGCCCTCGGCATCGCGGCCTTCGGGTCGATGAACATCATGCTGATCTCCGTCGCCGTCTGGGTCGGCGGGGATATGGGGCCCGCGCTGCGCCACGCGCTGCACTGGCTGGCGGCGCTGATCGGCATGCCGGTGGTGCTGATCGCCGGGCTGCCCTTCTACGGATCGGCCTGGGCGGCGATCCGCGCGGGGCGGCCGAGCATGGATCTCGCCGTGTCGCTCGGCGTGCTGGCGACGGCGGCGATGAGCCTGTCGGAGACGCTGCGCAACGGCCCCTACACCTGGTTCGACGGCGCGACCATGCTGCTGGCGCTGCTGCTGGCCGGCCGCGTCTTCGACCGCGCGGCGCGGCGGCGGGCGCGGCAGTCGGTCGCGGAACTGCTGGCGCTGCAGGAAGGCGTCGTCAGCCGCGTCCTGCCGGATGGCCGCACGGAGGCGGTGCCGGCGGAGAACGTCGCCGCCGGCGACCGCGTGCTGATCGCGGCGGGGGAACGGCTGCGGCTGGACGGCGTGGCGGAGGCCGACGCGCTGCTCGACGCCGCAGCGACCACGGGCGAGAGCGTTCCCCGCAGCTTTGCCGCCGGCGATGCGCTGCCAGCCGGCGCGGTGAACATGGGCGCGGCCTTCGCGATGACGGTGACGGCGGCGGCGAAGGACGGCTCGCTCGCCGCCATGGCGCGGCTGCTGGAGCGTGCGGAGCAGGCCAAGGGCCGCTTCGTCGCCATCGCCGACCGCGCTTCCCGCTTCTACGTGCCGGTCGTGCATCTGGCGGCCGCCGCCACCTTCGCCGCCTGGTGGGGCGTGCTCGACGCGCCCTGGCAGGTCGCTCTGGTCAACGCCGTCTGCGTGCTGCTGATCACCTGCCCCTGCGCACTGGCGCTCGCCGTGCCGGCGGTGCAGGTGGTCGCGGTGGGCTCGCTGTTCCGCCGCGGCGTGCTCGTCACCTCCGCCACCGCGCTGGAGCGGCTCGCGACCGCCGACCATGCGGTGCTCGACAAGACCGGCACGCTGACCGAAGGCCGCCCGGTGCTGATCCCCGCGGGCCAGGATCCGGCGCTGCTGCGCCGCGCGGCGGGGATGGCGAGGGCCTCCCGCCACCCGCTCGCCCAGGCGCTGCTGCGCGCCTGCCCGGATGCGCCGCTCGCCGAAGGCGTGCGGGAAGTGCCGGGCCAGGGCCTCGAAGCCGGCGCGGCGCGGCTGGGCTCCACCGCCTTCTGCGGCATGGGGCCGTCCACCGACGGCATGACGCTGGCCTTCCGCGAGGGCGAGTCCGCCCCGGTGGCCTTCCGCTTCGCCGACCGCATGCGGGACGACGCGCCGGCCTCGGTCGCCGCGTTGAAGGCGCTCGGGCTGCCGGCCGAACTGCTCTCCGGCGACGGGGAGGGCGCGGTGGCGGGCCTCGCCTGGCAGGCCGGCGTGCCCGCCTGGCGGTCCGGCGCCGACCCCATCGCCAAGCAGGCGCGGATCGAGGCGCTGACGGCGGAGGGCCACCGCCCGCTGATGGTGGGCGATGGCATCAACGACGCCGCGGCGCTTGCCGCCGCCCATGTCTCGGCGAGCCCCGCCGGGGCGACCGACCTCGCGCAGACCGCGGCCGACCTGGTGCTGCAGCGGGAAGGTCTGTCCGCCCTGCCGGCGGCGATCCGCACGGCGCGGCGGGCACAGGCGATCGCGCGGGAGAACATCGTCTTCTCCCTGGTCTACAACGTGCTGGCGGTGCCGGCGGCGATGGCGGGGCTGGTGACGCCGCTGATCGCGGCGCTGGTCATGGCCTCCTCCTCCCTCATCGTCGTGCTGAACGCGCTGCGCGCGGGAAAGGAGTAGGGCGATGGATTCGCTGCTGGTGCTGGTGCCGGTCTCGCTCTTCCTGGGGTTCCTCGGGCTTCTGGGATTCCTCTGGGCGCTGCGGTCGCGCCAGTACGACGACCTTGAGGGTGCGGCGTCCCGCATCCTCTTCGACGACGATCATCCCCGGAAGGAGACGCCGAAATGAGCGGTTCCCGCGTGTTGTTCATGTTGCTCTACGGCGCGATCGCGCTGCTCGGCCTGTTCACGGCGGCGGCGGCGCGCGACGTCGGCATCTCCATCTTCGGCTGGGGCATGCTGCTGTTCGGCGTGCTCAACGCCTTCAACAGCATCAAGGTGCATTACGACGAGAAGGAACAGCACTGAGAGTTTGCATGGAAAGGCGCCGTGCGGCGCTTTTCCAGGTCAGGCGCGGGACCGCATCCCCACCCGGCCACCCATTCCAGCATGCTGACGTGGGTGGCCGGGCCGGGGTGCGGGCCGGTGCCGGACTTTCCACACGGTCTCTGAGGCCCACGGGGCCTGCCTGGCCTTGCGGCCCGAGGCGAGGCCAAAGCGGCCGCACGGTTGGTCGCCGTCCGACGCTTGATACCGGTCAGCCTTTCGGCTGCCTCGGCATCGGGGCCTTGATTCCGGGCGCGGCCGCGCCATCAGGCCCGCGCGCGAAACTGCTGCGCTTGGCCGCCGACAGGGCGGCAGCAAGGCCCGGCGATATGGGGGCGCAAGGCATCACGGCACCGGCGACAGCACACGCTTGAGGCAGCGCAGCGTGAAGGCCGTGCGTGTGTGGCGCACGCCGGGCAGGCGGTAGATCTTCTCCCGCAGCAGGCGCTCATACCCCGCCGTGCCGCCGACCGCGGCCTTCAGCACGTAGTCGTACTCGCCCGTCACCAGCCAGCATTCGAGCACCTCGGGCATGGCGCTGACCGCTTCCTCGAAGCGTTTCAGGTTCTCGTCGTCGTGGCGTTCCATCATCACTTCCAGGAACACCGTGTCAGGCAGGCCGAGTGCCGCCTGATCCAGTACGGCATGGTAGCCCTGGATCACCCCGGACTGTTCGAGCCGCTTCACCCGCGTCCAGCAGGGGGAGGGGGAGAGGCCCACCTCCTCGGCCAGCTCGGCATTGGTCAGGCGTGCCCGGCGGGAGAGGGCGCGGAGGATCCGGCGGTCGGTGGCGTCCATGGCGGAAGCATGTTCCGCATTTTCGGCGCTGCACAACAGGAAACGGAAGAAAACGCTGCGAAGCCGGCCCCATCATCCTGCCATTGGCAGAACCCGGGGGACCGCCCAACATGACCGTCATGGGCAGCATCATCCGACCCGACGCGACGCTCGAGGAACGCTGGGACGCCAGCGGCGGGCCGGTGCTGCTGACCGGCACCCAGGCGCTGGTCCGCCTGCCCATGCTGCGGCGGGAGATGGACGCCGCGCTCGGATGGAAGACGGGTGGCTTCATCTCGGGCTATCGCGGCTCGCCGCTCGGCGGCTTCGACAAGGAGCTGGCGCGGCAGGCGAAGCGGCTCAAGGCGCATGACATCGTCTTCCAGCCCGGGCTGAACGAGGACCTCGCCGCCACCGCCGTCTGGGGCTCGCAGCAGGTGGGGCTGACGCCGGGCGGGCGGGTCGATGGCGTCTTCGCCATCTGGTACGGCAAGGGGCCGGGGGTGGACCGCTCGGGCGACGTGCTGCGGCACGCGAACAGCGCCGGCACCATGCCGAAGGGCGGCGTGCTGGCGCTGGCGGGCGATGATCCGTCGAGCAAGTCGTCGACCATCACCTCCGGCTGCGAATACGCTTTCATCGATGCCGAGATCCCGGTGCTCGACCCCGCCGATGTCGCGGAGGTGCTGGAATTCGGCCTGAAGGGCATCGCGCTGTCGCGCTTCGCCGGCACCTGGGCGGGCATGAAATGCGTCGCGGACACGATGGATGCGTCGATGACGGTGCTGCTCGACCCGGCGCGCTACGCGACGCGCGATCCGGTCGGCCTGCCCGTGCCGCCGGACGGGCTGCATATCCGGCTGCGCGACACGCCGCTCGCGCAGGAAGAGCGGCTGCGCCACTTCAAGCTGCCGCATGCGGTCGCCTTCGCCCGCGCCAACGGCTTCGACCGCATCGTGCTCGACGGGCCCGATGCCCGTTTCGGCATCGCCGTGCGCGGAAAGGCCTATGCCGTCTTCCGCCAGGCGCTGGAGGAGGCGGGCATCTCGGAGGCCTTCGCGCGCGAGCACGGCTTGCGCATCTGGAAGGTCGGCCTCGCCTGGCCGATGGACGAGGAGGCGGCGCGCGCCTTCGCCGACGGGCTGGAGGAGATCCTCGTCATCGAGGACCGCCGGCCTCTGCTGGAATGGCAGCTCCGCGACGCGCTGTTCCATGCGCCCAGCCGCCCGCGCGTCACCGGCAAGAAGGACGAGAATGGCCGCCCGCTGCTCTCCGACCTGACCGAGCTCGATGTCGGCCAGATCCTGCGCGCGCTCGCCGCCCGCCTGCCGGCGCCGCTGCGCACCAACCGGCTGCATGAGCGCATCGCCGAACTCGACGCGCTCGCCGCCGCGCAGGAGGTGCCGCTGCACCTGCGCGACCCGTATTTCTGCCCGGGCTGCCCGCACAACACCTCGACCCGCCTGCCGGAAGGCTCGCGCGCGCTGGCCGGCATCGGCTGCCACTACCTGGCGAAGAACATGGACCGGAACTCGGACCTGTTCACCCAGATGGGCGGGGAGGGCATCCCCTGGATCGGCCAGGCGCCCTTCACCACCGAGGAGCACGTCTTCGCCAATGTCGGCGACGGCACCTGGGGCCATTCCGGCAGCCTGACGGTGCGCTTCGCGGTGGCCTCCAAGGCCAACATGACCTTCAAGATCCTGGTCAACAGCGCGGTCGCCATGACCGGCGGCCAGACGCCCGAAGGCGAGATCGACGTCCCCCACATCGCGGCGCAGCTCCACGCGGAAGGCGTCGGGCGCATCGAGATCGTCTCCGACGACCCGGACCGCCATCGCGGCAATCCGCTGATCCCGGCGGGCACCGGCTTCCATCACCGTGCCGAGCTCGACGCCGTGCAGAAGGCGCTGCGCGGCGTGAAGGGCGTGACGGCGATCATCTACGACCAGGAATGCGCGACGGAACGCCGTCGCAAGCGCAAGCGCGACCTGGCGCCCAGGGCGGAACGCCGGGTGATGATCAACCCGCGCGTCTGCGAGGATTGCGGCGACTGCTCGCGCGCGTCGAACTGCCTCGCCGTCGAGCCGTTGGACACCGAATTCGGCCGCAAGCGGAAGATCGACCAGTCCGCCTGCAACCAGGACCTCTCCTGCGTGGACGGCTTCTGCCCGTCCTTCGTCACCCTGGTCGGCGCCAGGCCGGCGGAGCACCAGGTCACCGCCTCCGGCGCCGCGCCGCCCGAACCCGTGCGCCCCGAGGTGCAGGGCGAAGCCTGGAACCTGCTGATGGCCGGCGTGGGCGGGCAGGGGGTTTCCTCGCTGGCGGCGATCCTGGCGCAGGCGGCGCATCTCGAAGGGCGGCCGGTGCGCAGCCTCGATTTCCTCGGCCTCGCGCAGAAGGGCGGCGGCGTCTATGCGCAGCTCCGCATCGGCGCGCCCGGCGCGGCGCCCGAGAGCATCGCCGGCGCGCGCATCGGTGCCGGCTCCGCGGACCTGCTGATCGCCGCCGACATGGTGGTGGCGCATGGGCGGACGGCGCGGCCGCTGCTCGGCCCGGGGCGCACGGCCGCGGTGGTGAACGCCGACCTCGCGCCCACGGCGCAGTTCGTGAAGGACACCGGCACGCGCTACCACGCCGCCGAGATGCTCGCGAGCATCCGCGCCGCCTGCCGCGAAACCATCGCCCTGCCGGGCGCGACGCGCGTCACGGAAGAACTGGGCGACGGCGTCTACCTCAACGTCTTCCTGCTCGGCATCGCCTATCAGCGTGGGCTGGTGCCGCTGTCCGCTGAGGCGATCGGGCGTGCGCTGGAACTGAACGGCGCACAGGTGGCGCTGAACAAGGAGGCCTTCGCCCGCGGCCGTGCCGCCGCGCTCGAGGACCTCGCCCCGCCCGCCCATGCCGCGGAGACGCTGGACGCGCTGGTCGCCCGCCGTGTCGGCGACCTCACCGCCTACCAGAACGCCCGCTACGCGCGCGGCTATGCCGAGTTCGTCGCGCGGGTGCGCGCGGCGGAGCAGGCGGCGCTGCCGGGAGAGGAACGCCTCTCGCGCGCCGTCGCGACGCAGCTCCATCGCCTGATGGCCACCAAGGACGAGTATGAGGTCGCCCGCCTCCACAGCCTGCCCGAGTGGAAGGACGCGCTGCTGCGCGGCTTCACCGGCACGCAGCGGATCGAGATGCACCTTGCCCCGCCGGTGCTGGCCAAGGCCGATCCTTCCACCGGACTGCCGCGGAAGCGCGCCTTCGGGCCGTGGATGCTGAAGGCGATGGGCTGGCTGCGTCACGGGAAGGTGCTGCGCGGCACGGTGCTGGATCCCTTCGGGCACACCGAGGAACGCCGTACCGAGCGCGCCCTGCCCGGCGAGTTCCGCGCTGGCGTGGAACGCCATCTCATGGCGCTGTCGCCGGCGACGCATGCGCGGGCCTGCGACTGGGTGGAGGCCTGGGCGGGCGTGAAGGGCTTCGGGCATGTGAAGGCGCGCAACCTGGCCGGGGTGCGGGCGCGGCTGGCGGCGATCGAGGCGCCGGCGATCGCCGCAGAGTGAAGGCTGGGGGAGGAGAACCTCCCCCAAACCCCCTCCCTTCTTTGTCTCCCGGCACTTTCCCCCGTCGCAGTCCCCAATTCCCAAAGAAGGTTGAGGGGGGCGTGGGGGGAGAAGTTCTCTTCTCCCCCCACTCCGCTATCGTGCCTCCAGGGGGGAGCCCAATGACCCAATTCTTCGACCTGCCCGAGGCCACGCGCGAGCTGCAATCCGTCGCCCGCGACTTCGCCCGCGATGTCCTCGCGCCCAATGCGAGGCGCTGGGACGAGGAGCGCCACTTCCCGGTCGAGGAAATGCGCGAGGCGGCGGCGCTCGGCATGGCCGCGCTCTATGTGCGCGAGGATTCCGGCGGCGCCGGCCTGACGCGGCTCGACGCCGCGGTGGTGTTCGAGGCCCTGGCGACCGGCTGTCCGACCGTCGCGGCCTATCTTTCCATCCACAACATGGTCGCCTGGATGATCGACCGCTTCGGCAGCGACGCGCAGCGCGCGGAGCACCTGCCGGCGCTGATCACCATGGATTGCGTCGCCTCCTATGCCCTGACCGAGCCGGGATCGGGTTCGGATGCCGCGGCCCTGCGCACGCGCGCGGCGCGCGACAACGAGGGCTATGTGCTGAACGGCACCAAGCAGTTCATCTCCGGCGCCGGGGTGTCCGACCTCTATTTGACCATGGTGCGCACGGGGGGCGAGGGGCCATCGGGAATCTCCGCCCTGCTGATCCCGAAGGAGACGCCCGGCCTCTCCTTCGGCGCCAATGAGCGCAAGATGGGCTGGAACGCCCAGCCGACGCGCCAGGTGATCTTCCAGGATGCGCGCGTGCCGGCGACGGCACTGCTCGGCGAGGAAGGGCAGGGGTTCCGCTTCGCCATGGCGGGGCTCGACGGAGGGCGGCTCAACATCGCCGCCTGCTCGCTGGGCGGCGCCGAGGCCGCGCTCGACATCGCGCTGGCCTATACGAAGGAACGGCGCGCCTTCGGCAAGGCGGTCGCGGAGTTCCAGAACACCCAGTTCCGCCTCGCCGACATGCGCATCGAACTGGAGGCGGCGCGCGCGCTGCTCTGGCGCGCCTGCGCCAAGCTCGATGCGCGGGCGCCGGACGCCACCGCCTTCTGCGCCATGGCCAAGCGGTTCGTCACCGACACCTGCTCGCGCGTCGCGGATGATGCGCTGCAGCTTCTTGGCGGGTACGGGTACCTCGCCGACTACGGCATCGAGAAGATCGTGCGGGATCTGCGCGTGCATCGCATCCTGGAAGGCACCAACGAGATCATGCGCATGATCGTGGCGCGGCAGATGCTCGGGGCGCGCTGACGGCGGCACGGCGCGGCGGCGCGGGGCCGTCCGCGCGCCGGGCCGAAGCCCGAATGCCAACGGCACGAAGGATGATGCTTCGCGCGGTTGCCGTCAGGCCCAGATCACGGAATGGCCGTCGAAGCCGTCCGGCGGGAAGCCGGGCAGCAGGAAGGCCATATCGGCCTGGCCGTCGCCGTCGAGGTCGATGCGCAGCGTCTTCGTCGCCTCGTCGAAGCGGCCCTCCACGCCGCCCTCGCCGGTGAAGGCGAAGGCGCCGCGCCAGCGAAAGCTGTTGCCGTCGCCGATGCCCGCGAAGGCCAGCATGTCGCCCTCCAGCGGGTTGAAGTTGACGATGGTGTCGGGTGCCGCGACGGAGGATTGCGACGCCGCCGTGTAGATGAAGAGGTCCGCGCCCGCGCCGCCCACCAGGTAGTCCCTGCCGGCACCGCCGAAGATCTCGTCCGCGCCGCTGCCGCCGGTCAGCGTGTCGTTGCCGGCGCCGCCCTCGATCACCGCGCGGCCGCTGGCGGCGGACAGCGTGATGACGTCGTCGCCGGTGCCGCCGCGGATGCGTTCCACTCCGGTTGCCAGGACACGCACGCCGCCATCGCCGAGCGTCAGCACGTCCATCCCGTCCCCGAGCGCCACCGCGACCGTGCCCTCGACGCCGGCCAGCGTGACCTGGTCGCTGGCGGCGCTTCCGAACACCGCCTCGACGCCGGCGATGCTGGCGATGTTCGCGCCCTGGCCGAGCACCACCCGGTCGTTGCCCGCACCAAGGTCGATCACCATCCCGGCGGAGCCGCGCGCCATCACCACCCAGTCGTCGCCGCCGCCGCCGGTGATGCGCTCCACGTCGGAGACCGTCACGAGGTTCGTCCCGCCGCCGAGCAGCAGATGGTCCGTGCCGGCGCCGAAGTGCAGCACCGCGCCCGTCGTCCCGGCGGCGAGTTCGATGGTGTCGGCGCCGTCGCTGCCGAGCACGAGCTCGACGCCGGAGACGGCGATGCGGTTGCCGCCGCGCGTCAGAACCAGCCGGTCCACCCCGGCGCCGAGATCCACCAGGCCCGCCGACATGGCGCTGCCGAGGGTGACCGCGTCATCGCCCGCCGCGCCGATGATCGTCTCGGCGAAGGCCGCGGTCAGCAGGTTGGTGCCCTCGGCCAGCACCAGCCGGTCCCGGCCCAGGCCGAGGTTCAGGTTGAGGCCGGTGCCGGCGTCGAGCAGCGTCACCGTGTCGTCCCCGCCGCCGCTGGCGACCAGCTCGACCCCGCGCAGGCGGACGCCGTCGGCGGCATCGCCGAGGATGAGGCGGTCATAGCCGCCGCCGAGGGAGATCAGGGCATCCTGCGCGGCTCCCGCGAAGGTGATCACGTCATGGCCGTCGCTGCCGTGCAGCTCCTCCACCCCGGCCACGGTCAGGATGCTTCCGACGGTGGAGAGGGTCAGCCGGTCCACGCCGGCACCGAGGTCCACGAATGCGTCCCGCGCCAGCAGGGAGAGTTCCACGGCATCCGCCCCGGCGCCGCCGATCAGGGTCTCCACCCCGAGGACGGTCACCGCATTGCCGCCATCGGCGAGGCGCAGGCGGTCCTGCCCGCCATAGAGGTGGACTCGCCCGGCGATCGGGGTGAGCAGCGTCAGGTCCTCGTCCCCGCCGCCGCCCTCCAGCGTCTCGACGCCGAGGAGCCGCGCGGTCACCGGACCGCCGCGGATGGTCAGCCGGTCCGCCCCGCCGCCGAGGTCGATGAGGCCGTCGGAGATGGCGCCGAACAGCGTGACGTCGTCGGCACCCGCACCGGCGGCCAGCGTCTCCGTCCCGCCGACGAGGAGCGAATTGTTGCCCGGCCCGAGCACCAGGCTGTCGGTGCCGCCGCCGAGATCCACCAGCCCGCCGACGACCGGGGAGAGCAGCGTGACGGCATCGGCCGCGCCGCTGCCGCGCAGCGTCTCGATGCCGGAGGCGACGAGGCTGCCGCCGCCGAGGAAGCTGACGACATCGCTGCCGGCGCCCCCGGTCAGCGTCTCCACGCCGCGCAGCACCAGGGCATTGCCGCCATCGGCCAGGGCGAGGCTGTCGGCGCCGCCGCCGAGGTCGAACTGCGCCCCGGCCATCAGCCGGTCCTCGAGCACGAGCAGGTCGGCGCCGGCGCCGCCGGTCACCGTCTCGATGCCGGCGAGGCGGCCGTGATTGCCGCCATCGGCGAGGACGAGCCGGTCGGCGCCGCCACCCAAGGCGATCCGACCGCCCGCAAGCGCGGTGCCGAGCCGGATGTCGTCCGCCCCCGCCCCGGCGGTGATGGTTTCCGCCCCCGTGACGGTCAGCACGCTGCCGCCCTCGCCGAGCGCCAGGAGATCGGCCCCCGCGCCGAGATCGTAGGTGCCGCTGGCTGCGCCCTCGACCTCGATGACGTCGTCGCCGCCTCCGGCGAGGAACTCCTCGACGCCGAGCATGACCAGCCGGTCGGCCTCGTCCGAGAGGGCGACGCGGTCGGTGCCGGCGCCGAGATCGATCCGGGTGCCGACGGTCGGGCCGGTGAAGGTGACCTCGTCGATGCCCTTGCCGCCGATGACGGTTTCGATGTCCGCGGCGAGGGTGACGGTATTGCCGGCGCCGGCAGTGAAGGTCAGCCGGTCGAGCCCGGCGCCGAGGGAGACGTAGCCGGCCAGCCGCGTGGCGGTGAAGACCTGGTCGTCGCCGCTGCCGCCGATGACCGTCTCGATCGCGGCGACGGTCACGACATTGGTGCCGTCGGCCAGCGTCAGATGGTCGCGGCCACCCTTCAGATCGACCCACATGTCGGTGACCGGGGCGAGCAGCGCGACCGTGTCGGATCCCGTGCCGCCGGTCAGCGTCTCGGTGCCGAGAACGAAGAGGCTGTTCGCCGCATTGGCGAGCAGGAGCCTGTCGGCGCCGGTGCCGAGATCGACGATGGCGTCGGCGAGGGCGCCGGTGACCGTCACCTCGTCGGCATGGGCGCCGCCCGTCAGCCGGTCGAAGGCCGGCAGGATGACGGCGTTGGACGAGGCCTGGGAAAGGGTGACGGACAGGGCGACGCCTCCGGCTCCGGGCCGGCGCCGCGTGGCACCGGTCGGAGGCAGAATCGCCGCTCGTATTTAAAAAGAGACGAATTTCCGAGACTGATCTCGCATCACGAGACAATGCCCGGCGGATGGCTCAGGTCTTGATCGGACCTTGCCTCCCCCCGCGCCCCTGGCCTGGCGGGTCGCTCGGATCGTTGTCGGACGGCCCGGCGGGGGCGCCCCGCCCGCCGCCGCCGCGTCCGCCGCCCGGCGGGTCGTTCGGATCGGAGTCCGTCACGCCGCCCTGACGAGGCGCGCCACCGCTGCCGCGCCCCTGGCCGGGCGGGTCATGCGGGTCGGCATCGGAGAGGCCACCGCGGGGCCGGCCCCCTCCACCACCGCGACCCTGCCCGGGCGGGTCGCTGGGGTCGTTGTCGGTAGGACCGACCTGCCGCTGCCCGCCGCCGCGGCCCTGGCCGGGCGGGTCGTTGGGATCGCTGTCGGTCGGGCCGAGCGGCCGTCCGCCGCGCTGAGGGCCGCGCCCGTTGTTGGGCGGGTCGTTGGGGTCGGCATCGGTAAGGCCGCTCTGCGGCTGGCGCTGCTGCCCGCCCTTCACAGGCGGCCGGCCACCGCCGCGGCCCTGGCCCTGAGGATCGTCCGGGTCGGTGTCGGAGACGCCGGAGGGCGCGCGGCGCGGCGGCACCGGAGCAGGGGTCGCGGGCGGCGAGGGCGACGGCGACGGCGCGGGTGCGCCTCCGCCCTCTCCCTTGGTGCCGCCCTGGGCCAGGGCAGCGCCAGGCAGCGCCACCGCGCCCCCTGCGGTCGCCAGGCGCACCACCAGCAGGCGCCGGGCGAGGCGGTGGTCGGGTGAATCGGTCATCGGCGCGGCACTCCGGTGCGGTCGAGGCGGACATTCTCCGCTTCGGACCGGGCCCGGCACAAGGCGGACCGCGGGCACATCATGGGGCTTGCGTTAATGTTCTTGTTTTGTTCTTATCGTCGCATGAGCACGCGTCACGCCATCGACCCTTCCCTGGCCATTCCGCCCGTTCCCCTGGTGGTGCGCTTCGTCCCGGCGCGCCCGCCCGGCCGCCTGGCGCGGCGCGCCATGCGCGACTTCACTGGCTTCCTCGCGCTTGCCTGGGCGGTCGCCGAGATCGCGCTCTGGGCCAGCGGTGCCTGATGCCGGCCGGTCCTGCTGCCGGCTCGGCATTCAAGGTCCAGGTTTCCTGCGCGGCGGCTCCACCAGGCGCGGACGCGATGCCGCTGGCCCTGGCCGATGGCCTCGCCAGCCAGGCTCGGCGGCACGCGCCGTCGCGGCGGCCGACCCTGCGCGGCCCTGCCGCGGTTCAGGCCGCGCGGCTGCGCAGGATCTCGACGGCGCGGCGGAAGGCCGCCGCCATGCGTTCCGCCGGCATGGCACCCGAGAAGAGCAGGTGCCGGTCGAGCAGGAAGGACGGCACGCCGTTGATCCCGGCCCGTGCCAGCGCGAGGGATTCGCCGATCACCTCGTCGCGCGCGTCCTCCCCGCCGGCGAAGGCGGCGATCGCTTCCGGCGGCATGCCGGCCTCCGCGCCCTCGGTCGCGAGCAGCGCGCGATCGCCGATATCCTTGCCTTCCTGGAAGTAGGCGCGGAACAGGCGCTCCACCATGGCGTGCTGCACACCGGCCTCGCCGGCCAGGCGGATCAGCCGGTGCGCCTCGATCGTGTTCGGCGTCCGCGCCATCAGGTCGTGGCGAAAGGAGAGCCCCGCCGCGCGTCCCGCCTCGGCGACCTGGGCGTCGAGTTCCTGCGAGCGTTCCCAGGAGCCGAACTTCTCCGTGCGGTAGGCGCGGCGATCGACGCCGCCCTCCGGCATGTCCGGATTGAGCTGGTAGGGCAGCCAGCCGATCTCGAAGGTCATCCCCTCCTCGCGCAGGAGGGCCAGGGCACCGTCGAGTTGCCTCTTGCCGATCCAGCACCAGGGGCAGATGGCGTCGGAGACGATCTCGAGCCGGCCGGCGATCGCGGGGGCGGTGTCCATGGCGGGCTCCTTCTCGTGGATGTGCCGAGGATGGGTCCGTGCCGGCGCCGGCACAAGGCGCGGCAGGCCCGAAAGCGATGGTCCGGGGCCGGGGCGCGAGGCGGGGAGGGCGCTGCCCTCCCCGAACCCCTCCCGCCAGAGGCCGAAAGGCCTCTGGACACCAGGACTTGATCGGGTGCTCGGCAGAGGGGCGTCGATCGCGCGACCGCGATGCCGGGCGCGCCTTGCCCCTCCGACGACCACCCAACCAGAATCTCGGGTTCCAAGGGCTCTTGGGCCTTTGGTGGGGGGAGGTCCGGAGGGGGGGCAAGGCCGCTCTCCGGCGCACCCCCCCTTGGAGCGCGCCCCTCTTCCGCGCATGGTCCCGCGCCATGACCACCATCACCTTTCCCGCCGCCCACCCTGCTCCCTGGCCCGAGGCCGCGCCTGCCGCGCTCGGCTTCGACGCCGCCAGGCTCTCCGAGGCCGTCGCCCACGCCGCCGCGCACGAGACGCCCTGGCCCTATGACCTGGCCGGCCATATCGGCCGCGGTGCCTTCGAGCCGCCGCCGGACAACGAGGTGCTGGGCCCGCTCTGGCCGCGCGGCGCCCCCTGCGGCCTGATCACCCGCCACGGCGTGCTGGTCGCGCGCTGGGGCGACACGCGGGAGGTCAGCCAGACCTTCAGCGTCGCGAAATCCTACCTGTCGCTGCTCGCCGGCATCGCGGTGGCGGACGGGCTGATCCCGGACATCGACCGCCCGGTGCGCGAGACGGTGGATGATGGCGGCTTCGACAGTGCCCAGAACGCGCCGATCACCTGGCGGCACCTGCTGACCAACACCTCCGAATGGGAGGGCGAGCTCTTCGGCAAGGCGGATTCGATCGATCGCGGCCGCAACCTCGGCGTCGAGGGGCAGGGGAAGAAGGGCACGCGCACCCTCGAGCCCGCCGGCACCCATTGGGAATACAACGACGTGCGGGTGAACCGGCTGTCGCTCTCCCTGCTGCGCCGCTTCGGCCGGCCGCTGCCGGAGGTGTTCCGCGAACGCATCCTCGGCCCCATCGGCGGGTCCGCCGACTGGCGCTGGGACGGGTACCGCACCTCCTGGGTGACGCTGCCCGACGGCCGGCGCGTCCAGTCGGTGCCGGGCGGCACGCATTGGGGTGGCGGCATCGCCATCCATGCCGAGGACCAGGCGCGCATCGGCCTGCTGGCGCTGAACCGCGGCCGTTGGAACGGGCGGGACCTGATCCCGGCCTCCTGGTTCGATCTCTCGACCGGACCCTGCGCGCTGAACCCGCATTACGGCTTCCTGTGGTGGCTGAACACCGACGGAAAGAAGTACCCGTCGGCGGCGCGGGACGCCTTCTGCGCGAGCGGCGCGGGGGGCAACCTGACCTGGGTCGATCCGTCCTCCGGCATCGTCGCGGTGCTGCGCTGGACGGCGCCGGCGGCGATGGACGGCTTCATCGGCCGGGTGCGGGCGGCGCTGATCGGCTGACTGCCGAAATTCCGGGCATCTCGCCTGAAAGAAGGGCTATGACGGCTGCCTCGGGCGGCCGTCATCCGCATGCGCCACGCCGGATCGCTGGCACGGTGATTGCTGCCTCGGCACGCATCGGTCGCAACGCGCGAGGCCACGCAACCTCGTCCCGGCCGGCAGGGAGTGCAGTGGACGACGCATGGCCAAGGCAGCGGAGATCGAGCTCGTCGCCCTGACGAAGCGCTATGGCGGGGTCACGGCGGTGGACGGCATTTCGCTGCGCATCCCGGCCGGCACCTATTGCTGCCTGCTCGGGCCGTCCGGCTGCGGCAAGACCACCACGCTGCGCATGATCGCCGGCCACGAGCAGGCGAGCGAAGGCGACATCATCCTCGGCGGGGAGAACATCACCGACCTGCCGCCGGCGCGCCGCGGCACGGCGATGATGTTCCAGTCCTATGCGCTGTTCCCGCATCTGAGCTGCCTCGACAACGTCGCCTTCAGCCTGCGCATGCGCGGCGTGGGCAAGGCCGAGCGCCGCGACCGCGCCGCCGAGATGCTGCGCCGCGTCGAGATGGAGCGCTTCGCGGAACGCCTGCCGGCGCAGCTTTCGGGCGGGCAGCAGCAGCGCGTGGCGCTGGCCCGCGCGCTGATCACCGATCCCTCCGTCGTGCTGCTGGACGAGCCGCTCTCGGCCCTCGATCCCTTCCTGCGCGTGCGCATGCGGGAGGAGCTGAAGGCGCTGCAGGAACGGCTCGGCATCAGCTTCGTCCATGTCACCCACAGCCAGGACGAGGCGATGGCGCTGTCCGATCTGGTGGTGGTGATGAACAACGGCCGCATCGAGCAGGCCGCCACGGCGCGGGAGGTGTTCAACCACCCCGCCACCGCCTTCGTCGCCCGCTTCATCGGCGGGCACAACGTGCTCGAAGTGGCTCCGGGGCCGGATGGCACCGTGCTGCTCGCCAATGGCGCGGCGCTGGACGGGCAGGGGGCACCGGCCCGCGCGCGGCACATCGCCGTGCGCGCCGACCGCATGCTGGTCCGGCGCAGCGGCGCGGCGCTGCCGCTCGAGGCGACGGTGCGCTCGGTCGAGTATCTCGGTGCCACGGTGGCGGTCGGGCTGGCGGTGGAGGGGCTCGAACCGCTCTCCGCCACGCTGCCCGAGGCCGCCTTCTTCGCCGATCCGGTCCGCCCCGGGCAGCGCGTCGCGCTCGGCTGGCGGGCCGAGGACATGCACGGGATCGCGTGATCCGCGCGGCGGCGGCGTGCCGCGGCGCGAACAGGAAGGGGAGACTGCGATGACGGAGACGGTGAAGGTGCGGGGCATCGGGCGCCGCAAGGCGCTGCTCGCCGCGGCGGGTGCGGCGGCCGGCTCGGGGGCGGTCACCGGCTTCCCGACCATCTGGGCGCAGAACATCCGCAACGTGGTGCTGCGCCAGTTCGGCACCGGCGTGTCGAACCAGAACGCCATCGCCGAGAAGTGCAAGGAAGACCTCGGCATCACGCTGCAGATGACGGCGCTCGATTCCGACGCGGTGGTGCAGCGCGCGGTGACCCAGCCGAATTCCTACGATATCGCCGACATCGAATACTGGATGTGCAAGAAGGTGTTCCCCGCCGGCACGCTGCAGCCGATGGACACCTCGAAGATCCGGCTCTTCGACAAGATCGTGCCGATCTTCACCACCGGGAAGCTGCGGCCCGACAGCGTCATCGCCCAGGGCACCGCGCCGAACACGGTCAGCTTCGTGGACGGGCCCGGCAGCACGCGCTTCGCGTCCTCGCCGACGCAGTGGTTCACCATGATCCCGACCATCTACAACGCCGACACGCTCGGCATCCGGCCCGACCTGGTCGGGCGCCCGATCAGGAACTGGAAGGACATCATGGACCCCGCCTTCCGGGGCAAGACCTCCATCCTGAACATCCCGTCCATCGGCATCATGGACGCGGCGATGATCTGCGAGAGCGCCGGCGTCATCCGCTACGGCGACAAGGGCAACATGACCCGCGCCGAGATCGACACCACCATCAACTACCTGATCCAGGCCAAGCGCGCCGGCCAGTTCCGCGCCTTCTGGAAGACCTTCGACGAGAGCGTGAACCTCATGGCCTCGGGCGAGGTGGTGATCCAGTCCATGTGGTCGCCGGCCGTCACCGCGGTGCGGTCGCGCGGCATCCCGTGCGTGTACCAGCCGCTGGAAGAGGGCTACCGCGCCTGGGGCGGCGGGCTTGCGCTCGCCAAGCATCTGCGCGGCATCCAGCTCGACGCGGCGTACGAATACATCAACTGGTACCTCTCCGGCTGGGTCGGCGCGTACCTCAACCGGCAGGGCTACTACTCGGCGGTGCTGGAGACGGCGCGCGAGCACATGAGCGCCGACGAATGGGGCTACTGGATGGAAGGCAAGCCGGCCCAGGGCGAGATCAAGAACCCGCAGGGCCAGGTGATGGAGCGCGCCGGCGCGGTGCGCGACGGCGGGTCCTTCTACGACCGCATGGGCGCGGTCGCCTGCTGGAACGCGGTGATGGATGAGGACCGCTACATGGTCCAGAAGTGGAACCAGTTCATCGCGAGTTGATGGGTCCTCAAGCGCCGGCGCCGCCATCCGGCGGCTTGGCTTGCGCGCCATGCACTGGTGCGCAGGCGGCCGCGGTCGGTCCGGGCGCGGTCGCGCTGTGCGCTCCCGGCCCGAGGCGTTGCCTCGGGCCGTCCTGGTCGGTGTGATGTGATTTGGGGTTCGCGATGAAGGGCAAACTTGCGGCGCTGGCGCTCGCTTCGCCGCTCGCGCTGCTGCTCGGCGTGTTCCTGGTCGTGCCGATCGGGACGATCGTCGTCGTGTCGTTCTTCGACTACGACAGCGTGCGTATCATCCCCGACTTCGTCTGGACCAACTACGACGAGCTGCTCTTCTCCCCGATCACCTGGAAGACCTATCTCCAGACGCTGAAATTCGCCGCCATCACCTGGGCGATCTGCCTGCTGGTGGGCTTCACCGTGGCCTATTTCCTCGCCTTCCACGTCGCCTCGCCGATGATGCAGACGGTGCTGTTCCTGGTCTGCACCATCCCCTTCTGGACCTCCAACATCATCCGCATGATCTCCTGGATCCCCTTCCTCGGCAGGAACGGGCTGCTCAACCAGGCGCTGATGTCGGTGGGCGCGATCGACCAGCCGCTGGAATTCCTGCTGTTCTCGGATTTCGCGGTGGTGCTGGCCTATGTGCACCTCTACGCGCTGTTCATGGTGGTGCCGATCTTCAATTCCATGGTCCGCATCGACCGCGCGCTGGTGGAAGCCGCGCGCGACGCCGGCGCGGGGGAATGGCAGGTGCTGCGCCACGTCATCATCCCGCTGGCGCGGCCGGGCATCGCCATCGGCTCGATCCTCGTCGTCGCCGTGGTGATGGGGGATTTCGTCACCGTCCGGCTGATGAGCGGCGGCCAGTCCGCCTCGGTCGGGCTGATGATGGTCAACGCCATGTCGCTGCTGCAGTACCCGGCCGCGGCGGCCAATGCGGTGGTGCTGCTCATCGTCGTGCTGCTGATGATCGCCGCCATGCTCCGCATCGTCGACATCCGGAAGGAGCTGTGATGCAGACCCGCGCGCGCTCCAGGGGCTTCTGGCCGCTGGCGGCCTTCTTCGGGCTGTTCGTCGCCTTCCTCTACGGGCCGACGGTGACGATCGTCGTGCTCTCCTTCCAGGGGCCGGAGGGCGGCCTGACCTTCCCGATGCGCGGCGTCTCCACCCGCTGGTTCGAGAACCTCTTCGAGACCCAGATGGTCGGCGATTTCGGCGGCTCCTTCCTGCGCTCCATGACGCTCGGCGCGATCGTCACGGTGGTGACGGTGGTGGTCTCCTTCATGGCGGGGCTGGCCTTCCGGCGGCGCTTCCCGGGATCGACGGCGCTGTTCTACCTGGCGGTGGCGAGCCTGATCGTGCCGTCGGTGCTCGTCTCGCTCGGCATCGGGCTGATGTTCCGGCTTGCGGGGCTCGACCCGGCCTGGTGGAGTTCCGGCCTCGGCGCGCACCTGACCTGGACGCTGCCCTTCGGCCTGCTGATCATGTTCGCCGTCTTCAACCGCTTCAGCCCGGCCTATGAGGAAGCGGCGCGCGACCTCGGCGCCTCCCCCTGGCAGACCATCCGCCACGTGGTGGTGCCGATCCTGCTGCCCTCCCTGATCGGCGTCGGCCTGTTCGGCTTCACCCTCTCCTACGACGAGTTCGCGCGTAGCCTCTACACCGCCGGCACCTTCAACACCCTGCCGCTCGAGATCTACGGCATGACGACGAACGTCACGACGCCTGTGCTCTACGCCCTCGGCACGGTGACGACGGGGGTGTCCTTCCTGGTGATCGCCGCGGCGCTCGGCGGGGTCATGCTGCTGCGCCGGCGTCGCGGCGGGGGCTGAGCGGGCGTTGCACCGCGCCGCCGGCTCGGGCAAGCATCGCCCGGCCAAGGGAGGGGGCGCATGGCGGAGATCGGGATCGTCGGCCTCGGGCGCATGGGCGCCAATATCGCGCGGCGCCTGATGCGCGCCGGGCACCGCTGCATCGTCTGGGACCGGGACGATGCCGCCATCGCCGCCGTGGTCGCCGGCGGTGCCAGCGGCGCCGCGGACCTCGCCGGTCTGGTCGCCGCCTTGGCCGCGCCGCGCGCCGTCTGGGTCATGCTGCCGCATGGCGCGCCGACCGAACAGGCGATCGCCGAGCTGGGCGATCTGCTCTCCCCCGGCGACGTCGCCATCGACGGCGGCAACACCCACTGGAAGGACGACATCCGCCGCGCGGCCGCGCTGCGCGCGAAGGGTTTGCACTACCTCGACATCGGCACGTCCGGCGGCGTCTGGGGGCTGGAGCGCGGCTACTGCCTGATGATCGGCGGGGAAGCGGAACCCGTCGCGCGGCTCGCACCCATCTTCGCCGCGCTGGCGCCGGGGCGCGGCGGCATCCCCGCCACGCCGCGCCGCGAGGGCCGCGCGCCCAATGTCGAGGAAGGCTGGCTGCATTGCGGCGGCCATGGCGCCGGCCATCTCGTGAAGATGGTCCACAACGGCATCGAGTATGGGATGATGCAGGCCCTGGCCGAGGGCCTCGACCTGCTGCGCGCCGCCGACAGCAAGGACCTCCCCGAGGAGCACCGCATCGCCGTCGACATCGCCGACGTCGCCGAGGTCTGGCGGCGCGGCTCGGTGGTGACGTCCTGGCTGCTCGACCTGACCGCCGCCGCGCTCGCTGAGGATCCGGCGCTCGCGAAGTATTCCGGCACGGTGGGGGATTCCGGCGAGGGCCGCTGGACGGTGCAGCAGGCGGTGGAGACGGCGGTTTCCGCCCCGGTGCTGACCGCCGCGCTCTTCGCCCGCTTCGCATCCCGCGACGAAGGCCGTTTCGCGGGCAAGGCATTGTCGGCCATGCGCCACGGCTTCGGCGGGCATCTGGAGCCGAAGAAGGGATGACGATCGCCGCCATCGTGATGATGGGCGTCTCCGGCTGCGGCAAGTCCACCGTGGGCGCGTTGCTGGCCGAACGCCTCGGCTGGCCCTTCGAGGACGGCGACGCCTTCCACCCCCCCTCCAACGTTGCGAAGATGAGCGCCGGCACGCCGCTGACCGATGATGACCGCTGGCCCTGGCTCGCCGCCATCGCCGCGCGCATCGCCCGGGCGCGCGCGGCGGGCGAGGGCGTCGTGATCGGCTGCTCCGCCCTGAAGCGCGCCTATCGCGACATGCTGCGCGACGGGCATGCGGATGTCCGCTTCCTGCACCTGACCGGCACGCCGGAGCTCATCATGGCGCGCCAGGCGGCCCGGACCGGCCACTTCATGCCGGTCTCGCTCATCGCCAGCCAGTTCGCCACGCTCGAACTGCCGGAGACCGAGGCGGACGTCATCGACCTCGACGTCGATCCGGAGCCGCCGGCGATCGTCGCCAGGGCGATCGCCGCGCTGCGCCGCCGCGGCGACCTGGCGTGAGGCGTGGCATCGTGATGATCGGCGCTGGCATTGCCGCCCCCGCCATGCGCCCGCATGCCGGCCTGGTGACGCGGCGGCCCCTCGCCGTCCCGCTGGTCGGGCGGCTGACGCACGACCGGGGCCGGCTGCGGCCGGCCGCTACTCCGCTGCCATCGGCAGGCCCGGAACCGGACCGCGGGTGATGGCGGTCATCCGTTCCCGCACGTCGAAGAGGCGGATCTGCAGATCCGTGATGTCCGGGTTGGCCTTCATGCGCCCGACGATCGGGCCGGCGACATAGGCTTCCGCCGCCGCACGGTCGGCAAACAGGTAGATCCCGCCGGCGCGGCGTTCCTCCTCCCCGTCCAGCCAGATCTTCCATTGCAGGCCGGGCACGGCGAGGAACTGCCTGGCGCGGTCGTCGGTGTAACGGGCCTCCCACTCGGCCTTCGGCATGTCCGGGCGCGTGTAGTTGATCTGCACGATCACCATGGCGCGGGTCCTCCCTCTGGATGCGCGGAGGGGCATCCTAGACACCTTTCGCGCCCCTCGTGCGACCGGCATTGCCTGGCGGCCCGGAGGCGCCGCCCGCGCGGCGCATGCCGGCGCAATCGCCGGAAGGCGCCGCAACGGCGCCTGAGGCATGAGCAAGAGGCACAGGAGACAGCCGCCATGCCGATCACCGACCTTCGCCTCGACCTTCGCGGGACCCCGTTCCAGCGCGCCGTCTGGGCCGCGCTGCGGGAGATCCCGCCCGGCCGCACCGAAACCTACGCCGAGGTCGCCGCCCGCATCGGCCATCCCGGTGCGGCGCGGGCAGTCGCACGCGCCTGCGCCGCCAATCCCATTGCCCTGGCGGTGCCGTGCCACCGCGTGGTGCCCGCCGCCGGCGGCACGGGCGGCTGGCGCTGGGGCGCCGACCGCAAGCGGGCGCTGCTGGCGAGGGAAGGCGCATGATGATCGCCGATCGCGTCGCCGGCCTGGACTGGGCGCGGATCGAGGCCGAGCTGGACGCCTTCGGCTGCGCCACCACCGGGCCGCTGCTGGCGGCGCAGGACTGCGCCGATCTCGCCGCGCTCTATGACCGGGAGGACGGCTTCCGCAGCCGCGTCGTCATGGCGCGCCACGGCTTCGGGCGCGGCGAATACAAGTATTTCGCCACCCCGCTGCCCGCGCCGGTGGCGGAACTGCGGCGGGAGTTCTGGCCGCGCCTCGCCCCCGTCGCGAACCGCTGGAACGCGGCGATGGGCCTGGCGCCGCGCTTTCCGGCGCGGCACGCCGACTTCCTCGCCCGCTGCCACGCCGCCGGCCAGACCCGCCCGACGCCGCTGCTGCTGCGCTACGAGGCCGGCGACTACAATTGCCTGCACCAGGATCTCTACGGCGAGCACGTCTTTCCGTTGCAGGTCGCGATCCTGCTGTCATCCCCGGCCCGTGACTTCACGGGCGGGGAGTTCGTGCTGACCGAGCAGCGCCCGCGCATGCAGTCCCGCGCCGAGGTGGTTCCGCTGACGCAGGGGGAGGGCGTGATCTTCGCCGTCCACCATCGCCCCGTCGCCGGCACGCGCGGCAGCTATCGCGTGAACCTTCGCCACGGGGTGAGCCGGCTGCGCAGCGGGCGGCGGCACACGCTGGGCGTCATCTTCCACGATGCGGCGTGAAGCGGAAGGTCGGAGGAGGGCGGCCTCCGGCCATCGACGCCCTTGCCAAAGCCGAGGTCGAGGCGTCGGAGGATCGCGGCTCCTGGCGTCCTCCCGGATGAGGAAGACGCCTCATACCAGCGGCCGCTGTTCGCGACCGCTGGCATCCGCCTCTTGATGCCCTCAGACGCGGGCGCGAACCTCCGGTGTGCTTGGCTTCGCCGGACTGCCGGCGGGCCGCATCCGCGGCCTCGGCACGAGGCAAGAACTCGTGCCGCTGGCATCATGCTGCCGCGCCTTGCCGATGACCTCATCGGCGAGGTTCAGCGGTATGGCGCGTGGAGCTGGCGGGGCGGCCGCGCGCGAAACCAGGATGCTGATACCGAGTCAGCCGAAAGGCTGGCCGGTATCAGAGACCGTCTGGAAGGTCCGGCACCGCACCCGCCGGAAGATCCGTTCAGGCGACGGAGGCGTCCGTCGGCAGGATCACGACCCGCGTGCCGATCGGGACGCGCTGGTAGAGATCGACGATGTCCTGGTTGATCAGGCGGATGCAGCCCGCCGAGGCCATCGTGCCGATGGTCCAGGGCTCCACCGTGCCATGCAGGCGGTAGTAGGTGTCGTAGCCATCCTGGTAGAGGTAGAGCGCCCGCGCGCCGAGCGGGTTGCGGCCGCCGCCCGGCATGCCGTGGCGCAGGTGGCCGTAGCGTTGCGGCTCACGCGCCACCATCTCGGGCGTCGGACGCCAGTTCGGCCAGGCGGCCTTGCGCTCCACGAAGGCGTCGCCCGTCAGGTTGAAGGCCTGGTCTCGCCCGACAGCGATGCCGTAGCGCATGGCTCGGCCGCCCTGGAGGACCAGGTAGGCGTAGCGGGCCGCCGTGTCGACGACGATGGTGCCCGGCTCGTCAGCGCGCGGATAGGCGACCTCGCGCCGCAGGTAGCGCGGATCGATCCGCCGCAGGTTCACCGCCGGGATCGAGAAGCGCTCGGTCGTGATGGCCGCGTAGATCGACCGGTAGTCGGGCTCGGGCGTCCTGTCGGGAACGGGTGGTCGTGGCGGATCGGGGGGCGCTGGAGGGGAACCTCCAAGCACGGCCTGCGCTGCGCCGGGGGGCGAGGGCGCCGGCACTTCGGAGGGCACGCACGCTGCAAGCAGACCGGGGAGACCGCCGAGTAGGCTCCGTCGGCGAAGGCTCATCGCTGGTCGGGACTCCCGCGCGGACGTCGAATCGCTTGTGCCAAGTGAACGGCAAGGATGGCGCGGTTGTCCACAGGGGCGACCCGCTGCACCACCGCCGGCGCTGGGCCGATCGCCACCAGGGACCCGATCCGCCGCCCTTCCCTGGCCGCCGGCCCGGCGCCACCGAACGGTTGCCAAGGAAGAAGGGGGGATCGGGGGGAATTCCTTCCCCCCGACCTTCTTGCCCGTTCAGCCGTCGATCGCCTGATACGCCAGCATGTTGATCAGCCGCCGGTAGCGCAGCCGCATCTCCCCCGGGGCATGCGCCATCAGCACCACCGCCAGGCGTTCGGCCGGGTCCACCCAGAAATAGGTGCCGAACACGCCGGACCAGCCGAAGGCCCCTGGCGCGCCCATGAAGGCGGAGCCGCCGGCGTTCTTCCGCACCGCGACGGTCAGTCCGAAGCCATAGCCCTTCAGCCCCGGATCCATCCGGTCCGGCCCGCCCTCGATGCCCTGCAGGTGGTCCGACCCCATCCAGCGCACCGTGGCCGGCGAGAGCACGCGGACCCCGCCCAGCGATCCGCCGGCGCGCAGCATCTCGGCGAAGCGCAGGTAGTCCGAGGCGGTGGAGACCAGCCCCGCACCGCCCACTTCGAGCCGGGGCGCCGCAAGCGGCGCCGCGACGGCTTGCGGCTTGCCGGTCAGCGGACAGTTCGGCAGCGCCTTGGCGAAGCGCGCGGCGGCGCCCTCGGGCAGCGCGTAGCCTGTCTCGTTCATCCCGAGCGGCGCGAAGATGCGCTCCCGCATGAGGGTGCCGAGCGAGGCGCCGCCCGCCGCCTGCGTCACCAGCCCGAGCACGTCGGTCGAGAAGCCGTATTCCCAGGCCTCGCCCGGATGGTGCCGCAGCGGCGTCGCGGCCAGCGCGGCAGCCAGGCTTTCCGCGTCATGCTCGCTCGCAACGGTCAGCGAGGTGCCCGGATGCGCCGCGTGCACCGCCGTGGCGCCGAAACCGCCATAGACGAAGCCGGTGGTGTGGCGCGCCGCATCCTGCACCGTCATCGGC
Source organism: Neoroseomonas eburnea (assembly GCF_018129005.1). Lineage (GTDB taxonomy): Bacteria > Pseudomonadota > Alphaproteobacteria > Acetobacterales > Acetobacteraceae > Neoroseomonas > Neoroseomonas eburnea. The sequence goes on from NZ_JAAEDL010000007.1 coordinate 121,059, forward strand.
CGGCGCTGCGGTTCCGTCTCGATCGGACCCTCGCCGGAGAGCATCCCCGGCGTCGGCTTCGCGACCTGCATGGTCATCAGCGGCGGGACATAGGCGCCGACCGGGTCCGAGAGCAGCAGCCGCCCTTCCTCGACCAGGGACAGCGCCGCGACGCCGCAGACCGGCTTGGTCATCGAGGCGATGGCAAACATCGCATCGGGACGCATCGGCACCTTCGCCTCGGCGTCGAGATAGCCGACGGCTTCGAGATGCACGAGCCGGCCCTCGCGGGCGATGGCGACGACGCCACCGGGGAAGCGGCCTTCCTCGACCTCGCGCTCCAGCGCCGGGCGGATGCGGGCGAGCCGTTCGGAGGACATGCCCACCGCTTCCGGCCGCACCGGGGCGAGGGGTGGGGTGTCGGTCTGGATCACGTTCATGCGCCGTCTCCCGCATAGGGGTTGGTGCGGCGCTCGGTGCCGAAGGTGGAGCCGGGCCCGTGGCCGCAGATGAACTGGATGTCGTCGCCGAGGGGGAAGAGCTTCCCCCGGATCGCCGAGATCAGCGCCGCGTGGTCGCCATAGGGAAAGTCGGTGCGCCCCACCGATCCCTGGAACAGCACGTCGCCGACCAGCGCGAAGCCGAGCGCGGTCGAGACGAACACCACATGCCCCGGCGTGTGCCCCGGGCAGTGCAGCACGGCGAAGTCCTGGCCGGCGATCTCGACCGTGTCGCCTTCCTCGAGCCAGCGGTCGGGGGTGACGGCCCGGCAGTCCATGCCGTAGCGCGCGCCCTGGTCCGGCAGGCCATCGAGCAGGAATTCATCCGCGCGTTGCGGCCCCTCGACCGGCACGCCGAGCGCCTCGGCGAGCTCGGCCGCGGCGCCGGCATGGTCCAGGTGGCCATGGGTCAGCAGGATGCGCTGCACCTTGATGCCGGCCTGCTGGATCGCCTCCTGGATGCGGTCGGCATCGCCGCCGGGATCGACGACCACACCCTCCTTCGTCTCGTCGTCCCAGACGAGGGTGCAGTTCTGCTGGAAGGGCGTCACGGGCAGGATGGCGGCGGCAATGCTCATGGCCGGACCTTGGCGCGGCGGCCCCGGGCCGGCAAGCCGGGCGCGGCGTGGTCCGGCGCCCGCCGGCGGCGCCGCGCGCCGCGCGTCCTGACAGCGAGGCCACCCGGCAGGAATCGCCGCCCGCTTCACAAATATTCAACTTTTGGGCGATTTTCTTGTAGGGAAGCGATCGCAGGATGCGATGACCACCTACGCCTTCCCCAACTACGCCGGCGGCAGCCTGGTCTTCGCGCCGGCGGAGGACCTGTTGCAGTTCCCGGTGGGCTGGCCGGCAGCCTCGCTGCGCTTCGCCGTCTCGGGGACGGATCTGCTGGTCTCCTCCCAGGGGGAGACGCTGCGCCTGCTCGGCATCGGGCTCGGCGGCTCGGGGCTGACCGCGGCGAACCTGGTCTTCGCCGATGGCAGCCTCCTCATGCTCGATGGCGGCGGCAGCAACTCTCGCAGCGGCGGCGACGGGGCGGACTGGATCGCGGTGGACCGCGGCGGGGCGGACAGCGTCTCCGCGGGCGGCGGCGACGACCGCATCGAGGCCGGCGCCGCGCTGACCGACGCGGACATGCTGGATGGCGGCGCCGGTACCGCGGACGTGCTTGCCCTGTCCGGCACCTTCTCGGTCACGCTCGCCGCGACGACCGTCACCGGGGTCGAGCGCATCGAGGTCGGCAGCGGCGACGCCGCGCTGACCCTCGATGCGGCCGCCGTCGCCACCGCAACGCCGGATGCCGGCGCGGTCTTCACCGTCGATGGCACGGCGCAGGGCATCGGGTCCCGCCTCGCCGTCGATGGCAGCGCGGCGGCAGGCGCCATGGCGCTGCTCGCCGGCGCGGGGGACGACGTGCTCACCGGCGGCTTCGGCGCCGATCTTCTCGCCGGCGGCAGCGGCGACGACACCCTGGCCGGCGGCTGGGGCGACGACACGATCGAGGGCGGCGCCGGCACCGACCTGCTCGATGGCGACGCCGGCAACGACCTCTTCCTCTTCGACGCTCCCGGGGCGCAGAGCCCGCCCGCCACGCCGGACACGATCCTCGGCTTCGAGGGAGCGGGCCGCGCGGGCGGCGACCGCATCGCCCTGCCGCCGACGCTGCAGATCGGCCGCGCCATCGCCTTCCATGTCACCGCCGCGGACTTCCTCTTCGAGGGCTATGAAGGCTCCGGCGTCCAGCTGCCGGCGAGCCGCATCGGGGATGGCTTCGCCGACGTGCTCTGGCGGCTGGTGGAGGGCGAGGCCTGGCGTTTCGAGCTCTGGGCCGATCTCGACGATGACGGGCGCTTCGGCGCGGGCGACCTGTTCCTGCGCATCGCCGTGCCCGAGGGCGATGCCGCCACCTCCCTGTCGGCCGAGGATTTCGTCGCCCAGTTCGGCGGCTTCGTCGGCGGGCCGGGGGATGATGCACTGGCCGGCAGCGGCGGCACCGACGATGCCATGTGGGGGGAGGGCGGGGACGACATCCTCTCCGGCGGCGACGGGGTGGACTGGCTGGAGGGCGGGCTCGGCGACGACACGCTGCGCGGCGGCGATCTCGCCGACGAGCTGCGCGGCGGCCCCGGCAGCGACTGGCTCGAGGGCGGCGACGGCTGGGACACGCTGTTCGCCGCCGACCCCTACACCCCCGAGACGGAGAGCGCGGAGGACCGCAACCTGCTGCTCGGCGGCGCCGGGCCGGACGCGCTGTTCGGCGGTGTCGGCCTCGACACGTTGCGCGGGGAGGAGGATGACGACCTCCTCTGGGGCGATGCCGGGGACGACTGGCTGGAGGGCGGCCGCGGCGCCGACCTGATCCATGCGCGGGAGGGCAATGACCGGCTCGACGGTGGGGAGGGCAACGACACGCTGCTCGGCGGCCTCGGCGGCGACCTCATGTCCGGCGGCACGGGTGCCGATCTCTTCGTCATCGACCTCTCCACCCGGGGGCTGAACGAGACGTCGGGTGCCGAGGCCGATGGGCTGGTGGATTTCAGCGCGGCCGAAGGCGACGTGATTTCCCTCGGCCTGGTGAATGGCCTCGTCGGCGGCAGCTTCGGGCCGGGGCCGCTCGCCTGGCGGGGCGCGCTGGCGGCGCGGGATGCTGCCCAAGGCGTCGGCTTCGGATTGGTGCTGCCGGGGGAGGGCATCGGGCCGGGCTACTACCAGTCATGGTGGATCCCGGCGGTTTCGGGCGGGCAGCCGGCGGGCGGCTGGTTCGTCATCGACCTCGACCAGGACCTGGTCCTGGACATCGACGATGCGGTGATCCGCATCGGCGCTGCCGGGCCCGGCGGGGCGGAGGCGCTGACACCGGAGGCCTTCGCCGACGGCACCTTCCGCATCCTGGTCGGCGGGGCGGGCGCGGACAGCCTCGCGGCCGCGGCCTCGGGCCAGGAGGTCTTCGGCCTCGGCGGCGCGGACCTGCTCACCGGCCGCGACGGCGCCGACCGCCTGGTGGGGGGCGAGGGGAACGACACCCTGCTCGGGGCGGCCGGCGCCGACCAGCTCTGGGGCGGCGCCGGCAATGATTCGCTCGACGGCGGCGCCGGCGGAGACGAACTCTTCGCCGAGGGGCCCGGCATCGGCGAGGTGGACGGCATCTTCGCCCGCAACACGCTGTCGGGCGGCGAGGGCGCCGACAGCCTCTGGGGGGCGGATGGCCGGGACTCCCTCGACGGCGGCCTCGGCAATGACCGGCTCTATGGCGGCATCGGCATCGACACGCTGCTCGGCGGCGAGGGCGCGGACACGCTGCTCGGCGGGGATGGGGCTGATTCGATCTCCGGGGCGGCGGGCGCCGACTCCATCGATGCCGGGGCGGGCGACGACACGGTGGACTACGATCCCGCCGACCCCTTCGCCGATGGCGGCGACGACACCGACCTGCTGGTGCTGCTCGCCCCCGCCACGGTGACGCTGGACAGCGCCATCGACCAGGTGTCGGGTGGCGGCATCACCACCGGCTTCGAGGGGGTGGACGCCTCCGCCGTCGCCGCCGCCATCACCCTCTACGGCTCCGCCGGGCGCAACCGCCTGATCGGTGGCGCCTTCGCGGACCGGATCGAGGGCCGCGACGGCAATGACACGCTGGAAGGCGGCGGCGGGGCCGACACGCTCGACGGCGGCACCGGCGACGACCTGCTCACCGGGGGCGAGGGGGCGGACCGGCTGGTCGGCGGGGACGGCTTCGACATCGCCTCCTATGCATCGGCGACACTCGGGGTGACGGTCACGCTGCACAACGGCTTCGTCGCCGGCGGGGCGGCGGGCGACACGCTGCTGGGCATCGAGGGGCTGCGCGGGTCGGCCTTCGCCGATTCCATGCAGGGCACCGGCTTCGCGGACCGGCTCGAGGGCCTCGCCGGCAATGACGTGCTGGATGGCTACGCGGGCGACGACACGATCCTCGGCGGGGCGGGGGCCGACGCGCTGCGCGGCTGGCTCGGGAATGATTCCCTGGTCGGCGGCGACGACAACGACGTGCTCGACGGCAATGGCGGCGACGACCTGCTCGATGGCGGGGAGGGCACCGACCGGATGATCGGTGGCGCCGGCAACGACCTCTACCTGGTGGACCGGCCGACCGACCTCGCCGTCGAATCCGTCGGCGGGGGGCAGGACACCGTCATCGCCTCCGGCAACCATACGCTCGGCGCGGAAGTCGAATGGCTGGTGCAGGCGGCCGGGGCGGGCGCCATCTGGGCCGTCGGCAATGCCCAGGCCAACCGCATCCTCGGCAACGAGGCCGACAATCTCCTGGTCGCCATGGCGGGCGACGACACCGTCCGCGGCGGCGCCGGCCACGACCGCCTGCAGGGGCGGGAGGGCAACGACATCCTGTACGGGGAGGAGGGCGACGACACGCTGTTCGGCGGCACCGAGGCCGACATCCTGGACGGCGGCGCGGGGCGCGACGTCCTGCGCGGGGAGGCCGGCGATGACAGCCTCCTCGGCGGCGCGGACAGCCTGACGGATACGCTGTTCGGCGATGCGGGGGACGACTGGCTCGATGGCGGGGGCGGTTACGACCTCATGTATGGCGGCTACGGCAACGACACCTACGTCGTCTCGGACCAGGTCGAGGGGATCGTCGAATTCGCCGGGCAGGGGCTGGACCGGGTGATCGCGGCGACCGCCGCCATCTACACCCTGCCCAACCACGTCGAGGACCTGGTCCTGGCCGGTGGGCCGGGCGGCATCGGCAACGCGCTGTCCAACCGCATCACCGGCACCGTGCTCAACGAGACCCTGGCCGGGCGCGACGGCAACGACACGCTGGAAGGCGGCGGCGGGGCGGATATCCTGTTCGGGGAGGGCGGGCGCGACACCTTCGTCTTCGGCGCCGGCAGCGCCATCGACGCGGTGCGGGACTTCGTCCCCGGCATGGACCGCATCCTGCTGCAGGGCCTGCGCTTCACCAGCTTCGAGGAGGTGATGGCCTCGACGCGGCAGGGCGGCCTCGGGGCGATCATCGATTTCGCGCCGGGCGACGCGGCCATCCTGGTCGGCGTGCAGAAGTCGGCGCTGACGGCCGGGGACTTCGTCTTCCTCGCGTGACCTTTCCTCCCCACATGGCGAAGGGAGATCGGTGACAACGGAGGATGTGATGATCGCACAGGCGGGGCATGAGGCGGCGACCCTCGGCGGCGGCTGCTTCTGGTGCCTGGAGGCGGTGTTCAAGGAGTTGCGCGGGGTGGTCTCGGTCACCTCGGGCTACGCCGGCGGGCATGTCGAGAACCCGAGCTACGAGGAGGTCTGCGGCAAGAAGACCGGCCATGCGGAGGTGGTGCGGGTGGTCTTCGACCCGGCCGAACTCTCCTATGCCGACCTGCTGCGGGTGTTCTTCACCATCCACGACCCCACCACCAGGGACCGCCAGGGGGCGGATGTCGGGCCGCAGTACCGTTCGATCATCCTGACGCATTCCGAGGCCCAGGCGGCGACGGCGCGGGCGGTGATGGAGGAGGTGGCGAAGGCCGCCATCTGGGACGCGCCCCTGGTGACCGAGCTGGTGCCGGAGGCGCCCTTCTGGCCGGCCGAGCCGGAGCACCACGACTATTTCGCGCGCAACCCGTGGTCGGGCTATTGCCGGGCGGTGGTGGCGCCGAAGGTGCTGAAGTTCCGCAAGATGTTCGCGGAGCGGCTGAAGCGCCCGGCGGCCTAGCGGCCCGCCTGTCCGCGTCGTTCGCCGGAGATCCGGAGATGTTCGCGGGCAGGACGCCAGGGCTGACCCCGATCGGATGGACCGGCCCGATCGGGTGAGGATGCCCGCGAAAGCCGCTCCAGTTGGACCGAGGGGGCGCCGCCCCCCCTCATGGCGACAGTTCAGGAAGGACCCGACATGTCATCCAAGCGCGACACCCTTGCCGAAACCTTCCCGGTCACCCGGACCGAGGAGGAATGGCGCGCGATCCTCTCCCCCGAGGCTTTCCGCGTGCTGCGCCAGCACGGCACGGAGCGCCCCGGCACCTCCCCGCTGAACGCCGAGAAGCGTCCCGGCACCTTCGCCTGCGCCGGCTGCGGCGCGCCGCTCTTCGATGCGGCGACGAAGTATGAAAGCTGCAGCGGCTGGCCTTCCTTCTTCGCGCCGATCGAGGGAGCGGTCGGCACCACGATCGACCGCTCCTTCCTCATGACCCGCACCGAGGTGCATTGCGCGCGCTGCGGCGGGCATCTCGGCCATGTCTTCCCCGACGGCCCGCAGCCGACCGGGCTGCGCTTCTGCATGAACGGCGCAGCCATGGCCTTCGCCCCCGGGGAGGGCTGAGCGACCGTTCGGGAATGCGCCGTTCGGCGCATTCCCTGGCCGGCGCCGGCATTCTCATACCGGCGGCCGCTATTCACGACCGTCGGCATGAGGGCTTTCGAGCCCTCGGACGCCGGGCGCAAACCTCAGGTTTGGTTGGCTTCGCCGGATCACCCGCGGGCCGCATTCCGGATCCCCTGTCACCTTGCAAGGCAAGGCGACCGGGTGCCCGTCGCGGCCTCGGCACGAGGCAAGAATTCATGCCGCTGGTACCAAGCAGCCTCCTGGAGCAGATCCCGATCGGTTGGACCCGCCTGATCGGGTGAAGATGCTCGCGAAAACAAGGGGCTGGAGAGGTTGCCGTGAACCAATGCGAACGGAAACCGCTCTGGCGCGTTCCATCATGGGTTGCGACCCGGGGCGGGAAAGCCCGGGAGTGCAGCCGGCTTGACCTGCGTCATCTCCCGCCGCCGGTGGTGTCAGCGGCGTGACTCCGTGCTTGCGTCGCGCCCGGGGGCGGCGCAGGTTCCGCCGCGACGGCTCCCCCCGCCGCCGCCCCTTTGTGTGCCTGAGCCATGCGCCGCCTCGCCGCCTGCCTGATCCTGCCTCTCCTTCTGCTCGCGCGTCCGGCGGCGGCGGACCTCATCTACGTGCTGAATTCGGGGGATTCGAGCATCTCGGTCCTCGATGCCATCACGCGGGAGGAGCTGCGCCGCATCCCGGCGCTGCGGGAGGTCCACCACCTGGTCCTCGCCCCCGGAGGGCGGGAACTGCTGATCGCCGATTCCGGCGGCAACGAGATCTTTTTCGTCGATCCGGCCTCCGGCGAGGTGCGCCGGCGGGAGCGGATCTCCAACCCCTATCACCTCGATTTCTCACCGGACGGGCGGCATCTGGTGATCGCCAGCCTGCGGCGCAACCAGGTGGACATCTACGACGCCCAGGGCCCGACGCTGCTGACCCGGCTGCGCACGCCGGACAAGCCGTCCCACATGGCGTTCCGGCCGGACGGCAAGGTGGTCTACGTCACGCTGCAGGGCAGCGGCACGGTGATCGCGGTCAGCCTCGAAACGCGCGAGGTCCTGTGGGAGGCGCCGATCGGCCGCGAGCCCGCGGGCATCGTCTGGCATCGCGGCCGGCTGATCGTCGGCATCATGGGCTCCGACCACTTCGCCGTGCTCAACCCGGAGACGAGGGAAGTGGAGCGGCAGATCCCGGTCGGCCGCGGCGCGCACACCATCTTCGCGGCGCCGGACGGCAAGGCGCTGTGGGCGACCAGCCGGGTGCAGAGCCGCATCGCCGAGATCGACCCGACCACGCTCGAGGTCCGGCGCATCTTCGACATCCCGGGCGGGCCGGACTGCATCGCCTTCGACCCGGATGGCCGGCTCTGGGCGACGCTGCGCTGGGCCGGGCGGATCGCGCGCATCGACACGCGCACCGGCGAATACGAAACCATCCGCGTCGGCCGCAGCCCGCATGGCATCTTCGTCCAGCCGCGCCGTGCGGAAAACTAGGCGGCACCTCCTCCTCGCGCCGCTGCTCGGCCTGCTGGCAGCGGCGCCCGCCGCGGCGCAGGTTTCGCCGGCCTGCCGCGCGGGGACGCTCTACCTGACGATCGACACGGGATGGGGACGGGAGGCGGAGCGGATCGCCGGGATCCTGAAGCGCCGCGACGTGCGCGCGACGCTGTTCGTCGCCAATGAGCCGACTCATACCGGGGAACGCAGCCTCGGCCCCGGCTGGGCCGCCTTCTGGCAGGCGCGCGCCGCCGAGGGCCACGTCTTCGCCAGCCACACCGACCGCCACTGGTACTTCCGCGGCGACGCAGGCCCGGGCCGCGTGCGCTACGTCTCCCGCAGCCGCGAAGGCGAGGAGGTGCTGGACCAGGCGGCGATGTGCCGCGAGCTCGCCCGCCCGATCGAACGCCTGCGGGAGGCGGTGCCGGGCGCGACGGTGCTGCCGCTGTGGCGGGCGCCGGGCGGCATCACCACGCCCGGCGCGATCCGCATGGCCGAGGCCTGCGGCCTGCGCCACCAGGGCTGGAGCGCCAACGGCTTCCTCGGCGACGAGCTGTCGAGCGAGGCGCATCCCAACCGTGCGCTGGCCGACCGTGCGCTGGCCGACCGTGCGCTGCGCAACCTGCGGGACGGGGAGGTGCTGGTGATGCATTGGGGCATCCGCAGCCGCCGCGACCCCTATGCCAATGTGCTGGAGGAGGTGATCGCCGGCCTCCAGTCCCGCGGCTTCTGCTTCGCCACCCTGCCGGCCGAGGGCCGGCGCTAACGCGGACCGGCTGCATGGAAGCAGCAGCGGGCCTTCCGTGCGAACATCCCCCAGCGGGGGGCCGATTCCAGCCCTCCGCGAACTTTCCTGGGACCTTCTCGGCATGATCGAGTCCTTCAACCGCATCCTCGACAGCGTCACCGGCTGGATCTTCGAGGTGCTGGTGCAGCCGGCGATGTACGAGCTCGGCCTGATGGACTGGGCCGACGACGCCATCGACTGGATCGAGTTCGGCCTGTTCGGCATCTTCTCCATCCTGGTCGTCTACGCCGTCTGCCGGCCACTCGAGGCCTGGCGGCCGGTGGAGCCGGTGACGGACCGCGGCGCGATACGCACGGATATCGTCTACACGCTGCTGACGCGGCTCGGCCTGCTGCCGCTCATCGCCTTCGTGCTGCTCGCCTCGCTGCAGGCCTGGTGGGAAGGGACGGTGGCGGACAGCGGCTTCGTGCCGCCGACGCTCGAGAACCTGATCCCCGGGCTGCGCGAGGCGCCGATCCTCGCCTTCTTCCTCTACGTGGTGGTCCTCGATTTCGGCGAATACTGGCGCCACCGCTTCCAGCACCGCTTCGGCTGGTGGTGGGCGCTGCATTCCATCCACCACGCCCAGCGCCAGATGACCTTCTGGACCGACGACCGCAACCACATCCTGGACGAGATCATCGGCGCGCTGTGGTTCGGCGTCATCGCGCTGCTGATCGGCGTGCCGCCGGGCCAGTTCCCGCTGCTGGTGCTGATCACGCGGCTGGCGGAAAGCCTCTCCCACGCCAATGTGCGGCTGTCCTTCGGGCGGATCGGGGAGAGACTGGTCGTCTCGCCCCGCTTCCACCGGCTGCATCACGGCATCCTGTCCACCGCCGACCACGGCAAGAATTACGCGGTGCTCTTCCCGGTCTGGGACTGGATCTTCGGCACGGCTGATTTCCGCCGCGATGTCTTCCCCCGCACCGGGGACCCCGAGGCGCCGGAGGCCCTGGCCACCGGCGGCTGGCTGCGGCAACAATTCGTCGGCCTGAAGCGCATGGCAGGCGCCATCGCGGGACGATCCGGGACCTGACATGAACGCTCCGCCGCGGCTGAAGCCCCATTCCTCGCATTGGGGCGTCTTCGCCGCCGGCTGGCGCGACGGGCGGCTGGTGGTGGAACCCCACCCCGGCGACCCCGACCCGAACGGCATCCTGCAGAACTTTCCCGAGGCGCTGCGCCATCGCGCGCGCATCGCCGAGCCGATGGTGCGCCGCGGCTGGCTCGAGAACGGCCCCGGCCCGACCGACCGCCGCGGGCGCGACGAGTTCGTTCCCATGGCCTGGGACAAGGTGCTGGACCTGCTCGCCGGGGAACTGGCGCGGGTGCGCGACACGCATGGGCCGGGCGCCGTCTTCGGCGGATCCTATGGCTGGTCCTCCGCCGGGCGCTTCCACCACGCGCAGAGCCAGGTCCACCGCTTCCTGAACATCGCCCTCGGCGGCTATGTGAAGTCGGTCAACAGCTACAGCGCCGGGGCGTCGGCGGTGATCCTGCCGCATTTCCTCGGACCCTTCGAGGCGGTGACGCGGCGCAACGTCACCTGGGAACAGATCGTCGAGCATACCGACATCTGCGTTGCCTTCGGCGGCATGGCGCTGAAGAACTCCATGGTCGCGAGCGGCGGCGTCAGCCGCCATGTCGAGCGCCGGTCGATGCAGGCGGCGGCGGCGCGGGGCTGCGAGTTCGTCAACGTCTCCCCGCTGCGTGACGACCTGCCCGAGGAGGCGCGCGCCGAATGGATCGCGCCGGTGCCGGGGACGGATACGGCGATGATGCTCGGCATGGCGCATACACTGCTGGCCGAGGGGCTGCACGATGCCGCCTTCATCGGCCGCTACTGCTCGGGCTGGGAGGAATTCGAGGCCTATCTGACCGGCCGGGCCGACGGCGTGGCGAAGACGGCGGCGTGGGCCGCGCCGATCTGCGGCCTGCCGGCGGAAACCATCGCCGGGCTGGCGCGGCGCATGGCCGGGCGGCGGTCGCTGATCGTGATGGCCCATTCGCTGCAGCGCGCCGAGCATGGCGAGCAGCCGGTCTGGATGGCGGGGGTGCTCGCCGCGATGCTCGGCCAGATCGGCCTGCCGGGCGGCGGCTACAACTACGCGCTCGGCGCCATCGCGCACTACGGCAAGCGGCACAATGCGGTGCCGGCGGCGGCGCTGCCGCAGGGGAAGAACGGCGTCGGCGCCTTCATCCCGGTCGCGCGCATCTCCGACATGCTGCTGAACCCGGGTGCGCCCTTCGACTATGACGGCAGGCGGATGGCCTATCCCGATATCCGGCTGGTCTACTGGGCGGGCGGCAACCCCTTCCATCATCACCAGGACCTCAACCGGCTGCGGCAGGCCTTTTCGAAGGTGGACACGCTGGTGGTGCACGAGATCGCCTGGACCGCGACGGCGCGGCATGCGGACATCGTGCTGCCGACGACCATGACACTTGAGCGCGAGGATATCGGCGCCGCGCCGACCGATCCGCTGATGGTCGCCATGCACCGCATCGCCGAGCCCTTCGGCCAGGCGCGCGACGACTACGAGATCTTCGCCGGCCTCGCCGAGCGGCTGGGTAGCCGCGAGGCCTTCACGGAAGGCCGCGATGCGCGCGGCTGGCTGCGGCACCTCTACGCCGCCACGCAGAAGGGGCTCGCCGAGAAGGGCCTGCCCGCGCCCGATTTCGACGCCTTCTGGGAAGCCGGCGAGCTCCTCCTGCCGCAGGAGGAGGACGATGGCGGCATCCTCCGCGCCTTCCGCGAGGACCCCGAGGGCGCGCCGCTGCCGACACGCACCGGGCGCATCCAGCTCTCCTCGCCGACCATCGCGGGCTTCGGCTACGAGGACTGCCCCGGCCACCCCGCCTGGCTCGCGCCGAGCGACGCGCCGGCGCCCGGACGCCCGCTCTGGCTGGTGGCGAACCAGCCGGCGACGCGGCTGCACAGCCAGTTCGACTTCGGCGGCCACAGCAGCGCGATGAAGCGGCGCGGGCGGGAGGTGATGCGCATCCATCCGGCCGATGCCGCCCCGCGCGGCATCGCCGATGGCGACATCGTGCGCCTGTTCAACGCGCGCGGCGCCTGCCTCGCCACCGCCGCGGTGTCCGAGGATGTGCGCCCGGGCGTGGTGCAACTGCCGACCGGCGCCTGGTACGACCCCGAGGACCCCGAGGACGACAAGGCGCTGTGCGTCCACGGCAACCCGAACGTGCTGACGCGGGATGTCGGCACCTCGCGCCTGGCGCAGGGCTGCACGGGCCAGCTCACCAGCGTCGAGGTCGAAGGCTTCGCCGGCAACCTTCCCCCCGTGCGCGCCTTCGACCCGCCGGGGTGAAGGCGACCCGCCCGAGCATTTGATTGACAGGAACACGGCGCGGGCGAGAATCCGCAGGATCGTTGGCCAGTCTTTCACCCACCCCAGGGAGGCGGCAGATGACGATCGCTAACCGGCTGCGGGAATTTCTCGACGGCGCCGGCGTCAACTATGGCGAGGTCGCGCACAGCGAGGCCATGACCAGCGCCGGATCGGCCCATGCCGCCCATGTGCCGGGGCGGCAGGTCGCCAAGCCCGTCGTGATCCACCATGAGACCGGCTACGTGCTCGCCGTCGTGCCGAGCACCCACCGCGTCGAGCTGAGCACCCTGCAGGAGATCTTGGACCGGCGCCTTGGCCTGGCCTCCGAGCAGGAGATCGCGAAGCTGTTCGACGACTGCGCGACCGGGGCGGTGCCGCCGATCGGCGCCGCCTACGGCGTGCCCACATATCTCGACGAGAGCCTCGACAAGGTCGAGGACCTCTACTTCGAGGCCGGCGACCACCGCACCCTGGTGCATGTCTCCGGCGAGGCCTTCCGCGCCCTGACCAAGGACGCGAGGCGGGCGCGCTTCAGCCACGCGCCCTGAAGCGCGGCGGCCGGCCGGCGGCGGCCGCGCGCCGGCGTTCCTACGGGGCCTCGCGCGCCGCCATGGCGCGCGTGCTCTCGTCCATCCGCGCCTCGTAGGTCAGCCCGCGTCGCGTCGCCCAGGTGTTGATCAGGTGGAACAGCGGGATTACCGCCAGGTCGTCCATGCCCATCTTCACCACCTCATGCAGCACGCGTTCGCGGGCGGCGTCGTCGATGATGGTGGTCGCGCGGTCCACCAGCGCGTCGAACTGCGGGTTGGAATAGCGGCCCTGGTTGGAGGCGCCGCGGCGCTGCTCGCGGTTGTAGGTGCCCATGATGTTGATGGCGGCGTAGGAGGCCTCCCCGGTCGAAGAGCCCCAGCCGGCCAGCCGCATGCCGAATTCCTGGCGGGCCGCGCGGGCCGAGAAGGCCGACCAGGGCAGGGACTGCACCTCGGTGCGGATGCCGATGCGGGTCCACATCTGGGCCACCGCCTGCGCCGTGCGGGCATCGTTGGGATAGCGGTCGTTGGGGGAGGTCAGGGTCAGACGGAAGCCCTGCGGGAAGCCCGCCTCGGCGAGCAGGCGACGGGCGCGCTCGGCGTCGAAGGCCGGCACGGCCACGGCCGGGTTGTAGGAATAGACGCCCGGCGGCAGCCACTGGCCCGAGGGCGCGGCGGTGCCTTCCATCACCCGGTCGGTCAGCGCCTGGCGGTTGATGGCGATGGACAGCGCGCGGCGCACCCGGACATCCCTGAAGGGATTGGTCGCGATCGGCTGGCCGGCAGTGTCGGTCACGCCCGGCAGGTTGCCGTCGCGCGAGAAATCCGCCTGCAGGTAGATCATGCGCAGGCCCTGGATCTGGTGCAGCGAGACGCGCCCCTCCCGCCGCAGCCGCTCGATGTCCGAGGACGGCACCTGGTCGATCAGGTCCACGTCGCCGGCGAGCAGCGCGGCGGTGCGGGCGGTGTCGTTGGCGATCACCCGCCAGGTGGCGCGGGCCCACGGCTCGCGCGGGCCCCAATAGGCGTCGTTGCGCTCGAACTCGACGCGCTCGCCCGGCATGTGGGCGCGCAGGCGATAGGGGCCGGTGCCGATGGCGGCGCGGCCGGCATTGTAGTCCTCGGTGGTCGCGCCCTCGCCGGCATGGCGGGAGATGATGAAGATGTAGGAGAGATCGACCGGCAGCAGCGGATGCGGCGCGCGGGTGTGGATGCGCAGCGTCAGCGGGTCCACCACCTCCACCCGCGCCACCTGGCGCAGGAAGCCGCCGAAGCCGCCCGGGCTGTTCGGCACGTTGGGCGCGCGTTCGAAGGTGAAGACGACGTCCTCGGCGGTGAAGTCCCGCCCGTCATGCCACTTCACGCCGGGGCGCAGCTTGAATTCCCAGACGGTGTCGGAGACGGCGCGCCAGGACTCCGCCAGGCCCGGCTGCGGACGCACGCGTGAATCGCGTTCCACCAGGCGGCTGAAGAGATGCGAGGCCACCGAGCCGTTCGGCGCCGCGTTGAAGAAATGCGGATCGAGCGAGGTGGAGGGCGCGCCGGCGCCCATGGTCAGCGTCTGCGCCAGGGACGGCGCCGAGACGACGGCGGCGAGCAGCAGGGCGAGGCAGGTGCGGCGCATGGGTTCTCCAGCGGATTGTCCTGGGGGCCAGCATGGCAGTTTTCATGCCGCGGCGAAGGGGGCCTTGATCGCGCCGCGCGGATGCCCACCATCGATATCGCGGGACGGGAGGCGAAGCATGCGGCGCAGGGTCTTGGTCGGCGCGGGGCTGGGCATTGCCGGTGTGGCGGCTCCGGCGCGGGCGCAGCATCATGGGGCGCATCACGGCGCCAACATCCCGGCGGAGCAGATGTCCGCCCTGCGCGGGCCGAACCCGCAGGCTCTGACGCCGGAACAGCTTGCGCAGCGCGTGGTGGACAGCCCGGCGCCGGCCGGCCCGCCGGGGCGCTGGGTTTCCCGCGCGCCGCTGCCGCTGCCGCGCAGCGAGATGGCCTGGGCGACCTCCTGGAACGGGCGCATGCATGTGATCGGCGGCTATGCGACCGGCCAGGTCGACAAGCCCTACCACCATGTCTACGACCCGGACGCCGACCGCTGGACGGCGGCCGCGCCGCTGCCGCGCGGGGCCAACCACGTGGGCGTGGTGGCCGATGCCGGGCGGATCTATGCGCTCGGCGGCTTCACCGAGCAGAACCGCGCGGCGGACAACCTCGCCTTCGTCTATATCGTCGCCGAGGACAAGTGGGAGCGGATCGCGCCCATGCCGCGCCCGCGCGCGGCGGGCGCCGTCGCCGCGGTGGAGGGCAAGATCTACCACATCGGCGGCGCCACCGACCCGGCGGCGGAGCGCGCCTCGATCGCCTGGAACGAGGTCTACGACCCGCAGGCGGATCGCTGGTCCCTGCGCCGCCCCCTGCCGGCCGCGCGCGACCATGCCGGCGTGGCGGTGTGGGAAGGGCGCATCCATGTCGTCGGCGGTCGGTTCAACACCTTCGAGAACAACACCGGCCTGCACCACGTCTATGATCCGGCCAGCGACACCTGGCGGCTGCGTGCGCCGATCCCGACGCCGCGTTCCGGCCACGGCATGGTGCTGCTGCGCGGGCGGATGTGGTGCTTCGGCGGGGAGGAACGGCTGTATGACGCGCGGAACCGCCCGATCGACCGCGTCATCGGCAGCCTCGAATCCTACGACCCGGCCACGGATTCATGGCAGAGCCACGCGCCGATGCCGACGCCGCGGCATGGCCTCGGCGCCGCGCTGGTCGGCGAATGGATCTCGGTGGCGGGCGGCGGGCCGATCGTCGGCGGCGGCATCCAGACCGCGGTGCACGAGGCCTTCACGCCGGGCTGATGCCGGCCGCATGAAGAACCCGCCCCGCGGTTGGGGGCGCCACCGGCATGGTGCGCGCGGGGCCGCCGCGCGCGACGCCGGGACCCTGATGCCGAGTCGTACCAACGGCTCTTTGGAATGACCGGTGAGGGCGGAATTGGAGGGGCTCTGCCCCTCCAAGCCACCCCGCCAAAGGCCCGAGGCCTTTGGAAACCATCATCTGGTGCCGCGCGGTTCAGTCAGTCCGATCGCTACGGGCGCGTTTCGTGCGCAAGGGCGGGTCTCGGCATTGATCCTGACAGTGGCGCACGGCGCCAGGTATCGGTTTCCAAAGGCCTCGGGCCTTTGGTGGGGAGAGCCCGAGAGGGGCAGGGCCCCTCTCGGTTCCACAGGTCAGGCAAACGGGCCACTGGTATCAGACCGGCAGGAAGGACAGCGCGAGCCCCGCCGCGGCGCAGACGGCCAGCACGCGGGCGAGGCCGAGCTTCAGGCCGAACAGCAGCGTGGCGGCGAGCACTGCCAGCGCCAGCGCCGCCGGCTGCAGCGTGGCGAGCACTGGGATGTCGACGGCGGCGGGGCCGAGCGGCACGCGTTGCACCTCCGCGAAGATCACCCGCAGCCCGAACCACAGTGCCAGGTTGCCGATGACGCCGACGACCGCCGCCGTCACCCCGGCCAGCGCGCCCTTGAGGCGAGGCTCGTCATGCATCCGCTCGACGAAGGGTGCGCCGAGGAAGATGAAGGCGAAGCAGGGCGCGAAGGTGACCCAGAGCGTCAGCAGGCTGCCGCCGACGCCGCCGGCGATGCCGCTGCCGCGATAGCCGGCGAGGAAGCCGACGAACTGCAGCACGAGGATGAGCGGCCCCGGCGTCGTCTCGGCCAGGCCAAGGCCCGCCAGCATCTCCGGCGCCGTCAGCCAACGGTAGTTCTCCACCGCCTCCTGCGCGACGTAGGCGAGCACCGCATAGGCGCCGCCGAAGGTGACCACCGCCATCTTGGAGAAGAACCAGGCGATGTCGCCCCAGACCGGCGTGCCCATCAGCAGCGCCACCGGCCAGAGCCAGAGGACGAGGGTCACCAGCCCGGCGCGCCGGGCGGCGGCGGTCATGCGCGCGATGCGGTCCGGCTCGGCGGCGAGCGCGGCATCGAGCAGCGCCGGCGGGCCGTCCTTCGCCTTGCCGTGGCCGCCGGCGACGAAGGCCGATGGCAGCGCGAAGCCGATGCCGAGCGCCGCCAGCACCACGATCGGGAAGGGCACGCCGAACAGGGCGAGGGCGATGAAGGCCGCGGCCGCCAGCGCCCAGGCCGCGCCGCCGTGCAGGGCGCGCTTCGCGACGCGCAGCAGCGCCTCGACCACCAGCACCAGCACGGCGCATTTCAGGCCGAAGAACAGGGCGGCGACGACCGGCACCTCGCCGAGCGTCGCGTAGATCAGGGACAGCGCCAGCATCACCACGGCGCCCGGCAGGACGAAGAGCACCCCTGCCGCGACGCCGCCCTTCACCCCATGCATCAGCCAGCCGAGATAGGTGGCGAGCTGCGTCGCCTCCGGGCCCGGCAGCAGCATGCAGAAGTTCAGCGCATGCAGGAACCGGGCGTCGGAGACCCAGTGGCGGTCGTCCACCACCTCCCGGTGCATGACCGCGATCTGCGCCGCCGGCCCGCCGAAGGACAGCAGGCCGACGCGCAGCCAGACGCGCAGCGCCTCGGCGAAGGTGGGGAAGTGCGGTTGCGGCTTCATGCGGGCCTCGGCGCGGGCCAGTTGTGGGTCTCGTCGGTCGCGTCGCGCGCCCAGCGATAGAAGGCATCGTAGAGCGCGAGCCCGGCTTCGAGCTGCACCAGGTCGTCGCGATGCATGCGCGACAGGCCGAGCGAGGCGGCAAGCAGCCCGGCGGCTTCCGGCGCCAGCTCCGGCCGCGCCGTGTCGGCGCCGCGGATGATCAGGGCGAGGCGGTCGAGCGCCTCGGTATGCAGGGCGAAGTCGTCGAGCATCACGTCGAAGGTGCAGCGGTCCCCGCGATGGGACCAGAAGACGTCTTCGACGTCGAAGGGCGTGGCGCCGAAGCGGTCGGCGACGGCGGCGACCTCGGACGGCGCGACGAAGAGGAAGACCGCCGCCGGGTCGACGAAGCGGCGGATCAGCCAGGGGCAGGCGATGCGGTCGATCTTGGGCCGCGCCCGCGTGACCCAGACGGTGCGCCCGGCCGCGTCGCGCGGCGGCAGATGGGTGGGCGAGAGCAGCGGCAGGGCGGCCTCGCGCCAGGCCTCGAAGCCGCCTTCGAGGGTTTCCGCATCGGCGCCGGCATGGCGCAGCCAGGCGGCGACGCCCTGGCTCAGCTTCAGCCCCTTCTGGCAGATCACGGTCACGTCGCGCCCGGCCAGGCCGCCGGCCCAGGCGGCGACGTCGGCATGGCTGCGGCGGATGGCGCCGGGCAGGAGGCGCGGATCGGCCGCCGCGTCCTCCTCGGTGCGGACATCGACGAGCACCGGGGCATCGGGCAGGCCGATGCGGCGGGCGAGCTGCTGGATGGTGACGATGGTGGGAGCCGGCATGGGGGCGTCCTCTCCACTTGGAGTTTGGGACGCGATGCTTCGGCCGGAGCCTCACGGGGTGATCGCGGACATCCCCTTGCGTGAGACGATGGGTAGCGGGCCGCGCAGTGTCAAGGTGCGCGTTCCCGGCATCGGTCGGTCCGCGAGGGCGCCGCATGGCGGCGTCCTCGCCCCCGGCGAGCCGTCGCCTGCCGGCCAGGCCTTCCGCCGCGCTGCCTCGCCGGGCTCATCCGGGCTCGCGGGGCCTGGCCCTGACCGACGGGAGCCAGCCCGCGCGGCCTATTCGGCGGCCAGCAGGCTCTCGCCGGGCCGCAGCCGGGTGAAGGCGACCGGCTGCCAGTCCAGCGCGATGTCGCCGCCGGCGAGCGTCACCCGCGTCGCGGCGAGGCCATCGGCCTCGGGCTGTGTCTGCGGGAAGTCCTCGCGCCAGTGGGCGCCACGGGATTCCTCGCGCGCCCGCGCCGCGGCGACGATGGCGCGGCTGACCAGGATCTGCGACTTCAGGTTCAGCCAGTCGTGCCAGGTGAGGTTGAAGGCGCGGTCGCGCCCGTCCACGCCGGCAGCGTCCAGCTCGGCCTCCAGCGCATCGAGCCCGGTGGCACAGGCCGCGAGGCCGGCGCCGTCGCGCAGGATGCCGGCCTTGTCCCACATCAGCTCCAGCAGCGCGTCGCGGATCGGCGAGAGGTTGCGCGCCGGCCGCGCGAAGGGGGCGTGGATGAAGGCGGCCGCTTCCGCCAGGGCGGCGCTGTCCGGTTCCTCGAAGCTGCCCTCGCGCGGCACCCAGGCGCCCATGCTGTCGCCGGCGATGCCGCCGAAGACGGTGGAATTCGCCACGCCGTTGCCGCCCAGGCGGTTGGCGCCGTGCACGCCGCCGGTGTCCTCGCCGGCGGCGAAGAGGCCCGGCAGGTCGGTGGAACCGTCGGCGCGGAACACCACGCCGCCCATCATGTAATGCGCCGTCGGCACCACCGGCACGCGGCCGGCGGCGAGGTCGAAGCCGTTGTCCGCGCAGCGTTCGACCATGCCCTTGAACTCGCGGCGGACGCGGTCGGCGCCGAGATGGCTCATCTCGATCCACAGCCCACCGGCCTCGTTCACGTTGCCGGCGAGGATCTCCCGCTGCATGGACCGCGAGACGATGTCGCGGGTCGCACGTTCGCTGCGCGGGTCGTATCTGTGCATGAAGCGCTGCCCGTCGCCGCCGAGCAGGTGGCCGCCGGCGCCGCGCAGCCCTTCCTCGATGATGGTGCCGGTCATGCGCGTGCCGGGGCCGGCGAGCACGCCGGTCGGGTGGAACTGCACCATCTCCATGTCGCGCAGCGGCAGGCCCGCGCGCAGCGCCATCGCCATGCCGTCGCAGGCCTTGTCGCCCGACGGCGTGTGGTACTTGTACATGGTCGGCCCGCCGCCGGTGCCGAGCAGCACCGCGCGCGCCTGCACGAAGACCGGCGCCCCCGAGCGCATGTCGATCAGCAGCACGCCCGAGAGACGCGACCCGTCCTTCGACCGGATCAGCGCGACGGCGCGGTGTTCCTCCATGCGGCGGATGCCGCGTGCCCAGACCTGTTCGGCGAGACGGTTGACGATCTCGATCCCCGTCAGGTCGCCCTTGTGCACGGTGCGGTCGAAGGTCTGGCCGGCGAAGGCCTTCTGGTGGATGGTGCCGTCCGGGTTGCGGTCGAAGAAGCAGCCCCAGCGGTTCTCCAGCTCGCGGATGCGCTGCTGCGCGCCGACCACCAGCGTCCAGGCGAGATCCTGGTCGTTCAGCCATTTCCCGCCGTCGAGCGTGTCCATGAAATGGCGCTCGGCGGAATCCCCCGCGGCGATGGCGACGTTGTAGCCGCCCTGGACCATGCGGGTGCAGCCGCATTTCCCGAGCAGGCCCTTCACCGCGATCGTCACGTCGAGATCCGGTGCGGCATCCTTCGCGTGCAGCGCGGCGAGCAGCCCGGCGCCGCCCGCGCCGAGGACGAGGATATCGGTGCGGCGGCGCCGGATGGTCGTGCCCTCAGCCATGCGAAGCTGTCCTGTGCCGGATCACCGCGGCCCCCGCGGGCTGGACGGGATGCCGCAACGGCAATCCTCGGCCGGCGGGGCGGCGGGCAGGGCAGGGGGCGCCGGGACCACGTATTCGATGGGCCGGGCGGTGACGCCGAACATCATGGTCGAGACAAGCTGCGCGAAGGGCGGCGGCACGGCCTGCAGCAGAAAGGCCAGCGAAAGGGCGATCATCACGCCGCCCCCAGCTTTTCCAGCACGGCCTGCCGCCGCCTCGCCGCCTCCGCGTTCACCGTCGCGTAGAGACTGCCGCCATGCGCATCCATCGCCACCAGCAGCGGCCCGAAGCCCTTGATGCGGAACTTGTAGAGCGATTCAGGGTTGAGGTCGTCGAGATCGACATCCTCCACCGCCTCGATCCAGGTCGTCTCCAGCGCCGCCGCGCCGCCGACCACCGCCAGGTACGCCCCGCCGAGGTCGCGGAACGCCTCCAGCGACCCGTCGCGCAGGCCCCCCTTGCCGATGATGATGCGCACGCCCTCGCGTTCCATCAGCGGCCGCGTGAAGCGTTCCATGCGGTCGGAGGTGGTGGTGCCGATGCAGACCGGCTCGTAGCCCGAATGGTTGGTGCCGGACCGCTCCACCTTGCGCAGGTTCGGCGCGGTGTGGATCACCGCATGGCCGCGCAGGTCGAACTTCGTCCGCCGCCCATGGTCAAACATGTGGATCTGCGTCGCGTCGCGGATGCCGTAGAGCGTTTCCTCGAGCGTCACCGTGTCGCCGATGCGCAAGGCGCGCACCTGGTCCTCGGTGATCGGCATGGGCAGCACGTGGTGGGTCATGGCGCCTTCCCTTGCGCGAGCCAGTCGCCGCAGGCGGCAGCCGCCAGCGCGCTGCCCGTCAGACGATAGAAGATCTTGCCCGAGGGCGCGACGCCGAGCTTGGCATATAAGGCGCGCGCCCGGGCATTGGTGCCGTCCGTCGTCCAGTCGACGCGGGTGTAGCCGCGCGTGGCGGCGAATTGCATCGCCGCCGTCATCAGCGCATGCGCGGCACCGCTGCCGCGATGTGCTTCGGCCACGTAGATGTCCTTGAGCAGCAGGCCCCAGGTGAAGTCGAAGGCGGGGAAGAATCCCGAGAGCGAAGCGAGCCCCGCCGGCATGTCGCCGGCGCGGGCGATGAGGCAGAAGGGGCCGGCGCGGCCGGCAGGCGAGGTGAGCGCCTCCGCCGCCGCGGCGAGGGTCCGGACGTCGCGGTGCTCGGCATAGAAGCCGGCCATCTCCGCCAGCAGCGAGACGAGCGCGGTGCGGTCCGCCGGGGTGGCCTCGGTGACCGTGACCATCAGAAGCCGATCCGGATGCCTTCGGGGGTGAAGGTCGCGCTCGCGCGCCGCGCGGAGTGGCACTGGATGTTCACCGCCACGGGGTTCATCGTGATGTGCGTCGCGGCGGTCTCGACATGCACGGCGAAGGCGGTGGAATCCCCGCCCAGCCCCTGCGGGCCGATCCCCAGGGCGTTCACCGCCTCGGACAGCTCCGCTTCCAGCTTCGCCCCCTCCGCATCCGCGCAGCGCGTGCCGAGCGGCCGCGTCGCCGCGATCTTGGCGAGGTGCATGCAGAGATCCGAGGTGCCGCCGACGCCGACGCCGACGATGGTCGGCGGGCAGACCTTTCCCCCCGCCTGGATGACACGGTCCACCACGAAGCGCTTCACCGCGGCGACGCCGTCGGCCGGGATCAGCATCTGCAGGAAGGAGCCGTTCTCGGAGCCCGAACCCTTCGGGATCATCTCGATCCGCAGCTCGCGCTCGGCATCGGTGAAGTCGATGTTGACGACCGGCACGCGTTCGCCGCAGGAGGTGTGCTCGTTCCTCCGCGTGATCGGGTGCACCACGGAGGAGCGCAGCGGGTGCTCGCGCGTCGCCCGCGCGGTGCCCCTGGCGATCGCCTCCTTCAACGACCAGCCATCCACCTGCACGTTGCGGCCGATGAGCACGTTGAAGATCGGGATGCCGGTGTCCTGGCAGAGCAGGTTGTCCATCCGCTCCGCCACGCCGATGTTCTCGATCATGGTGGCGAGGATGGTCTTCGCGGTCGCGTCGGTCTCGGCGCCGTCCAGCCTGGCGAAGCCGGCCTTGATGTCGTCGGGCAGGATCTTGCAGGCGCGGATGTAGAGCAGCTTCGCGGCTTCCTCGATCGCCTCCGGTTCCACGCGCAGTGGCTCCACCCCCGGCTTCGTCATCAGCGTCATCGCGCTTCCTCCCGTCAGATGAGCAGCGAAACCCCCGAGACCAGCAGCAGCACCAGCAGGATAATCCGGAATCCCTGCGCCGGCAGCCTGACATAGGCGCGCAGCCCCAGCATCGTGCCGAGCACCAGCGCCGGCACCGCGGCCGCGGTGAGCACCAGCGCCTCTGACGTGAAGAAGCCGGCGAAGGCGAGCCCGACCGTGGTGATCGCCTGCATGAAGACGATGAAGGGCTGCATGAAGGCGCGCGCCCGGTCCTTGGGCCAGCCCTGGATATCCGCCCACATCGCCGGCAGGGCGCCGACGAAGCCGCCGATGCCGCCGAGGATGCCGCTCGCGAAGCCGATGGCGCCGTCCGCGGCGCGGCTGCCGGCGACCTCGGGCGGAGCCATGCGCAGCGCGATGCGGGCGAGCATGTAGCCGGCATAGACCACCAGCAGCACACCCACGCCGCCGACGATCGCCCCCGCCGGCCCCCTGGCCAGCACCAGCAGCCCGGCCGGCAGGCCGAGCACCGCCATGCCGACGAAGAAGCGCATGCGTGGCCATTCGATGTGCCGCCACAGCGCCGGCAGGCTCATCGACTGCGCCATCAGGCTGCCCAGCACCAGCACAGGTGCCGTCACCGAGGGCGGCACCACGTGCAGCAGGATGCCCGCGGCCACCAGCACGAAGGCGAAGCCCGCCATGCCGGCGCAGAAGGCGGCGACGAAGCAGCTCGCCGCGACGGCCATGGCTTCAAACCACATGGAGCAGGAACAACAGGCCAACGAGCAGCGCCGCGCCGGCAGAGACCGCCACCATGTCCTTCTGCCGCTTCCGCCAGCCGAGGAATTCCAGCGACAGCACCCGCAGACCGCCGGCGAGATGCGCCGCCAGCAGGATGACCAGCACGGTCTCCGCCGCCTTCGCCAGGGGGTTCTCGGTCCAGCGCAGGAAGCCTTCGAGCTTCGCCTCGCCGGAGATCGCGCTGCCCAGCGCCCAGAAATGCAGCGGCAGGAACAGCGCCAGCAGCAGCCCCGAGACGCGGTGCACCACGAAGGCCAGGTAGGTGGGGTGGGAGCGCGGCCTGAGATCCATCAGGCGAAGAGACCATAGGCGGCTCGGATCCCGAAGCCCGCGGTGACCAGCCCGATGGCCAGCCAGGCGAGGTCCGCGCCGCGCCCGCGCAGGCCGATGGTCTCGGCGGCGATGTTGCGCAACCCGATCGCGCCGTGCAGCCCCGCGGCCAGCGCGAAGACGGTGTAGAAGGCGAGCCAGGCCCCGTTGCCGCGCGTGCGGCCGAGGATCTCGGCGGCCGTGAGCCCACCGCGCACGGCGAACAGGATCGTCGCGAGATGCACCACCACGGCGATGCCGAGCAGCATCGCCGTGACGCGCTGCACCGCCCACAGATGCGTCTGGCCTCGCGCGGCGGCCCGGCGCCGCCGCTCCGCGCCCGCGGTCCCGCCGCTCATCGCCGCCCCAGCAGCGTGTCCCAGAACAGCGTCCGCTTCAGCCCCGCGATGGCGGAGGAAGGGTCGAGGTTCTTCGGACAGCGCTCCGTGCAGGATTGCGTCGAGTGACAGGAATGGCAGCCGGCATCGCCGGCGACCGCATCCAGCCGATCCTGCCGCGCGCCGTCGCGCACGTCGTTCACCAATGTCCAGGCGCGGTTCAGCGCGGCGGGGCCGAGGTAGTCGGGATTCCACGCCACCACGTCGCAACTCGCGTAGCAGACGGCGCAGCCGATGCACTCGATGCCGGCATCGGCTTCCTGCCGCGCCCCGGAGGCGGGCGGAACCACGGCGAAATCCTCCGGCACCGCGCCGTCCGGCGCGTCCTTCGGCTGGAAGACGCCACGCGCGCGCTGCCACTTGTCGAAGAAGGGCGCCAGGTCGGCGACGAGATCCCGGATCACCGGCAGGTTCGCGAGCGGGCGCAGTTCCAGCGCGCCGTCCTCGCCGACCACCTTCCGCACATGCGTCCGGCAGGTCCAGCGCGCGCGGCCGTTCACCGTCATGGCGCAGGACCCGCACATGCCGACGCGGCAGGCGAAGCGATAGGCGAGGGAGGGATCGAACTCCCGCTGGATGGTGGTCACGACATCGAGCACGGTCTGGTTGGCGCGCGCCGGCACCTCGAAGCGCGCGAAGGAGCCATCCTCGCCGCCGCGCCACACGCTGACCTTCAGGCTGGCCGGTTCGGCCATGCGCGTTCCTCTCCCGCTGCGGCGAGACTACCGGCGCTGGACAGGCTGTCCAGCCCGTGGCGTGCTGGCGGCCAAGACGAGGGAGGACACGATGGCCGAGACGATCCGCGGCGCGGACATCCTGGTGCGGGCGCTGGCGCAGGCCGGGGTGCGGCGCGTCTTCAGCCTGTCCGGCAACCACATCATGCCGGTCTACGACGCGCTGCTCGGCTCGGGCATCGGGATCATCCACACCCGCCACGAGGCCGCCGCCGTCCACATGGCCGATGCCTGGGCGCGGCTGACGGGCGAGATCGGCGTCGCGCTGGTGACGGGCGGGCAGGGGCACACCAACGCGGTCGCGGCGCTGCCCACGGCGCTCGCCGGCGAGGTGCCGGTGCTGCTGCTGTCCGGCCATGCGCCGCTGGCGGAGCTTGGCCTCGGCGCCTTCCAGGAACTGGAGCAGGCACGGATGGCCGCGCCGCTGTGCAAGCATGCGGCCACCGTCTCCTCCGCACAGGCTCTGGCCGGGGAGGTGGCGGCCGCGATCCGCATCGCACGGTCGGGGCGGCCCGGGCCGGTGCATCTCTCGCTGCCGACCGACGTGCTCGATGCGCGCGTCGAGGCACCCGCGCTGCCGGGGGCCGAGGCCTTCGCGCCGGCGGCGATGCCGCTTTCGGCCGAGAGCGTGGCGGCCATCGCCGCGGCCATCGCGGCGGCGGAACGTCCGGTGCTGATCGCGCCGCCCGCGCTGTGCACACCGCAGGGGCACGCCGCGCTCGCCGCCCTGTCGGCGCGCGCCGGGCTGTCGGTGCTGCCGATGGAAAGCCCGCGCGGGCTGGGCGACCCCTCGCTCGGCGCCTTCGCGCAGGTGCTGGCGGAAGCGGACCTGCTGGTGCTGCTCGGCAAGCCGCTCGACTTCACGCTGCGCTTCGGCCGCGCGCCGGCCATTCCCGCGGCGGCGCGCTTCGTGGTGGTGGAGCCGGACGAGGAGGTGCTGGCGCGCGCCGCGCGCGGCCTCGGCGCGCGCCTGGCCGTCTCGGCCATCGCCGGGGCGACGGAAGCGATGGCGGCGCTGGCGGCGGAGGCTTCGCCGCTGCTGCCCCATCGCAACGCCACCTGGGCGCAGCGGCTCGCCCACGCCGTCGCCTTCCGCCCGGCGGCGTGGGATGCCCTCGCCGGCGCGCCGGAGGGGCCGATCCAGCCGGCCACGCTCTGCCACGCGCTGCGCCCCTTCCTCGCCGCGCAGCCGGACACCGTGCTGGTCAGCGACGGCGGGGAGATCGGGCAATGGGCACAGGCGATGCTCTCGGCGCCGGCGCGGGTCATCAACGGCGTGGCCGGCGCGATCGGGCCGGGCATTCCCTTCGCCATGGCGGCGCGCGTCGCGCGGCCCGCGGCGCGCATCCTGGCGGTGATGGGCGACGGCACCTTCGGCTTCCACATGGCCGAATTCGACACCGCGCACCGCCACGGCCTGCCCTTCGTCGCGGTGGTCGGCAACGATGCGCGCTGGAACGCCGAGCACCAGATCCAGCTTCGCGAATATGGCGCCAACCGCACCCATGGCTGCGAGCTGGCGCCCGGCACGCGCTACGACCTGGCGGCGGCGGCGCTCGGGGCGCATGGCGAATTCGTCACCCGGGCGGAGGACCTCGCCCCGGCGCTGGAGCGCGCCTTCGCCAGCGGCAAGCCGGCCTGCGTCAACGTCGTCATCGA
The DNA here is from genome assembly GCF_018129005.1 of Neoroseomonas eburnea. Lineage (GTDB taxonomy): Bacteria > Pseudomonadota > Alphaproteobacteria > Acetobacterales > Acetobacteraceae > Neoroseomonas > Neoroseomonas eburnea. The sequence continues at coordinate 147,541 of NZ_JAAEDL010000007.1, forward strand.
GGGCCAGCCGGCCCCCTCCGTTCGCCTGCCGTGACGCCACGTCCGGAGCGGGAGGTTGTCCACCCGCCCCGGGCTGGCGGGGCCCGCCTGAGGACGCGCCGGGGCGCGCGTTCCCCGGGGTCAGTACCGGCCCGCACCCCGGGCCCGGCCGCCCATCCAGGAATTGTCGTTGGGCGGTTGGGCGGGGGCGCGGGCCGGCGCCGGCATTCCGAAATCGCATCTCTGATCACGGCAAGACCGGCTCCGCCGGCGGGCTGTGGTGGAAAAATTCCGCCTCGATGGTGCGCCGTTCGAATAGTGAATTCGTAAGTAAATTTTACTGAAAACCTAGAGCGCATGGAGAATTGGATAAGTCATTTAACTTAATTAATTCTTTGACAAAATCCCGCCGCATTCCGTTCGGTGTGGTTTGGCCTGGATTGTTGTCATGATTTGGGTTTGATCTTTCGGTCCGACTGTGTTGGTAAGCCACCATGACGACCGCGAATGGATTGCCGGCACCCCCCTGCCGGCGACATGTTGCGGCGCCCCCGCGCGCGTTGCGGCGGGGCGCCCGTCCCTTCGGAGCCAGGCTCCGACGGATCTGGGGCATGGCAGGACGGCGCCGGCGGCGCCTGCTCTCGCCGATCTGGACCGCGACGATGCTCGGCGCGATGGCGCTGTCCGCGGGGGCCTGTGCGCAGCCGGCGCCGTTCGAGACACCGATCCTCGCCGAGCCGGTCTCCCTGCGTGACGCCGATCTCTCCCCCCGCACCGCCTGCCTCGAGGCGGCACGCGAGGCCGAACGCAAGCACGGCCTGCCGGAGGGCCTGCTCGTCGGCATCGCCCTGAACGAGAGTGGGCTGCACGCCCATGCACTGAGCATCGGCGGCCGCGCCTACTACCCCGAGGACCGCGCCGAGGCGGCGCGCCTGCTCCGCGCCTCCGGTGGCCGTGCCATGGCGGGCTGCGTGCAGGTGAATTCCGGCGTGCATGCGCGTGGCGGGCAGGACTGGCCGCTCGACCCCTGGAAGGCGACGGAATGGGCGGCGATCTACCTTCGCCAGCACTACGAGACCTACGGCGACTGGGGCATGGCGGTGGTGCGCTGGCACGGCGGATCGCCGGGCCAGTTCAGGCAGCTCGTCTGCCGCGTGCGCAGCAAGATCGACGTCGTCGCGCCGGACAGCCACCTGTTCGTCGAGCGCTGCCGCGGCACCCAGGCGCAGATGGCCCAGTTCCGCCGCAACGGCCGGGCCCTGCTGGAACTGGCCGAAGCGGCCGACTGAACCCACCGAGCCTCGCCGATGACCTGATCACCGGCGAGGCAAGCGATGCCGGCGCGCCGGGTCGGTGTGGCGGCTGCGTGCGACCCGGAGACTCAGGCCGGGCCAGCCGGAAGGCCGGCCGGCATGACGTCCATGGACCGCGCGCGCGCCAGCACGCGGTCGACGAAGGCCCCCGCGCTGCCGAGATAGGCCGCGGGGTCCGTCATCTTCGAGATGGCCGCGGCATCCAGCCTGCCCGCCACGCGCGCGTCGCGCAGCAATGCCTCGGACAGGCCGATGCCCTCGGCCAGCGCCAGGTCGCAGGCATCGTTGACGATGTGGTGCGCCTCTCCGCGACCGAAGACGGGCGCTAGGCCCATCATCACCGCCTCGCTGACGATCAGCCCGGCCGTCGCATCGAGATTGCGGCGCATGCGAGCGGCATCGACCACCAGCCCCTCGGCGATGAAGCGCGCCTGCGTCATCGCGCCATGCGCCAGCAGGAAGGCCTGCGGCAGGGCGAGAAGTTCCGCCTGCCACGGCCCGGTGCCGCGTTCGAAATCCTGTGCCATGGCGGCGAGCATCTGCGGCACCAGCGCGTGCACGCCGCGCGACTGGGAGAGCACGTATTCGCAGGCGATCGGGTTGCGCTTCTGCGGCATGGTGGAGGACCCGCCGCGGCCGCGCACATGCGGCTCGCTCACCTCGGCGAGCTCGGTCTGCATCATCAGCATCACGTCGGTGGCGAGCTTCGCCAGCGTGCCGCACAGGATGCCGAGCCAGCAGCCGGCCTCGTTCAGCCCGTCGCGCGCGACATGCCAGGGGATGTCCGCCTCGGCCAGGTCGAGCTCCTTCGCCAGTTCCCGCGTCACCGCCAGCCCCTGGTCGCCGAGCGAGGCGAGGGTGCCGGCGGCGCCGCCGAAGGACAGCCGCAGCGCCCGGCCCCGCACGCGCGGCAGCCCGTCGAGGGAGGCGAGCAGCGGCGCGAGCCACACCGCGACCTTCATGCCGAAGGTCACCGGCAGGGCGTGCTGGAGATGCGTGCGCCCGGCCATCACCGTGTCGCGATGCGTCGCGGCCATCGCCGCCAGCGCGGTGATCGTCGCGCGCAGATCGGCTTCCATGAGCGCCAGCCCGTCGCGGACCTGCAGCACGACGGCAGTGTCCATGATGTCCTGGGTGGTCGCCCCCCAATGCGTCCAGCGCCCGGCATCCGGCCCGGCCAGGGCCGAGAGCTGCCTCACCAGCCCGACCACCGGATAGCCGGTGTTGCGCGTCGCCGCCGCGAGGGCCGCGAGGTCGAGCCGCGACGCATCGGCGGCGGCGGTGATGGCGGGCGCCGCTTCGGCCGGGACGATGCCGAGCCGCGCCTGGGCGCGGGCGAGGGCCGCTTCGACGTCGAGCATGCGCTGGAGGAAGGCGTGTTCCCCCATCGCGGCCCGCATGGCGTCGGTGCCGTAGAGCGCGCCGAGCACGGCGCCGTCGGCGGGGTTCACGGGCATGGCGTTTCCTCCTGCAGCATGTCGCGGCGGAGGAAACGCGCGCCCGCGCGGGGCGTCAATCCGCCCCGGTCAGTAGATCACCACCGAGCGGATCGACTTGCCTTCGTGCATCAGGTCGAACGCGGTGTTGATCTCGTCGAGCGGCATGGTGTGGGTGATCAGGCTGTCGATCTCGATCTTCCCGTCCATGTACCAGTCGACGATCTTCGGCACGTCGGTGCGTCCGCGCGCGCCGCCGAAGGCGGTGCCGCGCCAGTTGCGGCCGGTGACGAGCTGGAAGGGACGGGTGCTGATCTCCTGCCCGGAGGCGGCGACGCCGATGATGATGCTCTCGCCCCAGCCGCGATGGGTGCATTCGAGCGCCTGGCGCATCACGTTCACATTGCCGATGCATTCGAAGGAGAAGTCGGCGCCGCCGTCGGTGAGGTCCTGGATCGCCTGCACCACCTTGTCGCGGCCGACCACGTCGGGGTTGACGAAATCGGTCATGCCGAACCTGCGCGCCATCGCCTCGCGCGCCGGGTTGATGTCGACGCCGATGATCCTGTCCGCGCCCACCATGCGGGCGGCCTGCAGCACGTTCAGCCCGATGCCGCCGAGGCCGAACACCGCGACATTGGCACCCGGCCAGACCTTCGCGGTGTTGATGACGGCGCCGATGCCTGTCGTCACGCCGCAGCCGATGTAGCAGATCTTGTCGAAGGGGGCGTCCTCGCGGACCTTCGCCAGCGCGATCTCCGGCAGCACGGTGAAGTTCGCGAAGGTCGAACATCCCATGTAGTGGAACACGGTCCCCTGGTCGCAGGAGAAGCGGGAAGTGCCGTCCGGCATCACCCCCTTGCCCTGCGTCGCGCGGATCGCCGTGCAGAGGTTCGACCGCCGCGACAGGCAGGTTTTGCACTGCCGGCATTCCGGCGTGTAGAGCGGGATCACGTGGTCGCCGGGCTTCAGCGTGGTGACGCCGGCGCCGATCTCGCGGACGATGCCCGCGCCCTCATGCCCGAGGATCGCCGGGAAGATGCCTTCCGGATCGGCGCCCGAGAGCGTGTAGGCATCGGTATGGCAGATCCCGGTCGCCATCACTTCCACCAGCACTTCGCCCGGCTTCGGGCCCGAGATCTCGATGGTCTCGATGGTGAGCGGCTTGCCGGCGGCCCAGGCGACGGCGGCGCGGGTCTTCATGGCGGGAGACTCCGGTGGATGGCGGCGCAGGATGCGTTCCCCGCTGCCGGTCGCGCAACCCGTTCAGCTCAGCGCGCGCACCACTGCCAGCGACAGCCATGGAAAGGCGACGCACAGCGCCAGACGGATGAAATCCGTCGCGAGATAGGGCAGCACCCCGCGATAGGTCGCCCCGATCGGCACGTCGCGCGCAAGGCCGCTCACCACGAAGACGTTCAGCCCGATCGGCGGTGCCGTCAGCCCGATGCCGACGACGATCAGCACCAGGATGCCGAACCAGATCGCCGTCTCCTCCGTTGTCAGGCCGAAATCGAGCGCGGTGACGACCGGGAAGAAGACCGGCAGGGTCAGCAGCATCATCGCCAGCTCGTCCATCACCGCGCCGAGCAGGATGTAGACGGCGAGGAAGGCGAGCAGCACGCCATAGGGCGGGAAGCCCTGCTCGCTGACCCAGACCGCGAGCAGGTCCGGCGCCTGGGACAGGGCGAGGAAGGCGTTGAACACCTCGGCACCGAGCAGGATGACGAAGATCATCGCCGTGGTCTCGGCGGTGGCCTGCAGGCTCTCGCGGATCCGCCGGGGTGTCAGCGTCCGGCGGGCGAGGCCGACCGCGAGCGTCGCGGCGCAGCCGATGCCCGCACTCTCGGTCGGCGTGAAGATGCCGCCATAGATGCCGCCGACCACCACCACGGCGATCAGCAGCACGGGCAGCACGGCACGCAGCGCCGCGCGCCGGTCCTCCGGCGCCACGCGCGGGCCGGCGGGGCAGAGTTCCGGCCGCCGCCGCACCAGCAGCGCGATCGTCAGGATGTAGAAGGCGGTCGCCAGCAGCCCGGGGATGAGCGCCGCCATGAACAGCTTGGCGATGTTCTGCTCGGTGCCGATGGCATAGACCACCAGGATGACCGAGGGCGGGATCAGGATGCCGAGCACCCCGCCCACCGCGATGGTGCCGGTCGCGAAGCCGGGCAGGGCGCCGTAGCGGCGCAGCTCCGGCAGCGCCGCGCGCCCCATCGTCGCCGTGGTCGCGACCGAGGACCCGCACACCGCCCCGAACCCGGCGCAGGCCGCGATCACCGCCATCGCCAGGCCGCCGCGCCGGTGCCCGACCAGCGCATTCGCCGCCGTGAACAGGTCCCGCGCCAAGCCGCCGCGTTCCGCCAGCGCCCCCATCAGGATGAAGAGCGGGATGACGGTCAGCGTGTAGTTGGCGAAGAGGTAGAAGGGCGTGGTCTTGAGATAGGCGAGCAGCCGCGCGGCGTCGACGATGTGCGCATAGCCCGCCGCCCCGACCACCAGCATCGCGAGCCCGATCGGGCAGCGCAGCGCGAGCAGCAGCAGCAGCGCGGCGAAGCCCGTGCCGGCGACGACGAATTCATCGGCCATCAGCCGCGGCCTCGTGCGAGCCGCCAGCTCCAGTGGAGCGCCGCGATCCCCGTCGCGGCGAAGCCGAGCGCGCCGGCCGCGACCGCCCACCAGATCGGGATGCCGAGCAGGCCGAAGGTGGTGGTGCGGTTGAACAGCGCCTCCTGCGCGCCCACCGTCATGCGCTCGGCCAGCACCAGCGCGGCCACGCCCCAGACCAGGTTCCAGAAGCCGTCGAGCGCCTGGTTCAGCCGCCGCGGCAGGCGCGTGGTGAAGCTGTCCACGAAGATGTTGGCGCGCATCAGCGTGCCGTAGGCGAGGAAGCCCAGCACGGCGAGCCCGCCGCCGATCTGCACCAGCTCGACATCGCCGGTGACGGGCTGGCTGGTCAGCCAGCGCAGCAGGACCGAGACGGTGGTCAGCACCGCGACCGCGAGCAGCAGGCAGCCGCCGCCGAGCGCGAAGAGGGTCGCAAGATGCGCGATCGGGCCGCGCGGCGGTTCCGGCGTGCTCATGCCGGCGGGCCGGGGATTGGAGGGGCGCCGCCCCTCCAATCCCCGCCAAAGGCCCGGGGCCTTTGGAAACCATCACCTGGCGCCGGCCGCGGCGGGCGGACGGAATGGCGCGGCACGGCCCCGGTGCGCGACGAAGTCATGGTTTCCAAAGGCCTCGGGCCTTTGGTGGGGTGGTGCGGAGGGGCCAGGCCCCCCCGCGTCGTCCGCTGCCCATCAGGCCACGCCCTCGCCGAGCCGCGCGACCGCGGCCCGCGCCTCCTCGACCAGCATCCCGCCGTCGATGTTCCGCTCCCGCATGGCGCCGATCCAGGCCTGGGTCACCGGCGCGGTCGTGCTCCGCCAGCGCGCCGCCTCCTCGACCGAGATCTCCGTGACGGAGTTGCCGCGGCGGCGCACCATCTCCTCCACCTTCGGGCCTTCCTCGTCCCAGACACGCGCGGCCATGGCCGCGGCGGCGGCGCCCGAATTGGCGTCGAGCACGCGCTTCAGATCGGGCGGCAGCCCGTCGTAGCGCGCCTTGTTCATCGCCAGCAGCATGGAGGCGGAATAGAAGGTCGGGCTGCCCGGGATGCCGATGTGGTGGCGCACCATCTCGTGGATGCGGATGGAGGGCACCACCTCCCACGGCACCACCGCGCCGTCGATGACGCCCTGGGACAGCGCCTCGGGCACCTGCGGCACCGGCATGCCGACCGGCACGGCGCCGAGCGCCTTCAGCCCTTCGCCGGCCTGGCGGGTGGGGAAGCGCAGCTTGAGGCCGCGCATGTCCTCCATGGTCTTCACCTCGCGCTTCGCGTGGATCAGGCCGTGGTCGTGCGCCCAGACGGCGATGACATGCGTCTCGGCGAATTCGGGCCGCATGTGCTTCTCGAACAATTCCCAGGTGACGCGGGCGTTCACGCTGGCGCGCTTGTGCGCGATGAAGGGCAGTTCGATCACCTCGATGCGCGGGAAGCGGCCGGGCGTGTAGCCGGGCAGGGTCCAGATGATGTCGGCGACGCCGTCCTTCGCCTGGTCGTAGAGCTGCGGCGGCGCGCCGCCGAGCTGCATCGAGGGGAAGATCTGGATGCGCAGGCGGCCGTTCGATTCCTCCTGCACCTTGCGCGTCCAGGGCACCAGGAAGTGGCGGTGGACGTTGGACACCGGCGGCAGGAAGTGGTGCAGGCGCAGCGTCACCTCCTGCGCCGCGGCGCGGCGGGGGGTGAACAGGGCCGGCGCGGCGAGCGCGGCGCCGGTCAGCAGCAGGCGGCGGTGAAGCATCCGGGCGTTTCCTCGTCTCGGACCGTGCCGGGATGCGCCTCCCGGTTCGGCGGTAGTTTCACGCCATGCCGGCCGCATCGCGCAAGGCTTTCGCCCTGACCGCCAGCGTCTCCGCCGTGTCGCCCGGCCGGTAGAGCGAGGAACCGACCCCGAAGCCGGCGGCGCCGGCGGCCTTCCAGGCCGGGATGGTCTCCGCCGCCATGCCGCCTACCGGCACGATGGCGGTGCCCTTCGGCAGCACCGCGAGCAGCGCCTTCACCACGGCGGGGGAGGCGGCCTCGGCGGGAAACAGCTTCAGCGCATCGGCGCCGACGGCGAGCAGGGCGAAGGCCTCGGCCGGGGTGAGGAAGCCGGGGCAGGCGATCAGCCCGCGGGCGCGCGCGGCCAGCACGAGCTGCGGGTCGCAATGCGGCGTCACCATCAGCCGCGCGCCGGCGCGCGTGATGGCGGCGACCTCGTCCTCGGAGGTGACGGTGCCGGCGCCGATCAGCGCGCGGTCGCCGAAGGCCGCATGCAGGCGGCGGATGCTCTCGAGCGGCTTCGGGGAGTTGAGCGGCACCTCGATGATGGACAGCCCCGCGGCGATCAGGGCGGCGCCGATCGGCTCCACCTCCTCGGGCGTCACGCCGCGCAGGATGGCGACGATGGGGCAGGCGTCCAGCCAGGGGGCGAGGCTCATGCCAGGCGCTCCGCGATCAGGTGCAGGCCGCGGGCGGCGGCATCCGGCGCGGCGCTGCGGTGGGGCACGCCGAAGGCGTCGAGCGCCTCGGCGTAGCGGGATGTCAGCGCCTCCGCGCCGATCAGGACGACCGGCGGCGCGACGCCCTCCTCGAGCGCCGCGGCGACCTCATGCCCGATCAGCAGGCCGGAGAGGAAGGAAGCGGCCTCCTCCTCGGGCATCTCGGCGAAGAGCGAGGCGGCGCGCAGGCCGAAGAGGTGGTGCAGCAGCCCGCCCGACTGCTTCGCGCGCGCCACGCCCCGGCCGAACCCCCGCGCATCGTGCGCCGACGATGGATTCATCATGCGCGCCAGGATGGTGTGCCCGGCCAGGGCGGCGAAGGCCTCCCCCGTCAGGTGGGTGGTGAAGCCGAGCACGCGGCCGCCGGCCATGCGTGCCCATTTGGAATGGCTGCCGGGCAGGCAGATGCTGGACTCCGCCGCGCCGATCCGCTCGGCGACGCCGATCATCTGCGTCTCCTCCCCGCGCATCACCTCGGCCACGCCGTGGCGGTCGCGGCAGGAGACACCGGGGACGAGCCGCACCTCGGCGCCGTCGAAAGGGACCTGGATGGTGGCGGCGGCGATCTCCTCGACGCCAGCGGGGCAGGGGAGGTAGGGCGCCTCGACCCAGCCCTGGCGGCTGCCGACCATGCCGCTCAGCAGCACCCGGCGCTCCCCGGCGGTGATCCAGTCCCCGACCACCTCGCGCAGCGCGTCGGGGAAGCCGCCGGGCTCGACGGTCAGGATGCCGCGCGGGGTGCAGCGGTGCGACAGCGCGGTCCCGTCCGGCGCCAGGCGGTAGACCCGCAGGCTGGAGGTGCCCCAGTCGACGCCGATCATCCGTTACCCTCCTCGAATCACGGCCATGCTACAGGCCGGGGCACCGGCATGACCAAGTCTTGCGTGCATCGTGACGCAGAAGGACCATCGCCGCGCCGGGAAAAAGAAGATCGGGAGGAATACTTGCCCATGAAACCCTGGCTGCTCGGCGGCGGCGTCTTCGCGTTCACCCTTTCCCTTGCACTTGCTCTGCCCGCCGCGGCGCAGATCGCGGTTTCCGGCAACGACAACAAGCGACGGCTCGAGAACGGCGTGAACCGTGTCGTGCCGAACGCGCCCGCCGATACGGCGACGATCCTCGACCTCGGCGGGCGCGCCCCGCGCGTGGTGGCGGAGGTGGCACTCTCCCATTCCGTGGTCGGTCCGCCGATGTCGGTGGCGATCACGCCGGACGAGCGCTTCGCCATCGTCACCTCGGCCGAGCGCATCGACCCGGCGAACCCGGAGCGCACCGTGCCGGACAACCGCGTGCAGGTGGTCGACCTGCTCGCCACGCCGCCGCGCGTGGCGCAGACGGTCTAGGCTGGTGCCGGGCCTTCCGGCGTCTCGATCAACCGGGCCGGCAAGCTGGTGCTGGTGGCCAACCGCAATGCCGGCACGGTCAGCGTCTTCCGCTTCGCCAACGGGGCGCTGACGCCGCTGTCCACCGTCACGATCGGCAACGCGACCTCCTCCCCCGCCCATGTGCAGTTCACGCCGGACGGGCGGCGGGCGCTGGTGACGCGGGACGACGCCACCGCCTCCTTCGTCTCGGTGCTGAACGTGGAGGGCGAGACGGTCACCAAGACCAACCGCGACATCACCGTCGGCATCCGGCCCTATGGCATGGGCATCACGCCGGACGGGCGCTGGGCGGTGGCGGCGAATATCGGCCGCGGCGGCGGCGATGCCGACACCGTCACGCTCATCAGCCTGCGCAGCGAACCCTTCCTGGCGGTGGACACGGTCTCCGTCGGCGCGACGCCGGAAGGCATCCAGGTCAGCCCCGACAACCGGCATGTCGCCGTCACCATCCACAACGGATCGGCCCGGCCGCAGGGCGACCCGCTGCGCGGGCCGGCGCAACTCGTGATGCTGCGGATCGAGAACGGCCGGCTGCGGGAAGTGGCCCGCGCGCCGGTCGGGGACTGGGCACAGGGCATCGCCTTCTCCCGCGATGCCCGGATGGTGGTGGTGCAGGACATGGCGGACCGGAACCTCGCGGTGTTCCGGTTCAAGAACGGGCGGCTGCGCGATACCGGGCAGCGGGTTCCGGTGAATGGCGGGCCGGCGGCGATCCGCACGGCGGGTCCGGCGCCGGCGCGGCAGGGGCGCAACTGACGGCAAGGGGAAGGCGAGGCTTCGCCTCGCGCTCCGCTCGGGGGCGCCGCCCCCGAGACCCCCGCCAGGGGACCGGGTCCCCTGGACCTCCGGGACCGTGCGCCGTCAGCGAAGCTGCGCCAGCGGCCCGAGCGCGGGCACCTGGCCGGGATCGGCTCCGGCCGCCCGCATCGCGCCCCAGAGGGCGACCGCGACCGAATCCAGCACCGGCACCGACGTGACCCGCGCCGCCGCGTCCAGGCCGCGGAAATTCGTGCAGTGGATGGCGATGGCATCGCAGCCTTCCGCCGCGACCTCCCGCACCATGTGCTCGACCAGGGCGGGACTGTGCTCGGCGAAGGAGAAGTTGCCGGGGTCCTCGAGATGGCGCTCGCCGGCGGGGGCGAAGCCCTCGGCGCGGAGATTGTCCAGGATCGCCGCCTGCACGCTGCCGAGATAGGGCGTCACCAGCCCGATGCGCCTGGCCCCGAGGGCGCGCAGCGCGTCATGCAGGGCGAGCGTCGCGGTGGTGCAGGGCAGGCCGGTCTGCCCTGTGATCGCGGCACAGACGGCGCGATCGGCCGCGGCGCCGAGCCAGGACCCGGAGGTGCCGTTCCAGCACAGCGCATGCACCTTGGCGTCGGCCAGCAGCTCCGCCGCCGCGACCATGGGCGCGGGGTCGAACTGGCCGGTGGAGCCGCCTTCCAGCGTGATGGAGAGCACTCGCAACCGCTGGAAATGCGCCGTGACGTGCGGCGTGGCGGCGAGCAGTGCGGCGGTGGCCGGCTCCAGCACCGTGTTGGAGGACGGCGTCAGCATCCCCAGGCGGATCGCCTCCGGCATCAGCCCCCCGTCGCCAGGCGCGGGTCGTTCTGCCCGCGGGTGGCCCAGCCGGTGGTGCGTTCCTCGATCGTCACCGCCACCCAGTACATCGCCACGCCCATCACGCCGGTCACGATCAGCCCGGCGAAGACCAGCGGCACGTCGAAGCGGGAGGAGGCGACCAGCATCAGGTGGCCGATGCCTTCGTTGGCGGCGACGGTCTCGCTGATGATGGAGCCGACGAAGGCGACGGTGATCGCGACCTTCAGGGAGGCGAAGAAATAGGGCATCGCCCGCGGCAGCCCGACCTTGGCGATGATGTCGATCGGCCGCGCGCCTAGCGCCCGCAGCACGTCGCGCAGTTCGGGTTCCACCGTCGCGATGCCGGTCGCGACGTTCACCACGATGGGGAAGAAGGAGATCAGGAAGGCGGTCAGCACGGCGGGCCAGAAGCCGGCGCCGAACCAGATCACCAGGATCGGCACCACCGCGACCTTGGGCACCGAGTTGAAGGCGATCAGCAGCGGATACAGCCCGCGATAGACCAGCACCGAGGAGCCGATGGCGACGCCGAGCGCCAGGCCGAAGGCGATCGCCATCAGGAAGCCGACCGTCGTCGTCAGCAGCGTCGCCCAGGCGTTGGTCAGCAGCGGCTGCCACCACTTGACCATGCTTTCGGCGATCAGGCTGGGGGCGGGCAGGATGAAGGGCTGGATGTCGAAGGCGCGCACCGCGGCCTCCCAGACCAGGAACATGCCGGCGATGACCAGCCAGGGCAGGGCGTGTTCCAGCCGGCGGCGCCGGCGGGCCGCGGCGGCCAGGGCCTCGGCGCTGCGCGGGATGTCAGCGGGCATCGGGGGCCTCCGCCTTGCGGGCGTCGCTGATGCGGTCGCGCAATTCGTGGACGATGTCCTGGAATTCGGCGGTGTAGGTCAGGTCCAGGCTGCGCCGGCGCGGGTAGGGGACGGTGCGCTCGGCGATGATGCGCCCCGGGCGGGAGGACATGATGAGCACCCGGTCCGAGAGGTAGACCGCCTCCTTCAGGTCGTGGGTGACCAGGATGACGGTCGGCTTCCTGGCCATCCAGACGTCCTGCAGCACGTCCCACAGGTCTTCCCGCGTGAAGACGTCGAGCGCGCCGAAGGGCTCGTCGAGCATCAGCAGCCGCGGGTCGTGCACCAGGGCGCGGCAGAGCGAGGCGCGCTGCTGCATCCCGCCGGAGAGCTGCCAGGGGAATTTCGCCTCGAAGCCGGCCAGGCCGACCAGCTTCAGCAACTCCCGCGCCTTGTGCTCATAGTGCCCGCGCTGGCTGCGGAGCTGCCGGCGGTGCGGCTGCACCACCTCGAGCGGCAGCATCACGTTGTCGAGGATGTTGCGCCAGGGCAGCAGGGTCGGGTTCTGGAAGGCCATCCCGGCGATCGACAGCGGCCCGGAGACTTCCTTCCCGGCGACGATGACGGTCCCTTCGGTCGGCGGCCAGAGCCCGGTGACCAGCCGCATCAGCGTGGACTTGCCGCAGCCCGAGGGTCCGACGACGGCGATGAATTCGCCCTCGCCGACATCGAGGCTGGCCCCCCTGAGTGCGAGGGTGCCCTCGACCCCGCCGTAGCGCATGGCGACGCCGTCGATCTGCACGAAGGGGGAAGGGAGTGCCGTCATATGCCCGGCCGGAGCATGAGGCGTGCCATTCCGGTCTCGATCTCCGCAGGGGGGCGCGCGCCCCGCGCCGGGCGCTCCCTGGTGACAGGCAAAAAAGGGGAGGGGGCCCGGGGGAGTTCCCTTCCCCGGCCTTGCCTTCAGATCCGCCGATCCGCCGCCGCCGGCAGGAAGTCCGGCGTATAGATCTGCGGCGCCTGCAGGCGCGGGGTGAGGTTGTAGGCTTCCTCCACCGCGCGGATGCCGGTCTGCAGCCTGGCGGTGTCCACCGCCGAGATCCCGTTGGCGCGGACGTTGTCCGACATGATGACGCGCTCGACGTTCATCTCGTGCCGTTCGCGTTCGAGCGCGACGTCGGTCAGCGGTTCGACGCGCTTGAGGATGTCGAGCATCTCCTGCCCGTTGCGCACCGTCTCGATGAAGGCCTTGGTGAGGGCGGCGGTGACGCCGCGCACGGCGTTCGGGTTGCTTTCCAGGAAGCGGCGGGTGGTCAGGATGGCGCCGCCGTACAGATTCAGCCCGTGGTCGTAGTACATCATGATGCGCTGCTGGTTCAGCGCGAGGCCGATGCCCTTGAGCGCGAGGGCCGAGGTGGTGACGAAGCCGGTGACGCCGTCGGCCTCGCGGCGGACGAGCATCGGCTCGCGCAGCGCCGGGGTGACGGAGACGAAGGTCACCTTCGAGGCATCGATGCCGGCGGCCTTGGCGAAGGCCGGGAAAAGCTGCCGTCCGGCGTCGAAGTCCGGTGCGGCGAGGCGCCTGCCTTCGAGGTCCCTGGGTGTGCGGATCGGCCCGTCGGCGCGCACGATGGCGCAGAGCGGGCTGCGGTCGTGCAGGATGGCGACGGCGACGATGCCGCGGTCCGGGTTCTCCGCCATGAATCGGATGGCCGGGTTGAGGTCGGCATAGCCCATGTCGTAGGACCCGCCGGCGAGGGCCACGGGCACGCCGCCCGAGCCCTGGCCGCGGTCCACCGTCACGTCGAGGCCGGCGGCGCGGAAATAGCCCTTCTCGCGCGCCACCAGGGCGAAGGCGTTGGGCGACTGGAAGGCCCAGTCGAGGGTCAGGCGCACCCGCGCCGCCTGGGCGTTGGCGAGGCGGGGGACGGCGAGGGCGCCGCCGGCGGCCAGAAGCGCAGTGCGCCGAGTGAAGCCAAGGACCATCGATCGTCTCCCTGAGCGCCGGCCATGGCCGGTCCGCGACCATCTCTGGGGCATCAGCGGGCGCCGGCGCAAGACGCGGTGGCCGCGCGGCGGATGGTTTCCCGCCTGACGCGCGCGCGACCTGCCCAGTCGCTGGGCGGTGGCTGCCCGCCTCCGTGGCTGCCGGCAGGCGCGGCCGCCTCAGGGCGGGTCCATGAAGGCCGAGGCAGCCGAGGCCCGGGCGAGCAGCGAGCGCATCGCCGGATTCTCGTGCCCCTCATGGGCGGTCAACGCCTCCATGGGGCAGAAGTATTCGTGTGGGTGCGGCACCTGGTGGCGGGCGAAGCCGTCGTAGTGGTCCCGCTGCAGGCCGTAGAGCACGCGCAGGTCGCGCACCGGCACGGTCAGCGCCGCGACCGGTTGCTTCGCCAGGAAGGGGATGATGTGCCAGCGCGGCGTCGGGTCGCTCACCTGCAGCGGCGCGAGCAGCCAGGCGAGCGGGCAATGCGCCAGCAGCGCGACGGTGGAGGGCGCGAAGCGCGAGCGCTTGTCGAGCAGGTTCTGGAAGGTCGAGCAGGCCTCGATGCAGAGGATGTCCGCGAAGGGATCCTCCGCGCTGCCACCGAAATGCAGCCAGAGCCCGTCGGGGATGGTGCGCATCCGGTCCGAGCCCGGGATCTTCAGATAGGGCTGGGCCACCGGTTCCCCGTCGCATGGGCGGCCTCTCAGCCAGGCGCCGCCGCCACCGAGGCTCGCTGCGCCGGGTGGGCGTTGGGGCCACGACTTCAGCCGGGTGCGGACGATGTTGTCGAGCCGCCCAGGGCGACGCTCCAGACGCCGAATCTCGCTCATGACAGGAATTTCTTACCCCAAAAATCAACCTATAAGCGAATTAACGGGATGCATCTCGCCTGGGGCAAGCGGAAAGAGCGTCCGGTGAGCCCGAAGAATGAAAATTGACGGAGAAGAAACGCGAATCATCTGCACCCACTCCGGCGCGTTCTTCATGTGCTGTGTGAAGTCGCGCCGTTAGTGGATTCTAGTGAATCCCTAATCTTGCATGGCGCGCGAAACTCGCATCCGCGCGGGCATCATTCCTTGGGCGGCTTGGTCGTGGCTGAGATCCGGTCGGTCAGCGCCAGCACCAGCGCGCCGATCAGGAAGATCGCATGCAGCCCGATCGCCCAGGCCAGCGTCCGGTCGGAATAGCCTTCCGCCCGCAGGAACATCTGCAGCAACTGGATGGAGGAGATGGCGACGATCGACCCTGCCAGCTTCACCTTCAGGTTGCCCGGGTCGAGCTTGCGGATCCAGGACATGCCGCCCGCCTTGCTCTCGGCATCGAAGGGCGTCACCAGGCTGTCCCATGAGGCGAGGATCACCATCACAACCAGTGAGGCGACCAGCGTCCAGTCGAGCAGGTGGAGCAGGTCGAGCAGCGCCTGGTCCTCCTGGGTGCCGAGGATCGTGGTGCCGAACTTCCACAGCTTGGCGAGGAACCGGACGGCGAAGAGCGCCAGCGCCACGGTGAGCCCGAGCAGGAAGATCGCTGCGATCCAGCGGCTGGTGAGAATGAGGTTGGCGAGAATCGGCCGCATGGGATGAACCTCCGTGGCGGCTTATGGCTGAACCATGCGAAGGAAGGGAATGACGTGATGATGATCAGGCGCCTGGCGGAGGAACAGCGCCTGTCCGGCGCCGTGGTGGCCGGCGGCATGGTCTGGCTGGCTGGCCAGGTGGCCGACGACGCCTCCCTGGATGCCGAGGGCCAGACCGCGGACATCCTGCGCCAGATCGACGCCCTGCTGGCCGAGGCCGGAACGGACAAGCGGGCGCTGGTCAGCGTGACCGTCGTGCTGGCCGACATCGGCGACGCCCCGGCGATGAACCGTGCCTGGGATGCCTGGCTCGACAGCGGCCACAAGCCGGCGCGCATGACGATCGAGGCGGCGCTGGTCGATCCCGCCTGGAAGGTCGAGATCACCGGCGTCGCGCTGGCTCCTGCGGCCGGCTGAGCAGATGCGCGGCGGGGCCGAGGCACGATACCGGCCCCCCGAGGGCTGGTTCCGCTCGACGCTGATGACGCTGGGCTTCGGCCTGCTCGTCGCCGGCGGCGTGGCCGACCAGGAGACGCCCTTTCCCTTCCTGGTGATCGGCGTCGCGGCGCTCGGCCTCGGCACGCTCTATCTTCTGTTCCCGCACGGGCTGCACTTCGCCTTCGGCACCAGCGCGGGGCTCGCGGTCTATGCCTGCCTCTTCACGGTGATGGGGCGGGCGGCCTTTCCGGATGCGCCGGGCTGGTCGCGCGCGCCGGCCTTCCTGATGCCGGTCGCGGCCTTCCTGCTTGCCGTCTGGTGGCGGCGGCGCCACCTGCGGCTGGTGGCCGAGGCGGCACACCCGTTCGATCTCCAGCACCTGCCGCGCATGGCGCGCTGGCTGATCCCGGTCTGGGCGGTGGGTGCCTTCTCGCTCGCCCTGCCGGTGAACCGGCTGCCGGTCTTCGAGCAGGGCACGGCGGTATTGGCCGCCATGGCGGTGATTTCGTTGATCGTGGCCGCCTCGGTCCGCGGCGTGGTGCTGCTGCTGACGGACATGGCGCTGATCACCGAGGAACTCGCCGGTCGCGTGTCCCGCATGCTGGTGCCGGTGGTCGCCTTCCTGGCGATGTACGCCATGCTGGTGATCGTCTTCGCCTGCCTCTACCGGATCGCGCAGGGGCTCTCGATGCATGCGTTGTTCCATGGGCCGCAGGGGCCGCTGCCGCTGCCATTCCCGGATGCGCTCTATTTCAGTCTGGTCACCCAGGCGACGGTCGGCTACGGCGACGTCACGCCGCATGACGACGGCATCAGGCTGCTGGCCTCCCTGCAGGTGATCCTGGGCCAGGTGCTGCTGCTGTTCGGCTTCGCCGAGATCATGCGGACGCGGCGGGTGCTGGGCGGCGATCAGTCGCGCCGCCCCGGTGCCGCCGGGGACTAGGCGGGTTTCCGCCGCAATCGGGCGGGACCATCGCCCGCGGTCGAGAGGATGAGCGTCGCGATGGTGAGCCCGGAATTCTGGCGTGGCCGGCGGGTGCTGGTGACGGGGGGCGCGGGCTTCCTCGGCTCCAACCTGTGTCATGCGCTGGCGCATCTCGGCGCGCGCGTCACCGCGCTCGACGCGATGATGCCCGATGGCGGCGCCTCCGCCCGCAACCTCGAAGGTGCGGGCGTGCTGCTGGTGCGCGGCGACATCCGCGACACCGAGCTGCACTCGCTCTGCGAGGGCGTGGACGTGCTGTTCAACATGGCGGCGCAGACCTCCCACATGGGCGGGCAGAAGGACCCGGTGGCGGACATCGCGATCAACGCCGTCGCCCAGGTGCGGCTGATCGGCGTGATGCGGGAAGTGGCGCCGAAGGCGACCGTGGTGCACGCCTCCACCCGCCAGTTCTACGGCCGGCCGCGCAGCCTGCCGGTCGACGAGTTGCATCCCGTCAACCCGCCCGACGCGAACGGCGTGTCGAAATGGGCAGGCGAGCAGTACTGGCTGCTGGAGCAGCGCGTGCATCACCGCCCCGTGGTCTCGCTGCGCCTGACCAATTGCTACGGCCCGCGGCTGCGCATCCGGGATGCGCGGCAGACCTTCCTCGGCATCTGGATCCGCCGCGTGCTGGAAGGCGAGCCCTTCGAGGTCTGGGGCGGCGAGCAGCTCCGCGACCTGACCTATGTAGAGGACGTCACCGACGCCTTCCTGCTCGCCGCCGAGAAGGCGGGCGAACCGGCGCTCGCCGGCCAGGTCTTCAACCTCGGCGGCAGCCCGCCGACCTCGCTGCTCGATCTCGCGCAGCGGCTGATCGCGGCCAATGACGGCCAGGGGCATTTCGTCACCAAGGAATTCCCCGCCGACCGCGCGCCGATCGACATCGGCTCCTACGCCGCCGACGATCGCGCTTTCCGCGCCGCCGCCGGCTGGGCGCCGAGGGTCGACCTGGACGAGGGGTTGCGCCGATCCCTCGCATGGTATCGTCCGCGCCTGTCCGACTACCTCTGACGCCCGCTCGAAGGCCCACGCCCATGAATGCGCCCATCGTGACCATGATCCCCCAGGCCGACCCCGGCGCCGGCTATCGCGCCCAGAAGGCCGAGATCGACGCCGCCGTCGCCCGCGCGCTCGCGAGCGGCTGGTACATCCTCGGCAAGGAAGGCGCGGCCTTCGAACAGGAATTCGCCGCCTGGCTCGGCGCGGGCCAGCACGCCGTCGGCTGCGCCAACGGCACCGACGCGATCGCGCTGATCCTGCGTGGCCTCGGCATCGGGCCGGGCATGGCGGTCGCCACCGTCTCCCACACCGCGGTCGCGACCGTCGCCGCCATCGAGATGGTCGGCGCCACGCCGCTGCTGCTCGACATCGACCCCGACACCTACACGATGGATCCGGACGAACTCGTCTCCGTGCTCGACCATCCGCCGCCGGGGCTGCCGCCGATCAAGGCGGTGATCCCGGTGCACATCTACGGCCAGGCCTGTGACCTCGGCCCCATGCTGGAAGCGGCGCGCGCGGCCGGCATCCCGCTGATCGAGGACTGTGCCCAGTGCCACGGCGCGACCCTGGACGGGCGGAAGCTCGGCACTATCGGCGACGCGGCGGCGTTCAGCCTCTATCCGACCAAGAACCTCGGCGCGCTCGGCGACGGCGGGGTGCTGGCGACGCCGGATGCCGAACTCGCCGCGCGCATCGCCGCCATCCGGCAGTACGGGTGGAAGGAGCGCTACGTCAGCTCGATGGTGGGCGTGAATTCGCGCCTCGATGAAATTCAGGCGGCGATCCTGCGCGTGAAGCTGACGGCGCTCGATGCCGGCAATGCCCGTCGGCGCGCCATTGCCGCAGCCTATGACGAGGCGCTCGGCAACGGGCCGATCGCCCCCCCGGCGCGCCGGCCCGGCGCCGAGCACGTCTTCCACCAATACGTGCTGCGCACCGGGGACCGGCCCGCGGTGCAGGCGAAGCTGAAGGCGCAGGGGATCGGCACGGGTATCCACTACCCGGTGCCGGTGCACCTGCAATCCGCCTACAAGGACCGCACGCCGATCGGCCCCGCGGGCTGCGCCGAAACCGCGCGCGCGGCGGAGGAGGTATTCAGCCTGCCGATGTATCCGGAACTGAAGGATGCGCAGGTGGAGCAGGTCTGCGCGGCGCTGCGCGGCCTGGCCGACTGACACCAGCGGCCGCAATTCGCGACCGCGGGTATCCGCCTTTTCGTGCCCTCAGGCGCCGGGCGCAAACCTCCGGTTTGCTTGGCTTCGCCGGACTGCCGGCGGGCCGCATTCGCGGCCTCGGCACGAGTCATTGACTCGTGCCGCTGGTATGACAGCGGTCGCCGGAGGGACTGGCGCCGGCCATCCCGTGGTCGACCCTTGCGTTGCCGTGTCGGCTTGTGTCCCGCGCGCGGCCGCGCCGCGCCGGCCGGGGGCAGGCCGCCGCGGCGGCCAGGTCGGCGGCATCGGCGGGCGCGGCCTTCCGCACCCGCCGTGAGGCGGTTCAGCGCAGCTCGAGCGCCCGGATGATCGGGATCATGCTGTGCACGTGCGGCGACTGCGTCGGGCAGACGATGGTTTCGAGCGGCACGCCGACATGTGTGCCGACCAGGCTCACCGGGTCCCAGTTGCCGCGGTAGTTCGCGATCGGCGCGAAGGCCTCGTCGCCGCCGAGCGCGGCGAGCTTGTTCATCAGGCTGACCGCGAGGCCGCCGAGGCCGGCGGTGGGCAGGCTCGCGAGCACGCCCATGCCCGCGGAGCCGATGCCGCCGACGGCCGAGCGGATCGGGTTGGAGGAGAGCTGGTTGACCAGGGCCAGCGCACCCGGCGCGTTCCAGCTGATCCCCGGCAGCCCGAGGATGGCGCCGACGAGCTGCACATAGGCGCCGCCGAGGGAATGGCCGGTCAGCCAGGTGATCTCGGCGCGGGCGGCCACGGAGGCGGTGAACTCGACCGCGTCGTTCAGCTTCATCGCCAGGGCGTTCAGGCCGAGGCCGATGCCGCCGAGATCCTCCACCAGCGCGTCCTGCAGATCGTCGGTGCCGCGGAAGCAGACGCAGGCGATCCGGTTGCGGCTGCCCCGCCAATAGGCACGGGCGAGGAAATTGTCCTTCTTGCACTCGTGCAGGTCCTGGATCTGGTTGGTGTGCCAGTCCCGGAGCATGTCGGATTCTGAAACATCGTTGTAAACATCGGCGGCGATCTTTGCCATGTTCAGAATGTCGTACATTCTGGTCTTTCCCAATGCGGCTAGGTGGCGCGAAGTACTACGGCCTGGGCCGCCTCTGGGCTAGCGAGGAAGATCACCTGCAAAGGCATGGTGTGAGGCATTTCACACCATCGCAACGAAGTGCGGGGCGGGCTCTGCCCTCCCCGGACCCCACCCGCCAAAGGCCACAGGGCCTTTGGAAACCAATACCAAAGTGATCGCGGGTGCAGGGGAGCGTGTCCCCTGCCGGGGGAGTCCGAGGGGGTGGAGCGCCCTCGGGGCAACTCGTCAGGCCGCCGCCCGCCGCCCCCAATCCGGATTCACCAGCGGCGAGGCTGCGCCGAGCGCGCGCCGCGCCTCGAGGTATTCCGCATGCAGGCGGTCCACCAGCGCGGCGGCGGGCACCACCTTCCGCACGCCGCTGACCGACTGCCCCGCGCCCCAGATGTCCTTCCACTTCTTCTTGCGATCGGAGCCGAAATTCATCGCGCTCGGGTCGGAGGTCGGCAGGCTTTCCGGGTCGAGCCCGGCCCTGCGCAGCGAGGGCTTGAGGTAGTTGCCGTGCACGCCGGTGACGAGGTTGGTGTAGACGATGTCCTCCGCGCCGCTCGCGACCAGCATCGCCTTGTAGTCCTCGACCGCGCGGGCTTCCTCGGTGGCGATGAAGGCGGTGCCCATGTAGGCGAAGTCGGCGCCCATCGCCTCCGCCGCCAGGATCGACCGGCCATGGGCGATCGAGCCCGACAGCGCGACCGGCCCGTCGAACCAGGCGCGGGTCTCCTGCATGATGGCGAAGGGGGATTGCGCGCCGGCATGCCCGCCGGCGCCCGCGGCCACCAGCACCAGCCCGTCCGCGCCCTTCTCGATCGCCTTGTGGGCGAAGGTCTGGTTGATCACGTCGTGCAGCACGTGGCCGCCGTAGGAATGGATCGCCTGGTTCACCTCGGGCCGCGCGCCGAGGCTGGTGATGATCACCGGCACCTGGTGCTTCACGCAGAGCGCCAGATCCTGCTCCAGCCGGTCGTTGGAGCGGTGGACGATGAGGTTGATGGCGAAGGGCGCGCTCGGGCGGTCCGGGTGCTCGGCATCATGGGCGGCGAGCCGCTGCTTGATCTCCGCCAGCCATTCGTCGAGCTGCTCCACCGGGCGCGCGTTCAGCGAGGGCATGGCCCCGATCATGCCGGAGGTGCATTGCGCCACCACCAGCTCCGGCACCGAGATGATGAACAGCGGCGAGCCGATCAGCGGCAGGCGGAGGCGCCCCTTGAGCCGTTCTTGCAGGGTCATGTCGTTTCCTCGCGGTCTTCGCGACAGGCTTGCCGCGATGCGGCACGGCTGTCGAGGGGGAGACGGCGCCGGGCCGGCCGGTCAGGCGAGGGCCGAGGCCGCCCTGCCGAGAGCCGGCCGGATGGAGGCCACCAGGCGATCCGACACCTCCCGCATCCTGTCGCCGGGCCCGGACCAGTTGGCGCCCCAGAAGAAGGTCGCGCGCACCGGGCCGGCGACCATCTGCCCGGCGACCGCGATGGCCTGGGAGTCGTTCCAGTCGATGCTGCCGCCCTTGCCGTAGGCGATGACATCGGGCGGGGCGATCCGCGGCATGGCGTCGGCCATGGCGCTGATGCGCTTGAACTCGGCCAGGGAGGAGGCCTCGCCGAAGACCTGTCCGGCGAGGACGCGCTCATACCAGGTGCAGAGATCCAGCGCGGTGCTGACCATGGTCTGATGCGGGTTGATCGGGGCGAGCGGCGTGCCGACCGGGTGGCCATCGGCGATCCGGCCCATTGCCGCCCAGCCGAGATCGGTGCCCGGCGCCGCGCCGGCGAGGGTCGAGAACAGGATGCGCGTCGAATCCGGCAGGCGGGTCCCGGCCAGGCCCATCCCCGCGATCAGGGCGCGCACGCGCGCCGCGCCGATGCGGTGCAGGGCGATGTCGGTCGCGGTGTTGTCGCTGTGCGCGATCATCGCCTCCAGCACCGTCCGCGCCGGGGCGGTGCCGGTGAGCCCGCCGAGCACGGGGCTGATGAGGGAACGGTGCTCGTCGTTCACCGCCAGGGGCTCGTCGAGGGAGAGACGGCCCGCCTCGACCTCCTGCAGCCAGGCGCCGAGGATGAAGGTCTTGAGGCAACTGCCGACGAAGATCGGCGCGGAGGCGCGATGCGCGGCCTGAAGGCTGCCTCTCGGGCCGCTGGCCCGGAGCAGCACCGCGGTCTCCCCGGGCAGGGCGGCGAAGGCGCGCACCAGATCGTCGATTTCGGCGATGGCGGGCTGCGCCAGGGCGGCCGGCGCGGGGCCGAGGGCCAGCAGCAGCGGGAGGTGGCGGCGGCGCATGGGCGGGTTCCCGTCCCGGTCGGCGCCGTGACGATGGCGGCTTGGCCGGGGCGGTGCAAGGCCGGCCTGACGTCACGCGTGGGCGGCGGGCCGTGCATTCCGACTCGCCTTCGGCATCTTCGCGAGTGCAGCATGTCGCCATGGATGTGATGCCGCCCTCCGACCTCCTGGCCGATCTGCTCGAACGCCTGCGCGCGGCGCGGGAGGCGGCGGCGGCCGACCCCTTCGGCGACCCGGTGCTGCTGGTCGCCCTCGACGTCAGCCGCGCGCTCGACGAGGGGCGGCTGACGCGGGAGGCGCTGCGCGCGCTGATCGCCCGCATGGCCCGGGATGCCGCGTCGGACCGTGCCGCGCGCCTCGCCGCCTATGCCGGGCTCGATGACGATGCGGCGGCGCTGGCGCGGATCGCCGGGCGGCTGGTGCGGCCGGACCCGGAGGACAGCCCGGTTCCTTTCGCCGCCTTCCGCGAGGCGGTGGAGCGCGCCCGCTTCGCCGCCGTCTTCACCGCGCATCCGACCTTCTCCCTGCCGCTCGCGACCGGCACCGCGCTGGCCGAGGCGGCCGGGGGCGCGACGCTGCCGGACGGGCTCTCGCACCGCCCGGCGCCGGTGACGCTGGAGGAGGAGTTCCGCCAGGCCGCGGCGGCGATCGACCGCGGGCGGGACGCGCTGGACGCGCTCTCGGCCGCGCTGTTCGAGGCGGGGCGCGAGGTCTGGGGCGACCGTGTCCTCGCGCTCGAGCCCCGGCCGCTCATCCTCTCCTCCTGGGTCGGTTACGACACGGATGGACGGACCGATATCGGCTGGCAGGACACGCTGCGGCTGCGGCTGCGCATGAAGCGGCTGCAGCTCGCACGGCTGGCGGACCGGCTGGCGCCGCTCGGCGATTGTGCCGCGCCGATCGTCGCCCGGGCACGCGCGGCGGCGGCGGAGGTCGCGGCGCAGGAGGAAGCCGCGCCGGCGAAGCCGACCGCCGAGACGGCCCGCGCCTTCGCCCTGCGCCTGATCGAGGGGCGGGAGGCGGCGCTGACCTCGCCCGAGCCGCTGCTCGCGCTGTTCCCGGCGGCGATCGAGGCGGCGCCGGATGCCGCGGCGCGCCAGGCGCTGGCGGTGCAGCGGGCGGGGCTGGCCGCACATGGGCTGGCGCTCGCGCATACCCATGTGCGGCTGAACGCGGCGCAGATCCACAATGCGCTGCGCCAGCGCCTCGGCATCGCGGCGGCGCCGGATGACCGGGCGGGACGGCGCGGGCTGCTCGCGCAGGTGAATGCCGCGCTCGCCGAGGTGAAGCCCTTGCCGGTCGATACCGGGGCGATCCTCGCCGAGCAGGCTTCCGCCGTGCGGCTGGTGATGACGGTGGCGCAGGTGCTGAAGCACATCGACGGCAGCCAGCCGGTGCGC
Organism: Neoroseomonas eburnea; assembly: GCF_018129005.1. Classification (GTDB taxonomy): domain Bacteria; phylum Pseudomonadota; class Alphaproteobacteria; order Acetobacterales; family Acetobacteraceae; genus Neoroseomonas; species Neoroseomonas eburnea. The sequence goes on from NZ_JAAEDL010000007.1 coordinate 171,047, forward strand.
TTCCTGATCGCCGAGACCGAGACCGGCTACACGCTGCTCGCCGCGCTGTGGCTGGCGAAGCGCTTCGGCATCGCCGACCGCATCGAGATCTCGCCGCTGTTCGAGACGGCGGAGGCGCTGGAACGCGGCGAGCGCGTGCTGGAGGAAGCGCTGCGCAGCCCGCATTTCCGCGACTACCTGCGCCGGCATGGGCGGCTCTGCCTGCAGTTCGGCTATTCGGATTCAGGGCGCTATGTCGGGCAGCTCGCCGCGTCCTATCTCGCGGAGCGGCTGAAGATCCGGCTCGCCGAGCAGATGCGGCGGCATGCGCTGCACGGCATCGAGCTCGTGCTGTTCGACACCCATGGCGAGAGCATCGGCCGCGGCGGGCATCCGGCGAGCCTCGCCGACCGCTTCGCCTATCTCTCGCCGCCGGCGGCGCGCGGGGCGCTGGCCGCCGCCGGTCTGAAGCTGCGGGAGGAGACCGCCTTCCAGGGCGGCGACGGCTACCTGCTGTTCGGCACCGAGCGGCTGGCGCTGGCGACCATCGCCCGCATCGCGGAACACGCCCTGGCGCCCGAGGCGGAACCCTCCGACCCGATCTACGCCGAGGCGGATTGGGGGGCGGATTTCTTCGCCACCATCCGCCGCGAGATGTCGGCGCTGGTGGAGGACCCGGGATATGCCGCGCTGCTCGGCGCCTTCGGGCCGGGGCTGCTGGACAGGACCGGGTCGCGGCCCTCGGCGCGGCAGACCGATGGGCTGGGCGGGCCGGTGCGCATCAGCCACCCGTCGCAGCTCCGCGCCATTCCGAACAACGCGATCCTGCATCAGATGGGATGGCTCGCGAACACGCTGCATGGGCTGGGCGCGGCGGCGGCGGCGAACCCGGATGCCTTCGCCGATCTCTCCGCGCGGTCGCCGCGCTTCGCCCGCGCGCTGGCGATGGCGGCGCGGGCGGCGGCGTGCAGCGACCTCGGCGTGCTGCGCGCGGCGATGGACATGCTCGATCCCTCGCCGTGGCTGGACCGGGCGGGCTTCACCAGGCGGCCGGGGCGGCGGGAGGCGCTGATGGCAGTGGCGGAGGCGCTGGAGCGGCTCGGCCTTTCCGCCTCGACGCGGCGGATGTTCCGGCGGTTGCAGGCGGACCACCTGATGCTGCGCGCGGCCTGGCCCGATTTGCCGGCGATGCCGGACCGGCTGGTGCTCGCGCATGCGCTGCGGCTGTGCCTGGTGCAGCGGCTATGGCTGCTGGCGGTGGCGCTGCCGGAATTCAGCCCGCGGCATGGCGCGACGCGCGATTCACTGGTGGCGCGGCTGCTGCAGCTCGACGTGCCGCCGGTGCTCGACCTGCTGGCAGAGATCTTCCCCGCCGCGCCCGACCCGGCTACGGGGCTGGATTTCGGCGAGCCGGCGCCGCCGCGCGAAGGGGCCTCCTACGCCGCGGAGCACGAGGCGATCCTCACGCCGATGGCGGAGCTCTTCGCCCTGGTGCGGGAATGCTCGGCGGTGATCTCGCACGAGGTGGGCGCCTTCGGCTGACGCCCGGCCGCCAGGGCTGCGCTTCACGAGGACGATCCCGATCAGCCGGGACCGCCCGATCGGGTGACGATTCCCGCGACGGCGAGGGGGCCGGTGCGGCAGCCGCGCGCGAAGCCGGGTCCCCGATATCGAGCCAGCCGAAGGACTCGCCGGTATCGGTGAACCGCTGCGAACGGAATCCGTGCTGCCGTGCGGGTTCGGCCCGGCGGTCAGTTGCGGGTCCGGTGGCGCGACGGGCGCGGACGCCGGCACGGCCAGGGCCGCTCCGCTGCGTTCGGGAGGCACGGCAATGATCCGAACTTCTCGCGCGAGGCTGCCGGGCCGATCCCCTGCGTTCGGGGAGCACGGGCCACGCGGTGTGAAGCGTTTCAGGGCGTCGGCCCGCCATGCCGGCTAGACTTGCGCCACCCGGCGTGGAGGCGGGCGATGACACATGACGCTGCGATGGATCCTCGGACTAGTCCTGGCCTGCGCTGCGGTGGCCCCGGCCGTGGCGCAGCAACGCTGCCCGAGCCGCCGCAACGTCGATTGCGCGGGCGCCGAGCGCGCGATCGATGCCGCGATCGCTGCCGACCCCTGGCTTTCGCTGCTCGAGGACGGGCGGCGCCGGCGCGTCGCGGAGCTGCAGCGCCTGCTGCCGCGGGAGGCCACCGCGGTCCTGACGGAGGAGGACGCCATCCGTCGCCGCGCGCGATCCCGCGAGTTGTTCTTCACCGCGGACGGCGCCATGGAGGCAGAGGGCGCCTACACGCTGCGGTCCGAGCTCGAATGGTGGCTGATCCGCCTCATCCGGATGCAGGATGATCCGCCGGACGGCGTTGCCGGACACTGGACCGGCGCCTTCGCCGAGGCGCGGATCCGCCCGCTCGGCGGCGGCCGGTACCTGGTCACGGCCAATGCCGCCGAACCCTATGCCCTCTCCTGGCTCTGCGAGTTCGAGGCGGAAGGCGTCATGGACGCCACGGACACGCTGATCGCCGGGGCGGAGGGGGAGCAGATCGCGGTGCGGCGCGAGGGGCCGATGCTGCGCATCCGATCCATTCCCCGGCCCGGGCGCGCCGGCTTCGACTATTGCGGGGCCATGGGCAGCTTGAGCGGATCGCTGTTCCGGATCGGCGACGCCGAATAGCGGCACGAGCGGCCTTGACGGCGTGCCATTCCACCGCGACGAGGGCGGAGAGCCGCTGAAAGCGCCGGGCCTTGATCACCGCCCTGCGGCCCGATGCCGCGCATCGGGCCGCGAGTGCGACCGCGCCCAGATCGACAACCGCGCCAGGCGGGCCAGCCTATGGCGCGCAAGCCAGGCGCGCGCCGGCGCATCAGGCACGACACTTGCTCCACCGGTCGCTGAAGGCGACCGGTAGGATCAGAACCCGACGCAGGCCGCGCGGTAGAGCGTCAGTACGGATTGCTGGTGGAAGCGCGCCTTCCACGCTTCCTCGATCGGCCGGATTCGTGCGCGGGCCTGCTCGGCGGTGGCGCCGGGGAGCACGACGACCAGCGCCTTGCTGCGTTCCTGCGCGATCCTGCCTTCGCGGTTGCGCCACTGGCCGGCGCCATCGAAGGCGGTCAGGCCATCGGGAAAGGCGGGCGTGACGGTGTCGGCGAGGAAGGCGCGCCATTCGGCCTCGCTCACCTCCTCCCTGTCCCTCACGTTGCGGCCGAAATAGGCCTCGGCGACGGTCGCGGGTCCGGTGCCGGCAGGGCAGGGCGGCGGCGCGGGTGCGCAGGCGTTCAGGAGCAGGAGGAGGAAGAAGTGGAGGGGCGCTGCCCCTCCACGCCACCCCGCCAAAGGCCGAAGGGCCTTTGGGAACCATGACCTGGCACCGCGCCGCACGGGCAGGAACGACGTCGGGGGCTGCTCGCCTGCACGGCGCGCGCCGTGCCGATCCGCGGTGGCCATCGTGCCCGGCGCCAGGTGACGGTTTCCAAAGGCCCTTCGGCCTTTGGCGGGGTGGTTCGGAGGGGCGGCGCCCCTCCGGTACCGCCACCCGCCGCCCTTCACGCCGTCGTCGCCAGCAGCACGACGCCGGCCGAGATCAGCGCGATCGCCGCCATCTTCTGCATCCCGAGCCCTTCCCCGAACACCGCCCAGCCGATCAGGGCGATGACGACGTAGGACGCCGCGGTGCAGGGCAGTGCCACGCTCATCGGGATCTTCCGCAGCGCCACGATGTAAAGAAGGGCGGCGCCGCCGTAGCAGACCAGCCCGACCATGGTCGGCAGGCGGAAGAGCTGGTGGATGAAGCCGCCGTCATCCGCCACCGCGCCGGCGGCGCCGGACTTCAGCAGCACCTGGCCGATCAGCGAGGTGCTGATCGCCGCCGCGAGCGCGATCCAATAGGGGGTCACGAGGCCGCATCCTTCGCCGCGATCACCTGCCGCACCACGCCCTGCGGCTTGCCGTTGGCCGACATGAAGGCGCGTCCGACATATTCGCCGAGCACCCCGAGGATGAGGAACTGCACGCCCGCGATCAGCAGCGTCACCGTCATCAGCGATGCCCAGCCGGAGGGTGTCTCGCCCATCAGCCCCTCGATGATCACCCAGCTCGCCGCGACCAGGCCGAGGAAGCCCATCGCCACGCCCGCGAAGACCGCGAGCCGCAGCGGCAGCACCGAGAAGTTCGTCGCGAGGTTCATCCAGAGCCGGATCAACCGGCGCATCGTGTAGTTGGACCGCCCCTCGACACGGGCGAAGTGCTTAACCTCGATGCTGTCCAGCCGCTGCGTCACCTGCATCAGCAGACCGTCCACATAGGGGTAGGGGCCGCGGTAGCGGACGACCTCGGCCACCGCCAGCGCCGACATGCAGCGGAAGGAGGAGAGATAGAGACCCTTCGGCTTGTCCATGAGCTGGTCCGCCACCCAGTTGGCGAAGCGGGAGCCGAGGTTGCGCCACCCCTCGTGCTCCTTCACCGCATAGCGGGTGTAGACCACGTCGAAGCCGCCGAGCCGGGCGTGGTCATACAGCTTGATGACCTCCTCCGGCGGGTTCTGCAGGTCGTCGTCCATGGTGATGACATAGGCGCCGCGGGCATGCCGCAGCCCCGTCATGACCGCGTTGTGCTCGCCGAAGTTGCGCGCGTGCTCGATATAGGTGAGCGGCACGGTGGCGGTGCGGGCGAGCTCCCGGCAGACATCGCCGGAATTGTCCGGGCTGCCGTCGTTGACCAGCACGATCTCGAGGCCGCCCTCGGGCTTCAGCTTCGAGAGTTCGGCGACCAGCGTGCCGACGGTGGCCGCGCCGCGATAGACCGGCACGACGATGGACAGGCCGACCGGGTGCCTGGCCCCGGCCGTGGTGGTGGGCATGGAAAGGCTCTCCGACATCAGGGCCGCGTCGCGACCAGCAGGATCGATCCCCCGGCAGGATAGCGCAGGCCGATCCGGCCGAGCGCCCGCTCCGCCGCCGTCACGCCGTGCAGCGTCGCGTCGAGCCAGGGGGGGAAGGGGCGGACGTCGCTGCTGTCATGCGCCGCGTCGGCGCGCAGGACCTTGCGCTCCAGGATCATCAGCGGAAGCAGCAGCGCATTCCAGTAGCGCGCCTCGACGGCGGCGAAACCCGCCGAGTCCAGCATCGCGCGGGCGTCGGTGGCGGTGTACCGCCTTGCGTTGTGGACACGTTCGTCATGCGCTGAATGCATCCATGCATAGGCGGGGAGGTTCAGCAGCAGCGTCCCGCCCGGCACCAGCACGCGGCGGAACTCGGCGAGCGCCGCCGCCGGATCGACGGCGCGATGGCACAACACGTCGCAGGAGGTGACCGCCGCGAAGGCGCCGTCGGCGAAGGGCAGGCGGTTGGCATCGCCCGCCACCGCCACGGCGCCGGACTTCGCAGCCGCCCGGAATGCCGCAGCCGGCTTGAAGTCCAGCCCGATGAGAGGGCGCCCGAGCGTGGCGAGCCGGCGCAGCAGCCCCCCCGTGCCGCAGCCGGCATCGAGCACCGCCCCGGCCGGGCCGGGCCGGCGGGCGAGCGCATCCAGCACGCGGGCATGGAGGGCGCGGTACCACCACATGCGCTCCTCCGCCGCATCCATCAGGTCGTATTCGGCGGGTTCCACACTCTGTTCCTGGCATCCCAGAAAGGCCGGAACAAGGCAGGAAGGTGCCACAACGGGACGGTATTCAGGTTGCATCACGTCCGCCTGGGACTCTAAGGAGTGTCCAGCCCCACCAATGACGCCGTCCCCGCACCAGACCGAGTCCAGCCGGCCTGCCACCTTCCGGACGGCCGGGCGCTCCGTGGCTTCCCGCCGCGCGGCGGATCGGCGCGACCGCGTGCTGCGGAGGGCCGCCTTTACCCCGGCCGCCTTCTTCCTGGCGATGATCCTGCTGCCGCCGCTCAACCACGACGTGGCGGCGGTGCTCGACTTCTCCCGCCGCTGGCTGGCGGGGGAGCGGCTCTATGTCGACCTGGTCGACGTCAATCCGCCGCTGATCTTCATCCTGAACCTGCTGCCGGCGGCGATGGCGCGCTGGACCAGCCTGACGCCGGCGCAGGCGATCGTGCTCTGCCTGCTCGGCGTCGCCGCCCTGCTCTGGCTGATGACGGAGGCGTTGCGCCGCGGCCGCGCCGAAGGCCCGGTGGAGGCCGCGACACTCACCGCCTGCGTGCCGCTGCTGCTGCTGGTGGCCGGATCGGATTTCGGGCAGCGGGAAGTGCTGATGGCGATGGCCGCCATCCCGTACTGCCTGCTGGCCGCCCGCCGCATCGAGGGGCCGGCGGTCGAACGGGGCCCGGCGCTGTCGGTCGCCTTCGTCGCGGCGCTCGGCTTCGCGCTGAAGCCGCATTTCCTGGCGGTGCCGGCGCTGGTGGAAGGGCTCGTGCTGCTGCGCCGTGGCCCGGCGCGGGCGCTGCGCGATCCGGTGCCCTGGCTGATGCTGGCTGTCTGGCTGCTCTACCTGGCCTCCATCCCGGTCTTCTTCCCGGCCTATTTCCGCGAGGTCGTACCGCTTGCCTGGGCGGTCTATCCCGGCATCCACGGGCCCGGCCCGTGGCGCGTGCTGCTGACCGATGTCATGGGCGCGGCCGAACTGCTGCTGATGGTCGCGGTGCCGCTGGCGCTGCGGCGGGAGGCGGGCGCCTTCGGCCAGGCGCTGGCGATGGCGGCGCTCGGCGCCTTCCTGGCCGCCTGGGTGCAGCACAAGGGCTGGACCTACCATGTGCTGCCGATCAGCATCCTCGCCTGCGCCGCGCTCGCCGTGACCGCGGCGCGCCGGGCCGACCACGGCCTGCCGGCCGCCTCCGCCCGCGCCGCCGCGCCCGTGCTCGCCGCCGTCGCCGCCTTCGGCATCCTGCTCTATCAGGTCCGTGGCGGGGAGACGCCCTGGCGCCAGGCCGCCTTCCACGCCGAGACCGCCGGCCGCCTGACCGAATGGCTGCGGCGGGAGGCCTTCGGCGGGGACGTGCTGGTGCTGAGCCCGGACATCTTCCCGGTCTATCCGGCGCTCACCTACGCCCATGCCCGCCAGACGCTGCACACCATGAGCATCTGGCCGCTGCAGGGCGCGTATCGCGACTGCCCGGCCGGCGCCGCGCCGTATCGCGAGCCGCACGCCATGGGACGGGTCGAGCATGCGCTCTATCAGGCCGTCGCCGAGGATTTCGCCACCCATCCGCCCATCGCCATGATGGTGGCGCGGCATGCCAACATGCCGGCCTGCGGGGGGCGCTTCGACCTGCTCGAGTATTTTGCCAGCCATCCGCTCTTCGCCGAGACGCTGGAAGGCTATCGGCCGGCCGGCGAGATCGATGGCTACCGCCTCTTCCTCCGGACCTGGTGATGCGCAGACGAGACAATCCGCGTGGCTGACGGAACACGCGTGACGTCCGCCGCCAGGCTTGCGACGCCGACAGGTGCGGAGGCCATCCGGGGGATCTTCCTCATCCTCGCCGCCTATGTGGTCATCACCGGGGCGGACGTGGCGGTGAAATGGGCGCTGCCGGAGGTGGGCGTCGCCGTCTCCATGATCTCGCGCGGCGTCATAGGCTCGGCAGCGGTGCTGGTGCTGACCCGCGGGCGCGGCATCGCCGCCGGCAACAAGCTGCTGCTGACGGCACGCGGGGTGCTCCACTGCGCTGTCTCCGCGACCTGGTACTGGGCCTGGGTGAGCGGCATGGCGCTGGTCGATTCCTACGCCATCGCCGCCGCCGCGCCGCTCGCGATGACGCTGCTGGCGATCCCGATCCTGGGGGAGAAGGTGGGCTGGCGGCGCTGGAGCTCCACCCTGCTCGGCTTCGCGGGCGTGCTGGTGATGCTGCAGCCGCAGGGCGATCTCTGGCGTTTCGAGACGCCCTTCCTGCTTGTCGCCGTCCTCGCCATGGCGGTGACGCGGATCTGGACGCGGGTGCTCTCGGTCACCGACGGGCCGGCGGCGATCGCCTTCTGGCTGATGGCGGCGCATATCCCGATGGGCCTGCTGCTGCTGCCGGCCTTTCCGCCGCCGGCGACGATGCCGGGGCCCGGGGTGCTCGCCGCCCTGGCCTTCTTCGGGATCGCCAACGCCATCGCGCACATGCTCTTCGCCCGCGCCTTCGCGCTCGCCTCGGTATCCGCGCTCGCGCCCTACGAATATTCGCCGCTGCTGCTCGGCGGCGTGCTGGGCTTCCTGATCTGGGCCGAGGTGCCGGCCTGGACGACCATCGGCGGCGCCGCGATCGTGATCATCGCCGGGCTCTACAATCTCCACCGTGAACAGCTCCGCCGGGCGGCCGAACGGCGCGACATAGCGGGGATCTGATGCCGCTCCGCCACGACATGAGGCGCGGCGCCCTGCTGATGCTCGGGGCCACCGCGCTGTTCACCGTCATGTCGGCGATCATCAAGGGCGTGAGCTCGAACGTCCATTTCATCGAGATCATGTTCTTCCGCTCGGCCTTCTCCCTGCCGGTGATGATCGCCATCGCGGCGCGCGGTCGGGACTGGGGGCTGCTGCGGACGAAGCGCCTGCCCGGCCATGTCGTGCGCGCCGTCACCGGCACGCTGGCGCAGGGCTGTTCCTTCTATGCCCTGACCGTGCTGCCGCTCGCCGAGCAGACGGCGCTGACCTACAGCACGCCATTGTTCGTGACCCTGCTGTCGATCCCCTTCCTGGGGGAGAAGGTCGGCATCCACCGCTGGTCCGCCGTGCTGCTCGGCTTCGGCGGCATCATGGTGATCGCGCTGGGGGAGGGCGCCTTCCAGGGCGGCGGCATGCCGGACCGGGTGATCGCCGTCGGCATGGCGGTCGCGGTGGCGCAGGGGGTATGGTCCGCCATGACGACGCTGCTGGTGCGCAGCCTCTCGGCGACCGAATCCTCGGCGACCATCGTGCTGTGGCAGTCGCTGCTGATGACCGCCTTCACCCTGGTGGCGCTGCCCTTCGTGTGGACGACGCCGTCCCTCCTCGAATTCGGGCTGCTGCTGCTGGTCGGGCTGGTGGGTGGCGTCGCGCAGGTGATGCTGACGGAGGCCTACGCTTCCGCGCAGGTTTCGGCGCTCGGGCCCTACTCCTATACCTCCATCCTGTGGTCGGTGCTGATCGGCTGGGTGATCTTCGCCGATGCGCCGGGATGGAGCACTCTCGTCGGCGCCGTGCTGATCGTCGCCTCCGGGCTCTACATCCTGCACCGGGAAATGAAGCGCGCGGCGATGCGGAGGAAACAGTGAGCATTCCCTTCCTGAAGGACGACCCCCTGCCGCCAGGGGAGGTGCAGGCGGTCGCGCCGGGTATCCGGCGCATCCTGTGCGGCAATCCGGGCCCCTTCACCTATCGCGGCACCAACACCTGGATCATCGGGCATGGATCGGATGTCGCCGTGCTCGACCCCGGGCCGCAGGACGCAGCGCATCTCGCCGCCATCCTGCGCGCGACGGAGGGCGAGCGGATCACGCGCATCCTCGTCTCCCATACCCATCGCGACCATTCGCCGGGCGTCGCCGCGCTGCAGGCGGCGACCGGCGCGGCGTCGCTCGGCTTCGGCCCGCACCTCACGCCGCCCGACCAGGGCGGCGAGGGCGGCGACCACGATTTCCGCCCGCAGGTGATGCTGCCCGACGGCGCGGCGCTGGAGACCGACGACTGGCGCCTGACGGCGCTGCACACGCCGGGGCATTGCGCGAACCATCTCTGCTTCGCGCTGGAGAGCGACGGCACCAGGGGCGTGCTGTTCAGCGCCGACCATGTGATGTCCTGGTCGACCAGCGTCGTCAGCCCGCCGGACGGGGACATGGCGGCCTATATGCGCTCGCTGGCGCGGCTCGCGGCGCGCGACGACCGGATCTATCTGCCGGGGCACGGGCCGCCATTGCCCGAACCCGCGCCCTTCGTCGCGGCGCTGACGGCGCATCGCCTGGAGCGGGAGGCGATGGTGCTGGACGCGCTGCGCGCGGCGCGCCGCGCGACGGCGCGGGAACTCGTGCCGCCGGTCTATGGACCCCGGCTGGACGACCGGTTGGTGCCGGCGGCGGCGCGCAGCCTGCTCGCGCACCTCATCAAGCTGGCGGAGGAAGGGGCGGCGTCGCGCGATGGGGAGCAGTGGGAAGCGCGTTAGGGAAGGTCGGGGCAGGGTGAACCTCCCCCCATCCCCCTCCCTTCCTTGTCTCTTGGGAACTGACATCGGCGGTCAGTCCCCAAGTGCCAAAGAAGGTTGAGGGGGGTACGGGGGGAGAAGTTCCCTTCTCCCCCCGCCTTCGTCACAGCGACGCCTCCGGATCCAGCCTGATCACATAGGACCGCCAGTCCGCCCGGGTCGCCACGCGCTCGTAGAGCGCGATCGCGCCGCGGTCGCCTTCGGGCACGATCCAGCGCAGGTGCGACCAGTGCCGTTCCCGCCCGAGCGCGCAGAGCGCGTCGAGCATCGCGCGCGCAAGCCCCTGCCCGCGCCGGTCCGCGCGGACGAAGAGGTCGTCCAACGCGCCGCAGCGGCGGGCGAAGACAGCTTCCGGCAGGTCGAAGAAGATGGCGAAGGCGAGGATCGCCTCGCCCTCGTGGGCTGCCAGCACTTCCGTGCGAGCGTCGGTGGCGAGCAGCGCGGCGGCATCCACGCCACGCGCGGGGCGCGAGCCGGCGAGCGTCGCGCGCATCTCGGCGGCGTAGTCCTCGAGCAGCGGGGCCAGGCGGTGGCGTTGCTCCGCCGGCAGCGGTGCGATGGCGATGGTCATGCTGGACCTGGAAGCGAATGGGGCGCCGCCCGCTCGCGCGGACGGCGCCCCGACGCCGGGATCGGCGCCTGGTTCAGCCCTCCGAGGCTTCCGACATCGTCGGCGCGGGAGCAGCGGCAGCGGCGGCGGCAGCCGCCGCCTTCTTCGCGGCGCGGGTGGCGGCGGCCTTCTTCGCGGCCTCCGAACGGGCGGTGGACTTCACCACCGCCTTCTTCGGGGCGGCCTTCGGGGCGGCGGCCTTCTTGGCGGCGGGCTTGCGCGCGGTGGCCTTCTTCGGGGCGGCGGCCTTCTTGGCGGCGGGCTTGCGCGCGGTGGTCTTCTTCGCGGCGGCCTTCTTCGCGGCAGGCTTGCGGGTGGTCGCCTTCTTCGCGGTCGCCTTCTTCGCGGCCGCCTTCTTGGCCGCAGGCTTCTTGGCGGCGGCCTTCTTGGCGACGGTCTTCTTCGCGGCGGGCTTCTTGGCGGCGGTCTTCTTGGCAGCCGGCTTCTTCTTGGCGACGGCCTTCTTGGCGGCGGGCTTCTTGGCAGCGGCCTTCTTCGCGGCCGGCTTGCGCTTCGGCGCGGCCTTCTTCTTGGCCGGTGCCTTCTTCTTCGCGGCGGCCATCGCCATCGCCTGGGCGCGCGGCTCGGCGCCCTCGGCTTCGGTGGTCTCGATGATGTCGGTCATGGTGTGTGGTGTCTCCGTGCGTTCCGGTGGGATGGAGGCGGCGCGCTCACGTACGCCGCATCCGGGGGTACAGCAGGTGGTAACGGGCGGGCCTCCGGCGCGCGGATCCCGTCGCGCGCATCTTCGGCCGTGCAGCGAGCCCAGTGCCGCAGTCGACGGAATGGCTCAGGCGCGCGGTGTATCCCCGCCGCGCGCCGCCTCCGTCCTCTCTCCCGCCGGTGCGCGGCGCAGGGTCTGCGCTGCGGGGCGGTGCCGGAAGGGCGGCGCTTGCTGCCGTCCTTCCTGTGAGCCTGCGGTCCATGGACCGTCCTTCCCTGCTGCGGCGATTCACGGTGCCGATGCGTCGGCGGTTCTCGGTGCACTGCTGTCCGACGATGTCGTGCGGCGCGTGGTGCGGAGAACGTGTCCGACGAATCGCGCAAGATGATTCGCGCGCACGTCACGCTATCTGCACGCACATATTGGGTGTCAACAGAATCCGCACATGCACGCGCGCAAAATGCGCGTTGTCGTCGCGAGCGATCGTGCGCTGTGTCGTGCGCGTCGCGCTTCAGGCGTGCGGGAGGAGGTCGGTCGTCGTCGCGCGGTCGTCGCGCGGTGCGCTCCCGTCGCGGCGGTGCGCGACGGGAGCGGTCGCCGTCAGCCGCGCTGCGGCAGCGGCACGACCGGGCGCTGCTCGACGCCGGTGTAGAACGACAGCGGGCGGATCAGGCGGTTGTCGGCCGCCTGCTCCAGCACGTGCGCCGCCCAGCCGGTGATGCGGGAGCAGACGAAGATCGGCGTGAAGAGCGGGATGTCGAAGCCCATCAGGTAGTAGGCGGGCCCGGCCGGGAAATCGAGGTTCGGGTGGATGTTCTTGCGCTCCAGCATGATCTTCGCGAGCACGTTGGAGGTGTTCATCCAGCGGCGGTCGCCCACCACCTCGGCCATGATCTCGGCGTATTTCTTCATGGTGGGCACGCGGCTGTCGCCGGTCTTGTAGACCCGGTGGCCGAAGCCCATCACCAGCGCCTTGTGGTCGAACCTGTCCTCGAGCCAGCCGGCCGCCGCCTCGGGGGAGGGGATCTCCTTCAGCATGTGCATCACCGCCTCGTTGGCGCCGCCGTGCAGCGGGCCCTTGAGCGCGGCGATGGCGCCGGTGATCGCGCCGTGCATGTCCGCCTGGGTCGAGCAGATGGTCCGGGCGGTGAAGGTGGAGGCGTTGAAGGTGTGCTCGGCGTAGAGGATCATCGAGACGTCGAAGGCCTTGATGACCTCGGGCTGCGGCACCTTCCCGAACACCATGTGGAAGAAGTTCTCGCAGAAGGAGAGCGAGGCGTCCGGGGCGATCGGCGCCAGGCCCTTCGCGGCGCGGTGCGCGGCGGCGACCGCGGTCGGGATCTTGGCCAGCAGCCGCATCGCCTTGCGGCGCTGGGCGGCATCGGAGATGTCGGCGCATTCCGGGTCCTCCATCCCCATGAAGGAGACGGCGGAGCGGATGGCGTCCATCGGATGGGCGGTCTTCGGGAATTCCGCGATCACCCGCAGCAGGGCGGGCGAGAGGGCGCGGTTCGCCTTCTCCTCCGCCCGGAAGGCGTCGAGCTGCGCCCTGGACGGCAGCTCCCCGTTCCACAGCAGGTAGGCGGTCTCGTCGAAGGAGGCGTTCTCGCACAGATCCTGCACCGCGTAGCCGCGGTAGGTCAGGCTGTTGGTCTCCGGCATCACCTTCGAGATGGAGGAGACGTCGGCATAGACGCCGACCAGGCCCTTCTTGATGTCAGGCGCTTCGCTCATGGGGTGCTCCCGCTTGTCGTGGTGTCTGTGTCCAGGAAGCCTCGATCCCCGACGTTGAGGATGTCGGGCTCCCGTTCCTCCGTGCCCGCGCCGCCGCTCGTCGCGGCGACGCGGAAGCCATGGCGTTCGTAGAAGGCTTGCGCGCCAGTGTTGCGCGCGATGCAGAAGAGCGAAAGGCGGGGGCCGAGCGCGGCCGCCGCCTCCGCGGGCAGACGGCTGCCGATGCCGCGCCGGCGCCAGGCCGGGTCGAGGTGGAGGTGCAGGACCATCGGTCCATGCACCGGATCGAGGCCGAAGCCGACATGGCCGGCCGGCTGGCCGGCGCCTGCCGCGACGATGACCCCGTGGCGCGCCATCAGCTCCGCGGCGAGCCAGCCGGCGACCTCCGCCGCCGGGCGGGCCTCCCGCAGTCCCGGCATGGCGGCGGCGCGGGCGGCGAGGCGGAGCCGGGCGAGGGCCGGCGCATCCGCCGCGATCCCCGCCCGCATCGTCACCGCCGCCCCCACCCTCCGGCGCTCAGAAGATGCCGGGCTTGCTTTCGAGCAATCCGCCGGCTGGCAGCGCGACGTTGAGCGCGCCGAGCTCGCCCGCCTTCAGGCGCGGCAGGTCCTGCACCACCTCGATGAAGCGGTTGGCCTCGCGGGCGGAGATGATGCCATCCGTCAGCGTCCGGAACTTGCGGATGTAGTCCTCGCGGCCGAAGGGCTTCGCGCCGTTCGGGTGGGCGTTCGCGACACCGAGCTCATCGACCAGCTTGGAGCCGTCCTTGAACAGGATCTCGACGCGGCCGCCGAAGGCGAGCTCGTCGGGGTCCTTGGAGTGGTACTTGCGGGTCCACTCCGGATCCTCGGTGGTCTCGATCTTGTGCCAGAGGCGGACGGTGTCGGCGCGGCCGGCGCGCTTCGGCGCGTAGCTGTCGACGTGGTGCCAGCGCCCGTCCTGCAGCGCGACGGCGAAGATGTACATGATCGAGTGGTCGAGGGTCTCGCGGGAGGCCTTCGGGTCCATCTTCTGCGGGTCGTTCGCCCCCGTCCCGATCACGTAGTGGGTGTGGTGGGAGGTGTGGATGACGATCTTCTCGATCGCGTCGAAGTCGCTGATCTGCTCCCGCATGCGGAAGGCGAGGTCGATCAGGGCCTGGGACTGGTACTCGGCCGAGTGTTCCTTGGTGTAGCTCGACAGGATGGCGCGCTTCGCCTCGCCGGCCTCGGGCAGGGGCACGTGGTAGTAGACCGGGCCGTAGACGTCCTGGCGGTTGGAGCGGCCCGAGAGCACCCAGGCGATGACGGAATCCTCGCCTTCGTAGATCGGCGAGGGCGCGCCCTCGCCGCGCATGCAGCGGTCCACCGCCTCGATCGCCAGCTTGCCGGCATGCGCCGGGGCATAGGCCTTCCAGGAGGAGATCTCGCCCTTGCGCGACTGGCGGAAGGAGACGGTGGTGTGCAGCGCCTGCTGGATGGACTGGAACACCACCTCCTGCGGCAGCTTCAGCAGCGTGCCGATGCCGGCCGCGGCCGAGGGCCCGAGATGGGCGATGTGGTCCACCTTGTGCTCGTGCAGGCAGATCGCGCGCACCAGGTCGATCTGCAGCTCGTAGCCGGTGGCGAGGCCGCGGATCAGGTCGCGGCCGGACTTCTCCATCGCCTGCGCGACGGCGAGGATCGGCGGGATGTTGTCGCCGGGGTGGGAGTAGTCGGCGGCGAGGAAGGTGTCGTGCATGTCGAGCTCGCGCACCGCGGTCCCGTTCGCCCAGGCCGCCCATTCGGGGGAGACCGTCGTGCCCGACTTCACGCCGAAGACCTGCGCGCCGCCCGCCTTCTTCGCATGGCCGAGCGCCATGCCGCGGGCGGAGACCACGGGACGGCGGTTGATCGCGGCGATGGCGACGGAGGCGTTGTCGATCACCCGGTTGATGATCATCTCCTGGACGTCCTTCTCGACCGCGACCTTGTCGGTCGCGACGGAGGCCATCTTCCAGGCGAGCTGGTCCTCGCGCTTGAGCAGCGCCTTGGACGGGTGGACCTTCACGGGGTGGAGCTTCATCGGCGGCGTTCTCCCTTCAGAGACGGACTAGGTCGGGGCGTCTTGTGCCCCCGTATGGCGTGATCGTCCAATCCGATTGACCTCGGCGCGGGATAGCTTTTCCGTATCGGGATGGATTTCCGGCTCGTTCGACGTCTCGGGCATTTCCTCGCCGTCGCCGAGGAGGGGCATTTCGGCCGCGCCGCCGCGCGGCTCGGGATTTCGCAGCCGCCGCTGACGGCGCAGATCCAGGCGCTGGAGCGCGAGCTCGGCGTGCGGCTGCTCGAACGCACCGGCAAGGGGGCGCGGCCGACCCGGGAAGGGGAGGCGCTGCTGCCGCTGGCGCGGCGGCTCGCGGGCAATGCCGCGGATCTCGAGGCGCTGGCGCGCGAGCTGCGGGCGGGGCGATCGGCGCCGGTGGCGCTCGCCTGCGTCACCTCGGCGCTGTTCGACTACCTGCCGCCGCTCGTGCGCGCGATGCAGGCGGCGCGGCCCGAGGCGGCGATCGGCGTGCGGGAGATGGACACCGCGGATGCGATGGAGGCGCTGCGGCGGGGCGAGGTGGATCTCGCGCTGCTGCGCTCCGACCGCGAGGTGGCGCCGATCCGGCTGCGGCCGCTCGGCGAGGACCGGCTGGTCGCGGCGCTGCCGGTGGGGCATGCGCTGCTGGCGGGACCCGATCCCCTGCCGCTCGCGATGCTCGCCGAGGCACAGATGCTGATGCTGCCGCGTGCGATCAGCCCGGCCTATTCGGATGCGATGACGGCCGCCTGCCGCGCCGCGGGCTTCGCGCCGCAGGCGGTGCGGGAGGTGGGGTCGGCGATGGCGCAGCTTGGCTTCGTTGCCGCGGGGCTCGGGGTGGCGCTGGTGTCGGAGGGGATGGCGCGGCTCGATCCGCCCGGCGTCGCCTTCCGCATGCTGGCCGGACCGGTGCGTGGCGTGGGTGTGGCGCTGGCGTGGAATGCGGAACGGGAGAGCGAGGCGGTGCGGCTGGCGCTGGAGATCGCGGAGGGCGCCTGGCCGCAGCGGCGCCGCCAGAACTGATCCCGATCAGGTGGAAACACCTGATCGGGCGAAGATGCTCGCGAAGACGGGCGGCTGGCGTGGTTGCCGCGAGCCGGGGCGAGCGGAAGCCGCTCCGGGCGCCCGGCGGTCAGGCGCGCCCGGAGCAGGGCAGCGGCCGGGGAGCCGCGGCGATGGTCCCGCCGCCGGCCGGCTGCTCCGGGCCCGCCCGGGGTGGGCAGGCCGGACCTCCGGGGGTAGCTTCCGCTGCCTGACTCCGGAGGTCTGCCGCATGCCTGATGCCATCCCCTTCGACCGCGTGGTCCGCGGCGACATCGTCCTCACCGACCGCGTGCTGCGCGACGGCTACGTCGCCATCCGCGGCGAGACGATCGCCGCGATCGGCGAGGGGGTGAGCCCGCCGGCGAAGGAGGAGCTCGACTTCTCGGGCAAGTACGTGCTGCCGGGCCTGGTCGACGGGCATATGCACACCTCCTCCTCCCGCGGCTGGCCGGGGATCAGGGGCGCGTCCATGTCGGCGGCGGCGGGCGGTGTGACCACCTGCGTCGACATGCCCTACGACGTGCCGCGGCCGGTGACGGACGCCTCCATCCTCGCCGAGAAGATCGAGGTGGTGAACAGCCTGTCGCACGTCGACATGGCGCTCTACGGCACCATCAGGAAGAGCGGGGGGGTGGACGCCATCGCCGGGCTGGCCGAGGCCGGGGTCTGCTCGTTCAAGCTCTCTACATATGAGTATGACGCGGTCCGCTTTCCGCGCATCGACCACCCGACTATGGTCGCCGCCTTCCGGGAGATCGCGAAGACCAACCTGATGGTCGCGATCCACAACGAGGACCAGGAGATCGTCGTCCGCCTGACGGAGGAGGCGAAGGCGGCGGGCAACACGACGCCGATCTGGCATTGCCGCACCCGCCCGCCGCTCTGCGAGACGATGGCCGACCTCGAGATCTTCGAGATCGGGCTGGAGACGGGCGCGCATGTCCACATCGCCCATTCCTCGCTGGCGCGCGGCTTCGAGATCGCCGAGGTGTTCCGCAGGATGGGGGGCAAGGCGTCCGGCGAGGCCTGCATCCAGTATCTCTGCATGACCGAGGAGGACATCATCCGCCTCGAAGGCTTCGGCAAGTGCAACCCGCCCTTCCGCACGCAGGAGGAGGTGGCGCGGATGTGGGAAGCCTTCGCTGCGGGGCGGATCGCCTATGTCTCCACCGACCATGCGCCCTGGCCGAAGGACCGCAAGACCTACAGCGGGGACATCTTCACCGTCGGCGCCGGACTGACCGGCATGCAGTCCTTCGCGCCGCTGATGTACACGCTGCTGTCGGAACGCTCCCTGCCGGTGACGCTGATGGCGAAGTACTGCGCCGAGCGGCCGGCGAAGTTCCACGGCCTGTTTCCGAAGAAGGGCGCGATCCGCATCGGCGCGGATGCCGATCTGCTCGTGCTGGAAACCGGTGAGTTCACCTTCGACGCGCAGGAGATCCAGGACGAGGAGGATGCGCGCTGGTCTCCCTATGACGGGCGGCGCATGGCGGCGCGCGTGGCCGCGACCTTCCTGCGCGGCGCCTGCATCTGGGACGGCAGGGCGGTGCTGGCGAAGCCGGGCACGGGGCAGTTCGTGCCGCGACAGCACAACGGGACCTATGTCGGGGAAGAGTGAGAAGCCGCGCCCGCCGCGCCACTGGGTGAAGCGGCCGCCGCGTCCCTCCCGCCAGGCCGAACCGCCGCCGCGCGTGAAGCCCGGCTTCTGGCAGGCGGCGATCGCCGTCGGCGCGGGGTTGCTGCTCGGGCTGCTCGGCGCGAGCCTTGCCGCTGGAGCCGGCATGCGGGAAGGCGCGCCCGGCCTGCTGCTCGGTGGCGGCATCTGCCTCGGCACCGTTCTCGTCTGGCGTGCCTTCGGCGGCACGCTTCAGGATTTCAGGGACCTTTTCAAATGAGCCGTATCCTCCGCATCGCCGGCGCCCAGATGGGCCCGAACCAGAAGGCCGACAGCCGCGAGGCGATCCTCGCGCGCATGATCGCGCTGCTGGAAGACGCCGCCGGGAAGGGCGCGCAGCTCGTCGTCTTCCCGGAACTGCCCTTCACCACCTTCTTCCCCCGCTGGCTCCTGGCCGACCAGGAGGAGGTGGACAGCTATTTCGAGACCGCCATGCCCAACCCGAACACCCAGGCGCTGTTCGACCGGGCGAAGGCGCTGAAGGTCGGCTTCTATGTCGGCTACGCGGAGCTGACGCCGCAGGGGCAGCACTTCAACAGCGCGATCACGGTGGGGCCGGACGGGTCGATCCTCGGCAAGTACCGCAAGATCCACCTGCCGGGGACGGTGGAGCCGCGCGCCGGCGACCGCTTCCAGCAGCTCGAGAAGCGCTACTTCGAATACGGCGACATGGGCTTCCCGGCCTTCCGCGGGCCTGAGTCCTGGGGCCGCCCCGTCACCGGCATGCTGATCTGCAACGACCGCCGCTGGCCGGAAGGCTGGCGCTGCTATGGCCTGCAGGGCGTCGAGCTGATGCTGATCGGCTACAACTCCGCCGCCTACGATCCGATGGGCGGCACCACCGAAAGCGCCGACCTGCGCACCTTCCACTCGACGCTGGCGGTGCAGGCGAATGCCTACATGAACGCGACCTGGGCGGTGAGCGTGGCGAAGGCCGGCAACGAGGACGGCTCCGGGCTGATCGGCGGCAGCGTGATCGTGGATCCGAACGGGGTCGTGGCGGCGCAGGCGAAGACGCTGGGCGACGAGGTGATCGTCGCGGAGGTCGATTTCGACGCCTGCCGGCAAGGCAAGGAGAAGATGTTCAACTTCGCCGCCCATCGCCGGCCGCAATGGTATCGCGCCATCGTCGACCAGGTCGGGGCCGTGCCTCCTCCCTGATGCGGCGTGCGGCCGGGCGTCCGGGCGGCGCCCGGCTTGCCCGGCCGCCGGGGCGCGCCCACACTCCGCCGCAAGAACAGGACGGAGGAGAACGCGCCATGGACGGCATCTTGACCGGCACCTCGGCGGAGTCCGCAACGAAGGCCTGGCTCGCCGATTTCGGGGCCGTGCTGGCCTCGGGCGAGGCGGCCCGCATCGCCGCGCTCTTCGCCGGGGAGTGCCACTGGCGCGACATCCTCGCCTTCACCTGGGACCTGCGCACCACCTCGGGCGCCGAGGCCATCGCGGCGCGCATGGCGTCGACGCTCGCGCGCATGGCGCCGCGCGATGTGGCGCTGGCCGCCGATCGCACCCCGCCGCGCCGCGTGACGCGCGCCGGCACCGAGGCGATCGAGGCGATCTTCACCTTCGAGACCTCGGTCGGCCCCTGCAACGGCGTGGTGCGCCTGGTGAACGAGGGTGGGGAGCCGCGCGCCTGGACGCTGGCGACCTCGCTCGACGAGATCCGCGGCCATGAGGATCCGGCCAACGGCAAGCGCTGGCAGGATGTGGACTGGAAGCGGAATTTCGGCGGCGAGAACTGGCTCGACCGCCGCAACAAGGCGCGCGCCTATGCCGACCACGATCCGGCCGTGCTGGTGGTGGGGGCGGCGCAGGCCGGGCTGTCGGTAGCGGCGCGGCTGTCCCTGCTCGGCGTCGATACGCTGGTGGTCGACCGGGAAGCGCGCATCGGGGATTCCTGGCGCAACCGCTACCACGCGCTGACGCTGCACAACGAGACGCGCGTCAACCACCTGCCCTACATGCCGTTCCCGAAATCCTTCCCGGTCTTCATCCCGAAGGACATGCTGGCGAACTGGTTCGAGATCTATGCCGAGGCGATGGAGCTGAACGTCTGGACCGGCACGGAGCTCACCGGCGGGTCCTGGGACGAGGCGGCGCAATGCTGGACCGTGACGCTGAAGCGCGCCGACGGCACCGAGCGGGTCATGCGCCCGCGCCACATCGTCATGGCCAATGGCGTCAGCTCCATTCCGATCATGCCGGACCTGCCCGGCCTTCGCGAGTTCAAGGGCGCGGTGCGGCATTCCGGCGCCTACGGCAGCGGGCTCGACTGGGCCGGCAAGCGGGCGCTGGTGCTCGGCACCGGCACCTCGGGGCACGACGTGGCGCAGGACCTCGTGGTGTCCGGCGCGGCGGAGGTGACGATCATCCAGCGCCGCCCCTCGCTGGTGGTCAGCCTCAAGGAAGCGCAGGCGCCCTACGCGCTCTACGACGAGGAGATCCCCTTCGAGGACAAGGACCTGCTCGCCACCTCCTTTCCCTTCCCGGTCTACCGGCGGTCCCACCAGCGCATGACGGCGATGAACCGGCATGCCGACGCGGCGCTGCTCGATGGGTTGGAGAAGCGCGGCTTCCGCCTCTCCTTCGGGCAGGACGCCACCGGCTGGCAGTTCCTGTACCAGAGCCGCGGCGGCGGATACTACTTCGACGCCGGCTGCTCGCAGATGATCATCGACGGGCGGGTCGGCCTGATGCAGTTCGACGACATCGCCCGCTTCGCACCGGAAGGAGCATTGATGAAGGATGGCAGCGTGAGGCAGGCCGACCTCATCGTGCTGGCGACCGGCTATGAGGGCCAGGCGGCGGCGGCGCGGCGCATCCTGGGCGATGCGGTGGGCGATCGCGTCGGCAAGGTCTGGGGCTTCGACGAGGAAGGGGAGTTGCACGGCATGTGGCGTCCGACCGGCCAGCCCGGGCTGTGGTTCCACGCCGGCGGGCTGGCGCAGTGCCGCATCTTCTCGAAGGTGCTGGCGCTGCAGATCAAGGCGCGGGAAATGGGCATGGTGGCGTGATCGAGGTGCTGAGCGACGAGGAGACCGGCCATTTCCGCGTGGTGACGCTGCGCGGGGAGACGCTCGGCATCACCCGTACCGAGGGGGCGGCGAACGACCTGGCGGACTACCTGCTGGAGGCGTGGGAGGCGGCGGTTGCCGAGGCCGCCCTGCGGGCGCGGCTGAAGCATGGGGATGCGGTCATCGAGCCGCGATAGCGGGGCATCGAGGGGGCGCCGCCCCATACGCGCGAACATTTGCGCTGTTGATTGGAGAGGGGCTCTGCCCCTCTCCGGACCTCACCCCGCCAGGGTGCGGTGCACCCTGGACCGGCCGATATGGGGTACCGGGCATGATTGCCCCGCCGGCAGCAAGAATGGCGCGGCGCATCCTGCCTCGCCGCGGAATTCCTGCCGTGCCCAACACCAGATGACGGTTTCCAAAGGCCCTTCGGCCTTTGGTGGGGAGAGGTCCGGAGAGGGGCGACGCCCCTCTCCGCTTCCCTCATCGCCCCATGTTCGCGCGCATGGGGCCTTGCCCCCTCGGACTCCCGCCACGGGACATGGTCCCCTGGACCCGCGGTGACTGGGGTATTGGCGTCGAGGGGCCTTCGGACGATGGGGGCCTGCTGCCGCGGATCGGCACGTGGAGCCCTTGGCGGGGAGAGCCCGGGCAAGGGGCACGCCCTTCTCGGGACAGCCGATGCAGGTCCTTCGCATGACTGTCGCAGCAGATCGCAGCCGGGCGGGCTTCGCGGCATGGCGCCAGGGGCTCGTGCGGTGGCCGTGCGCGAAACCTGGACACCGGGACCGGGCGAGGCGAACGCCCGGCCGTTATCTGCCCTGGATGTGACGATGCTCGCCAGACGACGGCACGGGCAATGCCACGCCCGCGAAAGCGGATCACTGCGCGCGCCATGGGCAGATCCGGTCCCCTTGCGCGACATTGCGGGCCGGACCGCCTCGACCGCGCACGCCGGCTTGGATAGAGCGGGGGCAGAGCGGGCACCCATGCAGTGCCCCCCCCGCCTGCCGTCAGCCAGGAGCTTGCCCATGACCCGCAGCCTCGTCCTCGCCGCCGCCCAGCTCGGCCCCATCCAGAAGGCGGAAGGGCGCGACGTCGCCGTCGGCCGCATGGTGCGGCTGATGGAAAAGGCCCATCAGCGCGGCGCCGAGGTCGTGGTCTTCCCGGAACTCGCGCTGACCACCTTCTTCCCGCGCTGGTATGAGGAGGACATCTCCCAGGCCGACCACTGGTACGAGACGGCGCTGCCCTCCAACGAGACCGCGCCGCTCTTCGAAGCCGCGCGGAAGTACGGCATCGCCTTCCATCTCGGCTATGCGGAGAAGACCCCGGACGGGCATCGCTTCAACACCGCCGTCTTCGTGAACCCGAAGGGCGAGGTGATGCTGAAGTACCGCAAGGTCCACCTGCCGGGTCACAAGGACTACGACCCGATCCGCAAGGTCCAGCACCTCGAGAAGCGATATTTCGAGGTGGGCGACCTCGGCTTCCCCGTGGTGCGCGCGCCGGTCGCGGGCCATGAGGTGAATGTCGGGATGATGATCTGCAACGACCGCCGCTGGCCGGAATCCTGGCGCGTGATGGGGCTGCAGCAAGTCGAGCTGGTCATGCTCGGCTACAACACGCCGAGCCTGAACATGGACAATCGCGGCTTCGAGGCGCACCACCTGCGGGTCTTCCACTCCCACCTGACCATCCAGGCCGGCTGCTACCAGAACGCCTGCTTCGCGGTGGCGACGGCGAAGGCGGGGACGGAGGACGGGCACGAGCTGTTCGGCCATTCCATCATCGTCAACCCGCAGGGGGAGATCATGGCGCAGGCCACCTCCTGGGGCGACGAACTGATCGTGGCGGAGGCCGATCTCGGCATGTGCGAACTCGGCCGCACCACCATCTTCAACTTCGCGAAGCATCGCCGGCCGGAGGCCTATGGCCGAATCACCGCGCAGGTGGGCAGCGAGGCGCCGGCGGTGTGGCCGCCGGGCCGTTGAGGGCTCTCCCGAAAGGGGGGCTCTCGTCACCGCGTACCGGCCGGATAGGTTCGGCTCCCCCGACCGAGGATGAGGCCCCCTATGATGCGTCGTTCATGCCTGGTCGCGGCGTTTCTCACCGGCGCCTGCAGCCAGTCGCCGGCACCGCAGGTTTCGCCCGCGCCCGTCCAGGCGCTGCCGCCGCCGGTGCCGGTCGGAACGACGGAGCAGCGCGCGGCGCGCGCGGTGGATCGCGCCCTGCGGACCGATGACGGCACGCAGCGCCGCGAGGCCGCCGATCCCGATGCGCCGCGCCAGACCGGGAAGCCGGGCTATGCGCCGCTCGATATCGGCGGCGCGGGGCAGATGCCGGAGATGCCGAACCAGGTTTCGCCGGCCTTCCGGGGCCTCTGATCGGCAGGCGGCCGGACGAAGGGCGCCGCGCCCGTGTCCCGGTTCCGAGGTCCTGCGGGCTTCCTCCTCCCGTCGCCGGCTCTTGCTGTCAGCGGCCTGTATCGCCGCTTCCTTCGCTGGAGATCCGGCAGGTTTCGCGGGCGGGACACTAGGCGCGCGGCATCCGGGGAGCAGGGGCGGTGCGGGTGGCCGGCGGCGGCGGTTCGAGTTTCGGTTGTGGTTGCGGGTCGGATGCCATCACGGGTTTCAAGACCACGTGATCGTTCTCGTTCGAAGTCGAAACAAATTGCTGCTTAAGAAGGGCGAGATGTAGGGTTTCCCGACATCCCCGCCGGCCGAGGCCTGGTGGAGGCCTCCGCCGCGCATGGATGCGGGAGGACAACGATCATGGCCCAGAAGCACGACGCGCGACGCACCGTCATCGTCACCTTCAAGCCAAAGGAGAAGCGCCCGGACAAGGGCACCGACAAGGTGGAGATCGTGAAGGGCGTGCTGCCGTCGGGCATGCAGACCCAGTTCTTCGCCGCCACGGCGCTGGCCTCCGGCGCCTCGGTGCCGGCGCTGCCGGAAGACCTCATCGGCTACGACGTCAACCAGTACGAGGCTCCCATCGTCACCGCCCGGCTGACCCAGGCGGAGGTGGACCAGCTTTCCAAGAACGGCAACGTCGCGCAGGTGGAGGAAGACCTGCCCTGCTACGTGATCGGGGTGGACCAGTACGCGCATCTGCAGTTCGAGAACCAGCCAAGTGTCCTCGCCGAGACCGTCCCGGCCGGGATCTCCCAGATCCGCTCGCGGGAGGCCTGGCCTTCCTCCCAGGGGGAGGGCGTGCGCGTCGCGGTGCTCGACACCGGGATCGACTTCAAGCACCCGGACCTGGCCGAGAACTACCGCGGCGGGGTGAGCTTCGTACCCGGCGCGGCGACGCCGATGGACGATCACGGGCATGGCACGCACTGCGCCGGGACGATCGCCGCCCCGATCAACGGGCTCGGCGTCGTGGGCGTGGCGCCGAGCGCCTACCTCTATGGGGTGAAGGTGCTGGACAGCACCGGCAGCGGCGCCTTCAGCCAGATCATCTCGGGCATCGACTGGGCGATCCAGAACGGCATGCACATCGTCAGCATGAGCCTCGGGGCCTCCGCCGCGCCCTCCGCGCTGCAGACCATGTGCAACACGGCCTGGGCCAAGGGGCTGCTGCTGGTGGCGGCGGCCGGCAATTCCGGGCCGGCGGCCTCGACGGTCGGCTTTCCGGCCAAGTACCGCAACGTCATCGCGGTCTCGGCCATCGATTCCGGCAATGCCATCGCCTCCTTCTCCAGCCGCGGGGCGGAAGTGGACCTCTGCGCGCCGGGGGTGAGCGTGCTGTCGACGACGCGCGGCGGGGGCTACGGGACCATGAGCGGGACCAGCATGGCCTGTCCGCATGTCGCCGGCGCGGCGGCGGTGATCTGGGGGGCTCATCGCTTCGCGACCAATGAGCAGATCTGGAATCTCCTGGCTGCCCATGTGGACAACCTCGGCCCGCCCGGCTGGGATTCCAATTTCGGCTACGGGCGGGTGAATGTCGATCGCGCGGCGATGGCCTTCGCGCCGGCGCCGGCGGTCGCGAAGAAGGGCATCTGACCGTTCCGGGAAGGCCCGCGCGCCGCTCGCGCGGGCCTTCTTCCCGACCGGACCCCCCCTGAAGGCGCGATGATGCCCGTTGCAGGCGGGTCGGCGCGGATCCGGGCCTGCGGGAATATCGCGCGAGGAGCAGATCCCGATCAGGTGGACTCATGCCAATGGGCCGTTTGCCTGACCTGTGGAACCGAGAGGGGCTTTGCCCCTCTCGGGCTCTCCCCACCAAAGGCCGAAAGGCCTTTGGAAACCGATACCTGGCGCCGTGCGCCACTGTCAGGACCAGTGCCGAAACCCGCCCTTGCGCACGAAACGCGCTCCGAAACGATGGGACTGTCTGAACCGCGCGGCACCAGATGTTGGTTTCCAAAGGCCTCGGGCCTTTGGCGGGGTGGTTTGGAGGGGCAGGGCCCCTCCAATTCCGCCCTCACCGGTCATTCCGAAGGGCCGTTGGTATGGTACCAAGGGCCGCTATTCGCGACCGCTGGTCTGGGGCCTTTCGTGCCCTCGGGCGCCGGGCGCAAACTTCCGGTTTGCCTGGCTTCGCCGGACCACTGGCGGGCCGCATTCCCGATCCCCGGTCACCTTGCAAGGCAAGGTAACTGGGTGCCCGTCGCGGCCTCCGCACGAGTCAGGAACTCGTGCCGCTCGTATCACCTGATCGGGTTAAGATGCTCGCGAATACAAGAGGATAGAGTGGTTGCCCGGGAGCCGGGGCGAAGCCAGACCTCTCTGGCGGCCGTTCAGGGCCGCGGCAGGATGTGGGCCTGCGGGTCGACTTCGACCAGGGCGACCTCAGGGGTAGCGGCAAGTGCCTCGATCTGGGCGGGTGTCGCCGTCGCGGCGGCCGAGGGGATCGCCTCGTAGACCGCGGTCGGCGCGATCCCGAGGCGTTGCAGAACCTGCCGCCGCACGGTGCCGTCCCCGGCGGTCGCGTGGAAGGTGATGACCACGCCGAAGCCGCGGGCGGCATCGGTGTTCGCGCGAAGCGCATCGGCCAGTGCGGGTTCGATCTTCGTCATGGCCTCGCGGCGCTCCTGCGCATGGAGCTGCGCGGTGTTGCCCAGCAGGGCCAGGATGGCTGCCACCCGGGAAAGCCACCTGGCCGGGCCGGCTGGTCCCGGTGCCATGGCCTGCGTGCTCCCGCAGGATTGGTATTCCTCCACCCGCCTGCGGGTCCAGCAAATTGACCGGAACGTGTTCCGCCGCCGGGCCACCGTATCGCAAGGCGACGCAGCCTGCGGTGTGTCGGGGACGTCCGGTTCGGCCCTCACTCGGCCGCGAGGCGCACCCTGCCGCCGCGCGCCGCGACCACAGCCAGGATGGCCTGCGCGACCGCCGCCTGGCAGGGCTCGATCACCGGCACGCCGCAGGCCTCCTCGGCGAAGTTGCGGTGGCCGGCCATGCCGGCGCAGCCGAGGATCACGCTCTCCGCCCCCATCGCGACCAGGTCCTTCGCCGCCTCGGCGAGCCGCGCGCGCGGCGCGACCGGGTCGGTCAGCACCTCCATGTCGAGGTTCAGCGGGATGGTGCCGGCGAGGCGGCTTTCCACCCCCATCGCCTGGAGGGCGCGGCGCTGGCGCGGCTTGGACTTGTCGGTGAAGGCGACGATGCCGAAGCGTTCCCCGCGCATCATCGCCGCCGCCACGGCGCAGCGCAGCGGGCCGAAGACCGGCCTGTCGGTCACGGTCCGCACCGCCTCCAGCCCGGGGTCGGAGACGCAGGCGAGGATGTAGGCGTCGGCGGGCTCGCGCTCGACCCTGCGGCAGAGCGGCTCGGCGATGCCGTACCAGTCGCGCCAGGTGACGATGGCGGGCGGCCCTTCCTCGATCCGCACCACGTCGAGGCGCGGCAGCCCGGGCGCGGCATAGGGCGCGACCGCCGCGGCGATGCCGTCGGTGCAGGATTGGCTGGAGTTCGGGTTGATGAGCAGGATGCGTTCGGCCATGAGACATCTTCACGCCGGGCCTGCCATGGGTTCAAGCCTGTCCCGTGCCGGAATGCTTGAACCGTACCGGCCTCGCGTTCTATGTTGCATTGCACAAAACGGTCGCCCGCGAGCGTCCGGACAAGGAACGCCGATGCCCTGGACCTCGGAGCGCGAAACGCCCGCCCTTTCTGTGAACCCCCCGCCGATCGGCGCGGCGATGGCGCGTGGCGCGATGGGGCGCTGCCCGGTCTGCGGCCAGGGGCGGCTGTTCAATGGCTATCTGCGCGTGGTCGATGCATGCGAATCCTGCCATGCGCCGCTCGGCCGCATGCGGGCGGATGACGCGCCGCCCTATTTCACCATCCTCATCGCCGGGCACGTGCTGCTGCCGGCGGTGTTCTGGGTGGAGAAGCTCTGGCAGCCGCCGATGTGGCTGCATATGGCGGTGTGGCTGCCGCTCTTCGCCATCGTCTGCACGCTGCTGCTGCGGCCGGTGAAGGGCGCGACGCTCGCCTGGATGCTGCGCCTCGGCCTGACCGGGGACGAGCAGGGGGCGCCCGTCCCCGCGCCGGTGGCGCCGCGCCGGACGCCGGGCGATGCCTGATCAGCGCCTGGTCCGCATCGAACTGCCGGAGGAGCCGCCGGCGCCTTCCGCCTTCGCCGAGGCCGATCGGCGGCAGGCGATCGCCGATCTGCTCACCGGCAACCGCTTCGACCCGCCGAACCTGCCGAAGGGGCCCTATGCGCTCGCCGTCTCGGTGCGCGAGGGGCGGCTGATCCTCGACATCCGCGACGTCGACAACCGGCCGCTGCACGTGCTCGCATTGGCGCTCGGCCCGTTCCGCCGGCTGATCAAGGACTACCACCTGGTGGTCGAGGCGCATGAGCGCGCGGTCGCCGAAAGCGGCCCCGAGAGCCGCGTCCAGGCGATCGACATGGGCCGCCGCGGCCTGCACAACGAAGGCGCGGAACTGCTCCAGCAGCGGCTGAAGGGCCGCGTGGAGGTGGATTTCGAGACCGCGCGGCGGCTGTTCACCCTGGTCTGCGCTCTGCACCAGCGCATCTGAGCGGGCATCCCTTTGATGCGGCGCGCGCTGATCGGGGCAGGCGGGCTGGCCGCGCTGGCCGGTGGCGGCGCCTGGCTGCTGCGCCGCCGCGATGCTGCCGCCTATGACCGTCTTGCCGTCGAAACCTGGCGCCCGCCCCGCATGGCCCCGCCGCTGCTGCGCGAGCTTGTCCGCTGCGCCACCCTCGCCCCCAACAGCCACAACACCCAGCCCTGGCGTTTCGCCCTGGCCGCGGAGGGGCTGCGGCTGCTGCCCGACCCGGCGCGGCGCACCCCGGCCGTCGATCCCGATGACCACCACCTCTTCGCGAGCCTCGGCTGCGCCCTGGAGACCATGTTGCAGGCCGCTCCGGTGCTCGGACTGCGGGCGGAGGCGGCGGTGGACGGCGCCGGCATCGCGACCCTGCGCGTCTCCCCGGCGCCGGCGCGCGGCAACGACCTTGCCGCCGCGATCGCGCGGCGCCACTCGACACGGCTGCCCTTCGATCCCGCGCCGCTGCCCGCCGCGGACCTCGCTTCGCTTGAGCAGGCCGGCGGCGCCGATCCCGCAGTCGGCCTCGTGCTGGTCAGCGCCCCGGCAGCGCGTGCCACGCTCGCCGAGCTGATCATCGCGGCGAACCGCGCGCAGATCCGCGATGCCGCCTTCGTCGCGGAGCTGCTCTCCTGGATCCGCTTCAGCCATGCCGCGGCGCTGGCGCGGCGGGACGGGCTCTTCGCCGGCAGCATGGGCAATCCCGCGGTGCCGGAGGCGATCGGCCGGCGCATCTTCCCCCTCGTCTTCACCGAGGCGGCGGAGACGCGGCGGCTGGCGCGGCTGCTCGATGCCACGCCCGCCTTCGCCGTGCTTGCCGCCGCCGAGGCCGGTCCGCGCGGCTGGGTGGCGGCGGGGCGCGCGGCGCAGCGCCTCTGCCTGCGCGCCACGGCGCTCGGCCTCGCCACGTCATGGGTCAACCAGCCGGTCGAGGTGGCGGCCATGCGCCCGGCCCTTGCGGCGCTCGCCGGTTTGGGGGACAGGCGGCCGGATTTCGTGCTGCGGCTGGGCCGCGGCCCGGCGGCGCCGCCCTCCCTGCGGCGGCCGCCCCAGGATGTGATGGCGGAGGAGCAGGCATGAGGATCGACGGCACCTGGCACCGCAGCGTGCGCGTGGACCTTGCCGATGGCTGGTCCGTGCGCATCCTCGACCAGACCAGGCTGCCCTGGCAGGTCGAATGGCTGCGCCTGACGCATGAGGACGAGGTCGCGCACGCCATCCGCTCCATGCAGACGCGCGGCGCGCCGCTGATCGGCGCGACGGCGGCCTATGGCGTGGCGCTGGCGATGCGGCGCGACCCGGCGGCGCTGGAACCGGTCTGCGCCATGCTGGCCGAGACGCGCCCGACCGCGATCAACCTGCGCTGGGCGATCGAGCGCATGCTCGCCGCGCTGCGCAACCTGCCGCCGGAAGCGCGCGCCGCCGCCGCCTATGCCGAGGCCGCCGCCATCGCCGACGACGATGCCGCCACCTGCGAGGCGATCGGCCGCCACGGCCTGCCGCTGCTGCAGGAGATCGCGGCGAGGAAGCCCGGCGC
Source organism: Neoroseomonas eburnea (assembly GCF_018129005.1). Taxonomy (GTDB): domain Bacteria; phylum Pseudomonadota; class Alphaproteobacteria; order Acetobacterales; family Acetobacteraceae; genus Neoroseomonas; species Neoroseomonas eburnea. The sequence goes on from NZ_JAAEDL010000007.1 coordinate 200,503, forward strand.
CCCGGTGAACGTGCTGACGCACTGCAATGCCGGCTGGCTCGCGACGGTCGACTGGGGCACCGCCCTGGCGCCGATCTACATGGCGCACGATGCCGGCCTGCCCGTGCATGTCTGGGTGGACGAGACCCGCCCGCGCAACCAGGGCGCGGCGCTGACCGCCTTCGAACTCGGCGCCCATGGCGTGAACCACACCGTCGTCGCCGACAATGCCGGCGGACACCTGATGCAGCATGGCGAGGTCGATATCGTCATCGTCGGCACCGACCGGGTGACGCGCACCGGCGATGTCGCCAACAAGATCGGCACCTACCTCAAGGCGCTGGCGGCGAAGGACAATGGCGTGCCCTTCTGGGTGGCGCTGCCGCATTCGACGCTCGACATGCGCGTCGCCGACGGCGTCGCCGAAATCCCGATCGAGGAGCGCAGCCAGGCCGAGGTCACCGACCTGACCGGGCGCACGGCCGATGGCCGGATCGAGACCATCCGCGTCGCCGCCGCCGGCAGCCCGGCCGCCAACCCGGCCTTCGACGTGACGCCGGCGCGGCTGGTGACCGGGCTGATCACCGAGCGCGGCCGCATCGCCGCCAGCGCGGAGGCGATCGCGGCCATGTACCCGGAAAAGCTCTGATGACCGGCTGGAAGACCGCCTGGCGGTCCTTCTACTACGACGGCGCGCCGGAGGCGGCGGACCCGGTCCTCGTGCAGGGCAAGGTCGCGCTGCTGGTGATCGACGTGCAGAACACCTACCTCGCGCGGCCCGACCCGGCGACGCTGCCGCCTGCCGAGCGCGCCCGGGAGGAAGCCTGGGCGCCCTTCCACGAACGCATGCACGGCGTCGTCATCCCGACCATCGCCCGGCTGATCGACCGCTTCCGCGCCGGCCGCAACCCGGTCTTCTTCGCGCGCATCGCCTGCCTGACGCCGGATGGCGCCGACCGCTCGCTCAGCCAGAAGAAGCCGGGCTGGAACAACCTGTTCCTGCCGGCCTGGTCCGATGCCTCCCAGGTCGTGCCGCAGCTCGCGCCGCATCCCGGCGAGGTGGTGGTGACCAAGACCACCGATTCCGCCCTGACCGGCACCAACCTGCGGCTGATGCTGCACAACATGGGCGTCACCCATGTCGTCTGCACCGGCATCTTCACCGACCAGTGCGTGAGCTCGACGGTGCGCTCGCTGGCCGATTAATCCTTCGACGTGATCGTGGTGGAGGATGGCTGCGCGGCGGGCACGATGGAGTTGCACACGCGCGAGCTCGAAATCATCAACCGCATCTACTGCGAGGTGATGCGCGCCGAGGACCTGATCGGCTACCTGCCGGTTTGACGCGCCCGGCGGCGGGGGCATGATTGCCCCATGGAAACGCTTGCCAACCTGGCCGCAACGCTCGGCCCCAGGAATGTCCTCACCGATTCCGACGATCTCGCGCCCTATGCCGTGGACTGGCGGGGGGCCTGGCGCGGCGTGCCGCGCGCGGTGCTGCGCCCCGGCAACACGGAGGAGGTCGCCGCCGCCGTGCGCGCCTGCGCCGCGGCGGAGCTCGCCATCGTGCCGGCGGGCGGGCGCACCAGCCTGTGCGGCGGCGCCGTGGTGCCGGAGAACGGCCCGCCCGCCGTGGTGCTGAGCCTCGAACGCATGAACCGCATCCGCGACGTCGATGCGCGCGACTTCTCCCTGGTCGCCGAGGCCGGCTGCATCATCCAGAACGTGCAGCAGGCGGCGGCCGCGGTGGACCGGCTGTTCCCGCTCTCCTGGGGGCGCAGGGCTCGGCGATGGTGGGCGGTGCGCTTTCCACCAATGCGGGCGGCATCCGCACCATCCGCTGGGGCAATGCGCGCGACCTGGTGATGGGGCTGGAGGTGGTGCTGCCCGACGGCCGCGTGCTCAATGACCTGCGCCGCGTGCGCAAGGACAATTCCGGCTACGCCCTGCGCCACCTGTTCCTGGGCGGGGAGGGGACGCTCGGCGTCATCACCGCCGCGGCGCTGCGCCTGGTGCCGGCGTTGAAGCGGGTGGAGACGGCCTTCGTCGCGGTGCCCACGCCCGATGCGGCGCTGTCGCTGCTGTCGCGCGTGCTGGGCAGCGGGGCGGAGGTGATCGCCTTCGAGCTGATCATCCGCGACTGCATGGACATCGTGGAACGCCGCGGCGCGGCGAACGGCATCCGTGTCCCGCTGCCGCTGGAAAGCCCCTGGTACGTGATGGTCGAACTCGCCGCCGCGCATCCTGCCGTGCCGTTGCGCGAGATGCTGGAGGACGCTCTGGGCGCGGCGATGGAGGCGGGCGAGGCGACCGATGCCGCCTTCGCCGAGAGCGAGGCGCAGCGCGCCAATTTCTGGCGCATCCGGGAGGATTATCCCGAGCTGGCGCGGCAGGAGGGGCCGGCGATCAATACCGACACCGCGGTGCCGGTCTCCGCCGTGCCGCGCTTCCTCGAACGCATCGCGGCGGCGCTCGCCGAGCGCTGGCCGGAGGGGCGGCTGCTCGCCCTCGGCCATGCGGGGGACGGCAACATCCATGTCAGCCTGCGCGCGCCGCCGGGCGTGGACCGCGAAACCTGGAACCTCCGCGCGCGCGGGGCGGAGGAGGTGGTGAACGCCATCGCCGTGGACCTCGGCGGGTCCTTCTCGGCCGAGCACGGCATCGGCCAGTCCAAGCGGCATGCGATGGCGACGCACAAGGACCCGGTGGCGCTCGAGCTGATGCGGGCGATCAAGGGGGCGATCGATCCGCGCGGGGTGATGAACCCGGGGAAGATGCTGCCGTGATCGCGGCGCCAGACCGGCCAGCCTTTCGGCTGACTCGGTATGAGTGCCTTGCTTTGCGCGCAGCCGCCACACCAACCCTGCGCGCGATTCCGCCGCGCCTCGCCGCCGACAATTCGGCAGCAAGGCTCGGCGGCATCGATCAGCCGCGCGCGAGCAGCCCGCCTGCCACCAGCAGGTCCGCCGTCGCCGGGCTGAACGCCGCGGGGATGTCGTAGACCAGGGCGATGCGCAGCAGCGCCTTCACGTCCACGTCGTGGGCCTGGGGCGCGAGCGGGTCGGGGAAGAAGATCAGGGCGTGGATCTCGCCCTCCGCGATCATGCCGCCGATCTGCTGGTCGCCGCCGAGCGGACCGGACTTCACCAGGCGGATCGGCAGGTCCGGCGCATGCCGGCGGATCACGCCGCCGGTCGTCGCGGTGCAGACCAGCGCATGCGGGGCAAGCTGCGCCGCATGCCGCGCCACCCATTCGGCCAGCGCCGGCTTCATCCGGTCATGCGCGACGAGGGCGAGGGTCAGGGGCAGGGCGGGATCTCCTCGATCGCGTGGAAGACCGGGCGGCCGGCGGCGCGGAAGCGGGCGACCTCGGCATCCGCGCCGGCACTGGGGCCGCCGATGCGCAGGATGGCGTCGCAGCGTTCGGTCAGCGCGAGGGAGAGCGGCATCATCACCTCCTCGAAGGCGTCGCCCTCGGCGGCGGCGATGACGGGCAGGGCCATGTTCACGCCGATCAGCGGCACATGCCCGAGCCGGAAGACCGCCAGCGCGGCGCGGTTCATCTCGGCGAGGCGCGCGGCCCGGACCGCCGCATCCGCGCCGCCGGAGCTGTAGGGCGCGGCGATCATGATCCACATCGCCGCCGGCGCCTCAGCCGAAGGTGGCGAGCAGGTCGTCGACCTGCGCGGGCGTCAGCGTGCGGGCGCCCGCGCCGCGCAGCAGCAGGGCGAGGCGGGCGGATTCCTCGAGCTCCTCCGCCGCATGCACCGCGTCCGCCAGCGTCTTCCCGGACACCACCGGGCCGTGATTGGCGAGCAGCACGGCCTTGGCGCCCTTGGCGGCCTCGTGGATGTCGGATTCCATCGCCGCATCGCCCGGGCGGTAGTAGCGGATCACCGGCAGTGACCGCCCGACGCGCATGACGAAATAGGGCGTCAGCGGCGGGATCGGCGCGGTCTCGCCGGGTTCGGCGAGGCAGCCGATGGCGGTGGCGTAGGTGGAATGCAGATGCACCACGGCGCCGGCCTCGGGCCGTGCGGTCAGCACGGCGCGGTGCATGAAGACCTCCTTCGAGGGCTTGTCGCCGCCGAGATGCGTCCAGTCCGGCGCCAGCTTGCTGATGCGCGCGGGATCGAGCCGCCCGAGGCAGGAATTGGTCGGCGTCATCAGATAGCCGTCCGGCAGGCGCACGGAGATGTTGCCCGCCGTGCCGACCGAATAGCCCCGCTGGAACAGCGAGGCGCCGAGCATCGCGAGTTGTTCGCGCAGCGCCGCCTCAGTCATGGCCGAACGCCTTCAGGAAGAAGTCGCGCGCGCCGAAATTGCCTGACTTGAGCGCGAGGTGGATGCCGCGCGGCGCGGCGAAGGTCCAGGGCACGCCGGGGTCGATCTCCGGCCCGATGCGCAGCGACGTCACGCCGAGGCGCTGCACCACGGCGCCGGAGGTCTCGCCGCCGGCGACCACCAGCCGGCCGACGCCGCGCGCGACGAGGCCCTCGGCGATGGTGGCGACGGCGTCCTCCACCAGCGCGCCGGCGGCGTCGCGGCCGAGCTTCGCCTGCAGCGCCGCGACCTTTTCCGGCGTCGCGCTGGCGGCAATGACGACGGGGCGCGCGGCTTCCAGCTTGCCGTCCACCCAAGCCAGCGCCTGCGCCGCCATGGCGGCGGCATCGGGGGTGGCGAGCGCATCGAGTTCCAGCACCGGCACATGGTCGCGCGCGAGGCCGATCTGCCCGAGCGTCGCCCGGGAACAGGACCCCGCGACCACCGCCGCCGCACCCTTCATCGGCGGCAGCGCATCGGCATCCGCACGCTCCGGCAGCAGGCCGGCGCGGCGGAAATTCTCCGGCAGGCCCATCGCCACGCCGGATCCGCCGGTGACGAGCGCATGCGGCTGCACCGCCTCGCCGATCGCCATGAGATGCGCATCGGTCACCGCATCGACGATGGCGTAGCGGCGGCCGGATTCCGCCAGCCGCGTCATCTGCCGCCGGATCTCCGCCGCACCCTGCTCGACGGCGCCGAAGGGCACCAGGCCGACGCCACCCTCGGTCTGGCGCGACAGCACGCGCACCAGGTTGGCATCCGTCATGGGCGTGAGGGGATGGTGCTCCATGCCGCTCTCGTTCAGCAGCGCACCGCCGACGAAAAGGTGGCCGAGATAGATGGTCCGCCCATTGGTCGGGAAGGCCGGGCAGGCGATGGCGAAGCCGGAGCCGAGCCGCTTCAGCAGCGCATCGGCGACCGGCCCGATATTGCCCGCATCCGTGCTGTCGAAGGTCGAGCAGTATTTCCAGAACAACTGCCTCGCCCCCGCCGCGGTCAGCGCGTCGCAGGCGGCGAGGGACTGAGCGACGGCGTCGGCCGCCGGCACGGTGCGGATCTTGAGCGCGACGATGACGGCATCCGCCTCGGGCAGCGGGCCATCCGGCACGCCGATCACCTGCACGGCCGACATGCCGCCCTTCACCAGCGTGTTGGCGAGGTCGGTGGCGCCGGTGAAATCATCGGCAATGCAGCCGAGCAGCAGGGGCATTCGGGGCCCTCCTTCAGAAAACGGGCGTTCCATCCTTGCGGTAGTAGACGCTTTTCCCGTCCGGGCCGGGCAGGATCATCAGGTCGTCGTCCGGGTAGTCCACCTTCTCGAACGGCGTGCGGTCGCCGACCTCGATGTAGACGCAGTCGGCCGTGCCGCGGTTCACCAGGTGATGCGCGTCTCCGGTGCCGGCGCGGAAGCCGGCACACATGCCCGCCCTCATCGGCGTCCCGCCGGCATCGGTCACCAGCAGGCATTCGCCTTCGAGGATGTAGACGAACTCGTCCTGCTTCTCGTGCGCATGGCGCAGGGCGGAGGCGGAACCGGGCGGCAGCCGCGTCAGGTTCACGCCGAAATTCCTCAGGCCGAAGACATCGCCCAGCACGGTCTTCACCCGCCCGCCGATCTTCTCGACGAGATCCTGCGGATAGCCGGATGGCCTTGCGCGCGGCGGCATCTCGGCGGCGACGACGGCGATGGGATGCTTGGCATCGGACATGTCGGCCTTCCTTCCCTGCAGCGGTTGCCGTTCGCCTCGGCTCACGGCGAGCACTCTAGATTCCTGTCTTCGCGGGCATCTTCACCCGATCGGGTGACTCCACCTGATCGGGATCTGACCTAGCCCGGCGGCAGGGCAAGGATGTCCCGGTGGCCGATTCGGATCGAGAGAGATTTGTTCATGGCCTGTTCACGACGCGCGGCGATCCAGTCCTCGATCGCCGCGGCGTCGCGCCGTTCCCATGCCAGGGCCGCGGCGGCGTGGCCGGTCGCGACCTCTCGCGCGAAGAGCCCGGAGCGGCGGTCCACGACCCAGTCGGACGGCGCGACATGCACCGCGTAGCCATGGGCCGCGAAGGCCGCCGCGATCGCGGCCGGCGCGGCGGGGCCGAGCGCCGCGCCGCCGAAACCCTTGTCCCGGCGCTGGTCGCGGCGGAAGCCGCGGGCGACCAGCGCATCGGCCGGATGGGGCGGGGCGAAGCGGTCGCGCCCGGTCACGTTCAGCGCGGCGTAGAAGGGAAGGCGGTGGGCGGCGCAGGCGGCGGCAACGCGCTCGACCCAGTCGCGCGAGACCAGGTCGCACAGCGCCGAGTTCACCACCGCGTCCACGCGGTCGAGCGGCAGGTTGTCCGGCGCCTCGGCGAGGTCGGCGATCAGCGCCTCGACCCGCCAGGCGCCGCCCGGCGCATGGACCAGCAGCGTCTTGCGTCCCGGGAAGGTCGCGGTCCAGCCGACGGAGTCGGCGCGGTCGGCGATGGTCCCGAAGGCGCGGTCAGCAAGCTCGGCATCGGCATCGACCAGCGTCCAGGCCTGGGCGCGGCCGATCCAGTGGCCGAGCCAGCGCAGCAGGCTGCCGGTGCCGGCACCGAGGTCGAGGATGCGCGGCCGGGCGGGCAGGGCGGCGGCGAGCATCTCCGCCAGCCCGGCGTCGCGCGCGGCGGCGTCGTAGGGTTCGCGCAGGTCGAGCCAGTCGCCGTCGAACTCCTCCGTCATCAGGCAGCGGCCTTGTCGAGCTCGGCGCGGAAGGCCGCTGCGCGATCCGACCAGCGCGGCAGGCGCTGGCCGCCCTGCCAGGAGGCCTCGGCCATCTCGGCACGCAGCTCGGCGTCGAAGATCGGCCGGCGCATGCCCTTGGAGAGCGACATCACGTCATCCACCGGGGAGATGATGGCCGAGCCTGGGGCGACGACCTCGGCGATCGCGCCGCCGGCGGTGATGGCGAGCGGCAGGCCGCGCGCCATCGCCTCGGCCGCGGCCATGCCGTAGCCTTCCCATTTCGTGGCCAGGGCAAACAGGTCGGCGCGGTGGTACAGCGCCTCCAGCGCCTCGCCCGCCACCTCGCCGGCGAAGGTGACGCGGGCGGCGATGCCGAGCTCCTCGGCCAGCGCGCGCAGGCCATGGGCATGCGCCGGGTCGCGGCGCTCGTCGCCGACGATGGTGAGCGTCCATTCGAGGTCGGACAGCCGCGCCAGGGCGCGCAGCAGCACGTCATGCCCCTTGCGCGGCACCAGCGTGCCGACGCTGAGGATGGCGCAGGCTGGTCCGCCCGAGCCGATCGCGCGCGGCGCCGGATCGGTGCCGGGCTCGACCACGCCGATGCGGCCCGGGTCGGCGCCGAATTCCTCCGGCAGGCGTCGGGCCGTCAGTGGAGAGGTGCAGATCAGCCGCGCGCAGGCGGTGAAGAGCGCGCGCTCCTTCGCCTTCAGCACGGTGCGCGAGGCATCGGGGAAGCCGTGCTCGAGCGCGGTCGGGTGGTGGATCAGCGCCACCGCCCTGCGTGCGGCGAGGTCCTGCGCCAGCGGCAGGAAGGCGGGCAGGCCGAGCCCGTCGAGGACGATGCGCGCATCGGCCGGCAGGTCCTGCAGCGCGGCGCGCGCGCCGGCCTCGGCTGCCTCGTCGGGCGCAGGGTGCAGGCCGGGCAGCTCCACCACCTCGACCGTCTCGCCGAGGGCGCGCAGCCCTTCGACCATGCGCCGGTCGTAGATGTAGCCGCCCGAGATCGCGTCGAAGGGGCCGGGGACCAGAAAGTGGATGCTCACGCGGAAGGCGCCCCTTCATAGGCCGCCCAGGCGACGTGGCTTTCGCGCAGCAGCACCTTGAGGCCGGTGACGGCGCGGCCGCCCTCGCCGAGCCGGCCCTCCGCCAGCGCCGCCGAGAGCAGCTTGTGGATATGGGCGCAGAGGAACTCGGTGGTCGTGTTCTCGCCGGCGAATTGCGGTTCGGCGTCCAGGTTGCGGTAGTCGAAGCCGTCGAGGATGCGGCGCAGCTCGACCTTCGCTGCGGCGATGTCCACCAGCAGGTTCAGGCGGTCGAGTTTGGGGGCTCGGAATTCCGCCTCCACCACGAAGGTGGCGCCGTGCAGGCGCTGCGCCGGCCCGAATTCCTCCCCGCGGAAGGAATGGGCGATCATCACGTGGTCGACGACGGTCAGGCTGTACATGCCGCCCTTGTAGCGGCCGGGCCGTCGCGCGTCATCCGCGGGAGGAGGCGATCACGGCGCGCGCCGGGTCGCTGCCCGAGGTCCGAAGGCTCCACCGGCCGGGCCGGGGACCTATGCCAGCGGCCGCTGGTATCCGCCTTTTCGTGCCCTCAGGCGCCGGGCACAAACCTCCGGCTTGCTTGGCTTCGCCGGACTGCCGGCGGGCCGCATTCCGGATCCCCAGTCACGTTGCAAGGCAACGTGACTGGGTGCCCGTCGCGGCCTCGGCACGAGTCAGGAACTCGTGCCGCCGGCATTACCCTGTTTGTGTGTGGGGCGCGCGCTGCTCACGGGAGAGCGCCCCGTGGCCTCACCCGTAGGTGACAAGCGGGCAGAGCGGCGGCGCCTCGTCCGGCGGCGGGTCGAGCAGGCGGGGCATCGCCATGGGCAGGTCGTCGAAGCGCGTCGGCGGTCCCACCAGCGCGTCGAGCCGGTCATCGGCCAGCAGCGAGAGGGCCAGCGCCATGCGCTCCCCATGGGTGCGGCGGCCGCGCATGGCGGGTGCGACGGCGCCGACCTGGGTGGAGAGGATCGACAGGCGCTTGGCATGGAAGGCCTCGCCGAGGGGCAGCGTCGCCTCCCGCGTGCCGAACCAGGAGGCCTCGACGATGCGGGCCTCGAAGGCGCAGAGCTCCAGGGCGCGGCGCAGCCCGGCGGGGTTCGCGCTGGCATGGATGATGAGGTCGCGGTTGTCCGGCGCGTCCTCCGGTGCGGCGAAGGCGGCGCCGAGGGATTCGACGACGGCGCGGCGGCTGGGGTCGAGGTCGCAGACCACGGTTTCGAGCCCCGGCATTCGGGCGAGCAGGGCTGCGACGAGCAGCCCGACCACGCCGGCGCCGATGACGAGGGCGCGCTCGCCGGCGAGTGGCCGCGCGTCCCACATCACGTTCAGCGCGGTTTCCATGTTGGCGGCGAGGATGGCGCGATGGGTGGGCACCGCATCCGGCACGGGGATGCACATCGCGGCGGGGGCAAGGAAGCGGTCCTGGTGCGGATGCAGGCAGAAGATGCGGCGACCGAGGAGGTTGTCGGGCCCGTCCTCGACGATGCCGACCGCGCTGTAGCCGTACTTCACCGGGAAGGGGAAGTTCCCGGCCTGCAGCGGGCAGCGCATCGCCGCGTGCTGGCTTTCCGGCACGCGCCCCGCGAGGACGAGCCGTTCGGTCCCGCGCGAGATGCCGGTGGCGAGCGTACGGACCAGCGCCTGGTCGGCCTGGCGTTCGGGCAGCGTCTCCCCGCGCAGCTCGCACCGGTTCGTCGCAATGGTCCAGAGCGCCTTCGCGTCTATCGCCATGGGCTGCGCCCCTGTCGCCGCGCCGCCTTGCCGACAGACAAAAAAAGCAGGGGGCGCGGGGGAGTTCCCTCCCCCGCCCTTGCTTTCTTCATGCCCCCGGCCTCGCGCGATCGAGCGGAATGTCGAGCAGGATGTCGGGCGGTATCTCGTGCACCCGCCAGGAGAACCGCAGCCCGTCGGCGATGCGCGGCACCTCCGGCAGGGTGAAGGCCGGGATGCCGGAGCCAAGCAGCACCGGCGCCACCGTGACATGCAGCCGGTCGAGGCAGCCGGCGGCGAGGAAGCGGGAGACGGTCACGCCGCCGCCCTCGACGAAGATGCGCGTCAGGCCGCGCGCGGCGAGGGCGCGCAGCAGCGCCTCCGGCGCGATGCCGCCGGCCGCCGCACGGGGCAGGCGCAGCACCTCGGCCGTGCCGTGGCGGTCGTTGCCGCGCGCGTCCTCGGCGCAGGCGAGCAGGGTCGGCGGGCCTTCGCGGAAGACGCCGTAGTCGCTGGAGAGGCGGCGGTCGGTGTCGATCACGACGCGGATCGGGTGGGGGCCGGGCACCTCGCGGGTGGTCAGGCGCGGGTTGTCGTGGCGCACCGTGCCGGCACCGACCACGAGGGCATGGCAGAGGGCGCGCAGCCGGTGGGTGTGCAGGATGTCGCCGCGCCCGCCGATCCATTGGCTGCTGCCGGAGGCGGTGGCGATCCGTCCGTCCAGCGTCTGCGCCAGGCGCCCGACCACGCGGCAGCCGTCCGGCGCCGCGGCCGGCGCCAGCAGCGGCGCGAAGAGCGGGGCGAGCGCGCCCTCGTCCGGCACCGGCGCGCCGTCCCGCGCGGCGAGCAAAGCGGCCCAGGTCGGATCGTTCTCGGGGTGCTCCATCGCCGCGCGTCATGCCCGATGCCGGGCGCGCGCGCCAGCGTCAGGGGCGGCCGAGGGTGATCGGCACCACGACGTCGATGAGTTCCGCGAGCACGCCGGCCAGGATCGGCAGCGGCAGCCCGGCCAGCATGCGCAGCGCGACGAAGCGCCAGCCCAGCACCGGGTACTCCCAGGTGATGATGCGGTGGATGCCGTAGATCGCCCAGCCGGTGACCAGCGCCGTCATCTGCGGCACGCCGGCGCCGGCCTTGGCGAAGGCGATCACCAGGGGAAAGGTGACGAAGGGCCCGCCGGGCATGAAGCCGCCGGCGACGGCGCCGACCGCGATGCCGGACAGCCCCGATTCCGGCCCGATCCAGGCGCTCGCCGCATCGGCGGGGACGAGTTCGGCCAGGAAGGCCGCCATCGGCAGGGCGACGGCGAAGAGGGGCAGGATCTTCGCCAGGCTCTGGCCGGTCTCGGCCACCGCCTTGCGGGCCGGGATGGCGCCACGGCGGGCGCAGAGCCCCATGGCGACCAGCGCCAGGACCCAGAGGAAGGCCTGTGCCCCCGTCACCGCGTCGGCTCCCAGGCGATCGGGATGCGCCGCGCGCCCCAGCCGGCGATGATCGGCATCCAGGCCGTGACGAGGACACGCATGATGGTGAATTCGGGGCCGAGCAGCGGCACCTCGTAGATCAGCAGCCGCTGGAAGCCGTTGAGCCCCCAGCTCAGGATATAGGCGACGAGCGCGCCGCGGTCGGCCCCCGCGCCGGCCAGCACGAGGACCAGCGGGAAGGCCGCCATCGGCCCGCCCGGCGTCAGCGCGCCGGCGAGGGTGGCGACCACCAGGCCGAACCAGCCGCTGTCGGCCCCCATCCAGCGCGCCAGCGCGCCGGGGGAGATCAGCTGGCGCAGGGCGCCGGCGAGCAGCAGCCCGGCGAGCAGCGACGGCGCGATGAAGAGAAAGAGGTCCCATGCATGGGTCAGGGCCTCGAAGACCGCGCCGCTGCCGCGCTTCTGCCAGAGCGCGGCCGCGGCGGCAGCTCCGATGGCCGCGATGACCATCAGGCTGGCATGGCGGCGGAGGAGGGCGATCACTCCGGCAAACTGCCCCTCTATGTGCAGCGCAGCAAGCCCGCACGGGGGCGGGCGAAGGGGCCCGCTCCCCCTCGGCGGTGCGCTGGGCAGCCCGCCGGCTTGCCTGCGCGGGACCTGCCCCTGCGCCTGCGCGCGGCGGAAAGATTCGGACAGCCCGTGGCGCGGCGTGCCGAAAATCGCTTCCGAAGGCCCCTCGGCCCCTGGTGGGGTGGTCCGGAGGGGCGGGGCCGCTCGGTCGGCCGCCAGGGTGGGCTCACCCCTGCCGGGATTCGCCGCCTGCCGCGGCCGGCACCGGACTCATGCCAGCGGGCGCTATGCGCGACCGCTGGTATCCGCCCCTTCATGCCCTCAGGCGCCGGGCGCAGACCTCCGGCTTGCCTGGCTTCGCCGGACTGCCGGCGGGCCGCATTCCGGATCCCCGGTCACCTTGCCTTGCAACGTGACCGGGTGCCCGTCGCGGCCTCGGCACGAGTCGCGTGCTCGCGCCGCTCCTATCAGACGCGCGCGGACAGGGCGAGCGCCGGGGGCCGCGCTGCCGGCGCGCGGTGTCCGGCCGGCGCATAGCCCGGCGCCGCGGCGCGCGGCAGGGCAGCGCCTGCGATGGTCTCGATGACGCGGGACTGCAGCGCCACGGCGCGTTCCAGCAGGCGGCGGTTCTCCCGCCCGAGTTCCTCCAGCCGGCGGGCGAGGATCGCGGCGGCCTCGCGCACCGGCCCCTCGGGTGCGAGCCCGTGCTTCGCCTGCGCCGCATAGGCGGCGGCGAAGGCGTCCGAGGCGGCCATCTTGCCGGAGGCGAGGTGCGCCGCGCGCGGCATGTCGAGCGCGGCAAGCGCCTCGTTCTCGGCGCGCAGCGCCTCGGCCAGGCGCTGCCCGGCGAGGATGAGCGAATCGATCATGGTGTGGTCCCTTCCGTATTGGCGGGGGTGGCGGCGGCGCGGATGCGGTGCATCTCGCGCAGCACGATGTCGGCGAGGCCGAGGCCGGCTCCGGCCCGGGTGGCCGCCTTGGCATAGGCATCGACGAGCATGGGCTGCCATTGCGCCTCGGCCGCGCCGCCGCCGAAGCGGCTGCGGGAGAGATCCGCTGTCGAGAAGATCGGCTGCAGCAGCATGGCGAAGGCCTGGGCCTCGAACTCCTCGGCGGCGCGGCGCATGGCGGATTCGCTGCCGGCGACGGCGGGCGCTGCCAGCGCCCGCGGCTGGACCGGGGGCAGGATGGGGGCCTCCATCAGCGCACCTCCAGCTCGGCCTGCAGGGCGCCGGCCGCCTTGATCGCCTGCAGGATGGTGATGAGGTCGCGCGGCCCCACGCCCAGGCTGTTCAGCCCGCGCACCAGCTCGTCGAGCGTGACGGAGCGGGGCAGGATGCCGAGCCGGCGGTCGCGCTGGTCGTCGACCTCGACCTGGGTGCGCGGCACCACCACCGTCTCGCCTTGCGCGAAGGCGTTGGGCTGGCTGACCTGAGGCGTTTCGGTCACGCGGATGGTCAGGTTGCCCTGGGCGATGGCGACGGTGGAGACGCGGACATTCGCCCCCATGACGATGGTGCCCGAGGCCTCGTCGATGACGACGCGCGCCACCTGGTCGGGGGTGACGCGCAATTGCTCGACCTGGCTGAGGAAGGAGACGGGGCTGCGGCCGCCGAGGGAGACGGCGACGGTGCGCGAATCGGTCGCCGCCGCGACTTCCCCGCGCATCGCGCGGTTGATGGCGGCGGCGATGCGCCGCGCCGTGGTCAGGTCCGGGTTGCGCAGGGAAAGCCGCACGCGGTCGCGGCTGGCCAGGGCGAAGGGGACTTCGCGTTCCACGATGGCGCCGTTGGCGATGCGGCCGGAGGTCGGCACGCCCCGCGTGACCGAGGCGCCGGCGCCGCGCGCACTGATCGCCCCGGTGGCGACGGCGCCCTGGGCGACCGCGTAGACCTCCCCATCCGCGCCGAGCAGGGGGGTGACGAGCAGCGTTCCGCCGGTGAGGTTGGTCGCGTCGCCGAGGGCGGAGACGGAGATGTCGATCCGGCTGCCCGGCCGCGCGAAGGGCGGCAGGTTCGCCGTGACCATCACCGCGGCGACGTTGCGGGTGTCGAGCTGACGCTCGTTGTCCCGCGTGTTGACGCCGAGGCGTTCCAGCATGCCGACCAGGGATTGCCGGGTGAACACCGCCGAGCGCAGCCGATCCCCGGTGCCGTTAAGCCCGACCACCAGGCCGTAGCCGACGAGCTGGTTGTCGCGCACGCCCTCGACATCGGCGATGTCCTTGATGCGGACCTCCTGCGCCAGGGCGGGCAGGGCGAGGGCGAGGGCGAGCAGCAGTGCCGCCGCCAGCCTCTTCGTCGTCGCGTAAGCTTTGCCTGGCAAGGATGCGTCTCCGGCGCGCCGCGGGGAGCGGCACGGTTGCAGGTTCCACCCCATCGGCCGGGCCGGAGGGGCGGGCCGGGAAGCGCAAGCGGCATGCCAGCCTGCGGCGCGGCGGACGGCAGGTCTGACCGGCAAGGGTTGCCGGGCGACCGGCCGGAGATGCCGGGACGGCGGAAGGAGAGGACAGCATGGTCGGCATTCGCGGCGTCGGGGCGGGCGCGGCGACACGGGCGGGACGGGGGACGCGCGGGGCGGGGGGTGGATTCCGTCTCGGGCCCGGCGCGGAGGCTTCGGAGCCCGCCGCCGCCCAGGCCGCCGCCGCGCCTTCGGCGATCGGCCTGCTCGCCTTGCAGGAGACGGCCCCGGCCGCCGAACGCGATGCCCGCGCCCGCCGGCGGGGGGAGGCGATGCTGGGGGAACTGGCCGCGTTGCAGGTGGAGCTGCTGTCCGGCCGGGTGGACCCGGCGCGGTTGCAGGCCCTCGCTGCCCTGGCCGAGGGGGAGGCGGCGGCCGATCCCATGCTCGCCGAGTCGATTGCGGCCATTTCCCTCCGTGCCCGGATCGAGCTGGCCCGGCGCGGGATTGGCTGATCCGTGTCACGCGACTGAAAAGCGCGCCGTTTCAGTCATTTGTCGCGAAGGTCCCTCTTGGCTTCCGCCGGGGGCCGCGTCTATGTTCCGCCCGCTTTCAGAGGGGGGGTCTGGGCGCTGCCGCGAAGGCGCCCTGGACCTTCGCGCCGGGGGATATGGACTGACATGCTCGTGACGCTGCCGCCCGACTACCGACCTTCGGACGACGAAGAGTTCATGAACCCCCTGCAGCTGGAGTACTTCCGCCAGAAGCTGCTGAGGTGGCGCCAGGACCTGCTTCGCGAGGCCGGCGAAACCCTCTCCTCCCTCTCCGAGGGAGGGATCGCGGAGCCCGACCTCACCGACCGCGCCAGCGTCGAGACCGACCGGGCGCTCGAACTCCGCACCCGGGACCGGGCCCGCAAGCTGATCAGCAAGATCGACCAGGCGCTCGATCGCATCGAAACCGGCACCTACGGATACTGCGAGGAGAGCGGCGAGCCGATCGGCCTCCGCCGCCTCGAAGCCCGCCCCATCGCGACCATGAGCATCGAGGCACAGGAACGCCACGAGCGGATGGAGCGGGTTCACCGCGACGATTGAGCTGTCTTGCCCTCATGCCGCCGGGCCTCGCTGGTGACCCGGTCATCGGACGGGCGAGGGCATGGCGCGCGGGCCTGGTGGGGCGGTCGCGCGCGAAACAAGGACCCTGAATGCCGGGGTAGCGGAAGGGCTGGCCGGTATCAGCCGCTGGGCGGCGCGCATCCGCGCGGATTGGCCGGCGGCGCAGCGGTGACGAGAGGCGGCTTCGCGGTGCGCCCGCGGCCAGAGGCGGGGCTTCCGGCCGGAGGGGTGCAGCGCCGCGGGTGGCGACGATGAGGCTCGCCCTTCCCGTAGTGCCTCAAGCGGCTCGCGTCAGCGCCGGCTCACGGCAACCGCTCTGCCCTTGCCGTCATGAGCATCATCGCCCGATCAGGCGATCCCCTCTGATCGGGATCTGCTCCCGCCGAAATGCGGCGGCGGGTCGTCGAGCCCCGGCGGCGGCTGGGCCAGGGGGTCGCGCGCGATCAGCCCGGCGTCGTCTTCCGTCACGCGTCCCACGCGCGCGCTGACCGGCCAGACGGCAAGGCCCCGGCGCGGATAGGGTTTCAGCAGGGCGAGCAGCGCCGCTTCGTCGGCCTCCGTCGTGCCGAGCCAGGCGTCCCAGGCCTCGGGCGGCAGGATTGCCGGCATGCGGGCGTGCAGGGGGGCGAGTTCCGGCGCCGCCTCGGTGGTCAGGATGGTGAAGGTGCGCAGGATGGTGCCGTCCGGTGCCCGCCAGCCTTCCCACAGCGCGGCGAGCGGCATCGGCGCCCCATCGGCCATGGCCACCGCGAAGGGCTGCTTGGCGCCCTTGCCCGAGGGCGGCGCCTGCCATTCGTAGAAGCCGTCGGCCACCGCGATGCCGCGGCGCTTGCGGAAGGCTTCGCGGAAGGCGGGCTTCTCGGCGACCGATTCGCTGCGGGCGTTCATCATCTTCGCGCCGCCGGAGGCATCCTTGGCCCAGCGCGGCACCAGGCCCCAGCGGAGCGCGTCGAGGTGCCGCTGCCCGGTCTCGGGATGCCGTCGCACCACCAGCCCGTCCTGCGTCGGCGCGCGGTTGAAGGAAGGCACCAGGTTCGGCGTCGCGTTCTTCGTGCCGAAGTAGCGCGCGACGTCGCCGGAGGAGCGTTGCTGGAAGTATCGCCCGCACATGGATCCTGCCCGCCTCGTGCGCCGTGCCCCGCCATCCTATGCGGAAGCCGAACGCTCGCGAACCGGTCGGTGCTTCGCTGCCCCGGACCGCCTCGCCCCTGCCCCGCAGCGCCAAAGGACGGTTTCCAAAGGCCTTTCGGCCGATGGGGCCCCATTGCCGATGCCCTGCACCGGCAATGGGGCCCCGTGGCGGGGTGGTCCGGAGGGGAGGGGCGCTCCGGAGGGGTGACCACGCCGAACGCAGGAAGCTTCCGCCTTCCTGCACCCCCGGGCACCGGCGTTCAGAACGGCAGGATGATGTCGAGCAATTCCTGGCCCACGCGCGGCCGCTGCACGTCGCTGATCGTCCCGCGCCCGCCATAGGCGATGCGGGCTTCCGCCAGCCGGTCGTGCCGCACCGTGTTGTCGGAGGCGATGTCCTGCGGCCGGATGACCCCGCCCACCGTCAGGTCGCGCAACTCGCTGTTCACCCGCACCTGCTGCCGGCCGGTCACCACCAGGTTGCCGTTCGGCAGCACCTGCGCGACGGTTGCCGCGACGCGCAGCGTCACCGTCTCGTTGCGGCGGATGGCGCCGGTACCGTTCACGCCGCTGGTGGAATTCGCCTGCACGAGCTGGGACGGGTCGATCCCGCTCGGGAACAGCCGCGCATAGGAGGATTCCAGCCCGAGCAGCCGCGGCAGCCCCATGCCCTCGCTGTTGTCGCGGGAGCGGATGGTGCGGTTCTCCAGCTCCGCCTCGTCCTGGATCGAGACCAGCACGGTGACGATGTCGCCGACCGCTGCGGCGCGCTGGTCGCGCAGGAAGGTGCGGCTGCCCGGCCGCCAGAGCGAGTTGTTGGCGAGCGGCGGGTCCTGCGGGTTCGGCATCGGCATGGAGACCGGCCGCCAGCGCGGGTCGGAGGTCGGGTTGGTGACGCCGGCCATCTGCGGTTCGTCGCCGAGGCGCGACAGCCGCTCCGCGCCCGAGCAGGCGGCGAGCAGCAACGGGAAGGCGAGAAGGGCGAGGCGATGCATGCTCAATTCCTCCGCGCGACGATCATCGGCACGGCGCCGGCGCGCACGCGCACCCGGCCGGGGCCGATCGCCTCGGCCTCCACCACCGAGCGGGAAGCGAGGTTCATCACCGGCAGCACCTCTCCGAGGGCGGCCGCCTCCATGGCCCGGCCCTGCGCCGTCAGCGCCAGGCCCGGCGCTTCCAGCAGCATCAGAACCGGCTGGTTCTTGGCGACGACGACGGGGGCGACCAGGTCCACCAGCATGAAGGGCAGGTCGGTGCCGATCGGCCGGCGCATCTGGCGGCCGATCACCTCCTCGGCGCGTTGCGCGGTGCCGGGGCGGACGCGCTCGGCGCGGATGCGGCGTTCCTCGATGTCGCCGGGGCGGACCACCTCGCCGACCGCGATGCGGCGGGCGGCGAGGACCACCGGCACGGTCGGCAGGGCGCGGCCTGCGATGCGCAGGCGCTGGGTCGGCATGCCCTCGGCGGCGACCACCAGCGTCGCGGAGAAGCGCCGCGAGGTGCCGTCGTAGTAGGGCGCTTCCAGCGCGATCTCCGGCAGGGCGGAGAGGGGCACGAGCGGCGGGGCGAAGCCGGGCAGCTCGAGCTCGGTCTCCGCCTCGGCGCCGAGGCGCGCGAGGTCGAGCCGCAGCAGCGCCTCGATCTCCTCGCGCGGGACCGGGCGGCCGGGGCGTTCGACGATGCTGCGCTCCTCGCCCGACAGCGGCCGCCAGGCGAGGCCGTGCCGGCGCGCGATGGCGGCGAGGTTGGCGGCATCGAGCACCATCCGCCGCCCCGGCGCCGGCGCGGCGCCGACCGACTGGTTGGCGAGCCTGCCGGCATTCTCGAACAGGTCGCCGAGGCGGAGCATGGCGTCCTCGGCCAGCACCACGGGGCGCGGGGCGGGGGGCAGGTCCTCGGCCCGCGCGGGCAAGGCGAGGAGGGGCAGGGCGAAGAGGGCGCGGCGCAGCATCAGCGGAGCCTCGTGAGCGTGGAGAGCATTTCGTCGGAGGCGGTGATCACGCGGGAATTCATCTCGTAGGCGCGCTGCGCGGTGATGAGGGAGGTGATCTCCTGCACGACGTTGACGTTCGAGGTCTCGATGAAGCCCTGCATGGTCTGGCCGTAGCCCGGCGTGCCCGGCGCGCCCTGTTGCGCATCGCCCGAGCCCGGCGTGGCGAGGAAGAGGTTGTCGCCGATCGCCTCCAGCCCGCCCTCGTTGGCGAAGATGGCGAGCTGGAGCTGGCCGACGTTCTGCGGATTGGTCTGGCCGTCGAGCTTCGCCAGCACCTCGCCATTGGCGTTGATGGTGACGTCGCGCGCATTGGCCGGGATGGTGATGCCGGGCTGCACGACGAAGCCTTCGGCGGTGACGATGGTGCCTTCGGCCGAGAGCCCGAAGGTGCCGTCGCGGGTATAGGCGGTCTCGCCGGAGGGAAGCTGGATCTGGAAGTAGCCATTGCCGCGGATGGCGATGTCGAAGCGATTCTCGGTCTGCTGCAGGTTGCCCTGTTCGGAGATGCGATAGACCGCGGCGGTGCGCACGCCGAGGCCGATCTGCGCGCCGGAGGGCAACACCGTGCCGGTATCCGCGCTCTGCGAGCCGGAGCGGCGGAGGTTCTGGTAGATCAGATCCTGGAACTCGGCGCGCCGGCGCTTGTAGCCGGTGGTCGAGATGTTCGCGATGTTGTTGGAGATGACCTCGACATTGTTCTGCTGGGCCATCATGCCGGTGGCGGCGACGTGGAGCGATCGCATCGGGATCTGACCTTTACGAGCGGCGGCGCAGGATGCGCTCGACGGCGGTGGAGAGGCGCTCGCCCTCGCGTTCGGCGAACTGGGCGGCGAACTGGAATTCGCGCAGTTCCGCGGTCAGGCGGGTCATTTCCAGGATGGGCTGGACGTTGCTGCCTTCCAGCACGCCCTGGCGGATGGCCGGACGGTCCACCGGCTGCGGCTGCTCGGCGCCGGCGTCGAAGATGCGGTCGCCTTCGGCCTTCAGTGCCTGGACATTGTCGAAGCGGACGACGCGGATGCGGCCGAGCGTGCCGTTCTCGCTGCGGATGGTGCCGTCGCCCTGGATCTCGATGCGGGTGTCGTTGGCCGCGACGGCGATGGGCTCGCCCTGGTCGTTCAGCAGCGGGTTGCCCTCCATGTCGACGATCCGGCCGCCGTCGCCGATGGTGAAGCGGCCGGCGCGGGTGAAGCGTTCGCCGCGTGGCGTCTCGACGGCGAAGAAGCCGTCCCCGGTCAGGGCGAGGTCGAGCGGATTGCCGGTCATCTGCATCGGGCCGGTCTGCATCTCCCGCCAGGTGGCGCGGTCCTGCACGTGGTGGACGCTGCGCCCGCCGGACGGCGTGCCGGCGAGGTCCTGGCGCGCGACGAATTCTGCGAAGACCGGGCGCAGGGCGCGGAAGCCCGGCGTGTCGGCATTGGCGACGTTGTGCGCCAGCACCTGCGTCGCGCGCGACTGGAGCGTCAGGCGCGAAAGGATGATGTAGCCCGGGCTGTCCATGCGTCGCGTCTCCGGTCGAGGTGCGCGCCGGCTGGCGCCACCGGCGTGGGCTGGCGCAACCGGCGTGCCACCTCCGCGGCCGGTCCGGGGCGGCAGTTGTTGCCTGGCGGCGGCAGCAAGGGACGTACCGGCCGGCAGTTCCGCGCCCGCAAGCCTTCCTTAACGGCGCCGGGCGATGCTGTGGCCCTTGCAGGAGGCAGGGCATGTCGGCGGCGCCGCGGGCGGAACAGGACGGGGACAGCGGGAAGGGCGGCGGCAGGAAGAAGCTGCTGCTGCTCGCGCTGCCGCTCGTCCTGGGCGGCGCGGGCGCCGGACTCTGGTTCGGCGGCATCCTGCCGCCGCTGCTCGGCATGGGCCCGGCCCCGCGCGAAGCCGAAGGCGCCGCGCAGGCCGAGGCGCCGCGCCCGCCGGCCTTCTTCGACATGCCGGAGATCATCACCAACCTCAACGCCACCGGGCGGCGGCCGGTCTTCGTCAAGCTGCGCAGCAAGCTCGAGATCGCGCGCGCCGAGGACGGCGTCGCCATCCAGGCCGCGATGCCGCGGCTGCTCGACCTGTTCCAGACCTACCTGCGCGAGACGCGGCCCGAGGAACTGCGCGGGTCCGCCGGCACGCACCGGCTGCGGGAGGAACTGATCGCGCGCGCCAACATCGCTGTCGCGCCGCCGGCGGGCAGCACGCAGGCCGCGCCGCGCATCAACGACGTGCTCTTCGTGGAGATCCTGATCCAGTGAGCGGCAGCCAGGAGGAGGACGACCTCGCGGCCGCCTGGGGTGCGGCGCTGGAGGAGGAGGGGGCGCAACCCGCCGAGACCTTCGCCGCGCCTGCGCCGGATGCGACCCGCGTGCTCAACCAGGCCGAGATCGACAGCCTGCTGGGCTTCGAGAGCGGGCCGGCCGGGGCCGCCGACGAAAGCGGCATCCAGAAGATCATCTCCTCCGGCCTGGTGTCCTATGAACGCCTGCCGATGCTGGAGATCGTCTTCGACCGGCTGGTGCGGCTGCTGTCGACGACGCTGCGCAACTTCACCTCCGACAATGTGGAGGTGTCGATCGACGGCATCGTCTCGCTGCGCTTCGCGGACTACCTGAATTCCATCCCGCTGCCGGCGATGCTCGGCGTGACGCGGGCGGAGCAGTGGGACAACTACGGCCTCGTCGTCGTCGATTCCGCGCTGATCTATTCGGTGGTGGACGTGCTGTTGGGCGGGCGGCGCGGCACCGCGGCCATGCGCATCGAGGGGCGGCCCTACACCACCATCGAGCGCACGCTCGTCGAACGGCTGATCGGCGTGGTGCTGGACGACCTGACCGCGGCCTTCGAGCCGCTCTACCCGGTGGAATTCAAGTTCGACCGGCTGGAGGTGAATCCGCGCTTCGCCGCCATCTCGCGCCCGTCCAACGCCTGCGTGCTGGTGCGGCTGCGCGTCGACATGGAGGATCGCGGCGGCAAGCTCGAGCTGTTGCTCCCCTACGCCACGCTCGAGCCCGTCCGCGAACTGCTGCTGCAGCAGTTCATGGGCGAGAAGTTCGGCCGCGACAGCATCTGGGAAACGCACCTCGCCGAGGAGCTGCGCGGCACCGAGGTCGCGCTCGACGTCGTGCTGGATGAGCAGGTGATGCCGCTCTCCTCCGTGCTGGCGCTGAAGGTGGGGGACCGCATCGCGCTCGGCGTCGCGCCGGGGGCGCCGGTGCGGCTGCGCTGCGGCGACATCCCGATGTTCGAGGCCGAGCTCGGCCGGCAGGAGCAGCGCCTTGCCGTGCGCATCGCCCGGGCGCTCGAACGCGGCCGACGGATGGAGGGCTGAGGCATGTCCCTGCTGGAATGGGTGCTGCAGATCGCGTTGCTTGGGCTGCTCGGCGCCGCCATCCCCTTCGCGGTGCGGCTGGAGCGCAGCCTGCGCGAGATCCGCCGCGACCGTGCGGCGATGGATGGCAGCGCGCAGGGGCTGTCGGAGGCGGCGCGCATGGCGGAAGCGGCGATGGTCCGGCTGCGCGCCTCGGCCGAGCTCGCCGGGCGGCAGGTCGCCGAGCGCACCGCGGCGGCCGAGCCGCTGCGCGATGACCTGCGCTATCTGGTCGAGCGCGCCGAAACCCTGGCCGACCGGCTCGAAGGGCTGGTGCGCGCCGGCCGTCCCTTGGCCGCCGAGGCCCCCCGGGTGGCGGAGGCGCCGCTGCAGAGCCAGGCCGAGCGCGACCTGATGCGGGCGCTGGCGCTGGGCGCCGCGAAGGCGGGACGCTGATGCCGCGGCCGCGCCTGCTGCCTTCGGCGATCATCGCCATGGCGCTGCTCTTCGCCGTGAAGGCCGGCGGGGTCGCCAGTGCGCTGTGGGGGCCGGCGGTGGTGATCGCGCCGGCGCGCGCGGCTGACCCGGCGCCGGTGGCGCCGCGCCAGGTGCCGCAGCCTGTGCGCGCGGAACGCCCGCCGGCGCCGCCGCCGGCCGCCCCCCCCACGCAGCCGGTGGCCATGGTTGCGCCTGATCCCGCGACGCAGGCCGAGCGCGCGCTGCTCGAACAGCTCCGCGCCCGGCGCGCGGAGATCGAGGCGCGCGAGCAGGCCGCGGCAGCGCAGGAGGTCATGCTCCAGGCGGCCGAGCGGCGCCTTGCCCGGAGGGTCGAGGAACTCGCGGCATTGCAGCAGCGGCTCGAAGGCATGGAGCGCGCGCGGGGCGAACGCGAGGAGGCGGGCTGGCGCGGGCTGGTCCGCACCTATGAGGCGATGCGCCCGCGCGATGCCGCGGCGATCTTCAACGACCTCGAAATGCCCGTGCTGGTCGAGATCATCGATCGCATGGGGGAGCGCAAGGCGGCGCCGGTGATCGGGGCAATGCGCCCCGAGCAGGCGCGGCTGGTGACGGCGGAGCTGGCGCGCCACCGCGCGCGCCGCACCGCGGCGGACTGAACGGACCAAGGCAGGAGGCGAGACGCGGCCGATGGACAGGAACATCAACGTCCTGATCGTGGATGACTACCGGACGATGCTGCGCATCATCCGCAACCTGTTGAAGCAGCTCGACTTCAACAATGTGGACGAGGCGACCGACGGGCAGGAGGCGCTGGCCAAGCTGCGGGCGGGCAATTTCGGCCTGGTGATCAGCGACTGGAACATGGCGCCGATGACCGGGCTCGACCTGCTGAAGGAGGTGCGGGCCGATGCGCGGCTGAAGAACACGCCCTTCATCATGATCACGGCCGAGAGCAAGACGGAGAACGTGGTCGCGGCCAAGCAGGCCGGCGTCTCCAACTACATCGTCAAGCCGTTCAACGCCGAGACGCTGCGCGAGAAGATCGAGAAGGTGCTCGTCCATGCCTGACGGCACCCCCCCGGAGGATGACCGCATCGAGGCCGCGGTGCGCGCCGTACTGGTCAGCATGGCCGGCGATCTGACGGTGAAGGAGGCGGCGCTGCTGGCCGAGCTGGAAGGGCTCGGCCGCACCATCGCGCGCGCCAAGGCGGAGATCGCGCAGCTTTCGGTGGATGACATCACCGGCGCGCATATCCCCTCGGCCACCGACGAACTCGATGCCATCGTGGACCACACCGCGCAGGCGACGAATGAGATCCTCGACTGCTGCGAAACGCTCGAGCGGCTTCAGGGGGAGGTGCCGCCGGCCGCCGCCGAGGCGCTGCAGGGCGCGGTGACGCGCATCTACGAGGCCTGCTCCTTCCAGGACATCACCGGCCAGCGCATCGGCAAGGTGGTGGCGGCGCTCAAGGCGATCGAGCAGCGTGTCGAGGCGGCGGTCGCCAATGCCAGCGGCCGCTCTGCGCCGGCCGCAGCGGCAACGGGGCCGAAGACGGAAGGGGAGGAACTCGCCAACGGGCCGCAGCTCCCCGGCGGCGCGACCTCCCAGGCCGAGATCGACCGGCTGCTCGCCAGTTTCGACTGATGCGCCGCCTGGTTGCCGCGCTGCTGCTGCTTCCTGCCCTGGCAGCGCCCGTGCGGGGGCAGGACGCGCCGCAGGTGCCGCTGCGCGGCGGCAGCCATCCGGATCACGGCAGGCTGGTCTTCGACTGGCCCTCCCGCGTCGCCTATACCGCCGAGCAGGAGGGCGGGCGCATCCTGCTCCGCTTCGATGCGCCAGGGCGGATCGATCTCGCGGGAGTGGTCCGCCCGCCGCGCAACGTGCTCGGCCTGGCGCAGGAAGACGGGGCGGTGGTGATCCGCGTCGCGCCGGAGGTGCGGCTGCGGCATTTCCGCCTGGGCAACCGCGTGGTGGTCGACCTGCTCGACGGGACGCCGGCGGGTGCAGCGGCCTCGGCCAGCGCCGTGGCGCCGCCACGCCCGCCACGGGAGCGGCCCGACGCACCGTCCGCGCGGCGGCCCGCTGCCGTCGCCGCGGGCGAGGCGCGCGGCAGGCCCGTGCCGGCGGTCTCCATGCCGGCGAGGCAAGGCGACGCGGCGGCAACGGTGCCGGCGCCCGCCGCTGCGCAGGCCGTGGTGGGGCGCGACCAGGGGGGCGCAACATCCGCGCGGCCATCCGATGCCGTGCGGCCGGGCGGCGCGCCGCCCGGCCCATCTTCGTCGAGCACGGTCCGGCCGAGCGAAGGATCGCCGAATGCGCGGCCGCCGGACACGCCGCCATCGCATGCGGCAGCGCCGAGCGCCGTATCGCCTCATGCGGCGCCCCTCCGCGGAGCGCCGCCGAACGCCGCGCCGCCACATGCCGATCAGGCGCGCGCCGCGCCGCCGAACCCGGCGGCATCCCGCGCGCCCACCGCCGCTCCCGCCCTGGCGCCGTCCGGCGCCCTTCCGGTCCGTCCGTTGCGCGACGCCCCCGCCATCGCTGTGCCGGCCGGCGCGGGAACCGGCCTCGCCCTGTTCCGCCGCGGCGAGGTCCTCCATGCCGTCTTCGACAGCCCCCTGGCGCTCGACCTCGCGCCGTTGCGCGGCCATCCGGTCTTCGCCGGGCTCGAGGCGCTGCCGGCCGGCGAGGGCACGCTGCTGCGCCTGCGACTGGCAGCCCCTGCGCGTCTGCTCGCCCGTCGCGACGGCGCTGCCTGGGTTCTGGAGGCGGCGCGCGGCACGCCGGCCGAATCGGCGGGGCTGCGCGTCGTCGCCGAGCCCGGCCCGCCGGCGCACCTCGTCCTGCAGGGCGGCCTGGAGGGCGCTGCGGCCGGCAGCGTCGTCGCCCTGGCCGACCCAGAAACCGGCGAGCCGCTGCTGGTCGCGACGCTGCGCCGCGCCGGGCCGGGCGTGGCGCTGGGGCGCCGGCTGCCGGAGTTCGAGATCCTGCCCAGCATGATGGGTGCGGCGGTGCTGGCGCGCTCCGACCGGGTGGTGATGCGACCTGCGGAGGATCGCATCCTGGTGCTGGCGGCAGGCGGTGGTTCGCTCGCGCTCGGTGCCGCGGGCGGGCGAGAGCCGTCGGCGCAGGCGCTGGCGATGTCGCGGCTGCTCGACCTGCCGGTCGCGCCGGTGCCGGCACTGATGGAACGCCTGCGCGTGCAGTTGCTCTCGATCAACGACACGCCGCCGCTCGGCCGCGGCAGGCGGCGGCGGGATGCCGCGGAGACTTTGCTCGCCC
The DNA here is from genome assembly GCF_018129005.1 of Neoroseomonas eburnea. Taxonomy (GTDB): domain Bacteria; phylum Pseudomonadota; class Alphaproteobacteria; order Acetobacterales; family Acetobacteraceae; genus Neoroseomonas; species Neoroseomonas eburnea. The sequence continues at coordinate 225,931 of NZ_JAAEDL010000007.1, forward strand.
TCGGTCTGCCGCAGGAGGCGCAGGCCATGGCCGGCCTCGGCCTGCGGGAAGACCCGCAGGCGCGCGAGGATGCGCGGCTGATCCTGGTGCAGGGCGCCGCGGCGCTGCTCGCCGGCCGCGCGGCGGAAGCGCGCGGCATCGCCGACGCCCGTCTTCCGGAACTGGATGAGGTGGCGCTGTGGCGTGCGCTGCTCGCCGCGGCGGAGGGCGACGCCGGCGCCGCGCCGGCCCTGGCAGCGGGCGCTCCGCTGTTGCTCGCCTATCCGGAGGCCCTGCGCGCCAGGCTGCTGCCTCTCGCGCTGGAGGCCATGGTGGCGGGCGGCGAAGCGGCGAGCGCCGCGCGGCTCGCCGCCGAGACCGGCGATCTGCCGGGCCTCGACCTGGTTCGCGGCATGCTGGCCGAGGCGGAGGGGCGCGGTGCCGAGGCGCTGGAACTCTACGCGGCCGTCGTCGGCGGGCGGGACCGCCGCCAACGCGCGGTGGCGCTGCGGCGCGCGACCGAACTCCGCCTCGCGCGCGGCGAGATCGATTCGGGCGGCGCGGCGGCGGCGCTGGAACAGGCGCTCTTCGCCTGGCGCGGCGGGGCGGAGGAGGTGGCGGCGCGGCGCCGCATCGCCGCACTGCGCATCGAGGCCGGCCAGGGGCCCGAGGCCTTTGCGATGCTGGACGAGACGTCGCGGCTCTTCCCCGATCAGGCGGCGGAACTGCGGCCAGAACTCGCCGCCGCCTTCGCAGCGGCGCTGGAGACAGCACCGCCGCTCGTCGCCGCCTCGCTGTTCGATGCGCATCCGGGCCTGCTGCCGCACGGTGAGCGCGGCGATGCCGCCGTGCTGCTGCTGGCCGACCGGCTGGCGGCGCTCGACCTGCCGGGGCGCGCGGCGGCGCTGCTCGACGGCGCGGCGTCGCGGGCGGGGCCCTCGGGGCGTGCTGAGATCGGTGCGCGCCTCGCGACGCTGCGGCTGGAAATGGGAGACGCCGCCGCCGCGCTGGCCGCGCTTGATTCGACCGCCGCGCAGGAACTCCCCGAAGCGCTCGCGACGCGCCGCGCGCTGCTCCGCGCCCGCCTGCTGGCGCGCCGCGGCAACCGCTCGGAGGCGGCGGCGCTGCTGGCGGGCCTTGGCCCGGCGGGGGCGGAGGCGCG
>NZ_JAAEDL010000008.1 GCF_018129005.1 Neoroseomonas eburnea
GGGCGTGCGTTGGGGCGGCTCGGGGCACGCACGACCGGGGCGGGAGGCGGCGTGCGGGCCGCCGCCGCGGGCGGGCGCGGCGCGGGGGGGGCAGGGGTAGCCTGGCGGGGTGGTGCCGTCGGTGCCGGAGTGGCCTGGCGGGCCGGAGGGGTGGGGGCGGCCGGGGCGGCGGTGCCGCCAGGGCGCTGCGGCGGTGGCAGGCTGCCTGCCCCGCCCAGGCTCGACTGCCCGAAGGCCGGCGCGGCGCCGAGCACGGCCAGCAGCATCCATCCGGTACGGAGCACGCGTGTCATGCCCCTCTCTCCCCCTATGGCCGAGTCCCGGTCAAGCCGCGCTGCACTACAAGGTGATCACCTGACCCGTGCCGAGGGCCTCGAGGAAGGTGGCGATGCCGGCGACCTCAACCCCGGAGGCAAGGGGAAGGTCATGAAATCCTTCGGCCCGCAGCCCGGCCTCGCAGGCGATGCGGCGGACGCCGAGCTCGACGCAGGCCGGCATCAGCGTCGCGATGCCGGCGACGCCGCGGGCGGAGATTTCCGCCTCGCGCGGGTCGTCGAGCAGCGGGCAGGGGTCCAGTAGCAGGCGGCAGCCGGCATTGGTGGCGAACAGCGTCACCTCGCGGCCGAGCGCCGCCGCACCGGCCGCGACGACCAGCGCGTAGTGGGCGCGGGCGTGGGTGCCGGATTCGAGGAGGATGCCGAGGGTGGTCATGGCGGAAAGATCGGGGGGAAGGGAACTTCCCCCCGAGCCCCCCAACCTTCCTTGGCACATGGAGACTGACCTCCGAGGTCAGTTCCCAAAGGACAAAAAAGGGAGGGGGGGCGGGGGAGGTTCATCCTCCCCCGCATCTTCAAACCGCACATGCCGGCGCCGCCACATCCCGATGTGCGGACAGGTCGCGGATCGTCGCCCCTTCCCCGCACAGTGCGCAGGCCGGGTCGCGCTTCAGCCGCACCGACCGGAACCGCGCATCGAGCGCGTCCCACAGCAGCAGCCGCCCCTTCAACGGATCCCCGATCCCCATCACGAGCTTCAGCACCTCGGTCGCCTGAAGCGTTCCCATCACCCCGGTGACGGCGCCGAGCACGCCGGCTTCCGAGCAGGTCGGCACCAGGCCGGGCGGCGGCGGCTCGGGGTGCAGGCAGCGGTGGCAGGGGCATTGCCCGTCATGGCTCGCGAAGACCGAGAGCTGTCCCTCGAAGCGCAGGACCGCCGCGCTGACCAGCGGCCGGCCGAGCAGGTGGCAGGCATCGCCGAGCAGGAAGCGCGTGGCGAAATTGTCGGTGCCGTCGCAGATGATGTCGTAGCGCGGGATCAGCTCCTGCGCGGCATCCACGTCCATGCGGCGGACGTGGACTTCGACCCGCGTCTCGGGGTTCAGGGCGCGCAGCGATTCGGCGATGCTCTCCGCCTTGCTGCGGCCGAGCCGCGCGGTGGTGTGCGCGACCTGGCGCTGCAGGTTGGACAGTTCCAGCACGTCGTCGTCGATGATGCCGATCGCGCCGACGCCGGCGGCGGCCAGGTAGAGCGCCAGCGGCGAGCCGAGGCCGCCCGCCCCGACCACCAGCACGCGCGCGGCGCGCAGCTTCGCCTGGCCCGTCGCCCCCACTTCCTCGAGCAGGATGTGGCGCGAGTAGCGGTGCAGTTCCGCCTCGGTGAAGTCGAGATCCATGGCCGGGATATGGGCGTGCCGGCCGGGGGCGCGCAAGACACGGGGCTTGCGGCGCATCCCCGCCCGGCGCGAAATGCCCTGATGGACGGGGAGGATCTGATCCGCCGCCTGGCCGTGGCGCTGGCCATCGGCCTGCTGGTGGGCGCGGAGCGCCATTGGCGCGAGCGGGACGAGGCGCCCGGCAAGCGCACGGCCGGCGTGCGGACCTTTGCGCTGGTGGGCCTTGTCGGCGGCATCGTCGCCGCGCTGGCGGGCGATGCGGAGCCTGTCGCCCGGGCCGTGCTGCTGGCCGCCGGGCTCTTCGCGCTGATGGCCGCGCTGGTGCCCTTCGCGCTGCGGGAAGCCGAGGCCGAAGGCCGCTTCAGCGCCACCACCTCGGTCGCCGCCGTCGGCACCTACATGCTCGGCGCGCTGGCGGTGGCGGGGGAGGCGCAGGCCGCCGGCGCCGCGGCGGTGGCGATGACCGCCGTGCTCGCCGCACGCGAATCCCTGCACGGGCTGATGGCGCGCATCACCTGGGTGGAACTGCGCTCGGCCATCCTGCTGCTGTCGATGACGCTGGTGGCGCTGCCGCTGGTGCCGGACGTGCCGATCTCCTGGCTGGCCGGGATCAATCCGCACAAGGTCTGGACGCTGGCGGTGCTGCTCGCGGCGATTTCCTACCTCGGCTACCTCGGGGTGAAGCTGGGCGGCGAGCAGAGGGGGTTGCTGCTGGCCGGTGCGGCGGGGGGGCTGATCTCCTCGACCGCGGTGACGCTGTCCAACGCCTCGGCCGCCGCGAAGGGTGGACCGGCGGGCGGGCTCGCGGCGGGGGCATTGGTCGCCGGCCTGATCTCCTGCCTGCGGACCGCCGGGCTGGCGCTGCTGGTGGCGCCACAGACGGGGCGCGAGTTGCTGCCCGCGCTGGTGGCCGCGGCCGCCGGCATGGGCGTGGTGGCGCTGCTGCTGGCGCGGCAGCGCGCGCCGATGACCGAAGGGCCGCCGGCGCTCGGGAATCCCTTCGAGGTCGGCGCGGTGCTGCGCATGGCGGCGCTGCTGGGCGGCGTCGGCGCGCTCGCGAAGCTCGGCGCGGAGCAGCTTGGCGGCGCGGCGGTGATCGTCATCGCCGCCGTCACCGGGCTGACGGATGTGGACGCCATCACCCTGTCGGTGCCGCTGATGGTGCCGGCGGTGATCGACGCCGAGGTCGCGGTGCAGGCCGTCGGCGTGGCGGTGGCGAGCAACATCGTCGCCAAGGCTGTCTATGCCGTGGCGCTCGGTTCGGGGCGCTACGGGCTGCTCTTCGTGGTGGGGTCGCTGGCCGGGCTGGCCGCCGGCGCGGTGGTGCTCGTGGCGGCGCCGTGATGGGAGGCGGGCGGCAGCGCATGCGCGCGAAGGTGTGGGGATGAGGGAACCGGAGAGGGGCCTTGCCCCTCTCCGGACCTCTCCCCACCCAAGGCCGAAGGGCCTTTGGAAACCGTCATCCGGTGTTGGGCAGGGCGGGAGTTCCGCAGCGACGAAGGAAGCGCCGCGCCCGGAGCCCGGGATGCTCTCCGGACGCCGTGCCCGCGGCGCGCTTCTTCATGCCGGCGTGGCAGTCAAGCCCGGCACCAGGTATCGGCCGGTCCAGGGTGCACCGCACCCTGGCGGGGTGAGGCTCGGAGAGGGGCAGGGCCCCTCTCCGATCAACAGCACAATCTGTTCGCGCGCATGGGGCGGAGCCCTACCATCCGTTCACCCGGTCCCACACCGCGATCACCTCGCGCGCCCCATCGACCACGTGGTAGCGGTCATGCTGGGCGACGGTCAGGCAGGTGTGGTTGGGCGCGATGCGCACCAGGGCGCCGATCGGCAGGCGGTCGAAGGGCAGCGGGGCCTCGCCGCGCACCTCGCCGTGTTCCTGGTGGGTGCGCAGGACGATGGCATCGCCGAAGGAAGGCCTGCCGTCGATGTCGAGCATCAGGCCGAAGCCATAGTCCTTCGGCGCCTTTTCCGTGGAGCGGTCCTTCGACAGGGCGATGGCGCCGGCATCGACCAGCACCGCGTTGCGCTCCGGCTTGCGGCCGGTGACGGCGGCGAGGACGGTGACGGCGATGTCCTCCATCCCATGCGTGCCGATCTGCGCCTGAAACAGGTCGCCGAACATGTAGACCCCGGCGCGGACATCGGTGATGCCGGACATGTCCTTGCCATGGAGCGCGGTGGGGGAGGAGCCGAGGGAGACGACCTCCACCTTGATGCCGGCCGCCCGCAGGCGTTCCGCCGCGCGCAGCGCGCCCTTGTGCTCCGCCTCGGCCACCTGCTCGACGCCGGCAATGCTGCGCTCGGCGTAGGAATGGCCGGCATGGGTCATGATGCCGGCGCAGCGGGCGCCGAGCCGGGCGGCGATCTCCACCAGCAGGGCGCTGTCGGGCGCGACGCCGCCGCGGCCTTCGCCGCAATCCACCTCGACCAGAGCGCGCAGCGGGCCGGGATGGGCGGCGATGGCGGATGCGACCTCGGCGTCGTCGGTGATGACCTTCACGTCGGCGCCCTGCGCGTTGAGCGCCGCGATGCGGTCGAGCTTCGCCGGGGTGATGCCGACGGCAAGGATCTGGTCGCTGAAGCCGCCACCGGCGAAGTAGCGCGCCTCGGCCACCGTGCTGACCGTGATCGGGCCCTTGCCGGGTGCGGCGAGCTCCGCCACTGCGAGCGACTTCGCCGTCTTCATGTGCGGGCGCAGCGTGAGGCCGGGATGGCGGGCGACGGCCGCCGCCATTCGCGCCAGGTTGCGCTTGAGGATGCCGAGGTCAAGGACGAGGCACGGGGTCGGGAGGTCGTCGAGGGTCATGCTTCCACCAGCCTCACCAGCGCGAGGCAACCGAGAGTTCGATCTGCGAGTCCGCGAGTTCCTGCCCGCCATCCGCGCGCCGCAGTCCGACCACCGCATAGGGTGTCTGCCAGCGGGCGAGGGCGCCGCCCTGCCCCTCGGTGACGCCGAGCGTGCTGGCCTCCGTCAGGCATTGCCCGATCTCCCGCTGCAGCGCGGCGAAGCGTTCCCGCACCGGGTTGGGCTGCTGGCGCGCATCATGGCGGAACATGACGGCATAGAGGACGCCGTGCGGCTGGCCGCTCGCGGACTGCATCACGCCGCGGCGTTCCTCGAGCGAGCCCGGAATGGCGTGGCGGGCGAGCGGAAGCGAATCGAAGCGGCTTTCCGCAGCCGCGACCACCTGTCGCAGCGCGCCGCAGAAGGCGGTGTTCGCCACCGCCTCGGCCGGCAGGGCGGCGAGCAGCGTCAGGACCATCAGGTTGCGGCGCAAGGCGGCTCTCCCATCGTTCGGCCGCACGCTCGCCCGCCGGGCGGCGGCGTGCAAGGGCTGGCTCAGGGCCAGCGCGCCTCCGCATCGATCGGCAGCACGGGGCGGGGCATGAAGGTCCAGTCGAAGCGGGTGAGGATGGGGGAGGTGAGGCCGGGGCAATCCACCTCGACGATCTGCTCGTGGCGGAAGAACTCGTCGAAGCCGCCGCGGAAATGGCCGCGCGACTTCACCACCACGGCGCGCGCCTTGCCGATGTCGAGGCCGAGATGCTCGAAGAAGACCGGGTCGGCGCATTGCGCGCGCCCTTCGGTCACCACCACGGACAGCCCGCCGATCTGCAGGCAGACGGTGCGGCCGAGCGTCATCGCCGTACCGGCATAGATGCCGCGTCGGCCGGTGACATGGCCGTCCGAAACCGCGCGCACCACGGCTTCCGCCTCGAAACGCCTGCTGAACGGATCATCCGCCGCCATGTCGCGGTTGAAGCGCGCCGTGAAGCGGGCGCCGACGCCGAGGGCGTGCGCCTCGACCGCCAGCGGCGCGTCGAGCAGCATGCCGATCAGCGCATCCTGCACGCCGGCCTCGTGGAAGGCTTGCAGGATCCAGACGGTGTTGCCGCGCCCGCCGCCGCCGGGATTGTCGGCGACATCGGCGAAGGCGAGCGGCACCGGGCTTTCCCTGGCGCGGCGCACGGCCTCGTCCAACGGAGTGAGGTGCGCGACGAAGCGGTGCCGGCGGTCCCAGGCGGCGTGGGCGAGGGTGTCGGCCAGCGCCTCCGCCGCCGCGCCGTCCGTGGCGGTGACGATCACCGCCATGCCGTTGAAGGGCGTGTCGCCATAGGCGAAGCCGCCCATCACCGAGACGTTCGCGATGCGCGCATCCTTCGCCGCGAGCTCCTGGCCGAGGTCGATGACCTCCGCATAGGGACCCTGGGCGGTCAGCATCGAGACCGTCGGCGCGACGATGGGCAGGCGGCGGAAGGCGCGCACGAAGCGCTCGCCGGCGAGCAGGCGGCGCAGCAGCTGTGCGCTCTCCGCCCCGCGTTCCCGCATGTCGAGATGCGGGTTGGTGCGGTAGCCGACGAAGGCATCCGTCGTCGCCACCATGCGGTCGGAGACATTGGCATGCAGGTCGTAGGAGCAGACCAGCGGGATGTCGCCGAGGATCTCCCGGATCAGCGCCTGGATGGTGCCCTCCGGGTCGTGGTCCTCGGTGGTCAGGCCGGCGCCGTGCATGACGCAGTAGACGCCATCCACCTGGCCCTTCGCCGCTTCCAGGCCGCGACGCCAGGTCGCCATCATCTCGGCGAAGAAGGCGGCCTGCACCGGCCCGTTGGGTTCGGCCATGGCGAGCAGGATGGGAATCGGCTGCCAGGGACCGGCGGCGTCCATGTCCGCGACGAAGCCGGGCATCTCGCCGAGCGCGCGCGGGGCGGGGCTTCGGGCGTCGGCGATGATGGCCCCGCCTTCGAGGAAGCAGCGGCCGGTGAAGTCGGCGCGCCCGGCCGGCGGGGCGAAGCGGTTGCACTCGATGGAGAAGCCCAGCAGGGCGATGCGCGGGCCGGGCATCAGACGGCCACCCCGAGCAGTTCCGCGATGCGCGGCGTGGCTTTCAGCCCGGTGCCGGTCAGCACGACGACCGTCGTCTGGTCCGGCGTGATGGTGCCGGCAGCGAGCAGCTTCGCGAAGGCCGCGGCGGCCTGGGCGGAGGTCGGCTCGACATAGATGCCGCTGCGGGCGAGGTCGAGCGTCGCGGCGGCGATCTCCTCCTCGCTCAGCATCACCGCGCCGCCGGCGCTGTCGGTCAGCACCTGGTTCACCTCGGCGGTGCGCAGGGGCTGGGCGATGGCGGTGCCTTCGGCGATGGTGGGTTGTGCCGGAACCGGCGCCGCGCCCAGGAAGGCACGCGCGATCGGCGCGCAATTGGCCGGCTGGGCGGCGAAGATGCGGGGCAGGCGGGCGATCTCGCCCGCGCGCAGCAGTTCCGCGAAGCCGATGCCGCAGCCGAGCACGTTCGACCCCGCCCCGCAGGGCACGATGACGTTGTCGGGCGCCGTGAATCCGAGGTCTTCCCACAGCTCGTAGGCGAGCGTCTTGGTGCCGTGCAGGAAGAAGGGGTGCCAGTTGTGGCTGGCGTAGAAGATGCGCTCGGATTCCCGCAGCGCCGCGTCGGCGCAATCCTGCCGGCTGCCGGGGACGAGCTGGATCGTCGCCCCCGAGGCGCGCGACTGCACCGTCTTGGCCGGGGATGTGCTGGCCGGCACGAAGATCGTCGCCGCCATGCCGCCCGCCGCGGCATAGGCCGAGACCGCCGCGCCGCCATTGCCGGAGGAATCCTCCAGCACGCTCGTCACGCCCTGTGCCCGCAGCAGGGAGAGCATCACCGACGCGCCGCGGTCCTTGAACGACCCGGTCGGCATGAACCACTCGCATTTCAACAGGGCGGACGCGCCGGCGATGACGCGCGGCACCAGCGGCGTGCAGCCCTCGCCCATGCTGATCGGGTCCTCCGGCACGAAGGGCAGCGCGGCGGCGTAGCGCCACAGGGAGCGGTCCTCCTGCCGGATCGCGTCGCGCGTCATGCCGGGCAGCGGCGTCAGCAGCAGCGGGGCCTGGTCGTCGCCGCACCAGCGCGGCACGTCCAGCGGGTAGGTGCGCCCCGTGCGGGGGTCGAGATAGGCGATATCGGTCATGGCGGGCGCAGCCTCGCTTGCCCGGGGCCGGCGGGCAAGGGATGCTGCCGTCCATGACCGAAGATGCCGATGCCGTGCTTCGTCTCGCCGCCGATCTGGTGGCGATCGACAGCAGATCCTCGATCTCCAACCTGCCGGTCGCGGAGCGGATCGAGGCCGAACTGAAGGGCTTCGAGATCGAGCGCGTGAACTACGCCGACGCCAATGGCGTGGCGAAGCGCGCCCTGGTGGCGCATCGCGGGCCGAAGGGCGGCTACGCGCTCTCCGGCCATATGGACACGGTGCCGGACACCGGCTGGACCGATCCACCCTGGACGCCGCGCGTCGTGGGCGGCGTGCTCCATGGCCTCGGTTCGGTGGACATGAAGGGGCCGGTCGCGGCCTGCATCGTCGCGGCGCGCAGCATGCCCATGGGGGTGCCCGTCACGCTGCTGCTGACGACCGATGAAGAGACATCGAAGCAGGGCGCGCGCGCCATCGCGGCCTCGGCCTATGCGACCTCGCTCGGGCTGCGGGGCATCGTGGTGGCGGAACCGACCGGCCTCGCGCCGGTGCGCGGGCATCGCAGCCACATCGAATACACCGCCGTCGCGACCGGGGTGCAGGCGCATTCATCGACCGGGCTCGGCACCAACGCCAACTGGGTGCTGATCCCCTTCCTCGCCGAGATGAAGACGGTGTTCGAGCGCCTGCGCAGCGATCCCGCCTTGCAGGATGCCGCGTATGAACCGCCGTTCAGCGACTTCAACCTGATCGTCGACAACCACGGCACGGCGGTGAATGTGACGGTCGCCAAGGCGACGGCACGGATAAAATTCCGCCGCAGCCGCAGCGTCGACTATTCGGCGATCGAGGCGGCGGTGCACGACGCAGCCCGGCGCGCCGGCGTGACGCTGGCCGAGAAGCGCGAGGGCACGCCGCCCGAGCTGCCGCCCGATCATCCGCTGATCCGCCTGGCGGCGGCGGAGACCGGCGAGGCCCCGCGCACCGCGCCCTACGGCACGGATGCGAGCGAGCTCCAGGACCTCGCGCCCTGCGTGGTGCTCGGCCCGGGCAGCATCGCCACCGCGCATACGCCGCATGAATGCGTCGCGGTGGCGGATCTCGCCGCCGCCGTGCCGGTGTTCCGGCGCATGCTGGCCGCCGGGGCCTGACGCCGTGTCGGCGGATGGGCTCGAGCTCTTCGCCGACCTCTACGAATTCCGCATGGCGCACGCCTACCATGCGCTCGGCATGGAGGAGGAGGCGGTGTTCAGCCTCTTCGTCCGCCGCCTGCCGGCGGGGCGCAACTTCCTGCTCGCCTGCGGCGCCGAGGATTTCTGCGACACGCTGGAAGCGCTGCGCTTCGGCGGGGACAGCCTCGCCTATCTGCGCGGCCTGGGCGCGTTCCCCGAGGAGTTCCTCGCCTGGCTCGCGCGCTTGCGCTTCTCCGGCGCGGTGCATGCGGTGCCCGAGGGCACGCCGGTCTTCGCCGGCGAGCCGCTGATCGAGGTGGTGGCGCCGATCGCCGAGGCGCAACTGCTCGAGACCCTGGCGATGAACATGGTGGGGCTGCAGACGCTGCTCGCCTCCAAGGCGGCGCGCGTGGTGGCTGCGGCGGCCGGCCGGCCGGTGGTGGAGTTCGGCAGCCGCCGGGCGCAGGGCATCGATGCCGCGCTGGCTGGCGCGCGGGCCTTCCACCTGGCCGGCGTCGCCGCGACGTCGAATGTGCTGGCCGGCGCGCGCCACGGCATCCCGGTCGCGGGGACCATGGCGCACAGCTTCGTCCAGGCCTTCGCGCGGGAGGCCGACGCCTTCCGCGCCTTCGCGCACCACTATCCGGAAACCATCCTGCTGGTGGACACCTACGACACGGCGGCGGGCGTGCGGCGCGTCGTGGAACTGGCGCGTGAACTCGGCGCCGCCTTCCGGGTCCGCGGCATCCGGCTCGATTCCGGCGACCTGGCGGCGCTGGCCAGGCAGGCGCGCGGCATCCTCGACCATGCGGGGCTGACGCAGGTGCAGATCTTCGCCTCGGGCGGGCTGGACGAGCACCGCATCGCGGCGCTGCTGGCCGCCGGCGCGCCGATCGATGCCTTCGGCGTCGGCACCGAGATGAGCGTCTCGGGCGACGCGCCGGCGCTCGACATCGCCTACAAGCTGACCGCCTATGCCGGGCAGGGGCGCATGAAGCTGTCCGAGGGCAAGCGCACGCTGCCCGGCCGCAAGCAGGTGTTCCGCACGGCCACGGGCGACACCGTCGCGCTGGCGGGAGAAGACCTGCCCGGCGAGCCGCTGCTGCGCCAGGTGATGGCGGGCGGGCGCCGGGCCGCGCCGCGTCCGCCGCTCGCCACGTCACGCCAGAACGCCGCGGAGCGCATCGCGGCCTTGCCGGCGCCGCTGCGCGCCCTGGCACCGGCGACGCCGCCCTACCCCGTCGCGATCAGCCCGGCGCTGGCGGCGGAGGAAGGCCAGGTCCGCGCGCGTCTTTCCGCGGCGAACCTGCCGCCGCGTCCGGTCGGTTGACCTTCGTCAAGGCCACGGCCGCCGATCGATTGTGTAGTTGCCCGACCGCCCCGCCCTGCCGAGGGCGTGGTTGCGGAAGGAAACGCAGATCATGGCCATTCCGGTCCAGACCACCTTCAAGGGCATGGATCCGTCCCCGGCGATGGAGGCGCGCATCCGCGACAAGGCCGCGCGCCTCGAACGCTTCGCCGACTTCATCCTGCGCTGCCACGTCACCGTCGAGGCGCCGCACCGCCACCACCACCAGGGCAACCTCTACCGCGCGCGGATCGAGGTGGACGTGCCGCGCGGACGCATCGTCGCCGGCAATGGCGGCACGCAGGACCATGCGCATGAGGACCCCTACGTCGCGCTGCGCGATGCCTTCGCCGCGGCGACACGCCAGCTCGAGGACCACGTGCGCAAGCTCGGCGGCGCGGTGAAGCACCATGAGCCGGGGCTGGTCCCGGGCCGCATCGCGCGCTTCGTCGCCGGCGAGGACTACGGCTTCATTACCCTCGAAGGCGGGCAGGAAGTCTATTTCCACCGCAACTCGGTGGTGGGGAACGGCTTCGCGCAACTGCGCGTCGGCGACCACGTGCGCGTTGCGGTGAGCGAGGGCGAGAAGGGACCTCAGGCAAGCGCCGTCCACCGCGTGGGCGGCTGATACTGTCGGCGCGAGTCACGAACTCGTGCCGAGGCCGCGAATGCGGCCCGCGGGTGGTCCGGCGAAGCCAGGCAAGCCGGAGGTTTGCGCCCGGCGTCCGAGGGCTCGAACAGCCACATGCCAAGGGTCGCGAACAGCGGCCGTTGGCATGAGCCGTCCGGAGCAGATCCCGATCAGGTGGAACCACCTGACCGGGGGAAGATGCCCGTGAAGGCGAAGGGCCGGGGCGGTTGCCGTGATCCGATGCGAACGGAAGCTGCTCCAGGTCAGGCCGGCAGCGTCACCCTGATGCTGCCGACCGGCTTGCCGTTGCTGTCGCGGATCTCGCCCTCGACGGATTCGGCCAGCGCATCGGCGGCATCGGTGAGGCCGAGCCGCCCGAGCAGCGCGGCGAAGACGCCCATCTTCGCGCGCGCCGCGCCGTCGGCGAGCTTCACGGCGATGCCGAGGCCCTGCGCCGGCACGAAGCCGACGACATAGCCCTCCGCGCCGCCCTTCAGCAGCACCTGGCCCTGGGTTGCGCGCACGATCTTCCCCGTTGCGGAATCGCGGCCGGAGAGATGGTCCGGGTAGGTGCGGATGGCCGATTGCAGGCGGCGGATGGCGGTGCGGCGGGATTCCGTCGCGACCTTCGCCGCGGCCCAGCGCGCGGCCGCCTTGGCCATGGTCTGCATCGGCAATGCGATCGCCGGCAGGCCGCAGCCGTCGATGCCGCGCGGCAGCTTCGCCGCATCCTCGCCGATCAGCTCCGAGAAGGCCTCCAGATACAGGCGCTGCGCCGGATGCGCCGGGTCGTCGTAGCCGGCGACCGACGCGCCGATGTGCTTCGACAGCGTCAGGAAGCCGCAATGCTTGCCGGAGCAATTGTGATAGACGCGCGACCTGTCGCCGCCCGACCGCCAGACCTGCGCCTGGTCCGCCTGGCTTCGCGGCATGTCCGGCCCGCAGACCAGCGCCGATTCCGTCAGGCCCAGGCGATCCAGCCAGCCGCGCACCAGCGCGACCTGGAAATCCTCCGCGCCATGGGAGGCGCAGGCGAGCGCCAGGTGTTCCTCGGTCAGCCCGGCCGCGTCGGCGGCGCCGGTTTCCACCAGCGCGATCGCCTGGAAGGGCTTGAGCGAGGAGCGCGGGAAGGTGACGAAGGCCGGGTCGCCCCAGGCCTGCAGCACGCGGCCCTCGGCGTCCGCGACCACGGCGATGCCGTGGTGCAGGCTTTCCAGGATGCCGCCGCGGCGGATCTCCGCCATCGGCACGAAGGGAAGGGTCATGGCTCGTCCTCGGGGGCGGGAATGGCGGCGGTGCCGGGCTTGCCCGCGAGCACCGCGTCGAACAGCGCGACCTGCTTCGGCAGGCAGATGGCATGCAGGTCGAAGCGTTCCAGCATGGTGCGCCGCGCCGCCCTGCGCAGCGGCACGTAGCGGTCGGGATTGGCGAGCGCCTCCACCACCGCGTCCGCCAGGCGGGCATGGTCGTGGAAGGGCAGCAGGATGCCGTTCTCCCCGTGGCGCATCACCTCGGCGAGCGGCGCGGTGTCGGAGCCGATGACCAGCGCCTCGCAGCCCATCGCCTCGACCAGCGACCAGGAAAGCACGAAGGGATAGGTGTAGTAGACATGGGCGGAGGAGATGCGGAACAGCGCCACCAGCCCCTCATGCGGGATGCGGCCGGTGAAGTGCACGCGCGACATGTCGAGCTTCGCGCCGACCTCCTCCATCATCACCGTCTTCCAGGACCGGCCGTCGGCGGGCATGCGGCCATAGCCGCGCTCCTCCCCGCCGACGATCACGGCGTGCGCCGCGGGACGGCGCGCGAGCATCTCCGGCAGGGCGCGCATGAAGATGTCGAAGCCGCGATAGGGTTCGAGGTTGCGGGAGACGAAGGTGATGATCTCCTCGCCTTTCGTCACAGTGTGGCCGTCCGGCAGCTTCACCGTGGCAGCACCCTTCGGCGTCGCGAAGTTCGCGTCGACCCCTTCATGCACGACGGAGGTCTTCTCCCGCACGAAGGCCGGGTAGCGGCTGCGCTGCCAGAGTGTCGGCGAGACGCTCCAGTCCGTCGCCTCGAGCGATTGGAGCTGCGTCATGTTCAGCGTGCGGACTCGGGCCATCTCGTCCAGAGTCACCTCCTGCGCCGGGTCGAAGCCGACATCGCCGCCGGAGGCGCGGTAGTAGAATTCACAGTAATGGAGGATGCGCGCATCGGGAAAGACGTCGCGCAGGTAGAGGCCTTCGCCCCAGCCCGGATGGCAGCAGATGATGTCGGGCACGAATCCCTTCTGCTTCAGCCCCATCAGCGCGCGCGCGACGGCCTGGCCGCGGCGGACCGAGGCCTCGACCGGACGGAGGTAGCGGTGCGTCTTCTCCCCCGCGCCTTCGGGCGCGGGGTAGCGCAGATGCGTCGGCCCTGGCGGGGAGGTATTGGCGCGTTCGCCGAGCCCGATGACGCGCGCGCCCTTGCGCTGCGAGATGATGGGCGCGAGGTGCCGGTACTGGCCCGGGAAATTCTGGTGGATGAACAGCGCCTGCACCACGAAAGCCCACTCCCCCTGTCGCGCGCCGCGCCCTTGATGCCGGCATTCGCGCGTCGCGGCAACGGGGCGTCTGGCGGCGCCGGGCCGCCGACGGCAGGATGGGCGGCAGCAAGGGACGGGATGTGACGATGGGGTTCGACTTCACAGGGCGGCGTGTGCTGGTGGCCGGCGGCAGCCGCGGCATCGGGCGGGCGATCGCGCTCGGCTTCGCGACGGCGGGGGCGCGGGTTTCCGTCTGCGCGCGCGGCGCCGCGGACCTGGCGGCGCTGGTCGCCGAAGGTGTTGCGCATGTGAAGCCGACGGACCTCGCCGATGCGGCGCAGGTCGCCGCCTGGGTGGAGGAGGCGGCCGCCGTGCTGGGCGGGATCGACGTGCTGGTGAACAACGCCTCCGGCTTCGGCGCGCCGGATACGGAGGAAGCGTGGAAGCGCGGCCTCGACGTGGATGTGATGGCGACGGTGCGGGCCTCCCGCGCCGCAGTGCCGCATCTGCGCATGTCGAAGGGGTGCATCGTCAACACCACCTCGATCTCGGGGCTCGCGCCTTCGGTGCGCTCGCCGGCCTATGCGGCGGTGAAGGCGCTGGTGATCAACTACACCGCCTCCCAGGCCGCGATGCTCGCCAGGGATGGCATCCGGGCGAACGCCATCGCGCCGGGGTCGATCGAATTCCCCGGCGGCAGCTGGGAGAAGCGGCGGACGGATGACCCCGCGCTCTACGACCGCATCCTGGCGAGCATTCCCTTCGGCCGGCTCGGCACGCCGGAGGAGGTGGCGGATGTGGCGCTGTTCCTCGCCTCCCCGCTCGCGCGCTGGGTGACGGGGCAGACCATCGTGGTGGATGGCGGGCAGATGCTGAGCTGAAGGCCGCTGTAGCCGGAGCGTGCAGGCGCACCGTGATGCATGTCGGCGGTTGCATCGCGCTCGATGCGGATGGTGGGGGTGCGGCTGTCGCGAGTCGGCATCATTCGTCCCCCGGCTTGCCGCCGCGCAGGCGCTTGGTGGCGCCGCGGCGGGTTTTCTCGTCGACGCGCCGGGCCTTGGCGGCGCGGGAGGGCTTGGTCGGCCGGCGCGGCGGCGGTGGCGGCGTCGCGGCCTCCCGCAACAGGTCCAGCAGGCGTTGCAGCGCGTCCTCCCGGTTGCGTTCGCGCGTGCGGTGGCGCTGGGCGGTGATGACCAGCACGCCGTCTTTGGTCATGCGCCGCCCGGCAAGGGTCACGAGCCGCGCCTTCACTGCCTCCGGCAGGTTGGGCGAGGCCATCGCGGCGAAACGCAACTGCACCGCCGTCTCCAGCTTGTTGACGTTTTGCCCGCCGGGGCCGGAGGCGCGCAGGAAATCCTCGGTCAGCTCGTCCTCGCCGATGCTGATGCGGCCGGTCACGCGGATCATGGCGCGGGCAAGGCCGTGGCGGGCATCTCGTCCTTCAGCGCGACGCCGGTGCCGCCGAGGCCCCGCGCCGCGCACAGCAGCCAGGCGGCCTTGGCGGCGGCCTCGTCATAGCTCAGCCCGCCGGGGCGGATATTGCTGATGCAGTTGCGCTCGGCATCCGTGCGCCCGCGGCGCGGCGCCCAGGTGAGATAGAGGCCGAGGCTGTCGGTGGCCGACAGGCCCGGACGCTCGCCGATCAGCACCACGACGGCGGCGGCGCCGATCCGTTCGCCGATCTCGTCGCCGAGGGCGACACGGCCCTGCTCGGCGATGACGATCGGGCCCGGCGGCAGGGGCAGGGCGGGCACCAGGCGTTCCAGCACGCCTGGCGCATGGCGCTGCACGCCCATGGCGCAGAGCCCGTCCGCCACGACGAAGGCGATGCTGCCGGGCGCGCGCGGGATGGCGGCGGCATTGTCGAGGCGGCGCCCGAGATCCGGCCGCAGCAGGTAGCTCCGCCGGTCGGGCACCGCGCTGCGCACCCGCACCACCGGCAGGCCGAGCGGCGCCAGCGCCTGCTCCAGCGCGGGCACGTCGAGCGCCGACCACACCGCGTCGCGGGCGCGCGCATGCGCTTCCTGGAAGTCGAGATGCGCCGACGTGGGCTGCGCGGTGCCGGCGCGGCCGAGGCCGACGCGGGCATCGGTGAAGCGACGCAGGTCGCGCCAGAGAGCGGGCCCCGTCATTCCAGCCCGATCAGCGCGGGGGAAAGGCGCGGCGGGATGCGCTCGGCGTCGGCACCGATGCCCATGCGCGCGAGCCAGTCCTCGAATTCCGGCGCCGCGCGCTTGCCCAGCATCGCGCGCGCCGTCAGCCCGTCATGGAAGGAGGTCGACTGGTAGGCGAGCATCACGTCATCCGCCCCCGGCACGCCCATCACATAGGTGACGCCGGCCACCGCGAGGCAGGTGAGCAGCGTGTCCATGTCGTCCTGATCGGCCTCGGCATGGTTGGTGTAGCAGACATCGACACCCATCGGCAGGCCGAGCAGCTTGCCGCAGAAATGGTCCTCCAGCCCCGCGCGCAGGATCTGCTTGCCGTCGAACAGGTACTCCGGCCCGATGAAGCCGACGACGGTGTTGACCAGCAGCGGCGCGAATTCGCGCGCCACCGCGTAGGCGCGCGCTTCCAGCGTCTGCTGGTCCACGCCGTGATGCGCCTCGGCGGAGAGCGCGCTGCCCTGGCCGGTCTCGAAATACATCACGTTGTCGCCGAGCGTACCGCGCTTCAGGGCGAGCGCCTGCTCGCGCGCCTCCCGCAGCAGGGCAAGCGACACGCCGAAGGCGGCGTTCGCCGCCTGCGTCCCGCCGATCGACTGGAACACCAGGTCCACCGGCGCGCCGCGTTCCATCGCCAGCATCGTCGTCGTGACGTGCGACAGCACGCAGGTCTGCGTCGGGATGGCGAAGCGGTCCCGCACCGTGTCGAGCATATCGAGCACGCGCATCACCGATTCGACATTGTCGGTGGCGGGATTGATGCCGATCACCGCATCCCCCGCGCCGAGCAGAAGCCCATCCAGCACGCCGGCGGCGATGCCGCGCGGGTCGTCGGTCGGGTGGTTCGGCTGCAGGCGGATGGACAAGGTCCCGGGCAGGCCGATGGTGTTGCGGAAGCGCGTGACGACGCGGCACTTCGCCGCGACCTGGATCAGGTCGGCGACGCGCATGATCTTGGACACCGCCGCCGCCATCTCCGGTGTCAGGCCCGCTGCCAGCGCGGTGACCGCCGCCGGCTCGGCCGCCAGCAGCCAGTCGCGGAAGCCGCCCACCGTCAGGTGGCGCACGGGGGCGAAGGCGGCGGCATCGTGGCGGTCGATGATCAGCCGCGTGACCTCGTCCGCCTCAGGGGGAATCACGGTCTCGGAGAGGAAGCGCGCAAGCGGCACATCGGCCAGCGCCCGCTGCGCGGCGATGCGCTCGGCGGCACTGCCCGCCGCCACCCCGGCCAGCGCATCGCCCGAGCGCAGCGGCGTGGCGCGCGCCAGCAGCGTCTTCAGGTCGTCGAAGACGAAGCGCGTGCCGCCGATGGTCTGCGTGAAGGGCATGGTAGCCCCATGATGCCGCGACAGGTGCCGCTCTTGCCAGCCTGCCGCCCCGCCCTAGGATGCTCGCGAGCCCGATTTTCGAGGAAACGAATGGATCCCAACGCCATCGACAAGGCCCCGGACGCGGCCGCCGCCTGGCCCGACCAGATCTACGACCTGCTGAAGAAGCATGGGATCCGCCAGGTCTGCCTGGTGCCGGATGCCGGGCATTCCCGCCTGATCAAGCGCTGCCTCGCCGACAATGAGATCACCGTCACCACCCTGACCACCGAGGAAGAAGGCATCGCCCTGATGCAGGGGGCCTGGCTCGGCGGCGACAAGGCGGTGCTGCTGATGCAGTCCTCGGGCGTGGGCAACTGCATCAACATGCTGTCGCTGTCGCACATCCACCGCTGCCCGATGCCGATGCTGGTGACGATGCGCGGTGATTTCGGCGAGTTCAACCCGGCGCAGATCCCGATGGGCAATGCCACCCAGGCGGTGCTGGAGGCGATGGGGACGCTGGTGCGCCGCGCCGATACGCCGGAAGACATCGCGCCCACCGTGGATGCGACCATCCGCATGGCCTTCAACACCTTCCGCCCGACCGCGACGCTGATCGGCCAGCGCGTCATCGGCGCCAAGACCTTCGGCAAGGACTGAATCGATGCTCGCGGAATCCGGAAAGCTCGACCGTCGTGAGCTGACCCGCGTCCTGCTCGAGGACCGCGGGGAGATGGCGGTGATCGCCGGCCTCGGCGCCCCGGCCTGGGACATCACCGCGGTCGGCGACCATCCGCTGAACCTGCCGCTGTGGGGCGGCATGGGCGCGGCGGCGATGATCGGCCTCGGCCTCGCCCTGGCGCAGCCCAGCCGCCGCGTTCTGGTGCTGACCGGCGACGGCGAGATGCTGATGGGCCTCGGCGCGCTGGCGACCATCGCGGTGAAGAAGCCGAAGAACCTCTCGATCGTGGTGCAGGACAACGAGCACTACGGCGAGACCGGCATGCAGGAGACGGCGACGAAATACGGCGTCGATCTCGTCGCCATGGCCAGGGGTGCGGGCTTCGCGCGCACCATGTCCGTCACGAAGCCCGATGAGGTCGCGGCGCTCAAGGCCGCGATCCATGCCGGCGAGGGCCCGTTCTTCGCCGTGGCGAAGATCGACGCCGCCAGCAAGAAGCTGGTCCTGCCGCCGCGCGACGGCTCGATCATCCAGAATCGCATGCGGGAGGCGATCCTCGGCCCCGCGGCGCATCACCAGCTCTGAGGCGCCGCCCCATGCCGCACATCGTCTGCCTCCGCCCGCTGCATCCCGACGCCATGGCGCGGCTGCGCGCCGAACCGGGCTACACCGTCACCATGCTCGATCCCGTCACGCCCGAGACGCTGGCCGAGCCGATGAAGACGGCGGACGCCATCATCGTCCGCGCGACGAAGATCGACCGCGCCTTCCTCGACAAGGCGCCGATGCTGTCGATCTGCGCGCGGCACGGCGTCGGCTACGACGCGGTGGATGTGAAGGCGCTGACCGAACGGGGCATCCCGCTGACCGTGACACCGGACGCCAACGCCGTCTCGGTCGCCGAGCACGCGATGATGCTGATGCTGACCACGGCGCGGCGGACCATCGACTACGACCGCAACACCCGCGCGCTCGACTGGGGGCCGAAGCCGTCGCTGCGCACCCTCGACCTCGCCGGGCTGAAGGTCCTCGTGGTCGGCTTCGGGCGGATCGGCGGGCGCGTCGCGCGGCTCTGCGCCGCCTTCGGCATGGAGGTGCTGGTCCACGACCCCTATATTCCCCAGAACACCATCAAGGGCGCGGGGTTCCGGCCGGTGAAGGTGCTGCACGAAGGACTCGCGGAGGCGGATATCGTCACCACCCACTGCCCCTCCAACGAGGAGACGCGGGCAATGGTGAACGGCGCCTTTCTCGCGGCCATGAAGCCGGGCGCGGCCTACATCAACACCGCGCGCGGCACGCTGGTGGACGAGGCGGCGCTGACCGCCGCGCTGAGGTCGGGCCATCTCGGCGCCGCGGGGCTCGACGTGTTCTGGGAGGAACCCGTCACCACCAGGCTGCCCTTCCTCGATTTCCCGAATGTCGTCGTCTCGCCGCATACCGCGGCGGCGACGGAGCAGTCCACGCGGCGCATGGGCCTGTCCTGCGCGGAGAGCATCATCGCGCACTTCAAGGGTCAGCTCGACCCCGACGTCGTCATCAACAAGGAGGTGCTGCGCGGCAACGCGTGAGCAGCAAGCCATGACGAACCCGCTTCTCGTCCTTGCCGACCATGCCGCCACCTGGCGGTCGCGCCCGCTCGAAGCCGATGTCGCGCGGCATGCGCGACGCGCGCTGGTGGACTGGTTCGCCGCCCTGCTGGCCGGCGCCTGGCGCCCGCCTGCGACACTGATGTCGGCCGCGCTGGAGGACGAGACGCGCGGCGGTGGCGGTGCCGTCTGCTACGTGTCGGGCCGCCGCGTCCCGGTGCGCCATGCCGCGCTGCTGAACGGCACGGCGTCGCACACGGTCGAGTTCGACGACATCTACCGCTACGCCGTCTATCACCCCGGCTGCCCGACCATCGCGGCGGCGCTGGCGGCGGCGCAGGCGCGCGGGGCGGACATGGACATGCTGCTGCGTGCGCTGGCCGCGGGCTATGAGGTGTCCTGCCGCATCGGCCTGGCCGTTCAGCCCTCGCATTATGATTTCTGGCACACCACCGGCACGGTCGGCACCTTCGGCGCCGCCGCCTCGGTTGCCGTGCTGCTGGATTGCGACGCGGAGCGCACCGCGCATGCCATCGCCACCGCCGCCACCATGGCGAGCGGGCTGCAGCAGGCCTTCCGCGGGGAGGGCATGTCGAAGCCGCTCCACCCGGGCCATGCGGCGGAGGCCGGGGCGCTCGCGGCGATGGCCGCGGCGAAGGGCATGACTGGCGCGCTCGATGTGCTGCACGGCCCGGCGGGCTTCGCGGCGGCGACCAGCGAGGACACCGGCAAGTGGGAGAGGTCGCTGGCGAAGATCGGCCAGCCCTTCGCCATCACCGACATGACCTTCAAGAACCACGGCTGCTGCGGGCATATCTTCGCCGCGCTCGACGCCGTGCGTGACCTGCACCTGGAGAACGGCTTCAAGCCTGAGGACGTCGTTGCCGTCGCCGTCGGCGGCTACAAGGCGACGAAGGAGGTCTGCGACCGCCCGACTGCGCAGACCGAGCAGGATTGCCGCTTCTCGACGCAGTTCACGGTGGCGACGATGCTGCTGCATGGGGGGGTGCGGCTGGCGGCCTTCGAGCCCGCGCGGCTGACCGACCCGGCGATCCGCGCCCTGATGGCGAAGGTGAGCGTGGCGCTCGACCCGGAATGCGCCGCGGCCTTCCCGTCCAAGCGCTCCGCCAAGGTGGAGATCAGGCTGAAGGACGGCCGCGTGCTGAAGCGCCACCAGCACACGCGCAAGGGCGACCCCGACGCGCCGCTGACGGACCAGGACCTGTCCGACAAATTCCTGGAACTGACCTCCGACGCCATCGGCGCCGCCCAGGCCAAGGCGCTGCTGGCGCAGCTCTGGGAGGGTTCTATCCTTCCCGGCATCGTGCCCCTGCTGGCCAACCAGGCCCGCGCAGCGGAATAGCCAAGGAAGGGAGGGGGCCTCGGGGGAGGTTCTCCTCCCCCGACCTTACTTCTTCTTCCCGCCCGCGCGGACGAGCTGCGAAATCGCCAGTGCCGGCCTGCCCGAGGCCTTGGCGATCTCGTTGTCCTGTTCCTCGATGACCTTGCGCGCGGGCGCGTCACCGTCGAGGCCGCCGAGGATCTCGGCCGGGACCTTGCGGTTGGAACGGCGGCTGCCGTCTTCGTAGAACACGTCGAACAGCACGAAGTTCGACTTGCTGCCGGGTTTCGCGGCCATGTCTGTCTCTCCTCCGCGCTGCGTCAGTCGCGCGCGGGCTCTGCGTCCTGCTGGGCCTCGGTGTCGGGCTCGCCGTCCTGTCCGGTGGCCTTGCGCTTCGCGACCGCTTCCTCGCGTTCGCGCAGCTTGGCTTCCTTCTTGGCCTGCTTGGCCCGGTTCACGTCGGCGCGCTGTTGGCCGTAGTTCGGCTTGCGTGCCACTGGGGTGCTCCGGGGTCTTGAAAGTGAAAGGGCGGCCCGAAGGCCGCCCCCGTCGGGATCAGGCGAGGCGGAGATTGCCCGCCGAAACCTTGCCCTGCTGGCCGCGCTGCAGCTCGAATTCGACCTTGTCGCCTTCGTTGAGGCCGTTCAGGCCCGAGCGCTGCACGTCGCTGATGTGGACGAAAACGTCCTTGCCGCCGTCCTCAGGCTGGATGAAGCCGTAGCCCTTGGTCGCATTGAACCACTTAACGGTACCGATGCTCATGCCGATGTCTCCGGGTTGAGCGTTGCCGGCGCGCGACATGCGCACTGGCGTTGCCGACGCGCGTTACCGCACGACGGTGTTGCCGGCGCGCAAAACAGCGCGACGGGCCAGCCATCGCTGAGGCTCAACCATAGGGAAGGCACGGAGAGCGGGTCCGACAAGCGGACCGGACGAGGTGACGGCACGGATATGGACCCTCCGCCCCCCGAAAGCAACTGCAATCGGCGTCAGCCCGCGCGCGCCCCGGCCGGGCGAAGGATCGGCAACCAGCGGTTCATTTCCGCCTTCAGCACGTTGCGCAGCGCCGCGCCGTCGCCGGGGCGCGGCTCCACGCCGCGTTCCGTGAAGCGCTGCTGCACCGCCGGGTCCGCGAGTACCTCGAGCGTCGCGGCGGAGACCAGCCGCACGACCTCGGGCGGTGTCGCCGCCGGCGCGTAGAGCGCCTGCCAGGAGGAGGTTTCGTATCCCGCAATGCCGCTTTCCTGCAGCGTCGGCAGGTCAGGCAGCAGGCGCGATCGTCGCGCGGTGGTCACCGCGATTCCGCGGGCGCGGCCGTCCTGCATCATCGGCGCGAGCAGCGTCTGGCTGTCGATCATGAACTCCACGCGGCCGGCGACGAAATCGGTCACCGCCGCCGGGGTGCCGCGGTACTGCACGATGGTGAAATCGACGCCGGCCAGCTTCTTCAGCAACTCCCCCGCCAGGTGGGAGGCGGCGCCGATGCCGGTGGTGGCGAAGGTGGCGTCGCCATTCCTCGACCGCAGCCAGGCGAGCAGGGAAGGCACGTCGGTCGCCGGCACGGAGGGATGCACCGCGGCGACGAAGGGCTGCTCGCCGAGCAGGGCGACGGGCGCGAAATCCGTCACCGGATCGACGCCCGCATCCGGAAAGAGGGCGGGGATGACGGAATGCGCCGCGCCGTTGAGCAGCAGGGTGTGGCCATCGGCCGGCGCGCGGGCGACGGCGCGGGCGCCGATCGTGCTGCCTGCCCCCGGCGTGTTCTCGATGACCATGGGCTGACCGAGCCTGCGCGACAGGGGCTCGGCGATGATCCGCGCCACCACGTCGATGATGCCGCCGGCGGCGAAGGGCACGACGATGCGGACCGGGCGGTTCGGGAAGCTGCCCTGCGCGTGCGCCACGGCGGGCGCAGCGAGCAGGGCGGCGAGAAGGCTGCGGCGATCGAGGGTCATGGCGCGTCTCCCGGAGGGCGGCGCGCCACGATAGCGCCGGTCAGTCGAGCCGGATATTGGCGTTGCGCACCAGTTCCGCGTAGCGGTCGGCGTCGCGGTTCAGCATGGTCGCCGCATCCTGCTGCGTGCCGCCGCCGATGATGAACCCTGCATCGCTGATGCGCCGGCGCAGGTCGGTGTTCGCATAGGCCTTGTTCACCGCGGCGACCCAGCGGTCGGCGATGGGCTGCGGGGTGCCGGGCGGGGCCATCAGCATGTACCAGACGACCGCGTCAAAGCCGGGGAAGCCGAGTTCCGCCACTGTCGGCGTCTCGGGCAGCCATTCGACGCGCTGCGGCATGGTCACCGCCAGCGCGCGCACGCGTCCGGCGCGGATATGCGGCAGGTAGGTCGGGAAGGTGTCGATGGCGAGGTCGATGCGCCCGGCGAGGATCTCGTTCACCGCCTGGCCGGTGCCGCGGAAGGGCACATGCGTCATCCGCACCCGCGCCTGGGAGGCGAGGAGTTCCGCCGCCAGGTGCTGCTGCGTCGCGACGCCGGAGGACGCGTAGTTCAGCACCCCGGGATTCTGCCGCGCGCGTTCCAGCAGTTCCGGCAGCGTCCGGGACGGCGAATTGGCCGGCACTACCGCCACCAGCGGCACCGTCGCCGCATGCACCACGGCGGTCTGGTCGCGGCGGATGTCGACGGGCGGCGGGTTCATCAGCGGCGGCACCACGGCCGAGGCGCTGATCGTCGTCATCAGCATGGTGTAGCCGTCCGGCCGGGCACGGGACATCGCCAGCACGGCGAGCGTGCCGGAAGCGCCGGGCCGGTTCTCGACCGCGATGGTCTGGCCGAATTCCTCCTGCAGCACGGGGGCGAGGAAGCGGCTGATGATGTCGGTGCCCCCGCCCGGCGCGAAGCCGACCAGCAGGGTGATGGCGCGGCTCGGATAGGCCTGGGCGAGAGCCGGGGCCGGCAGCAGCGGCGCCAGGGTGGCCGCGCCCAGCGCGCGGCGGGTGATGCGGATGGTCATGGTGTTTCCCCTCGGTTGGCCGGCGGGCGTTGCGTTGGCGCGGCCGATCGGGACCTGCGCGCCCTCCGGCGCTCCGGTCATCGGGCACGCGCGCGCCCGCCCGGGAAGCGGCTACTTGCCCTGGAACTTCGGCGCGCGCTTGTTGAGGAAGGCATCGACGCCTTCCTGGAAGTCGGCGCTGGTGAAGCACATGGTCACCAGGTCATCGCCCTCGACCTCGCTGGTCGCACGGCGCAGGCGGCGCAGCGCTTCCTTGGTCGCGCGCAGCGTCAGCGGCGCGAGGGTGGACATGGTGGTGGCGAGTTCCATCGCGCGCGCGGCGACGGCGTCCGGCGTCTCCAGCACCTCGGAGACCAGGCCGATATGCTTGGCCTCGGCCGCGCTGAACAGGCGGGAGGTCATGATCATCTCGGCGATCGCGGCCGGGCCGACCAGCGCATGGAAGCGCGCGAAATTGTGCATGTTAAGAATGTTGCCGAGGGTCTTCGCGATCGGCAGGCCGAAGCGCGCGCCGGTGTCGCAGATGCGCAGGTCGCAGCAGCCGGCGATGCCGAGGCCGCCGCCGGTGCAGGCGCCGGCAATGGCGGCGATGATCGGCTTCTGGCAGTTCTCGAGCGCGCCGAGCACTTTGTCGATCCGCGCCTCGTAGTTCAGCGCGTCCTCGGCCGTCTTGAATTCCCGGAACTGGCTGATGTCGGTGCCCGAGGCGAAGGCCTTGCCGCCGGCACCCGTCAGCACCCAGACGCGGATGGCGGGATCGGCGCTGATCTCGTCGGCCAGCTGCTGCAGGCGCTCGTACATGCCGAACAGCATGGCGTTGCGGGCCTGCGGGCGGTTGAAGGTGGTCCAGGCGATGCCGCCCTCCCGGACCTCGTGCAGCAGATCGTCGCTCATGGCGCTCCGTCCCGGTTTGTGTCGCGCAAGGCGTAGCGTGCCGGGCCGGGCCGTCAAGCGGGTGTCTTGCCGATCCGCTGCCGCGGTGCCAACAGAAGCGGGACCGGAGGACCCAAGACCATGATGCCGTTGTCCCGCTTCACCGTGCTCGACCTGACCCGCGTGCGGTCCGGCCCCACCTGCGTGCGGCAGCTTGCCGATTGGGGCGCCAATGTGATCAAGATCGAAGCAACGGACGAGGTCGATACCGGCAAGGGCCTGGGCGGCGAGCGCGACGGGCCGGACTTCCAGCATGTCCACCGCAACAAGCGTGGCATGACGCTGAACCTGAAGTCGCCCGAGGGTCTGGCCGCCTTCCGCCGCATGGTCGCCAAGGCGGACGTGGTGGTGGAGAACTACCGCCCCGACGTGAAGACCCGCCTCGGCATCGACTACGACGCGCTGGCGACGATCAATCCGCGCATCGTGCTGGGGTCGATCTCCGGCTTCGGGCAGGACGGGCCCTATGCGAAGCGCCCGGGCTTCGACCAGATCGCCCAGGGCATGGGCGGGCTGATGTCGGTGACCGGCCTTCCCGGCCAGGGGCCGGTGCGCGCCGGCATTCCCGTCGCGGACCTGACCGCCGGCCTCTACTGCGCGCTTGGCATCATGGTCGCGCTGCTGGAGCGGGAAGTCACCGGCAAGGGCCGCTGGGTGCATGTCTCGCTGCTGGAAGCCATGATCGCCATGATGGACTTCCAGGCCACGCGCTGGACCATGGGGCACGAGGTGCCGAAGCAGGCCGGCAACGACCACCCGACCACCATCCCGACCGGCCTGTTCAAGACAGCGGACGGCAGCGTGAACATCGCCGGCGGCGGCCAGGTGATGTGGGATCGCATCGTGAAGGTGCTGGGCATCGAGGAGGACGCGAAGGACCCCGACATCGCCACCGACAAGCTGCGCAGCCAGAACCGCCACAAGGTCAACGCGATCATCGAGCGCGTGACGCAGACCGACACCTCGGCCAACTGGGTGGCGAAGTTCAACAAGGAAGGCGTGCCCTGCGGCCCGGTCTATTCCATGGACCAGGTCTTCGCGGACGAGCAGGTGAAGCACCTCGGCATCGAGATGACGGTGCAGCACCCGCGCCTCGGCGCGCTGAACGTGGTGCGCGCGCCGATGCAGATCGCCGGCGTGGACTGCGCGAAAGAGCCGACGCCGGAGCGCGGCCAGCATACGGATGAAGTGCTGGCGGAATTCGGCTTCAGCGAAGCCGAGATCGCAGCGCTGAAGACGGCGAAGGCGGTCTGAGCCGCGCCGATCAGCCGCAGCGGTCGACGGTGAAGCGGGCCTCGATGCGCGCGGGGTCCGCGAAGGCTCGGTATTCGTAGATGAAGGCGACGCCGTGGTCGCGGATCGCGGCGCGCATCGCGGGGTTGCCGCAGGCGGCCTGTTCCAGGCGGGCCCGCTGTGCCGCCTGGTCGAAGGTGTCCGACACCGTCAGGCGATAGACATAGGTCATGGTCCGGCCGTCGGCACGCGCGTCGGTCAGTTCCGTGGCCTCGTCGATGCGCTGCGGAAAGGGGCGGAGCTGCTCGACCGCCTGGCGCAGCTCGGCCTCGACGCCTCGGTCGGTGGCGGGCATGCCGCCGCCCCGCAGCGCGATGGTCGCGACGACGGCCACCACGCCGACCGCGGCCAGCGCCGCGACCCCGACGACGATCTTCCTCATCGTGCCGCGGCCGTCGTGCCGTGCAGGGGGCGTGTCGTCGTCATGGCCAGGCTCCGGGGCGTGGGTGGCGGGACACCATTGTCCCGATTCCGAAGTCCTGCGGGCTTCGTTCTCCGGCCACCACGCATTGTCGTCAGTGGCCCGCCTTTCCGTTCCGTCCGCTGCCGATGCCTCGGACTTCGCGGGCAGGACACTAAGGCAGGCCGTGCGACAGGCAAGCGCCGCGGTTTGCGCGGCGCGGCGGCCGCCTGTACGAAACCTCCGGCCCCAGCCAGGAGGACCATCCCCATGCGCATCGCTTCCGTCCGCCAGGGCGTGGTGCCGATCAGCAGCGCGATCGCGAACGCCTATATCGACTTCTCGAAGATGACGGCGAGCGTCGTCGCCATCACGGTCGAGGACGGGGCCGGCAAGCGCGCCACCGGCTACGGCTTCAATTCCAACGGCCGCTACGCGCAGCCCGGATTGCTGGCGGAGCGTTTCATCCCGCGCCTTGAAGCGTGCACCGAGGGCGAGCTGACGGCGGCCGACGGCAGCCTCGACGTCGCCGGCGCCTGGGCCGCGATGATGAGGAACGAGAAGCCGGGCGGGCATGGCGAACGTTCGGTTGCGGTCGGCGTGCTCGACATGGCCCTCTGGGACGCCGCGGCGAAGCTCGAGGACAAGCCGCTGTGGCGCCTGCTCGCGGATCGCTTCCGCGACGGCGAGGCCGATGAGTCGGCATGGATCTACGCGGCGGGCGGCTACTACTACCCCGGCAAGGGCGTCGATGCGCTGGTCGAGGAGATGAAGCGCTACCTCGGCCTCGGCTACACCACGGTGAAGATGAAGATCGGCGGCGCTCCCGGCACGCCGATCCGCGACGCGCTGAAGGAGGATCTCGCGCGCATCGAGGCGGTGCTGAAGCTGCTCGATGGCGACGGGTCGCGCCTCGCCGTGGATGTGAACGGCCGCTTCGGGCTGCATGCGGCGCTGGCCTATGGCGCCGCGTTCGAGCCGCTGAAGCTGCGCTGGTACGAGGAGCCGCTCGACCCGCTGGACTACGCGACCCACGCGACGCTCGCCGAGCACTATGCACCGCCGCTCGCGACCGGCGAGAACCTGTTCTCGATGCAGGACGCGCGCAACCTGATCCGCCATGGCGGGCTGCGGCCGGACCGCGACATCCTGCAGTTCGATCCGGCGCTGTCCTATGGGCTGGTGGAATACCTCCGCACGCTGGACATGCTGGCGCGGCACGGCTGGTCGCCGCGGCGCTGCGTGCCGCATGGCGGGCACCAGTTCGCGCTGAACATCGCGGTCGGCCTGGGGCTCGGGGGCAATGAATCCTACCCGGAGGTCTTCGCGCCCTTCGGGGGCTTCGCGAGCGATACGCCGGTGGTGGACGGGCGCATCCGCATGCCGGAGGTTCCGGGGATCGGGTTCGAGGCGAAGAACGACCTGTGGGCCGTCCTGAAGGATCTGTGAGGCGAAGGGCGGGGGAGGCGAACCTCCCCCGCACCCCCTCCCTTCTACGTGCCTTTGGCACCGGCCGTTGATGTCGGTTCCCGATCGCCAAAGAAGGTTGGGGGGCTCGGGGGGAAGTTCCCTTCCCCCCGACCTTCCTTCGACCGTCGCCGCCCGTTACCCCGGCCGCGTGACCCAGGGCTTCGTCCGCGGCAAGCTGCGCGGCGATCCCGTCGTTCCCGTGCTGGTCGCCATGCCCGACCTGGGTCATGTCCTCGACCTCGGCTGCGGCCGTGGCCAGCTCGCGATCGCGCTGCTGCTGGCCGGCGTGGCGGGGCGCGTCACCGGCCTCGACATCGACGCGCGCAAGGTCGCGCTCGCCGAGGGCGCCGCGCACGGCCTGCCGGCCCGCTTCGCGGTCGCCGACCTGGCGCGGGCCGGCATCCCGCCCTGCGACAGCGTGCTGATCATCGACGTGCTGCTGCAGATGCCCCCCACCGCGCAGGATATGCTGCTCGCGCGCGTCATCGCCGCCGCGCCGCGCCGCATCCTGATCCGTGCCTTCGATCCCGATCGCGGCTGGCGCAGCGCCTTCGGCTTCGCGATGGAGCGCGTGCGTCGGCTGCTCGGCGGGGATCGCGGCCGTGCCGGGGCGGTGGCGCCGCGTCCTCTCGCCACCCTCATCGTGCCACTTGTGGCGGCGGGATATGCCGTCCGGCAGACACCCTGCTGGGCTGGCACGCCGCTGCCGAATGTGCTTCTGGTGGCGGAACGCTCATGATCCGCCGCTCCGTCCTTCCGATTTTCCTGGCCTGCGCGGCGCTGCCGGCCCAGGCGCAGCAATTGCCGGTGCTCGAGATCGGCGTCGCCGGCGGCGGCGGCAATACGCCGGCCTATCCCGCCTCCGACCAGAACCGCTGGCGCGGGCTGCTTGTCCCCTACCTCATCTACCGTGGCGAGGTGCTGCGCAGCGACGAGTCCGGACTGCGCGCGCGCGCCGGGCTGGCGCAGGGCATCGAGCTGTCGCTCAGCGCCTCCGGCGGGTTCAGCGCGCAATCCTCCGACGTGCGGGCACGGGAGGGCATGCCGGACCTCGACTGGCTGGGGGAGATCGGGCCGACGCTGCGCTTCACCCTCTGGCGCGGGGAGGACGAGGCCAGCCCGCGGCGCATCGTGCTCGACACGCCGGTGCGGGCGGTGTTCTCGACCGACTGGACCTCGGTCTCCTTCCGCGGCTTCACCTTCGCCCCGGACATCGCCTACGAGCACGTGAACTTCCTGTCGCCCTTCGCGCGCCTGCGGCTCTCGGCGGGCGTGGTGTTCGGGACGGACCGCTACACCGACTACTTCTACCAGGTGGACCCGCAATTCGCCCGACCTGACCGTGCGGCCTACAATGCGCAGGCGGGCTATGTCGGATCGCGGCTGTCGGTCTCCTATCGCCTGCCGCTGACGGAGCGCCTTTCGGTCGTCGCCGGCGGGCGGATCGAGAACTTCTCCGGCGCGGCGAATGCCGGCAGCCCGCTCTTCCGCAGCGAGTGGAACTTTTCCCTTGCCGCCGGCTTCGCCTTTTCCTTCTGGCGGTCGGAAGCGACCGTGAGCGCTGCGTCCCAGCCGTTCGACTGAAGCCTGTCCAGCGTCCCGCTCGCGAAGTCCGCTGGATCACCAGCGGGGACGGCGGGACCCTGGCAGCAGGATCCTGACAAGGGGCCGATATCGGCCAGCCTCTCGGCTGACTCGGTATCGGAGCCTTGGCTTCGCGCGCGGTCGCCCCGCCGGCCCCGCGCAGCATGCCGGCCCGCCGAGGGCGAAGCCGGTGTCGTGCGCGTTCTGGGCGGCGGAGCCCTTGCGCGCCGGCGATCAGGCCTGGCGGCAGCCCCAGGCGGCGACGGACATCAGCGTCACGAAGACGACCGGCACCAGCCCCACCGCCACCCACAGGATGACGAGGGGCGTCCACAGTACCGCGAGGCTCCCGGTGACGAGCACCAGGTTGAGAACGAACCACAGGAAGGCCTCGGCGCTTCGCTCGCCCTCCCGGGGATCGCTTGCCGGCATGGGGGAGGCCTCGCCGTCCGGCAGGGCCGGCGCGCGCGCGGCGAGCCAGCCGAAGCCGGCCATCGCCAGCACGCCGGCGGCGGTCAGCAGCAGCGAGGTGCCGTCACTCCCGACGCTCCTCATCCACGCGAGGCCGCCGACGCCGATCGCCAGCATGGCCAGGGGCAGCGAGCGCGTCAGGCGCTCGGCGCTGCGCAGGCGCGACGGGGTGTCGATGGAATCGCCGATCTGGCGGAGGTTCTGGATCCAGAACAGCCCGGCGAGCGGCAGCGAGGCGAGGGTGAGGACCAGGCCGTCGGGAGAGGTCATCACGTTCTGCAGCCCGCCGCCCAGGCCGGCCATCGAGAAGCCGGCCCAGAGGGCGAAGGGCGTCAGCATGAAGATGGCAACCGCGAAGGGCACCCAGCGTCTCATCGTGCAGCGTTCTCCTGGCGCACGGCCCGGCGGGGCGGTGCGGATCCGTGGTGGCAAGGGCCTGCGGCCGGGGGCATCCGCGCCAGGCCGCGACGACGAAAGGATTTGGACGTTCCACCCCGCCCGGCGGACCACGACACGCCGGCGCGCCGAGGAAGATCCCCTCGTTCGGGCCTGCCGGGGTCGGGACGCTCCGATCGGCGCGCGGGTCCTTCCGGTGGGGAGGTTGTCCGCGCCTGCAGGGCAATCTGGCCGGCCGGTGCCTGGCGCGCAATCCCCGCGCATCGGCGGGCATCACGGCGCCAGGCCCGTCTTCCATGGCTCGGAGACCGTTTGGAAAGTCCGGTAGCGGCCCGCGCCCCCAACCCGGCCACCCACGTCAGCATCCTGGAACGGGTGGCCGGGTGGGGGTGCGGGCTGCTGCCGGACCGGGAAACGCGCCGCGAGGCGCGCTTCCCAACGGGCTCTTAGTGGTGGCCCGGGCCGCGCGCCCCGGCGGATTCCACCGTGAGTTCCACCTGCACGTCCCCCGCGCGCTCGAAGCGCAGCGTCAGCGGGACGCGGGCGCCCTGTTGCAGCGGCG
This sequence comes from Neoroseomonas eburnea, assembly GCF_018129005.1. Taxonomy (GTDB): domain Bacteria; phylum Pseudomonadota; class Alphaproteobacteria; order Acetobacterales; family Acetobacteraceae; genus Neoroseomonas; species Neoroseomonas eburnea. The sequence goes on from NZ_JAAEDL010000008.1 coordinate 30,479, forward strand.
CGGTCAGGCCGATCAGCATGACGTGGAGCCCGCCAGGGCGGAGTTCGGCCATTCCGCCGGCGGGCACCGGGATGTCGGCGACCGGGCGCATGCGCATCACGTCGCCCTCGCGGACATGGGTGTGCAGTTCGACCACGCGGGCCGCCGGGCTGGCGGCGGACAGCAGCCGGTCCGGCTGCGTGCCGCGGTTGCGCAGCGTCATGAAGCCGGCGCCGTTGCCGTTCGCGCTGGCGGCGCGGGTCCAGGGATTCCCGATGGCGATATCGCCCGCGGTGTAGTCGTGGGCGAGCGCGGGCAGGGTGGCGAGGGTCAGCGCGATGGCGAGGCCGGCGCGGCGGGTGATGTCGGACATGGTGTTCCTTCCGTTCGGTCAGTTGGAGGCAAGTCGGTCCGGCCAGATCGGCGCGGTGGCGCCGATGCGGGCCTCGATGCGCCCGGCCAGGCGAGCGATGCGCGCCGCTTCCCGGGCGCCGGCGGCGGGATCGCCGCTGTCGCAGGCTTCGCGGGCGAGCAGGAGCGCGCGGTCGAGTGCCGCAGCCTCGGCTGCGTCGGCCTGGGCGCGCACCGCGCCCGCCCATTCCGCGGCCGGGGCGAAGGCGCCGCGGCAGACCGCGGTGAGCTCGGCGCTCATCGCTTCCGAATCGCAGGCCGGGGCGGGGGTGGCGGCGAGCAGTGCCATGGCCGCCGCCGCGAGGATGTTGCGCATGGGGACCTCCGGGCTCAGCGGGGGGCGAGGCGCAGGGAGGCGGCCGGATGGCGGTAGTCGGAGATGCGGCGGCCCTCGGCCGGAACCTCCGCCCAGTCGGTCACGGCACCGCCCTCGCATTCCTGCCGCACGGCGAACCACAGCGTCGCGCCGGGCTGGTCCGGGGCGCGGAAGCGCAGGACGAACTCGTCATAGTGCTCGTTCGGCAGCCGCCCGCCTTCCCAGGTGATGGCCGAAAGCTCCCGCGCTGCGCCATGGGCCGTCGGCGTGCCGGCGTCCCCGTGCGGCGTGAGGACGAGCGTCCAGCCCGGCTTGGGCATGGGCCGCGCGCCGGTCACGCCTTCGGGCAGGCGGACGGTCAGCCGCGTGGTGGCGGCGGTGCCGCAGCCATGGGGCACGCGCAGCGCCGCGCGCACATAGGCATGCGGCGCGGCCTGGGCGGGGTCGAGGGTGACATGGGCCGCGGCGGGAAGCGCCGGCGCGGCCGTGGCGAGCAGCGCGAGCAGGGTCTTTCGCATGATGCGTTTCCTCGTGTCAGAAGCGGTATTGGAGGCCGGCATAGACCGAGCGTCCGGTGCCGGGTTCGAAGAGCTCGGAGGCGGTGGTCGCCCTGATGGCGACCGAGGCGGAGGAGATGTATTTCGTGTCCGCCAGGTTGCGCGCCTCGACGAAGGCCGAAAGGCCGCCGGGGAAATCCCAGCCGGCGCGCAGGCCGAGCAGGACATAGGCGTCCGTCTTCAGCGTATTGGCGTTGTCGACGTAGTAGGCCTGCGGCACCCAGTCGAGGTTCGGCGCGACCCAGGCCCCGGAGGGATGCCGGTAGCGCAGCTCCGCGCGGTAGAGATGCCGCGGCACGCCGGGAAGCTGGTTGTCGCCGAAGGCCGCGTCGTCGTCGAAGTGGAAGTCGTTGAAGGTGTAGGCCTGGGTCAGGGTCAGCCGGTCGTCCTCGCTGGCCAGGTTGCGCAGGAAGGTCCAGGCGACCGCCGCCTCGATGCCCTGGTGGATGGTGCGGTCGGCGTTCAGCGCGTAGGAGGTGCCCTGGCCGAGCGTGAAGAGCTGGATCTCGTCGCGGATCCAGGCGCGGTAGAGCGCCACCTCCCATGAGACCTCCGCGGTCCCGCCGCGGGTGCCGATCTCGGCGGTCATGCTCCGCTGCGCATCGAGGCGGGAGAAGCCGCCCTGCGGCACCAGGGCGATCAGGTCGCTGAAGGTCGGCGGCTCGGTGGCCCAGGAGAGGTTGGCGAAGACCTGGGCGGCCGGCGTCGCCTGCCACAGCAGGCCGAAGCGCGGATTGACCCAGCTCCAGCTTCCGCTGCCCGACTGGTCGCCGTCGCGCAGGAACTCGTCGTCGCTGATGCGCCGCGCCCAGCCGACCGAGGCGCCGGCGATCGCCTGCAGGCCCGGCGCGACGGTCAGCGCATTCTCGACATAGGCGTCGAGGTTGGTCGCGTTGTCGACCGACCCGTAGGTCTGCGCGCCGGCATGGCCGGAGAGATTGACGTAGCGGCGGTTGAGCGTCCGCCCGATCATGGCGTTGGCACCGTAGAGCAGGCGGTTCTCGAGCCCCGCGACGGTGCCCTCGATGGTGGTGCGCCCGAACAGCACGAAGTCGTCGGAGCGGTTGTCGATGTACTGAAAGATCGGGTGGTCGAGCTCGCGCCGCACATAGCCGCCGCCGATCTCGATCAGCGCGCCCTCCTGCGGGCGGATCGCGGTGACCGTGCCGATGCGCGTGCTCTCGATGTTGCGCATGTAGTCGAGGCGCAGATTGGCGGCATTGGCCATCTGCGGCGTGGTCAGCGCCTGGCTGCGGGTCAGCGAGCCGGGGATCTGCTGCCAGATGTTGTTGTAGGCGGTGAAGACGCGCGTCTCCGCCATGTCCGACCACTGCCAGGCCGCATTGGCATTGACCCGGTATGACCGGCCGGCGCTGTGGTCGCGGAAGCCTTCCTGCGTCATGCCGGTGACGGTGGCCCAGGCGTCGTAGGTCTCTCCCGCCAGGCCAAAGGCGGCCTGGCCGCGCGCGAAGCCGAAGGACCCGCCTTCTGCGCGCAGCAGCGCGCCCGGTTCCGAGCGGCCGGTCATGGTCACGAAGTTGATCGCGCCGCCGAGCGTGTTGGCGCCGAGCGGGAAGGCGTTGGCGCCGCGCAGCACGACGACGCGCTGGAAGGTCAGAGGGTCGAGTTCCTGGAAGTCGCCGCTGCCATCCGCCTGGTTGACCGGGATGCCGTCCTGGTAAAGGCGGACGCCGCGCAGGTGGAAGTTGCGGGAAATGCCCGAGCCGCGGATCGACAGCCGGGAATCCTCGCCCCATTTCGGCTCGGCGAAGACACCGGGCGTATAGAGCAGCATGTCGCGGATGGTCGTCACGCCGGGGCGGTCGCGGAATTCCTCCGCCGGCACGACCGAGACATTGCCGGGCACCTGACGGGCGGCTTCTTCGGCCTGTTCGTTCGACGGTCGCGTCAGGCTGCCCGCGATGCGCGGGGCGCTGACAAGCAGCGGCGGCAGGGTGGCGGCATTCGGGGTGGAATCGGCCGACTGGGCGGCGGCTGGCAGCGTGGTGGCGCATAGCGCCATCGCAGCGGCGACCGGCCGCGCGAGAACGTGTCGAAACATGCTTAGGACGTCTCCTGAGGATGCGGAACGGCAAGCCTTGGCGTGGCCGTCCCGTCGGGAACGGCCTCAGGAGAGCGTGGGGGGACCGGTCGGGCGGTAAGGGGGCGCGCGGGCGGCGGGCGGCAGCGTCTTCGCTTGCGCCGCGTGCCATGTGACGAGCGTGGCGATCCAGGCGGGCCCGGTCACCCGCGGCGCATCCGGCATCATCGCCTGCGGCAGTCCGTGGCAGGCGAGGCAGAAGCCCTGGCTCGCCTCGTGCGCCGGCATCTCCTGCCCGTCGGGGCCGACATGGATGGTGCGCATGCCGTCCGGCGCGCAGACCACCGTCTCAAGCCCGGCCGGCGCCGCCACCATGGCGAGGCAATGCGCCGGCGCCAGCAGCACCTGCAGCAGCAGGACCGCGGCGATCAGGCGCGCGACGGGGCTCAGGAAGCGGGGCACGCGATTCAACTACCGCCCGCGGGCGGGGGCCGCAAGCCGCGGGCATGCCGGATCGAGAGGGGCGGCACCCCTCCAACCCCTTCGCCCGTCACGCCGCCGCGCGGCGCGCCAGATCGTATTCCACCTCCGGCGTGTAGACCGAGGCTTCCTTCCCGAGCCGGGACGAGAACAGCGTGAAGTGTTCCACCCGCACCGGCGCCGCGCGGAACAGGTTGTGTCCCTGCACGAAGGCGATGACCTTCTCGGGCGGCGCCCGGTCGGTGCGCGCGATGGTGACGTGCGGCGAGAAGCGCTTGCGCTCCGGCGCCAGGCCGATGCGCTGCAGCGCCGTCTCGACCTTCGCCTGCAGGTGCGCCAGCGCCTCGTTGCGCTCCGCCCCCACCCAGAGCGAATGGATGCGCCCCGCCTTCTCGAAGGTGCCGAGCCCGCGCAGGGAGAGGTCGAAGGCATTGCCGCGGATGACGGCGAGCGCGTCGTCCACCTCCTGCGCGCGCCAGTTCTCGATCTCGCCGATGAAGCGCAGCGTCAGGTGGTAGTTCTCGGCCGGCACCCATTTCGCGCCCGGGATGCCGCCGGCCAGGCCCGCGACGGTCGAGCGCAGCTCGGGCGGCAGGGTGAGGGCGACGAACAGGCGCAACATCTCTTGCCCCCTTCAGCTTCGCGGCAGGGGTCCCGACCCTGTCAGCCGGCCGGGACTCGCGCCAGCAGCGACTCCACGGAAGGAAGCATGCGACGGACAAGTTCCGCGACGCCAGCTTCATTGGGATGAATTCGGTCGGGCTGGTTCAGGTCCGGATTGCCCGCCACGCCGTCCAGCAGGAAGGGGTAGAAGACGAGCTCCGGCCGCGCCTGCGCGAGGCGCGTGAAGGTCGCGGCGAATTCCCGCCCGTACTCGGCGCCGAGGTTGGGCGGCGCCAGCATCCCCGCCAGCATCGCCGGCAAGCCTCGGGCCTTCAGCGCATCGAGGATGGCGGCGAGGTTCGCTTCCGTCGCGCGGGGTTCGATCCCGCGCAGCCCGTCATTGCCGCCGAGCGCCACGATCACCGCCTGCGGCCGGTCCGCCAGCGCCCAGTCGAGCCGCGACCGCCCACCCGCCGTGGTGTCGCCCGAGACACCGGCATCGATGATGCGGACCTGATGGCCCTTCTCCCGCAGCGCGGCCTCGAGCCGCGCCGGCAGGCCCTGGCCGCGCGCCAGGCCGTAGGCCGCGGTGATGGAATCGCCCAGCATCAGCAGCCGGACCTCCTGCGCCGCGGCGGGGGAAGCGGCCAGCAGCGGCAACACTCCGATACAGGCCGAAAGTTGGCGGATCGCGTCGCGGCGCCCATATCGGCCTGGAAGCCGCGGAAACAGAACTGACATGGATGCCCTTCCACACCACGCCCCGGACCCTGCCGGGGCGCCCGCCGGGACGCCGCTGGTCGCGGCCACCGGGCTCGCCTTCAAGGTGAGGGCCCAGGCGGGTGAGATCAATATCCTGCGGGGCGTGGACCTCTCGGTCGGCACCGGGGAGGCGGTCGGCATCGTCGGCCCGTCCGGGTCCGGCAAGACCTCGCTGCTGATGCTGCTCGCGGGGCTCGACCGGCCGACCGGCGGCACGCTGACCGTCGCCGGCCATGACCTGAGGCGCATGGATGAGGATGCGCTCGCCGTCTTCCGCCGCGAGCATGTCGGCATCGTCTTCCAGGCCTTCCATCTCGTGCCGACCATGACGGCGATCGAGAATGTCGCCGTGCCGCTGGAATTCTCCGGCCGCGCCGATGCCTTCGACCGCGCGGAGGAGGCGCTGCGCGCGGTCGGCCTCGGCCATCGGCTGACGCATTATCCCGGCCAGCTCTCGGGCGGGGAGCAGCAGCGCGTGGCCCTTGCCCGCGCCTTCGTCGCGCGGCCGCATCTGCTGCTGGCCGACGAGCCGACCGGCAATCTGGACCGCGGCACGGGGGCGCATGTCATGGACCTGCTGTTCGGCCTGCGCGAGCAGTTCGGCACCACTCTGCTTCTGATCACCCACGACCCGCTGCTCGCCGAACGCTGCGAGCGCCGGGTGCGCATCGAGGACGGGCAGATCGTGTCCGATGGCGCGCGCTGAGATGAAGACGCTCTCCCTGGCGCTGCGCTTCGCGCGGCGGGACCTGCGCGGCGGCGTCAAGGGGCTGCGCATCGTGCTCGCCTGCCTGGCGCTCGGCGTCGCCGCCATCACCGCGGTCGGCACGCTGCGCGCCGGCGTCGAGGCCGGCATCGCCGCCGATGGCGCGCGGATCCTGGGCGGGGAGGTCGAGGTCGCCTCCCAGCAGGGGCCGCTGCCGCAGGCGACGCTCGACTGGATCGCGGCGCGCGGGGCGCGCCTGTCGCAGATCACCCAGATGCGCGCCATGGCCGTCGCGCCGGATGGCGAGCGGACGCTGGTCGAGCTGAAGGCGGTGGACGCGCTCTACCCGCTGTTCGGGGAACTCGTGCTCGACCCGCCGGGCCGGCTCGCGCCGGGCGAGGTCGCGGTGGAGCGCGTCGTCGCGGATCGTCTCGGCGTCGCGCCGGGGGCGGAGATCCGCATCGGCGAGGCGCGCTTCACCCTGCGCGGGCTGATCACGACCGAGCCGGACAAGGTGACCAGCCCGGCGATCCTTGGCCCGCGTGCCATGATCGCGATGGCCGACCTGCCGGCGACCGCGCTGATCCAGCCTGGCAGCCTGGTCACCTGGGAATACCGCATCGCCCTGCCCGAGGGCGCCGACCGCCGCGCCTTCGCCCGGGACCTTCGTGCCGCCTTCCCGCAGAATGGCTGGCGCGTCCGCACCGCCGACGCGGCGGCGCCGGCGGTCAACCGCTTCGTCGATCGCGCCGCCTTCTTCCTGACGCTCGCCAGCCTGACGGCGCTGCTCGTCGGCGGCATCGGCGTCGCCACCGGCGTGCGGACCTGGCTCGACCAGCGGGGGCGGACCATCGCGACGCTGCGCTGCCTCGGCGCTTCGCCCGGCGTGATCTTCGCGACCTACCTCGTGCAGGTGGTGGCGCTGGCGCTGGTCGGCATTGCCATCGGGCTGCTGGCCGGCTTCGGGCTGACGGCGGCGGGGGCGACGGTGCTGGCCGATGCGCTGCCGGTGCCGCCGCGGCTCGCGCTCTACCCGGAGGTGCTCGGGCTTGCGGCGCTCTACGGGCTGCTGACGGCACTCGCCTTCGCGCTGTGGCCGCTCGGCCGGGCGATGGAGATCCCCGGCGCGGCGCTGTTCCGCGACACGCTGCAGCCTTTCGGCGCGCGGCCACGCTTCGCGCTGGTGGCGGCTACGCTGGCGGCCGGCGGGGCGCTGGCGGCGCTGGTGATCGGCACGGCGGAGAACCGTGCCTTCGCGATGTTCTTCGTCGGCGGGGCGCTGGCGACGCTGGCGCTGTTCCGCTTCGGTGCCTTCGCACTGATGGCCCTCGCGCGGCGCTTCCGCGGCGTGCGGCGGCCGGCGCTGCGGCTCGGCCTTGCCAACCTGCACCGGCCCGGCGCGCCGACGCCGCTGATCCTCGTCTCGCTCGGCATCGGCCTCACCACGCTTGCCGCCGTGGCGCTGATCGAGGGCAACCTGCGCCGCCAGATCTCCGAGCAACTGCCCGAGGCCGCGCCGAACTTCTACTTCATCGACATCCAGTCCGATCAGGCGCGGGATTTCGACCGCGTCGCCGCCGCGCAGCCGACGGTGACCGAGATCAAGCGCGTGCCTTCCCTGCGGGCCCGCATCGTCGCGGTGAACGGCGTTCCGGCGGAGCAGGTGCGCACCTCGCCGGAAACCGCCTGGGCGCTGCGCGGCGACCGCGGCCTGACCTACGCCGCGACGCCGCCCGAGGGCACGCGCGTCGTCGCCGGTCAGTGGTGGGCGCCGGACTACAGCGGCGCGCCGCTGGTCTCCTTCGACGCCAACCTGGCGCGCGGCTGGGGTGTCGGGCTGGGGGATACGATCACGGTCAATGTGCTCGGTCGCGACATCCCGCTGACCATCGCCAATCTACGCGACATCGAATGGCGCGGCCTGGGGCTGAACTTCGTTCTGGTGGCCTCGCCGGGGCTGCTGGAGGCAGCGCCGCACACGCACATCGCCACGGTGCGGTCGGACGCCGCGCGGGAAGGTGCCGTGCTGCGCGCGATCAGCGAGGCTTTCCCCAACATCTCCGGTATCCGTGTGCGGGATGCGCTGGAGCAGGTGGCCGCGCTGCTGGAGCGCATCGGCGTCGCGCTGTCGGCGACCGCCTTCCTGACACTCTCCGCCGGGGCGCTGGTGCTTGCCGGCGCGGTGGCCGCCGGCCAGCGGCGGCGGGTGCGCGATGCGGTGGTGCTCAAGACGATCGGCGCCACCCGGGCGCAGATCCGGCGGGCCTTCCTGGTGGAATTCGGGCTGCTCGGCGCCACGGCGGGGGTGATCGCCGCCGCCGCCGGTACCGCGGCGGCCTGGGGGGTGGTGCGCTTCGTCATGCGGGCGGACTGGGCCTTCCTGCCCGCGACGCTGGCGGTCACGGTGCTCGCCTGCACCGCGCTGACGCTGGCCTTCGGCTATGCCGGCACGGCACTGGCGTTGCGCGCCCGGCCGGCGCCTCTGCTGCGGAACGAGTGAATTGGCGGGCCGCGAATGATCGCGGCCCCTACTGCGACGCATCCGGTTCCGTTACAGTCGCCGGGCCGGAATCACTCTGGCTCGAAGCCACACCGAGGAACTGCCATGTCGCAATCCCCCCGCGCGCGCCTGAAGCTCGCCGCGATCGTCGCCCTGCCGCTGCTCGGCCTCGGCGCCTGCGCCTCCGCGCCGCCGCAGCCGGTCAACCCGCCGGCGCCGATCGTGGTGTCCACCGCCAAGGAAGCGGTCGGTGTGGTCGAGCGGGTGAACACCCGCACCCGCGAAGTCACCATCCGCACCCCGAGCGAGGGCCGGGTGACGGTGACGGCCGGGCCGGAAGTGCAGAATTTCGCCCAGATCCGCCGCGGCAACCATGTCCGCCTCCGCTTCGAGGAAGCGGTGGCCGTCCAGCTCACGCCGCGCGGCACGAGCCTGCCCGCCGAGATCGACGTCGCCGCGGCGCGCAGCGAGCCCGGCCAGCGCCCCGCCGGCGCCGTCGTGGCGACCACCCGCGCGACCGTGACGGTCAACAGCGTGGACACGACGAACAACACCGTGACCTTCACCGGTCCGCGCGGCGTGCGGCGCACCGTCGCGGTCCGCTCGCCGGAGATGCAGGCCTTCATCCGCACGATCCGTCCGGGCCAGCAGGTCAATGTCGCGATCGCCGAGGCGGTGGCTCTCTCGGTCGAACCCGCGAACCAGTGATCCCGGGGTGCGCCGGCCGGGGTCCGGCCGGTGCATCGGTCCGCCCTCGCCGCCCGGCGGGGGCGGCGTGCCGCTCAGGGTGGGCGATGCAATCCCCCGTTGATCGGCATGAAAAAAGCTCCATATTCCAGGTCCGGGGAATTGTCCCCACAGGAGGAGTCTTCAACGTCATGGCCTTTGGTCCCGACACTCGATACACGACGGGTGCGCCTGGCTGGGGTCGCGTCGCGACCGCCGACGCGGCCGCCGTCGATGCCGGGCTGCGGTCCTACATGCTCCGGGTCTACAACTGGATGGCCTCGGGGCTGCTGCTGACAGGCATCGTCGCCTATGTCATCGCGTCCACGCCGGAACTCATGAACCTGTTCTGGCAGGTGGGCCGTGCCGCGAACGGCGCGCGCGTCGTCTCGCCGACAATCCTCGGCTGGGCCGCGATGCTCTCGCCGCTCGCCTTCGTGCTGGTCCTGTCCTTCGGCATCAACCGCATGAGCAAGGGCACGGCGCAGCTGCTGTTCTGGCTCTTCGCCGCGGCGATGGGCGCCAGCCTGTCGAACATCTTCCTGCGCTACACCGGCCAGTCCATCGCCACGACCTTCTTCGTCACCTCGGCGATGTTCGCGGGCATCAGCCTTTACGGCTACACCACGAAGGCCGACCTGACGCGCATGGGGTCGTTCATGATGATGGGCCTGATCGGCATCATCATCGCGAGCCTGGTCAACATCTTCCTCGCCTCCTCCGCGCTGGCCTTCGCCATCAGCATCATCGGCGTGGTGGTCTTCGTCGGCCTGACCGCCTGGGACACCCAGCGGATCAAGACCGACTACCTGGCCTATGCCTATGCGGAAGGCACCGAGGAAGCCGGCAAGCGGAGCGTGCTCGACGCGCTCGCGCTCTACCTGAACTTCGTCAACCTCTTCCAGCTCCTGCTGTCCTTCATGGGGCAGCGCCAGGAGTAGTCCTGCCGCTGGCAGGGCGGAGCAGGCCCCGGGGAGCGATCCCCGGGGCTTTCCTTTTTTCCGGTCGGAGAAACCCCGCATCGCCGGCGCGGACGCGGTGCGGTGCCGTGGCGGGCGTCGCGCCGGACGCACCGATGCGCCGTGGCCGCTGGGCCAGGTCCGGGCAGCGCGGCACGCACTGCGTCCCGCCGTCCGCCCCTGTGAGGGCTTGCCCGACCCCGTCCGCCGCGCCTATGCGACGCCATGGACCGCCCGCTGCTCGTCACCATCGCCACCCAGCGCAGCGGGACGAAGTTCCTCGGCGCCGCGCTGAACGCCGGCAGACGCGTGCGCTCCTTCGGAGAGGCGTTCAAGCCGCCGCCGCCGCCGACCCCCTTTCCGGGCTTCGCCGCCGGCTGGATCGCCGGACATCCTGACTTCGCCTTTCGCGGTGTCGAGATCGCGGCGATGCTCGACGCCTTCCTCGACAGCCTGGCGGCACGCGCAGCGGAGGAGGGCCGGATCGCCCATCTCGACATCATGTACAACACGCTCGGCGCCTTTTCCGGCATCTGGTCCTGGCCGGTGCGCGAAGCGGGCGAGAGCGCCCTCTGCCGCGTGCTGAGCGCGCGGGGCGCCGCCGTCATCCACCTGGTCCGCGAGAGCGCGGCGCAATGCGTCGCCAGCCGCCTGATCGCCGAGCACCGCGGCTATCACCGCTTGGCGCCGCTGACCGAGGCGGAGCGCGAACTGCGCCTGACCGCCGATCTCGCAGCCGCCGGGCGGGAGATGCGCGCCATCCTCGATGCGCGCGACTTCGTGCGGCAGGCCTTCCGCCGCCACGGCGCCTATGTCGAGATCGCCTATCCCGATTTCATCGCCGGCGACGCACTGGCAGCCGGCCTGCCCGCGCGCCTCGCGGCGCTGCTCGGCCTTGCGGAGACGGAGGCGGCCGGCCTCGCGGGGCGGAGCCGCCTGCTGCCCAGCGCACCCGACAAGGCTGCTGTCATCGTCAACTGGGAGGCGCTGCAGGCGCTGGAAGCGCGACTCCGGGCGGAGCGCGGCGAACCCCGCCGCCCGGCCTGACGCCGGCGGTCAGGCTTCCGCCTTCGCGGCCTTGTCCGCCTTCTCGCCCTTTTCCGCCTTGCCGAGATAGGTGAGCAGCTTCTCGATCGCCGCCGGCTTGTCGGACTTGTCGATCGCCGCGACCTCGGCGGCCAGGCGATCGAGCGCCTGCTCGTAGATCTGGCGTTCGGAGAAGGACTGGTCCGGCTGGCCGGCGTTGCGGTGCAGGTCCCGAACCACCTCGGCGATCTGGATCGGGTCGCCGGAGTTGATCTTCGCCTCGTATTCCTGGGCGCGGCGGGACCACATGGTGCGCTTGATGCGCGCGCGGCCCTTCAGCGTGTCCAGCGCCTGCTGCATGTTTGCGCCGGCCGCAAGCTTGCGCAGGCCGGAGGAGGCCGCCTTGTTGACCGGGACGCGCAACGTCATCCGGTTCTCCTCGAAGGTCACGACGATGACCTGGAGGGAGTAGCCGGCGGCCTCGACCGTCTCGATGCCCTGCACCGTGCCGACGCCGTGGGTCGGGTAGACGACGTGGTCGCCGGCCTTGAAGTCCTCCTTCGGGCGGGGGGCGGCGCGGCTGGCGGCGGCCGCGGTCAGCGGGGAGGCGGCAGGCCGGTGCGTCGGCGGCGGCGGGGAAACCGGCGCGCCACGCGGCACGGGTGGCGGCGTCATCGCACGGGGCGGTTCAGGGCGCGGGGCGGGCGCCGCCGCGGCAACGGGCGTCGGGACGGCTTCGGCTTTCGGTGCGGGTGCCTTGGCGGCGGGCATGGCAGACTTCGTAGATAGGGGCATGGTGGGTTTGGCGGCGGCGGGCGGCTTGGGCACGGGTGCGGCGGCCTTCGGCGCCGGGGCGGCAGCCTTGGCCGCCGGCTTCGCGGCGGGCTTGGCCTTCGGGGCCGTCTTGGTCGGGACCTTGGCGGCCTTGGCGACCGCCTTGGGCTTGGCAGGCGCCTTGGCAGGGGGCTTCGCCTTCGCCTTCGTGGCGCCGCCGGCCTTGCTGGATGCTTTGGCGGTCTGGGCCTTGGTGCGGGCCTGTGCCTTCATGCGCGCTAAGCTCCCCAACTCGCGGCGACGGGTCCTGGCCGGTCGCCGCGGCGATCATCCCTTTGGCACGGCCGCGCGGCGGTCGCGGGACCGGAGGCCGCCCGAAAAAGCCTGAGGCCGCGGCACGCCGAACGGCAGCCCCGGCCATCTGCTTGAAACATATAGCGGAAAAATCCCTCCCCGTCATCCCCGGGGCCGGAGGTCAGCCGGGATTCGGGCTGAACAGCTCCTTCTTGCCGGGCTTGTCCTTCCATTCATCGGCATCGGGCGGCGCTTCGCCCTTGCGGGTGATGTTCGGCCACTGCGCGGCATAGGTCCGGTTCAATTCGAGCCAGGCGGTCGCCTGGTCGTCGCTGTCGGGCACGATCGCTTCGGCGGGGCATTCCGGCTCGCACACGCCGCAGTCGATGCATTCATCCGGATGGATGACCAGCATGTTCTCGCCGACGTAGAAGCAGTCCACCGGACAGACTTCGACGCAGTCCATGTACTTGCACTTGATGCAGTTCTCGGTGACGACGTAGGTCACGGGTGCACGGCCCCCCGGGGCAAGACGTTGCGGCGCACCCAAAATGGCGAGCGGCCCGCCGCCCCGCAAGCCACTGTCAGCACATGGCTCGTACCGGCCAGCCTATCGGCTGGCTGGCCACGATTGCTCGCCTCGCGCGAAAGGCCATGCTGTCGTCGGGCATCGTGGTCGGTTCGAGGCCAGGTGTTGTCGGTCCCGGCAACCCAATCCTGCCGGAGCCCACATCACGGCGGCCGCCGCACGGGACGCTCCGCTCCGCTTGGAGCAGAGCCCGATCGGGCGGAATCACCCGATCGGGTGAAGATGCTCGCGAAAACAAAAGGCTGGAGCGGTTGCCATGAGCCTAGGCGAACGGAAACCGCTCCAGCCACGGGCTTCGCTCTGCGCCCCGCGCTCCGCGCCCCCGATACCACCAACCGGGACATGACCGCTGCGCGCGACACCAGGATCCTGATACCGAATCAGCCGAAAGGCCGGCCGGTCTCATACCAGCGACCGTCATTCGCGACCGTTGGCATGAGGGCTTTCGAGCCCTCGGACGCCGGGCGCAAACCTCCGGTCCGCTTGGCTGCGCCGGACCACCGGCGGGCCGCGTTCCGGAGCCCCGGTCACGTTGCAAGGCAAGGTGACCAGGTGCCCGTCGCGACCTCGGCACGTGGCAAGAACTCGTGCCGCTCGTATCAGTCGCGTGCCGTGTCGCCCGAGAGGTCTTCGTAGAGGCCGCGGGCCTCGGCCGGCGGGCCGCGGCGTTCCGCCAGCGCCAGGACGCGCCAGACCAGGATCCGCCCGCGATCCCCGCTGCCCTGGGCGATGGTCAGCAGGTCCCCCGGTCGGACCCGGGCATGGGCCTTGCCGGTCGGCTGGCGATTGATGCGGACGGCACCGGCCTCGACCATCCGGGCGCAATCGGCGCGGGTCTTGCGCAGACGCGCGCACCACAGCCAGAGGTCGAGACGCTGGACGTCGCGACCCTCCTCCGCCACCTCAGTCCTTCTTCAGCAGATTCGCCAGCACCGCGAAGGGGCTGTCGGGGCGCGGCATGGGCGGCAGGGCGACGCGATCCTCCCGCGGGCGGCGCGGACCGCGGTCGCGGTCCCGTTCGCCGCCCGGCGGGCCCTTGCCCTGGCCTTGGCGCGGACCATGACGCTGGCCCTCCCGCTGGTCGCGCGGCGGACGCTGGTCCTGGCGGGGCGGCCGCGGGGACTCGGCGCCCGGCCCGGGCGAGGCACCCTCGGCGCCGGTGCCTTCCGGCGCGGCGGCCTGGCCTTCCTGGCCCGGCGGACGGCGGTCTTCCCGCCGTGGGCCACGGGGCTGGTCCTGTCGGCCGGGGCCGTCATCCCTTCGCCCACGCGGCTGCCCGTCCTCGCGTTGCCGGCGCGACTGCGCGTCTTCCCGGTTTCCGCGCGACTGCGCGTCGCGACGCGGGCCACGGTGGAAATCCGGCCGCGGCGGGCGGGCATGGGCGATGCGGGCGGGCGCGGGCGGGCCGAAGGCGCCTTCCTCCAGCACCTCGGCCGGCAGCAGGCGGAAGCCCATGGCATCCAGCACCTGGCCGAGCACGTCGCCCTTCACGCCGAGCCGGCTGGCAAGGTCGCCCGGCAGCAGCGCTGGCGCGCGGCGGGTGAGATGGCCGATCTCGCCGGCGATGCGTTCCGCGACATCGAGGCGCAGCAGCACCGGGCCGGCGGGCAGCCAACCCATGGTTTCGGCGAAGCCGCGCGGCCAATCCTCGCGCGCCGGCACGGCGATCAGCCCGCCGCCGGGCAGCTTCGGCGTCTCGATGCCGCGCAGCAGCGACCAGAGCTGCGCGCGCAGCGCCATCGCCTTGGGCTTCATCGCCTCCGGCACGAACAGCGCGTAGCGCCCGGCGCGGATGCCGATGGTCTTGAGCTTCTGCCGCAGATCCGGGCGGATCTCCGGGTCGGTGCGGCCCATGGCGAGGCCGAGCTCCTCCCGCAGGCGGAAGGCCGGGCCGCGCAGGGTATTGTCCTCGGCGGCCTTGGCCTCGGCGGCGAAGACGGCGCCGAGCTCGCGCTTGATCAGCGCGTCCAGCCAGGTCGCCAGGCGCTCGCGGATGCGCTCGCGCTGGGCGCCGTCGAGGAACTCGCTCGCCAGTACCTCGATCTGCGGCTTGGAGGGCTCGGGGCCGGGCTTGAGCTTCGCCACCTCGGCGATGTCGCCGAGGCCCGCCGGCATGTTCGGCGCGTGCGAATAGGCCCAGGTCACCTTGTGCGTCGGGGTCAGGGCGAAGGCATCGTCCTTCGCGGCCTCCAGCATCGCCACGCGGCGCGGGATTTCCGCGCCGAGGGCGCGGCGGGCGGCGCGCAGGACGACGCGGCGCTCCTCCTCCTCGACCGTGCCGGGGTCGGGCTCGAAGGCGAAGCCCTTCACATGGCCGACCGGATGGCCTTCGACCACCACCTCGCCGCGGCGGGTGACGGCGGAGAGCAGCTCCTCCTCGCCCTCGTCCATCTTGCGGATGAGGTGGGCGGCGCGGCGGTCGACGAAGCGGGCGGTCAGCGTCTCGTGCAGCGCGTCGGAGACCATGTCCTCCGCGCGGCGGGCATCGGCCTGCAGGCCGGCGGCATCGTCGAGCCAGTCGTTGCGGGCGGCGATGTAGGCCCAGACGCGGATCGCGGTGATCCGCGCCATCAGCGTGTCGAGGTCCCCATCCGTGCGCTCCAGCACGGCGAGGGAGGAGGCCACCCAGTCGCGCGGCAGCCTGCCGTCCTTCGCGAGGTGCGTGAACAGCTTGGCGCAGAGCCTGGTGTGGCTGTCATCCGCCAGCTTGCGGAAATCCGGCACCTGGCAGGCTTCCCACAGCAGCCGCACGCGCGACATGGTGTCGGCGAGGCTGCGCACCTCCATGTCCCGCGACAGGGCCTCGAGCGTGATGTGGTCCACCGCATCGTGGCCCTTGGCGAGCCCCTGCTGCGGCGGGGAGGCGGCAAGGCTGCCGAGCAGCGCGTCGATCGAGGTGAAATCGAGATCGGAATTGCGCCAGGCGAGCGTCGACAGCGGCTCGAAGGCATGGGTTTCGATGGCCTCGACCATCTCCTCCGGCATGGCGGGGCAATCGGCGGTGGTCCCGAAGGAGCCGTCCTTCATGCCGCGGCCGGCGCGGCCGGCGATCTGCGCCGCTTCCTGTGCCGTCAGCGGCCGCGCCTGCTGTCCGTCGAACTTCGACAGCGCGGCAAAGGCGACATGGTCCACGTCCATGTTCAGGCCCATGCCGATCGCGTCGGTGGCGACCAGGAAATCCACCTCGCGGTTCTGGTACAGCGCGACCTGCGCGTTGCGGGTGCGCGGGGACAGCCGGCCCATCACCACGGCGCAGCCGCCGCGGCGGCGGCGGACGGCCTCGGCGATGGCGTAGACCTCCTGCGCGCTGAAGGCGACGATCGCCGCGCGCGGCGGCAGCCGCGTGAGCTTCACCGGCCCGGCATAGGTCAGCTGCGACAGCCGCGGCCGGGTCTCGATTTCGGCGCGCGGCACCAGGCGGCGCAGCAGCGGCGCGATGGTCTCCGCACCGAGGAACATGGTCTCGACCATGCCGCGCGCATGCAGCAGCCGGTCGGTGAAGACATGCCCGCGGTCGGGGTCGGCGCAGAGCTGGATCTCGTCCACCGCGAGGAACTCGACGGGGCGGTCGAGCGGCATCGCCTCCACCGTGCAGGCGAACCACTTCGCCTCGGGCGGGACGATCTTCTCCTCGCCGGTGATGAGCGCGACGTGGCGCTCACCCTTCTGCGCCACCATGCGGTCGTAGTTCTCGCGCGCCAGCAGGCGCAACGGGAAGCCGATGATGCCCGACGAATGCGCCAGCAGACGCTCGATCGCGAGATGCGTCTTGCCGGTGTTTGTGGGGCCGAGGACGGCGCGGACCCTGGGTTCGAACATGCGCGGACGGCGTTCCGGAAATTGGGGGCGGGCTTCCGTGGCACGCTGCGCGGCACTTGTCCATGGCGAGGGCGCGCGGCAGGGTGCGCGCGGCCTCCTCCGTGACATCTTCCGCACCCCGTTTCGTCCTTCTCTTCGCCGCCCAGTTCGCGGCGGTGGGCGTGCTGCTGCCGTTCATTCCGCCGCTGATGGCCGACCGCGGCCTTTCGCCGGCGGAGGTGGGCACGATCCTTGCGGCGGGGGCCTCGGTACGGCTGCTGACGGGCCCGCTCGGTGGGCGGCTGGCGGATGCGCTCGGCCGGCCGCGCGGGGTGATGGCGGCGGGGGCGGCGATCGCGGCGCTGGCGGCGATGCTCTATGGCGTTGCCGGCGGATTTTCCGGGCTGCTCGCGGCCAACCTGGTCTTCGCCGTGGCCTTTGCCTGCGTGGTGCCGCTCGGCGATTCCATGGCCCTGCGGGCGGCGCGCGAGGAGAGCTGGGACTACAGCCGCGTGCGCGCGGCGGGATCGGCGGCCTTCATCCTGATGGCCGGCGGTGCGGGCTGGCTGGCCGAGCGGGCCGGGGTCGGCAGCGTCGCCTGGCTGCTCGCCGGGGCGCTCGCGGCGGCGGCGGTCGCGGCGCTGCTGCTGCCGCCGGGCGGGGCGGCTGCGCGGCGCGGCGGCGGTGCCTTCCGCGCGGTGCTCGGCCTGCCGGCCTTCCGGCGCGTGCTGCTGGTGTCGGCGCTGATCCAGGGGAGCCACGCGGCCTACTACGCCTTCGGGTCGATCCACTGGACGGCCTCCGGCGTCTCGGAGACGGCGATCGGCCTGCTCTGGGCCTGGTCGGTGGTGGCGGAGGTGGCGCTTTTCGCCTGGGGGCGGCCGCTCGCGGAGCGGCTCGGCGCGCAGGGCCTCGCCGTGGTGGCGGCCCTGGCGGGCCTGCTGCGCTGGGCGATCACGGCGGAGTCCGTCTGGCTGCCCGCGCTCGTGGCGGCGCAAGGTCTGCACGCGCTCACCTTCGGGGCGATGCACCTCGCGACCATGCGGGTGATGGCCGCGGCGGTGCCGGCCGCGGTGGCGGGGACGGGGCAGACATTGCTCGCGGCGGGGATCGGGGCGGTGATGATGGCGGCGACGCTGGCGGCCGGTCAGGCCTATGCGGTGTTCGGCGCATCGATGTTCTGGGCCATGGCCGCGATGTGCGCGGCGGCGCTCGGGGCGGTGCGCGGCCTTGGGGGTGCGTCGCCGGAGCGGGCTTGAACCCGGGCCGCCGGAGGGCGATCTTCGATCGATGGTCCTGACAGCCACGCTTCGTCGCCGGCTTGCTCATGCGGGGTGCCTGATCGCGGGCAACTGACCCCGGGGGGATGCGCGCGCCTGCGCGCCGCCGCCCGGGGCCGCGATCTTCACTTCCCGCAATCCCTTCCGAAGGACCCATGTCATGGCTCTAGCCAACTCCGCGCGCGTGGCCTCGCGCCGCCCGCCCATCCTGATGTCCGACAGCGAGCACGGCATCCTGGTCGGCCTCGCGACGAGCGGCGCCCGCCGCAATCCCGAGGCCGCCCGGCTGCTGATGGAGGAGGCCGACCGCGCCGAGCTCGTCCCGGCATCCCGCCTGCCGCGGAACGTCGTCGCCCTCGGCTCCCACGTCCTCTTCACCGATGCCGCGAACGGCATCACCCGCCGCGTGCAGCTCGTGCTGCCGGCGGAGGCCGATATCGGCCAGGGGCGCATTTCCATCCTGTCGCTGGTCGGTGCTGGGCTGATCGGTCTCAGGGCCGGGCAGTCCATCGACTGGCCGGTGCAGGACGGGACGCTGCGCCGGCTGACCGTCAACGAGGTGCGGAACCCCTGAACAGGCGAAGGGCGCGGCCCCTTGCGGAACCGCGCCCTTGCCCGAAACCCGGCGATGCGGGGCGGCTTACGCCGCCTTCGCCATCCCGCGCAGCACGTAATGCAGGATGCCGCCGTTCCTGTAGTACTCGACCTCGTCGGCCGTATCGACGCGGCAGAGCACCTGCGTCTTCACCTGCGTCCCGTCGGCGCGGGTGATGACGACGTCCATCATCATGCGCGGGGAGAGGTTCTCCACGCCCAGGATGTCGATGGTCTCGTCGCCCTTCAGGCCGAGGGTCTGGCGGTTCTCGCCTTCCTTGAACACCAGCGGCAGCACGCCCATGCCGACCAGGTTCGAGCGGTGGATGCGCTCGAAGCTCTCGGCGATCACCGCCTTCACGCCGAGCAGGAAGGTGCCCTTCGCCGCCCAGTCGCGCGACGAGCCGGTGCCGTACTCCTTGCCGCCGATGACGACCAGCGGCACGCCCTCGCGCTTGTAGCGCATCGCCACGTCGTAGATCGGCGCGACGTCACCCGAGGGGTAGTGCTTCGAGATGCCGCCTTCGACGCCCGGCACCATCTCGTTCTTGATGCGGATGTTGGCGAAGGTGCCGCGCATCATCACTTCATGGTTGCCGCGGCGCGCGCCGTAGGAGTTGAAGTCCGCCTGGCGGACCTGGTGCTCGACCAGATACTCGCCCGCCGGCGAGGCCTTCTTGATCGATCCGGCCGGCGAGATGTGGTCGGTCGTGATCGAGTCCGCGAGCTGGGCGAGGATGCGCGCGCCCTTCACGGAACCCACCGCCGCCGGGTCCATCGTCATGCCCTCGAAGTAGGGCGGGTTCTGCACGTAGGTGGAGCCGGAGTTCCAGCGATAGGTGTCGCTTTCCGCATCGACGCGGATGGCCTGCCACTGCGCCGGGCCCTTGAACACGTCGCCGTAGCGCTCCTGGAACATCTCGCGCGTGACGACGGCATGGACCGTGTCCGAGACTTCCTTCTGCGTCGGCCAGATGTCCTTGAGGAAGACCGGCTGGCCGTCCTTGCCGTTGCCGATCGGCTCCTTCGTCAGGTCCTTCTTCACCGTGCCGGCCAGCGCATAGGCGACCACCAGCGGCGGGGAGGCGAGGTAGTTGGCGCGCACATTGGCGTGCACGCGCCCTTCGAAGTTGCGGTTGCCGGAGAGCACCGAGGTCACGACGAGCTTGTTGTTCTCGACCGCGTCCACGATCGGGTCCGGCAGCGGGCCGGAATTGCCGATGCAGGTCGTGCAGCCATAGCCGACGGTCTGGAAGCCGAGCGCATCCAGGTCCTTCGAAAGGCCGGACTTGTTCAGGTATTCCGTCACCACCTGGGACCCCGGGGCGAGCGAGGTCTTCACCCACGGCTTCGCCGTCAGCCCCTTCTCCACCGCCTTCTTCGCCACCAGGCCGGCGGCCACGAGGACGTAGGGGTTGGAGGTGTTGGTGCAGGAGGTGATCGCCGCGATCACCACGTCGCCATGGCCGAGGTCGTAGTTCGCACCGGCCACCGGCACGCGCAGCTCGGCCTTGTCGCCCGGCACGCCCATGGTGCCGGCCGCGAGGTCCTTCGCGAAGGCGGTCGCGACATTGCCCAGCGCCACGCGGTCCTGCGGGCGCTTCGGGCCGGCCATGGACGGCTCGACGGTGGAAAGGTCGAGCTCGAGCGTATCGGTGAACACCGGGTCCGGCGTGCCGGCCTCGCGGAACATGCCCTGCGCCTTGAGGTATTCGCGCGCGAGGTTGATGCGGTGCTCGTCGCGGCCGGACAGGCGCAGGTATTCGAGCGTCGTCTCGTCCACCGGGAAGAAGCCGCAGGTCGCGCCATACTCGGGGGCCATGTTGCCGATGGTCGCGCGGTCGGCGAGCGGCAGATGGGCGAGCCCGGGGCCGAAGAACTCGACGAACTTGCCGACCACGCCCTTCTTCCGGAGCATCTGGGTGACGGTCAGCACCAGGTCGGTGGCGGTGACGCCTTCCTTGAGGCTGCCGGTCAGCTTGAAGCCGATCACATCGGGGATGAGCATGGCGATCGGCTGGCCGAGCATCGCCGCCTCGGCCTCGATGCCGCCCACGCCCCAGCCGAGCACGCCGAGACCGTTGACCATCGTGGTGTGGCTGTCGGTGCCGTAGCAGGAATCGGGGAAGGCGAAGGTCTCGCCGGTGTCGGTCGAGGTCCAGACCACCTGCGCCAGGTATTCGAGGTTCACCTGGTGGCAGATGCCGGTGCCGGGCGGCACGACGCGGAAGTTGTTGAAGGCTTCCTGGCCCCAGCGGAGGAATTCGTAGCGCTCGCCGTTGCGCTCGAACTCGATGTCGACGTTCTTCTTGAGCGCGTCAGGGGTGCCCGAGACGTCCACCATCACCGAGTGGTCGATCACCAGATCGACCGGCACCAGCGGGTTCACCTTGCGCGGATCGCCGCCGAGCTTGAGCAGCGCGTCGCGCATCGCGGCGAGGTCAACGACCGCGGGCACGCCGGTGAAGTCCTGCAGCAGGATGCGCGCCGGGCGGAACGGCACTTCCTTGGTCGAGCGCCCTTCCTTCACCCACTCCGCGATCTTCTTCGCGTCGTCGACGGTGTAGGAACGGCCGTCCTCGAAGCGCAGCACGTTCTCCAGCAGCACCTTGAGGCTGTAGGGCAGGCGGGAGACGTCGCCGATGCTCTTGGCCGCCTCGGGCAGGCTGAAGTAGTGATAGGTCTTGCCGTCCACCGCGAGGGTGCGGCGGGTCTTCAGGCTGTCCTGCCCGATCATCCGCATGGTCCGGGTGCCCTTCCTCGAAAGAAAGCGGCCGGTCGCGGCCGCGAAACGGGCGGTATTAAGCATGGCGGCCGGCGGCGGTCCATGGAGTGGGGGCAGGTTTGGCTGAGGCAGGCGGGGCGATCCTGGAAGCGCGCGACCTCGCCTGCCTGCGCGGCGAGCGCGCCGTCTTCGCCGGCCTGTCCCTTTCGCTGGCCGAAGGGACGGCCCTGCTGCTGACCGGCGCCAACGGCGCGGGCAAATCCACCCTGCTGCGCATCCTGGCGGGCCTGCTGCGCCCGGCCGAAGGCGCCGTGCTGTGGCGGGGAGAGGACATCGCCGCCGATCCTGCCGCGCATGCCCGCCGGCTGCGCTACCTCTCCCACCAGGATGCGCTGAAGCCGGCCCTGACCGTGACCGAGAACCTGGCCTTCTTCGCCCGTCTCTGGGGCGGGGAGGTCGGGCGGGCGCTCACCGCCGTGGCGCTGGCGCCGCTGGCGGAACTGCCGGCGCGGGTGCTCTCCTCCGGGCAGAAGCGGCGGCTCGCCCTGGCCCGGCTGGCGCTGGCGCCGGCGCCACTGTGGCTGCTGGACGAGCCGACCACCGGACTCGACGCGGCATCCGTGGAACGGCTCGGGCCGCTGCTGGCGGCGCACCGGGCGGCCGGCGGCATCGTGGTGGCGGCGACGCATCTGCCGCTGCCGCTGCCGGATGCGCAGGAACTCCGGCTGTGAGCGCGCCGGAGGATGGGGGCACAGGACCGGATCGGCCGCGCGAGGCCGCCGCCTTTCGCGCCCTGCTGGGCCGCGAGATCCGCCTCGCGCTGCGCCACCCGGCGGACACGCTGGCGGCGGTGCTGTTCTTCGTCCTGGTCAGCGCGCTGTTTCCCTTCGGCGTGGGGCCGGCGCCGGAAACCCTGGCGCGGCTCGCCCCGGGGGCGCTCTTCGCCGCGGCGCTGCTCGCCGCGCTGCTGCCGCTCGATCGCCTGTTCGGCGCGGATGCGGAGGACGGGACGCTCGACCAGCTGCTGCTCTCCGGCCTGCCGCGAGGCGGGATCGCGGCGGCCAAGGCGCTCGGGCACTGGATCACCACCGGGCTGCCGCTGCTTGCCGCCACCCCGGTCGCAGCGGCCCTGCTCAACCTGCCGGTCGAAGCCTGGGGGGCGGCGCTGGCGGCGCTGGCGCTGGCAACTGCGCTGCTGTCGCTGCTCGGCACGGTAGGAGCGGCGCTGACCCTTGGCGCACGTCGGGGCAGCGTGCTGCTGCCCTTGCTCGTGCTGCCGCTGGCCATCCCGGCGGTGATCTTCGGCGCGGCGGCGATCGAGGCGGCGGCGGCTGGCCTTTCCCCCGCGCCATTCCTGCTGCTGCTGGGGGCGGGGGTGTCGCTGGCGGTGCCGCTGGCGCCGCTGGCCGCCGGTGCGGCGCTCGGCGCCGAATAGGCCGCAGGCGAATCGGCCCCGGCTGCCGCGGCGCCCGGCTCGCGGGAACTTTTTTCGGCGCCAGACGACCACGGCCGTCTGGCGAAGCCATGCACGCATCGCGGGTGTCAGGGGGCGGCGGGGGCGGCCGGACCGATCACGAAACCTTGCGATCCCGGGCCCTTCTGGTTCGCGGGCGGCGTTGTGCCGAAAATCGGCCGATCAGCACTACAACCTATGCGAGCAGAATCGTGAAAACTGAAGGCATAGTTAAGGCGAATATCACAAAATCGTGATTTCCTAAGACCAAACAGATCACCGATGAGCAGAATTGTCTCAAAATCTGGTTAACGCACGCATAATGAGTCCTTCCTCGCCGCTGCCCTCGAAGGGGGCCGCATCGCCCGGCAACCCGATGACGGGTGGCCTGTCGTTGCGGCTGGTCCGCCGCATGGCCGGGCTCGCGCGGCGGGGGCGGTGCATCTGCGTGCGGAACGCCCAGCCCGCATTCCGCATGGCCGACCTGCGCCAGCCCGCGACGCTCGAAGCCACCGAGCCGGTGCTTCCCGGGGCGGCCGCCACCCCACGCGCGCCGCGCCCGGCGGCACGACCCGCCACGCGCCGCCCGTCTGGCGGCAAGCCGGGCCGACCAGGCCGACCGGCCGGCCGAACCGGCCAGCGCAACACGACGCCCCATCGGGGCCTGTGTCACCCGCCGTGCTGCCGCGCGGCGGGCTTTGCCCGTTTTCAACCCGCATTCCGCCCGGCAACGGCTGGCGCGGCGCGTTCCTGAGGAGAGAGACCCATGGCCGTCATCACCGGGACCACCGGATCGGACACGATCAGCGCCAGCAGCTCGGGCGGCCTGGCGAACTCGACCAACAGCAACGACACGATCTACGGCGACACCACCTCCACCAATGCGGACGTGGCGACCGGCAGCGCCGACTACCTCGACGGCCAGGGCGGCGATGACCGGATCTACGGCCAGGGCGGCGACGACACGATGCTCGGCGGCGTGGGCAACGACACGCTGTACGGCGGCAACGGCAGCGACTCGCTGATCGGCGGGACGGGCACCGACACGCTGGTCGGCGGCAGCGGCAATGACTGGGTCGAAGGCGGGCTCGGCCAGGATTCGATGGATGGCGGGTCGGGCAGCGACACCGTTTCCTACATCAACGATACCGCCGGCGTGACCATCGACCTGGACGCCAGCACGCCGCGCGCCAGCAGCGCCAATAGCGGCTCGAGCAGCGAGGCGCAGTCGGGCAACACCGGCACGCGCGACTACGTGCTGAACTTCGAGAACGCCGTCGGCGGTTCCGGGGCGGACAGCTTCGTCGGCACCGACGACGAGGGCAACTACCTCGCCGGCAATGGCGGCAACGACACGCTCCGCGGCGAGGACGGCGACGACACGCTGGACGGCGGCGCCGGCAATGACAGCCTGCTCGGCGGCAACGATGCCGACCTGCTTCTCGGCGGCGCCGGCAACGACACGCTGGATGGCGGGTCCGGCAACGACGTGCTGCGCGGCGGCGGCGACGGCGACTGGCTCACCGGCGGTTCCGGCAACGACACCCACGAGGGTGGCGCGGGTGCCGACACCTTTGTCGAGTCGAGCTTCTCGAACGGCACGGACGAACTCTCCTACGCATCCGACACCACCGGTGTCACGGTGAGCCTCGCCGCCGGCACCGCCTCCGGCGGCGACGCGCAGGGCGATTCCTTCTCGGCCAATGTCTTCGAGAACCTGCGCGGCGGCTCGGGCAACGACAACCTCACCGGCAGCACGCATGTCGACAACGTCATGTGGGGCGGCGGCGGCAACGACACCGTCAACACCAACTATGGCGACACCGCCTATGGCGAGGGCGGCAACGACCTGCTGATCGGCAGCACGGGCGCGAACGGCGACGAGGGCGCCGACCTGCTCGACGGCGGCGACGGCGACGACACCATCCTCGGCAACGGCGACATCGACACCCTGGTGGGCGGGGCGGGCGCCGACAGCATCCTGGGCGGCAGCTCCCGCGAGACGATCGATGCCGGCACCGGCAACGACACGGTGGTCGCCAGCCTCGGCGACGACACCATCCTCGGCGGCGACGGCATCGACCTGATCGACTTCACCGGCATCACCGGCGCGGTCACGGTCAACCTGGAAGCCGAGACCGCGCAGGGCGCCGCGGGCACCGACACCATCCGCGACTTCGAGAACGCGACCGGTGGCTCGGGGGCGGACAGCATCCTCGGCACCGGCGGCGACAACAGCCTCGCCGGCGGCGCCGGCAGCGCCAACGACTCGCTGAACGGCGGCGGCGGCAATGACAGCCTTGACGGCGGCGCCGGCAACGACAGCCTGATGGGCGGCGCCGGCACCGATCTCGCCGACTACTCCGACGCCACCAGCGACGTGACGGTGACGCTCAACGACGAAGGCAACGGCACCGGCATCGGCGGGTCCGATGTCGGCAGCGACTCGCTGACCGGCATGGAGAACGTCGCCGGCGGGTCGGGCGACGATTCCATCACCGGCTCGACCGGCGGCGGCGACAATCTCTTCGATGGCGGCGCGGGCAACGACACGCTGACCGGCGGCGGCGGCAACGACACGCTGATCGGCGGCACCGGCAATGACTGGGCGTCCTATGCCGGCACCACGGATGGCGTGACCGTCTCGATCGACGGCAATGGCGACGGCACGGCGACCGGCGGCGCGGGCAACGACACGCTTTCGGGCATCGAGAACATCCTGGGCGGCAGCGGCGGGGATTCCATCTCCGGCGGCAGCGGCGACAACAGCCTGTTCGGCGGCGACGGCAACGACACCGTCACCGGCGGCGGCGGCAACGACACCATCGACCTCGGCGACGGCGACGACAGCTATTCGTGGCAGGGCGGCGACGGCAACGACACGATCTACCTCGGCGGCGGCAACGACACGCTGGACCTGTCCGGCTGGACCGATGGGGAGGGCAATCCCTGGACCCTGTCGGGTGGCGGCGACGACTCGACGCCCACCATCTTCACCAACGGCAACGACACGCTGACGGTCTACGGCTACAACCCGGACGACGACGACATCACCTGCTTCGCCGAGGGCACGCGCATCGCGACCGCCCGCGGCGAGGTGGCGGTGGAGGATCTCCGCGTCGGCGACCTGGTGGTGGCGGCCCATGGCGGCGCGCCGCTGCAGCCGCTGGTCTGGGTCGGCCGGACGCAGGTCGATGTCGCGCGCCAGCGCAACAGGGCAAAGGCGGCGCCGGTGCTGATCCGCGCCGGCGCGCTGGCGGACGGCGTGCCGTTCCGCGACCTGCGCGTCAGCCCGGAACACGCGGTGTTCCTCGAAGGCCGCCTGGTGCCGGCACGGCTGCTGGTGAACGGCACGACCATCGTGCAGGAGCTGTGGTGCCGCGAGGTCACCTACTACCACGTCGAGCTCGAGCACCACGGCCTGGTGGTCAGCGAAGGTGCGGTGACGGAGACCTACTTCGACGACGGCAACCGCCACCTGTTCGACAATACCAAGGTCGCCGCCCTGGCGGTGGATTTCGAGGCGATGCGCCGCAACGGCCGCTATGCAGCGGCGGCCTGCGCGCCGGTGTCCGAGGAAGGCGATGCGGTGCTCGGCCGCATCCGCGCCCGGATCGCGGCGCGCATCCCGGCCGAACTGGCGGACGCCGTCCGGCGCGCGTGACGACCGGCGGCCGGGGTGGCGACCATCGCCACCCCGGTACGCCTGCGCTGCCATCGAGATTCACGAAAACGTGATAATTCTAAAATTCGGTAATCTCGCCCATCACGAGCAGTGTCAAGCAGCGTGGAAGGCCCATCATCGGGCGAAAACCCTGGAAATCCGGGCATTGCGCAGCATGGCGCCCCGCTGGGCTGCGGCTGCCGCGCGGCCTGGACCCCGCGCCGCGACGTCCGGCGCGCCACGGCGCTACCGCTGGTCGGTGGTTCCGGTCACGGCGGAAGCCTATTTATGGACAATAGAACGAGTCGTGGCCGAATGCCGGCGCGCGCCACTGGACGAAGTCGCCAGGACGGCGGCGTCGGTCACCGATCTCGGGGAAGGATGCCTTGCCCATGGTTCCCGCTGAAACCGGCCCTCCGGCCGAGGACGTCATCATCACGCTGCGACCTGCGGCCCATTGCGCCAGCACGATCGAGATCGACCGCCTCGGCGACGGGTCCTACCGGGCGACTCACCGGGCCGGGACGGGGACGCTCGAACTCTGCCGCACCGACGACCTTGAGCGCCTGCTGCGCCAGTTGAACGAGGCGCTGATCAGCGGCACGGAGGTCGGCTACGTGACCGCCGTGCGCAATCTGCACGAGCTCGAACTCGAACGCAGCGCCTGACCTATTCCGCGCGCAGCGGGCGCGCGAGCAGCCGGGTCATCGCCTCCCGCACCGTGATGCGGTCGGCAACCAGGTCCGCCACTGCGGCGCAGACCGGCAATTCCACCCCGACCGTCGCGGCGCGCGCCACCAGCGCCGGCGCGGTCGCCACCCCCTCCGTCACCCCGGCGCGCGCGGCCAGCACCTCCGCCAGCCTCTCCCCGCGCCCGAGCGCCATGCCGAGCGACATGTTCCGGCTGCCCGTCCCCGAGCAGGTCAGCAGCAGATCGCCGAGGCCCGAGAGGCCCGAGGCCGTCTCCGCCCGGCCGCCGAGCGCCACCACGAGCCGCGCCATCTCCGCCAGGCCGCGCGTGACCAGCGCCGCGCGGGCATTCTCGCCGAGCCCGGCGCCGATCACCGCCCCGGCGGCAATGGCGATCACGTTCTTGGCCGCGCCACCGACCTCGGCGCCGATCGGATCCTCGCCCTCATAGAGCCGGAAGCCGGGCGTTCCGAGCAGCGCCAGGCCCGCCGCGCGCAGATCCGCATCCTCGGCGGCGACCACCGACGCAGCCGGCAGGCCGGCGGCGACCTCATGCGCGAAATTGGGGCCGGAGAGCACGCCGGCGACGAGGCCCGGCCGGACCGCCGCGACGACCTCCAGCGGCAGGCGCAGGGTGGTGGCCTCCACGCCCTTGGCGCAGACGAGGACCGGCGACCCGCACGCCGGCAGCGCGGCCAGCACGCGGCCGAGGGCCTGGGCAGGCACCACCATCAGCACCAGGGCGGCGCCGTCGAGCGCGGCCCCGGCATCGGCGGTGACGGTCACCGGAGCGGGCAGGGCATGTCCGGGCAGGTAGCGGGTGTTCTCGCGTGCGGCGGCGATCGCGGCGGCGCGCGCAGGGTCGCGAGCCCAGAGGGCCACGTCGCGGCCGGCGCGCGACGCCTGGATGGCGAGCGCGGTGCCCCAGGCACCGGCGCCGAGGACGGCGATCTTTGTCATCGGTCGATGATAGGGGCCGGGGGGAGGGAACTCCCCCCTGCACCCCCCTCCTTCTTTGGAATTTCGCCCTCGCAATCAGGCAGGGGCGATGAGGGTATGCGGGGCTCGATGCCCTCGGGGCCGTTCGGGGAGGGTTTCATTCGGGCACCACCTGCGTCACGCCGATGCCGGCGCCTTCCTCGGTCTCGAGTGCGGCAAGCAGGGCGGCGAGAATGTCCTGCGCCGCTGCCCCGAAGCCGAAGGGGGCATTGACCACCAGCAGGCCGCTGCCGTTCAGCCGGCGCGGGTCGGTCGGCTCGCGCAGCCACAGCTCGGCGGCGATGACGTCACGCACCCCGGAAGCGCGCAGCGTATCGTGGAAGTCGCGCACCGGCGCGCGATGCTTCACCGGATACCAGGCGGCGATGAGGCCGGCACGGAAGCGCCGGTTCAGCTCCACCACGGCCTCGGCGAGCCGGCCGAACTCGTCCTCCTCCTCGAAGGGCGGGTCCATCAGCACGAGGCCACGGCGTTCGGGGAAGGGAGTGAGGGCGCGGATCGCCTCATAGGCGTCGCGTCGGTGCACCGCCACCTGGCGGTCGCCGCGGAACAGCGCGCGCAGCGCGGCATGGTCCTCGGGGTGCAACTCGCAGCAAGCCATCCGGTCCTGGGGGCGCAGCGCGGCGCGGATCAGCGCGGGCGATCCCGGATAGCGCGCCGGGAAGCCCTGGGCGCGCAGCGCCGCGACGAAGGGGGCGAGCGGCCCGTCCGTGACGCCCTGCAGCCGGAGCGCGCCGCGCGCCGCCTCTCCGGTGCGCGCGGCCTCCTCTGCCGCAAGGTCGTAGATTCCCCGCCCGGCATGGGTGTCGAGCACGGCGAAGGGCGCGTCCTTGCGGCGCAGCGCGTCCAGCAGCACGAGCAGCAGCGCGTGCTTCAGGCAATCCGCGTGATTGCCCGCATGGAAGGCGTGGCGGTAGTTCACGCGCGGCGGCCGTTCTCAGTAATGCGCCACCTCCACAAGCAGGCAGCCCCCGGCGCTGGTCAGCGTGGCCAGCCGCGCGCCATGCGCGACGGTCAGCGCCGCCGGCGCGTGCAGCGGCTCCGCCTGGCCCGCGATCTCGACCACGCCGCGCAGCAGCAGGAACTCCTGCCAGTAGTCTCCCGTGGTCAGCGGCGCTTCCGGCAATGCGGTGCCGGGCGAAAGGCGCAGCATCTGCACCCGCGCGCCCTGGCGCGTGGTGGGGTCGAGGGAGTTGGCGATGACCTTCACGGTTACCCCCTCCGGCGCCCCGGGCAGGTGGAACCAGCCTTCGTCGTCGTCGAACTGATGGATTTCGCCGGCGGTGACGCGCATGCGGTGTCTCTCCCTGTCAGCCGGCCGGCGCCAACTCGGCGAGGGGCCAGCGCGGCCGTGGATTGTGGCCGAGCGGATCGGCCAGGCCGGCGCGCAACCGCTCGATCCCTGCCCAGGCGACCATCACGGCATTGTCGGTGCAGTAGCGCAGCGGCGGCGCCAGCATCGGCACGCCCGCCATGCCGGCGACACCCGTGAGCGCCGCCCGCACCGCACCATTGGCCGCGACGCCGCCGGCGACGACGATGCCGGTCGCATCCGGCAGCATCTCCAGCGCGTGGCGGGCGCGGTCCGCAAGCACTGCGGCAACCGAGGCCTGGAAGGAAGCGGCGATGTCGGCGGGCGATGCCGCCCCCTGCGCCACCGCCCGCGCCACCGCTGTCTTCAGCCCGCTGAAGGAGAAGTCGCAGCCTGGCCGTCCGAGCAGCGGCCGCGGCAGCGGCACGGCCCGCGCGTCGCCCTGCGCTGCCAGCCGTTCCAGGTGTGGCCCGCCGGGCCAGGGCAGGCCGAGCAGCTTCGCCGCCTTGTCGAAGGCCTCCCCCACCGCGTCGTCCAGCGTGGAGCCGAGCCGGCGGTAGCGGCCGAGGCCTTCCACGGCGACGCATTGGCAATGGCCACCCGAGACCAGCAGCAGCAGATAGGGGAAGGCCGGCGCGCCGCTCTCCAGCAGCCCGGGCAGCCGCGCGGTCAGGGCATGCGCCTCCAGGTGGTTCACCGCCACGAAGGGCAGACCGTGGGCGATCGCCACGCCCTTGCCGAAGCAGGCGCCGACGATCAGCCCGCCAATCAGCCCGGGGCCGGAGGTGGCCGCCACCCCGGCGAGGTCCCAGAAGCCGAGCCCGGCCCGCGCCAGCACCCGCTCCGTCAGCCCCGGCAGCGCGGCCAGGTGCGCCCGTGCGGCGATCTCCGGCACCACGCCGCCGAAGACGGCGTGCTCCCTCTCCTGGCTCAGCACCGCCTCGGCCAGGATCCGGCCATCGGGCGCGAGGACGGCGGCCGCGGTTTCGTCGCAGCTGCTCTCCAGCCCCAGCACCGGCCCTCTCGGCCCCATCGCACCTTCCGCGTCCATGGGCGGGGTTCTATGACGGCGGCATGTCGCCTGCCCACCCCGCTTCTGTCCCGCAGCACCGCCGGTCCCTGCCGTTGCGCGTCGGCACCCGCGGTTCGCCGCTCGCCCTGTGGCAGACGCGGGACTTCCTCGACCGCGTGACGCGCTTCTGCCCCGTGCTGCGCGACGCCAAGGCCTTCGAGGAGCATGCGATCGCCACCTCGGGCGACAGGATCCAGGACCGCAAGCTCGCCGAGATCGGCGGCAAGGGACTGTTCGCGAAGGAGATCCACGAGGCCCTGCTCGATGGCCGCGTCGATTTCGCCGTGCATTCGCTCAAGGACCTCGAGACCGAGATGCCGCCCGGCATCGTCCTCGCCTGCACCCTGAAGCGGGAGGATGCGCGGGACTGCCTGTTGCCCGGCCCGGGCCTGCCGCCCTGCGATCCCGTCGAGCCCTTCGCCGCCTTGCCGAAGGGCGCCGTCATCGGCACTTCCTCGGTCCGCCGGCAGTCGCAGTTGCTGCACATGCGGCCCGACCTCCAGGTCGTCATGTTCCGGGGCAACGTGCAGACGCGGATGCG
Source organism: Neoroseomonas eburnea (assembly GCF_018129005.1). Classification (GTDB taxonomy): domain Bacteria; phylum Pseudomonadota; class Alphaproteobacteria; order Acetobacterales; family Acetobacteraceae; genus Neoroseomonas; species Neoroseomonas eburnea. Next base: position 61,330 of record NZ_JAAEDL010000008.1, read on the forward strand.
CAAGCTGGCCGAGGGGGAGGCCGCGGCGACCCTGCTCGCCCTCGCCGGCCTGCGCCGCCTGGGCCTGGAGCCCGCGGGCAGCGTCGCCATCGATCCGGAGGTGATGGTCCCCGCCGCCGGCCAGGGCATCGTCGGCGTCACCGTGCGGGCCGACGACACCGAACTGCACGAACTCCTCGCCGCCATCGAGGATCCGGAGGCACGCGCCGTGTCCTCGGCCGAACGCGCGCTGCTCGCGGCGCTGGACGGGTCCTGCCGCACGCCGATCGGCGGCCATGCACGGATGCTGCCGGACGGGCGGCTGCGGCTGACCGGACTGGTCGCGCGGGCCGATGGGTCCTTTCTGCTGCGCAGGACGGAGGAAGGGCCGGCGGCCGATGCCGTGCGGCTGGGCGCGGAGATGGGGCGGGCGCTTCGGCGGGACGGTCCCGCTGATCTCTTTGCGTAGTAGGGCGGGGGAGGAAACTCCCCCGCACCCCCTCCTTCTTCCGTCGGTCACCAGGGCCGCATCCGGCGCGCCAGGTGCGCCCCCCCGAAATGGCCAAAGAAGGGAGGGGGTTCGGGGGAGGTTCTCCTCCCCCGACCTTCCTGCGGCAGTGACCAGGCCCGACACCGTCCTGATCACCCGCCCGGACCCCGGCGCCGCCGAAACCGCCGCTGCCGTGGCCGCCCTCGGCTGGCGCCCGCTTCTCGCCCCCGCCCTGGTCCTGCGCGCCACCCCGCCGGCCGGGCTTCCCCCCGCCCAGGCCCTGTTGCTGCCTTCCCGCGCCGCAGCCCGCGCCCTGCCGCCACTGGCCATGCCGGTCTTCGCCGTTGGCGCCGGCACCGCCGCCGAGGCCCGTGCCCGCGGCTTTCCCAACGTCGCTGCTGCCGAGGGCGACGCCGAGGCGCTCGCCGCCCTCGTCGGCGCTCGGCTGGATCCGGCAGCCGGGCCGCTGTTTCTCGCCACCGGCCGCGGCTATGGGGCCGAGCTCGCCGCCGCCTTGCGCGCCCTCGGCTTCCGCGTCGTCCGGCGGGTCGTCTACGAGGCCATTCCGGCCGATGTCCTGCCCCCGGAGGCGATGGACGCCCTGGCGCAGGGGCGTGTCGCGGCGGCGCTCTTCACCTCGCCGCGCGGCGTCCGCATCACCCTCGCGCTGCTGCGCCGCGCCGGCCTCGCGGATGCGACGCGAGGCATCCGCGCCCTGGCGATCAGCGCCCGCATCGCCGCCGCCCTGTCGCCCTTGACCTGGTCCGCCATCGAGGTCACGCCGCGGCCGGACCCTGCGCTGCTGCCGGGGCTTCTCGGACCGCCGCCGAACTGATCTGCCCCCGGGGCAACCGATCGGGCGGCCGTGATCGTGCCGCGATGGCGCCATCCGCCGCGCTGGTTGCTATACGTCCCGCCCGCGCCGCCGCGTCGCTGTATGAGGATCGGCATGACCGAAACGCCCACCCCACCCGTCCGCCGGTTCCTGGACCCCGCCGCCATCCCGCTCCTTGCGGGCGGGGCGGTGCTGGTGCTGGCCGCGGCCTGGCTCTGGGCCACGCCGCGCCCCGCGCCCCCGCCCAACCCGACCGCCGCCGCCGTCGCCGCGTTGGAACGCCGGATCGCGGCGCTGGAGGGATTCGAGTCGCGCCTCGCCGGCGTCGAGCAGCGCCGCGGCGCCGACCTCGATTCGCTGGAGGCGCGGCTTGCCGCCCTCGAATCCCGTCCGCCGGCCGATCTCTCGGCGCTGGAGCGGCGCATCGCCGCCCTGCCTCCGGCCGGCGACCTCCGCCCGGTCGAGCAGCGGATCGAGGGTATCCTTGCCCGGCTGACCGCCGCGGAGGCCCGCGCCGCCGAGGCGCTCGCCCGCCCGATTCCGGACAGTGCCGCCTTCGCCCCGCGTGCGTCGGTGGACGCGCTTGCCACGCGCGCCGACCGCCTCTCCGAGCGGCTCGATGCCGTCGCGACCCGCCAGCAGGCCAGTGATACCGAGTCGATCCGCCGCAACGAGGACCTGGCACGCAGCGTGTCCGAGCGGCTCGCCGCCGCCGAGCGGGCCGAGGCGGAGCGCATCGCCGCCGCCAACAGCGCGCTCGAGCAGCGCCTGCGTGGTTCCGAATCCGCGCTGATGATGCGCATCGCGGCGCTCGAACAGGCCCAGGCCCGCATCGCGGCGCTGGAGGCGCGGTCGGCGCGCCAGGCGGCCCTGGCGACCCTGCGCCAGCGGCTCGAGGCCGGGCAGCCGCTCGGCACCGCGCTCGCGGCCTTCCCCGCCGTGGCGCCGGCGCTTGCGCGCTTCGCCGAGGCGGCGCCGCCGACCGAGGCGGCGCTGCGCCTGGCCTTCGAGGAGGCGGCCCGCGCCGGCCGTGCGGCCAGCGAGGCGTCGCGCGAGGGCCAGGGTGTGCTGGATTCCGCCGTCACGCGCCTGTCCGGCCTGGTCACCGTGCGCCGAGGGCAGGAGGTGGTCTGGGGCGACGCCGCCGCGGCCGAGATCGAAGCCGCGCGCCGCGCCGTCGAGGCCGGCGATATCGATGGCGCCCTTGCGCGCCTGTCCCGCCTGCCGCCGGCGGCGCAGGAGGCGATGCGCCCGTGGGCTGCCCAGGCGCGCGCCCTGACCGCGGCGCGCGCCGCGCTCGCCGCCCTGGCCGCGGGCTGAGGCCGTCTCATGCGTCGCGCGCTCCTGCTGCTCATCACCCTCAGCGCCGTCACCGGCCTCGCGCTGTGGCTCGCCCGCATCGGCGGGACGGTCGAGGTCCAGGTCGGCGAGGTCTGGATCGGCATCACCTTCCCCGTCGCGATGATGGGACTCGCCATCGCCTTCATCGTCCTGCACGGCGTCCTGTCGGTCTTCCGCTGGCTGCGGCACCTGCCGGCCCGCCGCCGCGCCGCGCGCCGCGAGCAGCGGAGGTCCGACGGCGATGCCGCGGTGACGCGTGCCCTGGTGGCGCTGGCCGCCGGCACGCCGGACGCCGCGCGCGTCGAGGTGCGGCGCGCGCGCGTGCTGCTCGGCGATACGCCGCAGACATTGCTGCTCGCCGCCGAGGCGGAGCGCCTGGCCGGGCGGGAGGATGCCGCCGCGGCGGTGTTCAAGCAGCTCGCCGACCGCGGCGACGCGCGCTTCCTCGGCCTGCGCGGGCTTCTGCGCCAGGCGATGCAGCGGCAGGACTGGGCGGCGGCGCAGCGCCTGGCGAAGGAGGCCGAGGCCGTCCACCCCGGCGCCGCCTGGCTGCGGGAGGAGCGGCAGGTGCTCGCGCTGCGCACCCAGGACTGGCGGGAGGCGCTGGCCCTGTCGCCTCCGGCCGGGCCGCGCGCGGCGCTGGCGCTCGCCGCCGCGATGCAGGAGGAGGACGCGGCGCGCGCCGCCGAATTCGAAAAGCAGGCCTTCACCGCGGACCCCGCCTTCACGCCGGCGGCGCTGGCGCATGCGAAGCGGCTCGCGGCCGCCGGCGTGGCACGGCGGGCGCGGGCGGTGCTGGAGCAATCCTGGCTCGCGGCGCCGCATCCCGATGTCGGCGCCGCCTGGATCGCTGGGGAGAAGGATCGGTTGGCGCGGGTGAAGGCGGTGGAGGACCTGATCCACCGCAACCGCGAACATCCCGAGAGCCGGTTGCTGATGGCGCGTGCGGCGATCGACGCCGGGCTCACGGGGCGCGCGCGGTCGGAGCTGGAGGCGCTGGTGGCGGCCGGCTCGGCCGACCGGCGCTGCTATCTGATGCTCGCCGAGCTCGAGGAAGTGGAGCACGGCGACACGGCCGATGCGCGCGCGGCCCAGGCCAAGTGGCTGCGCGCGGCGGCGAATGCGCAGGGTGCGCCGCGCTGGCGCTGCGCGGCCTGCGGGGCGGAGCACAATGCCTGGAAGGCGGAATGCGCGGCCTGCGGGACGGTGGGGCGGATCGCCTGGTCGGCACCGGAGAGCGTGCCGGCGCGGGGGTAGAGGACCGAGGGGGCTTCGCCCCCCCTCGAACTCCCGCAGCAGGGGACACGGTCCGCTGCATCCGTGTGAACTCGAGTATTGGTTTCCAAAGGCCTTTCGGCCTTTGGCGGGGTGAGCCCGAGAGGGGCAGGGCCCCTCTCGGAACGCGGTCTATCCGCGTCGCAGGAATTCCGCCGCGCGCTCGGCCACCAGCATCACCGCCGGCTGGATGTTGGGGGAAGGGATCAGCGGAAAGGCCGAGGCATCGGCCACGCGCAGCCCCTCGATGCCGCGCACGCGCAGCTCGGGGTCCAGCACCGCCATCGGGTCCGTGCCCATCTTCGCCGTGCCGCAAGGATGGAAGACGGTGCCGGCGGTGGCGCGGATGTTCTCGAGGATCGCCTCGTCGGTCGCCGCCTCAGGGCCGGGGCGCAGTTCCTCCTCGATCAACGCGGCGAGCGGTGCCTGTGCGGCGATCCTGCGCGCGAGATGCGCCGCGCCCAGCATCACCCGCACGTCGTTCGGGTGATCGAGGTAGTTGGCGCGGATGCCGGGCTTCTCCGTCATCTCGGGGGATTTCAGGAAGACCTCTCCTCGGCTGTCCGGGCGGCAGACGCCGTAGTTGAACATGAAGCCGGGGAAGTCCTGCAGGCCCTTCATGTAGTCGAAGGTGGAGAAGTTCACGAAGAGGAACTGCACCTCGGCCTCCTCCGCGCCCGGTGTCACGCGCGCGAAGGCGTTGGCCTCCCCCGCGCCGATCGCGAGCGGCCCCTTGCGGGAGAGCAGGTAGTCGAGGCCCATCTTCGCCTTGCGGAACGGCGAGAGCAGCATCTCGTTCAATGTGCCGCAAGGCTTCGAGCGGTAGATGAATTTGGCGATCAGGTGGTCCTGGAGGTTCTTTCCGACCCCCGGGGCGTGGTGGACCGTGGGGATGCCGAGCGCCTGCAGCGCCGCGCCGTCGCCGATCCCGGACAGCATGAGCAGCTTCGGCGTCTCGATCGCGCCGGCCGAGCACACCACGCTGCGCGCGGCACGGAAGGTGACGGGCCGGCCGTTCTGCCGCGCCTCGACGCCGACGGCGCGGCCGTTCTCGACCAGGATGCGCGTCGCCAGCACGCCGGTCTCCACGCGCAGGTTGCCGCGCGTCATGGCAGGGCGGAGGTATTCCTTCGCGGTCGAGGATCGCGTGCCGCCGTTGACGTTGAGCTGCACCGGCCCGGCGCCGTCGATCGGCTGGCCGTTGTTCCAGTCCGCATTGCGCGGCAGGCCGGCGGCGATGCAGGCCTCGACGAAGGCGGCCGCGGCGGGGGCGAGCTGCCGCGGCTCGCGCACATGGATGGCGCCGGCGCTGCCGCGGGCGGGATCGGGCGCGCCGTCCCAGTGCTCGATGCGGCGGAAGACGGGCGCGACTTCCTCATGGGACCAGCCCGTGGCACCGGACTGTGCCCAGCGATCGTAGTCGTGCGGCGAGCCGCGCAGGAACACCAGCCCGTTCACGCTGCCCGACCCACCCAGCACCTTGCCGCGCGGCCAGTGGATGCGCCGGTCGCCGAGGTTCGGCTCCGGCTCGGTCTGGTAGTTCCAGTCGTACTTCTGACTGGCGTAGAGCTTCGCATAGCCCGCCGGCAGGCTGATCCAGATGTCGCGGTCGGGCGGCCCGGCTTCCAGCAGCACGACGCGGCAGGACGGGTCCTCCGACAGCCGCGCCGCCACGATGCATCCGGCGGACCCGCCGCCGACGATGACGACGTCGGCGGTGTTCGTGTCGGTCACGCTTCCATCCGCACGCCGGTGCGCTCGACCACGCCCTTGAACTTGTCGAGCTCCGCCTGGAAGAAGGCGCGCGCATCGGCCGGCGTGTTCGCCCGCGCATAAGGCGTGATGCCGGCGACGAGGAAGCGCTCGCCGAGTTGCGGATCGCGCAGGGCGCTGTTGATGGCGCGGTTCAGCGCCTGGGTCACCGGCGCGGGCATGCGCGGCGGGCCCACCACGGCGAACCAGTTGCCGATGTCGAAGCCGGGCATGCCGGATTCGGCGAGCGTCGGGATGTTCGGGAAGGCGGGGAAGCGATCGAGGCCCGTGATGGCGATACCGCGCACGCGGTTGTCGCGCACCTGCGCCGCGGCGGAGGCTAGCACGGCCACGCCCCAGGCGGTTTCCCCGCGCGCGATGCTTTCCACCATCAGCCCGCCGGAGCGGTAGGGCACATGGGCGAACCTGCCGCCGAGGCCGAGCGAGACGGCGATGGATTCGGCCGCGAAGTGCGGGATGGAGCCGACGCCCGAGGAAGCATAGGGCAGGTCGTCCTGCGGCCCCGCGCGCAGCTTCCGCACCGCGTCCTCCGCGTTCGCCGCCGGGAAGTCCGGCTTCGCGATCATGATCAGCGGGCCGTTGGCGACGACGGCGACATGGGTGAAGTCGTCCATCGGATTGTAGCGCGTGCCGCCCTGCATGGCGTGAGGGATCAGCGCGTGGGAGGAGGCCTCGTTCAGCATCAGCACGTGCCCGTCGGCCGGCTGGCGGCGCAGCCATTCGGCGGCGACGGTGCCCGAGGCGCCGGGCCGGTTCTCCACCACCACCCGCCCGTTCGGACCGAGGAAGCCCTGCATGCGGTCGGCCAGCAGCCGTGCCGTGATGTCGGTCGAGCCGCCCGGCGCGAAGCCGCTGACCAGGGTGATGGTGCGGTCGGGGAAGGACTGCGCGCGCGCCACGGCGGGCGCGGCGAGGACGGCAAGGGCGATCAGGCTGCGACGATGCATGCGGACGTTTCCCAGGGCGGTTGTCGTTCAACCTGCAGGGAAGCGCCGAAACCGCGCGCCGGCAAGGGCCTCAGGGAATGTTCGGAATGCGCCGCGCGGCGCATTCCCGGTCCGGTGCCGTCAGTCCCGAATGGCCCTCAGGCGGCGAGCGCCCGGGCGAAGACCGCCGGATCGACGTTCCCGCCGCTGATCAGCACGCCGATCACTCCGCCCCTCGCCGCGACCTTGCCGGCCAGCACGGCGGCGAGCGCCACCGCGCCGCCGGGTTCGGCCACCACCTTCAGGTGGTCGAAGGCGAAGCGCATGGCGCGGAACACCTCGGCCTCCGTCACCACCACGCCACCGGCCAGGTGGCGGTGGTTGATGGCGAAGGTCAGCGCACCGGGCTGCTTCGACAGCAGGGAGTCGCACAGCCCGCTGCCGGGCGCGCCATTGGCGACGATATGGCCGGCGTCGAGGGAGCGCCTGGTGTCGTCCCAGCCCTCCGGTTCCACCGCCCAGACCGCGGCCTTCGGCGCCAGCGCCTCGAGGGAGAGCACGCTGCCCGCGGTCAGGCCGCCGCCGCCGGTGCAGACCGCGAAGGCATCCGGTACCAGGCCGAGCGCCGCCGCATCCTCCAGCAATTCGAGCGCTGCGGTGCCCTGGCCGGCGACGACGTGCGGGTGGTCGTAGGGCGGGATGATGGTGGCGCCGCGCTCGGCTGCCAGCACGCTCGCCAGCGCGTCGCGGTCGACGCCGTGGCGTTCGAAGGGGACGATCTCCGCCCCCCAGCGGCGCGTCGCCGCGACCTTGATCGCCGCCGCGTCGGACGGCATGGCGATGGTCGCCCGCATGCCGAGCATGTGCGCCGCAGCCGCGCAGGCCTGGCCATGATTGCCCGAGGAATGGGTGACGATGCCGCCGTGCCGCTCCTGCCGGGACATCAGCAGGGCCGCGTTGGTGGCGCCGCGCAGCTTGAACGACCCGGTGCGCTGCAGCGGCTCCGGCTTCACCAGCACCGTCGCGCCGGTGATCTCGTCAAGCAGAGGGTGGCGCAGCATCGGCGTGTGCAGGACGCGCCCGGCCAGGCGCGCCGCGGCGGCGCGGACATCCTCGAAGGTCGGCAGGGTGTCGGTCATGCCGCCGCCCTCCGCGCGAAGCGCCTCGGGTCGCAGAGCGGCACGGCGGCGGCCAGCGCGCCGGGATCCTCGCCCGCCACCAGCGCGGCGAGCAGCGCGCCTGCAGCCGGTGCCGTCTGCATGCCGTAGCCACCCTGTCCGACCATCCAGAAGAAGCCCCTTTCCATGCCCTCGCCGATGGCGAGGCCGCGATCCGGCGTGAAGGTGCGCAAGCCTGCCCAGCGGTGCTCGATGCGGGAGACCGGGATGTCGAGCGCCTGCTGCATGCGGTCCACCGCGATCGCCACGTCGTATTCGTCCGGCTGCGCGTCGCAGGGGGCGCTCTCGGTCTCGTCGGCCGGGCTGACCATCAGTTTCCGTCGCGCCTCCGCCCGCGCGTACCAGGTGTGGCCGGCATCGCCGATGAGCGGCCACTCGGCGCAGTCGTAGTCGCCCGGATCGACGATGCAGGCGGTGCGGCGCTTGGGCTGCAGCCCGATCGGGTCGAGCCCGGCGATGCGCGCCACCTCGTCGCCCCAGGCGCCGGCGGCGTTGACGATGACGGGGGCGGTGAAGACGGCGCCGCCCGAAGTTTCGGCATGCCAGACGCCGTTCTGCCGCCAGATGCGTCCGGCGCGATGGCGCAGCGCCAGCGTCCCGCCGGCCGCGCGCGCCTGGCGCAGGAAGCCCTGGTGCATGGCGGCGACGTCGATGTCGAAGCAGTCCCCTTCGACGGCGGCCATCGCGGCGTAGCCCTCGCGCAGGGCCGGGACCATGGCGCGGACCTCGGCGAGCGCGATCTCCTCCATGTCGTCGCCCTCAGCGATCATCTCCCGCAGGTGATCGACCTGCCCGGGCGGCGCCAGATGGATGACCGGGCGGGGGCGCATCAGCGGTGCCTCGGCGAAGCCGGGGGGCGGCATCTCGAAGAAGGCGCGCGAGGCGGCGGTCAGGATGCGCGCATCGGGGCTGCCGTAGTTGCGGATCCAGATCGCGGCGGAGCGGCCGGTGGCGTGATAGCCGGCGCTGTCCTCCGCTTCCAGGAGGGCGACGCGACGCGTGGCGGCAAGATGCGCGGCGGCGGTGGCGCCGGCGATGCCGGCACCGATGACGAGGGCATCGAAGGCTTGAAGGTCCATGATGTGCAGCCTGCGGCGCGTGCATGCGGCATGCAAGCCGTGGTTACCATGGGTTACTTAAGGGTCATAACGGGTTGCCATGCAGGTTTTTCCCTGACTAACCTTCCGGTTACCGACAAGCGGGCCCGCTATCCGAGGCTCGCCCCGGGGAGAGAACGGAAGGGAAAGCATGTCCAGGAACGGGATCACCCGGCGCCAGGTGCTGCGCAACGGGGCTGGGGTTTTCGCGGCGGGCGCGCTCGGTGCGCCGATGGTGCACGCGCAGGGTACCGGCGGGACGATCCGCTGCGGCTTCTGGGACCACTGGGTGCCGGTCGGCAACAACGCGATCCGCGAACTCTGCGCCGAATGGGGCACCAGGAATCGCGTCAATGTGCAGGTGGACTTCATCACCTCGGTCGGCAACCAGAACCTGCTGACCATCGCCGCCCAGGCGCAGTCGCGTTCCGGACACGACATCCTGTCCTTCCCGACCTGGGAGCCGGCTTCGAAGGCTGAAATGCTGGAGCCGGTCGATGATGTCATGGGGCGCCTGACGCAGAAGTACGGCCCGGTGAACGCGGCGGCGGAGTATCTCGGCAAGATCGGCGGCAAGTGGGTGGCAATCCCCGCCGTGTCCGGCACGCAGTTCAAGCCGGCCTGCGTTCGCTTCGACCTGATGGAGCAGCATGCCGGCATCGACATCCGCGCCATGTGGCCGGCGGCCAATCAGCGCGGTCCTGGCGCCGAAAACTGGACCTGGGACACCCTTCTGGCCGCGGCCGAGAAGTGCCACGCCGCGGGCGTTCCCTTCGGCATTCCGATGGGGTCCTTCTCGGACGCGGTGGACACGGTGGGTTGCGTCTTCGCCGCCTACGGCGCGAGCGTGATGGATGCGCGCGGCAACGTCACCGTGCAGGGCAATGCCAAGCTCCGCCAGGCGGTGGAGTACATGGTGCGCCTGTCGCGCTTCCTGCCCAATGACGTCTGGGCCTGGGACGACGGCGCCAACAACCGCGCGCTGATCTCCGGCCGCTCGGCGCTGATCTTCAACCCGCCCTCGGCCTGGGCTGTCGCCAAGCGTGACGCGCCGCAGGTGGCGGAGAAGTGCTGGACCGTGCCACCGCCGTCCGGGCCCGAGGGGCGCTTCACGCCCTACCTGCCGTATTTCTGGGGGATCTGGTCGTTCAGCCGCGTGAAGCCCGCGGCGAAGGCCCTGCTCGAGTTCATGTCCGAGCGGACCAGCGCCGAGAAGATGACCACGACCTCCAACGGCTACGACATCCCGCCCTTCGTCAGCATGAACGACTTCGCCGTGTGGGCGAATGAGGGGCCGCCGACGGGGACGATCTTCAACTACCCGATCAAGCCGCATCACAATGCGACGGCGTCCGTGGCCTTCGCGCCGGCGCCGGCCGAATACGCCGTGCAGGCCTACCAGCAGGGCCTCAATACCAAGACCATCGCCCGCATCTCGCAGGCGGGCGAGACGGTGGATCAGGCGCTCGGCTGGCTCGAGCGCGAGCTGAACACCATCCGCCGCGGCGGCTGAGGCCGGCGGCCGGAACCTGGCGCGGGCAGGCGGCCTCGGGCCGCCCGCCCGGCCCATGAAACTGGGGGAGGTCACGATGGCAGCCGATGGCAGCCTGGCCATGAGCGGCACCGCCGGAGTCTCGGCGGGTCGCGCGAATTCCTTGCAGCGCTTCGCGCGGCGGCGGTCCACCATCGCCTTCGTGATGACGCTGCCGCTGCTCGTCGTCATCGTGGGCCTGGTCGCCTATCCGGCGGCCTTCGGCATCTATCTCTCGATGCTCAACAGGCGCATGACGGCCTTCGCCGGGACGCTGAACTTCGAGCTGCTGTTCGAGAGCGAAACCTTCTGGATGGTGGCGTTCCAGTCCTGCTTCTTCGCCATCACGGCGGTGCTGCTGAAGGCGTCGATCGGCTTCTGGCTGGCGCACATGCTGCATCACATACCCAACAACAGGCAGCGCAAGTGGCGCGGCATGCTGCTGGTGCCCTGGGTGATACCGCCGGCGTTGTCCACCCTCGGCTGGTGGTGGATGTTCGATCCCTCCTACTCCTCGATCAATTGGCTGCTGTCGATCATCTCCGTGCCGGAGGTGCCGTGGCTCGGTCACCACTGGTGGGCGCGCATCGCCATCATCATGGTGAACGTGTGGATCGGCGCGCCCTTCTTCATGATCATGTACCTCGCCGCGCTGAAATCCGTGCCGGAACAGCTGTACGAGGCGGCGGCGATCGATGGTGCGACATCATGGCAGCGGCTGCGCTACGTGACCCTGCCGATGATGGCGAACATCATCTCCATCACGGTGCTGTTCAGCCTGATCGTCACCTTCGCGAACTACGACATCGTGCGCGTGCTGACCAATGGCGGCCCGCGCGACCTGACGCACGTCTTCGCGTCCTACGCCTTCCAGGTCGGCATCCTGTCCGGGAACATCCCGCGCGGCGCCGCGGTGTCGCTGTTCATGTTCCCTATCCTCGCGATCTGCGCCTTCTTCGTGCTGCGCAGCGTCACACGGCGCAACAAGGAGCAGATGTGATGTCGGCGACCACCGCCGGCCGGGACACGCCCGGCATCTACCACAAGGCCGGCAGCCTGCGGGCCGAGAGGCGCTGGGCGCTCTGGACCGCCTATGCCTCGCTCATCTTCGCTGCGGTGATCTTCCTCGCCCCGCCCTTCTACATGCTGATCACCAGCCTGAAGACGAGCGGCGAGATCGCGGGCATGGCCGGCAATCCCTGGCTGGTGCGCGACCCGACCTTGGAGAACTACTGGGCGATCCTCGGGAACCCGCTGTTCCGCCAGTTCATGCTGAACAGCATCATCGTCACCGCCTGCGTCGTGGCGCTGACGATGGTGATCTCCATCCTCGCCGCCTTCGCGCTGGCGCGGATGCGCTTCTGGGGCAGCCAGGTGCTGGCCACGGGCGTCTTCCTCACCTACCTGGTGCCGGACACGCTGCTGTTCATCCCGCTGTACCAGATCGTCGGCGGGCTCGGGCTGCTGAACTCGATCTGGGGGCTGGTGCTGGTCTATCCGACGCTGACGGTGCCCTTCTGCACCTGGATCATGATCGGCTACTTCGCCTCCATCCCCAAGGAGCTGGACGAGGCGGCGCTGATCGACGGCGCATCCTGGCCGCAGATGCTGCTGAAGATCTTCATCCCGGTGGCGCTGCCCGGCATCATCGCGGCGACGATCTTCGCCTTCACCGTGTCCTGGGCGGCCTTCGTCTATCCCACCGCCTTCGTCACCACGCCGGACAACATGCCGCTGACCATCGGCGTCGTCTCCCAGCTGGTGCGTGCGGACACCTTCGCCTGGGGCCAGATCATGGCGGGCGCGCTCATGGCGGCGCTTCCCCCCGTCGTCATCTACGCCTTCCTCATGGACTACTACATCGCCGGCCTGACCGCCGGCGCGACAAAGGGCTGAACACGCATGGCGCAGGTTTCTCTTCGCAGGATCGTCAAGGCCTATGAGGGCGACGTCCAGGCGGTCAAGGGGATCGACCTCGAGATCGCGGACCACGAATTCGTGGTCCTCGTCGGGCCGTCGGGCTGCGGCAAGTCGACCACGCTGCGCATGATCGCGGGGCTGGAGGAGATCACGGACGGTGAGATCGCGATCGGCGGCACGATCGTCAACGACATCCCGCCGCGCGACCGCGACATCGCCATGGTGTTCCAGAACTACGCGCTCTACCCGCACATGAGCGTCTACGAGAACATGGCCTTCGGCCTGACGCTGCGGAAGTTCCCGAAGGCCGAGATCGACAAGCGGGTGAAGGAGGCGGCGCGCATCCTCGACATCACCCCGCTGCTCGAACGCAAGCCCAAGGCGCTGTCGGGCGGGCAGCGGCAGCGCGTGGCGATGGGCCGCGCCATCGTGCGCGACCCCAAGGTGTTCCTGTTCGACGAGCCGCTGTCGAACCTCGATGCCAAGCTGCGCGTGCAGATGCGCACCGAGATCAAGAAGGTCCATCAGACCGTCAACACCACCACGGTCTACGTCACCCACGACCAGGTGGAGGCGATGACGCTCGCCGACCGGGTGGTGGTGATGAACCACGGCGTGATCGAGCAGGTCGGCCCGCCGCAGGAACTCTACCACAACCCGGCGACCAGGTTCGTCGCCGGCTTCATCGGCAGCCCGGCGATGAACTTCATCCCGGCGCGGCTGGAGGAGGCATCCGGCGCTCTGCGGCTGCAACTGCCGCAGGGGATCGTGCTCGACGTGCCGGAAGCACGCACGGCGCGCTATCGCCAGCACGCCGGCAAGCCGGTGCTGTTCGGCATCCGGCCCGAGCACCTGACCGACGACAAGCCGACGGACAAGACCAACCCCGCGCCGCTGTCCCTGACGCCTGAAGTCATCGAGCCGATGGGCATGGAGACGCTCGCGCATTTCAAGCTCGACGGCGCGGAGATCTCCGCGCGCCTCGATCCCGCGACGCCGGCATCGGTGGGCGCACCCTTGCGCCTCATCGCGCACATGGATCAGATGCACCTCATCGATCCCACGACCGACAGGGTGCTGTGAATGAATCGCCTGGAAGGTAAGTCCGCCTGGGTCACCGGGGCGGGCAGCGGCATCGGCCGCGCCATCGCCATCGCCTTCGCGCAGGAAGGGGCGAAGGTCGCTCTGACAGGCCGTCGCACCGCGCCGCTCGAGGAGACGGCGAAGGCGATCGGCGATGCCGCCATCATCGTGCCGGCGGACCTGACGGATGACCAGCAGGTCGCCGCGGCGCTGGCGAAGGTGGAAGCCACCATCGGTGGTCCCGACATCCTGGTGAACAACGCCGGCGTGAACCTGCCGAAGCGCTATCTGCACCAGCTCACGCCGGAGGCGATCCGCAGCCTGGTCGACGGCAATCTGACCGCGCCGTTCCTCACCTCCGTCGCGGTGCTGCCGGGCATGCGCAAGCGCGGCGGCGGGCAGCTGATCCAGATCGCATCCATGGCGGGGAAGGGCATCTCCTTCCTCTCGGGGCCAGGCTACACCGCGGCCAAGCACGGCTTCGTCGCGCTGTCCCAGGCGATCAACCAGGAGAACGGGATCCACAACATCCGCTCCTGCTGCATCTGCCCGGGGGAAGTGGCGACCGACATACTCAAGAACCGGCCCGAACCCGTGCCGCAGGAAGAAATCGAACGCCTGCTGCAGCCGGAGGACATCGCCGCGATGGCCGTGTTCGTGGCCACCATGCCGGCGCGGGCGAACATCACCGAGATGCTGGTGACGCCGACCTACATGCGCCTGCTGGCGCCGCAGGCGAAGAAGATCGCCGCGATGTAGGCGGAGGTCGGGGGAGGGGAACCTCCCCCGAACCCCCTCCCTTCTTTGGGAATTTGGAACTGACCGGGGAGGTCGGTCTCCAGGTGCCAAAGAAGGTTGGGGGGCTCGGGGGGAAGTTCTCTTCCCGCCGTTCTTTCCTTCTCCAAGGACGCCCTCCCATGGACATGCTGCACATCCCTGTCGACGCGCTCACCACCCTTGTGCGCGATGTCTTCGTCGCCGCCGGCTGCGGTGCCGCGGAATCCGACCGCATCGCGACGCATCTCGTCGGCGCGAATCTTGCCGGCCATGACAGCCACGGCGTGGTGCGCGTGCCTCGCTACGTGGAGTGGCTAGAGGCCGGCTTCGTGCTCAAGGGCCAGACGGCGGACGTGGTCACCGATGGCGGGTCCTTCGCCGTGCTCGACGGCAAGTGGGGCTTTGGCCAGACCGTGGCGCCGCAGGCGGTGGCGCTGGGCATCGGCCGGGCGCTGCAGCACGGCGTCTGCATCACCGCGCTGCGCAATGCGGGCCATATCGGCCGCGTCGGCGACTATGCCGAGCAGGCGATCGCGGCCGGGCTGATCTCCATCCACTTCGTCAACGTTGCGGGCAGCGTGCTGGTGGCGCCGTTCGGCGGCGTGGAACGGCGCTTCTCCACCAACCCCGTGTCGATCGGCGTGCCGCTGCCGGGCAAGCCGCTGGTGCTGGATTTCGCGACCTCGCTCGTCGCGGAGGGCAAGGTGCTGGTGGCCTCGAGCGGCGGCAAGAAATTGCCGGAAGGCGCGCTCATCGAGCCTGATGGCCGGCTTTCCACCGACCCGCACACGCTCTACGGCCCCTACGACGCTGTTGGCCCACGCAATCCCGCGAATGGCCAGGGTGCGATCCGCGCCTTCGGCGAGCACAAGGGGTCGGGCCTCGCCTTCATGTGCGAGATGCTGGCCGGTTGCCTGACGGCGGGCGGCACCAGTGGCCCGGTTGATGAACGTGGGCGCATCGCCAACGGCATGCTGTCGATCTTCCTTTCGCCGAAGCATTTCGGCACCCAGGCGGAGTTCGAGCGCATGGGCCTCGTCTATGCCGAATGGATCTCCGCCTGCCGCCCGGCGGACCCGGCCCAGCCGGTGCTGCTGCCGGGCGAACCCGAGGCGCAGCGCCGCGCCGACCGCACGGCGAATGGCGTGCCGCTGCCGGCGGATACCTGGGCGAACATCCTCGCCACCGCGACGCGGCTTGGGGTCGCGAGCCCGGTGTGATACCGGCCAGCCATTCGGCCGACCCGGTATCAGGGTCCTTGTTTTGCGCGCAGCCGCCCCGCCGGCCGCAGGCGCCCTGTCGGGTCGTCAAGGCTCGAAGCCTTGGCGGTCCGGCATGATGCCTGCGGCACGCGTTCCCGACCCGTGCGGAGGCGGCGGGCGCGGCCCGCCGATCGTCCGGCGAAACCAGGCAGACCGGAGGTTCGCGCCCCGGCCTTTGAGGGCATGAGTCACCAGGTGTTCCGGTGTTCGTAGCCCTGGCGGAGCCAGTCCACCAGCGGCAGCGGACGCCGGCGCGGTTCCCGCGCGGCCTGCCTCCGCGCGTGGATCTCGTGCAGCAGGACCTCCCCGTCCGGCAGGCGGCGCAAGGTGAGGCGGCGAGCGAAGCGTTCCGCGGCACCCGGATGCCGACCGAGCACGAGTACCCCCGCTTCCGGCAGTTCCGCCGCCAGCAGGTCGATCATCCGGTCGGCCTCGGCCGGCTCCAGCGCCGCGGTCGTGTCGCCGAGCAGGATCCAGCGTGGCCGGTGCAGCAGGAGGCGCGCGAAGGCGAGGCGCTGCATCTCGACGACGCCGAGCACGCGCTCCCAGTCCGCGTACTCCGCAAGGCGCGGAGCGAGGCTCGCGAGGCCCGCTGCCGACAGGGCCCGGGCGGCGTCCTCGGCCGAATGGCGCAAGGCAGGCGCGGGGAAGGTGAGGGCATCGTGCAGCGTGCCCTCCGGCAGATGCGGCCGTGCGCCCACGGTGGCGATATCCTCCTCCGGCGGCAGGTCCACGATGCCCTGGCCCCAGGGCCAGATGCCCGCAAGCACGCGGAACAGCGCCTGCGCGGCCTCGGGGTCGCCGTCCACCAGGACGCGTTCGCCCGGCGCGACGTGCAGCGTGATGCCGGACAGCAGCGCCGTGCCGTCCGGCGCCGCGACGCAGAGATCCCGCGCGCCGAGCCCGCGCCCGGACGCGCGGTCGAGCACGATGGCGTCCGGTCCGCTGCGCGCGGCCTCCGCGGCGACGGTGTGGATGCCCTCCTCGAGTGCCAGCACGCGCTCCACGGAGGCACGCCATTCGGCGATGCGCTGCAGGTTGTCCACCGGCCAGGAGAGCGCGGCGGTCACCTGCTGGAAGGCCTGCGCGGTCTGCATCAGCCCGCCGAGCGAGATCACGCCCTCGATGTAGCGCGGCGTCGCCACCAGGATCGGGAAGACCGGCGCGAGCGTGATGTAGCCGGCGGCGAAGCCGGTGAGGCGCGAGAGGCCCTGCGTCTGCGCCGCCCAGGCCGGGCCGATGGCATCGAACAGCACGGCGAGGCGCGAGCGCTCCCGCGCTTCTCCGCGCGCCAGCGCGATCGGCTCGGCGGTTTCGCGTGCGCGCACCAGGCCGAAGCGGAAATCCGCCTCGCGCGTCTGGCGCAGGTCGGTCGCGCGCACCAGCGGCCGGCCGAGCAGGAAGGCGACCATCGAGCCGACCACCGCATAGGTGAGCGACAGCGCCACCATGTGTCCCGGAACGGCGACGCCGAGCAGCGTCACCCAGCCGGAGAGACGCCACAGCACGTCGATGAAGGTGACCAGCAGCAGTGTCGCGTAGAGCAGCGTATGCGCGAGGTCGACGGCGTATTCGGTGGCGATGCGGATGTCCTCGGCGATGCGGCCGTCGGGATTGTCGTGGTCGCCCGGGATCTCCGCGACCTGGTAGTGGCGCGCCTCGACCATCCAGTCCGCGATGACGCGGCGTGTCAGCCAGTCCCGCCAGGCCAGGTTGACCCGCCGGCGCGCGACCATGTGAACGGCGTTGGCAAGGACGTTGCCGGCGACGATCAGCGCGAAGATGCCGATCTGCGTCATGAAGCGGTCCATCGACCGCCGGTCCAGCGCGTCGAAGAGGTCGGCGCTCCAGTAGTTGAGGCGAACGGCGAGTGCGACCTGCGCGGCGCAGAGCAGCGCCATCGCCGCGGTCCAGAAGCGCGCCGACCACCGCTGCCGCCCGTGCAGCCAGAAGGGACCGGCGAGGTGCAGGAAGTCGCGGAAGAAGCGTGTCGGACGTGGAGCGCCGGAGGTCGCCGTCATGCTGGCACCTCGCGCCCCGTGACGGCCCGTGGTCTGACGGGGGCGATTGCCGGACTCCGCATCCTGCCTCCTCTTCCGACGGGACCGAGAGCGTCGCAACGTGGACCGGCGGCGCGCGGACTCCAAGCCCGGAACTGCCACCGCCGGGCAGGCAAAGCCCGCCTTGCCTTTCTCCGGCGGAGGCGCCTGCGGCGGGCAGGAGCCGGCGCGTGCTTGGCGGGCGGCCCCGCCCGCCGTGCCGAAGGCCTCCTGCCGGCAGGACGTGGAGTGTTCGCATGCCCACCATCCGACCGGCCGATCGTGGCCGTGGCATCGACGACAGGCCGGGGCCTGCGGTGGGGCGGCGTGCCGCAGGGGTGCCGGCTCGAAGGGGCGCGGCGGTCCGCATCGCGCGGAGATGGCGGTTCCGTGAAGGTGCCCGCGAGGGATGTCCCGGATGTGACATGACCGGCTGACTCCGGCAGCCCCGCCGCGCTATCACTGGGGCGGCCAGACCAGGGCAGGAGAATTGACCGGATGAGCGACACCGCCGTCACCGTGCAGCCTATGCGCTACCTCGACAAGGCGATGGGGGCGCTGCGCGATCTGGGTCTGCCCCTGCCGACGCCCTCCGCGGAGGAAAGCCCCATCACCGGCCTGCTCTCCAAGATCATGGAGGTGGACCAGGACCGCGTGACGCTGATCGCCCGCGTGCTGAACCAGGCGACCACCTTCAACGAGGTGGTGCGCGAACAGATCAAGGCCATGGAGGTGGGCGAGCGCTACCAGACCATCACCACCGCCTTCAATTCCATCCGCGACGATGCGCGCGCCATGGTCGCGCAGATGGAGGACGGCAAGATCTCCACCATGGAGCGCCTGTCCAACATCTGGCAGAAGGCGACGCGCGGCGACATCGCATCCCGCTTCGACAAGATCCGCGACACCTATCTCGAGGTCTCGAAGGACACGAAGGAGAACATCGACCGCGAGCACACCATCCTGGAAGCCTATCGCGACTTCCGCGGCGCGCTGAAGCAGGCCGAGGTGCTGGCGCTCGAGGTGCTGAAGACCGGCGAGGGCCGCCTCAACGTCGCCAAGGCGGCGACCGATGCGGCGGTGAAGGCGGCCGAGGCCGCGGCGGCCGCGGAGCCCGCCGAGCGCGCCAAGCTGGAACTCGCCCGCGACGAGGCGCTGCGCCACCTCCAGGCCGAGGACGGCAAGTACCAGATCGCCAAGGACCTCGCGGACAACCTGACCGTCTCCTACAACACCTCCGAGGTCATCATGGCCCGGCTGGTGCAGACCACCACGGCGAAGGAACGCGTCTACCAGCAGTCGGTCTCCTTCTTCTCGACCAACGAGGCGGTGCTGACGGCGCTGACCGCCTCCTTCACCGGCATGCACGGCCTGCACGAGAGCACCCGCACGCTGGAGGGCATGAAGGCGGGCGTGAACCAGTCGCTGGAAGTGCTCGCCGAGATCGGCGGCAAGGTGCAGGAAGCCGCGCTCAAGGCCGGCTATGGTCCGACCATCCAGGCCGATGCCGTGAAGAAGCTGGTGGATTCCGTGGTGAACTACCAGGAGCGTTCGCTCGAGATCATCGACGAGATGCGCACCGCCGCGACGCAGAACAGCGAGGAGATCCGCCGCTCGGTGGAAGACGCCAAGCAGCGCATGGCGAAGCTCGCGCAGCGCGCCGCGGTGGTCGCCCAGACGAATGCCTGAGCCCGCCGCGGGCGCGCCCGCGCTCGACGAGACGATGCTCGCGATGGACGTGGTGGACACGATCCGCCACGCCGATCGCCTGGTCGAGCGCGAGCTTGCCGGCACCGACCGCCAGGCGCGCCTGCGCGAACGCCTGCGCGAGATCTACAAGTCGCAGGGCATCGAGGTCGCGGACCATGTCCTCGACGCCGGCATCGCCGCGCTCGAGGAACAGCGCTTCGCCTATACGCCGAAGGGGGAGGGGTGGCGGCGCAGCCTCGCCCAGGCCTGGGCGACGCGCGGCCGCTGGGTGCGCTTCGCGCTGGCCGGGCTCGGCGGCATCGTCGTCCTCTGGGGCGTCTATCACTTCACCGTTGTCGCACCGCGGCAGCGCGAGGCGGCCGCGATCACGCGCGAGTTGCAGCAGGACCTGCCGCGCGCGCTGCGCGCCGAGCACGACCGCGTCCTTGCCGGCACGCAGGAGGCCGCCGTGCGCGCCGACGCCGCGCGGCTGCTGGCCGAGGGCGAAGCCGCCGCGCGCGCCGGCAACCTTGCCGAGGCGCGGGCGCGCCGCACCGCGCTGGCGGACCTCGCCGCGCGGCTCGCCGCCGCCTATTCCGTGCGCATCGTCAACCGCCCGGGCGAGCCATCCGCCGTCTGGCGCGTGCCGGCCGCGAACCCTCGCGCCCGCAACTACTACCTGATCGTCGAGGCGGTGGACCGCGACGGCCGGCCCGTCGAGGTGCCGGTCACCAGCGAGGAGGACGGCCGCACGGCACGCGTCTCCCGCTGGGGCCTGCGCGTGCCGGAAGCGGAATTCGAGCGCGTGCGCCGCGACAAGCTCGCCGACGGCATCGTCGACCAGCCCGTCATCGGGCAGAAGGCGGCCGGGTCGCTCGCAACGACATGGACGGTTCAGACGACCGGGGGGGCGATCCTGTCATGGTGAGCGGCGTCGCCGTCCTGCAGGAGATGGACGCGCATCTGGCCGAGGCGCAGCGGGAGGCCTCCGCCTCGCAGGCCGAGATGGATCGCCTGGCTGCCCGCCGCGAAGGGCTGCGCACGGAGGAGGCCGAGGCGCTGCGCGATCTGGCGCGCCTCCGGCTGCTCGAAATGGCCGAGGGCAAGGCCGCCGTCGACGCGCTGGATGCCGCCGGCGCGCGCGTGAAGGAAAGCCTGCGCCAGCGCGCCGCCGCGCTGGAGGCGGCGCAGCGCGCCATCCTCGATGCGCGTGACGCGCTGGCCGCCGCCGAGGCGAAGCGCGACGCCGAGTCCGCGCGGCTGCGCGCCTCGCAGGAGGCCGAGGCCGCGGCGCTCCGGGCGGCGGACGCCCGGGCCGGTGAGGACACCGAGTTCCGCCGCCTCGCCACGCTGGCGGAGGAGGCCGAGCGCGTCGCCCAGCACGCCGAGCAGAAGGCGGCCTTCGCGCAGCAGGATTTCGAGGAGAAGGGCCGGCCCTACCGGGCCGATCCGCTCTTCGCCTATCTCTGGGACCGCGGCTGGGGCACAGGCCGTTATCGTGCCTTCCCGCTGGTGCGCATGATCGACGGCTGGGTCGCGCGGCTCATCGAGTTCGAGCCGGCGCGGCGTTCCTACGCGCTGCTTGCCGAACTGCCCGGCCACATGACGGCGCATGCGCAGCGCATGCGCGCGGCCGCCGATGCGGCGGTACGCGGGATGGTGGAGCGGCGGCGGTCGCTCGCCGGCCTGCCGGCGGAGGCCGCTGCGCCCCCGGCCGCGCTGCTGGAGGCCGCCGAGGACGCGGTCGAGGCTGCGCAGGCCGCGCTCGCCGCGGCGGAGGCGAAGCGCAGCGCACTCGCCTCCGGCGACGACGCCGCCTCGCAGGAGGCGATCCGCGCGCTGGAAGCCGCGATCGGCGCGCGGTCCCTCCGCACGCTGCGCGAGGAGGCCGCCCGCACGCCGACGCGCGACGACGATGCGATCGTCGCCCGGCTGGAGGTCGCCGCCGCGGAGCGCGGTCGCCTGGAGCGCGCGCTGGCGGAAGCCCAGGCCCAGGCGGAGGGCGCGCGCCGGCGCCTCACGGAGCTGCAGTCCCTGCGCCACGAGATGCGCGGGCGCGGCGTCGAGCGCAGCGACTGGGGCTTCGCCAGCGGCGCCCTGGTCGGCGTGCTGGTCGGGGAAGTGCTGCGTGGCGTGCTGTCGCGCGACGGCTTCTGGGACCGCATGGAGCGCGAGCGCCGCTCCGGCGGCATGACGGGCACGGCGACGCCGGGGCCTTGGGGCAAGTCGTTGCCGGGCCCCTGGGGCAAGCCTGCGCCGGGGCCTTGGGCCGGCGATTCGGGTGGCGCCTGGGGCAACATCGATCCGGCGCCGGACTGGGGTGGCAAGCGCTCGGGCCGTGGCGGAGCGAAGGACGATGGCGGCTGGGGCGCCGCCAGCGATGCGGGCGGCGGCTTCGCCACCGGCGGCAAGAGCGACGCGGGCGGCGGCTTCCGCACCGGCGGGTCGGTCTGATACGAGCGGCACGAGTTCCTGCCTCGTGCCGAGGCCGCGACGGGCACCCGGTCACCTTGCCTTGCAATGTGACTGGGGATCGGGAATGCCGCCCGCCGGCGATCCGGCGAAGCCAGGCAAACCGGAGGTTTGCCCCCGGCGTCCGAGGGCTCGAAAAGGCTCAAGCCAGCGGCCGCGAATAGCGGCGGTTGGTATGACGCGGCGCAGCCGCGGCCCGCCGGCCGGGCCGCGCCTTGTCGATCCCCGACAATCGGGTGACGATGCCTGCCGCCGGGCGCCCATCGTCGATGGCGTCCTTTCCCCCGATCGACAGGACGACAAGCATCCATGCAGGTTCTCCGAAACACCGGCATTGCCGTCGCGCTGGCCGTCGCCGCCACGCTCCCGACCAGCGCCGCCTTCGGCCAGGGCGCGCAGCCCGGGCCCACCCTGGCCGCCGTGCGCGCCAAGAACATCCTGGATTGCAGCGCCAACCAGGGCTCGCCCGGCTTCGGCGTGCCGGACAGCCGCGGTGAGCAGCGCGGACTCGATCCCGATATCTGCCGCGCCATCGCCGCGGCGGTGCTTGGCGATCCCAGCAGGGTACGCTGGACGGTGCTGACCAGCCAGGCACGCATCCCGGCCCTGCAGTCCGGCCAGGTGGACGTCGTCGCCCGCACCTTCACCTGGACCCATTCGCGGGAGGTGAATGCCGGCCTGCAGTTCGGCCCCGTGACCTTCTACGACGGCCAGGGCTTCATCGTCCGGCGCGCGCTCGGCGTGACGCGGGCGGCGCAGCTCGACGGCGCGACGGTCTGCGCGACGGCGGGCTCGACCAACGAGCTGAACCTCGCCGACTGGGCGCGCACCAACAACATCCGCGTCCAGCCGCTGGTGTTCGAGAGCAATGAGGACACGCGCAAGGCCTATACCGCCGGCCGTTGCGACGCCTATACGCTGGATGCCAGCCAGCTCGCGGCCTTCCGCACCAGCCTGCCGGCCGGCGAGCACATCATCCTGCCCGACATCATCAGCAAGGAGCCGCTGACGCCCGCCGTGCGCAAGGGCGACCCGCAATGGTTCGACATCATGCGCTGGACCATCTACGCGCTGATCCTCGCGGAGGAGCTCGGCATCACCCAGGCCAATGTCGAACAGATGCTCCAGAGCACCAATCCGGAGATCCGCCGGCTGCTTGGTGAAAGTGGCGACCACGGGCCGGCGATGGGCCTTGACCGTCGCTGGGCCTACAATGCCATCCGCGCCGTCGGGAACTACGGGGAGATTTTCGAGCGCCATCTCGGCCCCAGTTCGCCGATCGGACTCGAGCGGGGGGTGAACAACCTGTGGAACCGCGGCGGCCTGATGTATGCGCCGCCGGTGCGTTGACGACGCCGAACCTCGGCGATGATCTTTCGCCGGCAAGGCGAACGGCATCCGCGCACGGCGCGGCGCGGTGGCCGCGCGCGAAGCCGAGGCCCTGATACGAGCGGCACGAGTTCTTGACTCGTGCCGAGGCCGCGACGGACACCCGGTCACCTTGCCTTGCAACGTGACTGGGGATTCGGAATGCGGCCCGCCGGTGGTCCGGCGAAGCCAGGCAAACCGGAGGTTTGCGCCCGGCGCCCGATACCAATGGCCCGTTTGCCTGACCTGTGGAACCGAAAGGAGCTTTGCCCCTCTCGGGCTCTCCCCGCCAAAGGCCCACGGCCTTTGGAAACCGATACTTGGCGCCGAGCGCCACTGTCAGGATCAGGGCCGAAACCCGCCCTTGCGCACGAAGCCCGCCCGAAGCGTTTGGGCTGTCTGAACCGCGCGGCAGCAGATGATGGCTTCCAAAGGCCTCGGGTCTTTGGCGGGGTGGCATGGAGGGGCTCAGCCTCTGCAATTCCGCCCTCAGCGGTCAGTCCAAAGGGCCGTTGGCATGATACTGAGCCAGCCGAAAGGCTGGCCGGCATGGCAGGTCGGGCGTCGGCGCTCGACGCTTGGGTCATCGCCGGCGCCCGTGTGAGGCCGGCGTCAGAACAACGAATAGCCGCCGTCGATCACCAGGCAGTCTCCGCTGTGATAGGTGGAGGCATCGCTTGCCAGATACACGGCGATGCCGCCGAAGTCGGCGCCCGTCCCCCAGCGCCGCGCCGGGATGCGCGGCAGAACCGCACCCGCGAACCTCTCGTCGGCGACGCTGCGGGCGGTCATCGCCGTTTCGATCCAGCCGGGCAGCACCGCATTGGCGCGGATGCCGTGGCGGGCGAGTTCCACTGCCAGGGCGCGGATGACCGCGACCATCGCGCCCTTGGTCGCGGCGTAGTGCGTGTTGTGCGCCGCGCCCTCGATCGCCGCGAGGGAGGCGGTGCCGACCAGCGATCCGCCGCCGCCGCGCTCCACCATGTGCCGCGCCGCGGTGCGCAGCGTGTAGAAGGCGCCGTCCAGGTTCACCCGCGTCACGCGGTGCCATTCCGCGCTGTCGAGGTCGACGAACTTCCCCTTGCGCCCATAGGTGCCGGCATTGGCGAAGCAGGCATCGACGCGGCCGAGTGCGGTGAGCGTATTCGCGAAGGCGCGCTCCACCGCCGCCTCGTCACCGACGTCGCAGACCTCCGCATGCGTGCGCACGCCGGTTGCGGCGAGCGCCGCGACAGCCTCCGCGTTCTTCGCCGCGTTGGTGCCCCAGATCGCGACGTCCGCGCCGGCTTCCGCCAGCGCCTGCGCCATGCCGAGGCCGATGCCGGAATTGCCGCCGGTGACGAGCGCGACCTTTCCGCCCAGGTCGAAAGCCCCGTAGGCCATCAGTAGCCTGCCTTCCGGTCGACGAGCTGGGTCAGAGGCCTGCCGTCCACGAAGCGGCGCAGGTTCTCGACCAGCAGTTCGGCCACCATGGAATCGCGCTGCGGGTGCAACCCGCCGATATGCGGCAGCACCATGATCTTCTCCTCGCCCCAGAAGGGGTGGTTCGACGGCAGCGGCTCGGTGCGGAAGACGTCCAGCACGGCGCCGGCGATGGTGCCGGCATGCACCGCGGCGACGAGATCCTCGTCCCGGACCAGGGCGCCGCGTCCGAAATTCAGCAGCCATGCGGACTTCTTCATGCGCGCCAGCCGGGCGGCGTTGATGAAGTTCTCGGTGTCCGGCGTCGCGGGCAGCAGCAGCACGACGAAGTCGCTTTCCGCCAGCACCTGGTCGGTGCCCTCGGGGCCGAAGACCTGCGCCACATGCGGGATCTCGGCCTGGCCGCGCTTGGTGCCGATCACGCGCATCTCGAGCGCCGCGGCCTTGCGCGCGAGCTCCGCCCCGATGGCGCCGAGGCCCAGGATGCCGAGCGTCGTCCCGGCGAGCGTCGAGGAAACACGCCGCGTCCAGCGCCTCGCCGCATTGTCCGCTACGATCGCGGCGTAGGGCTTGGTGAGGTGGAACAGCGCGCCGAGGATGTTTTCCGGCATCTGAACGCGATGCGTGCCGCGTGCGCAGGAGAGCGCCAGCTCCTCCTTCAGGTCCGGACGCGCCAGCCAGTGCTCCACCCCTGCCGTCAGCGCCTGCACGAAGCGCAGCTTCGGCATGCGCGTCAGCGTCCCCGGCGGTGGCCCCCAGGAGAGCAGCGCCTCGGCCTCGGCCAGTTGTGCATCGTCGGGCGTCGCCGCGCGCGGCACGATCTCCACGCGCAGGCGATCCGACAGGCCCGCCTCGGCGATCGCGCGCGCATAGGGCTCGGCCCCATCGGTCCACAGCAGCAAGAGCGGCTTGGTCATGGCATTCCCTCCATCCGCCGCGAAGCCTGCGGCAGGTCGGGGGATGCGTCCAGATCAGGCCGCCGGCGCGCGTAGCTCCGCCGCCACCAGGCGCTGCATCTCGGCCACGCGCAGGATGCGGATGGCGCGGCGGTCGCGCGCCAGCCAGCCTTCGCGCGTCATCTCCGAAAGCTCGCGTGAGACGACTTCCCGCCGCGCGCCGATGCGGGCGGCGAGTTCGTGATGCGGCGGCGGCGGGGAGACGACGCGCTCCATGGGCGCCCCCGTCCGCGGCCGCGACAGGCGCAGCAACTCGGAGAAGAGGCGCAGTCGGACCGGCAGCGCCTCCCGTTCCAGCGTGCGCTCCGTCTGCAGGCGCAGCTTGCCGGCGAGCGTCTTCAGCAGCCCGTGGCAGGCCGCGGGTGTCGCGAAGATGTAGTCGAGGAACGCCTGGGCCGGCAGGATGCAGAGGCGCGAGCGCGCCACGGCGGTGACGTTCGCCGCGCGCGGCGCGCCGTCGATGGCGGCGAGCTCGCCGAAGAACTCGCCCGGGCCGAATTCGTTCAGCAGCACCTCGCGGCCGGAGGCGGCGCGGAGTTGCACGCGCACCGCGCCGCTCGCCACGAAGAAGATGTCGGTGGAGGGTTCGTCCTCGTCCACCACCACCTGGCCGGGTTCCACCGTGCGCCAGCGGGCCGCGGCGGTGGCCTTGGCGATGGCCGTCGCATCGCCACCGCGGAAGAAGGCGAGGTCGTTCAGCGCCGGCGGGCGGACGGGGTCAGCCATGATCGGTCGCAGCCAAACGAGGTGCGGGAAGTCCGGGTCCTGGATCGCGCGCATCGGCAACCTCCACGCCGACGGCTTTGCGCGCCGGCGGGGCGGAACCTGCCGCCACTTCCGAATCCTTGCGAGTGACCGGAATCACGGAACGAGCACCCTGGCGCGACGTATCCACATGGTGTGGTCGTCCGGGATCCGTCGGCCCCTGGACTTTCGCCACACCGGCCCTGCGGGCCGCTCCTGACCGTCCTCCAGTGTCATCAATCAGGTCTCCGTTCGCCGCACGCGCATATCCTTGCACTCCCGGCGTGTTTCGTGAAATCAACGTCACTGCGATGGAACAAAAGAGGAAAATGCCCGGCCAAGCTTGGCCTGTCCGGTAATGTTGCAGGAATGCCGAGCCTGGTGGCCGAAGGGCTGCGTGGCGGCGCGCCGGCATTCTGCGGATCAGGGGGCCTTGGCCCCCGGTCCCCCTGTGCTGAACCGGACGCCATGGCATCGAGGGCGCCGATGGTGACGGCGTCCTTCCCAGGGAGGAGGCTGCCGGCTCCTCCCACGGCCGATTGCTGCCCCATGCTCGGCGTTCAGAAGGAGCGCGCCTCGCGGTTCGCTCCCAAGGTAGGGACTTCGGGTCAGCGGCATGCGAAGCGAGGCAAATGCCGAACGCGCTGAAACCGGCTCCTGACCTGCGATCCTGAGTCCCGAACTCGATCGGCCAAGTGATCAGGTCCGCAGAGATGCGGCCATTCGAGGGCGACCTCAGCGCCGCCCGCCTCGCTCCGGTCACCAGGTCCACCCCGATAACGCCAGGAAACCTGCCACTCGGCGCGACGGTCAGTCTGACGGAGAGCTGGACGCCTCAGGCAACTGGCGGAGAGGGTGGGATTCGAACCCACGGTACAGTTGCCCGTACTTCGGTTTTCGAGACCGACCCGTTCGACCGCTCCGGCACCTCTCCACGGGGTCCGCGCCTATAATGCCAACCTGGCCCGGAGGCAACGCCCCACCGCAGTCAATTCGGGCCGAGGCCGGTTCAGGAGGGAATCCTCCCTCTCGCCCGTTGACGCCCGCCCCCGCCCGCCGCTATACGCCCCGCTCCCGGCGGGGTGCATGCTCCGCCGCAAGCGTTTTGCCCGTTCGTTTCCGGTCCCCCGGGGCGGCGGGAAGGCATCAGGACCTGTCATGACCTACGCAGTGATCCGCACCGGCGGCAAGCAGTACCGTGTCACCCCGAACGCCACCCTGGCGGTCGAGAAGCTGGACGCTGCCCCGGGCACCACCATCACCTTCAACGACGTGCTCGCCGTCGCGACCGAGGCCGGCCTGACCATCGGTGCGCCCACCGTGGCCGGCGCCTCCGTCACCGCCGAGGTCATGGCCCAGAACCGCGGCGACAAGGTCCTCATCTTCAAGAAGCGCCGTCGCCAGAACAGCCGGCGCAAGAACGGCCACCGCCAGCACCAGACTGTGCTGCGCATCGCCGCCATCACCGCGGCCTGAGCGGCGAAGGAGAGAAGCCATGGCACACAAGAAGGCAGGCGGCTCGTCCCGCAACGGCCGCGACTCCGAGGGCAAGCGCCTTGGCGTGAAGCTGTTCGGAGGCCAGACCGTCAACGCCGGCTCCATCATCGTGACCCAGCGCGGCACGAAGATGATCCCGGGCGACAATGTCTATGCCGGCCGCCAGCATAGCCTGCATGCCGCCGTCTCCGGCCGCGTTCGGTTCGTCCGCAAGGGCGAGGACCGCGTGCACGTCACGGTCGTCCCGGCAGCCCAGGCCGCCGAGTAGCCGCACGCACCCGCGTCGTGCGCTGGCGGGGGCCTCGCGGCCCCCGTTTCCGTTTCAGGCACCCTGAACCATGAAATTCCTCGACGAAGCCAAGGTCTGGGTGAAGGCGGGCGACGGCGGCGACGGCGTCGTCGCCTTCCGGCGCGAGAAGTTCATCGAGTTCGGCGGCCCAGATGGCGGCAATGGCGGCAAGGGCGGCGACGTCGTCGCCGAGGCGGTCGAAGGGCTGAACACCCTGATCGACTACCGCTACGCCCAGCATTTCAAGGCGCGCAAGGGCGGCAACGGCGCCGGGTCCGACCGCACCGGGGCGGGCTCCGAGGACGTCATCCTCAAGGTCCCCGTCGGCACCCAGATCCTCGCCGAGGACAAGGAAACGCTGCTCGCCGACCTCGACGCCCCGGGCAAGCGTGTGGTGGTCGCGCGCGGCGGCGATGGCGGCTATGGCAACGCGCACTACAAGACCAGCACCAACCGCGCCCCCCGCCGCGCCGACAAGGGCTGGCCGGGCGAAGAACGCTGGCTCTGGCTGCGGCTGAAGCTGATCGCCGATGCCGGCCTGGTCGGCCTGCCGAATGCCGGCAAGTCCACCTTCCTCGCCGCGGTCTCGGCCGCGCGGCCGAAGATCGCCGACTATCCCTTCACCACGCTGCACCCGCAACTCGGTGTGGTGCGGCTCAACGCCACCGAGGAGTTCGTTCTCGCCGACATCCCCGGCCTGATCGAAGGCGCGCATGAAGGTGCCGGCCTCGGCGACCGCTTCCTCGGCCATGTCGAACGCTGCGCCGTGCTGCTGCACCTGGTCGACGGCACCCAGGCCGACCCGGCCCGCGCCTACCGCACCATCCGCCAGGAGCTTGCCGGCTACGGCCATGGCCTGACGGAAAAGCGCGAGATCGTCGCACTGAACAAGGCTGATGCGATGACGCCGCAGGCCCGCGCCTCCCGCATCAAGGCGCTCGAACGCGCCTGCGGGCAGAAGGTGCTGGCCGTCAGCGGCGCCACGGGCGATGGCGTGCCGGAGGTGCTGCGCATGCTCGCCGACACGATCGCCGAGCATCGCCGCGGGGACTGAACGCGCACCGCGCCGCGTGCTACAGGCGCCACCCATGTCCGACCCGGCCGCCCCCAGCCTCGCCAGCGCCAAGCGCATCGTCGTCAAGATCGGCTCCGCCCTCGTGGTGGATGAAGAGACGGCGATGCCGCGTGCCGACTGGCTGTCCTCGGTCGCTGCCGATGTCGCGGCGCTGCGCGCAGGCGGCGCGGAAGTCGTGCTCGTCTCCTCCGGCGCCATCGCGCTGGCGCGCCGCGCGCTCGGCCTGACGCGCCGCAAGCTGCGGCTGGAGGAAAAGCAGGCCGCCGCCGCCGTCGGCCAGATCCGCCTCGCCGGTGCCTGGCAGGAAGCGCTCTGCGCGCACGGCATGAACGCCGCGCAGCTCCTGCTGACCCTCGAGGATTCCGAGGACCGCCGTCGCTACCTCAATGCGCGCGCGACGATCGCGACGCTGCTCAGCCTCGGCTGCGTGCCGGTCATCAACGAGAACGACACGGTCGCGACGGCGGAGATCCGCTTCGGCGACAATGACCGCCTCGCCGCCCGCGTGGCGGAGATGATCAGCGCCGATGCGCTGGTGCTGCTGTCGGACATCGACGGCCTCTACACCGCCGACCCGCGCAAGGACCCGCAGGCCGAGCATATCCCGGTGGTGGACCGCATCACCGACGACATCATGGCCATGGGGGGCGAACCGCCGCCCGGCTATTCCTCGGGCGGCATGCGCACCAAGCTGATCGCCGCGCGCATCGCGACCGGTGCGGGCTGCGCCATGGCGATCGCACTCGGCAAGCGGGACAATCCGCTGGCCGCGCTGGTCGATGGCGCGCGCAGCACCTGGTTCCTGCCCACGCCGGAAGGACGCACCGCGCGCAAGCGCTGGATCGCGGGCAGCCTCGCGCCGCTCGGCGCGCTGGTGGTGGATGCGGGGGCGGCACGCGCGCTCGGGCGTGGTTCCTCCCTGCTGCCGGCGGGCGTGCGCGGCGTGCAGGGCGACTTCTCGCGCGGCGATCCCGTCAGCGTGCGCGACGAGGAAGGCCGCGAACTGGCGCGCGGCCTGTCGGCCTATGATGCCGAGGCCGCGCGCCTGATCGCCGGCCATCGCAGCGAGGAGCTGGAATCGCTCCTCGGCTGGCGTGGCCGGGACGAGATCATCCACCGGGATGATCTCGTCCTGCTGTAGGCGCTGGTCAGCCCCGCGGCACCGGGATGTGCCGCACGGACTGGTTCTCGCCCGAGCCTTCGATCACCGCGATGTAGGTCTGCGGTGCCGGGGTGGGCGGATCGATGGGCCGGACCGAGATGTTCTCGCCGCTGCCGGTGACGACGACGCGGCCATCCACCGGGACGCCGCGCGGCATGCCGATGTAGGCGACGGTGCGGTTCTCGCCGCCGCCCGCAACGTAGGGCAGCGCGGTGTCGATCGTCTCGTAGGCCGACGCGCCCTGGATGCCGGCGAAACCGAGGAACGCGGCCGCGGCGATACGAGTGGCGAAGTGCGCCATGATGGCATCTCCTTTTGTGCTGCGTGACGGGAATTCGTCGTGCCCATCACTTCGCCAGCCCAGGTGGGCGGGTTACGCCCCGCCTTCCAACTGCCGGGGCGAATGGTCGTGATGCGCATCGCGAATGGTGGCCTCCGCGCCGCCCAGGACCACGGCGTCCGCCCCGCCCGCGAGCTTCCGCTTCCCCCAGCCCCGCAGCCGCGATAAGCCTCCATGGCAGGAGGACCCCCTCGTGAACGCCATCGCCCAGGACGCCGCCCGCCAGCTCGAGACCGCCGCCCGCGCCGCCCGCGCCGCCGCCGGCACGATCGCGCGCGCCCCGGCGCCGGCGAAGAACGCCGCGCTGCACGCCGCCGCCGCCGCATTGCGGGCCCGGATCGAGACTGTGCTCGCCGCCAATGCGGCGGACCTCGAAGCCGCGCCCGAGCTGAGCGCCGCCTTCCGCGATCGCCTCACCCTGACGCCCGGCCGCATCGAGGCGATGGCGACAGGGCTGGAGGAAGTAGCCGCTCTGCCCGACCCCGTCGGCCGCGTGCTGGCCGAATGGACGCGGCCCAACGGCCTCACGATCCGCCGCATCGCCCAGCCCCTCGGCGTCATCGGCATGATCTTCGAAAGCCGACCGAACGTGACGGCGGATGCCGCCGCGCTGTGCCTCAAATCCGGCAATGCGGTGATCCTGCGCGGCGGCTCGGAGAGCACGCGCTCCGCCACCGCCATCCATGCCTGCCTGGTCGAAGGCCTGCGCGCCGCCGGCCTGCCGGAGGAGGCGGTGCAGGTTGCCCGCACCGCAGACCGCGCGTTCGTCGGCGCCATGCTGCGCGCCTCCGGCCTGATCGACCTGATCGTGCCGCGCGGCGGCAAGGGGCTGGTGACGCGCGTGATGGAGGAAGCGCGCGTGCCGGTGCTCGCGCATGCCGAGGGCCTCTGCCACACCTACATCCATGCGGCCGCCGATGCCGACATGGCGCGCAGCATCCTCGCCAACGCCAAGATGCGCCGCACCGGCGTCTGCGGCGCGACCGAGACGCTGCTGATCGACAATGCCATCGCGCCCGCGCTGCTGCCGCTGCTGATCGCCGACCTGCGTTCGCTCGGCTGCGACTTCCGCGCCGACGAACGCGCCCGCGCCATCGTCGCCGACCTGCCGCCCGCGACGGAGCAGGATTTCGCCACCGAATGGCTCGACGCCACCCTCTCGGTGAAGGTGGTGGACGGCGTGCAGGACGCCGTCGCGCATATCCGCCGCTACGGCAGCGAGCACACGGAAGCGATCGTCACGCAGGACGAAGCCGCGGCGCGAGCCTTCCTCGACGGCATCGATTCCGCCGTCGGGCTGTGGAATGCCTCGACGCAATTCTGCGACGGCGGCGAATTCGGCTTCGGCGCCGAGATCGGCATCGCCACCGGCCGCCTGCATGCGCGCGGGCCGGTGGGCGTGGAGCAGCTCTGCACCTATCGCTACCACGTCATCGGGACCGGCCAGACGCGCCCCTGACCGCCGCGCCGATGCGACGAGGGCGCGCCGCCGGCTATCGGCGGCCGCCCTGTCGAGCGAAGGAGGAGGTCGACCGAATGAACGCCAGGCTCCTTCGCCTCGCCGCCGCCGGCGCGCCCTTCCTCGTGCAGGCGCCGGCCCTCGCCGCCTGCCCGGACATGGCGACCGTCGCGCGCTTCGGCCAGGCGCTGATCGAACGCCGCGTGCCCGCACCCTTCGGCGTCACGACCCTGGCCGAGGCGCTCTGCGCGCGAGACCGGCTGGTGGCGACCCTCGCCCAGCCCTGGGGCGACGTGGAGGGCTTCGCGATCGCCGGCGAGGCGACGCCACCGCTGCGCGGCGCCCTCTTCCACGCGACGCTGCGCGAGCGCTCGGGCGCGACGATGGATGCCCGCTTCGGCGCCCGCCCGGCGGTCGCCCCCGGCCTTCTGCTGCGCCTCGGACGGGATGGGATCGAGGCCGCCGCGCCCGCCGCCATGCTTGCGCATGTCGAAGCGGCCGGCCCGTACCTGGCACTGCTCGACCTGGCGGCGATGCCGGAGGGCGGCGGCACCATGGCGCGGATCGCCGGCAATCTCGGGCTGCGGCTCGGCGTGGTCGGCGCCGCCATGCCGGTGACCGATGCCGCGGCGCTCGCCGCCGATGCGACACTGCAGGCAGATGGCAGCGTGGTGGCAAGCCTTTCCGCGCTTGGCCTCGCCGCGCCGGCGCTCGACCTCCTGGCGCAGCTCGCACGTGAGCTCGCCGCCGAAGGACGACCGCTGCGCGCGGGGGAGCATGTCGCGCTGCTCGCTGCCCCGGCGCCCTTCGCGCCGCGCGCGGGAGAGACCTGGCGGCTCTCCGTCGCCGGTCTTGGCGCGGTCAGCGTGGCGTTCCGCTGAGGCACCCTTCCCGCCCGGGCCGCGCCGCCGGTAGCATCGCCGCATCGCGGAGGAACGAACCATGCGCGCACCCCTGCTCGCCGCCCTGCTTGCCCTGCCGGTCACCGCCCAGGCCGCCTGCCCGGACGAGGCGGCGGTCGGACGCGTCGCGGAAGCGCTGGTCGACAACCGGCCGAGCCCCGCCTTCACCGGCATGACCTCGCTCGAGGACGGCTTCTGCGCGCAGGACCGCCTGGTCGCGCTGCTGCGGCGGAGCTGGGGGGCGCCGGTCGGCTACAAGGTCGGGCTCACCAGCGCGCCGGTGCAGCAGCGCTTCGGCGTGAGCCATCCGGTGCGCGGCGTGCTGCTGGAAAGCAGCGTCAGCCTGCGCGACGGCGCCGAGATCCCGGCCCGCTTCGGCGCCGTGCCGGTCATCGAATCGGATTTCCTCGTGCGGGTGCGCGACGGGGGCATCAACGGCGCCGGGCGCGACCATGTCGCCATCCTCCGCCACCTCGACGCGGTGATCCCCTACATCGAGCTGCCGGACCTGGTGCTCTCGGGCGGCTTCGACGGGCCGAACCTGCTGGCGATCAATGTCGGCGCGCGGCTCGGCGTGGTCGGCACGCCGATCCCGGTCGAGGCCAGCCAGGCCTTCGCCGACCGGCTCGCGAACATGACCGTGACCATGGTGGACGACCGCGGGCAGGAACGCGCGCGGACCCCGGGCACCGCCGCGCTCGGCCATCCGCTGAACGTCGTCGCCTTCCTGGTCGAGGACCTGGCCCGTGCAGGGCGGCGGCTGGAGGCGGGGCAGGTGATCTCGGTCGCCGGCTATTCGCCGACGATGCCGCTCGAACCCGGCCGGACCTACACGGTGCGGTACGAGGGGCTCGCCGCGCAGCCCGTCAGCGTGAGTGTCCGCACACGGTGACACCTGCCCGCTTCGGCGATTCGCGCGCAGTCCGCATCGGGCTGCTCGGCGGCTCCTTCAACCCGGCGCATGATGGCCACGCGCATGTGGCGCGCATGGCGCGACGGGCGCTGCGGCTGGACCAGATCTGGCTGATGGTCTCGCCGGGCAATCCGTTGAAGCCGGTGGCCGGCATGGCGCCGCTCGCCGCGCGCCTGGCCTCGGCGCAGCGGATCGCGGACGGGCGGCGGATCATCGCGACCGACATCGAGCATGCCCTCGGCACGCGCTACACGGCCGACACGCTCGCTGCGCTGCGGCGCCGCTTTCCCCGGGCGCGCTTCGTCTTCGTCATCGGCGCCGACAACCTGGTGCAATTGCCGCGCTGGAAAGGTTGGCGAGGCATCGCACGCGACGCGGCGCTCGCGGTGCTGCCGCGGCCGGGCTGGACACGCCGCGCGCTGGCGGGCCGGGCGGCGCAGGTGCTGCGGCGGTACCGCCGGGCACCGGGGGGTGTCCTGACGGAATCCTTTGCGCCACACGCGGCTTGGTGCTTGGTTCCGGCGCGGGAGCATGCTGCATCGGCCAGCGCCATCCGCGCTGCGAAGGCCGATGACCACACGGGCGAGAGGAGGGGGCCATAGCCCGCACGCCGAAGACAACCGAAACGAAGACGGCACCGAAGGCGAAGGCCACGGCGCCGAAGACAGCCACGCGCAAGGCGGCGAAGCCGGCGGCCAAGGCCGCAAAGCCGGCCGCCAAGACGACGAAGGCCGCACCGGCGGCCAGGTCGAAGGCCGTGGCGAAGCCGAAGGCCGCGGCCGCGCCGAAGGCTGCCACCAGGACCAAGGTCGCGGCGGCCGGAAAGGCGAAGCCGGCCACGGCGACCAAGGCGGAGGCCGCGGCGAAGCCGAAGGCCAGCGTCGCGCCGAAGACGGCCACCAAGGCCAAGGCCGCGCCGGCCCCGAAGACCAAGGCACCCGCGAAGCCGAAGGCCAGCGTCGCGCCGAAGACCGCCGCCAAGGCCAAGGCCGCACCGCCCGCGAAGGCGACGGCCGCCGTGAAGGCGAAGCCTGCCGCGACGGCCAAGGCCAAGGCCTCGGCGAAGCCGCGCGCCGCCGCCGCGCCCGCCGCCCCGCGCCCGGCCCGTTCGAAGAAGCGGGAGAAGCTCACCCCGGATCGCCTGGCCCTGCTGGTCGAGGCGGCGATGAAGAGCCTCGAGGACGACAAGGCCGAGAACATCATCTTGCTCGACGTCACCGGCCGCGCCGACTATGCGGACCGCCTGATCATCGCCACCGGCAAGGTCGAGCGGCAGCTCCAGGCGATGGCGACGCACCTCGATGAGGCGCTGGGCAAGGCCGGGCTGTCGCTGCGTCGCGATGCTATCCAGTCCTCGCCCGACTGGGTGCTGATCGATGCTGGCGACCTGGTGATCCACCTCTTCCGCCCCGAGTCGCGCGAACTCTACCGGCTCGAGCGCATGTGGGGCCCGGAGAGCCCGCCGGCCGGGGGCCCGACCGACGCCCCGCGCGGTTAGGATCATCGCCGTCGGGCGGATGAAGCCGGGACCGGAGGCGGCGCTCTACGCGCACTATGCCGCCCGCCTCCGCCCACCGCCCGAGGTGACGGAAATCCCCGAGGCCCGCGGCAGCGCGGCGGAGGTGCGGCGCCGGGAAGGCGCCGCGCTGCTCGCCGCCCTGCCGACGGATGCAATGGCCGTCGCGCTCGACCTCGGCGGTGACGCGCCGGACAGCGAGGCTTTCGCGGCCATGCTCTCGCGGTGGGACGATTCCGGCCGCACGCCCTGCTTCCTGATCGGCGGTGCGGAGGGGCTCGACCCCGCCGTGCTGGCGCGGGCGGACCGGCGGATCGCCCTCGGCCCGATGACCTGGCCGCATTTCCTGGTGCGGGGGATGCTGGCGGAACAGCTCTACCGGGCGCAGGCGATCCGCCGGAACCATCCCTACCATCGCGCCTGGCGGCCATAGCGCCGGGCAGCAGGCGCGGCACGGCCTTGCGGCGGACCTCCGCCGGGGGCTATCCCGCCCCGAGACCGAGGAACCCGCCATGTCCGCCAGCCGCCCCCGTCCCGTCATGCTCGTCATCCTCGACGGCTGGGGCTGGCGTGAGGACACGGCGGACAACGCCGTGCGCCAGGCCCGCACCCCGGCCTTCGATGCGCT
Source organism: Neoroseomonas eburnea (assembly GCF_018129005.1). Taxonomy (GTDB): domain Bacteria; phylum Pseudomonadota; class Alphaproteobacteria; order Acetobacterales; family Acetobacteraceae; genus Neoroseomonas; species Neoroseomonas eburnea. The sequence goes on from NZ_JAAEDL010000008.1 coordinate 97,268, forward strand.
GTGGTCCTCCTGCCCGCATGCCTTCCTGCGCACCTCCGGCGGCGATGTCGGCCTGCCGGACGGGCAGATGGGCAATTCGGAGGTCGGGCACCTCAATATCGGCGCCGGCCGGGTGGTGATGCAGGACCTGCCGCGCATCGGCAGCGCCATCGCCGACGGGTCGATCGCGGCCCTGCCGGCGCTGACCGGGCTGATCGCGGCGCTCAAGGCCTCCGGCGGCACCTGCCACCTGGTAGGCCTGCTCTCCCCCGGCGGGGTGCATGCGCACCAGGACCATGCGGTGGCGCTCGCGCGCATCCTGTCCGCCGCCGGCATCACGGTGGCGATCCATGCCCTGACCGATGGCCGCGACACCGCCCCCAAGGCGGCGCCGGACTTCCTCGCGAAGTTCGAATCCGACATCGCCCCGCTGCCGGGCGTGCGCATCGCGACCGTGATCGGCCGCTACTTCGCGATGGACCGTGACAACCGCTGGGACCGCGTCAGCCAAGCCTATGATGCCATGGCTTCGGGCGAGGGCGCGCGCGCGGCGACCGCACAGGCCGCCATTGCCGCCGCCCATGAAGCCGGCAAGTCGGACGAATTCATCCCCGCCACCGTGATCGGCGACTATGCCGGCATGCGCGATGGCGACGCGCTGCTCTGCTTCAACTTCCGCGCCGACCGCGTGCGGCAGCTCCTCACCGCCTTCCTCGACCCCGGCTTCAGCGGCTTCGTCCGCAAGCGCGAGGTCCGCTTCGCCGCCGCCGCCGGCATGACCGAATACAGCGAGGCGCTGAATGCCCGCCTCGCCACGTTGTTCGCCCCGCAGTCGATGGCGGACATCCTCGGCGCCGTCGTCGCGGCCGCGGGGCTCAGGCAGCTCCGGATGGCGGAGACGGAGAAGTACCCGCACGTCACCTACTTCCTGAACGGTGGCGAGGAGACGCCTTTCCCCGGCGAGGACCGTATCCTGGTCCCTTCGCCCAAGGTCGCGACCTACGACCTGCAGCCGGAGATGTCGGCGCCCGAACTGACCGACAGGGCGGTCGCCGCCATCGCCTCCGGCGCCTATGACCTGATCGTGCTGAACTATGCCAATGCCGACATGGTCGGGCACACCGGCAGCCTCGCGGCAGCGACCAAGGCGGTGGAAGCGGTGGACACCGGCCTCGGCCGCATTGCCGAGGCGATCCGCGCCGCCGGCGGCGCACTCTTCGTCACCGCCGACCACGGCAATGCCGAGATGATGCGGGACCCCGCCACCGGCGGGCCGCACACGGCGCACACCACCAACCCGGTGCCGGCCATGCTGCTTGGGGCGCCAGAGGGTACGAGTCTGGCCGATGGCCGACTTGCGGACATCGCGCCGACGCTGCTCGCGCTGCTCGGCGTGGCCCAGCCGGCGGCGATGACAGGGCAGTCGCTGCTGCGGACGACGCGTGCGGCGGTGGCGGCGGAGTAAGGCTAGGGGGCTCCGCCCCCTAGGACCCCCGCCGGGGGCCGAAAGGCCCCCGGGCCCCCGTCACTTGGCCGTGCCCCCCCGCCCTGACGAGCGCTGCCTCTCCCCGCCTTCCCACCACAAAGTCGGGGGTTCCGAGGGCCTTAAGCCCTCGGCGGGGGGCCAGGGGGGAAGAGCCCCCCTGTTCTTCCTCCTCACCCTGCTCGCCTTCCCCGCCCACGCCCAGCCCACCCGCGAATCCGTCCAGGACGCCCGCCGCGCCGCCGAGGCCGAGCGTGCCGCCGCCGCCGAGGCCGGCCGCCTCGCGCAGGAGGCTGCCGAGTTGGAGCGCGGCCTGGCCCGCCAGCGCGTCGCCATGGCCGAGCGCGTGCAACGCGCCGAGGCCATCCTCGATGCCGCGCAGGAGCGCGAGCGCGAGGCCGTCACCGCCGCGATCGCCGCGCGCGACGATGCCGCGCGCCAGGCCGCGACCCTCGCCCCGATGATGCCGGTGATGCGCCGCCTGTCGCTCTGGCCGGCGGAGACGCTGCTCGCCGTGCCGGTATCGCCCGAGGAGGCCCTGCGCGGCGTGCTCGTGCTCCAGGGGATCGCCCGCCAGGTGCGCCGGGAGATGGAGGCGCTGCGCGCTGCGGATGAGGAGGCCTCCCGCCGCGCCCGCATCGCTGCGGCCGAGGCGGCGGTGGTCGCCGCTGCGCGGGAGGATGCGCTGGCCTCCGCCCGCGCGCTGGATGCGGAGATTGCCGCCGCCCGCATGCGGGAGGCCGAGGCGCGCCAGGCCGAGCGTGAAGCCGGCCGCCGCGCGCAGGCCGCGCTCGCGCGCGCCGCCGACCTCGCCGAGATGCTGACCCGGCTGGAGCGGGAACGCGCCCGCGAAGCGGCCGCCGAGGCCGCCCGGGAAAGGACCGAGGCGGCCGCCCGGGCGCGCGAGGAACGCGCCGCCCGCCGCGCCGGCCGCCCAACCCCGGAGCCACCGCCCCCGCCATCGCAGACGCCGGCGGTGGCCGCCGCGCCGGCCGGGACACGGGTGCTGCCGGTGGCGGGGCGGGTCGTCCGTGCCTATGGGGACCAGGCGGAGGGCGGCGTGGCGCGCGGCCAGACCATCGCCGCCCCCGCGGGCGCGCGGGTGGTGAGCCCCTGCGCCGGCCGGGTAGTGTTCAGCGGTCCTTTCCGAAGTTATGGCCTTCTGCTGATTGTCGAATGCGCCGACGGGCACCATGTGGTCCTGGCAGGACTCGGGCGGCTGGATGCCGCGACGGGGGCCAGGCTGCTGGCCGGGGAACCGGTCGGCGTGGTCGGCGAGGGGGAGGGCAGCCGGGGGCGGCTCTATCTCGAACTCCGGCGGGACGGGCATACGGTGGACCCACGGCCCTGGCTCGGCGCGGGTCGTGCCGGGACCGGATAGGTTCCCGGAAGGTAACGGCCGTGTTTCTGCGCGGTTTCGGGCTGCACGCCCGGCCGCGATGGGCTGTAGAGTGCAACACCTCGCCGGGGCCTGTGGCGTCCGGGATGGGAAAGGAAGGAATTCGGATGCGGCGCAGGAGCGGGACGTTCGCGGCTGTGGGCGCGGCCTTCGCGGCAGGCATCGTGGTCGGTCCGATGGTCGCCGCATGGGCGCAGGACGGCGGGCGGGCAGAAACCTACCGCCTTCTGAACCTGTTCGGCGACGTGTTCGAGCGCATCCGCGCCGAATATGTCGAGCCGGTGAATGACCGCGACGCCATCGAGAATGCCATCCAGGGCATGCTCACCGGCCTCGATCCGCATTCCTCCTACATGAACCCGCGCATGTACCGCGACATGCAGGTACAGACACGCGGCGAGTTCGGCGGCCTCGGCATCGAGGTCACGCAGGAAGGCGGATACATCAAGGTCATCTCGCCCATCGACGATACGCCGGCGGCACGCGCCGGGGTGAAGCCGGGCGACCTGATCACCCACCTCAACGGCAATTCCGTGCAGGGCCTCTCGCTGCAGGAAGCGGTCGAGCAGATGCGCGGGGAACGCGGCACCTCGATCCGCCTGACGATCCGGCGCGAAGGCGCCGACCGGCCGATCGAGCTGTCCATCACGCGCGACGTCATCCGCCCGCAGGTGGTGCGCTTCCGGCTGGAAGGCGGCGATATCGGCTACATCCGCCTGACCTCTTTCAACGAGCAGACCGAGGCCGGGCTGCGCCGCGCCATGCAGCAGCTCCGCCAGCAGGGCGGCAACAACCTGCGCGGCATCGTGCTCGACCTGCGCAACAATCCCGGCGGGCTTCTCGACCAGGCGGTTCAGGTCTCGGACGACTTCCTCGAGCAGGGCGAGATCGTCTCGACCCGCGCCCGGCGGCAGGAGGACGCGCAGCGCTGGAACGCGCGCGCCGGCGACATCGCCCAGGGCCTGCCGATGGTGGTGCTCATCAATGCCGGCTCGGCATCCGCCAGCGAGATCGTCGCCGGCGCGCTGCAGGACCATCGCCGCGCCATCGTCATGGGCGTGAAGTCCTTCGGCAAGGGCAGCGTGCAGACCGTCATGCCCATCCCGGGCAATGGCGCGATCCGCCTGACCACGGCGCGCTACTACACGCCGTCGGGCCGCTCCATCCAGGCGACCGGCATCGAGCCGGACATCGAGGTGCTGGCGACGCGGGAGGACACGGCCACCGCCGCGGTCGCGCGACGCGAGCGGGAGGCCGACCTGCGGCGTGCGCTGCGCAACGACAATGGCGGGCAGCAGCAGCAGCAGCAGCAGCAGGCCGCCCCGCCGCCGCTGCCGCCGCTGAACCTGCCGGCCGGGCTGGTCGAGCGTGTGCAGCGCCAGCCCGCCGAAGGCGCTGCGGCCTTCGACCCAACCAAGCCGGAGACCGACCACCAGTTGCAGCAGGCGCTGTCGCTGCTGCGCAGCATGGCCGCGGTGCCGAATCCGCAGCGGCGCGCCGCGCGCTGAGCGGCGACAAGGCGCCACGACGCATGCGCGTGCCGGGTTGGCGGGCGCTCGGAGCGTTCTGGGCGGTCGTGCTGCTCGCAACGGGTGGGACGGTGCTGCGGCTGAACGAACTCGGGCCGCCGGAGGTTTCGACCTCTCAGGTACCAGCGGAAGCGCCGGCCACGGTCACGGAGGCAACGCGGCCGTCGGCCGAGCCGTCGCGTATTGGCGCACCCCAATTGCCTCCCGTGGCCGACGCGGCGAGGAACGGAGCCTCGCCGTCCGGCGATTCCATGGCCACCGCGCCGGCGGCACCGGCAGCCGCCACGCCGCCCCCCCCGGCGCCGGCCGCAGGCGCGCCATCACCGCCGGCCCCCGTCGTCTCGGCGCCGGCCGCGCCCGAGCCTCCGCCCCTCGCCTCGGCCAGCCTGCCGAGCCGCGCCGCCGATCGTCCCATACCGCCACCCGATCCCGCCCTGCTGGACCAGGGGCGGCATGGCATGCTGCCGCGACTGGGGCCTGAGGGGCGGACCTCCATCCGCGCGTATGGACGGGATTTCGACCGCCGCGACACGCGCCCGCGCATCGGCATCGTCGTCGCCGATGTCGGCCTTTCCGCGACCCAGACCGAGGAAGCCATCCGCCGCCTGCCACCCGCCGTCGCGCTGGCGCTGTCCCCCTATGCCGCGCGCCCCGGCCAGGCGGCCGAACGCGCGCGCGAACGCGGCATGGAGACGCTGATCTCCATTCCCATGGAGCCCGCCGGCTACCCGCTGAACGACCCGGGCGACCGCGCCCTGCTGACCGGGCGGCCGATGGCCGAGAACCTCGACCTGCTCGACTGGGTGCTGTCCCGCAGCCAGGGCTATGTCGGCGCCATCGGCGCCATCGGCGGCATGCGGGGCGAACGCTTCGCCGCCCTGCCCGAGACGATCGGGCCCGTGCAGGACGTGCTGTTCCGCCGCGGGCTGCTCTACCTCGATCCGCGGCCCGGCGCCGCGGCGCCGGCGCGCGCCTGGGGGCGCGGCATCGACGTCATCCTCGATGAGCCCGCCGGCACGCGCGGCGAAATCGAACGCCGGCTGGCGGAACTCGAACAGATCGCCCGCGACCGCGGCGCCGCGCTCGGCCTGGCCGGGGCAGCGACTCCGGTGCTGGTGGAGCGTCTGGCTGCCTGGGCCGCCACGCTCGACCAGCGCGGGCTGGTGCTGGCTCCGGTTTCGGCGATGATCCGCCGTCCCGAAGCGACCACCCCCGACACCCCTGCGCAACGACCTGCCGCGCCATGAAGAACCTGCCCTACCGCGACAACGTCGGCGCCGTGCTGTTCAATGACGCCGGGCTCATCCTGGTCGCCCGTCGCGCCGACCTGCCCAATGCCGAAGGCGCGCCGGGCGGCTGGCAATTGCCGCAGGGCGGCATGGACGCGGGTGAGGACCCCGCCTTTGCCGTCTTCCGCGAACTGGAAGAGGAGATCGGCACCGCCCGAGCCGAGATCCTGGCGGAACACCCCCGCTGGCTGACCTACGACCTGCCGGAGCACCTGATCGGCAAGGCGCTCGGGGGCAAGTACCGTGGGCAGCGGCAGAAATGGTTCGCGCTGCGCTTCCTCGGGACGGATGCGGATATCCGGCTCGATCTCGATCCGCACCCGGAATTCGATGCCTGGCGCTGGGTAAGGCTGGCGGAGCTGCCGGGGCTCGCCGTGGAGTTCAAGCGGGCGATCTATGAGGATCTCGCCCAGGAATTCGCGCGCTTCGCGGGGTAGCCTGCGCCGGCCGAGAGGGGCGCCGCCCCTCGCGGACTAATCCCGCCAAAGGGAGCAGGGTCTCCGGAAGCCGATACTTGAGTCACCTTGGCGGGAGAGCGCATGCCTTTGGGACGGGGAGTTCGAGGGGATGTGTCCCTCGTTGCCGACCCTTGCTCGATGTCGCGCAACTTCGAGGGGCGCATCGTCACCGCGGCCCGGGCGGGCGCTTGATCCCCAAGCCCGGGAAGAAGGGGCCGACTCGTCGCCGGCCGCGTGCATCCATTGTGGTTCATCCCCGCGCCTGCTGGGAACGCGTCCGGGCATGGCCTCTCGCCGACATCGGCACCCACGACATGCGGCAGGATTGCCGCGCCGCACGGCCACCGCCGGCGCCTGAGGCTCTTGGCCGGCGGTGATGGCAGCCAGTCCTGACGCGGAAGATGAGGTCCATGAGATTGCCGGCCCAGGCCTGGGCCAGCACTCCCTGCAGCGTCGCGTCGCCTTCAGCGGCGGCGCGCAGCCAGTGCCGACCGATCAGGCGGCGAGGCCGGGATAGTCCTCCCGCAGCCGTCCGAAGGCGTGGCGCACGGCGGCGGCGCTGTCGGCGGCCGGGTCCTTCAGCATGGCGAAGAGCCGCGTCTTGACGAAGAAGCGCCAATGGGTCGGCAGCGCGGTCATGATCTCCGTCATCGCTGCATAGCCCTCGGCCGTCCAGACCCGCTCATGGGCTTCCCGCTCGGGGCCGAAGTCGAAATGCGCGCCGTTGGCCGGGCAGGCGGCGCGGAGGGCGGCACGCAAGGCCTCGGTGCCCGCTTCGTCCACCGCGCCGTCGCGCAGCACCACGCCGTAGTCGCGCTGCGCCGCCGCGGCCGAGACATAGCCGCGCTTCACATCGAGCAGCACGCGCGCCGGTTCCCGTGCCAGCGGGTCGCCGCGGCCGCCGCCGCCGGGGGAATGGATGTGCAGCACATCGCCCGGGTCCATGGTGACCAGGTCGATGTTGCCCAGGACCTTCTCCCGTGCCGTGCCGGGGTTCAGAACGAAATCGGAAGGCGCGCCCGCCTTGCCGCCAAGGATGCCCCAGGGTCGGAAGCGGCAGCGGTCCCGGTTGCGCGCGGTGACGCGCGAGTTCGGCGCGAAGACGGTGAAGTCGAGCGCGGTGGCGAGCCCGCCGCGCCACCGCCCCGCGCCGCCCGTGTCTGGCATCAGCCCATAGCGCAGGATGCGGATCGGCACCTCGGTCTCGGTGATCTCGACCGGCGTGTTCTTGAGGTAGGCGCTGTCGGCGCCCGAGCCGTTCGTGCCGTCCCGCGTCGGCATCCCGCCGCCGCCGCCGACGATGGGGTTGATCGCCGCGAGCACGCTGCGCTGCGTGCGGTTGTCCGTCGTCATCACGTTCATGATCGACGAACTGCCCGCCGGTGCGGCCGGCATGCGCTCCGGTATCGCGAGGCCGAAGGTGCCGAAGATCAGGCTGCGCAGCCTTGCGCAGGTCAGGCTGCGCATGCCGACGGCGGCGGGAAAGCGCGGGTTCAGCGCCGTGCCTTCCGGCACGATGCAGGTGAAGGGGCGCGTCAGCCCCGCATTCAGCAGGATCTGCGGGTTGAGCGTGTAGAGCACGTAGAAGACGCCCACCAGCAGCAGCGTGTGCCGCGGATGGCTGCCGGTCGGCACGTTGAGCGCGGAGGTCAGTTGCGGATCCGTGCCGGTGAAGTCGAGGACCGCCTCGTCGCCCTTGATGACCAGCCGCAGCGCGAGGCGCACCGGGTTCCCGTCCGGACCGTCCTCGTCGCAATAGTCCGAGAAGCTGTACTCCCCGTCGGGGATGGAACGCAGCACCTCCCGCGCCTGGTGCTCGGCGTAGTCGAGCACGCCGGCGAGTCCGGCGCGGAAGCCGTCGACGCCGAACTTGCGGACCATGGCGCGCAGCTTGCGCTCGCCGGTGTTCAGCGCGCCGGTGAAGGCCTTGAGGTCGCCGAGGTTCTGCTCCGGCTTGCGCACGTTGAGCAGCATGACGCGCAGCGCCTCCTCGTTCACCTCGCCGCGCCGGACCATCTTCATCGGCGGAAAGCGGATGCCCTCCTGGTGCACCTCGGTCAGGGAGCGCGAGAGGCTCGCCGGCACCGCGCCGCCCATGTCGGTGTTGTGGATATGGCCGCAGGCCCAGGCGAGGATCTCGCCATCCTCGAAGATCGGCTTCCACATGTGCAGGTCCGGCACATGGGTCGCGAGGTAGCCGCTGTAGGGATCGTTGGTGAAGCCGATGTCGCCGGGCTCGTAGTCGCCGATCATGCCGATGGCCGCGCTGTAGTCGATCCCGGGATACCAGGTGGCGCCGAAATCCATCGGCACGGCGGCGACCGTGCCGCCGGGCTCGAGGATCTGGACGGTGAAGTCCTCCGTCTCCTTGACGAAGGTGGAATGCGCCGTGCGGTACAGCGTGTAGGCCATGTTCTCGGCCGCCGCTCGGGCGTGGTTGGCGAAGACCTGCAGCGTGACCTTGTCCATGGCGCTCAACCTTCGGCCGTCAGATGGAGATTGCCCTGCGCGTCCACCGACGCGGCGAAGCCGCCGGGAATGCAGGCCGTCGAGTCCTCCTGCGCGACGATGGCGGGGCCGTGGAACGCGTGGCCATGGTGCAGCGAGCTCCGAAGGAAGAGCGGCACCTCGCGCCAGGCGCCGTCGAGCCAGGCGCGCACCATGCGTTCGGGTATCGGCCCGCCCTCGACGCGCGGCTCCTCCGGCAGCTCGGGCGGGTCGGTCGCGCCGATCACCACCAGGCGGAGATTCACCACCTGCACCGCCGCCTCCGCGTCGTGGAAGTCGTAGATGGCGTCGTGCCGGCGGTGGAAGGCGCCAAGCAGGGCAGGGAGGTCGCCGTCCTCGATCCAGGCCGGATCGAGTGGCGCCTCGATCTCGAATGACTGGCCGCGGTAGCGCATGTCGGCGGTCAGCCGGATGGCGGCGGGTCCTGCGAAGCGCTGGTCCTCGCGCAACCAGCGCTCGCCTTCGGCGCGCAGTTCCGAGAGCGCCCGGCGCAGCGCCGGCAGGTTGGCGGGCTCGAGGTCGAGGAAGAGCGTCCGCACCACGTCGTTCTTCGCGTCCGCGACCAGCCCGCCCAGCGCGCTGACCACGCCGGGGCGGCGCGGGATCATCACCCGGCCGATGCCGAGCTCCCGCGCCAGCAGGCAGCCGAGCATCGGCCCGGCGCCGCCGAAGGGCAGCAGGGTGAAGTCGCGCAGATCGACGCCGTAGCGGGCGACGAGCTTGTTCACCTCGGCGAACATCGAGGAGATGGCGACATCGACGATGGCCTCGCCGGTTTCCTCGAGGCTGCGCCCGAGTTGCGCCGCGAGCCGGCCGACCACCGCCGCCGCCTTCGCGCGGTCCATCGCGACCGAGGCATAGGCGAGCGGCACGTGGCCGAGCAGGCCGCACACCGCCATGGCGTCCGTGATGGTCGCATGCTCCCCGCCGCGCCCGTAGCAGGCCGGGCCGGGTGTGGACCCCGCGCTCTCCGGCCCGACCTTCAGCATGCCGAAGCCGTCCACCGTCGCGATCGAGCCGCCGCCGTCGCCGATGGAGGAGACCGAGACGCTCGGCACATGCAGCGGGAATTCGCCGATCAGCTCTCCGGTGCCGAATTGCGGTTCGCCATCCAGGATCAGCGCGACATCCGCGCTGGTGCCGCCGATGTCGAGCGTCAGCGCGCGCGCGACGCCCGCCTTGCGCGCCAGGAAGGCCGCGCCCATCACGCCCGAGGCGGTGCCCGACAGCAGCATGGAGACGCAGGCCGTGCGCCCCAGCCCCGCACGCATGATGCCGCCATTCGACTTGGTGATCATCGGCGTGGCGCGCACGCCGCGCGCCGCCAGCGCCTGCTCCAGCGATCCGAGGTAGCGATCGACGCGCGGGTGGACGTAGCCGTTCAGGATGCCGGTGGTGGTGCGCTCGTATTCGCGGATCACCGGCCAGATCTCGGCCGCGCAGAAGACGAAGAGGTCGGGCGCGGCGGCGCGCAGCACGGCCTTCGCAGCCTGCTCGTGTGCCGGGTTGCGGTAGGCGTGCAGGAAGGAGACGACGATCCCTTCCGCCCCCGCGGCGCGTGCCTTCGCGGCGGCCTGGCGCACGGCCTCCTCGTCCAGCGGCTCCGCCTCCGAGCCATCGGACAGGATGCGCCCGCCGACGCCGAAGATGCGGTCGCGCGGGATCAGCTGCTCGGGCCGCGCGCAGAACAGGCTGTACATCTCGGGCATGCGCAGGCGGGCGAGTTCCACCACGTCCTCGAAGCCGGCATTCGTCACCAGCGCGAGCGGCGCGCCCTTGCGCTGGATGACGGTGTTGATGCCGACAGTGGTGCCGTGCACGAAGGCCGTCACCGAAGCAGGGTCGAGGCCGTGGCGCTCCTGCAGCAGCGCGACGCCTTCCAGCACCTCCCGGCCCGGTTCCTCCGGCGTGGTCAGCACCTTCAGCGTATGCATCCGCCCGGAGGATTCCTCGAGCGCGCAGAAATCGATGAAAGTCCCGCCGATATCGACGCCGATGCGCCAGCCCATGCGCCGCTTTCCCTTAGCCGTGCAGTGCAAGCACGCCTGCGCGCGCTCCCCATGTCCAAGAGGAAATCGGCGTCCAGGGATAAGGGTCGCTTATGCCGGGCTCAGCAGCCCGCGGGCCGCGGGGTCGGCCGCATAGGCGGCAAAGGCCGCACGCAGCCCGCGGCGCAGCAGGTCCTGCTGGTGGGACAGCGGCCTGCGCGTGCCGGTGAGCACCGCGATCGGCAGCCGGACCACCGGGCGGAAGGGCCGCACCACCAGGCCGGGATGGCCTCCCCAGGGGATCAGCCCGTCCACCAGTGCGACGCCGATCCCCTGCTGCACGAAGGACAGGGCGATGATCGACACGTCGATCTCCACCTGCGTGCGGTAGGACAGGCCGGCGCGCCCGAACTCCTGATCGAGCAACTGTCCCGGCAGGCTGTCCGGGCGGTAGGAGATCAGCGTCTCCTCCATCAGCTCCGCGGGTGTTACCGCCTTGCGCCGCGCCAGGCGGTGTCCTGACGGCACCACGCAGACCGTCTCGACATGGCCGATCGTCTCGGCCTGGACCAGCGGCGTCGAGACGTCGCTCATCGCGACCCCGAGGTCGGCATCGCCGCGCGCCAGCATCTCGGTCGCGATCTGCACGGGAACGACGAAGGCGGAGAGCCGCATCCCCGGCATGGCGGAGCGGAAATCCCTCAGCGCCCGGGGCAGGAAGGACAGCGAGGGCGGCGCCGAGGCCGCAAGCCTCACGGAGCCCGCCGCACCGTCGCGCAGGCCGGTGGCGAAGCGGCGGAAGCTCTCAAGGTCACGGTGCAGCCGCTCGGCCTCGGGGTAGAGTTGCAGCGCCTCGGGCGTCGGCACCAGGCGGCCGCGCAGGCGGCGGAAGAGCTTGTAGCCGAGCCGGTCCTCCGCATGCAGCAGCATCTGGCTCAGCGCGGGCTGGGAGACGTTGAGCGCCTGCGCCGCGCCGGTCAGCGTACCGAGCCGCATGATGGTGCGGAAGACCTCGATCTGGCGGGCGTTCATGCAGCGATCCTCCGCCGATGGGCCGGGCCTTTGCAATGCCGGCCGATAGGCTCGCCTTATACACCACGGCCGAAACCCGATTGGACAGGGCGCGCACCAGGCGACGAGCCTTTCCCCATGACAGGGTTGTTGCATCGCGTCGGAGAGACCGGCCGGAGTGCCGTGCGGATCGTGGTGGACGGTGCGGAGGTGGCGGCGCTGGAGGGCGACACGCTGCTCGTCGCGTTGCTCACCGCCGGCGCGCGGCTGCGCGAGAGCGAATTCGGCGACGGTCCGCGCGCCGGCTTCTGCCTGATGGGCGCCTGCCAGGATTGCTGGGTCTGGACCGAGGAGGGCGGAAGGCTGCGCGCCTGCTCGACGCCGGTCGCGAGCGGGATGCGCGTGGTCACCCGGGGGGCGCCATGGCCGCGCCCGTAGTCGTGGTCGGGGCCGGTCCGGCCGGCATCCGCGCCGCCGAACGCCTCGTCGAAGCCGGGCTGTGCCCTGTGCTGGTCGAGGAAGGCGCGCGCGACGGCGGCCAGATCTACCGCCGCCAGCCGCCCGGCTTCACCCGCGGGCCGGAGGCGCTCTACGGCTCCGAGGCCGCCAAGGCGACGGCGCTGCATGCGGCGGCGGAGGCGCTGCGCCCGCGCCTCGACTGGCGGCCCGAGACCCTGGTCTGGGCCGTGCGCGACGGCGCCTTGCTGGTCCACAGCGCCGGCCGCGGCGAAAGCCTGCCCTATGCCGCGCTGATCCTCGCCACCGGGGCCACGGACCGGGTCATGCCGCTGCCCGGCTGGACGCTGCCCGGCGTGGCGAGCCTCGGCGGCGCGCAGATCGCGCTGAAGGCGCAGGCCTGCACCATCGGCGCGCGGCCGGTCTTCCTGGGCACCGGGCCGCTGCTCTACCTGGTGGCCTGGCAGTACGTGAAGGCGGGCGCCGCGGTGCAGGCGGTGCTCGACACCAGCCCCTTCGCGAGCCGCGTCGCGGCCCTGCCATGGATGATGGCGCGGCCCGCGCTGGTCGCGCGTGGCGCCGCCTACACGATGGCGCTGCGGCGCGCAGGCGTGCGCATCGCGACCGGCGTCACGCCGATCGCCGTCGAAGGCGAGGACCGCGTCGCCGCGTTGCGCTGGCGCGACGCGGCGGGTCGGGATTGCCGCACGGATTGCGATGCGGTCGGCCTCGGCTACGGGCTGCGGTCCGAGACGCAGCTCGCCGACCTCGCCCGCTGCGACTTCGCCTTCGATGCCGGCGCGCGGCAATGGCTGCCGGTGACGGATGAGGACGGCCGCGCCAGCGTCCAGGGCGTCTATCTCGCCGGCGATGGCGCGCAGGTGCGCGGCGCGGATGCGGCGGAGCTCGCCGGACGGCTCGCCGCCTGCGCCGCGCTGCGTGATCTCGGGGTCGCGGTGGATGAGGCGGAGATGGTGCATCTGCGCCGCCGCCTCATGCCCATGACGCGCTTCCGCCGCGGCCTGGAGCGCGCCTTCCCCTGGCCAGCGCACCTCGCCGCCGCCCTGCCGGACGAGGCGCTGGTCTGCCGCTGCGAGGCGATCACCGCCGGCGAGCTCCGCCGCGCCGGGGGCGAATACGGCGCGCCGGAGGTGAACCGGGCCAAGGCCTTCTCGCGCACCGGCATGGGGCGGTGCCAGGGGAGGATGTGCGGCCCGGCGGCGGCGGAGATCCTCGCCGCCGCGCGCGGCATGCCGATCGAGGCCGCCGGCAGGCTGCGCGGCGCGGCACCGGTCAAGCCGCTGCCCGTGCTGACCGAGGCGGCGCCATGACCGCGGCCGATGTCGCGATCGTCGGCGGCGGGCTGATGGGGGCGGCGACCGCATTCTTCCTCCGCCGGCGCGGCCTGTCCGTCGTCCTGCTGGAACGCGACCTGGTCGGCAGCCACGCGAGCGGGACGAATTTCGGCAATGTCCGCCGCCAGGGGCGGTTCCTGCCGCAACTCCCGCTCGCGAACCTGTCGCGCGAGATCTGGGGACGGCTGCCGGACCTCATCGGCGACGACGCGGAGTTCCTGCCGAGCGGGCACATCCGCGTCGCCTTTCGCGAGGCCGATGCCGCGCGGCTCGAAGCCTATGCGCGCGAAGCGCGGCCGCATGGCCTCGAGCTCGAGCTCGTCAGCGGCAATGCGCTGCGCATGCGCTTCCCATTCCTGTCGCCCGAGGCGCGGATGGCGTCCTATTCGCCGCATGACGGGCACGCCAATCCGCGCCTGGCCGCCCCCGCCTTCGCGCGTGCCGCGCGGCGCGAGGGCGCGATCGTGCATGAGAATGCGGAGGTCCTGTCCATCACGAAATCCGCCGAGGATTTCCTGGTCGAGACCAGCATCGGCCGTTTCCGCGCGCCGCTGCTGCAGGTCTCGGCCGGGGCCTGGGGCGGGCGGCTCGCCGCTGCCTTCGGCGAGCCGGTGCCGATCACCCCGCACGGCCCGCAGATGGCGGTCACCGAGCCCGTGCGCTACCGGATCGAGCCGGTCATGGGCATCGCCAGCGAGGTGGTCGAGGAAGGCGTCTACCTCCGCCAGGTGAAGCGCGGGAACATCGTCTTCGGCGGCGGGGTGCGCAGCGAGGCCTCGCTCGACACCAAGCGCGCCAGGCTCGATCCGCTGAACACGCTGCGGCAATTGCCGCAGGTCGCCCGGCTGCTGCCCGCGATGCGCGCGCTCTCCGTCATCCGCAGCTGGAGCGGCGTCGAGGGCTACATGCGGGACGACATCCCGGTGATGGGGCCGAGCGCCAAGGTCGCCGGCCTCTTCTACGCCTTCGGCTTCTGCGGCCACGGCTTCCAGCTCGGCCCCGGCGTCGGCGCCACCATGGCGGAGCTGATCGCCACCGGCGGCACGGGCGTGCCGATCGAGCCCTTCCACATCTCCCGCTTTGCGACCGCCGAAGGAAACACGCGATGACCAGCCCAGGATTCGGACGCCGTCCGCTGCTCGCCGCCGCCGCCCTGCCGGCGCTGGTATGCCCGGCACGTGCCCAGGGCGCCTGGCCCACCCAGCCGGTGCGCATCGTCATCCCCTTCGGCCCCGGCAGCGGCACCGACGTGACTCTGCGGCTGCTGGCGCCGAAGATGACCGATTTCCTCGGCCAGCCGCTGGTGATCGAGAACCGCCCCGGCGCCGGCAGCACCATCGGCACCGACATGGTGGCGAAGGCGCCGCCCGACGGCTCGGTGTTCGTCCATGCGACACTCTCCTCGACGGGCATCGCCGCCGCGCTGTACCGCCGCCTGCCCTATGATCCGCTGCGCGACCTCGCGCCGATCGCCGCGACGGTCTTCGTGCCGCTCGTGCTCGCCGTCACCGCCCGCGGCTGGGACGTCGGCACCGCCGAGCAGCTGATCGCCACGCTGCGCGCCAGCCCCGACCGCTACCAGTTCGGCAGCAACGGCATCGGCGCGACAGGGCATCTCGCCAGCGCGAACTTCGTCACCCGCATCGGGGCGCGCGCGCTGCACGTGCCCTACCGCAGCGGGGCTGAGACCATCACCGCCCTCGTCGCCGGGCAGATCCAGTTCATGCACGACATCACGGGGCTGCTGCTGCCGCACCACCAGTCCGGTGCGGCGCGCTGCCTCTTCGTCACCTCGGAGCAGCGCTCCCCGGTGATGCCGGACGTGCCGACCATGAAGGAGGCCGGCGTGCCGGAATACCCGGCCTATTCATGGTTCGGGCTGTTCGGCCCCGCCGGGACGCCACGGCCGATCCAGGACCGCATGGCGGCGGCGGTGCAGCACGCCCTGACCGACGCGACGATCGCCGAGCGGCTTGCCGCGCTCGGCACCCCCGCCATGCCAGGCTACGGGCCGGACCGCTTCGCCGCCTATGTCCGGGCGGAAACCGCGCTGTGGGGGCCATTGGTGAGAGCCTCCGGCGCCGAGGCCGATTGAGCGCGGCAGATGATTCTGCCGGCGACACGCCACACAACACGTGACTCTCCCACGCGCGGGGGCCATTGAAGCGGATCGCGCCGACAGCGTCCCCCTAGGCTTTCCGGACCAGGAAGGACCGGTGGCACCATGCTCGAGACGCGCGACAGGACGGCAACGCTGATCGAGGAGCGCTCGCGCCACGTGCCGCGCGGCGTGCTCACCGCGCACCCCGTCGTGCTGGAACGCGCCCAGGGGGCCGAGGCCTGGGATGTGGACGGGCGCCGCTATCTCGACTTCGTCGGCGGCATCGGCGTCCTCAACCTCGGCCACAACCACCCGCGCGTGGTGAAGGCGGTGCAGGACCAGCTCGGTCGCATCACCCACGCGGCCTTCCAGGTCGCGGCCTATCCGCCCTATCTCGACCTCGCGCGGCGGCTCTCGGCGCTGGTGGGCGGCGGCGAAGCCTGCAAGGCCGCCTTCTTCACGTCGGGCGCCGAGGCGGTGGAGAACGCGGTCAAGATCGCGCGTGCGCATACCAACCGCCCCGCCGTCATCGCCTTCCGCGGCGCCTTCCACGGCCGCACGCTGCTCGGCACCACGCTGACCGGCATGAGCGCGCCATACCGCCAGAATTTCGGCCCCTTCGCGCCCGAGGTGTTCCACACGCCCTTCCCCAACCCGTATCGCGGGGTGAACAGCGCGGATGCGCTCGCCGCGCTGGAGGATCTCTTCGCCACCGAGGTCGCCCCGGAGCGCGTCGCCGCGATCATCATCGAACCGGTGCAGGGCGATGGCGGTTTCCTGCCCGCGCCGCCGGACTTCCTGCAGGAGCTGCAGGCGATCGCGCGCCGGCACGGCATCGTGCTGATCGCGGATGAGATCCAGACGGGCTTCGGCCGCACCGGCCGCCTCTTCGCCTTCGAGCATGCGGGGCTGCTCCCCGACCTGGTCACGGTGGCCAAGAGCCTCGCCGGCGGCCTGCCGCTCTCGGGCGTGGTCGGGCGCGCGGAGATCATGGATGCGCCGGCACCCGGCGGGCTGGGCGGCACCTATGGCGGCAACGGGCTCGCCTGCGCGGCCGCGCTCGGCGTGCTCGACGCCTTCGAGCAGGACGGGCTGCTGGCCCGCGCCGAGGTGCTGGGCGCGCGCCTGCGCGCGGGGCTCAAGGCGCTGCAGCAGCGCCACGCGGCGATCGGGGAGGTGCGCGGCCTCGGCTTCATGCTGGCGATCGAGATCGTCGCCGACCGCCGGTCCCGCAAGCCCGATGCCGACATGGCCCAGCGGATCATCGACGCGTCACGGGACGAAGGGCTGCTGGTGATCAAGTGCGGCGTGCATCGCAACGTCGTCCGCTTCCTGGCACCGCTGGTCACGACCGATGAGCAGCTCGGGGAGGGGCTGGAGATGCTCGACCGCGCGCTGGCGAGGACCGCTCCATGATGACGCGGCTCAGGTAACGGAGCCGGCGCAAGGCCGGGACCGACAGAGGAGGCAGGGATGGCGAACACGAAGAATGACCCGATCGCGGCGCTCGACACCGCCGACACCGCGCGGGTGATGGACGCGATCAGGCGCGGCGCCACGCGGCGCGAGCTGATGGCGATGCTGGGCGCCGGCGGCATGGCCGCGGCGGCCGCCGGTGGCGTCCTCGGCACGGCGAAGGAGGCGGCCGCCCAGGCGCCGAGGCGCGGCGGACGGATCCGCGTCTCCGGCACATCGACATCCACGGCCGACACGCTCGATCCGGCCAAGCAGTCGCTGTCGACCGACTATGCGCGCTGCAACATGTTCTACAACGGCCTGACGACACTGGACGGCAGCCTGACGCCGCAGCCCGCGCTTGCCGAATCCTGGGACAACGAAGCCGCGAAGGTCTGGACCTTCCGCCTGCGCAGCGGCGTCACCTTCCACGACGGCAAGCCGCTGACCTCCGAGGACGTCGTCTTCTCCCTCGCGCGCCACAAGGACCCCGCCACGGCATCGCGTGCGCGCTCGCTCGCGATGCAGATGAGCGAGATCGTCGCCACCGGCCCGCGGGAGGTGAGGATCACCCTCGAAGCGCCGAACGCCGACCTTCCCGTCGTGCTCGGCACCTTCCACTTCCACATCATCAGGGCCGGCACGACGGACTTCACCACCGCGATCGGCACCGGGCCCTTCCTCTGCCGGGAATTCCAGCCGGGGGTTCGCTCCATCTCCGTGCGCAACCCGAACTACTGGCAGAACGGCAAGCCCTACCTCGACGAGGTCGAGTTCATCGGCATCCCGGACGAGCAGGCGCGCGTCAACGCGCTGCTCTCGGGCGATGTGCAACTGATCGGTGGCGTCGATCCGCGCTCGGTGCGCCGAATCCAGCAGACCCAGGGCTACTCGGTCTTCGAGACCAAGTCCGGCTACTACACCAACCTGATCATGCGGCTCGACCAGGCGCCGGGGAACAACCCCGACTTCGTCCTGGCGATGAAGTACATGTTCGACCGCGCGCAGATGCGCACCGCCATCCTGCGCAACTATGGCGTGATCGGCAACGACCAGCCGATCGACCCGTCGAACCGATTCTTCTTCCCGGGCCTGGCGCAGCGGCCCTTCGACCTCGACCGCGCGCGCTTCCACTTCCAGCGCTCCGGCGTCGGCAGCACGACGCTGCCGGTGGTCTGTTCCCCGGCGGCGCCGAATTCGGTCGACATGGCGCAGGTGCTGCAGCAGACCGGCAGCCGCATCGGCATGAACCTCGAGGTGCGGCGCGTGCCCTCGGACGGCTACTGGTCGAACCACTGGTTCAAGCATCCGATCGGCTTCGGCGCCATCAACCCGCGGCCTTCGGCCGATATCCTGCTGACCCTGTTCTTCAAGTCCGACGCGGCGTGGAACGAAAGCGCCTGGCGCAACCCGCAATTCGACCAGAAGCTGGTCGCGGCGCGGACCGAGACGGACGAGGCCAAGCGTCGCCAGCACTACGCCGACATGCAGGTGATGATCCACAACGAGTCGGGCATCGGCATCCCGGTCTTCCAGAGCCTGCTCGACGGGCACTCCTCCCGGCTGAAAGGTCTCGGGGCCATCCCGGTGGGCAACCTGATGGGCTTCGACTTCGCCCAGCATGTCTGGCTGGACTCCTGACATGGACGGGCGGCGCCCGTGCTGAAGCTGGTCGCCGCCCGCATCGGCCTCGGCATCGTCTCGCTGCTGCTGGTCTCGCTCGCGATCTTCGCCATCACCAGCCTGCTCCCGGGCGATGCGGCGGAGGAACTGCTCGGCCAGGCCGCGACGCGGGAGACGGTGGAGGGACTGCGCGCCCGGCTTGGCCTCGATCTGCCGGGGCATCTCCGCTACCTGAACTGGCTGGGCGGATTGCTGACGGGCGATTTCGGCCGGTCGCTGGCGAACAACGTGCCGGTGGCGCAGCTCATCGGGTCGCGGCTGCCCAACTCGCTGATGCTCGCGGCGGCCACCGCTGCCGTGTCGGTGCCGCTGGCGCTCGCCATCGGCATCACGGCGGCGATGTGGCGCGGCAGCACCTATGACCGTGCGGTCTCGATGCTGACGCTGTCCGTCGTCTCGGTGCCGGAGTTCCTGGTCGCCACCGCGGCGGTGATCGTCTTCGCCGTCCACCTGCGCTGGCTCTCGGCGCTGTCGGCGGCGACGGACATCACCTCCGTCGGGCAGTTCTTCCGCGTGTTCGCCCTGCCGGTCTTTTCGCTCTGCTGCGTCATCGTCGCGCAGATGGTGCGCATGACGCGCGCGGCCATCATCGATCAGCTGCGGGCGCCCTATGTGGAGATGGCGGTGCTCAAGGGTGTCGGGCCCTTCCGCGTGGTGCTGCGCCACGCGCTGCCGAACGCCATCGGGCCGATCGCCAATGCGGTCGCGCTCAGCCTTTCCTACCTGCTGGGCGGCGTCATCATCATCGAGACCATCTTCAACTACCCGGGCATCGCCAAGCTCATGGTGGACGGGGTCTCCACGCGCGACCTGCCGGTGGTGCAGGCCTGCGCCATGGTCTTCTGCGCGGCCTATCTCGCGCTCGTCACCACGGCGGATGTCGTGGCGATCCTCTCCAACCCGCGGCTGCGCCACCGATGAGCGGGGTGCTGCGCCGCCTCTCCGCCGGGGGCATCGTCGGCCTGGCCATCCTGGTCTTCTGGGTGGCGATGGCGCTGTTCGGCTCCGTGGTCGCGCCGCACGAAGCGGGAGCTATCGTGGACATGGAGGTGTTCCTGCCGGTCAGCGCCCAGTTCCCCTTCGGCACCGACTATCTGGGCCGCGACATGTTCAGCCGCGTGCTGCACGGCACGCGCTACACGGTCGGCGTCGCGCTCATCGCCGCGCTGATCGCCAGCGGCTCGGGCCTGCTTCTCGGCATGTGCGCCGCGGTCTGGGGCGGCTGGGTGGACGGCATCATCAGCCGCACCCTCGACACGCTCATCTCCATCCCGAGCAAGATGTTCGCGCTCGTCGTCGTCGCCGCCTTCGGGTCCTCCGTGCCGGTGCTGATCCTGATGGCCGGCGTCATCTACACGCCCGGCGCCTATCGTATCGCGCGGTCGCTTGCCGTCACGGTCAATGCGCAGGACTTCGTCACGGTCGCGCGGGCGCGCGGCGAAGGAACGCTCTACCTGGTGCGGGAGGAGATCCTCCCCAATATCCTCGGGCCGGTGCTGGCGGATTTCGGCCTGCGCTTCGTCTACATCGTGCTGCTGCTGGCCGGGATGAGCTTCCTCGGCCTCGGCGTCCAGCCGCCGAACGCCGACTGGGGCTCGCTGGTGCGGGAGAACATGGCCGGGCTGCACGAAGGCGCGCCCGCGGTGCTGATGCCCGCCTTCGCCATCGCCTCGCTCACCATCGGCGTGAATCTCGCCATCGACGTGCTGAGCGGCGGCCGCCGCAGCGGCGAGGCCGGCTGATGGCCGCACAGCTCGAAGTCCGCAATCTCGAGGTCCGCGCCCGCAACGCGGCGGGGGAGGAAGTGCCGATCGTGCGCGATGCCTCCTTCTCGCTGGCGAAGGGGGAGGTGCTGGCGCTCATCGGCGAATCCGGTTCCGGCAAGACGACGATCGCGCTGTCGCTGCTCGGCTATGCACGGCCGGGCTGCCGCATCGCCGGCGGCAGCATCCGCCTGGGAGAGACGGACGTGCTCGCGCTGTCGAGGCGGGAGTTGCGCGAATTCCGTGGTCGCCGCGTGTCCTACGTCGCGCAGAGCGCCGCGGCGGCGTTCAACCCATCCCGCACCATCATGGCGCAGGTGACGGAGATGGCGCTGCTGCATGGCGCCGCGAGCCGAGAGGCCGCCGAACGCCGCGCCGTGGACCTCTTCCGCTCCCTCGCCCTGCCGGACCCGGAGGGCATCGGCGCGCGCTACCCGCACCAGGTCTCGGGCGGGCAGTTGCAGCGCCTCATGGCGGCCATGGCGCTGATCGCCGAGCCGGAGCTCGTGGTGCTCGACGAGCCCACCACCGCGCTCGACGTCACCACCCAGATCGAGGTGCTGCGCGCCTTCAAGCAGGTGGTGAAGGGCAGCGGCACCACGGCGGTCTATGTCTCGCACGACCTTGCCGTGGTGGCGCAGATGGCGGACCGAATCCTGGTCCTGCGCAACGGCGAGATGCAGGAGACCGGGTCGACCGCGCGCATCCTCGCCGCGCCCGGCAACGCCTACACGAGGAGCCTGCTTGCCGCGGCCGCCCCCATGCCGCGTGGCGCCGATGCCGCCCCGGACGCGCCTCCGCTGCTGACGGTCAAGGGGCTCTTCGCCGGCTACGGCCGCGGCGGTTCGGGAGGCCTGCCGGCAGTACCCGTCCTGCGCGACGTGGACTTCACCATCCGTCGCGGCTCCTCCCTTGGCGTCATCGGCGAGTCCGGCAGCGGCAAGAGCACGCTGGCGCGCGTCATCGCCGGGCTGCTCCCCGCGGCGCGCGGGGAAGTGCTGCTGGACGGCAAGGCGCTGCCGCCCGCACTCGCGCAGCGGACACCGGCGCAGCTTCGCCGCATCCAACTGGTGTTCCAGAGCGCCGACACCGCGCTCAACCCGCGTCGCAGCGTCGCGGGCATCCTTGGCCGCCCGATCACCTTCTTCCACGGCGCGAAAGGTGCGGAACGCGACCGCCGCATGAAGCGCCTGCTTGACCTCGTGCAATTGCCGGCCGCGCTCGCCGACCGACAGCCGGGGGAGCTTTCGGGCGGGCAGAAGCAGCGGGTGAACCTGGCGCGCGCGCTCGCGGCCGAGCCCGACCTCATCCTTTGCGACGAGGTCACCTCGGCGCTCGACACGGTGGTGGGTGCGGCGATCCTCGACCTGATGGATGGGCTGCGGCGGGAACTCGGGCTGTCGACCATGTTCATCAGCCACGACCTGCACACGGTGCGCTCCGTCTGCGACGAGGTGATGGTCCTCTATGCCGGCGCGCGCGTGGAGGCCGGCAGCCGCCGCGGCATCCAGGAGGCGCCCTGGCATCCCTACACGGAACTGCTGATCTCCTCGGTGCCGGAACTGCGCCAGGGCTGGCTCGAGGAGCGTGGCAGCGTGCGCGGGCCGGAAGCGCAGGATACGAGGAAGCCCGCCTGCGCCTTCTTCCCGCGCTGCGGCCAGGCCATCCCGGGCACCTGCGACGTCGTCGCGCCGCCGCGGCGCAGGCTGTCGAAGGGCGCGGAGATCCTCTGCCACCGGGAGGAGGCGGAGCTGATGCGCGCCGCTATTCCAAGCGGTCCTTGAGGCTGTACCAGGCGCCGACCAGCGGCAGGAACCAGGGCGTGCCGTAGTTGAAGGTGATCGCCGGCCAGTCGAGCTTCCCGAAGGGGTTGGCCGTCGGATCGCCGGCGATCACCTTCGCCATCTGCTGGCCGAGATGGACGGACATCTGCGCCCCGTGCCCGGACAGGCCCATGGCGTAGAAGAGGCCCTCATGCTCTCCGGCGCGCGGCAGCCGGTCTTCCGTCATATCCACCAGGCCGCCCCAGCAGTAGTCCAGCCGCACCTCCTTGAGCTGCGGGAAGGTCGCACGCAACTGCGCGCGCAGCACGTCGCCGCTCTTCGCGTCCTCCGTCGGGTTGGACATGGCGAAGCGCGCGCGGCCACCCCAGATCAACCGGTCGTCCGGCGAGATGCGGAAGTAGTTGCCGATATGCTTCGTCGTCGTCGCCGTGCGCCGCGTCGGCATGATGCTGTCGAGCTGGCCGGGGGTCAGCGGCTCGGTCACGACGATGAAGCTGCCGACCGGCACGATGCGGCGGCGGAACCAGGCGAAGGGGCCTTCGCGGCTCGGACCCGTGGCGATCAGCACCTGCGCCGCCTCGATCGTGCCGCGCGCCGTCGTCACGGCATGGGCATGGCCGTTGCGCCGGGTGAGCGCGGTGACCGGCGCATCCTCGAAGATGCGCGCCCCTGCCCGGGCGGCCGCCTCGGCCAGGCCCGCGCCGAAGCGGCCCATGTGCATCATCGCGCTCTTGCGATAGAGCAGCCCGCCGAAGAAGGCGTCGGATCCGACCTCCTCGCGGATGCGCTCGCGCGGGACGAGGTCCGTGTCCGGATCGCAGTCGCGGTGCAGGATCTCGAAGCTGCGGGCGAGCTTGTCGTAGTGCGCCGGCTTGGCCGCGAGCTTGATCTTGCCGCTGCGGCGGAAGTCGCACTGGATCTGCTCCTCCCGCACGATGCGTTCGACCGTGTCCACCGCGGCGTCGTAGGCGCGGTAGAGGGCGCGGGCATGATCGGTGCCGAAGCGCGCCGCGAGCGCCGCGAAGTCGTGCGAGGTCCCGTTGTTGACGTGCCCGCCGTTGCGGCCGGAGGCACCGGCGGCGACGCGCCCTGCTTCCAGCACCACGACCGAGGCACCCTGCCGCGCCAGCGCCAGCGCCGCCGACAGGCCGGTGAAGCCGCCGCCGACGACGACGGCATCCGCGCGCCCCTCCATGGGGCCTGCCGCCGCGCCGGCGAAGGGCGTGGCGGTCTCGAGCCAGTAGGAGGCAAGCTTCATCGGAGCCTCACACCCCGAGCAGGCTGGCCAGGCCTTCGATCGTCGTCGTCTCGTGCGCGCCGTAATAGGGGATGGCGGGCTCGTAGCCGCGGTTCACATAGAGCTTGTGCTTCACCCGCAGGCCATAGGCCGGGACCAGGTCGTAGCGGTAACTCGCCGAGACGTGCAGCACGTCCTCCGGCCCGCATCCCAGCGTATCGAACATGTACTCGAAGGCCTGCATGCGGGGCTTGTAGGCCTGCGCCTGCTGCGCCGTGCAGACCTTGTGGAAGGGCGCTTCCAGCAGCGCCACGTTCCTCATGATCTGGTCGTCGGAGGCATTGGAGAGGATGACGAGCGGATAGCGCGCGGCGACGCGCTTCAGCGGCGCGGGCACGTCCGGATGCGGCCCCCAGGTCGGCACGGCGTCGTAGATCACCTGGCCGTCGGATTCGCGGAACGGGACACCGTGGCGCCTGCAGGTGCGCTCCAGCGAGGCCTTGAGCACCTCGACATAGGGCTTCCAGGCGCCGAGCACCTCATCGAAGCGGTACCAGCCGTAGTCGGTGAGGAAGTCCTGCATCCGCTCGGCGGGGATGCGGTCGGCCATCAGGCCGCGCGTCACCTCGCCGACCTGGAACCAGGTCAATGTCCCGTAGCAATCGAAGGTGACGTATTTCGGCCGGAGTTCGGACATGGCGGAACCTCGCTGGGCTGCACGGGGTCATCATGCTAGGCGGTGCTCCGGCGCAGGGAAGGCGCTGCACGGGGTCGCGCGAGGCAGATCCTGCCGTTTGCGCGCCGCGCGACGGCAGCGGCTGCCTGCCCCTTCGAAGTGGAATATCCCGAATCGCGCCGATCTTCGGAAGACCATGCTTCGCGACCCGGGCCACGCTCGTGCGGCCGGACGGAGGAAGAGGATGACGGAGCGCGACGCCAGACAACCGATCATGCGGGCGCTGGATCCGGCCGATCTCGGGGCGGCGCAGGCGCTGTCGGCAGCATTGTCCTGGCCGCATCGGCTGGAGGACTGGAACTTCGCGCTCTCGCTGGGCGAAGGTGTCGCGCTCGAGAGCGGGCGTCGCCTGGTCGGCACTGCCATGAGCTGGGCCTTCGGGCCGGGCTGGGGCACGCTCGGCATGGTCATCGTGGCGCCGGAGATGCAGGGCCGCGGTCTCGGCGGCCGGCTGATGGAGACGATGCTCTCGCGTCTCGGGACACGCGGAGTCCAGCTTCATGCGACGAAGGCGGGGGAACCGCTCTATCGCAAGCTCGGCTTCGCGCCGGTAGCGACGATCCGGCAGCATCAGGGGGCGGCCTACTGCGTCGGCTTCCATGCGCCGCGCACCGGCGAGCGCCTGCGCCCGGCGGGGCGCGCCGACCTCGCGGTGCTCACCGCGCTCGACGCCGCCGCGACCGGGATGGCGCGCGGCCCCCTGCTCGAGGCGCTGATCGGGGAGGCGGAGGGAATCGTGCTGGACCGCGACGGCGTGGCGAGCGGCTTCGCCATGCTGCGGCGCTTCGGCCGCGGCAAGGTCATCGGGCCGGTCGTCGCACCGGACCCCGAGGCGGCGCGGCTGCTCGTCGCGCATTGGCTCGGCCAGCGGCAGGGGGAGTTCCTCCGCATCGACGTCACCGAGGACTCCGCCCTCTCCGCCTGGCTGGAGGAGGCGGGGCTGCCTGCGGTGGACGATGCGACGCGCATGGTGCGCGGCCAGCCGCCGGCGCCGGCCGCCGTGCGCTCCTTCGCCCTCGTCAGCCAGGCGTTCGGCTGATGGCGTTTCTCTACAAGGCGGATCCGGTGCGCGGGGCGGAATGGGCGCGCCTGTTCGCCGAACGCCGCCCCGACCTGCCCTTCCATGTCTGGCCCGAGACCGGCGACCCGGCCGCGGTCCGCTTCCTGGCCGCCTGGGTGCCGCCCGCGGATCTCGCGACGCGCTTCCCCAATCTCGAGGTCGTCTTCTCGGTCGGCGCGGGGGTGGACCAGTTCGACCTCGCGGCGCTGCCGCCGCATCTGCCGCTCGTACGGATGGTGGAGCCGGGCATCATCGGCGGCATGGTCGAGTACGTGACGATGTCGGTGCTCGCTCTGCATCGCGACCTTCCGGCCTATCTCGGGCAGCAACGCGAGGAGGTCTGGAAGCCCATCCGCGTCCGCCCCGCGGCGCGGCGGCGGGTCGGCCTGCTCGGACTCGGCGAGCTGGGGCGCGCGGTGCTCGCCGCACTTGCGCCCTTCGGCTTCGCCCTGTCGGGATGGGGCCGGTCGCGCCGCGTCATCCCCGGCGTGACGTGCCACGCGGGGGCGGCGGAACTGCCTGCCTTCCTGGCGGGCTGCGACATCCTCGTCTGTCTCCTGCCGCTGACGGAGGAAACGCGGGGCATTCTTCGCCGTGACCTCTTCGCGCACCTGCCGGAAGGGGCGGCGCTGGTGAATGCCGGGCGGGGCGGCCACCTGGCGCAGCAGGATCTGCTGGATGCACTCGGTTCGGGGCGCCTCTCGGCCGCGATCCTGGACGTGGCGGAGCCCGAACCGCTGCCCCCCGGGCATCCCTTCTGGTCGCATCCGCGCATCTGGCTGACGCCGCACGTGGCCAGCATGACCCAGCCGGAAACGGCGGTGGAGGCCGTTCTCGAAAACCTCGACCGGCACGCGCGGGGCGAGGGGCTGGTCGGCCTGGTGGACCGGCGCCTGGGCTATTGAGCGCCGACGGCGCTTGTCACAGACCTGCCGCAGATCCTACCGTGAACCGCAAGGGACCTTCACGACGATGGATCCGGGCCTGCCGAAGCTCGACCGTATCGATCTGCGCATCCTCGTGCATCTGCAGAAGAATGCGCGGGTGACGAATGTCGAACTCGCCGACGCGGTGGGGCTTTCGGCCAGCCCATGTCTCGTGCGCGTCAAGCGGCTGGAGAAGGCGGGCTACATCACCGGCTACGGCGCGGACATCCAGCTGCGCAAGCTTGGCGACACGACGTCCATCTTCACCGAGGTGACGCTCGCCGACCACCGGATGCAGGACTTCGTGCGCTTCGAGAACGCGATCCGCGCGGTGGATGAGGTGCTGGAATGCCACCTGGTCAGCGGCGGCTACGACTACATGCTGAAGTTCGTCACGCGCAGCATCCAGCACTACCAGGAGATCATCGAGGAGCTGCTGGCGCGCAACATCGGCATCGAGAAATACTTCAGCTACGTCGTCATCAAGTCGGTCTTCGTCAAGCGGCACTATCCGCTCGAGAAGTTCTTCGAGACCTGACGCGGCGGGCGATCCTGCCGTCGCCGGCCGGCGATACGGGATCATGCGCCGCGAAGCGGAGCCCTTCTCGGCGAGGCTGCCGCACGGACGCGCGCAGATTCGTCCTTGGACACCGCAGCCGAGAGGGAGCACCGAGATGGCAGAGCGCGAACCGAAGGTCCTCACCTTCGATATCGTCGGCACGATCATCGACTTCGAGACCGGGCTGCTCGCCTATCTCCGCCGCACCTGCGGGGAGGCCGCGGCGAAGCTGGCGGACGGCGCCATCCTCGACGCCTACCGCGCCGCCCGCGGCACGAAAGGGGCCTCGCGCTTCCCCGACGATCTCGAGCGCGTCTATGAAGCGATCGCCCCGCAACTCGGCCTGCCCCGGGATCCAGCCATCGCCAGGGGCTTCGCCCAGAGCGCGCGCGACTGGCCGCCCTTTGCCGATTCCGTGGATGCGCTGCGCCGCCTTGGCCGCCGCTACAAGCTGGTGGCGATGACGAATGCGGCGCGCTGGGCGCTCGACCTGATGGCGCCGCGCCTCGGCAACCCGTTCCACGACACGGTCACGGTGGACGAGGCATTGTGCGAGAAGCCGGACCCCCAGTATTTCGCCTTCACGCGCGGCCGTCTCAGCCGAGACGGCTACGCGCAGCGCGACATCCTGCATGTCGCGCAGAGCCAGTACCACGACATCGGCGTGGCCAAGGCGCTCGGCTACACGGTGTGCTGGATCGAACGCCGCAAGGGCCTGGCGGGCTCGGGCGGCACTATCACCGCCGCGCGGCAGACGGAACCGGACTACCATCTCGCGAACCTCGCCGAGCTTGCGGAGCTTGCTGAAGCGGGCGGCCTCCTGATGCGGACCTGACGCTTCCGGTTGTTCATCCATGGCATCCGGTGGTGCCGCGGGGTGTTCGCCGTCGAATGCCCCGGGGCAGAGGAAGCGCGGCGCCCGCGGCCCGTCCGGTCGGCGAGGCGGCGCGGGCCACCGCCGGACCTGCATCCGGCATCTCGCTGCACGGTCGGGCGTCTGCGGCCGCCGTGCTTGCATCGTGCCGGGCCGGCATAGCTCGACGCGACGCGTGGCGCCTCCGCCGATCGAAGACTCCGCCGATCGAAGACGAGGCGGCGCGGCGGGTGGGCATCATCGCGCCGGCGCGCCAGCATGGGTGCGATGCGTCCGCCATTGGCCCCGGATTTGCGTGATCGGCGAGAGCGATCCGAAGATGGCAGGAAGGAGCAGGGGCTGGACCATGGACATCGATGAGATCGGCTATCTCGGCGTCAGGGACCTCGGTGCGCTGTACCGGGCACGGCAGCTCTCGCCGGTGGAAGTGGCCAAGGCGGTGCTCGACCGCATCGAGAGGGTGGAGCCCAGGGTGAACGCCATGATGCGCCTGACCCCGGAGCAGGCGATGGCGGCGGCCAGGCGGTCCGAGGCGGTGTTCATGCAGAGAGGAACGCCGCGGCTGCTGGAGGGCATTCCCGTCACCATCAAGGACCTGCAGCACACCAAGGGCGTGCAGACGGATTTCGGCACGGCGGTCCTGCAGGGAACCATCCCGGATGTGGATGCGCCCTGCGTCAGCCGGCTGCTCGATGCCGGCGGGATGATGATGGGCAAGACGACCTCGGCCGGCGAGTGGGGCTGGAAGGGCGTCAGCCAGGCGCCGATCTCCGGCATCACGCACAATCCCTGGGGCAAGGGGCTGAATGCGGGGGCTTCCTCCTCCGGCGCCGGCGTCGCAGCCGCTTGCGGCTACGGGCCGCTGCACCAGGGTGGCGACGGGGCGGGGTCGATCCGCATGCCTGCGCATTTCTCGGGCGTCTATGGGCTGAAGCCCACGCATGGTCGCGTGCCGAACTGGCCGATGTCGAACAATGATCTTGCGACCCATATCGGGCCGCTTGCGCGCACGGTGGAGGATGCCGCGCTGATGACCCAGGCGATGGCCGGGCCGCATGTCTGGGACTACACGTCCCTGGAGACGCCGCCACAGGACTATGCTGGCCAGCTCAAGGCGGCGAGCATGAAGGGCAAGCGGATCGGCTTCACGCGCGACCTGGGCCATGCGCGCGTCGATCCCGAGGTGGCCGACGTCGTGGCCCGCGCGGTGGAGGCCTTCGAGGAGATGGGTGCGCATGTCGAGGAGGTGACACCCGCCTGGGGACCGCGCGGACCGGAACTCGCGCGCTTCTTCTGGCCGGCGACCTTCAGCGGGCGGATCGACAGCCTGCCGGAGTTCGAGAGCCGGATGGATCCCGGATTTGTCGCCATGATCAGATATGCTTCCGGCTTCACCGCCCCGCAGTTCATGCAGATGCGCCTGCGTCGCTTCGACTACGTCCAGCAGATCCACGACTTCATGGAGGGCTACGACTTCCTGCTCTCCCCTGCCGTGAGCGTCGCCGCCTTCCCTGCCGACCGGCTGCAGCCGGAACACTGGCCGCAGCATGAGTGGGACTGGCTGATGTGGGCGGAATTCTCCTACCCCTTCAATTGGTCCGGCAGCCCGGCGGCGAGCATCCCCTGCGGCTTCACGCCCGCCGGCCTGCCGGTCGGGCTGCAGATCGTCGGCCGGCGCTTCGACGACCTCGGCGTGCTGCAGGCCTCCGCCGCCTTCGAGGAAGCCCGGCCCTGGGTCCAGCACAGGCCACCCCTCGCGCAGTAGCTCAACCCCATCATCCACGGAGAGTGTGTGCCATGAAGCGTCGTGACTTCCTTGCCACCGCAGCGGCCGGCGCCGCATCGCTCTCCGTCCCGGCGGGTGCGCAGCAGCGCAAGGTGGTGCGGTTCGTGCCGCAGGCCGATCTTGCGCTGCTCGATCCGGTCTTCACCACCGGGCTCGTCACCCGCAACCACGGCTTCCTGGTCTTCGACCAGCTGTATGGCCTCGATGACGACTTCATGCCGCAACCGCAGATGGTCGAGGGCCACGTCATCGAGAATGACGGCAGGACCTGGAAACTGACGCTGCGGGACGGCCTGCGCTTCCATGACGGCACGCCCGTGCTGGCCCGCGACGCGGTCGCCTCGATCAGCCGCTGGATGCAGACCGACGCCTTCGGCCAGACGCTGCGCGCCGCGACCGAGGACCTCTCCGCCCCCTCGGACAAGGTGATCCAGTTCCGGCTGAAGAAGCCCTTTCCGCTGCTGCCCGCAGCACTCGCCAAGCCTTCCGCCTTCTGCCCGGTGATGCCGGAGCGCCTCGCCTCGACGCCGGTGAATGTGCAGGTGACGGAGATGGTCGGCTCCGGCCCGTTCCGCTACATCGCCGCCGAGCGCGTCGCCGGCTCGCGCAACGTTTATGAGAAGTTCGCGGGCTATGTGCCGCGCTCCTCGGGCACGCCCTCCTTCGCCGCGGGACCGAAGCTCGTGCACATCGACCGCGTCGAATGGGTGACGCTGCCCGATGCTGCCACCGCCGCCGCCGCATTGCAGGCGGGCGAGGTGGATTGGTGGGAACAGCCCCAGCCCGACCTGCTGCCGCTGCTGCGCCGCCACCGCGACATCCGCGTCGAGGCGAAGGAACGCGGCGGGCTGATGGGCATGATCCGCTTCAACCACCTGGTCCCGCCCTTCGACAATGCGGCGATCCGCCGTGCCTTCCTCGCCGGCGTCCACCAGACCGAATACATGCAGGCGGTGATGGGGGAGGAGCGGTCGCTGTGGAACGACCGCTGCGGCTTCTTCCTGCCGGGCAGCCCGGTTGCGACCGATGCCGGGCTGGAAGTGATGACCGGGCCGCGCAGCCTCGACAAGGTGAAGCGCGATCTGGAGGCCGCTGGCTACAGTGGCGAGCGGGTCGTCTTCGTCGTGCCGACCGACCTGCCATCCCTGAATGCGATGAGCCAGCTCGCGGCCGACATGTTCCGCAAGGTGGGCATCAACCTCGACTACCAGGCGCTCGACTGGGGCACGGTGCTGCCGCGGCTGAACAACCGGGAAGGGCTGGACCGAGGCGGCTGGTCCGTCTGGTGCAACTACATCCCCGGCATCATCGCAACCTCGCCGGCGACGCAATCCTATGTGCGCGGGCTCGGGCGCAGCGGGCCATTCGGCTGGCCGACCTCGGCGCGCATCGAGGCGCTGCGCGATGAGTTCATGGATGCCGCGACGCTTCCCGACCAGCAGCGTATCGCCCGCGACATCCAGATCCAGGCCTGGCAGGACGTGCCCTACATCCCGACCGGGGCGTGGATGCAGCCCTTCGCGTTCCGCAGGAACATCACCGGCATGCTCAACGGCTTCCCGCTGTTCCATAACATCCGCAAGGGGTGAGGCGGGGCGCCCCCCCCCACGCGATGCGCAGGCGATCCTTGCGGGCATCCTGTTGCCGAGCGGGGGCTGACCGCTCTGCGGTCCATGTTCACCCCCGCCAGCGCAACGGCCATCGAGACCGCGCCGGCCGGCCGGATCCGCGCATGGGGTACGCCGGCCCTGCGCGGGAGGTTGGGATGCTCGTGATCCTGACGCTGCAGGATCTGAGCGCGGCGGCGCGCCTTGCCGACCGTCCGAGGGTGCTGACCGGGGTCTCCAGGTTGGCGATCGGCCACCGGAGATGGTGCTGACCGGGACGATGCCGACGGAAATCCGTCGCGTGCAGTCGGCCGTCGATCCCTTGTCCCCGCCGGTCTTGGCGCGGGAGGGCGCCTGTCGCCGCCTGGGCGATCCGCGTCATGCTCCATCGACCGGGCGAAGGCGCCGGTGGTGCGCTCCGCCATCGCAGGCCAGCCTCCGGGACCGGTTCTCAGCCGTCCAGCGGCCTCGCGCGCTTCTCGGCGTATTCTCCGACATAGAGACGGAGATAGGCGAGCCGCGCGCGCAGCGCCTCGGCCGCCATCCTGGGTTCCACGGCGCCGCTGCGTGCGAAGGAGAGCGCCCAGATCGCGTCCGAGATCGTCACCGAGACGTCGAAGGCGTCCTCCAGCACGCGGCTCTCGGCAACGATGAAATGCTGGACCAGCTTGCGGTAGTAGAGACTGCCGATGCGCCGGTTGGTCGCGAGGTCCGCCGCACGGATTTCCCATCCGCCCTGCGTCCCGAGGAACAGCCGCATGGCGACGGGATGCGCATGGTAGAAGCGCAGCGAGAGATCGGCGTGGAAGGCGCAAAGATCGCTCCAGTGCGTCAGCCGGTCATGGTCGATCCTGCGCGCCGCCAGCACCTCGAAAGCCGCATGATAGCGCCGGGCCAGTTCCATCAGCAGGGACTGGCTGGTCGGGAAGTAGTGGTAGAGCGAGGCAGGCGGCAGCTGTGCCTGCTGCGCGACCTCCTGCAGGCTGAGTTCGATGGCGTCCTGCCGCTGGATCACCTGATCCGCGGCATCCAGGATCTTCTCGATCCTCTGCCTGCCCCGCGCCTGGCGTTGCGGGCCTGGTTTCTTCGGCATGTCCTGCGGACCCTCGCTCATGCTTCAGGGCCCCTCATGCCCGTCGCGCAGGCGGGCTTCCGAGCGGCGCCGATCCTGCACGCCGGTGAATCCGGACGCATCAGTCGTGATAGGCCACCGGCGTACAGAACGCGTCGTACTCGTGGCGTTGCCAGTAGAGGTCGTGGATGCGCATGGTGAGCTTTCCCGGCTTGCCGTCGCCGACCGGACGGCCCTCGTACCAGGTGACGGGTGTGATGCCGCCGGCGGTGGTGCTGGTGAAGATCTCGTCGGCCGCCGCCACCTCCTCGGCACGTACCGGACGCACCTCGCAGCGCAGTTGCAGGTCGGCGGCGATCTCCATGACGGTGCGCCGCGTTATGCCTTCGAACAGGCCGCGGTTCGGGGTGGCGAGCGCGCCGTCCTTGACGACGAAGATGTTGAAGCCCGGCCCTTCGGTCACGGTGCCGTCCGCCAGCGGCAGGACGGTCACCGCGGCGTCGCGGTCGTAGGCCTCGAAGAGGCTCATGGTCAGGTCGAGCCAGTGAAAGTTCTTGATCCGCTGGTCGAGCGATTCCGGCGGGATGCGCTGGGTCTTCGACAGGATCATGCGGAAGCCGTCGCGCCGCTGTTCCTCGTTGGCGATCCAGAGAAAGGGCTGGGCATAGACGTAGAGCCGGTTGCGGCAGAGCCGCGGATCGCGCGTGCCGGGCGGCTGAACGCCGCGCGAGCATATCACCATCACGAATGCGTCGCGCTGCCGGGTGCGACGGACGCATTCCATCAGGATGCCGCGCAATTCCTCATCCGTGTGGGGCAGCGACATGCGCAGCCCCGCGATGGAGGCGCGGAAGCGGTCGATATGGTCCTGCAGGCGGAAGAAGCGACCCTTCCAGACATGCAGCGCGTCATAGGTGACATCGGAGCGCAGGAAGCCGCGATCGACGATCGGGACGGCGGCCTCGGCGAGCGGCATGTAGCGCCCGTCCATGTAGGCGACGCCCTTGACGGCGGCCAGTTCGTCGATCGCGTTCATGCCGTTGCCTCCCTGCCCTCGAAGCCGGCAAGCGTGCCGGCGACGCAGCGCGCGATGGTGTCCATGTTGTAGCCGCCTTCCTGCGCGAGCACCGTGGGCAGGCCGAGCGCGGCGAGCCGCGCGCCGATGCGGCGGAAGCCGTCGTAGGTGACGGCAAGGCCGGCCATCGGGTCGGCCTCATGCGCATCCACGCCGAGGGAGACGACCAGCGCATCCGCCTCGAAGGCGGCGATCCGTGTGCAGGCGGTCTCGAGCGCCGCGAGGAAGGCATCGTCCCCCGAGCGCGCCGGCAGCGGCAGGTTCAGGTTGTAGCCGAGGCCGGTTCCCTCACCGCGTTCCTGCGCGTGGCCGGCGAAATGGGGATGGTAGTCGATCGGGTCGCGATGCAGCGAGACGAAGAGGACATCGTCGCGACGGTAGAAGACGCCCTGCGAGCCGTTGCCGTGATGGACATCCACGTCGATCAGAGCGACACGGCCAAAGCCCTGACGCAGATGCTGCGCGGCGATCGCGGCGTTGTTCAGGAAGCAGTTGCCGCCGCCCATGTCGGGGAAGGCATGCTGGCCGGAGGGGCGGCACAGCGCATAGACGGCGTGCTCGCCCTTCAGGACGCGCTCCGCGGCTTCGACCGCGAGATTGGCCGCATCGATCGCCGCCTTCCATGTGTGCTCTCCGATCGGCGCCCAGGCGTCGTGCATGTGGTAGCCTGCGCGGCCGACGATCGAGGCCGGATAGCCATTGTCCATGCCGCGGACCGGGAAGATGTCGGGGAAGACGTCTTCCGAGGCGCCCTCGATCTTTCGCCATTCGCCCCAGGCGGTCCTGAGGAAATCGAGGTATTCCGGCGTGTCCACCGCCGCGATCGGCGCCATCCCGTGCCAGGGCGCCTCGAGCAGAGCGTGACCATCCTGACGCAGCGCCGTGAGGATGTTGTCCGCCCGCGCCGGCAGGTCGCGGTTCCGCACCAGGCATCCATGCCGGAAGGTCTGGCCGGGTCGATGCCCGGCGTGGTGCGGGGAGAAAAGGACCTGCATGGGCAGCATCCTGATTGGCTCATAGTCGTCAAAATTCGAATTCAATGACGATGACAGGCCGGCATCGCGCCATCAACACCATCTGAATTGAAGGAAATTCGAGTTACATCGATGCGGGCATGGGCAAGAGCCAGCCCCCGTTCGCTCGGTCCCGTCCGCGGCGCCGCAGCCGGATACGAATGCCGCGTCAGACGCCCGGTCGGCGGCGCCAGCCTTGCAGTCACGCCTTCTTCCGCCTCAGCATCGCCTCCTGAGCCGAGCCCGCAGGCTGAGTCCTGCTGTCGCGCCGCTTGGCAGATGACATGTTGCGCGCCGCCACCGGCAGGGAACCCAAGTCCCGCGCCGGAGGGCGCGCGCCGATGAATCACTGGAGCGGTCCCAACTCCACCGGCTCTCCCGGCCAGTAGTGCCCGGCCGGTGTCGGCCGCTCGCCGAAGAGGGATCGGCCAACGCGGACGACGTCCGCGCCTTCCTCGATCGCCGCTTCGAAGTCACCCGACATGCCCATGGAGAGCTCGGCGATGCCCGGATGATGCGCGCGCGCCCGGTCGCGCAGGGATCGAAGCAACGCGAAGCAAGGACGGACGCGCGCGAGATCCGGATGAAGGACCGCCAGCGTCATCAGCCCCCGTGGCCTGAGCGAGCGGAACCGTGCCAGCCCGTCGAGAAACGGCAGGAGATCGGCAGGAGGCAGGCCGTACTTGCTCTGCTCGCCCGAGGTGTTGACCTGCACATAGATATCGAGCGTCCGCCCGGCCGCCCCGAAGAAGCGGTCGAGCAAGTCCGCCAGCCGCAGGCTGTCGAGCGCATGGAACTCCGACGCGAAGCCGCTGAGGAACCTGGCCTTGTTGGTTTGCAGATGCCCCACCACGCTCCAACTCACGGGCAGATCGGAAAGAACCGCGTGCTTCGCGACCGCTTCCTGCACCTTGTTCTCGCCGAATGCCGACATTCCCGCCTGATGGGCCAGGCGCAGGATTTCGGCCGGCACGGTCTTGGTGATCGGCAGCAGGCGAACATCGGCCGGATCACGCCCGACGCGCCGGCAGGCGGCGGCGATGCGGTCGTTCACCCGCGCCAGCCTCTGCCGCAGCGTGTCGAGGGGATCGTCGCCGAAGCGCAGGCGGATGGCCTCCGCCGCGGTGTCGTGCCGTTCGACCTGCATGGCTGGGTTCCGCCGTTCGTCCATCGAATGGGTGCTCCGCAAGGCCGCGCCGGCGGAGTATCGCATCAGCCCGGCCCGGCACCAGGGCCCGCAGGCCGATGCCGGAGACGCGCCGCGAGCCGCGTTTCCAAACGGGCTCCCCGCGGGCGGGGGGGGGGCGAGCGAGGCGCGGAGGTCGGCATCACCCGCCTCATGGCAGTCGCGGCTCTATCACCCTCGACAGCCGCCTGATCGGGCCGGAGAAGGCGCGGCATAGCTTCGGCCGCACCATGTCCGAGCACGGAATCCAAAGCGATGTCCGATCCCCGGCCGGGCAGGATCCGAAGCGCGCTGCCGCGTCATGCGGGTGGCATCGCCCGCATGTCGGATGGATATGGGCAGGGCCGACGCGGCGTGGCAGCCTCGGCCTTCAAATGACCGACACAGGCACGCCCTTCGCCCCCGGCTTCGTGGAGCGTCCATTCTGGTGGGAGGCCGCGCCGCCCACGCCCGCCGAGACGCGATTGCCCGATAGCGCCGAGGTCGTGGTGATCGGTGGAGGCATCGCCGGCCTCTCCACCGCATTGGAACTCGGCCGCAACGGCATGAAGGCGCTGGTGCTGGATCGCGAGCCGATCGGCTGGGGCGCTTCCTCCCGCAATGGCGGCGCGCTGAGCGGCGCGGGCAGCCTGGGCAAGGTGCGTTCGGATCTGGAGGAGGCCTTCGGCGCGAAGTTCGTCGCCGAGCTGGCCGAGGAAGGCGAGCAGGCCTTCGAGGATTTCGAGGCATTGGTGAAGCGCGAAGGCCTCGACTGCGACTATGTGCGTTGCGGCCGCTTCGTCGGCGCGCACGCGGCGAAGGCGATGGACGGGCTGAAGCGCCGGGCCGAGATGATCAACAAGGCCGGCGGGGAGGAGGCCTTCGTCCTGCCGCGCGAGCGCGTGCAGGAGGAGATCGCGACGCCGCACTATCACGGCGGCATGCTGCTGCTGCGTGCCGGCGCGCTGCATCCCGCGAAGTATGTGCGGTCATTGGCGCGTGCGGCGGTAGCGCAAGGCGCGGCGCTGGCGAGCGGCGTCGAGATGCTGTCCTACAAGCGCGAGGCCGATGGCGGCTTCGTGCTGGAGACCAGCCGCGGCCGCCTGCGCGCGCGGCATCTGATGCTCGGCACCAATGGCTATACCGGCACGGCGATGCCCTGGCACCGGCGCCGCCTGGTGCCGGTGGCGAGCTACATGATCGCGACGGAGGAGATCGGCGAGGAGCGCGTGCGCCGCGCCCTGCCGAAGCTGCGCGTCTATGGCGACACGAAGAAGATCCTCTACTACTTCCGCCCCTCGCCCGACTGCCGGCGCATCCTGTTCGGCGGCAGGGCGAGCTTCGTCGATGCCGATACCCGGCGAACGGCCGCCACGCTGCATCGCTTCCTGACGCACCTGATCCCGGATCTGCGCGGCGTGCGGCTGACGCATTCCTGGAAGGGCAATGTCGCCTTCGCCTTCGACATGATGCCGCATGTCGGCGTGCATGAGGGCGTGCACTACGCCATGGCCTGCAACGGCAGTGGCGTGGTGACAATGACGCATCTCGGCAAGGCCGCTGCACATCAGATCCTCGGCGGCGACAATCGGCCCTCGGCCTTCGCGCGGCTCTCCTTCCCGACACGGCCCTTCTACACGGGCAATCCCTGGTTCATGCCGGCGGTCGGCACCGCCTACCAGCTTCGTGACCGGCTGGATGGGTGGCGCCTCACGCCGGAGGAGCCGTGAGGTGCGATCATCCCCGATGCCGAGGGGGGAGGAGATCGATGCTCGCCTCGCCCGGCTGAAGGAAGGGCTGCATCGGGCGAAGGCGGAGTTCGCGCCCTTCGTCGGGATGGAGGCGCTGGCGCGGCTCTCCGGCTTCGGCAGTTCGGCCGATCGCCGGCGCGGCACCGTCAGCAGGGTGTCGTGGTCGTCGGAGTTCGCCGGGCAAGGCGCCGAGGAATGCGCCGGCGCTGCGCCACACGGCGCCCACGCGGTCAGGTTGCGCAGGCGGCCGAGAAGGCGTGCGGCGTCCGTCCCATCGCGACCACCTCTCCCACCAGCACCAGGGCCGGTCCGCCACTCGACCAGGCGGGCGCCTCGGCAACGATGGAGCCCAGCGTCCCGCACAGGCTGCGCATCCCCGGCGTGCCGCCGCGTTCGATGATCGCGGCGGGGGTGGAGGGATCGAGGCCGGCCGCCACCAACCCTTCCTCCAGCGCCGGCAGGGTCGTCAGGCCCATGTAGACCGCGAGCGTGTGCCCCGTCCGCGCCAGCGCCGCGAAATCGAGGTCGAGCCGCCCCTCCCGCGTGTGCCCGGTGACGAAGGTGACGGCCCGCGACGCATCGCGGTGCGTCAGCGGGATGCCGGCATCCGCCGCGCAGGCCAGCGCCGCGGTGATGCCGGGCACCACCTCATGCGCGATGCCGGCCTCGGCGAGCGCCGCCGCCTCCTCTCCGCCGCGGCCGAAGACGAAGGGGTCGCCACCCTTCAGCCGCACCACACGCCTGCCCTGCCGCGCCAGGCGCACCAGCAGGGCGTTGATCTCCTCCTGCGGCAGGCAGTGGTTCGCGCGCGCCTTGCCGACGAAGATGCGCTCCGCATCGCGGCGCGCCATGTCGAGCACCGCCTCCGGCACCAGCCGATCATGCACGATGACGTCCGCCTCGCCGAGCAGGCGCAGGGCGCGCAGCGTCAACAGGTCCGCCGCGCCCGGCCCCGCGCCGACCAGGTGGACCATGCCGGGCGGCGTGGCGTCGCTGCCGGCCAGGGCCCGGCCGAAGGCCGCCTCGGCCTCGCGCATGCGGCCGGCATGCGCGAGGTCCGCGACCGGCCCTGCCAGCACGCGGTCCAGGAAGCGGCGCCGCGCGGCGAGGTCCGGCAGCGCGCGCCGCACCGCGTCCTTGAACCTGTGTGCGAGCGCGGCGAGGCGGCCGAGGCCCGGCGGCAGCACCGCCTCCACCCGCTGGCGCAGCATGCGCGCCAGAACCGGCGCCGCACCACCGGTGGCGATGGCGATGGTGACCGGGTCGCGGTCCACGATCGCCGGCATGATGAAGGAGCACAGCTCCGGCCGATCCACGATGTTCACCGGGATGCCGCGCGCCTGGGCCGCGGTGGAGAGGGCACGCAGCTCCGCCTCGGGCGCATCGGCCCCGATGGCGAGCGCGATGCCGTCCAGCAGCTCCGGCGCGAAGAGCGCGGCGTGGCGGATGGCGGCGCCGGCGCGGCGCAGCGGCTCGGCCTTGCGCTCGGCGACCTCGCCGCTGCCGAGTACCAGGGCGATGCGGCCGGACAGCTCCAGGAATGCGGGGAAGTGGCGCATCTCAGGCGGGCTCCGTCGTGCGTGCGGCGAGCAGCGCCGCGATCTCCGGCCGGCAGGACCCGCAGCCCGTGCCGGCGCGCGTTGCGGCGCCGACCGCCCCGACGCTGTCGGCGCCGCAGGCGCGGATCGCCGCCGCGGTGACGCCGTGGCAGGCGCAGACCAGCGGGGAGGGTGGCGGGCCGTCGGGCCGTCTGCCGGCGAGCAGCGCGGCGCGATCCGCAGCGGCGAGCACGCCGCTCGCCATGAGCATACCGACCCAGGCGCGTGGCGGCAGGTCGGCCGAAGGCGCCACCGCGACCATGCCGACCAGGGATCCGTCGAGCAGTGCGGCACCGCGGAACAGCCCGGCTGCCGGATCCTCGAGCCGCGCCCAATGGAGGCCGGGCCCGTCCAGCAACGCGCACAGCCGCGCGAAGGCTTCGGCCGGCGTGCCGGTGCCTGCCAACTCGTGCCGCCAGGCGCTGCCTTCGAGCGGCGCGATCGCGCACCAGGGCGCGAGGTCCGGCGCAAGGCGTCGCGGGGCCAGCAGGAAGCCGTGCCAGGTGGCGGCGTAGGCGCGCACGCGCAACGCCGCATGCTTCAGCTCCGGTTGGCCGCTGACCGGGTCCGTCACCGCGGCCAGCGTGCCGTTGATCCGCGCCGCGGGGGCGAATTCGGCGGTCCAGTGCATCGGCGCGAAGGCGGTGCCGCGGCGCTGCGCCTGATCCAGCGCCAGGCGCAGCACCGCGCTGCCGGTCGGCGTCTCCGCCACCACGAGTTCGCCGGCGGACAGGGTGCCCGCATCCTCCGGGTGCAGAGTCAGGCATGGTTCCGGCACATGCGCCATCAGGCGCGGCACGGCGCCGGTGCGCGTCATGCTGTGCCACTGGTCGCGCAGGCGTCCGGTCAGCAGGCGGAGCGGGAAGTCAGCGTCGGGTGCGGCGGCGGGGGCGCGAAAGGGCGTGGGCACCAGCCGCGCCCGGCCCGCCGGGAAGCCGCCCCCGGCGAAGAAGCGGCCGGTGCCCGGACCCGCTTCGGGCACGGGCCAGCGCGTCGGCGGCATCGCGGCATAGTGGGCGTCATCGAGCCCCGCGAGGCCCGAGATGTCGAAGGCTCGCGCTGCCGGGCGGGCGAGGCCCGTCACCGCGGCATGTTCCCGGAAGATGGCGGCCGGCCCGTCCCAGGCGAAGGCCGCGCCATGGCCGAGGCGCGCCGCCACCTGCGCCACGATCCACCAGTCGGGCCGCGCCTCGCCCGGCGCCGGCAGGAAGGTGCGCTGGCGGCTGATCACACGCTCGCTGTTGGTGACGGTGCCGTCCTTCTCCCCCCAGGCGAGTGCGGGCAGGCGCACATGGGCGTAGCGCGCGGTGTCGGAGCGCCGCGTGGTTTCCGAGACCACCAGGAACGGGGCGGCGGCGAGCGCGGCGCGCACCGCCTCACCTTCGGGCAGGGACATGGCGGGGTTGGTCGCCATCACCCACATCGCGCCGATGCGGCCATCGCCCAGTGCGCGGAACATCTCCACCGCCTTCAGCCCTGGCCGCTGCGCGAGCCGCGGTGCACCCCAGTAGCCGGCCAGCGCAGCGGCCTCCCCCGGCTGGTCCCAGTCCAGATGGCCGGCCAGCATGTTGGCGAGCGCGCCGACCTCCCGCCCGCCCATCGCATTGGGCTGGCCGGTGATGCTGAAGGGGCCGCATCCGGGCTTGCCGATGCGCCCGGTCAGCAGGTGGCAGTTGATGATCGCGCTGGCCTTGTCGGTGCCGGCGCTGCTCTGGTTGACGCCCTGGCTCCACAGCGTGACGACGCGCGGTGCCGCGGCCCATTCGGCGCAGAAGCGCGCGATCAGCGCGGGATCGAGCGAGGTCAGCGCGGCTGCCTGCGCGGCGATGGGGCGCGCGGCGGCGAGCGCGGCCCCGGCACCCTCCGTATGCGCGGCGAGCCAGGCCGTGTCGGCATGGCCGTGCTCGTGCAGATGCACCAGCAGGGCGGCGAAGAGCGCGACGTCGGAGCCAGGGCGGAGCGGCAGGTGCAGCTCCGCGCTGCCGCAGGTCGCGGTGCGGCGCGGGTCGACCACATGGATGCGCAGCCCGGGCCGCGCCGCCTTCGCCGCCAGCAGGCGCTGGTGCAGCACCGGATGGCACCAGGCGAGGTTGGAGCCTACCAGCACCACCAGGTCGGCCTGCTCCAGGTCCTCGTAGATGCCGGGCACCACGTCCTCGCCGAAGGCGCGGCGATGCGCGGCCACCGCGCTCGCCATGCAGAGGCGGGAATTGCTGTCGATGTTGCCGGTTCCGAGGAAGCCCTTCGCCAGCTTGTTGGCGGCGTAGTAGTCCTCGGTCAGCAACTGGCCGGAGACGTAGAGCGCGACATTCTCCGGCCCGCCTCTCTCCAGCGCGCGTGCGAAGCCCTCCGCCACGGCATCGAGCGCGGCGTCCCAGGAGGCACGCCTGCCGTCGATCTCGGGATGGAGCAGCCGGTCCTCGAGCCCAAGCGTCTCGCCCAGCGCCGTGCCCTTGCTGCACAGACGCCCGCCATTGGCCGGGTGCCGCGGATCGCCCGCGATCGCCGTGCCGCCCGCGCCGTCGGGTCTCGCCACCACGCCGCAGCCGACGCCGCAATAGGGGCAGGTGGTGCGGACGCCCCGGCGCGGGGCCTGGGAGCCGTCCATCAGTAGACATCCCGCTGGTAGCGGCCCTGGCGTGCCAGGGCGACGATCCAGTCGCGCGCCTGGTCCGCGTCGAGCCCGCCCTCGGACCGCGCGATGGCGCGCAGCGCGGCGTCGACATCCTTCGCCATGCGGGAGGCATCGCCGCAGACGTAGAAATGGGCGCCGTCCTGCAGCCAGCGCCACAGGTCCGCGGCTTCCTCCGCCATGCGGTGCTGCACGTAGTCCTTCGCCCGGCCGTCACGGCTCCAGGCGAGCGACAGGCGCGTCAGCACGCCGGCGCCGCGCCAGCCCTCGATCTCGTCGGCGAACAGGAAATCCGTCGCGCGGTGGCGGTCGCCGAAGAACAGCCATGACCGGCCCGTCTGGCCGAGCGCGGCGCGGTGCTGCAGGAAGGCGCGGAAGGGCGCGATGCCCGTCCCCGGCCCGACCATGATCACCGGCGTCGCGGCGTCGGCCGGCAGGCGGAAATGGCTCGTCTGCACCTGCGCCATCAGCGGCGCCTCGGGCGTCGCGCGGTAGGCGAGATGCGTCGAGGCGATGCCGTCACGCCACCGCCCGCGCCGTTCCTCCCGCACCACGCCGATGCAGAGATCGACCCGGTCCGGCACGGCGAGCGGCGAGGAGGCGATGGAATAGAGCCGCGGCTTGAGCGCAGGCAGGCTGTCGAGCAATGCCTGCAGCGGCGGCCGCGCGGAGGGGAAGGCCTCCAGCAGGTCGAGCAGGTCGGCGCTGTCCGGCTGCGCGCCGTCATCGCCATCGGCCAGCGCACGCAGCGCCGCGGCGTGCGGCGCATGCGTCGCCGCCCCGGCGAGCAGGTCGAGCGTGCGGTCCAGCGGGCGCGCGATGTCGAGATGGTGCGCCAGCGCCTCCCGCAGCGGGCGCGCGGCGCCGGCGGCCTGCACCTCGGCCTCCGGATCGGCGCGCAGCGCTGCGATCACCGCCGCCACCAGCGCCGGGTCGTTCGGCGCCGCGACGGACAGGCTGTCGCCTGGCTCGTAGGCGAGGCCGCTGCCGGACAGGTCGAGCACGACGTGGCGCACGTCCTTGTCCGAGGCCGCGCCGGTCAGGCGCGATGCGGAAACGAAGCGGACCGGCACGCCCGCCGGCTTCGCGGGGGCCGAGGGTGCCGGCTTCGCCACGGCGGCCGGCGCCTCGGCCAGCAATGCCTTGAGCGCCTTCTGGGTCGCCTTGGCACCGGGCACGCACAGCGCCAGCGAGCTCTCGGCGCCGGAGGCGATGGCCTCGGCGTAGGTCTTGCATAGGTAGCCGCATTGCCCGCAATCGAGCTGCGCCATCGCCGCCATCAGCCGTCGCGGCAGCGGTCGCCCTTCCGCCAGCGCGAGCCGTTCGCCGAGTTCGAGCGCAGGGTCGTGCCAGGGGAAATCCTCAGCCGGCGCAGGCGGCGTGGCGGAGGCATTGGCAGGGCCGGCGGAGCCGCCATAGAGGCCGGCGAGGAAGCCATTCAGCCAGGCCCGCTGCGCCGGGGTGAAGGGCGCGGTCTCCGGGATGATCGGCACGGGGGCAGCACCCGGGAAGGCCTGCTGGATGATCGCATTCATGCGAAGGCCTCCTCGCGTGCCGCGGCGAGGGCCGCGAGCGCCGCATCGTCGTGCCGTGCGGTGAAGGACTGGAAGGATTCGCCCTGCCGGCGCTGCGCCATCCAGGCGGTGAGCAGCGCGAGCACGGCCGGGCCGAGCTCGTCCGCCGCCACACCCTTCACGATCATCCGGCCGATCTTCTGCTCCGGCCCCGCGCCGCCTCCGACATGCAGGTCGTAGCCTTCGAGCAGGTCCTCGCCGCGCTCGACCTTGGCGCCGAGCAGACCGATGTCCGCGACGTAGTGCTGCGCGCAGGAATGGTGGCAGCCGGTCAGGTGGATGTTGATCGGCGCATCGATCGAAATGCGCGTCTCGAGGTAGTCGGCGAGCTGTGCCGCGTGGCGCTTGGTGTTGCTGGCGGCGAACTTGCAGCCGGCATTGCCGGTGCAGGCCACCAGGCCGCCGCGCAGCGCGCTCGCCTCATGCGTCAGGCCGAGCGCGGCGATCGCCGCCAGCGCCTCCGGCACATGTGGCTCGGGGATGTCGCTGATGAGCAGGTTC
Organism: Neoroseomonas eburnea; assembly: GCF_018129005.1. GTDB lineage: Bacteria > Pseudomonadota > Alphaproteobacteria > Acetobacterales > Acetobacteraceae > Neoroseomonas > Neoroseomonas eburnea. The sequence continues at coordinate 140,675 of NZ_JAAEDL010000008.1, forward strand.
TGCCACACCGTCAGCCGCAGCGTGGCGCTGCCGAAGCGGCGCGCGACCTCCGCCAGCCCGCGCAGCTGCATCGCCGTGAGCCGCCCGACCGGCGTCACCACGCCGATGTAGGACAGTCCCGGCTGGCGCTGCGCATGCACGCCGACATGGCCGTGCTTGGCCGGCGGCGCGCCGGGGCGGATCGCCTCCTCCGCCATGCGTTCCAGCGGCTGTCCGAGCCGGGCCTCGACCAGGCCGAGGAAGGCCTCGACGCCCATGCGGTCGAGCACGTATTTCAGCCGCGCCTTGCGCCGGTCGGTGCGGTCGCCCTCGGCGATGAAGACGCGCAGGATGGCGTCGCAGACGCGGACCACCTCGTCCGGCGCCACCACCGCGCCGGTGCCGCGCGCGAAGTCCCGGTGGCCGGAGATGCCGCCCAGCGTCAGGCGGAAGCGCAGGCCGAGATCCGTCTCCACCGCGGTCAGGCTGATGTCGTTGGTCTCCTGCAGAACCTCCACCGCACCGCCGCCGCTGACCGAGATGTTGAACTTGCGCGGCAGGGCGAAAAGGTCGCGCGTGTGAAGGATGTGGTGGTGCAGCGCGCGCAGGATCGGTCGCGTGTCGATCAGCTCGGCCGGGTCGATGCCGGCGGTCGGGCTTGCGGTGATGTTGCGGACGTTGTCGGCCCCCGTGCCGCGCGGCAGCAGGCCGAGGTCACCGAGGCGCATGACCACTTCCGCGCCCTTGGTGGCCGGGATCTCGCGCAATTGCAGGTTGGCACGGGTGGTGACGTCGGCGTAGCCGCCCGCGCAGTCCTCGGCGATGGCGGCGATGCCGTCGGCCTGGTGGGAGGACAGGATGCCGCCCGGGATGCGCAGCCGGCACATGAAGGCGTCCTGCGCCGGGCCGACGAAGAAGAGCCCGTGGAAACGCCCCAGGAAGTCGTCGATCGGCTTGGGGAAGGTGCCGGCCTCGGCGCGGGTGGCGATCTCGTCCCAGCGGTCGAGCGGGTGCTTCTCCCGCTTCGCCTGCTCCTGCGGCGTCAATGTGCCGCCGGCGGCGATGGCCGCATCCTGTGCGGCGCGCAGCGCATCGGGCGGTGCGCCGCCACCGCCGCCTGCGGGCGCGAGGCTGCCGCGGCGCGCCTCGACCCCGGCCATGAAGCCCTTGAGGTATTCCTGCTGGGTGACGTCGAAGGCGGTGTCGTGCATCACGCGGCGTCCTGGAAGGCGGGACCGAAGGCGAGCGTCGCGCGATGCGGCGCGACCGGCCGGCCGGAGGAGATCAGGTCGAGGTAGAAGGGCGAATCCGCCGTGTCGCCGTACAACACCGCGCCCACCAGGCGCCCGTCGCGCAGCCACAGGCGGCGCGCCCGGCCGGCCTGTTCGTCGGTGAGCGTCACCGCCTCGGCATCCGCGGGCGCCACCTCGCCCGCCGACCAGACGGCGATGCCCGAGACCTTCAGTGCCGTCGGATCGGGCCGTGGCGCATAGACCGCCTCGGCATCCGCGAGCGTCGCGGCGGCGACCTCGGCCATGGCGAGCGCGGGTGCGACCAGGCCGCAGACGACGCCGCGATGCTCGGCGCATTCGCCGATGGCGAGCACGGCGGGGTCGTCGGTGCGCATCGCGTCGTCGACGACGATGCCGCGCGCGACGGCGAGCCCGGCATCGCGCGCCAGCTCCGTCACCGGACGCACGCCGACGGCCATCACCACGATGTCGCAGGCGATGCGCCGGCCATCGGCGAGGCGGACGCCAGAAACCCAGGCCGAGCCCTCTATGGCCGTGGTCGCCGCCGGCATGGCGAAGCGCAGGCCGCGCGTGGCGCCGAGGCTCCGCGCCAGCAGCGCGCCCGCGGCGGCGTCGAGCTGGCGCTCCATCGGCCAGTCGACGGCATGTACCACCGTCACCTTCGCGCCGATGGCGGAGAGCGAGGCGGCGGCCTCCAGGCCGAGCAGGCCGCCGCCGATCACCACGGCCCGCGCGCCGCCTGCCGCCGCACGGTGGATGGCGCGGACGTCGTCGATGGTGCGATAGACGAAGACGCCGGGAAGCTCGGCGCCCGGCAGCGGCAGGCGGGTGGCGCGCGACCCTGTGGCGATCACCGCGCGGTCCCAGGAGATGGCCTCACCGCGCGCGGTCACCGCGACGCGCGCCGCACGATCCAGCGCCGCGATCGGCGTCGCCGGCCGGTAGCCGATGCCGAGCGCGCGCAGCCGCCGCAGGTCGTGCGTGATCAGCGCCGGCACCTCGGCCTCGCCGGACAGCACACGGCCGAGGGCGACACGGTCATAGGGCAGCGCCGCCTCGGCGCCGACGAGCGTGACCTCCAGGCCGGCCTGCGCGGCGCGCTCGGCGCAGCGCATCCCGGCAGGGCCGGCGCCGATGACGAGCACGCGCATGGCCGGGCCCGCCACGGTCATGCCGCCGCCGGCAGGGCGTGGCGCTCGTGCAGGAAGCGCAGCACCGATTCCCGCGCGGCGAGGAAGCGCGGGTCGGAGGCCAGCGCCAGCCGGTCGCGCGGGCGCGGCAGGTCGATGTCGAGGATTTCCCCGATGGTGGCGTTGGGGCCGTTCGTCATCATCACGATGCGGTCGGAGAGCAGGACCGCCTCGTCCACGTCGTGGGTGATCATCATGACGGTGGTGCCGAGCCGCGCATGGATCGCCATCACCTGGTCCTGCAGATGCGCGCGCGTCAGCGCGTCGAGCGCACCGAACGGTTCGTCCAGCAGGAGCACCTTGGGACGCATGGCGAGGGCACGGGCAATGCCGACGCGCTGCTTCATGCCGCCGGAGATCTCGTGCGGACGCTTGTCGGCATGGGCCTCCATGCGCACCAGGGCGAGGTTCTCGCGCGTCCATTCGGCGCGCTCGGCGCGCGACATGCCGCGGCCGACCGTGCGGTCCACGGCGAGGCGGACATTCTCGGCGCAGGTCAGCCAGGGCAGCAGGCTGTGGTTCTGGAACACCACGGCGCGGTCGGGGCCGGGGTCCCGGACCTCGTGGCCTTCCAGGAGCACGCCGCCGAGGGTGGCGGGCAGCAGGCCGGCGACGACATTCAGCAAGGTGGACTTGCCGCAGCCCGAATGGCCGATGACGGCGACGTACTCGCCCTGCCGGACCTTGAGGTCGACGCCGTTCAGGACGGGCACGGCCGCGGCGCCGAAGGATACCGACACGCGCGAGATCTCGAGGAAGGGGCGTTCCATGGGGGCGTTCCTTCTCACTGCGCCGCGGTGCCGCGCGTGACGGCGCGGCCGACCAGCGCCATGGCGCGGTCGAGCGCGAAGCCCACGAGGCCGACATAGACGAGCGCCACGACGATGTCCGAGAGGTTGGAGGAGTTCCACGCATCCCAGACGAAGAAGCCGATGCCGACGCCGCCGATCAGCATCTCGGCGGCGATGATGGCGAGCCAGGAGAGCCCGACGCCGATGCGCAGGCCCGTGAAGATGTAGGGCGCGGCCGCCGGCACGACGATGCGCAGGAACCAGTCGATCGGCGAAAGCCGGATGACGCGCGCGACATTGCGGTAGTCCGCCGGCACGTTGCGGACCCCGACCGCGGTGTTGATGATGATGGGCCAGACCGCGGTGATGAAGATGACGAAGATCGCGCTCGGCTGCGCTTCGCGGAAGGCCGCCAGCGACAGCGGCAGCCAAGCCAGCGGCGGCACGGTGCGCAGCACCTGGAAAATCGGGTCGAGCCCCCGCATGGCGAGCATCGAGCTGCCCACCAGCATGCCAAGCGCGATGCCGACGATGGCCGAGAGCGAGAAGCCGACGGCGACGCGCTGCAGGCTGGCGGCGAGGTGCAGGCCGAGCCCCTTGTCGAGTCCGCCGCGGTCGTAGAAGGGGTTGGTGATCAGCTCCGCGCTGTCCGCCCAGACCTTGGACGGAGGCGGCAGGGTGGCGGCCGGGCCGGAGGCGGCCCATTCCCAGATGCCGAGCAGCGCGGCGAGGACCATGAGCGGCGGCAGCAGCGTCGCCGCCAGGCCGCGCAGGTGCGGCACCAGGCGCACGATGATGCGCGACGGCGCGGCCGGCAGGGCCTGCGCCACGCTGGCGGCGGCGGGTGCGGCGCCCAGGCCGGGGGGCGGGGTGACGGCGTTCATCGCCTTACGCCCGCGCCGTCTTGGTGATGGCGAGGGAGGCGAGATAGGCGGCGGGGTCATCCGGGTCGAAGACCTTGCCGTCGAAGAAGGCCTCGCGGCCGCGGCTGGTGGAGGAGGGTGTCTCGGCATTCGGCACGCCGGCGCGCGCGGCGGCGGCACGCCAGATCGCCTCCTGGTTCACCTCGGCGATCAGCTTCGTCGTGTCGGTGTCCTCCGGCAGAACGCCCCAGCGGATGTCCTCGGTCAGGAACCAGAGATCATGCGAGCGGAAGGGGTAGGAGGCATGGTCGTTCCAGAACTTCATCACCAGCGGCGAGTTCTCGACGCGGCGGCCATCGCCATAGTCGATGGTGCCCTGGGTGCGGCCGATGATGTCGGTGGCCGGCACGTTGAACCAGGCGCGCCGGCCCAGGATCTGCGCGAGCTCGGGCCGGTTGGCCGGGGTGTCGCACCAGCGCGCGGCCTCGATCACCGCTGCGGTCAGCGCCTCGGCCGCGCGCGGGTGCCTGGCGATGAAGTCGGCGCGCATGGCGAAGGACTTCTCGGGGTGATCGCGCCACAATTCCCCGGTGACGAGCGCCGAGTAGCCGAGGTTCTGGTTCACCAGCTGTGCGTTCCACGGTTCGCCCACGCAGAAGGCGTCCATGGTGCCGACGCGCATGTTGGCGACCATCTGCGGCGGCGGCACGACGATGGTCTGCACATCCTTGTCCGGGTCGATGCCGGCGGCGGCGAGCCAATAGCGGATCCAAAGATCGTGGGTGCCGCCGCGGAAGGTCATGGCGACCTTGCTCTCGGCGGTCAGCGCCCCGCGCAGTGGGGAGGCATCGAGCCGTGCGCCCAGCGGCTGGTGCTTCTTCGCCACCGAGATCGCCTGGCCGTTGGTGTTCAGCCGCGCCAGGATGGCCATCGGCACCGGCTGGTTGTTCTGCACGATGCGCCCGGTGTGGATCAGGTAGGGCATGGGCGTGAGGATGTGCGCGCCGTCGATGCCGCCGCGTTCCCCGCCGAGGACGAGGTTGTCGCGCGTCGCGCCCCAGCTCGCCTGCTTCGCCACCTCGACCTCGGGCATGCCGTGCTTGGCGAAGAAGCCCTTCTCCTTGGCGATGATCAGCGGCGCGCTGTCGGTCAGCGCGATGTAGCCGAGCGACGCCTTGCGGACCTCGGGCACGGTGGATCCCTGGGCGAAGATGCCGCGCGGGGCGGCGGCGAAGAGTGCGGCGGTGCCGGCAAGTGCGGCACGGCGGCCGATGGGGGGCACGGTCATGCGTCGGGCTCCTGGAATGTTGGCTGAGGCGGGGACGTCGCGGCGCGGCCGATGAACGGCGGCGGGTCGAGCCGCGCGGCGGCGGCGTGCCAAAGGTCGGCCCGCCAGGGCGCCAGGGCGGCATGGCGCGACGCTTCGGGGCCGAGGTGGCCCCAGCGGCGCATGGCATCGAACCACCAGCCGGCCTCCTCCGCCCGGGGGCAGGAGGCGGCGGCGAAGCGCATGGGCGCGGCCAGGCGTCGTGGCGCGCCGCCCGGTGCCGCCGCCACCGTCCCGGCCAGCGCGGCGGCGATGGTGGCGGGCGCGAGGCCGGGAAAGGCGCGTTCCTGCAGCAGGGCGACCGCGGCGTTGCGGTTGGCGGGCTCATCGAGCCAGCGTGCCGCCTCGATGACGGCGGCCGTCGCGGCGATCATCGCATCGCGGTCGCGCTGCGCGGCGGCTTCGCCAAAGGCGAGCACCTTCTCGGGATGATCCGGCCAGATGTCGCCGCTGGCCAGCGCGAAGCGCCCGGCGCCGGCGGCAATGGCCTGGCTGCCCCAGGGCTCGCCGGCGCAGAAGCCCTCGATGGCGCCCTCGGCCAGGGCGCGGGCCATCTGCGGCGGCGGCACCACCACCAGGCGCACGTCGTGGTCGGGGTCGAGCCCGCCCGCCGCCAGCCAGTGGCGCAACAGGTAGTTGTGCGAGGAATGCGGGAAGACCACGGCGAGGGTCGGCGGGGGCAGCCCGTCCTCGGCGCGGCGGTGCAGGGCGGCGGCGAAGAGCGACGGTTCGAGCGGCGCCTCGAATGCCCCGATCTGCGAAGCCAAGGCGTGGGACAGGGTGATGGTGTTGCCGTTGCGTGCCAGCCCGGCGGTCACCGTCAGGCTGCGGCGGAAGCCGCCGGCGCCGGCGGCGAGCGCGATCGCCACGGGGCCAAGCAGGTGGGCGGCATCGAGCGCCCCGAAGGCCAGCTTGTCCCGCACCGCGGCCCAGGCGGCCTCCCGCGACAGCGCGACGCGCACGCCGGCATTGGCGAAAAGGCCGAGCGCATCGGCCACCAGCAGCGGCGCCGCATCGGTGAGCGGGACGTAGCCGAAGCGCAACGTGCGCGGGGCGAGTGTGATCGCGGGAGTGCCGAGCGGGGTGTTCGAGGCGGGGCGAGAAACCACGCGGTCAAGCTCCGGCGGGGTCGGTTGGACCCCGAGAGAGCGGACCGCCATTGGACCGCAGGATGAGGAGGTGGGCGGCGCGGCATGGGCACGCCGTTGTGCCCCGCCGGACCTCAGCCAGCGCTGAGATGTCACCAATTCACACCAAAGGCGCCGCCAGGAGGTAGCGGAAAATAGCCCACTAATAAGGCGAAATCGGCATTCCAGACATGAAGTGCATCATCATTCAACGTATTGCCTAAAAATCGCGCAAGAAATCCTGCGCCACATCGACCAGACGGCGGCCGCGATCCATTGCCCAGCGCCGGAGCAGGCGATAGGCCTCCTCCTCCGACAGGCGGCGGCGCTGCATCAGGACGCCCTTGGCGCGCTCGATCACCACGCGCTGCGCCAGGGTCGCCTGCGCTTCCTCCAATTGCGCCCGCAGTGCCTGGTGGGCGCGGAAGCGACGGATGGCGACCTCCAGCACCGGGCGGACGCGGGCCGGGGCCAAGCCTTCGACGACATAGGCGGCGACACCGGCTTCGAGCGCTGCCTCGATCTGGTCGGGCTCGCCGCGGCTGGCGAACACCACGACGGGGCGGGGCTCGTCGCGGTTGAGGGCGTGCATGCTCTCCAGCGCGTCGCGCGACGGATCGTCAAGGTCGCAGACGATGACCTCGGCATCCGCCTCACGCACGCGCCGCGTCAGGTCGACCACCTCCGAGGAGACGGCGACGACCTTGCAGCCAGCCGCTTCCAGGCCCGCCCGCACAGCGGAGGCCCGTTCGGCATCGGCATCGACCAGCAGCACCCGCAGGTGACGCACTCCGCAGTCGGGTTTCGCCGCGGCGTTTCTCCCGTGCCATTGTGCACTGCGGCAGGGGGGCCGCGGAAGGGAGAGCGTACAGGAAACCGACCCGCCGGCATCGGATCAATCCTGCGCGCAACGGTTGAGATCCCGCGCGCCGCGTTCCTGCCCGGTCGCAGGCCCAGCGCTGCCTCCCCCGACGGACGGTGTCGGGAGATGGCGGCACCGCCGCCATTGCCGACCGGCTTCGCCCGGATTCCGTGGGGAAGGTGCCCCCTTGGCATAACCATCATCGCCCCCGGTGATTGGAGTGGATGCGACCCAGGTCGCATGGTCCCGCGCAAGCACGGCCCATTGTTGATCCCGGGCCCCCCACGATCACCGGCGGGCGACACCCCGCCCAGTTGGACCAGACCCGCGATGAAGAAGATCGGCTTTCTCTCCTTCGGCCACTGGACGCCGTCGCCCCAGTCCGGCACCCGCACCGCCGCCGATGCCCTCCTGCAATCCGTCGACCTCGCTGTCGCGGCGGAGGAACTGGGCGCGGATGGTGCCTATGTCCGCGTGCACCACTTTGCTCGCCAGCTTGCCTCCCCCTTTCCCCTCCTCGCCGCCATGGGTGCGAAGACCAGCCGCATCGAGCTCGGCACCGCCGTCATCGACATGCGTTACGAGAACCCGCTCTACATGGCCGAGGATGCCGGCGCCGCCGACCTCATCAGCGGCGGCCGCCTTCAACTCGGCCTCAGCCGCGGTTCGCCCGAGCAGGTGATCGATGGCTGGCGACATTTCGGCTACGCCCCGGCCGAGGGCGAGACCGACGCGGAGATGGGCCGGCGCCACGCCGAGGTCTTTCTCGAGGTGCTGCGCGGCCAGGGCTTTGCCAGGCCGAACCCGCGTCCGATGTTCCCCAACCCACCCGGCCTGTTGCGCCTGGAACCCCATTCGGAAGGCCTGCGCGAGCGCATCTGGTGGGGCTCCGGCTCCAATGCCACGGCGGTCTGGGCGGCCAGGCACGGCATGAACCTGCAGAGTTCCACCCTCAAGGACGACGAGACCGGCGAGCCCTTCCATATCCAGCAGGCCAGGCAGATCCGCGTCTACCGGGACGCCTGGAAGGAGGCCGGCCATGACCGCGCCCCACGCGTGTCAGTCAGCCGCAGCATCTTTCCGCTGCTCGACGACCGCGACCGCGCATACTTCGGACATGGCGGCAGCGAGCAGGACCAGGTCGGCTTCATCGACGAGAAGACCCGCGCCATCTTCGGCCGTGGCTATGCCGCCGAGCCGGAGCTCCTGATCAGGGAGCTTCGCACCGACGAGGCGATCGCCGAGGCGGACACCCTTCTGCTGACCATCCCGAACCAGCTCGGCGTCGCGTACTGCGCCCACGTCATCGAGGGCATCCTGAAATACGTTGCCCCGGAACTCGGGTGGCGCTGATCGCGGACGGGATCCTGATGCCGGCGAGCCCTTCGGCGGGCACGGTATCGGGGTCTTGGTTTCGCGCGCCTCCGCCCCACCTGCCCCGCGGCCATGCGGCCGAGCCTGGCCGATGAGGCAGGCGGAGCGGCAGGAAACGCCACCGCCCGGCCTGCTGATCCGGTGTCGGCGGCGGCGCGGCACCGGGGCAGCGGATCATCGGTCGTGCCATTGGGCTGACCGTTGGCGCGGTGCGCGACCTGATCCCCGAGATGCCGCGGCGTGGCTCTTCGCCAGCCGCGGCACTTGCTTCAGTCCACCGAGGCGCCGGATGCCCGGATGATGGGCGTCCAGGCCGCCAGTTCCTCGCGCACGTAGCGCTGCGCATCGTCGAGGTAGAGGCGGCCAGGAGCCGTCGCGGTTTCCGCGTAGCGTCGGACGACATTGGGCGCCTCCAGCGATTCCCGCGTCACGGCCGCCAGCCGCTCCAGGATCGGGCGCGGCGTGCGTGCCGGCGCCGCGATGCCGGACCAGCCATCCACGACCAGGTCCGGGAAACCGAGCTCACGGAAGGTCGGAATGTCGGGGAAGGCGGGGATCCGTTCGGGCCAGGTGTGTGCCAGCGGTCGCAGCGCGCCGCTGCGGATGTTGGCGCTGGCGCCCGTCAGGCTGTCCACCATCATCGGCAGCACGCCACCGGCGATGTCGGTCGCGATCTGCGCGGCGCCGCGATAGGGAACATGGGTCATGGTGATGCCGGCGGCCGCCTGGAAGCGCATCATCACGAGGTGCGGCATGGAGCCGATGCCGGAACTGCCGTAGCTCAACGCATTCGGGTCGCGCTTCGCCACCGCCACGAGCTCGTCCAGCGTGCGCGCCGGGAAGTCGGGACGTACGAGGATCAGATACGGCGTGCTCATCACGGTGGCGATGTGCGCGAAGTCCCGGTCGGGATCCCAGGTCACGCGGTCGCCGTAGAGCACCTTGCCGACCACCATCGCGCTGATGACGGACAGCACCAGGGTGTAGCCATCGGCCGCCGCCTGCGCGACCTGGCCGGTGCCGAGGGTCGCGCCTGCACCCGGCCGGTTGTCCACCAGGATCGTCTGCCCGAGGCGGCGGGACATCTCGCCTGTCAGGATCCGGGCGATGATGTCGGTGGTGCCGCCTGGCGCGAAGGGCACCACGAAGCGGATCGGCCGGGCCTGCGGCCAGGGAGCGGTCGATTGCGCGTGCGCGAGCACCGGCGTTGCAGCACCGGCGAGCGTTGCGAGACCGAGGCTGCGGCGGGAGATCGTCATGCGTTTGCTTCCTCAGGAGGTTGCCGCGAGGGGGGCTATTCGACCTTGATGCCACGACGCCGGATGAAGGTGCCGATCGTGTCGCTGTCCGCTCGCGCGCGTTCCTGGATCGCGGCGGCGGAAGTGGAGACGGGCTCCAGCACGGCTTCGCGCAGGCGCTGCGTCACGGCGGGGCTGTCCACCACGGCGCGCACGGCGAGGTTGAGCCGCTCGACCACGGGCGCCGGCATGCCGGCGGGGCCGACGAAGGCATACCAGCCGGGCATGGTCACGTCGGCGAGGCCGGCCTCGCGCAGCGTCGGCACCTCCGGCAGCGCCGGGGAGCGTTCGCGCCCGAGCGTCGCCAGCGGCACCACGCCGCCGCTGCGGATCATCGGCAGCGTGCTGCCGAGCGGGTTCACCATGGAATCCGTGTCGCCGGCGATGATGCTGGTGATCGCCGGGGCGGAGCCCGCGAAGGGGACATGAGTCAGGCGGATGCCGGCGCGCTCGGCGATCATCTCCATTGCCACATGCGTCGAATTGCCGATGCCGGCGCTGCCGAAGGTGACGCGCTCCGGCTCCGCGCGCGCGCGCTCGATGAACTGCGCCAATGTGGTGATGCCGGTCCTGCGGCCGGCGACCATCACGAACGGGGTGTCGGCGATGGGCGCGATCCAGCTGAAGTCGCGCCAGGGATCGTAGGGCAGGTTGGGGTAGAGGTTCGGGTTGAAGCTGAAGATCGAGACGCCACCGAGCAGCACGGCGCTGCCATCGGGCCGCGACGCCTTCAGCGCGTTGATCGAGACGATGCCGTTCGCCCCGGGTCGGTTCTCGACGACCACCGGCCGGCCGAGTTCGCGCGACAGGGGTTCGATCAGCAGGCGGGCGAGGATGTCCGTCGCGCCGCCGGGCGGCTGCGGAATGATGACGCGCAGCGGCTGCGCGCTTTCCTGCGCGAGGGCTGGCGCGGCGGCGAGGGCGGTCAGCAGCGCGCCGGCACGGCGGCGCGTGATCTGCGAGGTCATGCGGTTCTGCCTTCCAGGATGCGGAGGATGGGCGCCACGGCCAGCGCGGCGAAGACGGAGAGTACGGGAAGATGTGCCTCGGTGTAGTGCCCCGCGTCGTGCAGCAGGTTGATGGCGCCGAGCGTGCGGCCGTCCCAGTGCACGGGCACATTCACCGCGCCCTCGCAGCCGAGGGAGAGAATCAGCGGATGGTCGGGAAAGGCTCGAATGATGTCGGCCCGGTCCCGGCAGATGCGCGGCGCCCCCTGCTCGACGACGAGACGGTAGAATTCGGACTCCCGACGGATCGGCTTCTCGCCCGAGACGGGATAGGCATCCGGGCGGTTGCTGTAGAAGCGCCGGCTGACGTCCCGCGCCTCGTCCAGCACCAGCACGGTGAAGAGGCGATGCCCGACGGCGCTCGCGAGCGCCGTATCGAGCGCCGCCAGCCCGGCCATGGGTTGGCCGGGTGCTGCAAGCGCGGCCGCGACGTGGCGCAACGCTTCCATGGTCACGCGATGGTCTGGGAGGCGAGGTCCTTCGGCGCGCGCGTCAGCACCTCGGGCTTTGCGCCGACCACCACGGTGTCGTCGTGGCGAAAGCCACCCAGACCCCATTCATAGAGGCCGGGTTCGGCGGAGTAGACCTCGTTCTCGAGCAGCGGGCGCGTGTTGAAGGCCATGTCCTCAGGGAACTCGTGGCCGAGCGTACCCATCCCGTGCCCGGTGCGGTGAAGGATGAGATCCGCGCAGCCGGCGCGCTCGATGACGGCCTGGGCGGCGGCATCGATGCCGCAGACGGGCCGCCCCGTGATCGCAGCCTCGCACGCCGCCTCGTTCGCCGCCCGCGCGGTTTCGAACAGGAATGCCTGGCGCTGTCCGGGCTTGCCGCAGAACCAGGTGCGCTCGTTCTCCACCACGAGCCCGTTCACGCGCGGGATGACGATGTTGACGAGGCCGTCGCCCTTCTCGATGCGCTGGCCGGAGGAGCGGCCATCGCCATGCGGCGCGCAGCTCGCGGGGCCCGACAGCGTCCAGCAGCGCAGGATCTCGAGGTGCTCGCCGGGGAAGCGGCGGGCGGATTCCTCGGCCATGGCTGCGGCCATGGCCATGTCCATCTCCTGCACCAACCGGCCGGGGCGGATCGCCTCGCGATAGCGGTCCTGCACCCAGTCGGTGAGCGCGGCGATCTCGCGGAGGAGCTGGATTTCCTCGGGGTGCTTCACCCAACGCAGGCTGCGGCAGGCGGCCGTGGCGCCCTCCAGCTTCAGGTGAGGCAGCAGCGACGCCGCGCGACCCAGCATGCCGCCGGGCGCATCGGTGCCGATGCGCGCGCGGGCCAGGCCGGCGCGGCGCAGCCGGTCGGCCACCATTTCCGGCCATTGCGGCGCGAGCGGCACGCGGCGGGTCAGGCGCGGATGCTCGGCATAGAACTCCACATCCGTGACCCAGAGCTTCCCCGCCTCGATGCCGAAGCGCCAGTGATTGGTGGAGAGTTCGTTCAGGATAGCGAAGGGCGTGCCATTGCGCGGCACCACGCAGACGATCGGGCGTTCCCAGGTCTGCACGTCCGTCGCGAAGTTGGTCGCGAACTGGAAGAAGTCGGCCTGGGTGAAGGCGAGGGCGTCGTAGCCTTCGCGATCCATCACGGCATGCATGACGCCGAGGCGATAGTCGCGAACGGCAGTGCTGAGGACGGCCATGACGGCGTGCTCCTTGGTCGATGTTCGGGATGGTCAGCCGAGACGCAGGCCGCGGCGCTGGATGAAGCCACCCCAGACGGCGCTGTCGCGCTCGAAGCTCTCGCGGATCGTCGCGGGGCTGCCCTCGATCGGGTCGAGGTGGAGTTCACGCAGCCGCCGGCGGACCGCCGGATCCCGCAGCGCGGCCTGCAGCGCGGCGTTCACGCGCAGCGTCGCCTCCTCGGCCATGCCGGCGGGCCCCACGAGCGCGTACCAGCCCGGCATGGTCGGCGTCTCCACGCCCTCGGCGCGGAGCGTGGGCACATCGGGCAGGTCGGGCGCGCGTGCCTCCAGCAGGACGGCCAGCGGCACGACGGCACCGGCGCGGACATGCGGGATCAGGCTGCCCAGCACGCTGAGCATCGAATCCGTTTCGCCCGAGATCAGGCTGTTGAGCGGCGAGACCGAGCTGTAGGGCACATGGGTGAGCCGGATATTCGCCGCGTCGGCCACCATCTCCATCGCCAGGTGCGTCGAATTGCCGTTGCCGGCACTGGCGTAGGTCATCTCGCCCGGCCGCGCCCTTGCCCGCTCAAGGAACTGGGCGACGGAGGTGATGCCGATCTGCCGGCTCGCGACCAGCATGAAGGGCGTGTTCACGACGGGTGCGACGTAGGTGAAGTCGCGCGCCGGATCATAGGGCAGGTTCGGGTAGAGGAAGGGGTTGAAGGCGAACATCGACACGCCGGCGAGCATCACCGCATGCCCATCCGGACGCTGCTGCTTCAGGTAGGCCGCGGCGATGTTGCCGTTGGCCCCGCCGCGGTTCTCGACGACGACGGGTTGTCCGAGGTCGCGCGCCATGGGCTCGGCGAGCAGCCGCGCGATGATGTCGGTCAGGGTGCCGGCGGCGAGCGGGACGACCAGGCGGACTGGCTGGTGCGGAAAGCCTTGCCTGACCTGGGCGATGGCCGGACGGCTGCTGCTCGTGCCGACGGCCGCGACGGTGCCGGCAAGGAGCCGGCCCAACTCACGCCTGTTCATGGTGCTGAGTCCTTCCGCCCTGTGTCTTTTAGATAAAAACAGGCTGGACTGTTTGGGATTTTGAGTCAACATCCAGCCGGCGCGAACCTACCTAACCTCGGCCGGCGCATCGCAGCGCGCCGAGCCGCGACAACTGGAAGACGGCAGCGGATGGACAGGACCCCGGCGAAGAACGCGCCCGACGCGCACCTCGCGGCGCAGGGGGAGCCCGCCACAGGCAAGCAGGCGCGTCGGTCGGCCGAGATGCGTCGGCGCCTCTGCCAGGCTGCTTTGGATGTGCTGTGCGAGGTCGGCTACGAATCCCTCACGACGTCCATGATCGCGGCGCGCGCCGGTGTCTCGCGCGGGGCGCAAACGCACCATTTCGCCACCAAGGCCGACATGCTGGTCGCCGCCTTCGAGCACCTGCTCCAGAACTGGGAGGAGGCGCGGCAGGAGGCCTTCGGCGGAACTGACCTGCGCGACGTTCCCTTCGAGGTCTACCTGCGCTTCGTATGGCGGGAGATCTTCAGCAAGCCGAGTTACATCGCTGCGCTGGAGCTGATGCTGGCCGCGCGTGTGGACAAGGAGCTCGGCGAAAGGCTGCGCCGGGCGCTCGATTCGCCGGCGAGCCAGCGAAATCTCCGATGGCACCAGATCCTCCGCTTTCCCGATGTCAGGAAGGAGGAGCAGTTCCAGCACATGACTCTCTGCCTGCTGCGCGGCATGGCGATCCACACCAGCTTCAATCGCAGCGACGATGTCAACGACGCCATTCTCGACGCGTGGATCGAACTTGCGAGCAAGGTCATCGCGCTGGAACGGCCCGACGACACCACCGTTCGCTGAAGCCCCTCCGCCTGTTCGAGACTTGCCACGGTGCCAACGGTGGCGGATAGCGGCTGACGGCATCTGATCGCCTGCCGCCATGTGCGCCACCCTCTGCCCCAATCGATGAACCGCCCGAGCTGCGGTGCAGTTCCACGGCGGTGCCGTCGAACACTGGTGCGGACGGATTGCGGCACATCCCCTCGGGATCGTGGCCTGGGACGATGTGATGCGCGCTCGGCCCGATGGCGCGCAGGTGGTCGAGGTGCTCCAGCATGGCGCCGAGGTGAAAGGCGGTCGCATGGGGCCGGCCGGTCTCCACGCGCCCGTTCGAGTGCGTGACGTCGGAGGCGAGCACGACGCGACCGCGCACAGGGTTCACCCGGACGCACTGCAGCCCCATGGAATGTCGGCCGATCGCGCGCAGGGAGATGGCGGGCGTGAGGTGGGCATCGCCCGTGCAGAACCCGGCGCGGCCCGGATAGATCATGCAGACGATGCCCGCCACGCCTTCCGCTTCGAAGGAATGGTGCAGCTTCCTCGTTCACCATAGCCCAGACGAAGTGGTCCACGGGCATCGGGGCATCCGGCGCGGCCCACGCCGAGGCAGCTCCCGAGAAGCTCTGCCGAGGCTGCCATGATCTCGCGCGGCTCGATCAAGCCGTGCAGGCGTTCGCCCAGGTCGATCTGGAAGCGGAGCCGCCGCTCAGCAAGACGCCGGTCCTTGGTCTCGAGCAGCACGCACAGAACGCCACCGACGTCGCCCGTCTCGTCGCGGACCGGCAAGCAGGAGAAGGTCCACCAACCCGCATCGCCGCGGCCATCGCGCTCCATGACGATTGGCTGGTCTTCCAAGGAACTGCCTTTACCGGCGAGTGCAAGCGCCACGATGGGTCCGACGATGTCCCGGGACTCGGACCAGACGTCCTGAAGGGGCCGACCCAGGGCATTCGGCTTGCTCCCGAGGATCGGCAGATAGGCATCGTTATGGAGGCTGATGAGCTCCGCACCCCCGGCCAGGTAACCCGGGAAGCCGGCGTTCCACATGATGCTCAGGGAGGTCGCAGGGATTGCGGCCAGGTTTCGGTCGGGCCCAGCGGCGATTTGGCCCAGTCATGCGCCTGCACCCGGGCGCCCATCTCACCGCCGCCCGTCAGAAACCGGGCGACACCGGCCATGGCTACCCTCCTGCCCCAACGACAAAGCTTGACTGATTTTCCTGGACGCGGGTAGGCGCAAGTCACCCTTTGCCGCGGCTTTGGCGTGGTATTCGGTGGGCGGCAGACGGCCCGGACGTACCTGCGGCGGGGCGTGCCGGATGCCGAGGGACGGACTCCTGCGCACGGCGAGCGACCTTCGTCCTGGTGCCGCGGATGGACGACAAGGATCGCGTCTTCGCACGCTTCGAGGACGACAAGCCCGAAGCTTCTGAACGCGGTGAATGGCTCACCATCCCGCGTCGCACTGGCGCGACGGGTGGCTGAGGTCCTTCAGTTCAGCACTCTTGTGAGACCTGGCGACTGGGCAGCGACGGCACTGTCCTCCGCCCGACGGACCAGGATCTACTTGAGCTGGCTGTCCTTGCTGCCGCGCCGGTTGATTCCGAAAGTCACCGGGCGTCGATCGCGCTCAGCCTGACACCGCACGCATGTTCGCACGCCGGGGATTGCCCGGCGCCGCGCTTCGGGGATCTCCTCGCCGCATTCGACGCAATGCGTCTGGCTCGCGCCACTTGGGATCGCCGCGCGTGCGCGAAGCACGCCGTCTGTCACCGTGTCCTCGATCTGGGTTTGTACCGCCCCGTCAGGAGCCCACCCCGTTGCCATCGTCCGTCTCGAGGTTGCTTTCGCTCGGAAGACATATGGTCTTGCAGCGGCACCATTCAATCTCGATGGGGTCGTGTCCCGTCCATGCGTCTTCGAGCCGAGGGTCAGTGCCAACGAAGCCGATCGGGCCTCAAGGCATCCCGATACAAGCATTCCTCAGGCTGCGGCACCGCCGGGGATCGTCGATTTCCAGCTTAGACCGCTGCTGACAAGACCAACACCGTCCGGCCGATCCCCGAGGGCGGGGAATCTTGGTTTGGCCGGGGAGCATCCCCGTTTGCCGAAGATGTGCTTCGAGAGTCTCATCTACGACGATCGATCAATGAACGCAGCCGATGCTGCTCTGGTGCCAGATCTTGCCAACAAGGTGATCGTCGCTGCTCGGGAGGTGCTGGTCGCCGCATGGACCGAGAGCCGTATCGACGCGGAACGCGTTCACCAGGCGCTCATTGACCTGCTTCAGGCGGTAGTGGACGCGGGTCAGCCTGACGGCACCAGCCTCGAGCATGGCGATTGCAGCCAGGGTGGACCCTGAGAGGTTGCTGAACCTCAGGCCCTGATTGGCGCTGGAACGCGCCGGCAGGATCGACATCCCCGACCATCTGGGCGATCTCGCACGGGCGATCGAGCGCGCCTTGGTCGTCGTCCAATGGCGAAGGTCAGGGCGCCGAAGGCATCGCGCTGGGCACACCACCTGTTCGAACCGCTCGTAGATGGTCATCATCGGCCAGGCATTGCGTGTCGTCCGGAGCGTGCCGGAGGCCGCGACCCGGTAGCGCTCGAGGAGCGCGGCGGCCTGCGGTCGATCTGCGCTCATGCCCGCACTCCCGGTTGTCGGTTCTTCGCTCGCCCTCCTCACCCGACACTGCGGATCGGCGATCAGCGCGATCCGGCAGCGCAGCTTGCATGCAATATCGAGATGGCGGACAGCGCGCAGCCTAGCACCGGACAAACCCGGCGCGGCACGGCTGCCGGAATAAATTGCGTCGCTGCCCGGCCAAGGCGGGGACAGGCTTTCCGGCTGCATGCGGCGAGCCGGTGCCCCAGCATGATCAGGGCAGTGCCGTCGCGTGGTCCGCTGGCGGCCGTGGCAGGCCGAGCAGCTCCGGGTTCAACCCGGTGCGGACCTCCGTGATGCGTGCCGCGATCTCGTCCGTGGGGAGGCCGAGCGCAATCAGCACTTCCTCCGCAAGCGCCAGGCCCGCGGCGAGGTTCTCCGGCAGGATGCGCGACGCGCCGGCCTCGATGAGCGGCCGCAGCCCGACGGCGTCGTCGGTGCTCACGATGGCCGGCACCCTGGGCGCGGCGATCCGGAGGCGGCGCAGGAGTCGCTCGGTGGGGTGCTCGGGCAGGGTCGTCGCAACGATCCGCGCGCGCCCGACGGCGACGGCCCGCAGGATGGAGAGCCGCGTGGCGTCGCCGAACACGGCGCGGTGGCCGTGCTCCTGGGCCAGGCGCAGACGCTCGACGTCCCGCTCGATCACGACGTAGGGCACGGCGCTCGCCCTGAGCGCTGCCGCCACCAGGCGCCCGACCCGACCATACCCGCACACGACGGCGTGGCCCGAAAGCCCCGCGCAGGACTCGGCGATGGCGGCCTCGTCGATTTTGGTGCGGGCCTCGGCCCAGCCCAGGAGCGCGGCGACCTGGCCGCTTCGCTGTATGAGGAGGGGCGCTATCACCATGCTGAGCGCGACGGTGACGAGGACGAGCTGACCCGCCGCGGCATCAAGCAGCCCGGCCGCAAGCGCCTGGGCGACGATCAGCAGCGCGAACTCACCCCCGTGAGCGAGCACCAGGCCGGCGCGCAGCGCAGGCGCCGCCGCCCACCCGGCGATCCGCGCCACGGCGAAGACGATCAGCGCCTTCGAGCCGACCAGCAGCAGCACCGCGCCCAGCACGAGCAGCGGGCTCGCGGTGATCGCGCCAGGATCGAGCGACATGCCGACGGTAAGGAAAAAGAGGCCGAGCAGCATATCGCGGAAGGGGCGGATCTCGTCCTCGACCTGGTGGCGGAAATCGCTTTCGCCGACCAGCATGCCCGCAAGGAAGGCCGCGATGGGCAGCGACAGCCCGGCCACGTGCGCGGCATGGGCCGAGGCCAGGATCAGCAGGAGTGTCACCAGCTGAAACAGCTCGTTGGACCTGGTGCCGGCAACCCATTCGATGGCACGGGCGAGCGCGCGGCGGGCCAGCAGGGCCGTGGCGACGAAGAGCACGACGGCAACGGCGCTTCGCGTCACCCCCTGAAGCGTGTCAGCCTCGCCGCCTCTCCCGTGCAGTGCGTCCACCACCACGAGCACCGGCAGCGTGGCGAGGTCCTGGAACAGCAGGATTCCGAGCGCGATGCGGCCGTGCCGGCTGTTCAGCTCATCCTGGTCGGACAGCTGCTTGGCGGCGATGGCGGTCGAGGACATCGCGGCCGCGGCGCCGAGCACGAGGGCGGCGACCCAGCCGGCGCCCGCGAACCAGGCCACCGTCGCGGCAAGCGCGGTCGTCGCGACGACCTGCAGGCCTCCCAGGCCGAACACCACCGTGCGCGCCGCGATCATGCGCGGCAGCGAGAACTCCAGCCCGACGATGAACATCAGCAGGGCAACGCCGAGTTCGCCGAGAAAGCGGATGCCCTCGGTGGCACCCAGGAGGTTGAAGCCATGCGGACCGACCAGCAGCCCCGCCGTCAGGTAGCCGATGATCGGCGAGAAGCTCAGCCGCACGAGCGCGGCGACGACCACGAAGGAGGCGGCGGCGATGACGAGCATCTCGAGGATGAGGTGGTCGGCCATCGCAGGCTGTCCCCGGTTATCACCGCACAAGGATGCACCTTAGCAGAGGTGCAGGCGCTTCTGTCGGGCCCGCGTCGCGATCAACCCTGCTTCCGGGGCAGGCGCGGCCGCCGTAGCGTTGCGCGATGGACCGGCTGACCGCGCTGCGGCTCTTCCTGCGGACTCTCGATCGCGGCGGCATCGCCGCGGCGGGGCGCTCGCTCGGGCTGTCGGCGACAGCAGCGTCGCGGGCGCTGCGCGAATTGGAGGACGACCTCGCGCTGCGGCTGTTCGACCGCACGACGCGCCATGTCGCGCCGACCGAAGCGGGGCGGCGCCTGGCCGCCCGCATCATGCCCCTGCTCGAGGGCCTCGACGCCGCCATGGTCGAGGCGCGCGAGATGCACGAGGAAGCGACCGGCACGCTACGCATCGTCGCGCGGCGCTCCTATTCGCTGCGCCATGTGGTGCCGCATCTCGCCGGCTTCCGCGCCGCGCATCCGCGGGTGGAGATCGATCTGGAGCTGACCGAGCAGACCGGGCTGGTGCCCGCGCATGGGGTGGACCTGGTGATCCGCCTGGGTCTGCCGGCGGGAAAGTCGTTCACCGGGTACCGGCTGGCATCGGGCCGGCGCATCCTGTGTGCCAGCCCCGGCTACATCGCAAGGCACGGCGCTCCGGCCTCGCCCGACGCCGTGCTGCAGCACCCCTGCCTGACCTATCGCGAGGCCGATGAGGCGCCGGTCTGGGTATTCACCACCGCCGACGGCGCGCGGCGGGAGGTCACGGTGTCCGGGCCGTTCCGCTCCAACAGCGGGGAGGCGCTGCGCCAGGCCGCGCTGGATGGCATGGGCCTGGTGCTGCTGCCCGAATGGATGGTCGGTGACGATGTCGCGGCCGACCGCCTGACGGCACTGCTGCCCGGATTTCCTGCCTGGCCCGGCCCCTACCAGGCCGAGATCCACGCCGTGCATCTCCGCGCCGATCGGCTTCCGGCCAAGATCGCGGCCTTCGTCGCGCATCTGCTCGCCGTCGCGGATCCTGCCGCCTGACGGCAGAGTGTTTTGCGAAGATGCCGGCTGGCGCCGCAATGCGATGCGCCGCCAAGGTGGGGGCAGGAGGAAACGCCCCCATGATCGAGACAACCCCGCTCACCCCCGTTCTCGGCGCCCGCATCACCGGCATCGACATCGCCCGCGGCGTCGACGCGACGACGTTGGCCGCGCTGCGCCATGCGCTCGACCGCTTCTCGGTGCTGGTCTTTCCCGACCAGCGGATCGACGACGCGGCGCAGATCGCCTTCAGCGAGGGGTTCGGGCCGCTCGAACGCACCCGTCCCGGCGCACCCGGGGCCGGGAGCCCGGTGATCATTCTCTCCAATATCGGCCAGGACGGCGCGATCACGCCGCCGACCGACAAGCAGGTGCTGAACAACAAGGCGAACCGGTTCTGGCACCATGATTCCTCCTTCAAGCCGGTGCCGGCGCGGGCCTCGCTGCTGTCGGCCCGGGAGATTCCTTCGGCCGGCGGGGATACCGAATTCGCCTCCATGCGCACGGCCTTCGCGGCGCTCGACCGGGCCGAGCAGGACGCCTTGCGGGGTCGCGTCGCCATCCATGACTTCGGCTGGTCGCGCAGCCGCGTCGATCCGGCGCTGGTGACCGAGGCCGAACGCCGCCAGCACCCGCCGGTGCGCCAGGCGCTGGTGCTCGAGGAGAACCCATATGGCCCGGCCCTGTATCTCGGCGCGCATGCCCGCAGCATCGAGGGGATGGGCGAGGCGGAGTCGCGCGCGCTGATCGATCGGCTGATGGCGCAGGCGACGCAGCCTGCCTTCACCTACGCGCACAAATGGCGGCCGCATGACCTGGTCATGTGGGACAATCGTGCCGTGCTGCATCGGGCGACCCCCTTCGCGACGACGACGGAACGCCGCACCATGGTGCGCACCTGCGTCGCCGGCACGGCACCGACCATCGCCGTGGCGGCATGACGGCGGAGACTTTTGATGGCGACTGGGACCACATCATCGCCGGCACGGGCAGCGCCGGCTGCGTGCTGGCCAACCGCCTTTCGGCCGATCCGCGCCGCCGCGTGCTGCTGCTGGAAGCCGGCGGGGAAGCACAGCATCCGTACCTCCGTGTGCCGGCGGGCTTTCTCAAGACCTTCCGCGATCCGCGCTTCAACTGGAACTTTGTCACCGAGCCCGGCCCTGGCGTGGACGGGCGGGCGATCCATACGCCACGCGGGCGGGTGCTCGGCGGGTCCTCGGCGATCAACGGGCATCTCTGGGTGCGCGGATCGGCGCGGGATTTCGACGATTGGGCGCAGGCGGGTTGCCGGGGCTGGTCGCATGCGGATGTGCTGCCGCATTTCCGCAGCCTTGAGGACTGCCGCGACGATGCGCACCGCGGCGCCGGCGGGCCGCAGCATGTCTCCGACATCCCCGCGTTGCATCCGATCGTCGCCGACTTCCTGGAGGGCGGCGCCGAATGCGGCCTGGCGCGCAACCCGGACTACAACGGCGCGGCGCAGGAGGGCGTCTTCACCTACCAGCGCAGCATCCGCCGCGGCAGCCGCTTCAGCGCGGCGAGCGCCTTTCTCGCACCGGTACGTCGCCGCGCCAATCTGCGTATCGTCACCGGCGCGACGGTGCTGCGCATCGAGACGGCCGCGGGGCGTGCCACCGGCATCACCTTCACCCGTGACGGCTGCACGCTGACGGCGCATGCGAAGGGCGACATCGTGCTGGCCGCGGGCGCGATCGGGACACCGCACCTGCTGCAGGTCTCGGGCCTCGGCCCGGCGGCGCTGTCGCGGGCGCCACTGCGAGGACAGCAGCCCGCCTGCATTCAACACCCGCCCTACCACATCAGACGTACCGGAGCCGCGGGGGGGGCCAATCCTACGGCACTCTGCAGACGGAGGCATCAGGCACCATCCGTACATGCCGAAATGGCCCCGAGAGACAGGCCCCGCGTTTCCTCGGCTGGGGCCGGCGGACGGGCGTCTCTCAGGTACGATTCACGCATTGGCCTCGCGTGTCTGGCAGCAAAGGCGGGCCTTTCGCAGGCCGGCCACGCCGACCCGGAAATCGTCTGCGACACCGCGACTGCGTGGTTGTGGTCGCAGTCTCCCGCGAACCCCTCTCTGCCGCCTGCTAGCCTGATTTCCCTGTTCTGCAGGGAATGAACAGGGAAATCGGCGCCAGATGGTCCGATCCGGGGGCGCCGTCGCAACTGTAGTGCGCAGATATCCTGGAGTTCCGCGGCATTTCCCTACGGACCCGAACAGGGAATTTCCAAGCGCGTTGCAGGGAACAGTGCACGGCACGCAGGGAATTCGGCTGCCAGGAATTGCTTGGGAGCCGCCCGCCGTTCGCGGTAGCGGCCGTGTCCGTGGTGATGGTGTAGGAGCGCGCTGGTCACCTGAGCGGGTATGAGCCGGGGTTAGATTGCCACGGCGGGCAGGCTGACGTTGGGAGCATCGCTGATGGGGGCGAGCGTCTCAGGGCTCATGGAGCGGGGCTGCACGGCTCATTCGTCATTCTGCTCGTTCAGGATAGCACCGAGCAGGCGAGTGACGGCTTCCTCTTTGGGAAAGATGCCGACCACGTCGGTGCGGCGCTTGATCGCAGACCACTCATTCCAGCGGGTTGGTGGAGTGGATCTTGGCGCGGTGGTCCCTGGGGAGCGCCATGAACGCCAGCACGCCCTCCTCAGCCTGGTCCATCAGGGCGGCGAGCTTCGGCACCCTGGGGCGGAGTTGGTCGGCGACGGTGCGCCATTGCCTCTTCGCCCCCTCGGCATCGGCCTCGGCAAAGGCGGCGCCGATCCAGGTCGAGACGAAGCGGCGGTGGCCGTCGCCGGCATGTGGCTCTCGACCCCTTCCTCGGTAGCGGCACGACGCTGGTCGCGGCGTAGGGGAACTGAGCGCTCTTGAGTTCACCGATCGCGCATCCTGCATAGCGGTTTTGCCGCGGCGCGACCCTCAGAACTGAGGTGCGCCGTCAATTCGATGGCATCCAAGGTGACGGAGCGCCTCCACGCCGCAGAGGCGACTCGAATAGTACATTGTGCATTCTACCTTCTGTGCGCATGCTGAAGCGCGCGGTCCGCAGCGAGCGCTCGACGCGCGGCGGAGCAGCACAGGAGGAAATCGATGTTTTCGAATCGGCGCGATCTTTGGGGCCTCGCGGCGGCTGCGGCCGCGTCTTTCGGAGCCGCGCGCGCCGCACCTGCTCAACCTCTGCGACCTTGGCAGCCGACAAAGCCGATCACACTGGTCGTACCTTTTGCCGCTGGCGGGACCACGGACCTGATGGCGCGGCTAATCGCCGGGCCGATGAGGCAGCGCTTCTCTCAGCCGGTGGTCGTCGAGAACGCGGCCGGCGCCAGCGGCAACATCGGCGCGGCCCGCGTCGCCCGCGCCGGCGCGGACGGCCACACTGCGCTATTGGCCCATGTCGGCGTACTAGCCATCAACCGGCACCTCTTCCGGAACATGCCGTTCGACGCCGAACGCGATTTCGTGCCGGTCGGTCTAGTCTGCACCAATCCGATGGCCCTGCTGGTCTCGACGCGCTCCGGGATCCCGGATCTGGCGGCCCTGATCGCGCGGGCGCAGGAAGGTCGCCTCAAGGTCGCGACCTCGGGGAACGGCTCGACGCTCCATATCGGGGCGCTGCAGTTCCTCGCGGCCGTCGGTGGGCGGGCCGACCTAATCCCGTATCGGGGCGGGGCGCCGGCTGTGAACGACCTGCTGGCGGGCGTGGTGGACATGCTGGTCGAGCAGGCCGCGAGTGCCATCACGAACCAGCAGGGAGGCATGGCGCGCGCCTTCTTCGTCACGGGCAGCGCCAGGTTACCTGGCTTGCCAAACGTGCCGACGGCGGCTGAGGCCGGGCTGCCAGCCGTGAATTTCGAGGTCTGGAACGGCGTAGTGCTGCCGGCCGCGTCCTCACCGGCTGTGGCCGCGGCCTGGAACGCGGCGCTCACCGCCGCCCTGACCGACAGCGATGTGAGGTCGCGCCTCGTTCAGCTCAGCGCCCGCCTGCCGGAAGGCCAGGAAGGCAGCCCAGCGCATCTCGGCGACCTCATTCGTCGCGACGGCGAGAAATGGGGCCGGCTGCTGCGGGAGACGGGCGTGCAGCCAGGGGATTGAGGGTAGCGCTGGAGAGCGTTGTTGACTCAAAGAATGGAAAATGCATTCTACCTCGATGTTGATGCTCGAAGCCGAAGGCAAGGCGTTGTTGGCCGGATCGGGTCTCCCGATCCCGGCCGGTGCGCACCTCGTCAGTGACGCCGCCGGCGTGGCTGGCCTGTCGCTCACCTTTCCCCTGGCTGCCAAGGCGCAGGTCCGCAGCGGCGGCCGCGGCAAGGCGGGCGGAGTCCGCCGCTGCGACGGACCCGCCGAGGCCGAGGCCGCCGTGGCCGCCATTCTCGGCACACGCTTCGGGGGCGAGCTCCCATCGGGCGTGCTGCTGGAGCCTTGGTTGCCCATCGCGCGGGAGATGTACCTCTCCGTGGTCGTGGATGGCCGCGCTGGCGGTTTTGTCGCTCTCTACGCGCCCGAGGGCGGCGTTGAGATCGAAGCCGGTCCGCCGCCGCTTCGCTACGAGTTCGGCTTGCCGCGTAACTTCCGCGCCCATGAGTTCCGCCGCCTGCTCGAAACGGTGGAAGCCGATCGCGCGGTGCGCGAGCGCGTCATCGCGCTGACGCGCAGGCTGCTGCAGGTCGCCGCGGCACAAGACTGCACAACCGTTGAGATCAATCCGCTGATCCGTCTCCAGGACGGCAATCTGGTCCTCGGCGACGCGAAGGTGGTGCGCGACGACGCCGCGGCCTTCCGCCACCTGGAGCTCGAGGCCGCCCTGGTCTCCGAACGCATGCGCGAAGTCGAGGATGTCCGTCGCTGCCAGGACGCCAGCCTGATGCTGGTCTGGCTCGAAGGTGAGGTCGGGCTGATTTCCGGCGGCGCCGGCATGACCATGGCTGCCATGGATGCGATTGCGGCCGCCGGCGGCGCCCCGGCCTGCTTCCTCGACACCAGCGGCAACCCTACCCCCGCCGGCTTCGGCCTGGCCTTCGAACTGCTCGATCGCAACCCCGGTGTCCGCGCCATCCTGGTCAGCATGTTCGGTGGTGGGCTGCACACCGACCGCGTCGCACGCACACTCGTCGGCATCCTTGAGGCCCGCGGGCCCGGGGCGAAGCCGGTGGTGCTCCGCCTGCAGGGCACCGGCAGCGAGGCGGCGACCGAGATCCTCGCCGCCGCCGGCCGTGTGAACCACGCCTCGCTCGAAGAGGCCGTCGCCGAGGTCGTCGCCCGTACGCGGGCCCCGGAGGCCCGGGCATGAGCATCCTTCTTCGCGCTGGCGCGCGCGTCGTCATCTTCGGCATCACCGGCCGCTTCGGCACGTTCTCCATCCGCGACCTTCGCGCCTCAGGCACCGAGGTAGTGGCCGGCGTGGTGCCCGGCCGCGGCGGCACCGAGGTCGAAGGCGTACCCATTTTCGGCTCGGCAGAGCAGGCGGTGTGCGACACCGGCGCCGACTGCGCCCTCATCTACGTGCCGGCGCCACTCGCCCTCGATGCTGTGCTCGAGGCCATCGATGCCGACTGCCAGCTCGTCGCCTATCCTGGCGACGGCCTGCCGGTGGCCGACGCCATGGAGATGCGTGCCGCCGCTCGCGCGCGCGGCGCCTGGCTGGTCGGGCCGAACTCGCCCGGCTTGATATCCCCGGGCAAGGCGAAGCTGGGCTTCATGCCGAGCTTCTGCTTCCGCCCCGGCCCCGTCGGGCTGATCTCGCGTTCTGGCTCACTGTCCTACGAGGCGTCCTACCGTCTCTCCTGCGCCGGCGTTGGGCAATCCACTGTGATCGGCATCGGAGGCGACCCGGTGAAGGGCGTTACCGCTGCCGAGGCCGTGACCATGTTCCACGAGGACCCAGAGACGGCGGCCATTGTCTATCTCGGCGAGATCGGCGGCACCGATGAATACGCCGTCGCTGACTACGCCCGGCGTCTGGATGCCAAGCCCGTCACCGCCTTGCTCGTCGGTCGCACGGCGCCACCCGGCAAGAAGATGGGCCACGCCGCCGCGCTGGTCGGCGGCTACGCCGACAGCTGGGCGGCGAAGGTTGAGGCGCTCGCCGCCGCCGGGGTCAACGTGGCCCGCAGCCTCGACCAGCTTCCTATCGCCGCCGCCGAATCCCTGGCCCGCGCGGGCCTCGCGCCCGCCGCCTGACCGTCACCACCGCACCCAAGACGATCACGAGAGGAACCGCCCCGCATGACCACCGCCGAGATCACGATGCAGGATCGCCCCGCCGAGGGGCGCATCACCGACGACGCCGTCGCCGAGGCGCGCAAGATGATCGGCATGCAGCTGCGCCCCGAGGGGCCGTACCTGCAGGACGCGACGCCCGATACGCTGCGCAACTGGTGCAACGGCATCGGCGATCTGAACCCGCTCTACCGCGACCTTGAGCACGGTCGCCTGTCGCGCCACGGTATGCAGCTCGCGCATCCGATGTTCCCCATGGCCTTCGGCTGGATCGGCCGCACCCGCTGGGGCCTGTCGGGCGTTCACGGCTTCTACGCCGGTAATGACTGGGAACTGTTCCGCCACATCCGCCCCGGCGACCGGGTGAACGCGATCGAGCGCGTGGTGGGCGTCGAGGAGAAGGAGAGCAAATTCTCCGGCCGCCTGGTCATGCAGTATGTCGAGGCGAGCTACTTCAACCAGCGCGGCGAGCTGCTGGCCCGCGGCCTCGGCTGGTGCACGCGGCATGAGCGCAAGGCAGCGCGCGACGCCGGCAAGTACAAGGACATCGTCCCCTACGAATACACGCCGGAGGAGTTCGAGCGCCTCGACGATGCCATCCTCAATGAGGAGAAGAACATCCGCGGCAATCTGGTCCGCTATTTCGAGGACGTGCAGGTCGGCGAGGAGCTGCCGCCGATCGTCCGCGGCCCCCTGTCCCTGATGGATACGATGGGCTTCCTGGTCGGCTGCGGCCGCGGCCACACCCATGGCGTCGTGCTGAAGAACGCGGTCAAGCACCCCGGCCACTTCTTCCGCAACCCGGAGGCCGGTGGCGGCATCGAATACACCGGCATCGGCCACCATCGCGACTCCGTCGCGAAGGAGGTCGGCGTGCCCGGCACCTACGACTACGGTCCGCAGCGCTCGGCCTGGATGTGCAGCCTGGTCACCAACTGGATGGGCGATGCCGCCTTCCTCAAGCGCGTGCGCAGCGAGATGCGGCGCTTCAACACCATGGGCGACAGCACCTGGTGTAAGGGCAAGGTGACGCGGAAATACGTCAAGGACGGGCATGCGCTGGTCGACATCGAGATCTGGGGCGAGAACCAGCGCGGCGAGCTGACCACGCCGGGCATGGCGACGGTCGCGCTGCCCTCGCGCGACGTGAACAACAAGGTGTTCCTCGACGGCGCCGGTCTCGACCTGGACCTGCCGCTGGTGCGCTGAGCCTGACATCGCGAGGGAGGACGGCCGCATGAACCAGGCTGCAGCGGGGCCGCTCGAGGGGATCAGGGTGGTCGAGCGCAGCGCCGGCGTCGCCGCGGCGGCTGCCGGCCGGCTCCTCGCGGCGATGGGTGCCGAGGTCGTGCTGGCGGAGGACCCCGCCGGCACGCCCTTGCGGCGCGAGCCTCCTTTCATCGGGCCTGGCATCAGCGCGCTGTTTGCCTATCTCGCCGCCGGCAAGCGCAGCGTCGTGGTCGACGGCGCCACCGCGCTGCACCGCCTGGCCGATGGCGCGGACATCCTGATCGACGACACGCCGGTCGAGGATCGTGTGGCGCTCGGCCTTGATCCCGCCGCGGTGCGGCGCCGGTATCCCCGCATCGTGCATGTCTCGGTCCTCCCCTTCGGCGCATCGGGCCCGAAGGCCGGATGGCGCGGCGAGGAGGTCAACCTCATCCACGCCTCGGGCGAGGGCTACCTGCTGCCCAACGGCCTGTCCGTGGAGCTCTTCCCCGATCGTCCGCCGCTGAAGATCCATGGGCACTTCGCCTGCTGGCAGGCGGGCGTGGCCGCGGTGCTCGGCGCGCTCTCCGCGCTGTGGAGCAGTACGGGGCAGTTCGTCGACATCTCCGTGCAGGACGCGGCGCTGGCAGTCGGTGCCTTCGCCATCCAACGCCTCGGCGACGGGGAGGTGGAGCACCGCACGACGCGATCCTTCCGCTTCGGCGGCGTGATCGAATGCCGCGACGGTTATGTGGAACTCCTCACGCTCGAGGACCGGCAGTGGCAGGGCCTGGTGAAGCTGATGGGCGATCCGGACTGGGCGGCCGATCCGGCGCTCGCCGATCCGGTCTCACGCAGCGCCAAGGGCAAGGAGATCAATGCGCGGATCCGTGCCTGGGCCCTGCAGCATCCGGTCGCGGAACTGGTGGCGCGGGCGCAGGAGCTCGGCGTCCCGATGGGGCGCTACAACACGCCGGCGGAGATCCTGGCCGGTCCGCACGAGAATGCCCGGGGCATCTTCGCACCGGTCGCGATGCTCGGCCTGGGACCGGTCCCCGTGCTGAGCGCGCCGGTGCGCTTCGGGCCCGATGCGCTGCCGCTGCGCCGCGGTCCGCCCGATCTCGGCGCCGACCAGCGCCTGCTGGCGCAGCCCGCCGCGGAGGTCGCATGACCATGGCCGGACCCCTTGCTGGCGTGCGCATCGCGGACTTTACCGTCCACGCCGCGGGCCCCTTCTGCACGCACATGCTGGCCCAGCTTGGCGCCGAGGTGATCAAGGTCGAGAGCGCCCAGCGCCCCGACATCTTCCGCAAGCCGCATCCGGTCTATGGCCGGCTGGGTGCTGCGACCTTCGACCAGGTGGCCTCGGCGAAGCTCTCGGTGCGGCTGAACCTGAAGCATCCGAGGGGCATCGAGCTCGCGAAGCACCTGGTCGCGCAGAGCGACATCGCGGCGGAGAGCTTCCGCCCCGGGGTGATGACGCGCCTCGGCCTTGGCTACGACGCGCTGCGTGCGGTGAAGCAGGACATCGTCATGTTGTCGGTCTCGGCCTCGGGGCAGAGCGGCCCCGACTCGCATTTCGCGGGCTATGCGCCGCTCTTTGGCGCCTGGGGCGGGCTTGGCTGGCTGACCGGCTATCCGGACGGGCCGCCGGTCGAGATGCGCCATGCCATGGATCATTCCGTCGGCCTGCATGCGGCGATGGCCGCCGTGGCGGCGCTGCACCGCCGGCGCCGCACAGGGGACGGCTCGCATGTCGATGTCTGCGCGCGCGAAGTTGCCGCGGCCGCGGCCGGCGACGCGCTGATCGAAGCCGCCGCCGGCGGCACGCCGCGCCGATGGGGCAACGCGCATCCGCGCATGGCGCCGCATGGCGTCTATCCGGCGCGCGATCCGGATTCCTGGCTGACCATTGCTGTCGCCGATGAACGCGCCTGGCTCGGCCTGCTGTCCGTCATGGGGCGCCGTGACCTTGCCGGCGATCCGCGCTTTGCGACGGAGGCGGCGCGCCACGCGGTGCGCATCGCCCTCGACGCCATCGTCGCCGACTGGACGCGGCTGCAGGATGCCGAGGAGGCGGCCGCGCTGCTGCAGCAGGCGGGCTGTGCCGCGCATCCGTCCTGGGACACGCCGCACATCGCGGCCGATCCGCACCTGCGCGCTCGCGCTGCCATCGTCGACACGACGGAGCCCGATGGCACGATGCGCGCCGCGGTGGGCGTGCCGGTGCGCCTGTCGGCAACCCCGCCGCGCGGGATCTGGCGCGGCACGCCGCAGCTTGGCGAGGATGAGGACAGGATCTTCGGCGATCTGCTCGGCCTCGACGTCGGGGCGCGGCGCAGCCTGGAAGCCGAGGGCGCGATTCTCTGAAACGCCGCAACGCACGGGAACACGGATGAGCGAACACGAATGGGGAGCCTGGATCGGCCGGAGCGAAAGCCGCACTGAGGCGATCGCTCCTGACCGCGTGGCGGCGCTGGCCGCGACGCTGGACCTCGACCAGGCGCAGCAGCCCGGCGCGCCTTTGCCGCCGGGCTGGCACTGGCTTTTCTTCAACCCCTTCGTTCGTCGAAGCGAACTCGGCGAGGACGGGCATCCGAAGCGCGGCGGCTTCCTGCCGCCGGTGCCGCTGCCGCGCCGGATGTGGGCCGGCGGGCGGGTCGAGTACCTCGCGGACCTGCCGGTCGGCGCGACGGTGGAGCGGCGCAGCGAGATCGTCTCGATCGATCGCAAGGTCGGCAAGCGCGGCGAGCTGGTCTTCGTCACGGTGCGCCATATCCTTGCGACCGGCGGCGCGGACTGCATCCGGGAGGAGCAGGACATCGTCTACCGTGCGCCCTCTGCGCCCGGCACGCCGGCGCCGCCGCCCGAGGCCGCCCCCGGCGGAGCCATCGCATCGGAGGAGGTGCATCCCGACCCGGTGCTGCTGTTCCGGTATTCGGCGCTGACCTCCAACGGCCATCGCATTCACTACGATCTGCCCTATGCGCGCGAGGAGGAGGGCTATCCAGGCCTCGTCGTGCACGGGCCGCTGACGGCGACGCTGCTGCAAGGCTTCGCGCGGCGCTGCTGCGGCGATGCTCGGTTGGCACGCTTCGCCTTCCGCGGTGTCAGCCCGCTCTTCGCCGGCCATCCCTTCCGCCTGGAGGCAGCGGCCGAAGAGGAGGGGCTGCAGCTCTGGGCCCGCGGGCCCGAGGGTGAGCTGGCGATGGGCGCCGAGGCCACGTTCCGCACGTGACCCGTGCGGCCGGAGAGCGTCTCCGGCCGCGCCGGCCCTCAGTCTACGCGGATGTTCGCCACGCGCACGACCTCGCGCCACTTGACGATGTCGGCTTCGAGGAAGCTGCGGAACTCCGTCGGGGGCATGCCGACCGGCACCAGCCCCTGGTCGAGCAGCCGCTGGCGCAGCCCAGGATCGGTCAGGGCGCGGCGCATCGCGCCATAGATCGTGTCGACCTGGCGCGGCGGCAGCCCCGTAGGGCCGAACAGGCCGTGCCAGGCCGCGACGTCGAAGTCGGGCACGCCCTGCTCCTCGACTGTCGGCACATCCGGTGTCCATTCCAGCCGTTGGTTGGAGGTGGTGGCCAGCGCGCGCAGCTTGCCATCGCGCACGAAGGGGAGAACCGCGGTGACTTGGTAGACGAGCATCGGCACCTGACCGCTGACGACGTCGGTCACCGCCTGCGCCCCGCTGCGGTAGGGGACGTGCTCGAGCTTCGCGCCGGTGCGCATCTTCAGCAGCTCGCCGGCCAGGTGGCTCGAGGTACCGTTGCCGGCAGAGGCGTAGTTCACACCGCCTGGCTGCGTCTTCATCCAGGCGATGAACTCCGCCAGGCTGCGCGCGGGAACCTGCGGGTTTACGACCAGCAGGTTCGGCGCATTCGTCACCAGCGAGATGTGCGTGAAGTCGCGCAGCGGATCGTAGGGCAGGCGAGGCATCAGCGAGACGATGACGGAATGCGAGGCGACCGCGCCCATCAGCAGCGTGTTGCCGTCGGGCGCGGATTTGGCGACGACCTCGCTGCCGACGGCGCCGCTGGCGCCGACGCGGTTCTCGACCACCATCGGTTGGCCGAGCGTCTCGGCCATGTGCTGGGACACGAGACGGGTCATGATGTCCGTGCTGGTGCCCGCGCCGTAGGGAACGATCAGGCGGATCGGCCGGTCCGGCCAGGTGCCCTGCGCGAGGACCGGCAGCGTCGGCAGGGCCGCGGCGACGCCAAGCAGATGCCGACGCCGCCACTGGCTATGCCGCGCGCTTGTGGGCTGATCCATGGCTCGTTCCTTCCCTTCGGGCCGCGAGTGGTGCCGCTAAATAATGCATTCTACCCGCAATTCGACAAGGGCCTGCCTCTGGGCCTCCTGGGGTGGACGCGTTGCTCGGCCCAATTTCTGCGGGAGAAACGTCAGAATTCAAGGTTTCGAACGGGTCCTCAAAAAATTCTGGATAATGCATAATGCTTTTAGGTTGACGCTCTCGGGAGCCGGAGGAATGATCCGCCACGTCCAACGAAGACCCGGCGCCCTCGTGGCTGCGCCGAGCCCCGCCCGACAAGAACCGAAGCCGCCCCGGCGGCCCGAGGAGGAAGCCGTCCATGCAGATCACGCGATCGCAGTTCCTGTCCCTGTTCGCGGCCAGCGCAGCCTCGCGCCTCGCGACCCCGGCCTTGGCGCAGGATGCGAACCCCGGCATCGACGCCGCCTCCAAAACCGTCACGATTGGCGGCTTCACGCCCATCACCGGGCCGGTGCCGTTTTACGGAATCCTGACCCGCGCCGCGGACGCCTGCTTCCGCCACATCAATGAGAATGGCGGCATCCGCGGCTGGAAGGTGCAGTACGTCACCATGGACGACGGCTACGAGCCGTCGCGCAGCGTCGCGGTCACGCGCCGGCTCGTCGAGGAGCACAAGATCTTCTCGCTCGTCGCCGCCGTCGGCACGGCGACGAACGTCGCAGTCATTCCCTATGCCCGCGAGCAGGGCCTGCCGATGATCGGGCCGATCGGTGGCGCCTCGGCCTTCTTCACGGAACGCAACGTCTTCCCGCTGCTGCCCGACTATGGCTGGTCGGCGGCGGCGAATGCCGAATACGCGCTGGACGATCTGCGTCTGCGACGCCTGGCGCTGCTGTGGGAGAATGACGAACTCGGGCGTTCGGCCAAGCGCGGCTTCGACAAGTACATGACGGCGCGCGGCATCGAGCCCGCGGAATCGCAACCCTTCGACGTGCGCGCGACCGACTTCACGCCGCAGATCCGCCGGCTCGCCAACGCGCAGGCGGACGGCGTGATCATGTTCGGCTCCAACGCGAACCTCGCCGCGGCCCTACGCGCAGCCGACCGCGCCGGCTTCCGGTCCAACTGGTTCGCGCCATTCTTCACCGCGGACCCCTCGACCTTCCGCCTTGCGGGTGATCTGCTGAACGGGACCTATTTCTCCTCCTGGCTGCTGCCGGTCGGCGGCGACGAGCCGGAGGTCAAGGCCTATCGCGAATCCGCCGCGCGCTTCGCCCCGAACGACCCGATCGGCGTGTTCGGTCTGAACGGCTGGAGCAACGCCGCGCTCTTCGCGGTCGGCTTCGGCAAACTGGTCGACAGCGGGCGGCCGCTGACGCGGGCCAATCTCATCGAGGTCATGGAGACCCTGACCGACGCCGCAGTGGGCGGCGCGCGCAACGTGACCTTCAAGCCGGGCGACCATCGGGGCACGCGGCAGGAAGGCATCATCCGCGCCGAGAACGGCGCCTTCAGGCTGGTGCGCGAGTTTCGCCCCTATCCGGCCGCGGCCTTCGACATGCCGGCCTGAACGGGGACACAGCGGACAGAATGACGATGATACCGATCAGCGCGGGCCCGCGGCTCGACGGGCGCGTCGCCCTGGTCACCGGCGGGATGGGCGGCATCGGCCGCGCCGTCTGCGCCACCCTGGCCGAAGCCGGGGCGAAGGTGCTCGCGACCGACCTGCAGGAGGACCGGGCCTGGCTCGATGCCACGCCAGGCGTCGCCTTCCTGCGCCACGACGTCACGTCCAGCGCCGAGACGGATGCCGTTCTCGACCGCGTCGCGGCGGAGCATGGCCGGCTCGATATCCTGATCCTCTGCGCCGGGAGCATCGCGCGGACGCCGCTGGCGGACAGCACGGATGAGGAGTGGCAGTCGATCCTCGACGTCAACCTGATGGGCGTCGTGAATCCGCTGCGCAAGGCCTATCCGATGATGGTGCAGCAGGGTGGCGGCAAGGTCGTCGCGCTGGGTTCCATCGCTGCGAAGATCGGCGGCGTCGCGGCCGGCCCGGCCTATGTCGCCGCGAAATCGGCCGTGCACGGGCTGATGAAGTGGGTGGCCAAGGCCGGCGCGCAGCACGGCGTCTACGCCAATACGGTCGCACCCGGCCCGGTGGAGACACCGATGTGGCAGACCGTGACGGGGCGCGCCCCGCCCTCGGCCAATGGCAGCGTGCCGCTCGGGCGTTTCGGCCAGCCCGAGGACATCGCCCAGGCCATCCTGTTTCTCTGTTCGCCCGCGTCGAACTGGATCACCGGAACGGTCCTCGACGTGAATGGCGGCATGTTGATGGACTGACGCCATGGCAGTGGAACGGATTGCCTTCATCGGCCTTGGCGTCATGGGCGGGCCGATGTGCCGCAACCTGGCGGCCAAGCATGCGGGGGAGGTGCGCGCCTTCGACCTGAACGACGCCGCGCGTGCGGCGCTGCAGGACAGCCGCGCGCGCGTGACGGCGGAGATCGCGGCCGTGCTGGATGGCGCCGACATCC
This sequence comes from Neoroseomonas eburnea, assembly GCF_018129005.1. Taxonomy (GTDB): domain Bacteria; phylum Pseudomonadota; class Alphaproteobacteria; order Acetobacterales; family Acetobacteraceae; genus Neoroseomonas; species Neoroseomonas eburnea. The sequence goes on from NZ_JAAEDL010000008.1 coordinate 175,082, forward strand.
TCCTCCTCTCCCTGCCCGGCGCGAAGCAGGTGGAGGCGGTCTGCGCGACCTTGCCGCAGACCGGCAAGCCGGGGCTGCTGGTGGTCGATCTCAGCACGACGACTGTCGCCTCGGCGCGCCGCACCGCGGCGATGCTGGACGCCGCCGGCATGGCCTTCGCGGATGCGCCCGTCGCCCGCACGCGGGAAGCCGCGGTCCGCGGCGAACTTAGTATCATGGTCGGCGCGAGCGATGAGGTATTCGCCCGAATCCGTCCGCTGCTCGGCCATATGGGCACCGACGTCACGCATTGCGGCGGCATCGGCACCGGCCAGGCCGTGAAGCTCATCAACAACGCCCTGGTCTTCGAACACGTCGCGGCACTTGCCGAGATGATGGCGATCGGGGATCGCGCCGGGGTCGATCCCGCCGTGCTGCTGGACGCCGTCTCGCGCGGATCGGGCGACAGCTTCGTGCTGCGCAACCACGGGCGGAAAGCGATGCTGCCGCGAGAATTCCCCGACCGCGCCTTCCCGTCGGACTACGTGCTGAAGGACATCGCAGGCATGCTGGAGCTCGCCGGGGATGCCGGCGTCCCGGCACGCATCACCGAGACGGCGCGCGACTACTACGCCGAAGTCGTGCGCCGCGGCTGCGGCAGCCGCTACTTCCCGGTCGTGCTCGAGCTCATCGCGGGCCGCATGGACGACCCGACCTGATGAGCGCGGCGCTGCAGGACCTGCTGCCCCTCATCTGGACAGGGGCCATCACGGGCTGCCTCTACGCGATCGGCGCGCTCGGCCTGGTCATGATCTTCAAGGCGACGCGCGTCGTGAACTTCGCCCATGGCAACATGGCAGGGCTCGCGGCCTTCGTGGTCTACGCCTTCACGGCGCATTCGGGCGGCATCGGCTGGCTCGCCGCGGTCGCTGTCGCGCTCGCGATCGTGGTCGCGCTTGCGCTGGTGACCTACGGCGTGCTCGCGCGCGTATCGGAGCGGTCCGACCTGCGCGGCACTATCGGCACGCTCGGCATCGGGCTGATCCTGCAGGGCGCGACTCAGGTCGTGTTCGGGGCGGATATCGTGAACCTCGACTTGCCGGTGCCGCGCTGGGGCACGTCTGTCGCCGGCCTGCGCATCACCTCCTACGACGTGGCGGTGCTGGTGGTGACCGCGCTGGTCGTCGCGACACTGTTCCTCGTCATCGAGCGTACGCGGCTCGGCATCGCGTTCCGCGCCGTCTCGACCAATCCTTTCGCGAGCCGCGTCTGCGGGCTGAACCTGTTCGCCGTGCAGGGCGTCGCCTGGGGCACAGCGGCCGGGCTCGGCGTCATCGCCGCGCTGCTCATCGTGCCCACCACCTTCCTCAGCTCCACGACGGTCGCGACCTTCATGCTGCAATCCTTCGCCGCGGCGGTGCTGGGGGGCTTCTCGAGCCTGCCGGGCAGCATCCTCGGCGGGCTGGTCGTGGGAATCGCCATGAACCTGTTCAGCTACTTCGTGTCGCCCGAGCTCAACAGCACCTTCCTGCTGGTGTTGATCCTCACAGCGCTCAATCTGTTCCCGGGCGGCATCCTGCCTCAGCGCGGCGGAGGGTCCCGTGCCTGACGGCATGAGCGTCGCCGAAGCCCGGCCCGGAGCCCGCGCGCGGTCGCTCGGTGCGTTGCCGCGCGACGGCCTGCTGCTTGTGCTGCTCGCAATTGTACCCAGTATGCTGGGCGGCTTCTGGATCTACGGCATCGGCGTCTGCATGGCGAACGCCGTCGCGGTCCTCTCGGTCAGCTTCCTGCTGCGCTACGGCGGCGAGGTATCGATCGGGCAGAGCTTCTTCCTCGCGCTCGGTGCCTACTGCGTCGCGATGATGGAGCGCGAAGTCGGCGTTTCCGTCGTCGTTTCCCTGCCGGTGGCGGCAGTCGTGGGGGTGGTGCTCGGGCTCGCCTTCGCCTGGCCGTCGCGGGCACTCTCGGGCATCTATCTCGCGGTTGCGACCATGGCGTTGGCACTCGCTGTGCCGGAGCTGATCCTGCTGCTCGGTCCGGTCGCCGGTGGCTATGAAGGCCTCTACGTGTCGCGGGCCCCGCTCGTCGGCGTGTCTGTCGATCTGCAGCGCTACTACCTTCCGCTCGTCGCGCTGGCTGCGGTCGTGCTGCTGCTCGCCCATTTCCGCCGGTCGCGTCAGGGGCTGGCGTTGCTGACCGCTCGCGACCATCCCCGCGCCGCCGAGGCCTTCGGCTTCTCCCGCGGCTATGCGCGGCTTGCGGCCTTCGCCATCAGCGCGGGCATCGCGGCGATCGGCGGTGCGTTGCTCGCCTTCGCGGCCTCGACGGTCTCGCCGAACAGCTACACGCTATGGACGGCGATCTATCTGCTTGTCGGCTCGGTGGTCAGTCTCGGCTCCCTTGGCCTCTTCGGGGCGCTGGTTGGTGGCGCCTTCATCACACTGGTTCCGCAGGTGCTTGCGTCCTGGGGCGACTGGGTGCCGATCCTCTACGGCCTCGCGCTGCTGGTTGTGGTCGTTCTCGGCGACCGTCCGGCGGAAGCCCTGACGAAGCTGCGTAAGCGGCTGGCGGGAGGGCGCGGTGGCTGAGGCAGCGACCCTTGCGGCCGAACGGATCTCGCTCGCCTTCGGCGGGCATCGCGTCCTCAGCGATGTCAGCCTCGACTTCCGTGCCGGCCAGGTTACCGGGCTGATCGGGCCCAACGGCGCGGGCAAGACCAGCCTGTTCAACTGCCTGACCGGCCTCTACCGGCCGCAGGAAGGGACGATCGCGCTGGGCGACATGCGGCTCGAGGGCCTCGCACCCGCGCGGCGGGCGCGAGAGGGCCTGGCGCGGAGCTTCCAGCATGTCGCGCTGTGCCCCGACCTCAGCGTGATCGAGAATGTGATGTTCGGCCGGGCGCGCCTCGGCCGTTCGGGCTGGGCCAGTGCTTTCCTGCCACTGCCGCGCGGCCGGGCGGAGGCGGCAGACGCGCGCGCCACGGCCGAAAGGATCCTCGCCCGGCTGGGTCTCGCAGCCTTCGCCGACGACATGCCGGCCAGCCTACCACCGGGCACTCAGCGCATGGTCGAGATCGCGCGCGCCATCGTCGCGGACCCTCGCGTGCTGCTGCTCGATGAACCCGCCGCCGGCCTCAACGCGGCCGAGACGCGGCACCTGACCGAGGCCCTCCGCGCCCTCGCCGGCCCCGACCTCGTGATGGTGGTGGTGGAGCACGACATGGACCTCATCATGGAGGTCTGCGACCGCATTCACGTGCTGAACTTTGGCCGCCTGATCGCCTCCGGCACGCCGGCGGAAATCCGCGCGGACCCGGAAGTGGTACGCGTCTATCTCGGTGATCCCGATGACTGAGCTGCTGCGCATCGAGGACTTGGCCGTTAGCTACGGCCCGTCGCCGGCGGTGTCCGGCATCTCACTCTCCGTGCCCGATCGCGGGACGGTGGCGTTGCTCGGGGCCAATGGCGCGGGCAAGTCGACCGTGCTGAAGGCGATCGCGGGCCTCGTGCCGAAGTCAGCGGGGCGCGTGCTGCTCGCCGGCGAGGATGTCACCGCGACGGACACGCGGCACCTGGTTCACGCCGGCGTCGTCTATGTGCCCGAGGGGCGGGAGATCGTGCCGAACCTCTCGGTCGACGAGAACCTCGTGCTCGGCGGTTTTCACCTGGATGGCGCGACGCGCCGGCAGCGGCGCGACATGGTGCTCGGCATCTTCACCGAGATCGCCAGCCGCGCCTTGAGCCCGGCTTGGCGGCTGAGCGGCGGCGAGCAGCAGATGCTCGCGATCGGCCGCGCGCTGATGGCCGGCCCGCGGCTGTTGCTGCTGGACGAGCCCTCGCTCGGCCTCGCGCCCCTGCTGGTGCGAAGGGTCTTCGACCGTCTCGCCGCGATCCGGGCCGAGACGGGTCTGGCCATCGTGTTGGTCGAACAGAACTTCCGCATGACCGTGCGCGTCGCCGACACTGTCCACTTCCTGCGGGGCGGCCGGCTGCTGGGTAAGCGCGACGCCGTCGAGCTACGCAATCCCGCCGCGATGGATGAGGCGATCGCTGCCTATCTCGGCGCCGGCGCCTCGGCGGCCTGAGGGGAGACATCCGATGGAACTGAAGGGGCGGGAGATCGCGCGGGGACTGCGCTTCCCGGAAGGGCCAGTATGTCTGCCGGACGGCAGCGTGCTGGTCGTGGAGATCGAAGGCGGCACCCTCACGCGCATCTCGTCCAGCGGGGCGAAGGAGGTCGTCGCGCAGCTCGGCGGTGGGCCGAACGGCGCGGCACTTGGGCCCGATGGCAAGATCTATGTCTGCAACAACGGCGGCTTCCGCTGGCTCGAGCAGCAGGACGGCTACCTCCGGCCGCTCGGCATCGCCGAGGACTACGACGGCGGCCGGATCGAGCGCGTGGACCTCGCCACCGGCAAGGTCGAGCTGCTCTACCGTGACTGCGACGGCCGTCCGCTTTGCGGCCCGAACGACCTGGTCTTCGATGGCCAGGTGGGCTTCTGGTTCAGCGACCTCGGCAAGGTGCGGGCGCGCAGCATGGATCGCGGTGCGGTCTACTATGCGCGCATGGATGGCAGCGCCATCCGCGAGGCGATCTTCCCCGTGCTGACGCCGAACGGCGTGGGCCTGTCGCCCGACGGCCGCACGCTCTATGTCGCCGAAACCGAGACGAGCCGCCTCTGGGCCTATGAGGTGACGGCGCCGGGTGTGGTGAAATTGGAGCCCTGGCCAGCGCCGAATGGCGGGAGGCTTCTCTTCGGGGCGCCGGGGTACCAGCGCTACGACTCCCTTGCGGTCGAGGCGGGCGGCAACATCTGCGTGGCGACGTTGGTGCGCGGCGGCATCAGCGTCATTTCGCCGGATGGCGCGCTGCTCGAATTCCACGAGGCGCCGGAGGCCTACTGCACCAACATCTGCTTCGGCGGGCAGGACCGGCGGACCGCCTTCATCACTCTCTCGGGCACGGGGCGGCTGATCGCGGTGGAGTGGCCTCGCGCCGGCCTCCGGCTGCATGACGGGCCGGGCTGATCCTGGCGCCCATCGTCACGCTGCGAAGTCGACCTCCGCGGCGGGCTGGACCTTCGCGAAGCGCTTGACGCAGAAGAGCGCGCTGCGGTGTTCCTCGTCCGTCGCACCCGCGCAGCAGTCTTCCACAACCACTGCCTCGTAATCCCGATCATGCGCCTCCCGCGCGCCGGTGTGGACTACGCCGTTGGTTGAAACGCCGGTGAGGTAGAGCCGCTGCGCCCCGAGGGCACGCAGCGTCGGTTCGAGGGAGGTGCCGTAGAAGGGGCTGACGCGGTGCTTGACGATGTCGAGGTCGCCCTCCAGTGGGGCGATCGCCGCATGCACCTCAGTTCCCCAGGTGCCGAGCTTGAAGATCCCGCGGCTGCGCGCCCCTGAGAAGACCGGGGAGTTCGGCGGGCATTGCACGTAGTCGGGCGAGAAGCCCACGCGTACATAGCCGACGCGGACCTCAGCCGCGCGCGCCCTGGCGATCAGCTCCGCCGTTCGCTCGAGGATCTTCTCCCGCGCGATGGTCGGCGCATAGGTCGCGCCATTGGGACCGTCCGGATGGATCAGGTCGTTCATCATGTCCATGACGAGCAGGACGGATCGGCTCACGGTCGGTCTCCTTGACGGTAGTCAGTCGCTCGGTGCGGTGCCCGGGGCGTTATCGTCCTGCCGGGCCTTGAGCATGTCATTGAGTTCGCTCCAGCCGGCCTCGATGTGGCGGCGGAGGCAGAGCATCGCCCCGGCGACATCGCCCTCGATCATGCAGCGGAGGAGTTCGGCGTGTTCCTCCGCCGCGCGTTCCGCGCGGCCGCCGATGCGGTTGATGATGTCGAAGGGGTAGCGGGCCCAGAGAATCTGTACGAAGTGCAGCGTCTGCGGCGCCTTGGCCGCGTCGTACATGCGGCGATGGAAGCGGTAGTTCGCCCCACGGGCGGCGGCGCTGTCCTTCTGCGCGGCGGCCATGGCGAATTCGTCGGCGAGCTTACGGATCTCCTGCAGGTCGTGCGTCGTCGCACGCTCGACCGCATAGCGGACGAGCTGGCCCTCTAGCAGGATGCGCAGGTTGAGGATCTCGTTCGAGGCGCCGATGTCGAAGGGGACGACCGTCGCGCCCTTGTAGGAGCGGCTGTCAATGTAGCCCTCGGCCTCGAGCAGGCGCAGCGCCTCACGGACCGGAGTGATGCTGATCTGAAGCTGCTCCGCGATCTCGGCCTGCTTGAGCCTTGCGCCGCGCGCGAGCCGGCCTGAGAGGATGGCTTCGCGCAGGTGGTCGGCGACCTGTTCCTCTTTCGTGCGATACTCCATCGAGCCTTGTCCCTTCTGGCCTCCCACTGGCCGAGGCTGAACCGGCTCGGTGATCCGATGCAGATAATGCATCATACCTCATTAAATGTCGAGCCGTTCCGCGACGCAACGGGACGTTTGGCACAGCCCAATCGCGCGCGGGATGCAAGACATAATCGGCTGTGGCTGCGCCTGATTACTTCGCCCGCGTAGGCCGGGCCGGGAGCCGCAGGCCGAGGGACTCAGGCGCTATCTGGCCCTGCCGCGAAGGTGACGAGTTCGGTCCCTTCCTCGACCATCTCGCCGACGGCATGCATGACCTGCGCGATGGTTCCCTCCATCGGAGCGCGAAGCGTGAGTTCCATCTTCATCGCCTCGATGACCAGCAGCGGCGCGTTCTTCGCCACGCTATCGCCGGGCGCCACGAGGATGCGTGTCACCCGTGCGGGAATCGGCGCCGTGACGCGGTCGCCACCGGCGGTTTCGACGCGCGGTGGTGCCAGGGGATCTACCTGCACCAGCGTATGGTTGCGGCCGCCAACGATGACGGTGACCTCGGCCCCGCGGCGCGTCGCGGACAGGCGCCGCGACACGCCGTCCACTGTCAGGAGAAGTCCGTCGGGATCCTCCTCCAGGCTGGCGGAGACCGGACCGCTCGGCAGGTCCAGGCGGAAGGTGCCATCCGGCAGAGGGTGCGTCCGCAGCGCGAGTGTGACCCCATCCCCCCGGCGGAAATGCAGATCCTGGTAGCCGTCGCCATTCATCCGCCAGGCATCCACGGCAGCCCAGGGCGACCAGGGATCGCCGCTGGCCCGCGCCGCCGACTGGATCGCAAGGTCCTGCGCCCGGACGGCGGCTAGCGCGGCGGCGGCGAGCACGACCGCCTCGTCCGCCACGGACGAAGCAGTGTCATCCGGCAGCAGACGCGCGGCATGGCGTGCGATGAAGCCTGTGTCGAGATCGGCGGTTCCGAAGGCAGGATGCGCGACGATGGCGCGCAACAGGCCGAGATTCGTTTCGAGCCCGACGACCTCGTACTCCGCCAGCGCGGCCGTCAGGCGCCGCACGGCGGCCGGACGATCCTCGCCCCAGACGATCAGCTTGGCGATCATCGGGTCGTAGTGCGGCGTGATCGCGTCGCCCTGGCGCACACCGGTGTCGACGCGCACCTTGCCTGGCACCGCGTGCGGCTGGCGCAAATGAGCGAGGCGGCCGGTGGACGGCAGGAAGTCGCGGCCCGGGTCCTCGGCATAGATGCGCGCCTCGATGGCATGGCCCCGGATCGAAAGGCCCTCAGGCGGCAGCGGCAGGCGTTCGCCGGCCGCCACACGCAACTGCCATTCCACCAGGTCGAGGCCCGTGACCATCTCCGTCACCGGATGCTCGACCTGCAGGCGAGTGTTCATCTCCATGAAGTAGAAGGCATCGCCCTCGGCGATGAACTCCACCGTGCCGGCGCCGACATAGCCGACCGCGCGCGCGGCCGCGACGGCAGCGTCGCCCATGGCCTGCCGGCGTGTGAGGTCCATCCCCGGTGCCGGCGCTTCCTCCAGCACCTTCTGATGGCGGCGCTGGATCGAGCAGTCACGCTCGAATAGCGAGACTGTGTTGCCCTGCGTGTCAGCGAAGACCTGGATCTCGATATGCCGCGGCCGGGAGAGGTACTTCTCGACCAGCACCCGGTCGTCGCCGAAGGACGCGAGAGCCTCCCGTTGCGCGCCTTCCAGCGCGGGTAAGAAGTCGTTGACGGACTCGACCACGCGCATGCCCTTGCCGCCGCCGCCGGCGCTTGCCTTGATCAGCACGGGAAAGCCGATCCGTTTCGCGGCATCCATCAGCAGTGCGGGATCCTGCGCCTCACCATGGTAGCCAGGCACCAGCGGAACCCCGGACCGCTCCATCAGCGCCTTCGATTCCGCCTTCGATCCCATGGCGCGAATTGCTGACGGCGGGGGCCCGATGAAGACGATGCCGGCCTCCGCGCAGGCCTCGGCAAAGGCCGCATTCTCTGATAGGAAGCCGTAGCCAGGATGGATCGCCTCGGCGCCGGAACGCCGGGCGACGTCGATGATGCGCGGGATCGAGAGGTAGCTGTCGCGCGCCGGTGCGGCGCCAATGGGCCAGGCTTCATCGGCGAGGCGCGTGTGCCGCGCGCCAGCATCCGCCTCCGAGTAGACAGCGACGGTGGCTATGCCGAGTCGGCGCGCGGTGGCGATGATGCGGCATGCGATCTCGCCACGATTGGCGATCAGGATCTTGCGGAACATCGCGGCGCTCCTCAGCCTTCTCGGCGCCAGGACGGCTGCCGCTTGTCGAGGAAGGACATCAGTCCCTCCTGGCCTTCGGCCGAGGCACGGCGCTGGGCGATTCGCCGCCCGGTCTCGGCCCCCAACGCCGCATCCACGACGCGGCCCTCGGCGAGGAACACCAGATCCTTCGCATCGGCCTGCGCGCCGGGAGCGCCTTGCAGGATCGCCTTCAACACCTCCTCGCCAGTCGCGACCAGGCGCTCCGCGGCGACCACCTCGTGCACCAGGCCGATATCGACGGCGCGCGATGAGGAGAAGACCTCGGCGGTCTGGAAGTAGCGGCGCGCCCAACGCGGCCCAATCGCGTTGATCACATAGGGGCTGATCGTCGCCGGGGTCAGTCCAAGCTTCACCTCGCTCAGGCAGAAGGTCGCGCCCTCGCTCGCGATCGCCACGTCGCAGCAGGCGACTAGCCCGACGCCGCCGCCATACGCCGCTCCTTGGATCAGCGCCAGCGTGGGCTTCCCTAACCGGTCCAGCGTCTGCATCAAGCCGGCCAACGCGGCGGCGTCGGCAAGGTTCGCCTCCTCACTGTGCCGCGCCATCCGGCGCATCCAGTCGAGGTCGGCCCCGGCCGAGAAGCTGCGCCCGGTGCTCGCCAGCATCACCGCGCGGACGCCCGCGTCCCCGCCGAGGCGCCGGAGTGCCGCCGTCAGCTCCGCGATCAGCGTGTCGTCGAAGGCGTTGTGACGGTCCGGCCGGTTCAGCGTGATCGTGGCCACGCCGCGCGCATCGACGGCTTCGAGGAAAGTGCTCATCTTCTGCGATCCGCCTTCACATCCGGAACAGGCCGAAGCGCGTTTCGGGCACCGGCGCGTTCAGGGCGGCGGACAAGCCAAGCGCAAGCACGCGCCTGGTGTCGGCCGGATCGATCACGCCGTCGTCCCACAGCCGCGCGCTGGAATAGTAGGGATGTCCCTGGACCTCGTACTGTTCGCGGATCGGCGCCTTGAAGGCTTCCTCCTCCGCCGTGGGCCAGGTGCCGCCGCGCCCCTCGATGCCGTCCCGACGGATGGTGGCGAGGACCGAGGCCGCTTGCTCCCCGCCCATGACGCCGATCCGCGCATTCGGCCACATCCACAGGAAGCGGGGCGAATAAGCCCTGCCGCACATGCCGTAGTTCCCCGCCCCGAAGCTGCCGCCGATGATGACGGTGAATTTCGGCACCGCGGCCGTTGCCACCGCCGTCACCAGCTTGGCGCCGTCCTTGGCGATGCCTCCGGCCTCGTACTTCCTGCCCACCATGAAGCCGGTGATGTTCTGCAAGAAAACCAGCGGGATGCCGCGCTGGACACAGAGCTCGATGAAGTGCGCGCCCTTCTGAGCGCTCTCCGAGAACAGGATGCCGTTGTTGGCCAGGATGCCGACCGGATAGCCCCAGATCCGCGCGAAGCCACAGACCAGCGTCGGGCCATACAGGCGCTTGAATTCGTCGAACTCGCTGCCGTCGACGATGCGCGCGATGACCTCCCGCACATCGTAGGGGGTGCGGAGATCGGCCGGGACGATGCCGTAGATCTCCCGCGGGTCGTAGCGGGGGGACATCGGCTCGCGCAGGGCCACGGGCGGGCGCTTCACCTCGTTGAGGCTCGCGACCACCTGTCGTGCTATGCCGAGCGCATGCGCGTCGTTCTCCGCGTAGTGGTCCGTCACGCCGGAGGTGCGACTGTGCAGGTCGGCCCCGCCCAGTTCCTCGGCCGTCACGACCTCTCCCGTCGCGGCCTTCACCAGCGGTGGCCCGGCCAGGAAGATCGTGCCCTGGTTGCGAACGATGATCGTCTCGTCTGACATCGCAGGCACATAGGCGCCGCCGGCGGTGCAGGATCCCATCACCACCGCGATCTGCGCGATCCCCTGGGCCGACATGTTGGCCTGGTTGAAGAAGATCCGCCCAAAATGGTCGCGGCCAGGGAACACCTCGTCCTGGTTGGGCAGGTTGGCACCACCGGAATCGACCAGGTAGATGCAGGGCAGCCGGTTCTGCTGCGCGATCTCTTGCGCGCGCAGGTGCTTCTGCACCGTGATCGGGAAATAGGTACCGCCCTTCACCGTGGCATCGTTCGCCACGATCATGCATTCGCGCCCCGAGACGCGGCCAATGCCGGTGACGATGCCGGCCGACGGCACCTCGCCCCCATACATGCCGTGGGCCGCGAGCTGACCGACCTCGAGGAACGGCGAGACGGGATCGATCAGGGCGCGGATGCGGTCGCGCGGCAGCAGCTTGCCGCGGGAAAGATGCCGCTCGCGCGCCACATCGCCACCGCCGAGCCGCACCCGCTCCGCCGTCTCACGTAGATCGCGTACCAGTCCCCGCATCGCATCGGTGTTCGCGCGGCTCTCAGTGGACCGCATGTCCACCGCAGATTCGATCATCGGCATGAAGGGCTATCCTGTCAGGCAGGGGGGCCGTGGATGACGCCGAGGCCGCGCAGTGTCTCGACCTGTTCCTCGGTGAGTCCGAGTTCACGACGCAGCACTTCCACCGTGTGCTGCCCGAACATCGGTGGCGGTTCGAGCGGCGCCTGCCGCTCACCGGGAAACTTGATCGGCCGCCCCAGCATCCGCAGCGGACCTGCCGCAGGGTGATCCACCTCTACCAACATCTCGCGGGCGGTCGCGTGGGGATGGGACAGCGCAGCATTCACGCCGAGCACGGGTGCGTGCGGGACGTCGTGTTCCTCGAGCAACCGCTGCCACTCCGCGACCGTCCGCGTCGCGGTGATGGCGGCGATGCGCGGCTCGATCTCCGCGCGATGCTCACGGCGCAGCGCCATGGTCGCGTAGCGGGGGTCCCTCCCCATCTCGGGGCAGCCCAGCGCCTTGCACAGCTTCGGCCAGAAGCCGTCGGCTAGGCAGGCGATGATGATGGTGCCGTCGGATGCGGGAAAGCCATCATAGGGCACGACGGAAGGATGTGCCGACCCCATCGGCGTCGGATCCTGCCCGGTCAGGAAGGCGAGCTGGGACAGATAGCCCAGCAGCGACATGGTGCCGTCATAGAGGCTGACGTCGATCAGCCTTCCTCGCCCCGTCGTCGTGCGTTCATGCAGCGCGGAGAGGATCGCGATGGCGCCGAAGATGCCCCCCGACATGTCGCCGATCGGCAGGCCCAGCTTGACCGGCGGCCGGCCCCGTTCCCCGTTCACACTCAGCACGCCCGTCAGCGCCTGGGTGACGATATCGAAGGACGGCTTGTCGCGCAGCGGCCCGGTCAGGCCGAAGCCGCTGATGGCGCAGTAGATCAGTCGCGGGTTGAGCGCCATCAGCGCCTCGGCACCGAGGCCGAGGCGGTCCATCACGCCGGGGCGAAAATTCTCGATCAGCACATCGGCGGTGGTGACGAGCCGGCGCAGGATGTCCGCGCCCTCCGGCTTGCGCAGGTCTAGCACCAGGCTCCGCTTGCCGCGGTTGAGGCCGAGGAAGTAGTGGCTCTCACCGCCGATGAAGGGTGCGAAGCCGCGCGTCTCGTCACCCTTGCCGGGCGGCTCGATCTTGATGATCTCGGCGCCGAGGTCGCCGAGGAACTGCGCCGCGAGCGGCCCCGCCAGCACGCGCGTCAGGTCGACGACGCGCAGGCCAGCAAGCGGGCCGCCCCAGGATTGAGCCGGATCGCTCACCGATGCGCCTCAGCTCGCCCGCAGGCCCAGGCTCTCGATCACCGGCTGCCACTTTGCGCGGTCGACGCGCATCAGGGTAACGAGATCCTCCGGCGTGCCGCCGAGCGGTTCCGCGCCGGCCGCGATGACGCCCGCGCGCAGGGCAGGGTCGGCAAGCGCTGCGTTGGACGCCTCGTTCAGTGCCCGCACGATCTCAACCGGTGTCCCCTTCGGCGCGAAGAAGGCGTTCCAGGCAGTCACCTCCGCATCGATGCCCTGTTCCCGGAAGGTCGGCACGTCCGGCAGCGAACCCGAGCGCCGCCCGAGCGACACGCCCAGCGGCCGGATCCGTCCGCCCTGCAGGGTGCCGAGCGAACTCGCGATGGTGTCGACCACCGCAATCACGTCGCCACGCAACGCGCCGGTGAGGGCCTGCGCGCTTCCGTTGTAGGGCACCTGCTGGATCTCGACGCCGGCGGCGCGGCGCAGGATCTCGGCCGCGACGCGGGAGGTCGTGCTCGGCACGCCGATCGACACCTGCCCTGGCCGCGCCCGCGCGGCCGCAATGAGATCCGTGAGCGAACGGATCGGCGATTCCTGGTTCGTGTAGAGCAGCATGCCGAGGTTCAGGATGGCGGCAATCGGTGCAAAGTCGGCGACAGGATCGAAGCCGAGCGAGGCGAACATGAATTCGTTCGCCGCATGCGTGGCATTGGTACCCCACAGCAGGGTGTAGCCGTCCGGTTCGGCCCGTGCGACGACGACCGAGCCGATGTTGCCGCCGGCCCCGGCCCTGTTCTCCACGACAAAGGGATGGCCGAAGCGGCGCTGGTAGTACTCCGCGAAGCGCCGGCCGAAGATGTCGGTGCCCTGCCCCGCGGGGTAGGGCACGACGATCCTGACGGAACGGGTCGGCCAGGCCTGCGCGAGGGCAGGCCGGGCCAGGGGGGGCGCCGCAGCGAGAAGTGGCAGCGCCAGGATATGCCTTCTTTTCATGTGGACGTCCCCTCCGGGTATTGTTCTTGTGGTGTTAGCCGTTGCGCGATGGCAGAGCGACCGTGCCGCCGCCCAGGACCGAGAGCTCACCGTCCTGGTTGCGGGCCTCCTGCTCGATATCGACCAGGTGGCGGCCATTCTCGACGCGCTTGCCGGTCACCTTGCCGTCGATGAACAGCAGGTCGCCTTCTGGGTTGTGCCGGCGCAGCTTGCTGGTGGCGCGCACCAGGAAGCCATGGTCGCCCATCCAGTCGGTCATGTGGTGCGTCAGCCACGAACAACGCTCGGGGCCGTAGTCATAGGCACCGGGGGCGCCAACCATCAGAGCCATCTCCGGTTCCCAGTGCACGCGCTCGGGGCAGTCGGGGATGTTGAAGCGGTTGCGGATGCCGAGGCCAGGATGCGCCTGCACCTGCTTCCAGGCGAGCCGGTTGGCCCGGATGTAGAGCCCGCCCCAGCCCTGCGCATAGGCGATGAAGCCGGTGACGGTCATCGGCCCCTTGGGCATGGTCGGCAGGGTGTCGCCGACCTTCACGTCCTCGAAGTAGCGGGGCGTGTCGCCGCGCGGGCGCTCCTCGGAATAGAGGCGCCAGATCTTCGCCAGTTCCTCATCCGTGTAGCGCCGCTGCGGCTTGGCCTTCACCTCCTTGTACTTGGTGCCGGTCTCGCGCGCCGCGTCGCGGTCGGTGCGGAAGCACCAGCTCTCGGCATCGGCGACCAGGTCGCCGTTCTCGCCGTAGAAATCGACGTGATAGACCTGACGGATGGCGCGACCGGCGAAGGCGGTTTCGTGCTCGACGAGTTCCGCGAGGTGCGCCTGGGTCGTGATCCTCTCATTCCGCCGCACCCAGCGGTGCCAGCGCCAGTCCGCGCCCGACCACATGGCGTGCACGCCGGGCAGGCCGCCGACATAGCCCGAGATGATGCGGCTGGTGGTGAACAGGAAGCTCGGCAGCGCGACGATGCCGCCGAGGGCGCTCTTCTCCGCGTAGTCCGGATCGCACCACAGCGGGTTGTCGTCGCCGATGCCGTGGGCGTAGTGGCGGATGTTGTCGCGCGTCGCCTCGTAGCACCAGGGCTCGACGGTGTTCTCGATTCGCTTGCCGATGCGCGCGCGGAGTTCGTCCAACGCCTGGTCGGTGATCTTCGGGAAGAGCCGGTTGGACGGCTCGGGCATGTTTGTGTCGGGCATGGCGTTCCTCTCGGTATTCTGATGGCTATGCGGCGGCGGGCGCGCGCGTGGCTTCGGCATCGCGCAGCACCTTGCGATTGATCTTGCCGGCGGGCGTCTTCGGCAACTCGGCGACGAAGGCGACCTGGCGCGGGTATTCGTGCTGGCTCAGCCGCTCGCGGGTGAAGTCCTGCAGTTCGCGCATGAAGGTCTCGTCGCCCGGGCGATCGCTGACGATGAAGGCTTTGACCACTTGGCCACGGACCGGGTCGGGCACGCCGATCGCCGCGGCCTCGCGCACGTCCGGGTGCTTGAGCAGCACGTCCTCGATCTCGACCGCGCTCATCGTCCAGCCGGCGGAGATGATCACGTCGTCGGCGCGCCCGCCGTGGTAGAAGTAGCCGTCCTCGTCGATGCGGCCGAGGTCCTTGGTTGGGACCCATTCGCCACGGCGCCAGACCTTGATCTCGCCGGTTTCGCCGGGGGCGCAGGGCGTGCGATCGGCACGCTGGACTTCAAGGCGCAGGCCGGGCACAGCCTTGCCGAGCGAACCCGGCTTCACCGGAAAGTCCGTCGCGCCTGGGTAGTTCACCAGGACAACGCCGACCTCGGTGGTGCCGTACATGCTGCAGGCGGGCACACCGAAGGTGGCGTCGATGAAGCGCAGCGTTTCGCCGTCGATCGGCTCGCCCGTGTAGGACAGCTTGCTGATGGCAAAGCTGAATTCCGCGGCGCGGCCGCTGGTCCGCATCATCCGGTAGTGAGTCGCCGCGGCCGAAAGGTTCGTGATCCTGTAATCCTGCATGGCGCGCATCAGTCGGGCGGGATCGAACTTGCCGGCATAGGTGCCTGTCGTGACGCCAAGCGCGAGCGGCGCCAAGGTGCCGTGTGCGAGGCCGTGCCCCCACGCGGGTGACGACGGGCAGAAGAACTCGTCGCCCGGGCGGATGCCGGTGCCGTACAGCGCCGCGAGCATCAGCACGACGATCGAGCGATGGCTGTGCTTCACCGCCGCGGGCAACTCGCGCGTGGTGCCCGAGGTGTACTGGAACAGCGCCATGTCGTCGCCGCGCGTGGCGACCGCCCATGTCGTCGGGAAGGCCGCGAGCGCTTCGAGCCAGGCGGCATCGGCCACGACGACCTCGACGCCCGGGAGCCCGGCGGCGGAGGCGGCCTTTTCGGCGCTCGTGATCAGCACGCGCGGCGTGCAGTCGGCCACGCGCAGGCGCACGCCCTCCGGCCCGAACAGCGTGAAGAGCGGTACCGCGATGGCGCCGCGCTTCATGGCGCCGAACATCGCCGCGTAGAAGGGCAGGGACGGGTCAAGCATCACCGCTACCCGGTCGCCCGGCGCGACGCCGCGTGCGGCCAGCCAGTGCGCGAAGCGGGACGACCAGTCGGCGATCTCCCGGAAGGTGATGGCCTCGTCGCGGCCGTCTGCATGCGCAACCCGCACCGCAAGCCTGCGGTCGTCCGTCGCATGCCGGTCGATGCACTCGTGGGCGATGTTCAGCGCGGCCCGGTCCCCGTCGAAGAAGTCCCAGAGCCGTTCGGGCGAGAAGTTCGCCTGCGCGAAGGCGTAGTCGGTGCTGTCGGTCAGCCGTGTCATCGGACGTTTCCCCAGGGGGCTGTCGCCGCCTGCTGGAGGTTATTCGCGTATCCGTTCGTGTTGTCAAATACGATTGTTTGTTGTATAGAGACAACATGATCACACCAAAGACGAAACCCTCAGACGCGCCGGCCGAACGTGGAGCGGTGGTCCGGCAGGTGCCCGCCGTCGCGCGTGCCGCGGCGATCCTGCGTCTCCTCTCCCGCAGCCAGGCGCCGCTCGGCGTGCACGCGATCGCGCGATCCCTTGGCCTGGTGCCGAGCACCTGCCTGCACATCCTGCGGGCCCTGGCGGTCGAGGAACTCGTCTCTTTCGACCCGGAGACGAAGCGCTACGCGCTGTCGAGCGGCATCGTCGCGCTCGCGCGCGGGATGCTGCGGCGGGATCCCTTCAGCAATCTCGTCCAGCCGGTGCTCGACAGGCTGTCCGGTCGTCACGGCGTCACCGCCATCGGCATCGAGGTGACGAGCCTCGAGCACATCGTCGTCGTCGCGATATCACGGCCTGGCCAGGCCCTGCGGCTGCAGGCGGATGTGGGCAGTCGCTATCCCGCGCTGGTCAGTGCCAGCGGCAGGTGCATCGCGGCCTTTGGCGGCTATCCCTGGAAGGAGATCGAGAGCCGGTTCCGCGCGGTTCGCTGGGACAACCCGCCGACGCTCGCGGAATGGCGGGCGGATGTCGAGGCGACGCGCCTGGTCGGATATGCGGTGGACGAGGGCCGCTACATCGCCGGAGTGACCGTCATCACCGCCCCAGTCATGCCGCGGGGCCGCATGTCGCATGGATTGGTTGTGCTGGGCGTCAGTGAGCAACTGCGCCGGATCGGACACACCTTCATCGGTGAGGAACTCGCTTCTGAGGCGGCGATCCTGTCGAGGCAGCTGGAAGACGCATGATCAGGCGGCGTCAGACCGTGGGCCTGACGGTGATCCGAGTGGTTCTCCCCCCCCCCCCCCCCCCCCCGAATCGATCCGGCGAGGGAGGCAACTTTCTCGGGCGCTCGGACCGAGGAGGCGGGGCGCGGAGCAGTGGTTTCCCGGGCGCATGACCACGGAGAACCTGAGAGCTCCTGCCGATGTGACCTGAAGGTGCCTCATCGCGTCTCAGACTTGCGGCTTCTCGCGATTGGACGCGGCAATTCTTCGGAGAGAGACGGTCAAACCCAAGCCGACGGCCGAACCTTGGTGCCATCGCTGAAGCGAGAAAAGCGGAACGGATGCGGATCGACTGAAGGTCTATCTCCGGCGACCAGATCCGCCGCGAGTTGCCCCGCCCCCGGTCCGAGCCCGAAGCCGTGACCGCTGAAGCCCGCGGCCAGTGTCAGACCCGGAATGCGGTCGATCGGCGAGATCACCGGGCGCGCATCGGGCGTGGAATCGATGAAGCCGCCCCACGCCTCGGCAACCCTGAGGTCCTTCAGCGTCGGATAGTCCGCGCGGAAGCGGGTGATGGCGGCGTCGATGAGCCGCATGTCGGGCGGCGGATCGAAGACGCGCGTCCGTTCGAAGGGGGAGACCTCGTCGTTGGTCCAGCTCGCAAGGGCTTCGTGGCCCGAGAAGAAGGCGCCCCCGAGGCTCAGGCGCACCTTCTTCCGGCGCTTGAGATATAGCGGCACGAAGGCGAGCGCATGGCGGAGATTCTGCGGCGTCAGCTCCACCCGCCCCGCACCGCTGACCGCGACCGTGTAGCCGCCGTCGTCGCGGCGGCGGAAGGCGTAGCCGAAGCTCGAGATGCCGCCCTCGAACACCTCGGGCGCAGGATCCGTGCGACAGGCGGAGGCGAAGACGCCCGCCTGCGGGAAGGAGGCGCCGTGATGGCGCAGGAACATCGACGACCAGGCGCCGCCCGCGCAGAGCACCGCATCGGTGCGGATCCGTCCCTTCTCGGTCACCACGGCCGCAACTGCGCCGGCCTTCATCTCGAGACCGCGCGCAGCGCAGCCCTGGTGGATGGTGACGCCGAGCCCGCGCGCCGCCCGCGCGATCAGCGGCGCGGCCTTCAGCGGTTCGGCACGCCCATCGCTCGGCGAGTACATCCCACCGAGCCACGGCGCGGTGGAGTCCGGAACGATCTCCCTCAGCTCCGCGCCGGACAGCATGCGGGCGTCGAGCTGGAAGGGGCGCGCGCGTTCGGTCCACTCCTCCCATTGTGCGAGTTCCGCCGGATCCTTGGTCACGACCGCCAGCCCGGTCCGGCGGAAGCCAACATCGAGGCCGGTATCGCGCTGCAGCCCCGACCAGATGGACAGGCTGAGCTGGGCAAGGGGCACCTCCGGCAGGGTGCGGCCCTGCACCCGGCACCAGCCCCAATTGCGCGAGGATTGCTCGGCGGCGACCTGGCCCTTCTCGACCAGCGCGACGCGCAGCCCCTTCTTCGCCAATTGGTAGGCGGCGGAGACGCCGACGATGCCGCCGCCAATGACGACGACGTCCGTGCGTTCCGGAAGTTCGGCGTTGCTCTCGACGGTCTCGATGGGCGGTAGGGCCATGGCCGGGCTTCCTGCGCAGATCAGGCGGAGATCTCGGCGAGTGTGTCGTCGAGCGCACCACGCAGCCGCGCGGCCATCTCGCAGATCTCGTCCTCGGTGATGATCAGCGGCGGGGACAGCGCGATGCGGTCCCCGGTCGTGCGCAGGATCAGCCCGCGTTCGCGAGCATGGGCGTCGACCCTGGCGCCAATCTTGCGACCTTCCGGGAAGGAGCTCCGGGAAGCCTTGTCCTCCACGAGTTCGACGCCGCCCATCAGCCCGCGGCCGCCGAAATCACCAACCAGAGGATGGTCCCGGAGCGCGCCGAAGGCGTCGAGGAAGACCGGTTCGAGCGACCGCACATGGCCGATGAGGTCCATCTCCTCGTAGATGCGGAGCGTCTCGAGTGCGACGGCCGAGGCCACGGGATGCCCGGCATAGGTGAAGCCGTGCACGAAGGAGCCGAGCCGGTCGGATTGCACCATCACGGATTCGAAGATTCGCTGATTCATCAGCACTGCCGAGATCGGCTGCATCGCGGCGGAGAGCGCTTTGGCGCAGGTGATGATGTCAGGCGTCACACCGCAGGTCTGGCTGCCCCACCAGTTGCCGGTGCGCCCGAAGCCACAGATGACCTCGTCGGCGACCATGAGGATGTCGTACTTCCGCAGCAGGGCCTGGATCCTGTCGAAATAGCCGGCGGGCGGCGGCAGCGCACCGGCGCCGCCGCCTTGAACCGGATCGGCCCAGAAGGCGCCGATCGTCTCGGGCCCCTCGCGCAGGATCATCTCCTCCAGCGCGTCGGCCATGCGCTGGGAGAACTGCTCCTCGGTCTCGCCCTCGAGATGGTCGCGGTAGTAGTGCGGGCACGCCGTGTATAAGAACCCCTCGTAGGGCATCCCGAACCCCCTGTGGAATTCCGGGATGCCGGTGAGGCAGATCGTCGCGATCGTCGAGCCGTGGTAGCTGGACTTGCGCGAGATGATCTTCCGCTTCTCCGGCCGGCCCTGTGCCGCCCAGTGCTACCAGACGAGCTTGATCGCGGAATCATTGGCTTCCGAGCCCGAGCACTGTAGCAGCACCTTCGACATCGGCACCGGCGCGATGGAGAGCAGCTTTTCGCAGAGGTCGATCGCAGGCTCGTTCGAGGCACCGCGGAAGATGTGATAGTAGCCGATGTCGCGCATCGTCTCGTAGGCGACGCGTGCCAGGCGCTCATTGCCGAAACCGAGCGAGGCGCACCACAGCGCCGAGGCGCCTTCCATGTACGCCTTGCCGGCATCGTCGTGGATGGTGATGCCGTTGCCGCGCGCGAAGATGACCGGCCCGGCCTCGAGGTGCTTCCGCGCATGGGTGTAGGGATGCAGCACCGAGGCGACGTCTCGCGCATGCGGGCTGTTCGGGGCGAGATGGGTCATGGCTGCCGGTTCCTCATGCGGCCATTGGGCCGCTCATCGCTTATCGCTGCGCGGGTCGAGCGCATCGCGCAGCCCGTCGCCGACGAAGTTGAAGCTCGCTACCGTCAGCGTGATCATCACGCCAGGTAGGATCGCCAGCCAGGGCGCGGTGGTGAGGTACTGCTGAGCCTTCTCCAGCATGTTGCCCCAACTCGGGATCGGGGGCTGGATGCCATAGCCGAGGTAGCTGACATAGGATTCGAGCAGGATCGCACGCGCGACGATGAGCGTCGCGACGACGATGATCGGCCCGATCGCATTGGGCAGCAGCTCACGGAACATGATGCGCGTTGGCGTCGAGCCGACGGTGACGGCGGCCGCGACGAATTCGAGCTCGCGGAGCGCGCGGATCTGGCCGTAGACGATCCGCGCGACCTCCATCCACGCCGTCAGCGCCACGATCAGCGTAATCGTGACAACGCTTGGGCTGATCAGTGCCGCGAGCGTCAGCAGTAGGAAGATGCTGGGAAAGCAGAGGATGGCATCCACGATCCGCATCAGGACGGTGCCGAGCGCTCCGCCGCGGAAACCCGCGATCAGGCCGACGACGGAGCCGACCACCACGCTGATGACCATGGCGGCAAGGCCGATGCTGAGCGAGATGCGCCCGGCCATCAGCAGGCGAGCAAGCTGATCGCGACCCAACTCGTCGCTGCCCAACATGTGCGGTCCCGCGAATGGCGCCTGGAAACGGTGCCGCATGTCGAGCTGCAGATGCCCGTAGGGCACCAGGAGGGGGCCGATGGCGCAGGCCAGCGCCAGCAGCACGATGACGACGACACCGAAGACGGCCAAGCGATGGCGGACGAATCGCTGCATCGTCGGGCTCAGCCGCGAGCGGGCCGGAGTATCCTTCAGGATGTCGGTCAAGAGCACGGAACCGCCGCTCATCTCAGCCGCACTCTGGGATCGGCGATGGTGTGCAGCACATCCGCGATGAGGCTGCCCGTGATGACGAGGATGGCCGCGAAGATCAACGTCCCCATTACGACCGGATAGTCCCGGTATTCGATGGAATCGAGGAAGAGGCGTCCCATTCCGGGCCAGGTGAAGACCGTCTCGGTCACCAGCGCTCCGCCGAGCAGCGTTGGCAGCTCGAGCCCAGCGATGGTGATCATGGGCAGCAGCGCGTTGCGCAGGACATGCGTCCCGATCACCACGCGCTCGGGAAGTCCTTTCGCGCGCGCGGTCCGCACGTAGTCCTGGTTGAGGGCATCGAGCATGGAGGAGCGCATGAAGCGGCTCCACAGCGCCGTCGTGACCAGGCCCAGGACCATCGAGGGGCCGATCAGGTGATGCAGGAAGATCAGGAAGGACGAGTTGCCGACCGGCCCGATATTGCCCGGCGGCAGCCAGCCGAGCTCGACCGAGAACACATAGATGACCACCAGACCGAACCAGAAGGTTGGGATAGAGAGCGCGATCATTGTGCCGACCGTGACGACCTGGTCGAACAGGGAATAGCGCCGCACAGCGCCAAGAATCCCCGCGGTCCCGCCCACCAGCACGGCAATCAGCGTGGCCGTGACCATGAGTTGCAGCGTCGCGCCGATGCGCGAACCGATCACCTTCAGCACCGGCGCGTGGTCGCGGTAGGACCGTCCCCAGTCACCGGTCAGCAGCCCCCAGGCCCAGTCGAGGTATTGGATCGGCAACGGCCGGTCGAGGCCGTACTGCGTCGCGAGGCGCCGGAGATCCTCGTCGGACATGCCGGGCGTGTTGGCGAACTGTGACAGCGGCCCGCCGGGCGTCAGGTGCAGCAGGAAGAAGCCGAACAGGGAAACCAGCCAGAGCAGGACGATGCTCTGCCCGAGCCTGTGGACGATGTAGCGTGCCACGGATCAGAATCCGATCACGCTCTCCAGTACCACGTGTTGATGTTCCACGCGTTGGAGCGGTAGTTCACATTCGCCTCGTAGCCGATGAGGTTCGCCTTGGTGCCCTCGGCCATGCGCGTCTGGTGGATGGTAAAGAAGGGCAGGTCGGTGCGGACGATCTCCTGGATCCGCCAGTAATTCCGCTTGCGCGCCTCGCGGTCCACCAGGCCGACGCTGTCGCGCAGCAACTGGTCCACCTCGGGATTCACGTACTGGATGTTGTTTGAACCTGCGCCGGCCCGCTTCGGGATCGCCCAGCTGCCCAGGCGGTCGCTCACATCGGGGTCCGAGGCAATCGGGTAGATCGAGCCGACGATCGACGTGTTGAACTCGCTCAGGCGCCAGAAGTCGCCCCACATGACGGCGGCGGGGAAATTCTGGATCGTCATCTTCACGCCGAGCGGTTGCCAAGTCTGCTGCAGGAACTGCTGGACCTGCTCGCGCAGATGGTTGCCCGCGACGGTGGAGGTGCTGAACTCGAGCCGGACGCCGTTCTTCACACGCACGCCGTCGCGGCCACGCCGCCAACCTGCGTCATCGAGCACTCGTGCTGCCCTGTCGGGATCGTACTCGTGGCGCGGGAGGTTCGGGTTGTAGGCCCAGTTCTCCTGCGGCAGGAAGGATTCCGTCGGCACATTGGCGTTGTAGAAGAGGTCGCGGTTGATCGTGTCGCGGTCGAGGCCGAGATAGAGCGCCTGGCGCACCGCCGCGTCCTGGAACTGCGGCAGCCCGTTGTTCAGCGCGAAGAAGGTGACGAAGGTGATCTGAGCCCGAGAAAGCGGAGCGCTTTGAGGTAGAGTTTTCGGTACCGGGTTTTCCTGGGCTGGGAGGAGCGGAGCCGATGAAGGCCTCGAAGTTCAGTGATGCGCAGAAGGCGTTCATCCTGAAGCAGGGTGCGGAGGGGATGCCGGTGGCGGAGATCTGCCGCAAGGCGGGGATCAGCCAGGCGACCTACTTCAGTTGGAAGAAGAAGTACGACGGGATGACGCCGCCGGAGATGCGGCGGCTGAAGCAGCTGGAGGACGAGAACGGGAAGCTGCGGAAGCTCGTGGCGGACCTGTCGCTGGATCGCGAGATGCTGCAGGACGTCATCCGCCGAAAAATCTGAGGCCTGGTCGCAAGCGCCAACTCGTCGACACGGTGCGGCGGGAGTGGGACGTGTCGATCCGGCGCGCGTGCCGGGTTCTGGAGGTGGACACGTCGACCTACCACTACCGCTCACGTCGACCCGACCAGGCCGGCCTCGAAGGGCGCATCAGGGAGATCTGCGCGACGCGCGTGCGCTACGGCTATCGGCGCGTGCATGTGCTGCTGCGGCGGGAGGGATGGCGCGTGAACCACATGGCCTAATCGCATCCGAGGCGGGGATACCCTCATCCTCGGTTCCACCTGATGGAGGATGCGATGCTGCTCTACGTGGGGCTCGACGTGTCTCAGGAGGAGACCGAGATCTGTGTCGTGGATGGGGACGGACGGCGTGTCTGGCGTGGCAAATGCCCATCGCGACCAGAGGCGATCGCCGAGACGCTGAAACGGCATGCGCCGGATGCGGCGAGGGTAGGGATGGAGACCGGGCCGCTCGCCATCTGGCTATGGCACGGTCTGCGTGCGCTCGGCACGCCAATCGAGTGCCTACACGCCCGGCAAGTTGCCGCGGCCCTGTCCCTGCAGGTGAACAAGACCGGCGCGAATGATGCGTATGGCATCGCTCAGGTCGTCCGCTCGGGCTGGTACAGGGCGGTGGCAGTGAAGAGCCTGCAAAGCTGCCGCGTGCGCGCCGTCCTCGCGGCCCGGCGCCAACTCGTGATGGTGCGCACCGGGCTGTACAACCAGATCCGCGGCTTGCTGAAGACGTTCGGCGTGGTGCTCGGCGCGGGGACCGGGGGAACCTTCGAGCGGGCCGTGCATGCCCAGTGCCCGGACGACCCCATGGTACGCGATGCCATCGGCGCCCTGCTCGCCGCTTGGAAGATCGCGGGTGAGCGGAAGGCGGAGCTCGAGCGTCAGCTGGTGAAGTTCGCGCGTGAGCAGGACGTTTGCCGCCGCCTGGCGACGGTACCCGGGGTCGGTGCGATTACCTCGG
Organism: Neoroseomonas eburnea; assembly: GCF_018129005.1. Classification (GTDB taxonomy): domain Bacteria; phylum Pseudomonadota; class Alphaproteobacteria; order Acetobacterales; family Acetobacteraceae; genus Neoroseomonas; species Neoroseomonas eburnea. Next base: position 198,928 of record NZ_JAAEDL010000008.1, read on the forward strand.
TCACCTTCGTGACGGCGATCGACGACCCCACGAGGTTCCGGCGATCCAGTGACGTCGGGGCGTACCTCGGGCTCACGCCGAAGCGGTACCAGTCCGGGGAGGTGGATCTGGCTGGGCGGATCTCGAAATCGGGCGACCGGATGACGCGCAGCTTACTGTTCGAGGCCGCGAACGCGCTGATAACGCGCGTCCGTGGTGACAGCGCGCTACGGCGATGGGGTGAGCGCCTGGCGGCCCGCATCGGCAGCCGCAAAGCGAAGACCGCCGTCGCGCGCAAGTTGGCCACCATCCTGCACCGCATGTGGCTGGACGGGACGGAGTTCGTCACCGCGCCAGCCTGCTGAGCTCCCGCTTACGCGGGGGGACGTCCTGAGCAGGACGCTGGCCAGGTCACCCCGGGCTTGCTTACGCGACCCTCAGGGAACGCGTGAATCACATAGGGGGACCAGCTGGCGAGGGCCATGATGAGGCGAGCGAGTCTCGACCTCGAAGACGACAAGGTCTGCTGCGCCAGGACGCCGCAAGAAGATGTTGAACGCGATTAGACGATAAGCGGACGTGTCGGATCTATCGGGAACTCGGCCTGCAACTGCGGAACAAGACGCCCAAGCGAAGGGTCAAGGCGAAGCTGCGCGAGGATCGCCGGCCACCGAGCCAGGCGAACGAGACCTGGGCGATGGACTTCATCCACGACCAGCTCGCCACCGGGCGGAAGATCCGGGTGCTGACGGTGATCGACACCTTCTCGCGCTACGCGCCGGTGATCGATCCGCGGTTCAGCTATCGGGCCGAAGATGTCGTGGCGGCGCTGGAGCAGGCCTGCGCCGTGCTGGGCTATCCGAAGACGATCCGGGTCGACCAGGGCACGGAGTTCGTCTCGCGCGATCTGGATCTGTGGGCGTACGCGAAGGGGGTGACGCTCGACTTCTCACGCCCTGGCAAGCCGACGGACAATGCCTTCGCGGAAGCGTTCAACGGGCGCGTCCGGGCAGAATGCCTGAACGCGCACTGGTTCCTGACGCTTGCCGATGCGCGGGAAAAGTTGGAGGCTTGGCGCAGATACTACAACGAGGATCGTCCGCATGGGGCGATCGGGCAGAAGCCGCCCATTTCGTTGCAGAATCCCGATGGCATCACCAGCCCGTCACCGTGATCAAGGCCCGAAAACTCCACCTTCGGGCGCTCCAACGTTGGGGCTCGGAGCAGCAGCCGCCGGACTACATCACCGGCGGACCGCTTCTAGGGGGTCAGGCCAATACCTAGTGCCGCCACAGAGAGGCCGATCAGTTGCAGCAGCGCTACGGGGCGCAGCCTTGCGATCAGACTGTTCGTCATTGCGAGGTACCAGTTGCGGGCTGCAGCCGCGCGATGGGCCTTTCGGAGATCGGCAAGCTGAGGGCCGCTGCCGCCAGACTGAGCAGTACTGCAAGCAGCCAGACAGCATCGTATGAACCAAGGCGATCGAAGGCGACCCCACCTAGCCAACCGCCGAGGAACGAGCCCATCTGGTGGAAGAGGAACACCACGCCGCCCAGCAACGACAGGTTCCGCACGCCAAATATGCTGGCGACCGTGCCGTTGGTCAGCGGCACGGTGCCGAGCCAGAGCAAGCCCATGGACGCGCCGAAGGCCCAGGCGACCCAAGCGCTCGCCGGTGCCAGCACCAGGAACGCAATGGCAGCCGCACGCGCGAGGTAGATACCGGTCAACAGCAGAGGCTTCCTCACAGTGCCGCCCCATCGACCGAACAGCCATGTTCCGGCGACGTTGAACAGGCCGATCAGCGCCAGAACTGCCGTCCCGGTCTCCAGGCTGAGGCCGCGGTCCAGAAGGTAGGCCGGCAGGTGCGTGCCGATGAAGACGATCTGGAAGCCGCAGACGAAGAAACTCAGGCAAAGGAGCCGGAAGCCTGTGTGGCCGAGCGCCTGGAGAAGTGCGGCCCGGGCGGGGATGACAGGCTCGGCCAAGGCGGCCGCGATGCTGCCACGCGCCAGCACCGGCACCATGAGCAGCATGAGCACCGCGACAGCGGAGAGCACCTGCAAGGCCCCGTCCCAATGAAAGGCGCCGATCAGCCAGAGTGCGGTGGGCAGCATCGCGAACTGACCGAATGAGCCCGCGGCACCGACGATGCCCATCGCCTCGCTGCGACGCCTGACCGGGACGACGCGGGCAACCGCGCCGAAGACGATAGTGAAGGCGGTGCCGGCCAAGCCTAGCCCGACCTGAAGTCCGGCCGACAACATGAGAGGGCCCGGCGTCGTCGCCTGCGCCATGAGGGCGAGCCCAGCGGCATACAGAACCGCTCCACCTGCGATGACACGGCCGTCACCGTATCGGTCGGCGAGCCGCCCCGCGAAGGGCTGCGCAATGCCCCAGACCAGGTTCTGCACGGCGATGGCCAGGGCGAAGACTTCGCGCCCCCAGTCCTGGCCCGCCGACATCGGCTGCAGAAACAGGCCGAAGGCATGACGGATGCTGACCGAGATGGCGAGAACCACGGCCCCGGCACACAGCACCCATATGGCCGCCCTACCGAAGGATGGGTCCGTCGCACCGCCCTGGCCCGCCATGGCTGCGTCCTCCCTCCCCGACGCCGATCAGCGCGGAAGCTGCTCCTTGAGCCGGAACCGCATGATCTTTCCCGAGCCAGTGCGCGGAATTTCGTCCGTCACCTGCACCGACTGCGGAACCTTGTAGGCCGACAGCGCGCGGCGGCACGCGGCGATCAGGGCAGGGATGTTCACCCGCTCGCCGGGCTTTTCGGCGACGAACAGTACCGGTACTTCGCCAAGCTCCGCATGTGGTGCTGCGATCACGGCGCAGTCACGCACGCCAGGAAAGGCGGCGGCCACTTCCTCGATCTCGGCCGGCGCGATGTTCTGCCCGCCGCGGATGATGAGCTCCTTGAGGCGGCCCGTGATGGTGAGGAACCCGTCCGCATCGGCGCGGGCCAGGTCGCCGGTGTGATACCAGCCCTTTCGCAGCGCCTGCGCGGTCTCAGCAGGCTTGTTGTGGTAGCCGAGCATGACGTTGGGGCCGCGCACGATGAGCTCACCTTCCGCGCCCGGCGCCGCATCCTCTCCACTCGCCGGATCAAGCAGCCGCACTGTCAGGCCGGGAAGCGGCAGCCCGCAGGAGCCGAGCGGTCGCCCGCCCTGCATCCAGTTCATCGTGACCATCGTGCAGGTCTCGGTGATGCCGTAGCCGTCCAGCAGCGGTGAGCCGAAGCGGTCCTCCCAGGCGCGGTTGAGCGTGCCCGGCATGATCGCGCCAGCGGAGACAGAGCGGGTCAGCCGCGGCGCCACGGCCGCCTCGCCCTCCGGGATCGCTTGCAGCAGATAGTGGAACATGGTGGGCACGCCGGCGAAGAGCGTCGGCCTCTCTTCCGCCAGCAGGCGTCGCGCCTCGCCGGTCGAATAGCGCTCCATGATCCGCACCGAGGCGCCGGTGGCAACGACCGAGAGGAAGGCGAGGTTCAGCCCATAGGAATGAAACAGTGGCAGGGGCGAGAGGAACTCGTCCTGCTCCGACAGGCCGAGGATTGGCGCCCAGCACGCGGCTGTTACCCACAGCATGCCGCGCAGCGTCAGGATAACGCCCTTTGCTCGACCCGTGGTGCCGGAGGTGTAGATGATGAAGGCGGGCTCCTCGAGCAGCGGCGGGTCGGGTGGCGCCATCGGAGGCACGCCGGCGCTCAGCGCCTCTAGCTCGCCGGCGCCGTTCCCGGCGACGATGACGGTCAGCAGCGCCGGCAGGCTCGCGCGGGCCTCGGCGATCACGCCCGCACGCTCGGCGCTGACGACGACGGCGCGGCAGCCCGCATCCTCGAGGCGATAGAGGATCTCGGGCACGGTCGCGTCGTGGCTGATCGGCACGTTGACCGCGCCGGCCCGCAAGATGGCGCAGGCAGATTCGATCCAGGCGACGGAATTCGGCAGTAGCAACGCGACGCGGTCACCCGGCCTGACGCCGGCCGCCGCGATCCGCGCGGCGAGGTTGCCGCTGCGCGAGGCAAGCTCCGCCCAGGTCACACTGCGCGCGCTGTCTCGGAAGGCGGTCTTCCCGCCGCGCGCGGAGGCATGGCGGGCAAGGAGTTCGGACAGCGGCGCAATGAGATCCGTGCGGATCATGTCAGCCCTGCCGGATGATCGGGCAGGCGCTCTGTGATAGCGGCCGGTAGGCCTCATCGCCAGGGATCGTGGCGCACAGCTTGTAGTAGTCCCAGGGCCGCCGGGATTCCTCGGGGCGCTTTACCTCATAGACGTACATGTCGTGCACCATGCGGCCATCCACTCGGATGCGACCGTTCGTCGCGAAGAAGTCGTTGATCGGCGTGTCGCGCATCTTCGCCATGATGGCGGGCGTATCGAGCGAGCCGACCGCCTTGACCGACTGCAGGTAGTGCATGGTCGAGGAATAGTCCCCCGCATCGCCCATATGCGGCATGCGGTTGCGCACGGCGAAGAAGCGCTGCGACCAGGCACGCGTCGCATCGTCGCGGTCCCAATAGAAGCCGTTGGTCAGCACCATGCCCTGTGCGACGGGCAGACCAAGCGCGTGGACATCGGGCAGCCAGGTGAGCAGTCCCACCACCGTCTGGCGGCGACGCAGGCCGAACTCGTGCGCGGCCTTCACCGCATTGATGAAGACCGTCCCAGATCCCGCGATCGCGACGACCTGCGCGCCGGAGCCCTGCGCACGCAGTAGGAAGGAGGAGAGGTCCGCGCTCTCGACCGGATAGCGCACCGTGCCTGCGACCTGGCCGCCAGCGGCGCGCACCACCTCGATGGTGTCCGATTCCAGCGCGTGGCCGAAAGCATAGTCGGCAGTCAGGAAGAACCAACTCGTCTTGCCGTCTCGCAGCAGGGCATTTGCCGTACCACGGGCCAGCGCCACCGTGTCGTAGGCGTAGTGGATGCTGTTGGGCGTGCAGCCCTCATTGGTGATGCGCGAGGAGCCGGAGCCGTTGACGATCGCGATCCTGCCGCGTTCGCGCGCAACACCCGCAACTGCGAGCGCGACGGCGGAATTGATCAGGTTCGCGATGAGGTGGACGTCGTTGCGGTCGTACCATTCACGCGCGCGAGACACGGCGACGTCGGGGCGGTTCTGGTGATCGGCCACCACCACCTCGATTGGGCGGCCAAGCACCTGCTCACCGAAATCCTGCACTGCCATCCGCACCGCGGCGACCGCGCCTTCGCCCGCCTGGTCGGAGAACTGGCCCGACATGTCGGTGAGGACGCCGATGCGGATGGGCCCGGTCTGCGCCAGGGAGGGGCGGGCCAGCGTGGCCCCCAGTGCGGTCCCGAGGACTGCACGGTTGAAGCTTCGGCGCTGCATGGACTCACCTCCTCGATGCTTTGCGGGCTGCTCTCGGCGGCTGCCCTGTCATCGGGGAGACTTGCATAGCAAAACTAACGAATCAATGACCTCGTTGCGCGCCTTAGAGATGGTAGGCGGTGATGAAGCGGACCCGGCGCGCATGCGCCGGTTCGCCGCAGGCGGAGCAGATCAGCCTTGGCGTCAACGGACGTCCTGCGGGATCGAGGAAGGTCATGGTCGGGACGCGGCCGGGGCGGAGCCACCTGTCAGCCCAGGCTTTCATAAGGGCGAGGGGGGCGAACAGATCCCAGCCCTCCGGCGTTAGGGCGTAGGCCGTCCCGCCCCACCCGCGTTCCAGCAATCCTCCGGCAACAAGGTTCTTCAGCCGCCCGGAGAGGATATTGGTGGCGATACCGAGATTCTGGTGGATCTCGTCGAAGCGGGTGTTGCCGTGGAAGAACTCCCTGAGGATCAGGAAGGTCCAACGGTCGCCGATGATCGAGAGGGTCCGCTCCACGGAGCACGGCCGTCGCCCGACGACCTGGCCATCCCGCCAGGGGCGGCGCTGCCGCGCCGGTGCTGCGCTGGCGGGCCGCCAGTAGTCCGGGGCGATGGCAAAGCTGACGCGACGGGCATCCACCGGCTCCCCATTCTCGGCCCAGACCACCCGGGGCGAGAACCAGGACCGACAGTCAAGATGGAACAGCGCTAGCGGCGGGCAGCCCGGTTGCAGCCAACGGTCGCCGAAGGCGAGCAGGGACAGGAAGACCGGGTAAAGGTCGAGGCCGCGCTCGGTCAGGAAGTAGCCTTTCCACCGGCGGGCCTCACCCAGTTCGCGGAGTTCGAAGATCCCGGCCTCGACCAGCTTGTCGAGGGTGGTGGTGAGGGTTGCGCGGGGGATGGCCAGGCGTTCGTGGAAGTCGCTGAAGCGGCGGGCGGAGAAGAACGCCTCCCGCGCCACCAGGAAGGTCCACGTGTCGCCCAGGATGGCGATGGTGTCGGCCATGGCGCAGTCGCGCTCGCGGCCGCGCGGGACCGCCTTGTCCGGCCGTGTCGCCTCCTCCCCCGCCACGCTGATGCTCGCCAGACTGGCCGCCATGATCTCTTCCCTGCCTTCGGCGATAAGCGCCCTCTTGCACCCTACCCCGCCTTCATGGTCTTGTCGTGCAAGTCTAGTTACGCAAGTAGATATGGATTAGGGAGGGCTCGAGTGTTGCGACATGCGCTAGTGCGCCTTGCGTGGGTGCCGTGAGCACCCGTCCGATGCTCGGCACCCTGGCCGACTACCGGCAGCATGTTGCGATCACCACCCGCTGGTCCGACAACGACGCCTACGGCCACATCAACAACGTCACTTACTATTCGTTCTTCGACACGGCGGTGAACACGTGGCTGATCCGCCGTGGCGTGCTGGACATCCAGAACAGCTCGGTGATCGGCCTGGTGGTCGAGACCGGTTGTCGCTACTTCCGGCCGCTCGCCTATCCGGTGGACGTCACGGCCGGCATTCGTGTGGCCCGCATTGGAACCTCCTCCGTGCGCTACGAGGTCGGGATCTTCGGCGGCGAGGAGACGACGGCCGCCGCAGAAGGCCATTTCATCCATGTCTACGTCTCTCGCGAGACCGGGCGCCCGGTGCCCCTGCCGGCGGAACTGCGCGCGGCGCTCGAGACCATCCTCGCCACCCCGTCAGGCTGAGGCGCGATGAAGCCGCCACCCTTCCACTACCGCCGCTGCACAAGCCTTGAGGAGGCTGTCACCTTGCTTGCCGAGCATGGCGCTGAGGCAAAGGTGCTAGCAGGTGGGCAAAGCCTCATGCCGATGCTGAACTTCCGCCTGCTGCGCCCGTCGCTGCTGGTGGACATCGGCCGCATCGCCGGGCTCGAGGGCATCGTCGAGGACGCGGCGGGCCTGACCATCGGCGCGATGACGCGGCATCGCAGGCTGGAGACCGACCCGCGCATCGCGCGGCACTTCCCGGTGCTGGCGCATGCCATGACGCATGTCGCGCATCTGGCCATCCGCAATCGCGGCACGATTGGCGGCAGCCTGTCCCACGCCGATCCCGCCGCCGAACTCCCGATGATGGCGCTGCTGCTCGACGCGACGCTAAGGCTGAACCGACAGGATGGCGAGCGGGAGATCCCAGCGGCGGACTTCTTTCTCGGCAGCCTGACCACCGCGCTGGAGCCCGAGGAGGTTCTGACCGCCATCCGGCTCCCCTTCCTACCAAGCGGAGCGGGCTGGGGCTTCGAGGAAACGGCGCCCCGCGCCGGGGATTTCGCTACCGCGGCCGCGGCCTGCGTGCTCACCCGGCGCGGCGCCGCCGTAACCATGGTGCGCCTCGCGCTGATGGGCGTGCACGAAACACCGCTCCGTGTGCCCGCGGCAGAGGCTGTCCTGCTCGGCCAAGGCCCCGCCGCCTTCGCCCAGGCCGCGCGCATCGCCCGCGATGCGGTCGAGCCGAACAGCGACCTGCGGGCTTCCGCCGAGTTGCGTCGGCACATGGTGGAGGTGCAGGTCGGCCGCGTGCTCGCCGCCGCCTGGGCCCGCGCGACGGAGGTTGCGGCATGACCGCGAAGCAGCACATCGCCCTCACCGTGAATGGGCGGCGCGTCGAGGCGGAGGTCGAGCCGCGTCTGCTGCTGGCCGACTTCCTCCGTGGAACGCTTGGTCTGACCGGCACCCATGTCGGCTGCGAGCACGGCGTTTGCGGCGCCTGCACCATCCTGCTCGACGGTGTCAGCGCCAGATCCTGCCTAACACTCGCCGTACAGGCCGATGGAAGCAGCGTCGAGACGGTGGAAAGCCTTGGTTCGCCAGAGATGCTCTCCGATCTGCAGCTGGTCTTCCGCGAGCACCATGCGCTGCAATGCGGCTTCTGCACGCCGGGGATGCTGATGACCGCTACGGACCTGCTGCGGACGCAGCCGCTCGCGACCGACGAGGAGATCCGCGACGGGCTGTCGGGCAATCTCTGCCGCTGCACGGGGTATGAGAACATCGTGCGGGCGCTGCGCGCCGCAGCTGCGCGCCGGGAGACGACGACGCCATGAAACTGCATCTCCTGTCCGGCGGCCGCATCCGGCTGCGCCGCGCCACCTACATCCCGGGTGCGCCGCGCGAGGCGACGTTCGACGCGCCCGTGCCCTGCTTCCTGGTGCGCCACCCGAAGGGCGACGTGCTGATCGACACCGGCTGCAACCCGGCGGCGGCGGCCGATCCCGCTGGCGTCTGGGGCGGCCTCGCCAAAGCGATGCCACCGCTGCACGGACCGGGGGAGCATGTCGGCACGTCGCTTGCCGCGCTCGGCGTGCGGCCGGAGGCGGTGACGGTCGTGGTGATGACGCACCTGCATTTCGACCATGCCGGCGCCAACGCCATGTTCCCGAATGCCAATTTCGTCGTGCAGGGCGCCGAGCTTGCCGCCGCCTCGGCCCCGGATGCCGAGGCCTGGGGTTACCTGCGCAGCGAATGGGACACCGGCCGGCCGATGCGCGTCATCGACGGTGAGGCCGACCTGTTTGGCGACGGCGCGATCCGCCTGATCCCACTGCCCGGCCATACGCCCGGGCTGATGGGCGTGCTGCTGGACCTGCCGCGCGATGGCCGCGTCCTCATCGCCGGGGACGCGGTGCCGCTGCGCGAGGTGCTCGACGAGGACCTCATGCCGCGCAACATGCGCGACGCCGAGGCGGCGCGCGCGAGCTACGCTCGCGTGCGCGCGATCGAGGCCGAGGGCGTGCTGGTGATCTGCGGCCACGACATGGCGCAGTGGCAGTCGCTGCGCCACGACGCGGACGGCTACGCGTGAGCGAGGCGGCCACCCGCCCGAAGCATGTCGGCAGCGCGGTCAGGCGCGTCGAGGATCCGCGCCTGCTCGCCGGCCAGGGCAGCTATGTCGCGGACCTGTTCCCGGCCGATGCGCTGCACGTGGCCTTCCGGCGCAGCGAGCACGGCCATGCGCGCATCCGCGGCGTGGACGCCGCCGCCGCCGCCGCGCTGCCGGGCGTGATCGCGGTCGTGACCGCGGCCGAGCTCGACGGGCTGGTGCGCCCGGTGCGCGCGACCTCCCGCATGGCGAACTACCAGGCGACGGCGACGCGGCCGCTGGCCGCGGGGAAGGTCCGCTACGTCGGGGAGCCGGTCGTGGCCGTGCTCGCTGAGAGCCGCTACATCGCCGAGGATGGCGCGGAACTTGTCGAGATCGACTACGACCCGCTGCCCGACATCGCCGACCCGGAGGCCGCCGCGCAGCCCGATGCGCCGGTGCTGAACCCCGAGACGTCGTCGAACATCCTAGTGGACCGCAGCTTCTCGCGCGGCGAGCCCGAGGCGGCGATGGCCGCCGCGCCGCACCGCGTCGGCGGCCGCTTCCGCTTCCACCGCAAGGCGCCGATCGCAATGGAGCCTCGCGCCTGCCTGGCGACCATCGAGCGCGGCCGCGGCGCGCTGACGCTCCATAGTGCGACGCAGATTCCCGGCATCATCCGCGACGCCCTGGCCGATGCGCTCGATCTGCCGGGGCACGCGCTGCGTGTGGTGGCCCCTGATGTTGGCGGCGGCTTCGGCGGCAAGGCCTCACTCTACGCCGAGGAGATGGTGGTCGCCGCGCTGGCGCGGCGGCATGGCCGGGCCATCGGTTGGGTCGCCGACCGGATGGAGGACATCCTATCCACCAGCCACGGCTTCGACGAGATCGTCGATGCGGAGCTCGGTTTCGATGCGGACGGCCGGCTGCTGGCATTGCGCGCCGACATCCTGGGGGACATCGGCGCCGCCTCGATCTATCCGTGGACGGCGGCACTGGAGCCGGTGCAGGTCGCGAGCTTCCTGCCCGGCCCCTACCGGCTCGCCTCCTATCGCGGCCATGTGCGCGCGGTTGCGACGTCCAAGGCACCGACCGGACCCTATCGTGGCGTCGGGCGCCCCATCTCGACCTTCGTGATGGAGCGGCTGGTCGACATGGCGGCGCACCGACTTGGGCTCGATCCGGTGGAGCTGCGTCGGCGCAACCTGATCAAAGCTGAGGAATTTCCCTACAAGATCGGCTCTGGCATCATCTGGGATCGCTCGGGGTTCCAGGAATGCCTCGAGAGCGCTTGCGCGACGATCGACTATGCGGCGCTGCGGCGGGAGCAGGAGGTTGCGCGCGCTGCAGGACGCTGGATCGGCATCGGCGTCGCCTCCTACGCAGAGCTGACGGGCATCGGGTCACGCATCTCGGCCGCGCCGGGCATGCCGATCAACACAGGCACCGAGACGGCCGACATCAGCATCGATTCCACGGGTGCGGTGACGGCGAAGTTCGGCGTGGCCTCTCACGGGCAGGGGCTGGAGACGACGCTGACGCAGATCGTCGCGGACGAACTCGGCGCGAGGCTCGCCGATATCCGCATCGTCCAAGGCGACAGCGCCGCGGTGCCGCACGGTACGGGCACCTATGCCAGCCGGAGCGCCGTGCTCGCCGGAGGCGCGGCGACGCTGTCCGCCCGTGTGGTGCGGCAGAAGCTCGTGGCTGCCGCCGCCCATCTGCTGGAGGCTTCGGAGGCGGACATCGAGGTCGAGGAGGGCCGCGTCCGGGTCGCCGGCACAGACCGCGAGCTCACCTTCCGCGAGGTCGCGCGCGCCGTCTATTCCGAGATGGGCCGCTTTCCGCGCGATACCCGCCCAGACTTGTCCGCGAGCGAGACCTACGACCCCTATTTCGGCACTACGGCCTCCGCTACCCACATCGCGATGGTGGAGATCGACCCGGGTACCTTTTCGGTGCGCGTCCTTCGGCACGTCGTCGCCGAGGATTGCGGTCGGCTGATCAATCCGATGATCGTCGACGGCCAGGTCCATGGCGGTGTGGCCCAGGGCATTGGCGCCGCGCTGCTCGAGGAAGTGATCTATGACGAGCGCGGCCAGATCGTGACGGCGAACCTGGTGGACTACCTGGTGCCGACGGCGGCGGAGATCCCCTCGCTGGAGGTCGCGCACGTCGAATCGGAACTGCCGGCCACCATCGGCGGCTATCGCGGCATGGGGGAGGGCGGCACGATCGGTGCGCCCGCCGCCATCGCCAACGCAGTCAGCGACGCGCTGGCGCCGCTCGGCATCGAGATCGCGGAACTGCCCGTCACGCCGGAACGCCTCTTCCGGCTGATCCAGGCGGCTCGCACACAGATCTGAGGAGAACAGTTCCATGGAAGCCAGGCTCACGGGCAAGGTTGCGGTCGTCACGGGTGGGGGGCGCGATGTCGGGCGCGCGATCTGCCTCGGCCTTGCAACGGAAGGTGCCGCGGTCGCGGTGAACTATCGTCGTTCGGCGGCCGAGGCGGAGGCAGTTGTGAAGGAGATCGTCGCCGCGGGCGGGCGCGCCATCGCATATGGGGCCGACGTCACCGACTACGCCGCGGTCAAGGCGATGATGGAACAGGTGGCGGCGGATCTCGGTGGCATCGATATCCTCGTCAACAATGCCGGCCTCGCGCTGCGCAAGCGCTTCGTCGAGACCGGCCCGGAAGACTGGCACTCGCAGATCGATGCCTGCCTCTATGGCGCGCTGCATTGCTGCCACGCTGCCGCGCCCTTCATCGAGGCGCGGAAGAACGGCCGCATCATCAGCCTGGTCGGCGACAGTTCCCGCGTTGGCGAGAGCGGCCTTTCCATCGTAGCCGCGGCACGTGGAGGCACCATCGCGTTGATGAAATCCCTGGCGCGCGAGTTGGGGCGATCCTGGACGACGGCAAACGTGGTCAGCCTTGGGCTGATCGAGACGCAGCACTCCGACAAGGCCTGGCTCGACGCAAATCGCGACAAGCTCACCCGCGCCTATCCTCTACGTCGCCTCGGATTGCCGGAGGACGTGGCGCCGACGATCGTGCACCTAGCCTCTCCTGGAGCGTCGTGGATCACGGGGCAGGTGATCAGCGTCAGCGGCGGCTTCAGCATGGTCGGCTGAGCGACGCCTCGAACATCATGACACCCCCAGCCAACCCGCACTGCGAAGGTCCACACCGAGGCGACGTAACGCATTTCGTTGGCGGCGCAGAAAAGGCTGGCGGCTGCCTAGTCCAAGCCGCCTCTCCGCCAGGCAAGCTTCTGGGTTCAGGACCAGTCCGGTGCTGGGCGCGCTGGCCGGTACTGATCTCTGGGCACCACCAGTCCTTGGCGAGAAGGCCGGGAGTGGTGATCCGAACTCCCGATCTATTGCGGCTCGATCCCCGCCTCCCTGACAATTGCGCCCCACTTCGCTATCTCTGATTGGACGAAGGCGGCAGTTTCCTCGGGCCCCAGCAATGACGGTTCGAAGCCCGTCGCAAGCATCCGGTTCACGACCGCCGGATCTGACAGCGTGCGCGTGAGCGCCTGGTAGATGACGTCGATGATAGGCCTCGGGGTCCTGGCGGGCGCGAACATCGCGAACCACGCTGTCAGGTGGAAGCCATCCACGCCTGCTTCGTGCATCGACGGGGTGTCAGCCGCCAGGCGGGACCGATTCCGGCTCGTCACGCCAAGGCACTTTACCCGACCTTCCCGAGCTTGGCTGATGCAAAACATGGCATCGGCAAACATGAACGAGATCTGTCCACCGATGACGTCGTTCAATGCCTGCGGATTGCTGCGATAGGGCACGTAGAGCACATCGATGTTGGCCAAGCGCCTGAACATCTCGCCGGAGAGCTGTGCGGAGCTCGAACCTGCCCCGAAGGAGAGCTTTCCCGGGTTCTGCCGGGCATAGGCGATCAAGCCAGCTACGTCGTTCACGGGGATCGAATTGTTGACCAGCAAGGCCAGCGGAGCCTCTGCCACTCTCGCAATGGGCTCGAAGTCCGTCACGGGGTCGTATGGGAGCGACCGCATCAGACTCGGATTGGCGGCGTGCGTCGTGTTGGTCGTGAAGAAGAGGGTGTATCCATCGGGTGCAGCCCGCGCGACGTTCTGAGCAGCAAGGACGCCATTCGCGCCCCCCATATTCTCGATGACGATCTGCTGTCCGAGGATGCCCGAAGCGTTCTGGGCGATGATGCGCGCAACGGTATCGGTGCCACTGCCCGCCGCAAAGGGCACGACCCAACGAATCACGCGCTGCGGGTAGTTCTGCTGAGCGCTGGCATCGAAGCCGAGACAGGTCAGCATGAGTGCCGCCAGCGCGGCCAATGATGTGCGGCGTCCAATCATGGTGCGATCTCCCTATGTCGCATGTTCTTGTCGCCTACCGGCCCGGCCAGGCTGGTGGTCGTTTCTCATTGAAAGCAGCCCGCCCCTCCTTGGCGTCCTCGGTAAGGGCGAGGAGATCGATCTGCTTCTCGAGATGATCCAGGGCCTGTTCGAACGGCATGTCTTCCGTGGCGTTCAAGGCGGCCTTTCCGTGCCGTATGCCCATGGGGCTCTTGTCGAGAAGCCTTGCGAGGAGCCAGGCTACCTTGGCGTCGAGTTCGGCCGCCGGCACGACATAGTTGAGCAGGCCGAGTTCTAGGGCTTCCGCAGCTGAAATCGGTTCGCCGGTCAACGAGAGCTCCCGGTAGCGCCGCGGCGGCACGAGGTCTCGCAGGACGGACGTCACCATCATCGGAAAGACGCCGATCTTCACCTCCGGCAGCCCGAACCGGGCGGTGTCGACGCTGACCGCCATGTCGCTCATCCCGAGCAGGCCCATCCCGCCGGCCATGCAGTGGCCATTCACTCGCGCGATCAGAGGCTGAGGAAGGCCCCTGGCAGTCTTCAAGAGCCGCACATATGGTGAGCCGCCCTTCGAGCCTTCCGGGTCGAATGAGCCTGATCCAGGCGAAAGGTCGGCCCCGGCGCAAAACGCCTTGTCACCCACACCTGTGAGTACGACTGCGCGGACGTCGCTTCTGGTCGCGACCTGATCCAGCATGTCAGCGATGGTGGCCGTGACCGCGGGGCTGATCGAATTGCGTCGAGCTTCCCTGTTGATGGTGATCCGTGCGACGCCACCGGCCGCTTCCAGCAACACTTCGTTCGACAAGACGCTCTCCTCCTCACGCGGCACGGCGGTAGCCGGCGAGGCTGCCGCCATTCATGACCTTCCCGGGCAGCGGATGACCGACGATTTGTTCAGCCAACCGTGCACACTCGATGAGGCGATCGAGATCGATCCCTGTCTCGATCCCCATCTCCTCGCAGAGGAAGACGAGATCCTCCGTGCAGATGTTCCCAGCCGCACCCTTGTGGCCTGCAAAGGGACAGCCGCCCAGGCCAGCGCAGGATGCGTCGAAGGCCGTGATGCCAAGCTGCAGCCCGGCAAACGCGTTCGCCAGGCCGGTTCCCCGCGTATCGTGGAGGTGAAGCCCAACCGGGATATCCGGCCAGCGCTCACGGACCGCACCGACGAGCCGGCTGACAGCACGAGGCGTCGCCCAGCCGACCGTGTCGGCAAGCGTCACCTCCGGCACTTTCACGTCGAACTCCGTCGCGAGTGAGAGCACGGGCGCAAGGCGCTCAACGACCTTTGAGGGAGATATCTCACCTTCGATGTTGCAGCCGAATGCGGTCATCACGACGACCGATTCCACAGCAATGCCATTCGCGCGGTACGTCTCGAGCCATCGGCGCTGCTCTGCCAGCGATGCAGCGGCATCGCGGCCGCTGTTGCGAATGCCAAAGGTCTCTGATGCTGCGCATTGGAGCTCGCCGAGCACGTCGAGAGAGGACTGCATCGCGCGCTCCAGACCCCTCTGATTCAACCAGATGCAGGAATAGCGGACGTCCGGACGACGCCGGGCCAGGCGCGCGACTTCATCCGCGTCGGCCATGCCAGGCACACGCCTTGGATCAACGAAGGAGACGCACTGAACTTCGGTTAGGCCCGTCTCGGCCAGTGCCTCAATCAGCCTGACCTTGTCGGCCGTCGGTATGGTCGCAGCCTCGATCTGGAAGCCCTCGCGCGGGCCCTCCTCACGAATGGTCACTCGCTTAGGAAGGTCGGACATGCTCACCTCGATTGCTGGCTAGCGGGATGCTCGTCATCGGCGCTCTCCTCCGATGGATCGGACGCCTCATCCGACTCACCTGGGCTGGGCCAGATGAAGGCGAACTGACCGCCGACACGCCGCCAATGCATGATGCTGATCATGCTCTCCGAGCGCAGGAAGCCCGGAATGGCGCGGATCTGCTGCATCAGAATTGTCTGGAAGCGGGTCAGGTCATCGATGCAAAGCGTGGCGATCATGTCGAAATGGCTAGTTACCCAATGAACGACATGGACCTCGGGTATTGCGATCAGCGCCGCCATCGCTTCCTCGACGGATGCCTTGCCGTCGAGCTGGATGCCCAGCGTGACCGTCAGCGGGTAACCAACTGCCTCGGGATCAACCTCCACTCGGTAGCCGCGGACTACTCCGTCCTGCTGCAAACGGCTCATGCGATCCAGCACGACCCCGACGGAGATTCCGAGCCTTCGTGCGATCTCGCGTGCGGAGTGCCGCGAGTTCCTGGCGAGCATCGAGAGGATCGCGCGGTCCGTCTCATCCAGGCGCGACGCCTTGGTCAGGTCGCGTGTCGAATTCATTGCTGTTCGGCGCCGGCGATCGCGCCGATCCCCGCGGGTCGCGTCAGGATCATCCGGCCCCGTCATGAGAGGACAGTCACCATCAGCATGTACTCATAGGTCATCGCGGTCTCGCCGGTGGCCTTCTTCACCTCGATGGAGAGGGTGACGAGCCCTCGCTCTGGATTGGAGGTCAGGCGCTTCGACGCCACCGTGGCCACTGGCGTGATGGTGTCACCCGCAAAGACCGGGGTCTTGGCCCTGACGTTGTCCAGCCCAGCAAAGGCAACCGTGATGTCGCGATACACGAGCGTCCCACCTAGCAAACCGATCGAATAGGAGATGATCGCCGGACCGGGCAGCAGGCGCTCCGCAAACCCCGTGCGGGTACGGACGTATTCCAGGTCGGTATGGATCGGTTGATGGAAGCCGGTCGTGAGCGCGGTGTACATCAGGACGTCCGCCTCGGTGATCGTCCGGCCATGGCCGGTAATGGATGCCCCGACGACGATGTCGTCGTAGCCCTTCCAGGGCGTAGGGACGCCGCTCATCGTAGTGCTTTCCCGCCAGCGGCCGCCGAAGCCGTGTCCAGCTCTGCTTCTTGCGGTGCGGAGCTGACGACACCGGTTCGGATGAGGGCTTCGATCCGCTCCTCGCCGTAGCCCAACTCCCTGAGAATCTCGGCTGTATTCTCCCCGAGCAATGGAGGAGGCGAGAACTGATCGCGTGCCAGGCCGCCCCCCACGGGCAGCGAGACGGCCTGCAGGGTTCCATAGGACGGATGTGTCATCTCGACGAGCATGTCGCGAGCCTTTGTTTGGGGGTGGTCGAGCGCCTCGACGATGGAATGCACTGGACCACTGGGAACGCCCGCCGCATCGAGCTTGGCCACAGCGTCACTGACGCTGAGGGACGCGAGCGCGGCCTCGAGATGCCGTGCCACGGTCCCCCGGTTGCGATCGCGAGCGGGCATCGTCGCGAAGTCGGGATCCTCGGCAAGCGTCTGCAAGCCGAGCGCGCTGCACAGCCGCCGCCACTGAGGATCCTCGGTGACGGCAATTGCCACGTAGCCATCCGCGGCCGGGAAGGTGCCGTTGGGGACGCTGAAGTAATGGAAAGATCCTTGCTTCTCGGTCTGCCTGCCGGTGGCGAGGACGTGACCTGCGTGATTGGCCAGGGTCGCCATCAGGCAGTCGACAAGAGCGATGTCTATCCGCCGCGAGCCGGGCGCCTTGTCGCGCTCGATAACCGCAGCCAGCACAGCGATCACCGCGAACAGGGATCCCGAAGTGTCGCCGATGGGGATCCCGATCTTCAGGGGGCGGCTCCCGGGCTCTCCATTGGCGCTCATCGCGCCGGAATGGGCCTGGGTTACCAGATCGTAGGTACGCTTCCCTGCGAGCGGTCCGGTGCTGCCAAAGCCACTGATGCTGCAGTAGATAACCCTATCATTGATCGCCGCCACCTGTTCAAAGCCGAGACCAAGGCGATCCATGACCCCGGGCCCGAAATTTTCTACAATAATGTCGTGAGTTCGGATCAGATTTTCGACAATATTTTTGCCATCTGGAGACTTAATATTAATCGTAATACTGCGTTTATTTCTGTTAAAGCAGGTAAAATAATGACTCTGATCATTCTTATAGGGCGCCATTCGACGGCCCATATCGCCAGCTATGACTGGCTCGACCTTCGTAACCTCCGCTCCGAGATCACCGAGGATCTGCGTCGCGTAGGGGCCCGCGATGACATGAGAGAAGTCGAGCACCCGCAAGCCGCGTAGTGCACCGCCACCATGATTGGCCATTTGTCTCCTCCTTGGCGCCAATCATGATCAGATGTCGATCCATGGCGCAAGTGTGAGATCAAATGTCTCTACTGGGTCTCTGGCTACCTCTGTGCGCGCCCTGAGATTGGACGACCCAAAACCTTGCTTTGCTTCCGCAGCTCGACTATGTGCCTCGGCATGCAACGGTTCGTGTCTCACGGCCGCGGCTAGTAGGTACGGAAGCAGCACCTCCCGGAGCAGCATCAGTCCTACCGATTGGGTCCCGCATGCAAATGCGGGCCACGGTAGCGCTTGTGCTGCGTGTGGACGTTCGGTGCCCAATTGCCCTCTTCACTTGCCGTCTGACGCACAGCGTCAGGCGGTCCTGTAAAGGGCATGATGCATGTCTGCTTCCGTTCGTTTCCGCCGGCGCCCCGCCGGCGCGTCTGCTTCCTCTCCCGACCTCCAGTGGATGAAGCGCCTCTCGCTGTCGGTGACCAACCGGCCGCCGGCGGCGCTGCAGCCTGCCGCCCGCAACGCCCGCACCCACTCGCGTAAGCAGGTGCAGCAGATCGCCGCCAGCATCCGGGAATTCGGCTTCGTGAACCCGATCCTCGTCGATGCCGAGGATCGGGTCGTCGCCGGCCACGGCCGGGTCGAAGCCGCCAAGCTGCTCGGCCTGCCCGATGTGCCGGTGATCCCGCTCGGACACCTCACGCCCGAGCAGGTTCGGGCCTATCGCCTGGCAGACAACCGCCTGGCCGAGCTGGCCGGGTGGGACGACGCCACCCTGGCGGCCGAGCTGCAGGAGCTCTCCGCCCTCGATCTCTCTTTCGATCTGGAGATCACCGGCTTCGATACCGGCGACATCGAACGCCTGATCTCCGCGGTCGACACGGCCGGTGCTGACCCGGCCGACGAGGTCCCGGAGCCGGCAGCGACCGCGATCGCCCAGCCTGGTGATCTCTGGCTTCTCGGTCAGCACCGCCTCCTCTGCGGCAACTCCTGCGATGCCGAGGCCTTCCGCCGGCTGCTCGACGGCGCCGAAGCGCAGCTGGTCTTCACCGATCCGCCCTACAACGTACCCATCCAGGGCCACGTCTCGGGCCTCGGCAAGGTCCGGCACCGCGAATTCGCCATGGCGTCGGGGGAGATGGATCAGGCGGCCTTCACCGGCTTCCTCACCACCGTCCTGGGCAACATGGCCGCCGTCGCGGCCGACGGCTCCATCCGAGACCTCTGCGAAACGCCTTGGTGAGTGGATGATGGGGTGATTCGCTGAGCCTCGTGAAGGCTGAGGCGAGGCATCGATGGGTCAGCGAC